>NZ_JADDOL010000004.1 GCF_016906305.1 Alloalcanivorax marinus
CAGGGTAACTGGAAATCTCATCGTCTTCATGGTCTTAATTTCGGGGGGAAGGTCACACTCTGTACAGGTACTGAAAAAATGAAAGCATACGCAGCCTTACGCCACGCTATTCTGCTCGCCACCACCCTGGCTCTGACCCTGCCCGGCATCGGTCACGCCGCCGCCCGCATCGGCCATGTGGAGGCCTCCGGCCAGCCCCTGGACCAGGTACTCAAACTGAGCGCCGAACAGATCGCCGAACGCACCGACGGGCGGGTGGAATTCTCCGTATTCCCCTCCTCCCAGCTCGGCAACGCCCGCGCCATGACCGAGGCGGTTCAGCTCGGCATGCAGGACGCCGTGGTGGTGCCCGCCGCGTTCATTGGCGGCTTCAATCCGCTGGTGTCGATCCTCGACATCCCCTACCTGATCCCCACCAGCGACGACCAAGCCAACGCCCTGCGCAAGAGCGAGTTCGGCCGCGCCCTGCTGGACTCCTTCAAGGAAAAAGGCTTCGAAGCGGTGGCCCTGTGGCCCGGCGGCTTCAAGCACTTCACCTCCAACAAGAAGCTGGAAGGCATCGGCGATTTCAAGGGTCAGAAATTCCGCATCATGGATTCCCGCGTACTGCGCGCCCAGTTCGAAGCCGTGGGCGCCCAGGCCATGCCGATTCCGTTCGGTGATGTGTACACCTCCCTGCAAACCGGCGTGGTGGACGGGCAGGAAAACCCGCTCGATTCCATCGCCCGCATGAAATTCCACGAAGTTCAGAAATACCTGCTGCTGTCCGCCCACGGCGTGGTGGAAAACGTGGTGCTGTTCAGCCCCACCTTCTGGGCCGGCCTGTCCGACGCGGACAAGAAAACCGTGCGTCAGGTGTTCGTCGATAACGCCCTGGAACTGGCCAAGGTGAAAGGCGAGAACCAGAAGCAGGCCCTGGAAGAAATCAAAGCCGCCGGCCTCACCATCAATGAGCTGGACGACGCCGAGCAGCAGGCCCTGCGGGAGAAAATGTACCCCGCCGCCCGGGACGCCTTCCTGGACCAGGCCGGCGACAAGGGCCAGACGCTGATCGACCTGTACGAAAGCGTGTACAGCGACATCACCGAATAACGGCGCGCCGGGAGCGGGACGATGTGGACAAAACTCTGGAGCGCCCTGGCCGGCGTGGAGCGCGCGCTGCTGGTGTGCCTGATGCTGGCGCTGCCGATTCTTTACGGCATCAATGTGCTGCTGCATAACTTGGCCCCCGGCCTGGCCCGGCACCTGGACGGCGTCGACGAGCTGTCCCGCTTCATCCTGGTGTGGCTGGTGTGCGTCAGTCTCGGCTACACCATGGACAAAGGCCGGCACGTGTCCATGAACCTGCTGCAGCGGTTTATCGGTGCCTCGCTGCTGGTCTGGATACAGCGCGTGCTGGACCTGATCGGCGCGCTGTTCTGCGCCTACATGACCGTGCTCGGCTGGCAGTTCCTGCAGCGCATCATCGCCACCGGCCAGGTCAGCAACACCCTCGACGTGTCCATGGGCTGGCTGTACGCCGCCCTGCCCCTGGGCATGGTGCTGCTGACACTGCGCTACGTGCGCTACGTTCTGTTCCCCACGCACCGGCCGGCGCTCGACAGCGCCGACTGACCCCGACGGCCGAGGACCCTTTCATGAAGTCTGTTCTGATCACCGTCGTCGCCGTGGCCCTGTTCGTGGCCGGCGCGGAAATTTTCCTGGTGCTGGGCGTATCCGGGCTGGTGGGCAAACACCTGTTCCTGGAAAACCTGCCGGACATCGTCATGGTTCAGAAGATGATCGGCGGCATCAATCAATCCACTCTGCTGGCGATTCCGCTGTTCGTGTTCGCCGCCGAGCTGATGGCGCGCGGCAGCATCGCCGCGCGCCTGACCGGCATGGTCGAAGCCTTTATCGGCCATCGCCGTGGCGGGCTCAGCCACACCACCACCGGCGCCTGTTTCGCGTTCGGCGCGGTGAGCGGCTCGGCGCCGGCCACCGTGGCCGGCCTGGGCAAGATTCTGTTTCCGCGACTGATCGCCACCGGCGCCAGCCGTTCCTTCGCGGTGGGCCTGATCGTCGCCACCGCGGAAATCTCGCTGCTGGTGCCGCCCAGCATCACGCTGATTATCTACGGCTGGCTCACCGGCACCTCGATCATCGATCTGTTCGCCGCCGGCCTGGCCGTGGGCACCGTGCTGGCCGGCGCCTTCACCGTTTACGTGCATCTGAAAAGCCGCAAGGAAACCTCGCGGCTCGGCGAAAAAGCCAGCCGCGAACAACGCTGCAAAGCGGTGAAAGCGGCGCTGCTGCCCATCGGTATGCCGATCATTATTCTCGGTGGTATCTACAGCGGCCTGTTCACCACCACCGAGGCCGCCGCCGTGGCCGCCCTCTACGCCCTGCTGGTGGAGACCCTGATCACCCGGGCGCTGAGCTGGAATGGCGTGGCCAGGGTGGCCGAGTCCTCGGCGCTGATCACCACCACCCTGTTCATCATTCTGGCGGTGGGCAGCTTCGCCAGCTATCTGGTCACCGTGGCCGGCGTGCCGGCGGCCATCGGCGCCTTTATCGCCGGCGCCGACATCAGCGCCCTGCAGTTTCTGTTGATCGTCAATGTGGTGTTCCTGATCGCCGGCATGTTCATGGACCCGGTGTCCATGCAGATCGTGCTGGTTCCCGTGCTCGCGCCGGTGGCCATGGCCCTGGGCGTGGACCCGGTGCAGTTCGGCATCATCGTGGTGTTGAACGTGGCCATCGGTACCATCACGCCGCCGTTCGGCCTGGATCTGTTCGTCGCCTCCAGCGCGCTGCGCGTGCCGGTCACCGAAATCATCGCCGGGGTCTGGCCGTTCCTGCTGGTCAACCTGACGGTGTTGCTGCTGGTGACCCTGTTTCCGTCCGTCTCCACCTTCCTGCCCGGTCTGCTCAATTAAAGAGCCGGGTAAGAAGGTGGACTTTTTTTGAATTATTAGGAAGTATACTGATTAAATTGCGAGGTTGATCACCATGACCTGGACCCCAGTGAAGGGCGCCGACGCACTGTCCCCGGACGGCGGCGTCATGGCCGTTACCATCGATAACGTCGCGGTGGCGCTCTACCGGTTCGGCGAGGACTATCTCGCCACCGGCAATATCTGCACCCACCAGTACGCGCTGCTCAGCGACGGCTTCGTGGAGAACGGCTGCGTGGAATGCCCCCTGCATCAGGCGGTGTTCGACGTGCGCACCGGCAAAGCCCTGTCCGGCCCGGTGAGCAAGGATCTGGAAACCTACGCGGTGAAGGTGGAAGACGGCCAGGTGTTCGTGGACGTGACCCGCCCCGCCGAGATCAGCGAGGCGCCCGCCGACAACCGCATCGCCATGGCCGAGGAGCGCGATCAGCGCTGCTTCGCCATCGTCGGCGGTGGCCAGGCCGCGGCCAGCGCCGCCCGCGCCCTGCGCGACGCAGGCTTTACCGGCACCGTGAAGCTGTTTGCCCGCGAACAGGCGCTGCCCTACGAGCGCCCGCCCCTGTCCAAGGCGATCCTGCTCGGTGAAGCGCCGCTTCACGGGCCCACCCTGCTGGACGGGCCGGCGGCGGAGCAACTGCACATCGAGCTGCACCTGGGCGTGGCCGTGACCGCCATCGACGCGGAACGGAAAACGCTCACCGCCAGCGACGGCCAAACCCACGCCTACGACCAACTGCTGCTGGCCACCGGTGCCTCGCCGAGGCCGCTGCCGATCCCGGGGGCCGACCTGTCCGCGGTGCACAGCCTGCGCACCCTGGAAGACGCCATCGCCTTCAAGCGCGCTCTTCAGAACGGCCGGCACATCGCCATCATCGGCAGCGGCTTTATCGGTCTGGAAGTGGCCTCCGCCGCCCGCCAACGGGGCTGCGAAGTGACCCTCGTGGAGGCCGCGCCGCGCATCTGCAGCCGGGCGCTGCATCCGATGGCGGCGCTGCGCGTGCACAAGCTGGCGGAACGGAACGGCGTGCGCATCCTCACCGATGTGCAGACCACCGCTTTTGAAGCCGCCGACGGCGGCGTGGCCCTCAAACTGAATAACGGCGACACCCTCCAGGCGGACAGCGTCCTGGTCGGCATCGGCGTGATTCCGGAAACCGCCCTGGCGGAGAGCCTGGGCCTGGAAATCGAAAACGGCATCGTGGTGGACCGTTTCGGCCGCACCGGCCTGGAGGGCGTATTCGCCGCCGGCGATGTGGCCGTCACCCGCCGCGAGGACGGCACCCTGCTGCGGCTGGAGTCCTGGCAAAACGCCCAGGAACAGGCCGCCGCCGCCGCCCGCACCATGGCCGGGCAGGACACCGCCCACGACGCCGTGCCCTGGTTCTGGAGCGACCAGTTCGGGCACAACATCCAGATGCTGGGCCTGCCCACGGCGGACGACCAGATGGTCGCCAGACCGGGAGCGAACGGTTCCGAAACCCTGTATTTCCACAACGGCGAACGCCTCACCGGAGTAATCGCATTCAACGATCCCGGTGCCATTCGCCGTGGCCGTGAATGGCTGCGCCACGGGCTTTCCGTGGACGCCTTGAATCGCCTTCTGGAAAACACCGCCGGCGCCGCCGGTGATGCACGACTGCCCGCCCCACTCCGGAGAGGAACGATGAGCGATCTGTCCAACTACTACGTCTGGCCCCGGGAAGGTCTGACCCGCGTGCCGGACTGGGTGTACACCGACCCCTACATTTTCGAACTGGAAGTGGAACGAATCTTCCACGGCCCGACCTGGAACTACGTGGCCCTGGAAGTGGAAATCCCCAACGCCGGCGATTTCAAACAAAGCAACGTGGGCCCGACGCCGGTGGTGGTCAGCCGCGACGAAGACGGTGGCATCAATGTGTTCGTCAATCGCTGCTCGCACCGGGCCGCCCAGTTCTGCCGCGACCTGCGCGGCAATACGGAAGAATTTGTCTGCCCCTACCACCAGTGGTCCTACGACCTGAAGGGCAATCTGGCGGGCGTGCCGTTCCGGCGCGGCGTGGACGGCAAGGGCGGCATGCCCAAGGACTTCAAGACCTGCGACCACGGCCCCACCAAGCTCAAGGTCACCACCCGCCACGGCGTGGTGTTCGCGTCCTTCGATCACGACATGAAACCGCTGGAGGACTATCTGGGGCCGGACATGCTGCGTGAGTTCGACGCCACCTTCGACGGCCGCGAGCTGAAGTTGCTGGGCTACTACCGCAACTCCCTGCCCGGCAACTGGAAGCTCTACCATGAGAATCTGAAGGACCCCTACCACGCCACCCTGCTGCACACCTTCCTGGTCAGTTTCGGTCTGCTGGTGGCGGGCAACAAATCGCAGATGATCTGCGACGAGACCGGCCTGCACGGTGCCATGGCGTCGGCGAAGAGCGACGGCACCAACGTCAGTGAGGAAAACCGCAAGGAGATGCGCGCCTACCGGCCGGAGTTCCAGCTGGAGCGTGAGGACATGCTCAACTTTATCCCCGAGTTCAACTCGGAGTGGAGCGTGACCATGCTCACCGTCTGGCCGAACCTGATCGTGCAGCGGGAAATGAACACCCTGGGCGTGCGCCAGATCGTGCCCAGCGGCCCCGACGAGTTCGTGATGAACTGGACCATGTTCGGCTTCGCCGACGACGACGAGGAAATGACCCGCCACCGGCTGCGCCAGGGCAACCTGATGGGCCCGGCCGGCTTCCTCGGCCTGGAGGACAACGAAGCGATCAAGTTCGTCCAGGACGGCATGAAGCGCACCCAACCGGGCGAGCACCTGGTGGCGCTGGACCCGGACACCCCCGCCGGCACCGCCGACACGCTGATTTCCGAATCCGCCATCCGCGCCATGTACCAAAGCTGGCGCCGGGCCCTGGACATCGAATAAGGGAGACTTTTATGGAAGCGATCAAGAAAGACCAGGCCGCTCCCGGGCTCGACCAGGGACAACTGGTGCACGCCATCGAGCGTTTCAACACCGACTACTGCCGCGCCCTGGACGACGGGCGCCTGCACGATTGGGTGGAGTTCTTCACCGAGGACGCCTGCTACGTGGTGTCCGGCCGTGAAAACCACGACGCCAAACTGCCCGTGGGTCTGGTCTATTGCGAAGGCAAGGGCATGCTCAAGGACCGCGCCCTGGCGATCCTGGAAACCTCCATGTTCGCGCCCCGCTACCTGCGCCACTTCGTCACCAACACCTACGCCGAGCCCCAGGACGACGGCACCATCGTCGCCGGCGCCAACTACATGCTCACCCAGGTTCTGATGGACCAGCCCACCGCCACCCTGCACCAGGTGGGCTGCTACCTGGACCGGTTCGTATTCGAGAACGGCGAACTGAAGCTCCAGGAACGGCGGGCGATCTACGACAACCTGCTGCTGAACAATGACCTGGTCTATCCCGTGTAACCCTCTTGGCGCGCCCCGGTGGCGCGCCTTTTTTATTCTCTAATGCCATTTTTTCTCTAACGCCATGGAGAGGATCATGTCCAACCTGCCCGGCACCGGCAGGGCCGGACCGGCCGCCTTCGGTTGCCTGCTGCTGGTCGGCACCTTCCTCGGCCTGTCGCTGATCCTGGCCAAGCTGGCGGACCAGGCCGGCGCGCCCCGGCTCACCTTTCTGATGGTGGGCATCGGCGGCGCCGGCCTGATCCTGATCGGCCTCACCGCCCTGGCCCGCCAGCCCATGCCGATCAACCGGCGCACCCTGGAATACGGTCTGGTGTCCGGCTTTCTGCTGGCGGCGCCCACCGCCCTGGGCTTTCTGGCGGTGCGCCATGTGGGCGCCGGCTACCTGTCCATGAGCTTTGCCTTCCCGGTGCTGTTCACCTGGATCATCGCCACCGTGATGCGATTGGAACGGATACGGCTGCCGCGGCTCACCGGCGTCGCCCTGGGGCTCGCCGGGGGGCTGCTGCTGGCCGCCGCCAAGGCCGGCAACGCCAGCGCCTCGCCGGGCTGGGCGCTGCTGGTGCTGGCCATGCCGATGATGTTGGCCGCCGGCAATGTGTACCGCTCCCTGCGCTGGCCGGCCAACACCTCGCCGTTGTTCCTGGCCGGCCTGATGGAGATCGGCGCCGCCCTGATGCTGGTGCCCTGCGTGCTGCTGCTGGAGCCGGGACGCAGCGGCGAACTGCTGGCCAGCCGCGAAACCACGCTGCTGCTGTGGATCGAGGTGGCGGTGTTCGCAGTGCTCTACTCGTTCTATTTTGTGCTGCAGAAGATGGCCGGGCCGGTCTATCTCAGCCAGATCGGCACCGTGGCCGCCGTGGTCGGCACCCTGATCGCCATCCTCGCCCTGGGCGAAGCGCCGCCGCCATTTCTCGGGCTGGCGGTGGCGCTGGTGGCCGCCGGCACCCTCTTGTTTCATCGGGGCGCCCGCCCCTGACCGGTCGGTTGCGGCGTCAAATCCGGCAAAATTTCACCGCAAAAAGCGAAACACCGGTCGAGTCCGGCGCCCTTCAATGGTACAAACCGGCTATCGAAGACAAAGAGATGGTCATGCGCGAAGAAAAGGACGTTTGGTACGGCACCCCTTCCCAGGTGGTCAACCTGGGCACTTTCATTGTGTGCGGGCTGCTGTTCTTTCTGGTGATTCCCCTGTTCATCGCCCTGTGGCGCTGGCTGGAGGTGAAGTACACCAAGTACGAGCTCACCACCCAGCGGCTGCGCACCCGCTACGGCGTGCTCAACCGCAAAACCAACGAACTGGAACTCTACCGGGTCCGCGACTATCAGTTTGAAGAGCCCTTCTTCCTGCGGCTGTTTTCCCTTGGCAACGTGATCCTGCGGACCTCCGACCGCACCAGCCCGGTGGTGGTCATCAGGGCCATCGAGAACGGCGAGGAACTGCGCGAGAAACTGCGCCAGTACGTGGAAGAATGTCGCACCGCCAAAGGCGTGCGCGAATTCGACGTGGAATAAGGACCGCCATGACAACCTTTGACATTATTCTGCTGATCGTCGGCCTGGCGCTGCTGATCCTGGGCGCCGTGTCCGGCATCGCCCTGTTCGCCCGCGCCATCAAACTCTCCGACAAATTCGGCGACGAAACCAACATCGGCACCCTCTGGGGCCTGTTCTTCCTCGGCCTCGCCGCCGGCCTCCTGATGATCTGGATCGCCCTCCCCTAGACGGCTAGACGGGGCTACGGTTAGGGGCTAGACGGGGTCGGACCTCGGCTACTTATTGATTCATAAGTACTTTCCCGATTTTTAAGCGGGTTTTTGGCCCTTAGAACGCCTATATGGGGCCCGAAAACGGCGTCTAAGAGAGCAGCCGTCCGCTAAAAGCATCGATTTGCTCCCCAAAAAAGCCTCGTAAGGCAGAAAATGCGGGCCAATAAGGGCATCGGCCTCTGTTAAATCAAAGGGTTGCCGAGGTCCGACCCCACCAGCCCGAGGTCCGACCCCACCAGACAGGGTAGAATGGAGCTTGTCAGGGCCCGTTTATTGGATGGGCTCTTCGTAGCATTACGCAGGGCGCACGGCCAACCATGAACATTACCCCTTTTCAGGCGCTGGCCTGCCCGTTGGATGGCGAGCCACTGCGGCAATGTGACCGCACCTGGTGCTGCGCCAGCGGCCACAGTTTCGATATCGCCCGCCAGGGCTACGTTCACCTGCTGCCGGTCCAGCGCAAGCGTTCACGGGACCCCGGCGACAGCACGGATATGGTGGCGGCCCGTCAGCGCTTTCTCGCCGCCGGTCATTACCGGCCGATTGCCGAAGCGGTAAGCCGCGCGGCGCTGGAAGGGCTACCCGCCGATGCGATGGCTCACTGCCTCGATGCCGGTTGCGGCGAGGGCCACTATCTGCGGGAGTTGGCCCGTTTCGCCGACGGAAAGCCGCCCCTGGCACTGCTCGGGTTGGATATTTCCAAGCCGGCGGTGCTGGCCGCCGCGAAACAGGATAAGCGCGCCCGTTGGGTGGTGGGCAGCAACGCCAGGCTCCCCGTGCTGTCGGCCACGCTGGACCGGCTGCTGTGCCTGTTCGGCTTTCCCATGTATGACGAGTTCGCCCGCGCGCTGAAACCCGGTGGGCTGCTGTTACAGGTCGATGCCGGGCTTGATCATCTGCGTGAGCTGCGCGAGATCATCTACCCGACACTCAAGCCGGAGCGCGCGGGCAGCCCGGAAACGCCACCGGGCTTTACCTTGCTGGGGACCGAGACGATCCGCTATCCGCTCAAGCTGGCCGGCGCGCAACCCATCGCCGACCTGTTGGCGATGACCCCGCATCTCTATCGCGCCAGCGCCGAAGGCCGGGCGCGAGCGGCAGCGCTTGAAGCGCTCACCGTCACCGTGGATGTACGCCTGATGCGATTCGAGCGTGACGCGGCAAGCGCACCCTTTTAAGGCAGGGAATGCGGGTCAATCAGGGCACCCAAATCCATTAAATCAACGCGTTACCGAGGTCCGCCCCCGCGAGACCGGACCCCGCGAGGCCGATTGCAGGCGGGCCACCAGGTTCTCCACCTCCGCCAGGGCGTCGCGGATGGATTGTTGCAACCGTTCGCCGCCCTCCTCCTGGAACTCGATGGCCACTTCATGGACCTGCTCGATGCCCATGAAAGTCATCGCCGTGCGTACGCTGTCTTCCAGAAAGTTCATGTGCGCCATGGGGCCGCCGGCACCCTGCCCGTGGCCGCCCCGGGACGCCAGAATCACCGCATGGCGTGGGCGGTCCGCGAGCAGCGGCACGAACGGCTCCTCGGTGTTCTCCGCGTCGAAGCTCACGGTCCGTTCCAGACGCACGATCTGGTCGATCCAGGCCTTGAACGCCGCCGGGTAGCTGAAGTTATAGAGCGGCACGCCCAACACCAGCACATCCGCGGCGATCACCTCATCCACCAGGATATCGCTCTCCGCCAGAGCCTGCGCCATAGGCGCCGAACGGCGTTCGGCGGGCGTGAACGCGGCCTCGATCCAGTCCACCGTCAGCAGCGACGGCGGCCGCGCTCCCAGATCCCGGCGCATCACCGGGTCCTCCGGGCGGGCGGCCTTCCACTGCTCGATAAAATGATGGCTGAGGCGGCGGCTCAGGGAGCCGTGCTCATGGGTCCCGGCCCGGCCGGGGCGGGGGCTGGCGTCGAGATGCAGTAAGCGGGTCATCGGTTCTCTCCTTGGTTCGGGCCTCGGTTCGGGTTCGCAGCTGGGTGAAACTGCCTCACCCATGCTTGACACCCGCACCATGAAAACCGACGCTCAGTTCAGCGACAAACGACCTTTTCTTGCCGGAATGGCAAAACAGAATTCATCCATCAGGCCAAGCCATGACCGCCCGAAAACTGCCTTCACTTTCCGCCCTGCGCGCCTTCGAAGCGGCGGCCCGCCACCGCAGCGCCAAAAAGGCCGCCGAGGAACTGTCGGTGACGCCCACCGCCATCAGCCACCAGATTCGCCAGTTGGAAGAGCAACTCGGCCTGGCACTGTTCATCCGCAAGCCCCGCCAATTGGAACTGACGGTGCAAGGCCGCGAGCTGCTGGCCACCGCCAGCGACGCCTTCGATGCCCTGGCGGACACCGTGGCGCGCCTGCGCCCGGCGCCGCAACAGCATACCGTCACCCTCTCCACCATCCCGGCGGTGGCGGCGCGCTGGCTGCTGCCCCGGGTCTGCGAGCTGCGCGACGCCCACCCGGACCTGAACCTGAATCTGCAGATATCCCATCATCTGGTACCCCTGGATGGTGTGGCCGCGGACCTGGCGATCCGTTACGGCGCCGGCCACTGGCCCGGCCTGCGTGCGGAAAAGCTGTTCGACAATACCTTCGTGCCCGCCTGCAGCCCGACCCTGGGTGTGCGCACCCATGACGATCTGCGCGACACCACCCTGATCCACTACGAACCGCCCAACCACAAAGGCGCCCTGCTCAGCTGGCCCGCCTGGCAAAAACTCGCCCGGGTACCCGGCCTCGACATCAGCAAGGGTCTGGTGTTTTCCGACGAAACCCACACCATCGCCGCCGCCCTGGGCGGCCAGGGCATCGCCCTGATGAGCCGCACCCTGATCGCCGAGGAACTGGCGGACGGCCGCCTGGTGGAACCCTTCGGCCCGGAACTGCCCGGCGAGCCCTTCCACCTGGTCTACCCGCCAGAACGCCTCAAGGAACCGGCGATCCAGGCGGTACGGGGTTGGGTGCTGGGTTTTCAGGTGGGGCTCGGAGAGGATCGCGGCTAAAGCCGCTCCTACGTATTCGGGATCACCGCTGTAGCAGCGGCTTCAGCAGGTCCCACCGATCCGGTGCCCGGTGCTCCACGACCCACAGCCAGAGCAGCGACTTATCCAGCCGCCACCAAGCCCACACGGAAAAACAACCGGCGATCTCGCCGGGGCGGCGGCCATGTAGAAAAAGAACGTCATCATGATCGGCGCGATAGCCAATAATTCGGTTTTCTATGAAGGTGGGAGAAAGCTACGACAAGGACTTTCCGATCCGAATGGTCTTAGTGATAGATGATTCCATAGGGGAACTTCGGCACCAGACAGCGCCGCATTCTTCGGGAAATCGGTTGATACGCGGTTGGGAAAGCGGCGATGCGGTTCAAAGAGCGGTGGACCTCAAGACGCCCCCCCCGCCCGAGACCGGGGCGCTCCAAATCATAATAAGCGGCGGCATCATCCAGTTCATCCGGAGCCACCGCCAATATCCTGACGTTCATTCCTTATCGTACTTGGCCATCGCTTCCTGCACGGAGACGGTAGCAATCTCCCCACGCTCATAGGCATCAAGGCGGGCTTCCGCCTCTTCCGCCCAAAGATCGTCCAGCGCCTGATTGATAATGTCCTTGGTTGAACTCATCGATCTACACCGCGTTGCAAGACTTCTCATACAGAGTAGCCCTGGACAGCGGAGCAGACCAGAGCGGAAGGCCATACCGCAAGCGGCCTCCCGCTCCTTCTTCCACCTCTTATCAAGTGCGGGCAGTCAGAACGATGCGCCCGTGGCTGACCTCCACATCCAGCGGAGTGCCGATTTCAAACCCCGCCTGATTCAGCCAATAACCCTCTATATACACCCACGGGACCGGCGGCTTTGGTGCGTAACTCAACCCAAAGGGCGACGGACTATAAGGCTGTTCGTAATATCCACGACGTACTTTCAGCTTGCGGAAATACGGCAGAGGGCGAGAGGAAAGGTTGGAGGGGGTTTCAGCCACATGATGCTCTGGCTTATGATTGCGCTTAGCCATGATAGACTCCTTGTCAGTCTGTTGTGGTTAGCCGCCCTGAGTGTTGCAGCACTCAGGAGCGGCGCCTTCAGGTCGCGGATGGCGACATAATACTCCAAGAACAACTCTACCATCTCTGAACAGTGCAAAAAGTAATATTTTTTCACCTCGCCTTGTAAGAATTATCTTAAAAACATGTAAGCACTAAACATTGAACCGCCAATCCTAGAAAATCGCATGAGAACAGACTAGATTGGCTCTTATGTTATTAATTTCAGCCCACACCAGGAGCGAAGATGAAAAAGTTTGACACTCGAGTATACAGTGTATCTGACTTCATTGAGTGGGATTCATCAGGCCTACTTGATTTGTCACCTGAATTCCAAAGACGCTCAGTGTGGGGAGAAAAAGCAAAATCCTACCTTATTGACACCATAATACGCGGAAAGCCAATCCCAAAAGTTTTGATAACGCAGGAGCTAAAGGGAACAAGAAACATCCGCGTTGTTGTTGATGGACAACAGCGATTAAGAGCAATACTCGAATTTTTGGATGATGGATTCAAAATATCAAAAGCCCACCACCACGAATACGCTGGAAAAAAATACTCCAGCCTTCCCGATCAACTAAAACATGAAATATTGAAATACGAAGTAGGTGTTGACTTACTTTTCGATGCCTCCTATGCCGACATCCTTGACATCTTCGCAAGATTAAACACCTTCTCAGTTCGACTCAACAACCAAGAACAACTCAACGCGAAATATCTAGGTTTCTTCAAACAAACAGCTTACAAACTAGGATACGACTATGTCGATTATTGGGTTTTAGCCGGAATTCTTTCCAAGTCTCAAGTCTCCAGGATGGCCGAGGCGACCTTAGCATCTGACTTGCTCGTTGCTCTTGTGGACGGCATACAGACCAACAAAAATATACCAACTCTTTATAAACGCTTAGAAGATGAAGAAGGACCTTTAGAAAAAAAAGAAGAGCTTTTTCACCAGACAATGAGTGTGATTGGAGAGATATATTCAGCACTCGACTTAAAAAACAGCAACTTCAGCAGAATTCACTTATTTTATTCTCTATTTTGCTCTATAGCGCACTTCATATCTGGCGTCAAAGGACTAGAGGAAACACCCAAAGTAAATATAAAAAACAACACAAGAAAGGCAAGAGTAAGACTTGACGAGATAAGCTATCGCTACGACGAAGATGACGAAAGCCCTAATTATCAAAAGTTTATCGACTACTCAAGAAGAGCAACCACAGACACAAGCAGAAGAATTTTTAGAAGCCAGTTCATATGTGATCAGATAATTGAAGCGATCAAAGGTTAGACATGGCTAGAGTAAAAATCTCTGCAGCTTATAGGGATTTCGAAAAAGAAATGAAGTCGCTATCGAAACTAGACGAAATAAATCAGAAAGAAACTCGATTCTCTAAGAACCAGATTGAGCTTCTTAGCGAGGGGCTTTTCATGTCAGCCTTTCGCGCTTACGAAAACTATATCGAGGAAATTTTTCTTCTTGCGACACTAGAGAAACCTTGCCTATCTGGGAAAAAGCCAAAATCTTTTTTAAAACCCAAGACATACAACCATTCTAGAGATTTAATTAGATCTTCAATGCCATTCTTAGATTGGTCAACACCGAACACCGTTATTGAAAGATCCCAAACCTATCTTAAAGAGGGGTACCCTCTATGCGACCCAATTTCAGCTTCGACAAGAATACTGGCTGACATGAAGATCCTTAGAAACCAAATAGCACATAACTCAGATGAAAGCAGGAAGTCTTACGGAAGAATGCTACTACGGACCTATGGAACCTTGCCTTTGGGTAATTTAAGCCCCGGCCGCCATCTGCTGAACAGTGTCCCGCGCCTTACACCAAACAAACATTACCTAGCTTATTATATTGCCAACTTGAAAAACATCGGCGAAGCCGTCGCGCAGTAAAAACCCGTCGATATAAAAACCAAGAAATTTATCATAAAAAAACAAAAGCCGCCTTTTGGGCGGCTTTTGGAGGGCCGGTCGCGGCCGGGGTGGCGGCGCGGCCGGTGGCGCGGTGAGCGCGCGTTCGGGCGGGGTTATTTGGGGCGGTTGTCGAAGACGTGTTTGGCTTTGCCTTCGGAGCGGGCCAGGGTGCCGGGGGCAGCCAGGTCCACCTTGGTGCTGATGCCGATGTGGGTTTTGACCCGGTGCTGCAGCTCCTTGATCACTTCCACGGACAGGGTTTCGGCCTGGGGGGCGGCTTCCGGTTTCAGTTCCACGCGCACGGTGACGTGATCCAGGTTGCCTTCCTTTTCCACGTGGATTTCGTAGTGCGGGGCCAGGGCTTCGATCTTGAGGATCTGTTCTTCCACCTGGGTGGGGAACACGTTCACGCCGCGGATGATCAGCATGTCGTCGCTGCGGCCGGTGATCTTGTCGATGCGGCGCATGGGGCGGGCCTGGCCGGGCAGCAGCCGGGTCAGGTCGCGGGTGCGGTAGCGAATGATCGGCAGGGCTTCCTTGCTGAGCGAGGTGAACACCAGCTCGCCGTATTCGCCGTCCGGCAGCACTTCGCCGGTTTCCGGGTTGATGATTTCCGGATAGAAGTGATCTTCCCAGATGGTCGGGCCGTCCTTGGTTTCGATGCATTCCATGCCGACGCCGGGGCCCATCACTTCGGAGAGGCCGTAGATGTCCAGGGCGTGAATGCCGAGACGCGCTTCCAGTTCCTCGCGCATGGTCTGGGTCCAGGGCTCGGCGCCGAAGATGCCCACTCGCAGGCTGGAGGCTTTCGGGTCCAGGCCCTGGCGCTCCATCTCGTCGGCGATGTTAAGCATGTAGGAGGGCGTGACCATGATGATGTCCGGCTTGAAGTCGTTGATCAGCTGGACCTGTTTCTCGGTCTGGCCGCCGGACATGGGGATCACGGTGCAGCCGAGACGCTCGGCGCCGTAGTGGGCGCCCAGGCCGCCGGTGAACAGGCCGTAGCCATAGGCCACGTGCACCTTGTCGCCGGCGTGGCCGCCGCCGGCGCGGATCGAGCGCGCCATCACGTCGGACCAGACGTCGATGTCGTTCTGGGTGTAGGCCACCACCGTGGGCTTGCCGGTGGTGCCGCTGGAGGCGTGCACGCGCACCACGTCGCGCATGGGTACCGCCACCATGCCGAACGGGTAGTTGTCGCGCAGGTCGTTCTTCACCGTGAACGGGAAGTGCCGCAGGTCGTCCAGGCTGCGCAGGTCGTAGGGGTGCACGCCGGCGTCATCGAAGCTCTTCCGATAGAAGGGCACGTTGTTGTAAGCGTGGGTCAGGCTCCAGCGCATGCGATCGAGCTGCAGTTCGCGGAGCTGGGCGACGTCGCTCATCTCCACCGAGTCGAAACGGTTCTCAAGGTTGAATGGCATATCCATCTCCGCCTCTCTTTATTCTCTAATGGCCGGGCGCGCCGCGCCCGGCTGCGTTGCTTCAGATTCTTTCGATGATGACCGCGATGCCCTGGCCGACGCCAATGCACATGGTGCACAGCGCGTAGCGACCCTGGCGACGCTCCAGCTCGTGGAGGGCGGTGGTGATCAGGCGCGCGCCGCTCATGCCCAGAGGATGCCCCAGGGCAATGGCGCCACCATTGGGGTTCACATGTTCGGCGTCGTCCGGCAGGCCCAGCTCACGGAGCACCGCCAGGGACTGGGAGGCGAACGCTTCGTTCAGCTCGATCACATCCATATCCGCCAGCTTCAGACCGGTGGTGGCCAACACCTTTTGCGTGGCCGGCGCCGGGCCGATGCCCATGATGCGCGGTTCCACCCCGGCGGTGGCCATGCCCAGTACCCGGGCGCGAGGCTTCAGGTTCCAGCGTTGCGCCGCCGCCTCGCTGCCCATCAGCAGGGCGCAGGCGCCGTCGTTGACGCCGGAGGCGTTGCCGGCGGTGACGCTGCCACCTTCGCGACGGAACGGCGTCGGCAGTTTGGCCAGCGCCTCCAGGGTGGTCCGCGGGCGCGGGTGTTCGTCGTCGCGCACGACCAGCGGGTCCTGCTTACGGCGTGGCACGCTCACCGGCACGATCTCGTCGGCGAAGGTGCCGTGGGCCATCGCCCGGCCGGCCTTCTGCTGGCTGCGGAAGGCGAAGGCGTCCTGGTCCTCGCGGCTGACCTTGAATTGCTCGGCCACGTTCTCGGCGGTTTCCGGCATGGAGTCGATGCCGTACTGCTCCTTCATCATTTTGTTGACGAAGCGCCAGCCGATGGTGGTATCGAAGAGGTCCGCCTGGCGGGAAAACGCCTGCTCCGCCTTGCCCATCACGAACGGCGCCCGGGACATGGACTCCACGCCGCCGGCGATCATCAGCTGCCCTTCGCCACAACGCAGGGCGCGGGCGGCGCTGCCCACCGCGTCCATGCCGGAACCGCACAGGCGGTTCAGGGTGACGCCCGGCACGTCCACCGGCAGGCCCGCCAGCAGCGAGCTCATGCGCGCCACGTTGCGGTTGTCCTCGCCGGCCTGGTTGGCGCAGCCGTAGAACACATCGTCCACGGCGCTCCAGTCCACGTCGGCGTGACGCTCCATCAGCGCCTTCATGGGAATCGCGCCCAGGTCATCGGCGCGCACGGCGGCCAGGGCGCCGCCGTAGCGGCCCACCGGGGTACGGATGGCATCGAAAATCAGCGCGTCGCTCATGCGTCGCCCTCCTGTTCATGAATCACCGGGCCACGGATTTTGTAGGACTTGCCGCGGAACAGGGCGACCAGCTCACCGTCGCCGTTGGTGACGCGCACATCGTAAACGCCGGTGCGCCCTTTACGAGTCTGCTCCCGGGCGTCGGCGGTCAGGGTGTCGCCCAGCTTACCCGGCGCCACGTACTCGATGGAGCAACCGGAAGCCACGGTGGCGTCGTTGTAGGTGTTGCAGGCGAAGGCGAAGGCCGAGTCCGCCAGCGTGAAAATATAGCCCCCGTGGCAGGAGTCGTGCCCCTGGATCATGGTCTCGGTGATCGGCATGGTGAGCACGGCGCGGCCCGGCGCCACGCTCTCAACCTGCATGTTCAGGGCCTGGCTGGCGCGGTCACGGGCAAACATGGCGTCGGCGCATTGCCGTGCCAGGGCGCCGGCATCCACCGTGGCGGAGGATTCGGGCATGGTACTGCTCTCCCTGGGAACCCCGGCGCCAGAACCGCCAAGGCTCCTCTGCGTATGTATTTATTGACTTATTGACCCGAAAACTTCGGGCTGCGTTTTTCCATGAAGGCGGCGACGCCTTCGCGGTAATCGGCGGTGCGGCCGGCCTGACGCTGCAGGTCGCGCTCCAGGTCGAGCTGGGTGTCCAGGTCGTTGGTGCCGCTTTCGTTGAGCGCCTGCTTGATCAGCGCCAGCCCGCGGGTGGGCTGGGTGGCCAGATGGGCGGCCAGGCGGGCGGCCTCGTCGCGCAGGGCCTCATCGTCCACCACCCGCCAGATCAGGCCCCAGGCCTCGGCCTGCTCGGCGCCGAGCTTGTCGCCCAGCATGGCCAGGCCCTTGGCGCGGGCCAGCCCCACCTGACGGGGCAGCTGCCAGGTGCCGCCGGAATCCGGCACCAGGCCGATCTTGGCGAACGCCTGGGTAAAGCTGGCGGAACGCGCCGCCAGCACGATGTCGCAGGCCAGGGCGATGTTGGCGCCGGCACCGGCGGCCACGCCGTTGACCGCGCACACCACCGGCACCGGCAGGGCGGTAAGGGTGCGGATCAGCGGGTTGTAGTACGTCTCGATGGAGTAACCCAGGTCCGGCATCTCGTCGCCGGGAGCAACATTGCGGTCGGACAGATCCTGGCCGGCGCAGAAGCCACGGCCGTTGCCGGTGAGCAGCAGCGCCCGGCAGTCGCCGGCTTCCACCGCCGCCTGCACCTCGGTAAGCGCCTGGCGCACTTCCTGATGCATGGCTTCGTTGAAGCTGTTGAGGCGGTCCGGCCGATTGAGGGCCAGGGTGGCCACGCCGTCGCGAAGCGAAAATTCGATGGTGTCGTAGGCCATGGTGCGTCTCTTATCTCTCATGACAGATGACGTGTGAGGTGTTTCCGAGCATAGCTCAAACATGACACCAGTCAATACATAAGACACATATTCGTGTATCGCATTTACGCACCAGAAAACACTCTTCTTGTCTTTTTTTGTTCTTTTTTTATTTTAAAACAATAACTTGAAACAACACCCTCGCCCCACCTGTTCATGTTACACGATTACCCCTTTGATCGCGCATTACAGGTCATGTAGCTTATCCAGCCTGCCTCTACGGCCCCGACCCCGCTTTATCTGGAGACCCGCCATGCCCTGTTATCAGCTTGAAGGCATCACCCCGGTGGTGCACCCGGACGCCTATGTGGACCCCACCGCGGTGCTGATCGGCGACGTGATCGTCGGCCCGGACTGTTACGTGGGCCCCTGCGCCAGCCTGCGCGGCGACTTCGGCCGCCTTATTCTGGAACGCGGCGCCAACCTGCAGGATACCTGTGTGATGCACGGCTTCCCCGGCACCGACACCGTGGTCGAGGAAGACGGCCACATCGGCCACGGCGCGGTGCTGCACGGTTGCCGCATCGGCCGTAACGCCATGGTGGGCATGAACGCGGTGATTCTGGACTATGCGGAGATCGGCGAGTCGTCCATCGTCGCCGCCGGCGCCCTGGTCAAAGGGCGGTTCACCTGCCCGCCGCGCTCCATGGTGATCGGCGCGCCGGCGGTGGTGAAACGCGAGCTCAGCGAGGAAGAGGTGCGCTGGAAATACGAGGGCACCCTGGAATACCAGGAGCTGGCGCGTCGCTATCAACGAGCGATGAAGCCCTGCGACCCGCTCACCGAGCAGGAAGCGGACCGCCCGCGCATGCGGACCAACAAGATCGCCCCCAAAGGGGAGGAAGCGGCGGGCTAGTCGAGCCCGCCGAACCGCTGGTAGAAGCCGTCGCCGGCCTCCGGCAGCGGCCCCTGGGCGGTTTCCGCGTGCTGGCTGATCCAGGTTTCCGCGCCCTGGCCGGTGAGCCGGTAAAGGTTGCGGGCCAGTTGCCGGGCGGCGCGGCCCTCCCAATCGGCGGGCAGCAGTTCATCGGGCAGCAGCGGGTCGCGCAGCAGCAATTTCCGGTATTCGTGAATCAGCAGGGTGCGCGCCAGAAAGCATTCCCGGGGCGGCAGGGTCCGCTCCTTGCGCATCTGATTCCAGAGCGGCCGGAACTGATCGAGAAAGTCCCGGTAGCCCTCGGCCAGCTGATCCAGGTTCCAGGCTTCGCGCACCAGACGGCGCAGAGGTCGGGTGGCGAATTGATCCACGGTATCGGTCTGGAACAGAATGACGTCGTCCAGGGCGCCCAGCTCCTGGAGGGAGGCGTTCAGCTCGGCGCGGTCCACGCCCGGGTGCGCCAGCACCGTGGGCGCGAAGGCGCCAAAGCCCATCCACTCCAGTTCCTGGCGCACGTCCCGGCGGCGGTCGGCGTCCAGTTGATTGAGGATCACCAGGGTCCAGGCGCCGTCCCAGGCCGGCTGGCCACCGGAGTACACGCGCTTGAAGGCTTTTTCGAAGCGCCGCCGGCCGGCGCCGGTGAGGCCGTAATAGCTGCGCCGCCCCACCTTCTCGGCGATCAGCCAGCCCTCGCGGGTGAGCCGGAACACGGAGGTGCGCACCAGCCGCTGGTTGACACCCATGGGCGCCAGCAATTCGATCAGGCTGCCCAGCCAGACGGTGCCCCCACGGGGCACGATGGCGTCGCCGAACACGGTGATGATCAGCGACCCGGTGCGCAGCGGCCGGCGCTGCTGAAAGCGTTTGATCAGCGTTTCCAGATGATCGGACTGCAGGTCCAAAACCCTATCCCCTTATGCGCCAACGGGCCCTCGAAAAGATTCGACATACTACCAAACGGCCCCTCTATATGACACAAACAACACACGAATTCCACGCTAAAACGGGGACTTGGCGGCATAGGTCCACTTTTATGACACATTAAACGCCGTATTGACTTGTATGGCGTATCGCTTTATACCTGTGCCTATCGTCGGGCCCGGATGGGACATCGCGGGCCCGCCATAAGAACAACTGGCATACGTTTAAAGGTGCGATAATGAAAAGAATGCTGAAACAGCTGGCCGCCGGCGCGGTCACCGCTCTCGGTCTGACCCTGGCCAGCGTGCCGGCCCAGGCCGCCGACACCATCCGAATCGGTTCCTTCCTTTCTGTTACCGGACCGGCCTCCTTCCTGGGCGATCCGGAATTGAAAACCCTGGAACTCTACATCGACAAGATCAACGGCAGCGGCGGCGTGCTCGGCAAGAAGCTGGAGCTGATCCACTACGACGACGCCGGTGACGCCTCCAAGGCCCGCACCTTCGCCAACCGCCTGCTGCGCCAGGACCGGGTGGATCTGATCGTGGGCGGCTCCACCACCGGCGCCACCATGGCGGCGGTGCCGCTGATCGAACAGGCCGGCGTGCCGTTCATCTCCTTGGCCGGCGCCGAGACCATCACCACGCCGGTGAAGAAGTGGGTGTTCAAGACCCCGCAGTCCGACCGCCAGGCCGCGCGCCGGATCCTGATGGACATGAAGGACCGTGGATTCACCAAGATCGGCCTGATTTCCGGCACCGGCGGTTTCGGCGCCTCCGGCCGCAACGTGACCAAGGAAGAAGCCGGCAACTTCGGCATTGAGATCGTCGCCGACGAGACCTACAACCCGAAGGACACCGACACCACCGCCCAGCTCACCCGCATCCGCAACACCGACGGCGTGCAGGCGATCCTGAACTTCGACTTCGGCCAGGGCCCGGCCATCGTGACCCGCAACTACGCGCAGCTGGGTATCGAGATTCCCTTCTATCAGTCCCACGGCGTGGCCTCCGACAGCTTCCTGGAACTGGCCGGTGACGCCGCCGAAGGCCTGCGTCTGCCCGCCTCCGCCCTGCTGGTGGCGGACAAGCTGCCGAAGTCCGACCCGCAGTACGACGTCCTGAACCGCTACAAGAACGACTACGAAAGCCACTACAACGAGTCGGTGTCCACCTTCGGCGCCTATGCCTACGACGGCCTGCAACTGGCGGTCCAGGCCCTGATGAAGGCCGGCAGCACCGACAAGGCGAAGGTGCGCGACGCCCTCGAAAACATCGACGGCGCCGTGGGCGTGACCGGTACCTACCGCATGAGCCCCGAGGACCATATGGGCCTCACCGCCGAATCCTTCCGCATCCTCGAAGTGAAGGACGGCGACTGGGCGCTGACGGAATAAGTCCTCACGCCTGATCGCGGCGGCGCCGCCGCCGCGATCTTCCCCGCCCTTCCCCCACGACCTTCCCGGGCAGAATCATGTTCAGCGAGTTTTTCCAGTTCACCTTCTCGGGGGTCACCCTGGGCGCCATCTACGCGTTGGTGGCCCTGGGTTTCACCCTGATCTACAACGCCAGCCATGTGATCAACTTCGCCCAGGGCGAATTTCTGATGATCGGCGGCATGGGCACCGTGGTCCTGATGGACGCCGGCGTGCCGATCTATTTCGCCATTCCCCTGGCCATCGCCATGGCCGGCGTGGCCGGCATCCTGCTGCACCGCCTGGCCATCGCCCCGGCCAAGAACGCCGACGTGGTCACGCTGATCATCATCACCATCGGCGCGTCCATTTTTCTGCGCGGGCTGGCGCAGGTGTTCTGGGGCAAGGAATATCACGCCCTGCCGAATTTCAGCGCCACCGAATCGATCAACCTGGGCGGTGCCATCCTGCTTACCCAGAGCTTGTGGATTCTCGGCATCGCCGCCGTGCTGGTCACCGCCCTGGGGCTGTTTTTTACCCGCACCACCCTGGGCAAGGCACTGCTGGCCACGTCCATGAACAAGGACGCGGCCAGCCTGATGGGCATTAAAACCGGCGCCATTCTGATGATGGCGTTCGGCATTTCCGCGGTGATCGGCGCCGCCGCCGGCGTGATCGTGGCGCCCATCACCCTGACCTCCTACGACATCGGCATCATGCTCGGCCTCAAGGGCTTTATCGCCGCCGCCATCGGTGGGCTGGGTAGCAGCACCGGCGCCATTCTCGGTGGTCTGTTGCTGGGGCTGGCCGAAGCCTATACCGCCGGCTACATCTCGTCGGACTACAAGGACGCGGTGCCTTTCGTGATCATCCTGGCGATTCTGTTCTTCCTGCCCAACGGTCTGCTGGGCAGCCGCGCCGTGGAGCGAGTGTAATGAGCGAAGCGATTCCGCAAAGCCCGTCCCGGGTCCGCGCCACCGCCAAATGGCCGGGGCTGACGGTGCTCGCCGTGATCCTGCTGGTGCTGCCGTTTCTGGCCGGCAACGACTACCACTACGACCTGATGATCAAGATCGCCCTGACCGCCGGCGTGGCGGTGGGCCTCAACCTGCTGGTGGGCTACGCCGGCCAGATCAGCCTGGGCCACGCGGCGTTCTACGCCGCCGGCGCCTACGGCAGTGCCCTGCTGGTGCAACAGTTCGAGCTCACCCCGGTGCCGGCCATGGTGCTGGCCGCGGTGGGCGTGGCGGTGCTGGCCTGGCTGGTGGGCAAGCCGATCCTGCATTTGAAGGGCCACTACCTGTCCATGGCCACCCTGGGCCTGGGCGTCATCGCCGCCATCGTCATCAACAACGAGGACCAGCTCACCGGCGGACCGGACGGCCTGCCGGTGGCGCCGCTGAGCCTGTTCGGCCATGAACTCAGCGTGTTCGGCAGCTACGACCTGTTCGGTGTCGCCATCACCGGCACGCAGGTGTGGTACGGCATCGCCGCCGGCTTTCTGTTCCTGTCGGTATTGTTCGCGCTCAACCTGATCGACTCGCCCCTGGGCCGCGCCCTGCGCGCCTTGCACGGCTCGGAAATCGCCGCCCAGGTGGCCGGCGTGGACACCGGCAAGTTCAAGTTGCGCGTGTTCGTGATCTCCGCCGTCTACGCCAGCCTGGCCGGCAGCCTGTATGGCTACTACGGCGGCTTTATCACGCCCAATATCGCCTCGTTCACCCACTCCATCGAGCTGATCACCATCGTCGTGCTGGGCGGCATGGCGTCCACCTACGGCGTGATCCTGGGCACCGTGATCCTGCTGCTGATTCCGCAGTTTCTCACCGGTTTCCAGGAGCTGGAGATGGTGCTGTTCGGCGCCATCCTGATGGTGGTGATGATCTTCATGCCGCGTGGCCTGGTGCCGACCCTGGCGCGCCGCTTCCAGAAGGAGGCCTCATGACCGCATTGCTTTCCGTGGACAAGCTGGGCAAGGAATTCGGCGGCGTGCACGCCGTGGAGGACCTGAGCTTCCAGGTGGAGAAAGGCCGCATCCACTCCATCATCGGCCCCAACGGCGCCGGCAAGACCACGCTGTTCAACCTGATCACCGGGCTCTACCAGCCCAGCAGCGGCAGCGTGCATCTCAACGGCCGCAGCCTGGCCGGCCACCAGCCCCATGAGCTGGCGCCGCTGGGCATGTGCCGCACCTTCCAGAACCTGCAGATCTGCCAGAACATGACGGCCCTGGAAAACGTGATGCTGGGCCGCCACCGGCACCTCAAACAGGGCACCTTCACCTCCCTGTTCAAGCTGCCCGCCCTGCGCCGGGCGGACCAACGGTGCCGCGAAGAATGCGCCGAACTGATGGAATTCGTGGGTTGCGGGCAATACATCAAGCACCACGCCTCGGCGATGCCCTACGGCGCGCTCAAGCGTCTGGAAATCGCCCGCGCCCTGGCGGCCTCGCCGGATATTCTGCTGCTCGACGAGCCCGCCGCCGGCCTCAACCGCACCGAGACCGACGCCCTGCGCGACGTGATCCGGCGGATCGCCGACAAGGGCATCACCGTGGTGCTGGTGGAGCACGACATGAAGCTGGTGATGAGCATTTCCGACCAGGTGCTGGTGCTCTGCTACGGCCGCAAGCTGGCCGAGGGCACGCCGGAGGAGATTCGCGCCAACCCGGACGTCATCGACGCCTACCTGGGCAACCGCCATTCCCGCGAGGAGGCCACCGCATGATCACCACCGTGACCGCCGACCCGCAAACCCAGCAACGGGCGCGCCCGGCCGACGACCCGCGGCCCGCCGGCGAGCGCGCGGACGGCACCGACGCCGCCCGTGGCACACCGCTGCTGGACCTGAAGGGCATCCGCACCGGCTACGGCCGCATCGAGGCCCTGCACGGTCTGGACGTGGCCATTCATCCCGGCGAAACCGTGGCCCTGGTGGGCGCCAACGGCGCCGGCAAGTCCACCCTGCTGAAAGTGATCTCCGGCCTGCAGCCACTCACCGGCGGCACCGTCACCTTCGATGGCGAGAACCTGAACCGGCGCAAGGCCGCCGACCGGGTGCACCGGGGCATCGTCCAGGTGCCGGAAGGCCGCCAGGTGTTCGCCGGCCTGTCCGTGGAGGACAACCTGATGCTGGGCGCCTTCAGCCGGCGCCGGGACAAGGGCGTGGCCGACGACCTGGAAGCCATGTACCGGCGCTTCCCGATCCTCAAGGAAAAGCGCCGCCTGCACGCCGGCAATCTGTCCGGCGGCCAGCAGCAGATGCTGGCCATGGGCCGCGCGCTGATGGCGAAACCGCGCCTGCTGTTGCTGGACGAGCCGAGCATGGGCCTGGCGCCGCTGATCATCGAGGAGATCTTCGGCATCATCACCGAGCTGAAACGCGAGGGCATCACCATCTTTGTGGTCGAGCAGAACGCCTCGGAAGCCCTGGCCATCGCCGACCGGGGCTATGTGCTGGAGACCGGCGACATCGTCGCCACCGGCAGCGGCCAGACTCTGCTCAACGACGACAGCGTCAAAGCCGCCTACCTGGGCGGCTGAGGTTCGGCCAGGCCCGCCCCGCGGGCATCGGCATCGGCCGCGCCGGGCATATCCTTGCCGGCGCGGGCGAACAGCCCCAGCACCGTCACGCCCGCGAACAGGGTCACCGGCAGCAGCGCCGGAAACCGATCCATCAAGAAGCCGAACACCGGCGCGCCGGCGGTCTGGCCGATGGCCACGGTAAGAAAGCCGACCATCAGACCGCTGGCCGGACGGTCCGGCAGCACCCGCACGCCCCACACCAGATAGATCCCGGTCAGGGTGATATAGGCCGCGCCAAACAGCGCGCCGCCGGTCAGGGTCAGTGCCGGCGTGGTCCAGCCGGCGCCCACCAGCACGATGCCCGCCGCCTGCATGACCAGAAAAACCCGATGCACCCGGTCGATGCCGAACCGGTCCACCCAACGCCCGGCGACCGCGCCCACCACGCCGGCAACGCCGATGGCGATCCACAGCAGGCCCGCGTCGCCGGTGTCCCAGTCCAACCGCAGGGCCACCAGTTCACCGCCGAACGACCAGAGCGCGGCGCTGCCCGCCCCGGCCAGAAACGCCGCCGCCACCAGCCGCACCGGCAACCGCCGGTACAACGACCGCGGGTCCGCCGAGGCGGAGGCTTTACCGGGGCGCCCGGGCACACTGAACACCACCGCCAGGGCCAGCACCAACGCGGTGGCCGCGAACAGCCCGAAGGCCAGGCGCCAATCGGCGCCGGCCAGCAACGCCGCCGGCCCGGACAGGATCACCCCGGCGCTGGTGCCGGCATTGATCACGGTGTTGGTGAGTGCCTGCCTCGCCGGCGCCACCACCCTGGACACCGCCGCCGCCAGAGGCGGCGATGACAGGCCGGTGCTGGAGCCGGCCAGCATCACCGCCGGCGCCAACCAGAGCCCCGACGGCGCCAGGGCGATGCCGGTCATCCCCGCCCCGGCCACCAGGGCCGCCGCCGCCGCCACCCGGCGCGGGCCGAGGCGCTCGGTGAGGTGCGCCGCCAGCACGATGGCCACGCAATAGGCCAGAAATGAACCCCCGGCGATCAGCCCGCCCAGGGTGGACGACAGCGACAAATCCGCATTGATGCGCGGCAGAAACAACCCGAACGCGAAGCGGGCAAAGCCATAACAGACCGCGATCAGGGCGAAGCCGGTGGCCCCCAGGGAAACGCCCGCTTTCATCAGGAAGGTCCCGCCCGCACCAAGGCGATGGCCGCCGCACGGGCGGCTGCCACCGCGTCCACGCCGCGATAGACCGCCGCCGCGGTGGCGCCTTCGTGCAGAATCATGACCTGCTCGGCCAACACCGGGTCCCCGCGGCCCCCGGTTTCCGCCGCCAGGATCGCCTGGATGCGTTCAAACAAGGCCTGCTTGTGCGCCCACAGGGCGGCGGTGATGGCCGCCTGGTTCCCGCCGGTTTCACCGTGGGCGCGCAGGAACAGACAACCCCGGGCACCTTCCGCGCGAATCCAGTCCGCCAGCGCGTCGAACAGCCCTTCCAGGCTGTCCACGTCCATCCGTTGCAGAAAGCGCCGATCCCGCTCGGTGAGCACCGAGGCGATCAGCGCGGCCTTGCTGCCGGCGAGCTTGTAGAGGGTACGACTGGACATCCCGGCGTCCCGGGTCAGGCGGTCCATGCCCGTGGCCGTGAAACCGTGGCGGTCGAACAACTGCTCGGCGGCTTTGAGAAGCTTGCTGCGGTGATCCATCGGCGCAGGGTAAAACGATCACTTTACCTCATGCAAGCGTGATGGCGACGCATTGAACCCCCGGCAAACTCAGCCGCCGGTCACCCGCGCTCGGGCACGGTCAGCGCTTGGAAAAACGCCTCCGCCACCGGCGTGAGTTGCCGGGCGCGGGGATGCACCACGCACCAGGAGCGCTTCAGGGGCAGGCCCTCCACGATCAGCGTCACCAGCCGGCCGGCCTCCAGGTCGTCGTCGCAGGCTTCCCGGGGCAGCACCGCCAGACCCAAACCGGCACGCACACCGGCTTTGATGGATTCCAGGGAGCCCAGTTGCTGGCAGCGGCTCGGGCGCAGCCCCCGACTTTGGTACAGTGCCTCGAACACGCGGCGGCTGCCGGAGCCGGGCTCCCGGACCAGCAGCGGAAACGCCAGAAAGCGGTTCAGGGACACATCCCCCACCCCCGCCAGCGGATGGTCCGGCCGCGCCACCGCCACCAGCCGGTTCTGCCGGAACGGCACGAAGCTCAGGCGCCGGTCGTCGGGCACCAGGCCCATGATGGTCAGATCGTGGCGCTCCTCGCGCAGGCTTTTCAGGGCCTCGCCATGGTTCATGACACGCATGCGCACCTCCACCTCGGGATGACGCCGGCAGAAAGCGGCGATCCGGTCGGGCATGAAGTACTGCGCGCTGCTTTCCACCGCCAGGGACAGAGTGCCCTGCATCACCCCACGCAGTTCCGCCAGCTCCATTTCCGCCTGCCCCAGGCGCTGCATCAGGTCCTGGCCGGCCCGGCGCATGGCCTGGCCCGCCGGTGTCAGCGACAGCCGGCGGCCCACGTAATCGAACAGCGGCTCGCCGATCAGTTCTTCCAGGTTGCGCACCTGGGCGCTCACCGCCGGCTGGGTCAGGGCCAGTTCCTCGGCGGCGCGGGAATAGCTCTCCTGCTGGCACACGGTCAGGAAAATGCGTAACTGGCGCAGGGTCAGGCGGCTTAGGTAGGCGGTACTCATGGCCTTAACGAGTAAGCGTGCACTTACTTATAAGTAATTGGTTATGTTGCCTCATAGTAATATCAATTTCTTTGCCCCGCCATTTTCCCGGTACCGTGCGGTCACTGACGCCCCCAGGGGCCCTCGGGAGACGCAGCATGCCGATAAGAAAAATCCTCATCGCCAACCGTGGCGAGATCGCGGTGCGCATCGTGCGCGCCTGCGCCGAGCTGGGTATTCGCTCGGTGGCGGTGTTCACCGAACCGGACCGCTACGCCCTGCACGTGAAGCGCGCCGACGAAGCCTACAGCCTGGGTGACGACCCGCTGGCCGGCTATCTGAACCCGCACCATATCGTCAACATGGCGGTGCAGACCGGCTGCGACGCCCTGCACCCGGGTTACGGGTTTCTTTCCGAGAACGCGGAGCTGGCGGAGATCTGCGCCCAGCGGGGCGTGACCTTTATCGGGCCCTCGGCGGAGGTGATCCGGCGCATGGGCGACAAGACCCGCGCCCGCCAGGCGATGATCGACGCCGGCGTGCCGGTGACACCGGGCTCGCAAAACAACCTGAGCGGCCTGGACGAGGCCCGCCGGGAAGCGGACCGGGTGGGCTACCCGGTGATGCTCAAGGCCACCTCCGGCGGCGGCGGTCGCGGCATCCGCCGCTGTGACAACGAGGACGAGCTGGCGCGCAACTACGAACGGGTGGTCTCGGAAGCCACCAAGGCGTTCGGCAGCGCCGATGTGTTCCTGGAAAAGTGCATCGTCGACCCGCGCCATATCGAAGTGCAGATCCTCGCCGACGACCACGGCAACACCATCCACCTGTTCGAGCGCGACTGCTCGATCCAGCGCCGTAATCAGAAGCTGATCGAGATCGCCCCTTCCCCGCAGCTCACCCCGGAGCAGCGCACCTACGTGGGCGACCTGGCGGTGCGCGCCGCCGAGGCGGTGGGCTACACCAACGCCGGCACCGTGGAATTCCTGTTCACCGGCAATCAGGTGTTTTTCATGGAGATGAACACCCGGGTGCAGGTGGAGCACACCATCACCGAGCAGATCACCGGCGTGGACATCGTGCGCGAGCAGATCCGCATCGCCGCCGGGGAACCGCTGGCCTACCGGCAGAGCGACGTGCGCCATCAGGGGTTCGCGCTGCAGTTCCGGATCAACGCGGAAGACCCGAAGAACAACTTTCTGCCCAGCTTCGGCCGCATCAGTCGCTATTACGCGCCGGGCGGCCCGGGGGTACGGGTGGATACCGCCATCTACACCGGCTATACCATTCCGCCGCACTTCGATTCCCTGTGCCTGAAGCTGATTGCCTGGAGCCTGACCTGGGAAGACGCGCTGGAGCGGGCCAAGCGGGCGATCAACGACATGCGCCTGCAAGGGGTGAAAACCACCGCCCCCTATTACCTGAAGATTCTCGACGATCCCGGTTTCCGTAGCGGCCAGTTCGACACCAGCTACGTGGACACCCACCCGGAACTGCTCGACTACTCCGAAAAGACCAAACCCGAAGAAATCGCGCTGGCCATCGCCACCGCGATTGCCGCTCACACCGGGCTATAAGCGCAGGAGATTCGCCATGAATACCAACGCGAAAAACAGCAAGAAAATCAAAGTCACCGACGTGGTCCTGCGCGACGGTCACCAATCCCTGATCGCCACGCGTCTGCGTACCGAGGACATGCTGCCGATTTGCGAGCAGCTGGACGCCGCCGGCTTCTGGTCCCTGGAGGTGTGGGGCGGCGCCACTTTCGACGCCTGCGTGCGGTTTCTCAAGGAAGACCCCTGGGAGCGGCTGCGCAAGCTGCGCGAGGCACTGCCCAACAGCCGCCTGCAGATGCTGCTGCGCGGCCAGAACCTGCTCGGCTACCGCCACTACGGCGACGACGTGGTGGACGCCTTCGTGGAGCGCGCCGCCGCCAACGGCATCGACGTGTTCCGGGTGTTCGACGCCATGAACGACCCGCGCAATCTGGAAACCGCCCTGCGCGCGGTGAAGGCAAACGGCAAGCACGCCCAGGGCACGCTCTGCTACACCACCGGCCCGGTGCACACCCCGGAGCGGTTCGTGGCGCTGGCCAAACAATTGGCGGACATGGGCAGCGACTCCATCGCCATCAAGGATATGGCCGGCCTGCTGACCCCTTATGCCACCGCTGAACTGGTGGCCGCCCTCAAGGACGCGGTGGACCTGCCCCTGTTCCTGCATTCGCACAACACCTCTGGCCTCGCCCCGATGTGCCAGTTGAAGGCCATCGAGAACGGCGTGGACCATATCGATACCGCCCTGTCGCCGTTCGCCGGCGGCACCAGCCACCCGGCCACGGAATCCATGGTCGCCGCCCTGAAAGGCACGCCCTGGGATACCGGCCTTGATCTGGAAAAGCTGCAACCCATCGCCGACTACTTCCGCGAGGTGCGCAAGAAGTATCACCAGTTTGAAAGCGACTACACCCGCGAGGACATCGGCGTGCAGGTCAACCAGGTGCCCGGCGGCATGATGTCCAACCTGGCCAACCAGCTGAAGGAACAGGGCGCCCTGGACAAGATCGACCAGGTGTTCGCGGAAATTCCCCGGGTGCGCCAGGACCTGGGCTACCCGCCGCTGGTCACGCCCACCTCGCAGATCGTCGGTACCCAGGCGGTGATGAACGTGCTCGCCGGCGAGCGCTACAAGACCATCACCAACGAAGTGAAGCGCTATCTGCTGGGCCACTACGGCGCCGCCCCGGCGCCGGTGGACGCCACCCTGCAACGGCGCGCCGTGGGCAACGAGGAGGTCATCGACCAGCGCCCGGCGGACCTGCTGCCCCGGGAGCTGGGCAAGCTGCGCCGGGACATCGGCGAGCTGGCCGGCAACGAAGAGGACGTGCTCACCTTCGCCATGTTCCCGGACATCGGCCGCGCCTTCCTGGAAGAACGGGCCGCCGGCACCCTGAAACCCGAGCCGCTGCTGCCGCCGGACAGCGGCCAGGCCGCCGGCGCCGAGGTGGCCGGCCAGCCCACCGAGTTCATGATCGACGTCCACGGCGAAACCTATCAGGTGGCGATCACCGGGGTGGGCCTGAAGGGCAGCGACAAGCGCCGTTTCTTCCTGACCCTGGACGGCATGCCCGAGGAAGTGATCTTCGAACCGCTCAACGCCTACCAGAAAGGCGACGGAGAAGGCGGCCGCAAGCAGGCCGGCGGCCCCGGCGACGTGACCACCAACATGCCCGGCAACATCGTCGAGGTGCTGGTGGCGGAAGGCGACGAAGTGAAAGCCGGCCAGCCGGTGCTGGTGATCGAGGCGATGAAAATGGAATCCGAGGTGCAGGCCCCCAGCGGCGGCACCGTGAAAGGGATCTTCGTCGCCAAGGGCGACCGGGTGACCCCGGGGGAAGTCTTGATCGAAGTGCGCTGATTTTTCCCGTTACCGGGACCCACTCCACCGGCGCCCGCCCGGGCGCCGTTTTCACCGCCGCGACGTTTGCCTTAACCGTCGCGGCGCTTTTTTAGGATTCTTTCAGGAACGGCAGCTCCACGTGGTAGCGGCGCGGATCGTCCGGCGCCACCCACACGGTGAGCGGTTGATGGCCGAGCATCGGACCCGGGTCGGTCCACAGCGCGTCACTGCGAAACACATGCGTCTCGCCGCTCGCCGGATCCCGCCATTGGCACACGATCCGGTAAGGATGGCGATGGTTGATACTGATGGAATGATCCAGCACCACCTCCACCGGCTCGGCGGCCACCTTCCGGCCGTTGTTGCGCAGCCAGGCCACCTTGCGCGCCTTCCACCTCGGCCACAGCAGGAAACCCGCACCCACCACGCAAAGAATCACGCCCAATACGCCGGCGATCAGGGGCGCGCCCCATTGCGAAAAGAAACCTTGAAGACGCGCGTCCTCGCTGTGCCCCGGTGCGTACAGCACCTCCACCCGCTCGCCCACCTCGTAGGCCGGCGGGCGGCTGCTCATATTGGGCACGAACACCACGCTCCGGCCTTCCCGATCCCGAAAATGCACCTTGGGGCTGTACAGCACGTCGCCTTCACTGTCCCGCTTGGGCACCAGATCGGTGACCACGCCAGCGGCGGTCACCGCGGTCTCCAGAAAGCGCGCGCTGTTCCAGGCGGCTGTGCCGCCGCCGGCCAATGCCAGCACGCCGAACGCGAGCAGCCCGGCGCCCGCCACGGTGGTCACTTTCATACGGAATGCTCTCCCCCATTCATGCCTTGCTTTGTCTCGTTGCCCTGGTGGTTCGAGCGCGGCACTTTACCGGCTTACCCCGCGGGGTGCCGAGCGGTAACGCACGAAAACGCGCCGCGAAGCAGGACGCGAAAGCCACGGCAAAGAAACTGCCACCGGCCTGTCACACGGCCCCACTAACCTCCCGCGCTGATCCTCCACGCAGAAGCCATGGGAGCCGACCGTGCCTTTCCAATTCCGTTTTTCCGCCCTTGCCGTCACCGGTTTGTCACTTTTTCTCGCCGCCTGCGGTGGCGATGATGACCACCACGGCGGCACGTCCGACGCCGCCAAACCCCTGAACCTGCAGGTTCTGTACACCAACGACCATCACTCTTACTTCGAAGGCCAGAGCTACGATCTGAACCTGGACTACGACGCCAACCAGCCCGGCGGCGAACCCGTTCGGCTGAGCCTGGGTGGCTTCCCGCGCATCATCACCGCCATGAACGACTACCGGAACGACCATACCCTGGTGCTCAACAACGGCGAGCTCAATGGCACCCTCTATTTCAGCCTGTTCAAGGGCGAAGTGGACTTCAAGGTGTTCAACACCCTGGGCCTGGACGCCTACCAGCTCGGCAACCACGAATTCGACGAAGGCGAAGCGCACCTGCGCGACCTGCTGGAAACCGCCAACTTTCCGGTGATCACCGGCAACATCCGCCCCACCGTGGACAGCCCGCTGTTCAACAGCGACATCAAGCCCTACGTGGTCAAGGAGATCGACGGCGAGAAGGTGGCCGTGATCGGCGTGCTGAAAGTGGAGAAGACCCGGGAGTCCTCCTTGGTCACCGACGCGGTGGAATTCGACGACGAGATCCTGTCCGTGCGCGACCACATCTACGCGCTGAAGGATCAGGGCATCAACAAGTTCATCGTGCTCAGCCACCTGGGCTATGAGTTCGACCAGGTGCTCGCGGAAAATGTGCGCGACATCGACGTGATCATTGGCGGCGACACCCACAACGTGCTCGACTCCACCGGCGAACTGGCGGCCATGGGCCTGGAGGTGGACGGTGACTACCCCACCGTGGTCCAGGACCCGGACGGCAAGCCGGTGTACATCGTGCAAGCCTGGGAATACGCCAAGGGCCTCGGGCGGCTGAACATCGACTTCGACGCGGACGGCGTGGTCACCGACATCGACGGCAACATGGAACTGCTGGTGGGCGGCCCCTACCAGGTGCAGGACGCCGGCGGCGCCTGGGTCACCGCCGACGCGGACCAGACCGCCCGCATCAACGGCGTGATCGACGATCTCACCACCATCCGCACCGCCGAGGAATCCCGGCAAATCCTGGACATCCTGGCGCCCTATAAAGAGCAGATGGAAAGCTTCAAGCAGGAAACCCTGGGCCAGGTTACCGAGCCGATGCCCTTCGAGCGCATCCCGGCGCCGTTCAACGCCGGCGACACGCCCACCGGCAGCTACACCGCCTGGGTGGTGGCCGACGCCTTCCTGAAGTATCTGCCCAAGGCCGACGTGGCGATCCAGAACGCCGGCGGCGTGCGCGCGCCACTGAACGACGGCACCTTCACCGTGGCCAACGCCTACGACATCCTGCCGTTCTCCAACACCGTGGTCACCATCGACATGACCGGCGCGCAGATCGTCAAGGTGCTCAACGAAGGCCTGGACTACGCCCAGGGCATCTCCGCCTCCACCGGCGCCTTCCCCTACGCCGCCGGCCTGCGCTACGACGTGACGCTCGGCGCCCCGGAAGGCACCGGCATTGAAAACGTGGAAGTGCGCGACGACAACGGCAACTGGGCGCCCATCGTGGAAAGCGAAACCTACTCGGTGGCCACCAACTCCTTCACCGGCCAGGGCAAGGACGGCTACGTCACCTTCGGCGAGGTGCAAACGGCGAACCCGGACGCCTTCGAAAACTCCAACGTCACCTACGTGGTGCCCCTGCTGGAGTACTTCCGCGAAGAGCTGCCGGACCAGACCCTGCCGGCCCTGGACCCGAACCAGTACAGCCTCAAGTCCGTCACCGACCTGCGCTAGCCAGAGCGATCAAGCCGGGCGGAGGTTTCCGCCCGGCTTTTTTATGGGCTGCCCGCCGACCACGACAGGACGTGGCTCCCTAATTGAAGGCCTTGGTGTAGGAGCGACTTCAGTCGCGATGAAGCTTTGGTCGCGATGAAAATAGTACCGCGGTAAATCGCGACTAAAGTCGCTCCTACCAAATCCACGGGAACCCCACCGCGCTCAGGGACCGCCCGCCAGCATCGGCGCCCAGGCCGGCAGGCCGACGCCCAGCGCCACGCCGGCGAGTATGCCGACGGCCAGGAACACCAGGAACCACAGCCGCTCGCGCCGGTTCATGGCCTGCACGCCCTGCAGCGTGCCGGGCCGCACCAGCAGATAGAACAGCCCCAGCGCTACCGCAAGCGGCCCGACCAGCACCGCCAGATAGCCGTACTCCACGGCGGCCGCGCCGGTGGCCAGGGCGCGGGCCTTGCCACCCAGGTAAAACACCGTCCACAGCACGCCGCCGGTGAGCAGCAATCCGCCGGCCAGACGCACGCCACCGGGCGTCGCGGCGCTGGGCGGCGAAGACGGACTGCCCGCTTGCCGGTGGCGCCACAGGGCGCGGCCGGAGCGCGCCATGCCGATCAGCCCCAGCACCAGGAACACCAGCCCCATGGCCAGCATCCCCAGCACCACGCCCTGATCGCCGAACTGCTGGTACAACCAGCCGCTTCGCTCCTCCGCCCGGGCCGGCTCGCCCCAGCGGGCCACCGCCATCAGCAACGCCACGCCACCGATCACCGACAACGCCAACCAACGACCGAACGACGACATCCCGTACTCCACCGCTATCCATTGAGCAAACACTAAAAAGGAAGGGCCAACCTACCCAAGCGGCGATGCTCAGGCAACGAAGCCGACTTCGAATCGTGAAGCGGTCCCGGGGGACAGGCGGCGCCTCGCCTTGCATGGTAGCCTCTGCGTTCCTTCTTCATGATCAGGACAAACACCATGAAACTCTGGGGGCGCGCCAACTCCACCAACGTACGCAAAGCACTGTGGTGCGCGGCGGAACTGGGCTTGAAGCCGGAACACATCGAAGTGGGTGGCGCCTTTGGGGGCGTGGATACCCCGGAATACAAAGCCATGAACCCCAACGGCCTGGTCCCCTGCCTGGAGGACGATGGACTGGTGCTGTGGGAATCCAACACCATCGTGCGCTACCTGGCCCGCCGCCATGGCCAGCCGCCGTTCCTGCCCGACAGCGCCGTCGCCTGGGCCGAAGCGGAAAAATGGATGGATTGGGCCTCGCTCTCGTTCGCCGAACCCTTTAAACAATTGTTCTGGAACCGCGTACGCCGCACGGCGGAGGAACGGGACAACGCCGCCATGGAGCAGGGCCGGCTGGCGTGCGAGCGGCTGATGCGGATCGCCGACGAGGCGCTGAGCAACCGACCGTTCCTGGCCGGCGAGGACCTGACCATCGCCGACATCCCGCTGGGGTGTCTGGCCTACGCCTGGTTCACGATGCCCATCGAACGCCCGGACCTGCCCCACCTCACTGCCTGGTACGAGCGCCTTTGTGGCCGCCCGGCCTTCCAGAGCGCGGTAATGACGCCTCTGACCTGAATACTCATGTGCGGACCGACAGCCCGGCGCACGCAATCCAGGCGGCGCGCAACGTGAAGCCGACCGCAACCCGGTACGAGGGCGTATGATAAGGCCGGGCGGGACAAAAACGCCCGACCGAAAACAACGATAACGAAAGAGGGAGAGCCATGACTTTCTTCAAACGACTGCTGCCGGCGATTGGCCTGGCGGCCCTGGTGGGGTGCCAGCACGCACCGCCGGCTGAGCCGGCGGACGCCATCTGGCTGAACGGACCGATCATCACCATCGACGACGCGCACCCTCAGGCGGAAGCCGTGGCGGTGCGCGACGGGCGCATCGTCGCCGTGGGCAAACGCAAGGCGGTGTTGCGCTACCAGGGCGAGGCCACCGCCGTCCACGATCTGCAAGGCCGCGCCCTGCTGCCCGGCTTCGTGGACGCCCACGGCCATGTGTTCTTCGTCGGCTTCCAGGCGATGAGCGCCAACCTGCTGCCGCCGCCGGACGGCGGCGTCACCGATGTGGCGTCCATGGTCGAAACGTTGAAGACCTTTTCGAAGGACTCGGTGCTGCGTGAACAATTCGGCCTGATCTACGGCTTCGGCTACGACGATTCGCAACTGACCGAACAACGCCATCCCACTCGGGAAGAGCTGGACCGGGTGAGCACCGATCAGCCGGTGCTGGTGATTCATCAGTCCGCCCACTTCGGCGTGGTCAACAGCGCCGGCCTCAAGCAACTTGGCATCACCGCCGACAGCGACAACCCCAAGGGCGGCGTGATCGTCAAGGATCCAGCCACCGGGGAACCCACCGGCCTGCTGGAAGAGAACGCCTTCTTCATGGCGCTGGGCAAACTGTTCCCGAAAATGAACCCGCAGCAGGCCATCGCCATGCTGCAGGAAGGCGAGAAGCTCTACACCCGCTACGGTTACACCACGCTGCAGGACGGCCGCAGCGCCCCCATGCACGTAAAGATCGCCGAAGCGGCGGCCAATGCCGGCGCCCTGCGCGCGGACATCGTCTCCTACCCGGACATTCTTAACCCGGGGGTGGCGGAGCTGATGGTGCCGCCGTTCTATCACAACGTGGAGAGCACGCCGCAATACCACAACCACTTCCGCATCGGCGGCATCAAGCTGACCCTGGACGGCTCGCCCCAGGGCAAGACCGCCTGGCTCACCGAACCCTATTACCAGCCGCCGGAAGGCAAGGGCGCCGACTACGCCGGCTACGGCGTGGTGGACGACGACAAGGTGGTGGAGGTCTACACGCAAGCCCTGGAAAACCGCTGGCAAACGCTGACCCACGCCAACGGCGACCGCGCCATCGACCAGATGATCATGGGCTGGCGTGAAGCCGAGGCCCGGGTGCCCGGCGTGGACGTGCGCCCGGTGCTGATTCATGGCCAGACCCTGCGCAAGGACCAGATCCCGGCACTCCAGGAACTGGGCATCTTCCCGTCCCTGTTCCCCATGCACACCTTCTACTGGGGCGACTGGCACCGGGATTCCGTGCTCGGCCCGGAGCGGGCGGAGAACATCTCCCCCACCGGCTGGCTGCGCGAGCGGGGCATGCGCTTCACCACCCACCACGACGCCCCGGTGGCGCTGCCGGATTCCATGCGCGTGCTCGACGCCACGGTGAACCGCACCACCCGCAGCGGCCGGGTGCTGGGCGAGAACCAGAAAGTGGACGTGATGACGGCGCTGAAGGCGATGACCCTGTGGTCCGCCTGGCAGCACTTCGAGGAAGCCAGCAAGGGCTCCATCGAAGTGGGCAAGCTGGCGGACTTCGTGGTGCTCTCGGACAACCCTTTAACCGTGAAGCCGGAAACGCTGATCGACCTGAGGGTGGAAGAGACCATCAAGGAAGGGGAAAGCCTCTACCGCCGGGAAGCCGGCACGGCTCTCAACGCGCCCCCGGCACTCGGCCTGGCCCCGGCCCTGGCGGCCCATGACCACGCCCACCGCGGGGAAGGCCACTTTGGTGGTGACGGCTGCTTCGCCCCGGGTCTGGAAGTGATCTTCCAGCGCCTCACCGGCGCCCGGCACTGAACACGGGACCCCGGCGCCGCCGGGGTCAACACTAAGGTTGAAGCGCCAGGCCCAGCCGCAGCTGATCCTTATGCTGAAGGCCGGATTCGATTACCGGCTCGTCGTAGTGGGTCAGGAAATGGTCCCTCACCACCGCCTCCACCCGGAAACCGGCGCGCTGATAAAAAGTCAGCTGGTAACCGAAGGTGCCGGTGCCCAGCTCCACGCGACGGAAGCCTCGAGCCCGGGCTTCGTCCAGGGCGCGCCGCAACAACGCCGCGCCAATGCCCTGGCCCTGATCCGCCGGGTCCACGGCGATGTTGAACAGCTCCAGGGTGGCGTCGTCCAGGCGGTTGAGCACACAGGCGCCCACCACCACGTCGGCCTCCTCGGCGACCAGACACAAAGCCCCCGGCAAGTAATCCCGGATGCGCTCTTCGGACGGATCCGCCACCAGAAGCAACGGTAAAGGGACGGCGTCCGGTGAAACACTCTTGAACGTCAGCATCCCCGAAGCATGTCAGAAAACCGGGGCGGATGGCCATATGCCCGGTGGCCGCCCCGGCGTACGCCACGGGAAACGCGGCTATTCCACGCACTCGAAGGAAGCCGCTTCCATCGGATCGCCGCCGTCGATATAGCGCGGCCAGGCCGGGTAATCGCAAAGCGGCCGGGTGCGGCCCGGGGCACCCACGGTGTCCGTGGTCACCTGATTCTCCGGCGCGGTGCCGTCTTCCACCCAGTCCTCCAGCGCGGTGAGCGAATCCCAGGTGGCGTTGAAGCTGAGGCTGGCCGCGTGGCCGAAGCCCGCCACTTCATAGAAGCGCACGAACGAATCCACTTTCTCCGCGCCCATCTGATTCAGCAGCCGGCCGTAGTACATCTCGGTGGCGCGGGTGCTCACCAGCACATCCGACATGCCGTGGGCCAGCAGCAGCTTGCCGCCGCGCGCCTGGAACGCGGAAATATTGGTGCCCGCGTTCAGGCCCACGCTCAGTTCGCTGATGCGCTGGGCGTACTGGGGCGCCGGATTGATCGGGTCCAGGTTGTAGGAGTTGAACGAGGCGTCCCGGGCCACGGAGTACTTCACCCACTGATCCACCAGCACGCTCAGGTAGGGCGCGTACTGCGGCATGTTCGGAAACACCGGCGCGGTGTAGCCGAAGTTCAGGAAGGTGATGGTGTTGCCGATCGGCGTGCTGGTGTCGATGCCCAGGTCCGCGCCCCACACATTGGAGCCAGGATAACCGGTCTCGCCGCTGGCCAGCGGGAAGTTGAAGGTCACTCCCTGGTCCATGGCTTTCAGAGCGTTGATCTGCGCGTCGGACAGGCAGCTGTCGCCGTCGTCGCCGCCACCCGGGCAACGCAGCGGATTGCCGTTCACCATGGCCGTGGACGGGTCGAAGATGGCGTTGCACTGGCGCTGGTCATTGATCAACTCGTCCGCCAGCCCGTCCAGCTCGTCGCAGGCTTCCAGGGCCGCGTCCAGCAGCAACTGCCGCTTGGCGAAGCTCGGGTAGGCGCCGGGCTGGGACAGGGCGCGGCTGTAATGCTGGCCGGCCAGCAGCGCTTCCGCGTCGTTCCAGGCCGGGTACCAGGCGATGGCCCCGTCCCAATCGTCCGGCCAGCGCTGGATGCTGGTCAGCGCCTCGCGTCCGCCGGTGGAACCGCCGGCGAAATAGCTGTGTGCCGGCGCGCTGCCGTAGCGCTGCTTGATAATGAACACCGACGCATCGCGGGTTTTCTTCAGCGCATCGCCGGCGAAGTTGTCCACCGCCTCGTCGTTCAGCCCCCAGCGACCGTCCTGGGACCCGAGCGCATTGGCCTGGTGCCCGGAGTCGCTGGCGAAGGTGGCGTAGCCGCGCGCCACCGGCAGCGGCTGGTCCACCGCACCCTGGGCGATATTGCCGGTGATATTGGGGATGGAACCGTTGAAACCGCCGCCGCCGAACATCAGCGCTTTCTTGTTCCAGTCGGCGGGCAACACCACCTTGAACAAAATGTCCGGCGCCGCCGGGTCCACCGGCGCGATGCGCCCCTCCACCAGGCAGTGCTCCGGCAACGCCGCCGCGCCGCTGCCGCTGGCGGCCACCACCGTGGCCGCCGTCACCTCACCGCCGGAGGTCGCCAGCGCGAACGCATCGGCGGGAATCGCCAGCCCGGGCAACTGCTCGCAGCTTAAGGATCGGGGTTGGGGTTGTTCGACGTCGTCGTGGTCGCTGTCGCCACCGCAGCCCACCAGGGCCAGGGCGGACAAACCGCACAGAGTGATGCCCAGCCGTTGCAGGCCGTTTGTTGTTTTCATGATGCTCTCCCGGTGTTGTCGTTATTGGTCGGGTTGTCTGTCTTGGCACCGTGCCCGGAGCGGGCACGGTGTTCTGGCATCATAGGACGGCCGGCGACTATATTCACTCGAACGTTAGTGAATAAACATAAAGGTGCTTTTCGGCTATCGCCCTTTGTTACACGCCAGGCATCGCCACGAACCCCGGCAACGCCTTGATGCGCTCGATCCAGGCGCGGATCGCCGGGTACGGCTCCAGGCTCACGCCGCCTTCCCAGCCCAGGGCGATGTAGGGGAACACCGCGCACTCGGCCAGGGTCGGCCGGCCCAGGGCCAGCCAGCGATGCTCGCTCAGGTGCCGTTCGATCAGCGGCAACACCCGGTCGCTCACCGCCAGGGCCCGCGCCTTATCCAGCGGGTAACCGAACTTGTCGATCAACCGCGCCACATTGGGGCCCGCGTGGATCTCGTTGGCGGCGGTGGACAGCCACTGCATCACCTCGCCCTGGTGGGCGGCGCTGTCCGGCCACCACTGGTGCCCGCCGTACCGGCGCGCCAGATAAACCAGGATCGCCTGGGAATCGCGCAACACCACATCGCCGTCCTGCAACACCGGCACCTGGGCCCAGGGGTTCAGATCAATGAACGGCGACTGCTGGTGCTCGCCGGCGGCCAGATCCACCGGCACCAGCTCCAGCTCGATGCCCACCAGAGCGGCGAACAGGCGCACCTTGTACCAGTTACCGGACAATTCCATATCGTACAGTTTCATGGCGAGACTCCTTATTCGGCTTCCGGAAGCAGCTGGTTGAACTCCAGCACATTGCGATCCGGGTCGCGGATAAACAGGGTGATGCGGCGCGGACCCAGGCGATGGATGCCCTCGGTGATCTCGATGCCCGCCTGATCCAGCCAATCCTTCAAGGCATACAGGTCGTCCACCACGAACGCCGGATGGGTCACGCCCGGCAGCTTCACCGGCTCGTCCAGCAGCACGTTGCGCCCATGGGGCAACCGCGTGCCGTTGAAAATCAGATTGATGCGCACACCACCCGGCGTCTCCATTTCGTTGGCCTCGAACCGCTCGAAGCGGCGCACCTCCGTGAACCCGAGCTGCTCGTAGAACGCCACCGCCTCCTGGCGATCGCTGACCCGGATGCCCACATGGTCGTACTCGCGAATGGGCTGCGGTTGTTTCATCACTGGCTCCTCTGCGAAACGGGGAGCCCAGTACACGCCAAACACTGGATTCAATAAATGGCGCCAACCTGTTAGCTTTATTCAGCTTTTCGCAAAGATGGAGCCGCGCGCCTCCCATGGACAAACTCAAAGCCATGAGCACCTTCGTCGCCATCGTCGACCAGGGCAGCCTCTCCGCCGCCGGCGACAAACTGGACCGCTCCCCCGCCGCCATCGTCCGCACCCTCGCCGGCCTGGAGCAACACCTCGGCGTGCGCCTGCTCAACCGCAGCACCCGCCGCCTCGCCCTCACCGACGAAGGCCGCGACTACCTGCAACACTGCCGCCAGATCCTCGCCGACATCCACACCGCCGAAGCCCGCCTCGACAGCCACCGCACCGAACCCGCCGGCACCCTCTCCATCACCGCCCCGGTGATGTTCGGCCACCTCCACCTCACGCCCCTGCTCAACCACTGGCTCAAACAACACCCCCACATGCGCGCCGAACTCACCCTCCTCGACCGCGTCACCGACCTGCTCGAAGAAGGCTTCGACCTCGCCCTGCGCATCGGCCACCTCGCCGACAGCACCCTCATCGCCCGCCCGCTCGGCCACACCGGCTACGTCCTCTGCGCCAGCCCCCACCTCCTCGAACAACGAGGCCACCCCCAACACCCCCAGGACCTCGCCCACTGGCCCACCGTCTGCTTCGCCCCCGCCGGCAGCACCTGGTACTTCCAGGTGGACGGCAAACCCTGGCCCCAACGCATCGACCCACTGATTCGCGCCAACCAGGTCGGCACCCAACTCGCCGCCGCCCGCGACGGCCTCGGCCTCTGCCGCGTGCTCAGCTACCAGGCCCAACGCGACTTCGAACGCGGCACCCTGGTGCCCGTGCTCAGCGACTACAATCCGCCGCCCATGCCCGTGCAGTTCGTGTTTCCGCACAGCCGGCTGCTGTCGCCGCGGGTGCGGCATTTTATGGAGGCGGTGGAGGGGGCGTTGAGGGAGCGGTTGGCGGAGGCGGTCGGGGATGAGGGTTAGCGCGGGGCGGGAAGTGCTACGATCGTGAGGTCATCGCTCAGGCGTGCGAAATCATCCATGTTGACCGTGACGAATCAGCTCTAGATCGCGAGCGGCTTGCTCATAGATCCTGCGATACGCTTCATCGCTGACGGTACGGCGCTCCAAAGGAAGGGTGGTTTTAACCAGCGACTCCTCTTCCTCGGCCGATGAGTACTTCGCCTTCTCTTCGCGAACACTCATAGCACCGCTCGTACCAGCGGCTTTCGCACGCTCTTGCCAATCTTCAGGGCTCAGTATCGTTGCCATCGTGAAGCACCTCCTAAGCAGACCGTCAGACTATCACACCACCGAAGTAGAGCTGCAGACCTGAGTAACCACACACTTACACCCAATGCTAAAGCCGCCGCCCGGCAAGGCGGCGGCGCGGGCGGCTTGGGCCGGCGACATAACTGGACATGGAGTGGGACGCCGGACGAGTTCGGCGTTAAAGCCTCGGTGGATGCACCGGGGCTTCTCGCTTTCTGTGTTCTGAGCCGTTAAACCTGATTCCTGCCAGTCGTCAACCTTGCAGGCGCAACCGAACCGAGGCTTCGACATCGCGGGCCACCCGAATCATCGCGGCCACCAGCGATTCGTCAACTTCCAGATGGCCTTCGTACTCAGCCAGATTGCGTCTCCGGTGGGCTTGGTCCAGCACCCGCCACTGAGCGTTCGGCAAATCCGCCGTGTGCTTGAGACACTGAAAGACCAGATAGCGGCTTTCCGAGCGGTAGCCCTGCAAGCGAAGGGCGGTAAGCGCCAGGGCATGAGCGGCGTTGTAGGCCAGATCGAAACGGCTCTCCAGGCTCAGACTTTCCTGCTCGGCGTCGGCCAGCCGGCGCTGGCCGGAGAGGAACAGCCCGTTGAGCTCGGCCTGGGCGGGTGGTTCAGGTTTCAGCTGGCCGGTGCGGGCCAGATTCTCCAGAGGATCGGAAGTCATCGGGTAAGCGTCCTTGCAACAGTATGGTGTCCCCCGAAAGCACCTTGTGCAGGAACGGATTGCCGTCCCGCAGCCGCTTCTCGAACTCCGCGTTGGTGTACAACGTCGGACTGACCGGCCGCCCCAAGGTGCTCTCCACATCGGCCAGCATCCCGTAGGCCGATTCAAGAGTCAGGGTATCGGACACCAGCAGCAGGTCAATATCGCTCTCCGCCGTCGCCCCACCCTTCGCCACCGAGCCGTAGACCAGCGCCAGATCGACGGCCTCCGGAGAGGCCGCCAGCGCCCCCCGCAGCGGCCCTACCAGCCCCACGGTCTTGCGAATCAGCCCCACCAGCTCGGCATAGATCGGCGATTCCGGATTGGCCTGGTAGTGCTTCTGATTCCCCACCCGAAACACCCGGACCAGCCCACTATCGGCCAGCTTCTTCAGCTCCCGCTGCACCCCGCCGGACCCCATGCCCAGCAGGCCGATCACCTCGGCGCCGAAGAAGCTCCGCTCCGGCTGGCCGAACAGCAGCCCGAGCACCCGCTGCTGGGTGCTGGAGAACAAGGCGTCGGCCAGGGAGAGGCGGCCGGGATTGGTTTCGATACTGTGATTTATACCCATAATGGGTAACTATAAACCCAATATGAGTATCTTCATATGAGAAAACTCATATCGAGTCCCCAGAACCCCAAATTGGGTACCCAGCCAGCAACAGCGCTCAAACACCGCCCCGCCTACTTCCAGTACAAAGGACAATCGGCTCACGCTCGGTCGCCTCGGTATCGTGCGCCACCTCCGCCCGCAGCCAATAACCACGGGACAGGCCGAAGAAACGACACAGCCGCAGATCCGTATCCGCGGTGATGGCGCACTTGCCGGCGACGATATCGCCGATGTGCTGCGCAGGTACGCCGATTTCCTTGGCGAGGCGATTATTGCGGAAGAGACACAAATTATTGCTTACCCAATAGCGATATCGTAAAAGGGATAAAAACAACACTGACAAGGAGAAGTTGGGGGATGTTATGGCTACTCGAAGGGCCAATATTCTTATTCTGTGCAAGACCTACCCATCACCGAGCAAGCGATACGCTGAAACATCCTGCGTGGCCGGCATGGAAGAGACCGGGCGCCTGATCCGGCTTTATCCCGTTCCTTTCCGGTTCCTCACCGAGGAGCAGAAATTCAGAAAATGGCAATGGATCAACGCAAGGATTGAGAAGACCAAGGACGATCATCGCCCGGAAAGTCACCGCATCTACGTCGACGACCTGGAGCGTCAAGAGCCGCTTTCTACACGCCAAGGCTGGCTAGAACGCCGGCAAGCGATACAATCAATCCCCATCTTTAGCAGCTTCGATGATCTGGAGGGCGCCCGAGTAGAACAAGACATCTCACTCGGCTTACTCCGCCCCAAGAAATTGGTGGAGTTGGAAATTAACCCCACCAAGGAAAAGGGCTGGACCCAGGAGGAGCTGGATAAATTGATGCAGCTCCAGAAACAAGGTGAGCTTTTTCAAGAGACCCGAAGCAGCGTTCGTGTTCTACAGAAGATCCCCTTTGATTTTCACTACCACTACGAGTGCGAAACCCCGGCGGGACCACAAATTTATAAGAACAAAATCGTGGACTGGGAAGCCTGCGCCCTGTATCGAAAACTCATCGCACAACACGGCCCACAAGGCTGGCAAGCACCGTTCCGGGATAAGCTAATACGCCAAATGGGGGAAACCGACTTGCTCTTTCTAATGGGCAATATGCACCGGCACAGGCATCAGTGGCTGATCGTCAGCCTGATCTATCCACCTAAAGAGCCGCAGCAGGCTCTTTTCTGATCGACAGATGATCGATAGTGAGGCGAGGCTGAATCTTCTGGCTCGCCTCTGCCACCAGGCGACGATGGCAGAAGGTGGCGTCCGCCTCGAAGCAGATCAGGCAGGAATACGTAGCACGTGACTGATCCACCACTTGATTCAGGGCTGCCTCCTGGCTCTTGATGTAACGCAGAAAGTCCTTCTCATACCGGGGCCAGTCGCCATCAAGCTTGTATTGCTCCCGGATCGGCTTGGGGCACCCCAGCTCCCGGATATGGCGGTAGGCGATACCGGCCTCAGCCAGCTTCTCGGAGAACGCCGTCTTCGAAAAGCCCCGCTTACGGGAAATCGGATACTGGCGCACATCAATGATCTGGTCGACACCGGCCTCTCTGAGACCCTGCACGAAGGCCTCGATATCAACACCTTCATAACCGGCGGTGTAGAGCAACATAGTATTTACCTGCGGAATGACAGCACTTCTGGCAGAGCATTGTCCATGGGCCAACGGCCCCTGTCCATGTCCGATCTCTTACCCCGCAAGCCGCCTGAGATTTACGCTCACGAGCCGGGACTCTGCGAAGTTTACGAGGCTCCCTCAGCAGCTTTTGCAATCCGTATCAGACGGGCATTAAAGCTTACGGCATCCCTACAAAGTAGCCACATTTTCAGGGTGGCCCGGACCGCCATCAGCCACGCAGTAACCTTAAAGAGAAAACAACTAAACCAGAAAGAAACTTTCTATCCGCTCCGAAATGTTCACTTCGCCCATCGACCAAACTCTGAGGGAAGCATAGACATGAAATTCGGCACAGAGCAGTCATACAAGTCATAGGTTAACTGAAGCTGACGGACGATAGCGGAAAGGCGCCTTGGGGATCCTGGACCTTTTCCGCCCGCCCCGCGTTTAAGCATCCCTTTCTCGTTATCGTAGTACATATTATAGGCCGCCTTAATAATCGTCTTTGAAGCAAATATCTCCTGATACGCACCAAGCTGTTCAGCAATATCCGTTCGGCGGCCTTTCCCTGACGTTATCAACAGCACTTTCGCCTTCTCGCCGTGCAATTCGACAGCGAGCCATGGCGTGCGAACGGCGTGACGATAGTACCTCCTGAACTTGAAATCAGAGTCAAGAACATAAGATGATTTCTCCAAAGGCCTCCGCCTTCCCAAATCATCTCTGGGACATAAAAAATCGAAATAATAAAGAGCGAGCCAACTCCAAAGCCCGCTATCCAGTGAAATCGCGGACGTATTCGCTGGCTCAAGAACCTGGCTCAAGTACTCACCGAATTCATACGCATCACCGAATGACTGCGCCTCTATCGAAACCCGAGTATCAAAAGGCTCAGAAAATTCCCCATCTTTAAGAAGATTCAGCGGCGGCGACGCTTCCGGATCGCTCGTTAACCGATCAAGGTAATCTGAAAACTTCTTGACGCCTTCTTCATTGAGAGTGCGGATCACATCCATATACCCTCCCCGATCTTTACTTATCTATAAGTGCCTTGGCAGAGCTAACAAACCTTTTCTTTTCACAAAACCGATCAACGATCTGTTCTACAGCAGTCTTCCTTTCCTCTTCATCCAGGTCGTGATCAAAATCAGCCGCCAGACTAATTCTGAACCATTCCTTCCACCTTTCTACCCATCCATCCTCCTCCCCTTCATCGCCATACAAAATAAATGCAATTTCTCTTATAACATGAGGAAATATCGCCGCTCTCAGCAAAGGATCGTTAACAATCCTGTCTTTAAAGTCAGGTATAGCGTTACTGATATTTAATATCGGCTCCGCACCCTCATCCTTTGCCAACACCCATAGTTGTTCGCCCAGATCTTTAGACACCAGCGGCAGCAGGGGTTTGCGATTGTTATCGTCACTTTCATTCTTAGGCCTGACCTTATCAGCAAGCGCAGCTATCCGCGCTACGCCGTCGGATTCATCGACAACTTTCACTCGGAACAGAACATTGGCTCCGGAATCCAACTCTGACAAAGACAAATCAGTAGGAGGTGTTATCCGGTTGGCGACGCCGAAGTCAAAACGCTTGCAAGACGCCTTCACATAAGCCTCGACGTACACCTTGTGATTCTGTACGATTTGCAAATCTTCAGGAATGCGAAGATCCGCATTGAACGATAGCGGCTTACCATCGGAAGTCTCCACGAGGGTTATATTCAACCCCTCGTGGCGTAACTTGCGACGCCCGGTATGGTTAATCCTGTGACTCATGACGACCTCATTGCGGAAACGAACAAATCGCGATTTGTATCGAACCCCGTCACAACCACTTTGAAGTCTGAAGCACCAGCCTCAATAACGAAGCTATTCGCTGATTCGACAGAACAAGTCGCGCCTTCGGGCTTTATTTTTATTGCTCCCTTTCTCAAATCAAAGTCCATGTCACTGAACTTCGAGAGAGGACTCCCCCTCAGTACGTCATAAGCAATTCGTACTTTTAAAACCAGGATTCCATCTTCGCGTGAATGCTTCCCTGTTCCAGATATAGAAAACCCATCGGCATGCCGACTAACCCGGTATGATTTGGCTCTTGGTGGTGGAATACTGGCAGGCTTTCCAGTCTTATCTCTTCCCCGCCCCTCTGCTATCTTGCCCTTCTCTTCACCTTCCAGAGAGAAAAGGTCTAAAAGAGCATTGTCATCCCGGTGCTCAAGCGCACCAAACAAAAAATTATAAAGCTCCTGCGGAGCCCGGCGTACCTCTCTAAGTTTTCCTGACACCGACTTCCAGTTCCGGGAGACTTTTTCTGCCGTACCGGACCAGGTTGTATGAGCCGGGTTCTCTGCATCACCGAGAAAATCAGAAATAGATGCATCATCAGCGACCATAGCTGCAAAAACTCCAGGCCCCCTGAAGTGTTTTTTCTCAGCAGTAAGTACTATTGCGTCGCGAACAAACAGCGCACCTCCACCCCCATCCGATGCCTTTTTCATATAAATACTGAAATGAGTAAAAAACTCTTCACCTTTCTTGTTTTTCAGTAAGACTGGCCATTTCAGGTCAACAAGAGCGCCACTGCTCAATTTATTTCTAAGCTCGTCTCCTTCTTCACTCGAAACCGCACCCCCCAGTCCCTCTCGCATCGAGCGACTGGTCAGATCCAACCCGACCGTGCTTGATCCCTGAATTTCTTTCATTTCCTTTACAAAGCTTATCATTTGCTCTGAGAAGTTATTGCCTCCATGCAGTTTTGCATATTTATAAAAACTGGAGGAATCCACCAACTTATCATTGATTTCTACCACCAGCTTTTCGAAAAGAATCGGGAAAAAATAATTATTTATAAGAGCATCTAGTAATTTTCTCTCGTCCACACCCTCAATAAGATAGGGAATCAAAATTGAGAGGCCGTTCTTTTCCGCTCTTTCCACACCAAAAAAGTCACAAAATCGCCCAACCTCTTGCGGGTCAACTACCGGAATTTGCAAACCCCCATTTTCTTCAACTTTCTGAGAATAAAAGCCATGCGAATCGTAGCGGTCACCATCAATAGAGTGATTCAACAGCACCGCCTGCCCCATGAGAAGCGGTTCAGGATGCCCGCCCTCCTGTTTGGTGACTCCGAAGAAAGTCCGGATTGAGGATACGCCGGAAAATACAAGCTTGCCCAAACCCCAACGCCCCAGATTTCGCCCCCCTTTATGAGAGACACCTATGCATCGCCAAAAATCAGAGAAAGGATTCTCATCTTTCAGGTCAATGCTACCAGTCAGGCCACTGGTACCATAATCCTCGATCAGCAGGGCCCTTACGGGCCGGGCATTGAAGACATCGCCGTCGAGCCTCGAGGCTTCCAAATGCTTTTTAAGCTCATCTTTCTTCAAAAATTCATGAAGATCGGGAATCTTTTTTTCTTCAAATTCCAATATTTTTATTTTAATAAAAACCTTGCTTCCGTTGTCTGATTTAGCATCCAGAGAATTCTGTACGGCCTCACGAATCAAAGCATCGACCAGCTTTACATCGTCATTGTTAAACTGATCTCTTTGAGTTGGAGGCTTATCCATATCTCCGTCTCTAAGCTTTGTAAAACAAAGATCCATATCCCCCCCCTATGAGGCTAAGGCATTTTTTCTCCAATCTCTCTATATCCGGATCCCGACCGAATGAAGGTGGTCGCACGCTCCAGCGCATCATCGACAGATAAGCGGTTAACGCCTTTTATCGCGCACTCCCATATCACGAGTACACGCCACCCCGATTCTATCAACTCTTCCTTCTTACGCTGATCCCGCAGTCTGTTACCTTCTAACTTATCCATCCAGAACTGACGGTTCGTCTTCGGCCACTTAAATAACGAGCAATTATGATTGTGCCAGAAGCAGCCATTGACAAAGATTACACAACGATATCGAGGAAACACAAGGTCGGGCTTCCCGGGCAATTTCTTGTCGTGTAGTCGATACCTGAACCCGCGAGCATGCAAAGCCCGGCGCACCAGCATCTCGGGCTTGGTATTCTTGGGCCCGATCCTGCGCATGTTCAGCTTTCTCTGCTTTTCAGTCAGAACATCCATATTCTTCAACCAGACATCAAACGCCGGGCAAGACTTCGGATCTCATGCAATGGCATTCCCGGTTTAAGTGTCAGAGCCCCAAACCCGAAAGAAGATTGGTAGTCATCGCTGAACAGTCGGTCCGGCATACCTGATGTGTGGTAGCTACTGGTGTCACCCGCACTCGGTACGTGCGGTGAAATCAAAAACGCGTTCTTCGTAACCGGCACAATTCCCCGGGAAGAATCCGTCCGGACCAGTGCGTCTCTATAAGTATGAATGGAGCTGATCGCATCCCCAAGACCGGCATCGATGCGGTATTTCGCGTCCAATACGGTCAGACCAACGCTCTTATCTTTTTCTACAGTCCCGACCGTGATGTCGGGCGCCATCGTTCGAGAATAAGAGCCCACGCCATCTTCGCTTTTCCAGAACTCCTGGAAATTCTTCTGAAAGGCAATCTCTTTGCCCGAGGAAAAACTGACGGACAAACTGTGCGAAGCCAGAGTAATGCCGTCTGGCGATGACCTGGAGAACAGGTCGTCCGTGTGCGGTTTATCGCCGGGAAATTCTTCCGAGGCCGCTCGGACCAGGCGCAGGAAGCACCAGAGTTCGTAGAGTTCCCAGGTACGAGAAAGGGGCAGATTCAGAAAATCACCAAACACCGCACTGAGTCCGCGGTTCATATCCTGCCAGATACGATAGAACTGTCGGTATAAGGGATCGTTTCGATAGGTAGAAGATGTTCTTACCGGGACTTGTTCCTTCGGGATATCAGCGAAAAGGGGGAGAGCGAGCAATCCGGTGGTCCGCACGGCCGCCTTTCGGCATCGCCGGGCCCAGGTTCTGGCAGCAGCACGCGCCTCTTGGTCAGGGCCACCGGCGGCACGCTCTATCCGCGACGCCACCGCCGCCAGCCAGGAAGACCAGCTCCTCAGGCAACTCCACATCTGACGATGCTCCGGAATGTCCAGCGAGCCGACTTTATTACGAATCCGGATGTTGGCTGGCAGCGCCCCTTCCAGGGCAGCCGGCAACCGCGACCTCGCCATGTCTTGCCGAAGGACAGGTCCGGATTTATAAGAATTCAGAATTTCCTGGCCGGTCACTTTCCTGGCTTGATGCCAGGGCAGTACCCTCTGATCTGCCTTAAGGCGATGGCGAGGCCGGGCGTTGATTCTTAGGATCACCTGTTCAAGTTCGACCATACGGGAAAGGATGAACTGCAACCTCGCGATCGGAGGTACTTTCCTTCCAGGTCCTGCAGAGAGTCCCTTATAGAAACTGCTCAGGGCAAAGAGCGCGCTGGTGTCTTCGAGTATTTCCCGAACCATTGTATCGAAGTCGCCCCGAGTGAGTTTCCTCAGGTCAGGATCCGTCGCAACCTCAATTGAAGGATTCGGCCCACCCGGAATCTTAAGCGAAAGCAGCACAAGGCCGGACTGGAACCCCGGAGTCCAACGCCACCTGGCTGAATCGCTATCTGATACTCTTAACGGTTCAAGCGCGACATCATCCAGGTGTAGTTCAGCTCGAGAGGCTTCGGGACAATCCTCAAGCAAGAACAGATAGCTGCCGGCTTCGTGGACGCGACCGGGAGGGATATCCTCTTTCTCTGGCCACACCTGCCAGCGTCGTCCCGCCCCATATTCCTCAAGAAGCCAGAGCGCCGCCATAGCTTTACCTGCTGGCCTGGAAGGAGCCGAACTCGTCCAGATCGTCAAGGAGGCGATCCAGAAGAGACTGTGATTTGCTCATGCCTTTCAGAATACTTCTGAGCTGATCCAGCAACTTACGTTCACGCTCCGAACCACGCAGCTTGACCAGGACTTTTTGCGCCATCAGATCATCGATTGCCATATCAGCTTTTTTCTCGAAAAGCGGCCCAGAGTCGTAAGGCGCAGCCGCTGCATCTTTAACATCTTTTCCTGCCGCCGCCAGATAATCTTTGTGAAAGGCATAGTAACGTATGACCTCTTCCGCGACCCGATAACCGAACCCCAGGCCGTATTCAGAGAGAGCCAGATAAACCTCGCCTAGCGGGGCCTTGCAGGCCTGACACGCGCTCTCCAGTTCAGGAAAGCGCTCAGAAAGCTTGTCGATAAATCCATCCAGGTCGATCTTTGTCATGTCGATGATTACGGCGCGATCCAGCACCTTGTCGCTGACCGGGTGCGTTGTCTCATCCACATTGATGGTGCCCGTAATGAAAAGATTATGAGGCAGAGGAAGAGAGGCGGGAACAGAAATACCTGTAGAGCCCTCCAGCGGAACGCTACTCGAATGCAACCGTAGCGGCTCCCCCGCCTCCATCGACGAAAGAATATCTGACAGGTAATACTCCACCCTTGCCAGATTCATCTCATCGAGAACGACAAATACCGGGGTGTATCGATGAGCAGTAGCGAGGAAGACTGCCTCCAGGAACGGCGGGACAACATACCGATCTGACAGGACATCATGATATCCAGTCAACCCTGAGGGATCGGTCCACTCGGGCCTGACCGGGCACACCACGAGAAACGGATCTTCAGTGTCCGGCTCCGTAATTCCGTGCACTGCTTTAGCATAATTCAGTGCCAGACGGGTTTTCCCGGTTCCTGACAGCCCGGACAAAATCGAAAAGTGCTTATGCTGCAGGAAATTCATTGCAGCATGGTAATTTCTGACCTCACCATGAGGGTAATGGCCGCCGAGCTTCGAAACGCCCTTCTCTATTTCAGCGATGGGCACTGACGCAGGCATTCGTTGCATTTCGGGGCTGACTGTCTGTCCTTCTTCCCAGGCCCGGATTTCATGGACTTTTTCTCGCCCGATAAGCGTGCCGAGATAACCCACAAACTCCCTGGCGATGAGACTCCGGTGGGCAGAAGGGCCCGGTGGCCATATTGAAAAATAGATAGAATCTATTTTCGCTGCACACCCATAGTCTATCTCTTTCCCTTCAGGGTCATCACTCAAAGAGAGGAAAAAGCCGTCATTCTGAAAAAAGAGATACCCGTCTTCGGTGACGTAAAACTTAACATTATTACTGATCTTTCCCGGCTTCTTCCCTGCCTCGATAGCAGCTTTATTCAGCGCCTCACCCTCAGTATAAAGCTTTAGCAAGCCGTTACTCAGGAGAGCGGCTTCCTTACTTACTACAATGGCGAAATGGACCTCGTCCTGAGGAGGGAAGTTAAGCACAGACAAAACCACGAACTGTTCCAGCGGTGCCTCATCGCCGGCGTTGAGCTTTCTTGAATAAGTTTCAAGATTACTTGTGCCGGCGAAAAGGCCACTTTCTACAAGCCGCGCGCTGTTTGAAAAACCAAACCCTCTCGCTTTATAGGCCTTGGGGTTTATTCCTGGCAGCTGGTTTATTGCCGCTTCAAACTGCTGAAAGCGCTGCTTGACTGTCATCCCTCACTTCCCCTTGTACTTTTGGCGCGCCTCGAAAAGCTGAAGCCCGCAAGGTCTGCATCATTGTGGCCGCCAACGCCTTCGCCAGAAGAGGCGGCACGGCGTTCCCGATCTGCCTGAAAGCCGGGTTCATTGTGCCGCTGAATTGAAAACCGTCCGGGAAAGACTGAAGCCGGGCCGCTTCACGAACGGAAATCGTACGTGCCTGGTTACTATCGTAATGAATATGGCTATAGCCGTCTTTACCCAAATGCGCCATCAACGTACGCGCGGGCTGATCGGCCCACATCTTACGCCATTTATTAGGAAACTTGCTTGCATCATAGGGCGGCACAATAGAATCCCACAGCGCTTTATACTTAGCGGATTTTTCAGAGATTTTCTGACCTTTTTCCCGCTCCGCCTGTAAGCGCTCCTGAAACATCTCGACGGCATGCTCATAGGCTTGGGGGTACTGATCACCCGGGTTCATCCGGGCAAACAGCTCATAATCTCTGGGAAGGTAACGGATAACGTGATCCCGAACCCCGTCCTCTGGCGCCTCATGGCCTTGCCAGGAGCGCATCAGCAAAGCATAGGAAGACGGCTTGCGACGGCTATAACGCACCGGCGCCACAAAGCGTCTCGCACCACGCTTGATTTCACCATTGGCGAGCAGTTCACGAGCGTAGATCGGAGCCAGATCATTCAATGCTTCCTTTGCAGTAACAGCGGCAGGTAGCGACGTCTTGGCCACCGTCGGTTCCACATAGCAATGCGCTTCGTTGAACAGGCTCCGTAACGTTTTGGTAGCCACGGAGCGAGAACTTTCGTACCCGGACGGCAGATCCACCCAATGAGTCGGCGCAGGGAAGACAACCTCGTCCGCCACTTCTTTACGATAGGCCACCAGAAACATCCTTTCGCGCATCTGCGGGACGCCGAAATAAGCGGAATTCAACAGCGTATAGCCACAGACATAGCCTTTGTCCTGCAACACTTCACAGGTCTCTTCCGCAATATTCTGGCCGCCGTGGTTCAGGATATCCGGCACGTTCTCCATCAGAACCGCGAGCGGCCTGAATGCATCCACATATTCCAGGTATTTCTTGTAAAGCTGAGCACGAGGGTCGCGGATAAACGCCTCGGGGTGCGCCTCGATCTCCCGCAACTTGGATCGCCCGACTCTGGCAAAGGCCTGGCAAGGCGGGCCGCCCACGATAATATCGAAAGCGTCTTCCACGCTATCCAGCTTCAGCTTCTGGCACAGCTGCTCCGGCGAGGTGCTGGTGATATCGATAGCATCACAATGCTCCGGGGCGCCGCCGTGGAAATTAATTCCATGAGATTGCGCCGCCTGGGGGTCAAACTCAACCGCTCCTCGGATATCGAATCCCGCCGCTTCAAACCCCAGCGACAGACCGCCGCACCCGGCAAAGAGATCCAGTACGCGCGGCTTTGCACCCGCTTTATCAAGGCGCCCGAGTTTGTGGCGAATCAACGCTTCATTCATTGGTTGGTTCCCTTTCTCGAAGAGAGGGGCAACGGCAGCTCAAGTTGCCCCTGCTGTTCATCCAGAAGACGCTGCACCGCCATCCTGATCACCCAGGCGGTCGACACACGATTGGCGTTGGCGAGAGCCAGCACTTGGCTATGGGCTTCTTCCGGAAGAATCACAGATGTTCTGACCGTCTTTCGGTCAGACGCTGCTACGGGGCTGGACATAGAGGGTTCCCAAGTCGGTCTGCTTTGAGGTGCATTCTGCACCACTTTGCACCACTATGCACCATATCCTGAAAAGCAGTTACCTGAGGCTCCCTATCTCACTGATATAACTCAGTTTTCCCTTTGGAAAGCTTAACACCGACCAAAAGAAACTGGCCATTTGGACAGTATATCTCTACAGCCAGGCTCCGCAAGCAGCATCGTCAAAAACATCGATGAGGTACCGACGACCGCCCGGCAATGCAAGCCGCCGGCTGCGGATCAGGCGCCAGAGGGTTCGGGGGCCGCCGAGATGACCAAGCGGCCTTCGCTGACCTCTACCTCCAGCGGCGTACCGATGGCGAAGCCGGCCTCGGCGAGCCAGTAGCCCTTCACGTGGACCCAGGGCACCGGGGGCTTGGGCGGGCGGCTTAGCTGGACATGGAGCGGGACGCCGTACGAGTAGTACTGGCCGGGGTGGACCTTGAGGCGGCGAATATAGGGAAATTCGCGGTTGGATTTAGGGGATTCGCTTTTACCCACGCGGGCGCGTGGCTTATGATTCCGTTCAGCCATGATGGACTCCTAGGTAGTCTGTTGTGGTTAGCTGCCTTCGGGTGTTGCCGCACCCGGAGGCAGTGCTTCTTAAATTATAATAAAACCTGCCTCAACTCAAGCATTCTGAATATTCTAATCCGAGGTTTCGACAAACCATTCTCCAGGTATATAACAGTTTTTACTGTTAGGTTCAGGGTTTGCTTTATCAACCTTTAGGTGCAACGGCATAGACACGCACGCCCCAAACACTAGCGCCTCACCCGGGGTCGACTGTTTAATTTTGGCCGAAAACGCTTCTGAGAAGTATGGCAAAACGCCATATATATACCTCATATCCAAATCATTTTGGATTCGATGTATAACAAAGTTGGCACACTGAGAAAGAACCGTCTCCGAAAGCTCTGAAGGTCGCTGAGAAGAAACGAGCAAGTAAGTAGAGAACTTTCTTCCTTCACGAGCTATTCTTTCAAAAATGTTCTCTCTTATTACATACTCATGATCTTTTTTTATGTATCGGTGAGCCTCATCGAGAATCAGGTGAACAGGCTTCTTCCTTCTAAGCCCCCCAGAGAGCTTCTTTCTTTGATAAAATATCACTCGAGTCAAAACCGACGTTAACGTTTCAAGCGAATCCGGAGGCAACTCACTAACGTCAACTATGACAATCTGACTTTTTCCTTTATCTTCCTCACCCCCAGAAAGCCAAAAATATTCTAAATATTCATCCTCACCCGAAACATTCGGCGGATTATTTCTCATGAATTTACAATCAGGGTTTTCCAAAAAATAATCCAATCTAGCCAACATCGTAGATGTGTATTCACGTAATCTGCGATTCCCTCTAGCATCCTCTTCTAACAATCTCATATCCGTAGCTAAACGCAGAAACCTGTGATCAAAAAAGTTACCATCCTTAAGCTTCATCGACATTACTTCTGACAAAGAAACCCTGTCTATTCTTTGCGATAAATGCTGCACAGCTGTCGCCAGCCGATTATGATTGTCACCATACTGAATTGAACAAGCAGCTTCTAAAGTACGGATTTCTTGATAGAGGCCACTATCACGATAAACATCTGAAACCCGCCCATCAGAATCGATCACGTTGCGCAAACCAGACAATAATCCGCCTGCCGCTGTAACCCTTGCGGTATCAGTCTCTGCTTGATTCAATATGGAATCTATGATGCTGCAAATCTTATTTCTAAAGTAATTAACAAAAGGCTCTTTATCATCCTCCGTCAATATCTTGTAAAATCTATACGCATCTTGAAGAACCGTACTCCAGAAAGGTCTTTGAGTCGCATCCGTTGCCATCAAGAAAGCAGACCATTCATCCAAAGTCATCAAGTAATAAGGAAGAATAAAGTCTTCCGCGATATCGCCGCGTGCAGCGTTTGGCTTGAACAATTTAACATTTACGTTAGAAGAGTCATCTTCTGAGAAAGCATCAGAATATTCGCCATTAACGTCAAATATCAGTATTCGGGCACCCAAAGCGGAAAATTCCTTTTTCCGATATATCTGCTGCATTATGTGGGCGATCGTATTCGACTTGCCGCTACCAGAATTCCCCAAAATTGCAGAATGTATATTGAAAAACGCATCGATTCCCACCTCAATGGGATAATTGATTAAATTTCTACTAACCCCAAATCTGAATTTTCTATGTACCCCATCTTGCATATTGTCTTCGGATACATTCAAAATAACCGGCATATCTTCATATGTAACTATTTCTATATCACTATATAGACCGGGGAATATGCCAACCCCCAAACTAAAGTTACCATCCTTTGATATGGTCCCTATCGGCTTTAGAAGGAGCTGCCTTTTACCTCCGAATTGAAACGATCGGGCTCTCTTATCATCATCGGAGTCATTCACAAATATCGAAGCAACTTCGCATATCAGACTCTCCCCCAGAGAGTTCTTCACCTTTAAGTAACTACCTATATTTCCAAAATAATAAACGGTTCCGGCAAGGTTTACGGAGTTTCCTTGGATTTCTGAATTTATACTGACCCTGAATTGATCAAAATCGACTGAAACCACTTTACCTATTATCATCCCCCACCCCTTCGCCTCTCTTGGCCGACTCTATGAAATCCATAAACCTTCTCAATAGGTCCTGATCCTTATTTTGGTCTTGATCGGGAATAATCTCTTCTACTATATATTTGAAATAGTGGATTTTCTCCTTCCCTCCGCCCTCCTTGGTTATTTCCCCGTAAAGATTGTATATTCTCTTATCCAAACTCTTACATATAGGTGCATCTGGATAATTACCGAACACTACAACGGAGAGAGATGAGTTAGAAGCCAGAGCCTGATAGATAGCATTATTGATATGCTCATCACTGAAGCTATAACCAATAATAAAGAGAGCACTATGCGGCTTGAGAAGCTTATTCTGAAATTCCCTTATAAGATCTGCATAAGGCGACCCCAAGCTTATATTTTGTTTCAAAGGGTTGGGATATATTAAGACATTGTTATCGGGCGGGCCGCCATGGCAATCCAGATCGATCTGAGTGATGTTGAAGAATACATTTTCTTCACCTTCTACCCAGTTTATAGACCCATGAAGCTTAAAGAGATAAACCATTGGCTGTATTGGCTCATATTTCTCATAGGCGTCATCGATTTTTCTTGAGTAGGTATAAAAGAATCTCGCCGGATTGAAATATTTTTTTACCCCACCGCCAAACCCATCGTTGTAATTTATATTTAAATAGTCAAGCGAAATCTCACTCATTAGATCGTTATTCGTGGTGAATACGCATGCCCTGTCGAGATCTCGCCCCCTCAAACCTATCTTTTGATAAAACCTTTTATAGATATCGAGTGTCTCCTGAGAGGCCGCCGCGCTCATATTGACGTTTATTTCCTCAAAAATCGTCTCTTCTATTATTTTTATAACCTCTTCCGCAACACCATCGCGAGAGCCAATAGCTTCTTGGTAAGCTCGTTTTGAATACAATGCGCCCAATATTTTCTCTAGGTTTTCGGTGCCACTCGACAGCTTCCCATACAAACTCTTTAGCGATCGATCTCTAGCATTATTATCCAGCCCTTCGATTTCCTCATCTACTTTCTCCTTCATCTCTTTCATGGGCGGTATCGCGGTAGAGCTAGTCCCGGCGCCAAGCAAGAAGTTGATACTTTTCATATTCATGAGATCGGAGATCTTTTGCTTTATTACATTTAGATTCTCCTCTTGGTTGTCGTTCTCTGCTGGGCCAATCAGCTCCCCGCCCTGAAAGAAACTAATTTCCGATGACTTCTCGTTATCTGTTGTCATATTCCCCAATGTCCATGTCGAAGCTTCCCTAAAAGACAATGGTTTAAGCTTCCAATTCAGTCAACCAGGTCAAAACAAAAAAGGCCGCCCCAAAAGGAGCGGCCATCACCAAGGAAGCCTTGAATTAAAGAGTAAGGACTAACTCACCATATGAGTTATGCGTCCCCTTTCTTCTTCGCCACCAGCGTGAGGATGTCATAGCTGGCGACGAGTTCGTCGTCCTGGTTTTTGACCTGCACGTCCCAGACCACTACGCCTTGGGGGGTGCCGTCGGGGGCGGCTTTGCCCTGGTCGATTTTGCGCTTGCAGGTGAGGCGGGCCTGGATGGTGTCGCCGGCGCCGACGGGGGTGATGAAGCGCAGGGTGTCGAGGCCGTAGTTGGCGAGGACGGGGCCGGGGGCCGGGGAGACGAAGAGGCCGGCGGCGGCGGAGAGGAGGAAGTAGCCGTGGGCGATGCGTTTGCCGAATTGGGAGTCCTTGGCGGCGATTTCGTCGAAGTGCATGTAGAAGTGGTCGCCGGAGAGGCAGCCGAAGTTGACGATGTCGGCTTCGGTGACGGTGCGGCGGTGGGTGAGCAGGGATTCGCCGATGGCGAGGTCGTCGAAGTGGCGGCGGAAGGGGTGCACTTCGGTTTCGAGCACCTCGGCGCCGCGCACGTATTCGCCGGTGACGGCGGCGAGCATGGTGGGGGAGCCTTGGATGGCGGTGCGTTGGAGGTAGTGGCGCACGGCGCGGATGCCGCCGAGTTCTTCACCGCCGCCTGCGCGGCCGGGGCCGCCGTGTTTGAGCATGGGGAGCGGCGCGCCGTGGCCGGTGGATTCCTGGGCGGATTCGGCGTTGAGCACTTGCAGGCGGCCGTGGCGGGCGGCGAGGACCGGGATGGCGCGGGCGGCGTTTTTCGGGTCCTTGGTGGCGAAGGTGGTGACCAGGCTGCCTTTGCCTTTGTCGGCGAGGGCGATGGCTTCGTCCAGGTCGCCGTAGCCCATGAGGGTGCTGACCGGGCCGAAGGCTTCGATGTCGTGGGCGCCGCCTTCCGCATGAGGATCGGTGCTGCGCAGCAGGCGCGGGCCGAAGAAGGCGCCTTTGTCGGTGCCTTGGCCGATAGGCTGCGGGTCGCCGTTGCCGCCGAAGATGCACTCGGAGGTGTTGAGCAGGTCGTTGACGGCGGCGGCCACGTCTTCTTTCTGGTCCAGGGAGGCGAGCGCGCCCATGCGCACGCCTTCTTCATCGGGGTCGCCGAGGGTGATTTTTTCCAGGCGCTGGATCAGGCGTTCGCCGAAGGCGTCCAGGTGTTGTTGGGGCACCAGGATGCGGCGGATGGCGGTGCATTTCTGGCCGGCTTTGACGGTCATTTCGCGGACCACTTCCTTGGCCAGCAGGTCGAATTCCTCGTCGTCGGGGGTGACGTCCGGGGCGAGGATGGCGCTGTTGAGCGAATCCGCTTCGGCGTTGAAGGGAATGGAGCGGTTGATGATGTTGGGGTGCGCGCGCAGTTTGCGGGCGGTGCTGGCCGAGCCGGTGAAGGTGACCATGTCCTGTTCGTCGAGCTGGTCGAGCAGGTCACCGGTGCCGCCGATGATCAGCTGAAGGGCGCCTTCCGGCAGCGCGCCGGAGTCTTGCATGAGGCGCACGCAGGCGGCGGTGAGGTAGCTGGTGGCGGTGGCCGGTTTGACGATGCACGGCATGCCGGCGAGGAAGTTGCCGGCGAATTTTTCCAGCATGCCCCAGACCGGGAAGTTGAAGGCGTTGATGTGCACGGCGACGCCCCGGCGCGGCACCAGGATGTGGGTGGCGGCGAAATGGTTTTCCTTGCCGAGGGGGACCACCGGGCCTTCGTGGAGGACGTTGCCGGAGGGCAGTTCCTTGCGGCCCATGCTGGCGTAGGCGAACAGGGTGCCGAAGCCGCCGTCGATGTCGAAGGCGTTGTCGCCTTTGGTGGCGCCGGTGTGGCGCGAGAGCGTGTAGAGCTCTTTTTTGTGTTCCTGCAGGTAGAGCGCCATGGCCTTGAGGCGGGCGGCGCGCTCCTGGAAGTCGAGCTTGAGCAGTTCGCGGGTGCCGGTGGTGCGGGCGTAGTCCACGGCGGCGGCGAAGTCGGGGGCGTCGTCGTGGGTGTGGGCGACGATCTCGCCGTTGATGGCGCTGGCCAGGGGTTTGGCGGCCTGGCTGCCGAACCATTGGCCGGCGAGGTAGCTTTGGAGAACGGTCATGGCGTGGCTCCTTGGTCTGCGTATGGGCGCGGCTTCTTGGAGCCGCGGCCTGTGTTTTGTTTGGGCCGTGGTTTGGCGGAGGAAGGCTGTGCTTCCTGGTGGCCCGTGCCGCGTCTGGCGACGTGCCGGTTTTTGGCCCTGGTTATCGCGACTGAAGTCGCTCCTACAGCGGCTTCGGCTTGAGTTGTAGGAGCGGCTTCAGCCGCGATTGTTTTGATCGAGGCCTACGGTTGATCGAAATCCAGGACCACCTTGTCGGTGACCGGGTAGCTCTGGCAGGAGAGCACGTAGCCGGCGGCGACTTCGTAGTCTTCCAGGGCGAAGTTGTTGTCCATTTCCACTTCGCCTTCCACCACCTTGCAGCGGCAGGTGGAGCAGACGCCGGCCTTGCAGGAGAACGGCAGGTCGGCGCCGTGTTCGTTGGCGGCGTCGAGGATGTTCTTGCTGTCCCGGGGCAGTTCGACGAGCACTTCGCGGCCGTCGGCGATGATGGTGACCCGGGTTTTGTCTTCGTCGTCGGTCACTTCTTCCGGGGCGCGGTGCTTGCGCTGGGTTTGCCCTTCCACGCCGAACAGTTCGAAGTGCACGCGGCTTTTGTCCAGGCCGTTGGCGACCAGCCGTTCCTTGACGGTTTCGGTCATGGATTGCGGGCCGCACAGGAAGGCGGCGTGCAGGTTCGGGGTGTCGAGCCAGCGGGAGAAGATGGCATCGCATTTGTCCGCGTCGATGCGGCCGTTGTAGAGGTCCACGTCCTGCTGTTCGCGGCTGAACAGGTAGATCACGTTGAAGCGGCCCAGATAGGCGTTCTTGAGATCGCTGAGCGCTTCGCGGAACAGGGTGGAGTTGCTGGAGCGGTTGCCGTAGAGCAGCGTGAACTGGCTGTTGGGCTCGGCTTCCAGGGTGGTTTTGATGATCGACAGGATCGGCGTGATACCGCTACCGGCGGCCACCGCCAGGTAGTGGGCCTGGCGCTCCGGGTCCAGGTCGATAAAGAAGTGGCCGCTGGGGGGCATCACTTCCAGGGTGTCGCCTTCTTTCAGCTCACCATTGGCGAAGCCGGAGAAGCGGCCGCCGGGGACTTTCTTCACCGCCACGCGCAGGTCGTCGTCGTGGACGCCGGTGCAGATGGAGTAGGAGCGGCGCACTTCCTCGCCGTCCATGTGGGTGCGCACGATCAGGTGCTGGCCCTGGGTGAAGCGGAAGGTGTCGCGGAGCTCCGGCGGTACGTCGAAGGCGATGGACACGGCGTCGCGGGTTTCCGGGCGCACTTCACGGATGGTCAGGGAATGAAATTGGTTCATGGCGCGAACTCTTCACTTTTCGGTTTCGAGGGGCCGCGTGCTCGGCGGCGGGCGACCCGCTCTTGATTCAGGTGGCCACTTCAAAGGCACTTGAAGTAATCAAACGGCTCCAGGCAGTCGCGGCACTTGTAGAGCGCCTTGCAGGCGGTGGAGCCGAATTCACTGACCTGCACGGTGTCGGTGCTGCCGCAGTGCGGGCATTCCGCCGGGCCCGGGTCGTGCAAGGTGTCCCGGCCCTGCCCTTTGGGCGGCGGCGCGATGCCGTAGGCCTGGAGCGCGGCGCGGCCCTTATCGGTGATCCAGTCGGTGGTCCAGGCCGGGGCCAGCACCCGTTCGATGCGCGGGTTCTTGAAGCCGGTGTCTTCCAGGGCCTCTTGCACGTCGCGCTCGATCACTTCGGTGGCCGGGCAGCCGGAGTAGGTGGGCGAGACTTTGACCTTGAGGCGGTCGCCCTCCCATTCCACCGCGCGGATCATGCCCAGATCGACCACGCTGACCACGGGCACTTCCGGGTCCATCACCTCGGTGAGGCACTCCCAGGCCCGGGGCAGGTCGTCTTCGCCGAGCGGTACACCTTGGTAGGCCTTGCGCTCGCGGTAGATCAGATCACCAGGTTGCATCGGGGTAGGCCCGCGGCAGGTACTGCATCTCGGCCAGCAAGAAGCCCAGGTGCTCCGTGTGTTTGCCGTTCTTGCCGTCCATGTAGAAGTGGCGGGCCGGTTCCGGCAGCTCCAGGCCGGCCTCGGCGAACACGCGGGCCACTTCGGCGCGCCAGACGTCGCCCACGTTGCCGGCGCCGATGCCGGCCTCGGCGAGCTGGTCCTCGATCTCGTCGGTGTCGGTGAGCTCGTAGGTGAAGCGCCACAGGTTTTGCACGGCGTCGGTGAGACGGCGGTGGCTCTCCTCGGTGCCCTGCCCCAGGCGCAGCATCCATTCGGTGGAGCGGCGGCGGTGGTAGGTGGCTTCCTTGAGGCCCTTGGCGGCGATGCCGGCGATGCGTTCATCGCTGGATTCGGTGAGGCGCGTGAGCACCAGGTGGTGCCAAACGTCGAAGAAGAACTGCTTCGCCGTGGTCACCGCGTAATCGCCGCGCGGCTGTTCGGCAATCAGCAGGTTGCGGTATTCGCGCTCGTTGCGGCGGAACGCCAGGAAGTCGGCGTCGTGGCCGTCGTCGCGCAGTTCGGCGACGTAGTCGTACCAATTGCGCGCCTGGCCGATCAGGTCCAGGCCCACATTCATCATGGCGATTTCTTCTTCCAGCGCCGGGGCGTTGCCGCACCATTCGCAGAAGCGCTGGGCCAGCACCATGTCGGTGTCGGCCAGGCGCAGCAGGTATTCGGTGAGTGCTTGATCGGTCGTCATCGTCACGCTCCTCACATCTGGTCCACTTCCGGGGGCAGCTTGTAGAAGCTGGCGTGGCGGTAGACCTTGTCGTCGGCCGGGTCGAAGAAGGGTTCTTTTTCGTCGCCGGCGCTGGCGGTGATTTGCTCGGCGGGCACCACCCAGATGCTCACGCCTTCACTGCGGCGGGTGTACAGCTCGCGGGCGTTTTCCAGGGCCATGGTGGCGTCGGCGGCGTGCACGCTGCCCACGTGTTTGTGGTTGAGGCCGTGCTTGCTGCGCACGAAGACTTCGAAGAGGGTCCAGTCTGCCATTGTCGTGTTCCGGTTGTGCTGCGTTTGCGTTTTTTTGCGGGATCGCGACTGAAGTCGCTCCTACGGGGAGGCATCGACCTGCTGTAGGAGCGACTTCAGTCGCGATCGCCGCCTTCAGGCGGCGTTGTTCGCTTGTTTCTTCTCGGCGTAGGCCACGGCGGCGTCGCGCACCCACTGGCCTTCGTCGATGGCTTTCTTGCGCTGCTGGATGCGCTCGACGCCGCAGGGGCTGTGGCCCTTGAGCACGTCGAAAAATTCCTGCCAGTCGATTTCGCCGAAGTCGTAGTGGCCGGTTTCCTCGTTCCATTTCAGGTCCGGGTCCGGCGCGGTGCAGCCGAGGAATTCCAGTTGCGGAACGGTCTGGTCGAGGAAGCGCTGGCGCAGTTCGTCGTTGCTGTGGCGCTTGATCTTCCAGGCCATGGACTGGGCGGAGTTGGGCGAGTTGGTGTCGGACGGGCCGAACATCATCAGCGACGGCCACCAGAAGCGGTTGATGGCGTCCTGCACCATCTCTTTCTGCTCGTCGGTGCCTTCGCGCATCATGGTCAGCAGGATTTCGTAACCCTGGCGCTGGTGGAAGCTTTCTTCCTTGCAGACGCGGATCATGGCGCGGGAGTAAGGGCCGTAGGAGCAGCGCTGCAGCGGCACCTGGTTGACGATGGCGGCGCCGTCCACCAGCCAGCCGATGGCACCCATGTCCGCCCAGGTGAGGGTCGGGTAGGTGAAGATGGAGGAGAACTTCACTTCGCCCCGGTGCAGCTTCTCGATTTCCTCGTCGCGGTCGGCGCCCAGGGTTTCCATGGCGCTGTACAGGTACAGGCCGTGACCGGCCTCGTCCTGGATCTTGGCCATCAATTGGAGTTTCCGTTTCAGCGAAGGCGCCCGGGTCAGCCAGTTGCCCTCCGGCAGCATGCCGACGATTTCCGAGTGGGCGTGCTGGGAGATCTGGCGAATCAGCGTCTTGCGGTAGCCGTCGGGCATCCAGTTCTTGGGCTCGATGCGGACTTCCGCGTCCACCTTCTCCTGGAAGTGGCGTTCTTCCGGGCTCATCTCGTCCAGGCTCTTCAGGCCCTTGCTGCCGGTGTCCACCTGTTGTGCGTACATGGGTGCCTCCTTGATGCGTGGGCGGAACGCCGGGTTTCCGCCATGAATGGCTCCTTTTTATACGACACATAATTTAGTGTCAATATTCATTTTGCGTATCATTTTCCGGCCAACCTCCCTGGCGCGCCTCCAAAACATGCATAAGCCCCTGTTTTTTATCGCCATTAAAGGATCAATACGGCTGTCTCAATCAACGCATCGTGAGTCAGAAAAGGCGCTCACTTCACACAATCCGATACACGGCGTGGTCAATACCTTGCCCTCCGTGCGGCAGGAAACAAACCGCAACGCTTTGACACCTGATGAAGCGGCGACGGCGGCGGCCTTTTGCTACTCTTTCCGCGGGGAGCGTGTCGATTGGGTCTTTTGACCGGAATAGGGGCGGTATGCCGAATGAGATAGTGGTCGCCGGACTCACCGGCGCGGGCGTGGACACCTGGGCGTTGTGGATCAAGATCATGGCGGTGGGCGCCACCGCCACCCTGTCCACCCTGATGCTGGTGTTCACCGTGGCCCTGTACCGCCACCGTGATCACGAGGCGTCGGTGGCGCTGCATTTCAGCGTGGCCAACCTGTGCGCCACCGCCTATGTGGCCGGTGACATCGGCGTGCGGGTGTGCCTGCTGGACAACGATCTGCGCCACGTGATGATTCCCTACCGCCTGTCCCTGAGCGCGGTGGTGATGTCGTTGGCCTCGCTGTTCGCGCTGCATCGGGTGCTGGCCAGCCGGGTGGTCTCGACCCGCCGGCTGGCCGCCATCTATGGGACCGGCGCCGTGATCTCCGGCCTGTTCTGGGTCGATCACCCGGCGCTGATCATCGCTTCCGAGCGCTATCGGATCACCAACGTTGGCGTGTTCGCCGATTATGGCGCCCTGGCCGCGCCCTTCTACGTCGCCTGCCTGGCCGCCCTGGTGATGGTGTCCGTGGGCATGCTGCGCCAGGCCTTCCGGGCCCGGGGCCGGCTGCTGTGGCGGATGACCATGTTCGGCTTCGCGGTGTTCTTTCTGGCCGGCCTGCACGATATGTTCCGCGAACTGGGCCTGGAGCTGCTGCCCTTCAGTGGCCTGACCATGGGCTGCGCGGTGTTTCAGATCGGCGCCTTCGCCACCATGGTGCTGCACTACTCCCACACCCTGCGCGAGCGCGCCCACCACGACCATCAGCTGCGGCGCCTGGAGGACCGGGTGGTCCGCGATGCCCTGTCCGGGTTGTTCAATCGGGCCTATCTGGAGCAGCGGCTCGACCATTTGCCGCCGGCGGCCGGCGGCGGCCTGCTGTTCATCGACCTGGATCACTTCAAGGGCGTCAACGACCGGTTCGGCCACGACCACGGCGACCGGCTGATTCGCGCCGTGGCGGACGCCATTCGCCGCACCGTGCGCGAGCAGGACATCGCCTGCCGCTGGGGCGGCGACGAGTTCGTGGTGTATCTGGCGGACGCCGACGAGGCGGCGGCGCGGGTGGTGGTGGAGCGGCTGCTGCGCGCGTTCCGGCATCTGCAGCTGGACAGCACGCCGAATCTGGATGTGGGCGCCAGTGTGGGGTTCGCGGCGTTGCGCGACGAGGACTGGCGCGCCACCTTGCAGCGCGCCGACCAGGCCCTGTATCAGGCCAAGGCGGAGGGCCGCAACCGGCTGGCGGTGGGCTGAAGGGTCAGCCGCAGGTCGTCGCCCACCCGGCGCGAATCGCCCCAGCGCAGCGGGATCTTCTCCGCCATGCGCGCGAACGGCAGGGTCAGCAGACCGCGGGCGTCGGTGCCCAGCAGGGCCGGCGCCAGATACACGATCAGTTCGTCGAACAGACCGTCCTGCACGAAGGCGCCGGCCAGGGTGGCGCCGCACTCCACCAGCACCTCATTGCATTCGCGGCGGGCCAGCTCGTCGAGCAACGCGCCCAGGTCCAGGCCACGGCGCTCCACGCCCAGCGGCGCCTCCCGGTCGCCTTCCGGCCGGATCGCCCGGGGCAGCACCATCAGTTCCGCGCCGGCGGCCCGCAGCGCCTCACGGCGCGCTTCGCTGGCGGTGGGGTCCTCCGCATGGGCGATCAGGCAGGGGCCGGCGGCGGTGACCACCGGGCTGTCCGGCGGCGTGCGCAGGGCCGGGTCCAGAATTACCCGCAGCGGCGCGCGCACCGGCGGCACCCCGTGGTCCCGATAATCCCCCAGGACCCATTGCTCCGGGCGCACCGTGTAGGAGGGCCGGTCCGCCAGCACCGTGCCGATGCCGGTGACGATGGCGCTGCTGCGCGCGCGCAGGCGCTGCACATCCTCCCGGGCGGCGGCGCCGGTGATCCACTGGGATTCGCCACTGGCCATGGCGGTGCGGCCGTCCAGGCTGGCGGCGGCCTTGATGCGCACCCAGGGGCGCTCGCCGCGCATGCGGTGAATGAACCCCGGATTCAGCGCTCGCGCCTCCGCTTCCTGCAGGCCCAGGTCCACCTGGATGCCGGCCTCGCGCAGCCGCCGCAGGCCGTTGCCGGCCACTTGCGGGTTGGGATCCTGCATCGCCGCCACCACCCGCGCCACGCCGGCGGCGATCAGCGCATCGGCGCAGGGGCCGGTGCGGCCGGTATGGGAGCAGGGTTCCAGGGTGACATAGGCGGTGGCGCCCCGGGCCCGGTCGCCGGCGGCGGCCAGGGCGTGGCGTTCCGCGTGGGGTTCACCGGCGCGGGCGTGGAAGCCCTCGCCCAGGATCTCGCCATCCCGGGCAATCACGCAGCCCACGCGGGGATTAGGGTCGGTGGTATAGAGGCCGCGCCGGGCCAGGGCCAGCGCCCGCAGCATGCAGCGCTGGTCGAAGTCGGAGAAGGCGGCGCCGGCGTCGCTCACGCGTCGCCTTTCTTGCCGCTTTTCTTGCCGCCCTGGCGCAGGCGGTCCACCTCGGCGGCGAACTCGGAGATGTCCTGGAAGCTGCGGTACACGGACGCGAAGCGGACATAGGCCACGTCGTCCAGTTCCTGCAGCGCTTCCATCACGAACTCGCCCATCTCCCGGGCGGGCACTTCCCGCTCGCCGGTGGCGCGCAGGCGGTGGCAGATGCGGCTGATCGCCGCCTCCAGGTCCTCCACGCTCACCGGGCGCTTCTCCAGCGCCCGCTGCATGCCGGCGCGCAGCTTGTTCTCGTCGAAGGGCTCGCGGGTGCCGTCGGACTTGATCACCCGGGGCATCACCAGCTCGGCGGTCTCGAAGGTGGTGAACCGCTCGGTGCAGCTCAGGCACTCACGACGCCGCCGCACCTGGCCCCCGTCGGCGACCAGCCGGGAATCGATGACCTTGGTGTCCTGGGCTCCACAGAAGGGGCAATACATGGGGTTCTCCGAAGCGGCCTGCGGCCGCGATACAGGATGCAGGTTACAGGATACAGGGAAAATCGGCCGATCCCACGGTCGCCCTTCATCCTGAATCCTGCATCCTGTATCGGCTTTTTAGCGCTCGTAGACCGGCAGACGCTTGCAGATCTCGGCGACCTTGCCGCGCACTTCGTCGATCACACTCTCGTCGCCCATGTTGTCGAGGATGTCGCAGATCCAGCCGGCCAGGTCGGTGGCGTCCTGTTCGTTGAAGCCGCGGCGGGTGATCGACGGCGAGCCGATGCGCAGGCCGGAGGTGACGAACGGGGAACGCGGGTCGTTGGGCACGGCGTTCTTGTTCACGGTGATGTGGGCGCGGCCGAGGGCGGCGTCGGCGTCCTTACCGGTGATGTCCTGCTTGATCAGGCTGAGCAGGAACAGGTGGTTCTCGGTGCCGTTGGAAACCACGTCGAAGCCCCGGTCGATGAACACCTTGGCCATGGCCTTGGCGTTCTTCACCACGTTCTGCTGGTAGGTCTTGAACGACGGGTCCATGGCTTCCTTGAAGCAGATCGCCTTGGCGGCGATGACGTGCTCCAGGGGACCACCCTGACCACCGGGGAACACCGCGGAATTGATTTTCTTCTGCAGGTCCTCGTTGGCCTTGCCCATGATCAGGCCGCCGCGGGGGCCGCCGATGGTTTTGTGGGTGGTGGTGGTGACCACATCGGCGATGCCCACCGGGCTCGGGTAGACGCCGGCGGCGACCAGGCCGGCCACGTGGGCCATGTCCACCAGCAGCAGGGCGCCCACTTCGTCGGCGATGTCACGGAAGCGCTGCCAGTCCACCACCTGGGAATAGGCGGAGAAGCCGGCCACGATCATCTTCGGCTTGTGCTCGCGAGCCAGTTTTTCCACCTGGTCGTAGTCGATCAGGCCGGTGTCGTTGTCCAGGCCGTACTGCACGGCGTTGTACATCTTGCCGGAGAAGTTGGGCTTGGCGCCGTGGGTCAGGTGACCGCCGGCGTCCAGGCTCATGCCCAGCACGGTGTCGCCGGGCTGCAGCGCGGCCATGTAGACGGCGGCGTTGGCCTGGGAACCGGAGTGCGGCTGCACGTTGGCCCAGTCGGCGCCGAACAGTTCACAGGCCCGGTCGATGGCCAGTTGCTCGACCACGTCCACGTGCTCGCAACCGCCGTAGTAGCGCTTGCCCGGGTAGCCCTCGGCGTACTTGTTGGTGAGCACGGAGCCCTGGGCTTCCATCACCCGGGGCGAGGCGTAGTTCTCGGAGGCGATCAGTTCGATGTGCTGTTCCTGGCGCTCGCGCTCGGCGTCGATGGCGGCCTGGATTTCCGGGTCGAACTCGGCGATGGACATGGATTTCGGGAACATGCGCTACCTGTACCTGGGTGGTGGGTTTCGGGGTCCGCATTCTACCCAAAACCCGGCCGGTTGGCACATGAAAGCCCCTCATCCACCTCGTGAGCGGCGCTCACGGACTCAAGCGGCCCGGTCGCACCCTGCGTCGTCGTCGCTGACGGTGTGGTCCGCCGCCATCCGGGGCGGCGCGGCCTCCGGTTCCTCCTCCTCGTCGCCCAGGCGGAAGCCGGCCACCAGCCCGGCCAGGGCCTGCGCCTGCTGGCGCAGGGCGCCCGCCGCGCCGCTGCTCTCTTCCACCAGGGCCGCGTTGTGCTGGGTCAGGGCGTCCAGTTCGCTGACCGCGGTGTTCACCTGCCCGATGCCCTGGCTCTGCTCCCGGGCGCCGGCACTGATGCCGGCGATCACCCCGGTCACCCGCTCGATGCTGGCGACGATCTCTTCCATGGTGCGGCCGGCGTCGCGCGCCAGCCCCACACCGTCCCCGGTGCTGGCCACCGAGCGCGCCACCAGCTCGCGGATTTCCCGGGCGGCGTCGCCGGAGCGGGCCGCCAGGGTGCGCACTTCCCCGGCCACCACCGCGAACCCCCTGCCGTGCTCCCCGGCCCGGGCCGCTTCCACCGAAGCATTGAGCGCCAGAAGGTTGGTCTGGAAGGCGATGCCGTCGATCAGCGCGACCATCTCGTTGATGCGCGACGAAGCGGCGCTGATCTCGTCCATGGCGCCCTCCACCTTGCCCATCGCCGCCCGCCCCCGGCGCGTCACCTCCAGGGTCTCGCGGGTCAGCCCTTCCGCCTGGCCGGCGGCGTCGGCGGTGTGGCGCACGGTGGTGGTGATCTGCTCGATGGAGGCGGAGGTCTGCTGCAGGCTGGCGGCGGATTGCTCGGTGCGCGAGGCCAGTTCCTGGCCGCCCCGGGCGATCTCGTCGGAGGCCCGGTGGACGCCGTGGGCACCGTCACGCACCGCCTGCAGGGTGGTGTCGATGCGCTCGATAAAGCCATTGAACGAGCGCGCCAGATCGCCGAGCTCGTCCCGGCGCGGGCTGTCGATGCGCGCGCTCAGGTCGCCGTCGCCATCGGTGATTTCGTCGATACGGCGGGTGAGGCGCCGGATCGCCCGGGACATCAGGTGCGGCCCCACCAGCGCCACGATCACGGCAAGCAGCCCCACCACGCCGGCGAACAGGCCCACGGTCAGGCGTTGCCGGCGGATTTCGCCGGCGGTGGCCGCCGCCAGGTCCAGGGCCCGGGCCGCCACCGCCTGGCTGGCGCCGCCCAGCCGCTCCCCCAGCGCCTCGAAGCGGTCCAGGGAGTCCCGATCGATCTGCTGGGTGGCGCGCACCACGTTCTGATCGTCGTAGAAATCGAAGGTGGCCCGGGAGGCCTCCCGCCAGGCGGCGAAGTCGGCCTCGACCCCCTCGGCGCTGGCCAGCACCGCCGGATAGTCGGCCAGGGCCTGGCGGAAGCGGACCAGTTGGCGCTCCACCTGGTCCGCCATCGCCTGGTAGCTGGCCTTGGCGGCCCTGGATTCCGGCATGCCGGGGATATAGCGGAGATATTCGTTTTCCGCCGAGCGGGCCTGGTAGAGGTCGCGCTGGGCGCCCATCACCGCCACCGTGGCGTCATGGAGAGGGCCGCTGAACGCGTCGAGCCGCTCGCGCAGGGTATTGACCAGCAGCGCGTCCGCCAGCACCACCAGCCACAGCGACAGGGCCACGCCGATAAAGGCCAGCGCGTATTTGACGTTGATCCGATTGAGGGAGCGAAGCATGGGGCCTCCTGGGTGAGCCTGAAAAAAACCGACCCGGAGAGGATGGAGACCCCCTGTTGCAAATTAGTGAATCGTGGCGCTAAAAACCACCATCATGCGGGCAATGCCGCCCATTATGCCGCCAAAACGCTTTTCTTCAGGCATGCGCGAGCACGGCCCGGTGACACCGGGCCGTGCGGGGTCGGGCACCGCCGCGATCAGGCGGCGCGGTCTTCCTCCCGGTCATCGCGCACCGCGCGCAACGTCGGCACCGGGGCGTGTTCCGGCGCGGTCTCGCCGGTCTCGTCGCCGTCGCTGAGGCGGAAGCCGGCGATCAGCCGGGCCAGGGCCTCGGCCTGATGGCGCATGGACTCGGCGGCGGCACTGCTTTCTTCCACCAGGGCGGCGTTGTGCTGGGTCATGGCGTCCAGCTCGCTGACCGCCGTGTTGACCTGGCCGATGCCCTGGCTCTGCTCGCTGGCGCCAGCGCTGATTTCACCGATCACACGGGTCACCTGCTCGATGCTGTCGACGATTTCCTCCATGGTGCGGCCGGCGTTCTTGACCATGTCGGCGCCGCTGCGGGTGCTGCTCACCGACCGGTCCACCAGCTCGCGGATGTCCCGGGAGGCATCGCCGGAGCGGCCGGCCAGGGTGCGCACTTCCTGGGCCACCACCGCGAACCCCTTGCCGTGCTCACCGGCCCGGGCCGCCTCCACCGAGGCGTTCAGCGCCAGAATGTTGGTCTGGAAGGCGATGCCGTCGATCAGGGCGATGATTTCGTTGATCTTCGCCGAGGAGGCGCTGATCTCCTCCATGGTGCTTTCCACGTCGCGCATCGCCTGCTGGCCGCGCCGCGCCACGTCCACGGTGGTGTGCGCCAGCCGGTCCGCCTGGCCGGCGGAGTCGGAGGTGTTGCGCACCGTGGTGGTGATCTGCTCCATGGAAGCGGAGGTCTGCTGCAGGTTGGCGGCGGACTGCTCGGTGCGCGAGGCCAGCTCCTGGCTGCCCTGGGCGATCTCGTCGGAGGCCCGGTGCACACCCAGGGCATTGCGGCGCACCGACTGCAGGGTGGTGTCGATGCGCTCGATAAAGGCGTTGAACTGGTCCGCCAGCTCGCCGATCTCGTCACGGCGGCTGCTTTCGATGCGGGCGGTCAGGTCACCGTCCCCGTCGGTGATCTCGCGAATGCGGGCGGACACCTGACGGATCGCCTTGGACATCAGGTGCGGGCCGATCAGCGCCACCGCGATGGCCACCAGCCCCACCACCACGGCGAAGCCGATCACCAGGGTCTGCTGGCGCGCGACCTGGGCCAGGGTTTCCTCCTCCAGCGCCTGGACGCGGTCGTTCACCGCCTGGCCGGTTTCGTCGTAGAAGCCGCGCAGCGCCTCGAACGCGGTCAGGGAGGCGCCGTCCAGCTGCTCCATGGCGCCACCGATGTCCTGGTCGTCGTAGAGGGTGAATACCCGGGTGGCGTCCTCGCGCCAGGTGCCGTACAGCACCTCGAAACGCTGCAGCCTCTCGCTGGTGTCGGTGTAGGGCGCCAGCAGCTCCGACACACGTTTAAGGCGGTCGCGGGCCTGATCCGCGTTCTCCTCGAAGGTCTCGCGGCTGACCTTGGCCTCGGGCGTGCCCGGCACCGTGGCCAGGTAGGACATTTCCGCCACCCTCGCCTGGTACAGGTCGCGGTCGGCATTCAGCGTCAGCGACAGGGCCTGGTTGAACACCTCCGCCACGACCACCATGCGGTTTTTCACGGTATTGACCAGTATCGCGTTGGCGGTGACCACCACCAGCAACGCCAGCGCCACGCCAATAAAGGCGGCGCCGTACTTCACATTGATCCGATTGAGTTTGGCGAACACGGCTCGACTCCCGATTGAGAGCGGGCTGAATGCCCGCTTTTGTTATCCCCACATGTGGTCCCCAAATCGGTATCGGCGACGAGCCGGCGAACTTTAGCCCCGCGCCCCGCGGGCTTTCATCCCGGGCCCGGTTCGGTTAGTTTAGGCGCCATTCCGCCCGCGCCCCGTACGGCGGGCCTTCCACAGTGAATTCAGGCAGTTCCTTACTATGTCCCAGTACATTTTCACCATGGACAAGGTGGGCAAGGTCGTCCCGCCCAAAAAGCAGATTCTCAAGGACATTTCCCTGTCCTTTTTCCCGGGCGCCAAGATCGGCGTGCTGGGCCTCAACGGCGCCGGGAAATCCACTCTGTTGCGGATCATGGCCGGCGTCGACAAGGACTACCTGGGCGAGGCGCGGCCGCAGCCGGGCATCAATATCGGCTACCTGCCCCAGGAGCCGGAGCTGGACCCGGACAAGAACGTGCGCGAGATCGTCGAGGAGTCCCTGTCCGAGATCCGCAACGCCCAGGCCCGCCTGGAAGAGGTGTACGCCGCCTACGCGGAAGAAGACGCGGACTTCGAGAAGCTGGCCGAGGAACAGGCCAAACTGGAAAACATCATCGAGGCCACCGACGCCCACAACATCGAGCGCCGCCTGGACATCGCCGCCGATGCCCTGCGCCTGCCGCCCTGGGACGCCAACGTGGCCAACCTGTCCGGCGGTGAGCGCCGCCGGGTGGCCCTGTGCCGGCTGCTGATGAGCGCCCCGGACATGCTGCTGCTGGACGAGCCGACCAACCACCTGGACGCCGAGTCGGTGGCCTGGCTGGAGCGCTTCCTGCACGAATTCCCCGGCACCGTGGTGGCGGTGACCCACGACCGCTACTTCCTGGACAACTCCTGCGAGTGGATTCTGGAACTGGACCGCGGCGAGGGCATCCCCTGGAAAGGCAACTACTCCTCCTGGCTGGAACAGAAAGAGCAGCGCCTGGAGCAGGAAGCCAAGAGCGAAAGCGCGCACCGCAAGACGGTGGAGAAAGAGCTGGAATGGGTGCGCCAGAACCCGAAAGGCCGGCGCGCCAAGAACAAGGCCCGGGTCAACGCCTTCGAGGAACTGGCCAGCCAGGACTTCCAGAAGCGCAACGAAACCCAGGAACTGTACATCCCGCCCGGTGAGCGCCTGGGCGAGAAAGTGTTCGAGATCAAGGACGTCAGCAAGCAGTTCGACGGCAAGCTGCTGTACGAGCACCTGGACTTCTCGATCCCGCGCGGCGCCATCGTCGGCATCATCGGCCCCAACGGCGCCGGTAAGACCACCCTGTTCCGCATGCTCACCGGCGAGGAAACCCCGGATTCCGGCGAGATCGACAAGGGCGAGACCGTGGACCTGGCCTACGTGGACCAGAGCCGCGAGGACCTGGACCCCAAGAAGACGGTCTGGGAAGAAGTCTCCGGCGGCAACGACATCCTGAAAATCGGCAACTACGAGGTGCCCAGCCGCGCCTACCTGGGCCGCTTCAACTTCAAGGGCGGCGACCAGCAGAAACGGGTCGGCGATCTGTCCGGCGGCGAGCGCAACCGTCTGCACCTGGCCAAGCTGCTCAAACAGGGCGCCAACGTGCTGCTGCTCGATGAGCCCACCAACGACCTGGACGTGGAAACCCTGCGCGCCCTGGAAGAAGCGCTGCTGGCGTTCCCCGGCTGCGCGGTGGTGATCTCGCACGACCGCTGGTTCCTGGACCGGGTGGCCACCCACATCCTGGCCTTCGAGGGCGACGCCCAGGTGGAATGGTTCGAGGGCTCCTACACCGAGTTCGAGGAATACCGCCGCAAACAACTCGGCGACGAGGCCCTTCAGCCCAAGCGCATGAAGTACAAGCGCATCGAGGTGTAAGCCCGCCGGAACGATGGATGATCGCGGCTGAAGCCGCTCCTACAACGGTTCGCCCCGGTAGGAGCGGCTTCAGCCGCGATGACGGCGGCGTCAGGCCCGATCGAAAAGCCCGCTCTCGGGCGGTTCAGGCGGCCCACCCGGCGGCCTAGCTGAAACGGCCTTCAAGATCGGTTTGTCGGCGAGTATAATGGCGCCATGAATCGCAAACATGGCACCGCGCCTCTCTCCAAGACCAACCCCCACCTCCGCAAAGCTGGCGGAGACTGGCATGCTCGCGCGCGCTCCGTGGCCAGCTCCACCGCCATCGAAACCGGCAAGTCCGTGAAAGCGATCAAGGCCAAACTCAAGAAGCATCCGACTCGGCATCCTGCAAAGCCTGCCTGACAAACGCCTCCATCAAACCATATTCCTCACCAAGCCCCTGCTGAATGGCGGCGAAATAAGCCTTCCGGTCCTGGTCCCAACTGGAAAAATCCAAGCCCGGCTTACCCGCCTGAAGGGCCATGATATCCGCCAGCAACCGGCCGATGCGCCCATTGCCTTCCCGAAAAGGGTGCACAAGAACAAATTCAACATGGACTCTAGCGATGGCGGAGATCAGATCCTCATCGGTCATATCGAGACAAGGCGTTGACCCCTGGATCACCTGGTCCAGCTCCTCGACGAGCCTGGGCAGTTGAGCGGCGGCCGCGAACGGGAAGCCGTTCTTGCTCATATTGACGGTCCGATACTGGCCCGCCCAGGCATAGATACCCCCCAGCCATTCCTTGTGCCAGGCAACCAGGTCCTCCATGCCGAGGGTTTCGTCTTCGGTCACGGACTCGTACACACTCTGATAAAGGTAATTCAGGCCATCGAGTTCAATCTGGTCCATCAGATCAGGGTTGGTAACGCCAAGCTCGTTGGCCAGCACACTCTCCTCAGAGCCGGGCTCCCACTCCCCTTCCGGGGAACCGGCCGTATCGTAACGCCCTTGATTCATAACGTGCCCTCACTTCGCCGAGTGTTCCTAGCATCAGTGATTTACACACGGCGGCCAAGGCAGCATGGGCGCCAATTGGCCGATAGGCATTGGTTATTTGGACGGCGCTCGCAAAGCGCCTATCCTTTGGCCGATAACCGCAGACGCCAACCGCAAGAGGCACCGGCATGACCTCCCCGCCCCGGCACGACGCCGGGCAAGAGCCCGCGGATTTACCGCTCAACGACCCGTCCCCCCGTTTCGACTACCGGGAATACGGCGCCGATGGCGCCATCGGCGAGCAGGCCCTGGCCGCCGAGGTGGCCGTGGCGATCAGCTACAACGGCATCAATCACGCGGTGATGATGGCCACTCCGGAACACTTGGAAGACTTCGTCACCGGTTTCACCCTGACCGCCGGTCTGGTGGACGACGCCCGCGCCCTCTACGACATCGAACTGACGCCCCTGGAAGACGCGGTGGAAGCAGCGGTGACGCTGAGCAGCCGGGCCTTCGCCGGTTTCAAGCAGCAGCGGCGCGGCCAGGCCGGCACCGGCGGCTGCGGCCTGTGCGGGGTGGAGGCGCTGGATCAGGCGCTGCCACCGTTGCCAGAGCGCGCCCGAAGCCCGTTACCGCCGCCGGAGCACCTGGAGGCACTGCGCAAGCGCTTCGAGGCCACCCAGCGGCTGGCGCGCCACAGCGGCGCCATGCACGCGGCGATCTACGTGGACGGCGCCGGCGAAACGCGCCTTTGCCGGGAGGACATCGGCCGGCACAACGCGCTCGACAAGCTGATCGGCGCCTGCGTCCGGCGGGGCCTGGATCCGGCGGACGGCTTCCTGGCGATCACCAGCCGCTGCGGACTGGAGCTGATCCACAAGGCGGTGCGCGCCGGCGCCGGCACCCTGGTGAGCCTGTCCGCGCCGTCCTCGCTGAGCGTGCGCCAGGCACGGCGCAGTGCGCTGAATCTGATTCACCAGCCTCGGCAGGGCGCGCCGCGACTGTACAGCCCGACACCCTGACCCCCGGACTCGGGCCCCGGGAACATGGAGACCCCCAATGAGTGATCCTCATACCCCCGCCGATCGGCTGCGCTTCAAGCCCTACCCGGGCCCCGCCGCCGGTTGGGGCGCGTTGCGCGCCGTCACCGACCACTGGTTCGAGAGCAAGCAGCCGTTCAAGAACCTGTTCGCCATGGTCAAAACCAACAAGAGCAACGGCTTTGACTGCCCCGGCTGCGCCTGGGGCGAGGCGCCCCAGGGCGGCATGATCAAATTCTGCGAGAACGGCGCCAAGGCGGTGAACTGGGAAGCCACCAGCCGCCGGGTGGACGCCGCCTTTTTCGAGAAACACAGCGTCTCCGATCTGCTCAAGCAGGACGATTACTGGCTGGAGTTCCAGGGCCGGCTCACCGAGCCGATGGTCTACAACCGCGCCACCGACCACTATGAGCCGATCCGTTGGGACGACGCCTTCGCGCTGATCGCCCGCCATCTGAACGGCCTGGACAGCCCCCATCAGGCCGCCTTCTATACGTCCGGCCGGGCCAGCAACGAGGCCGCCTTTCTCTATCAGCTGTTCGTGCGCGCCTTCGGCACCAACAACTTCCCGGATTGCTCCAACATGTGCCACGAAGCCAGCGGCGTGGCCCTGGCCGAAAGCATCGGTACCGGCAAGGGCACCGTGACCTTCGAGGATTTTGACAAGGCGGATGCCCTGTTCCTGTTTGGCCAGAACCCGGGCACCAACCACCCGCGCATGCTGGAGCCGATTCGCGACGCGGTGAAGCGCGGCGCCCAGGTGGCGGTGTTCAACCCGCTGCGCGAGCGCGGCCTGGAACGCTTCCAGGCGCCCCAGGACCCGAAGGAAATGCTCACCGGCGGTTCCTCGCCGCTGAACACCGCCTACTTCCGCCCGGCCCTGGGGGGCGACATGGCGGCGGTGCGCGGCATGGTTAAATGGCTGCTGCAATGGGACCGGGAGGCGACGGAGAGCGGCGGCGCGCCGGTGTTCGACCACGCCTTTATCGCCGAGCACACCACCGGCCTGGACGACTACCTGGCCGAGGTGGACGCCACCTCCTGGGAACGGATCGAGGCCCAGTCCGGACTGAGCCGCGGCGTCATCGAACAGGCGGCGCGCATCCACCGCGACAGCAAGCGGGTGATCATCTGCTGGGCGATGGGCATCACCCAGCACAAACATTCCGTGCCCACCATCCAGGAAATCGCCAACCTGCAGCTGCTGCGCGGCCAGTTCGGCGAAGGCGCCGGCCTGTGCCCGGTGCGCGGCCACTCCAACGTACAGGGCGACCGCACCGTGGGCATCGCCGACGAGCCGCCGGCGGCGCTGCTGGACGCTCTGGAAAAACGCTTCGGCTTCCCGCCGCCCCGGGAGCCGGGCTATAACGTGATCACCACCCTGCAGGCCATGGTGGCGGGCAAGCTCAAGGTGTTCCTGGCGCTGGGCGGCAACTTCGCCCAGGCCACCCCGGACACCCCGCGCACCCACGAGGCCCTGCGCAGCTGTGACCTGACCGTGCAGATCAGCACCAAGCTCAACCGCAGCCATCTGGTGTGCGGCACCGAAGCGCTGATTCTGCCCTGTCTGGGGCGCACCGACATCGACCGTCAGGCGGCCGGCCCCCAGGGCGTCACCGTGGAGGACTCCTTCTCCATGGTGCACATTTCCCATGGCCAGCTGAAACCGCTGTCCGAGCAGATGCGCTCGGAACCGGCCATCCTTGCCGGCATCGCCGAAGCCACCCTGGGCAAGACGCCGGTGGACTGGTCCGCGCTGGTGGCGGACTACGACCGCATCCGTGACCTGATCCAGGACACCATCCCCGGCTTCGAGAACTTTAACCAGCGGCTCAAACACCCCGGCGGCTTCTACCTGGGCAACCCGGCCCGCGACCGTCAGTGGCACACCGACAGCGGCCGCGCCTTGCTGGCCAAGAATGCATTGCCGGACAATCTGGTGGATGACGGCATCCTGGCCCGTGGCGACACGCCGGATCTGGTATTGCAGACCCTGCGCTCCCACGATCAGTACAACACCACCATCTACGGTCTGCACGACCGCTATCGGGGCGTGCACAACGGCCGCAAGGTGGTGTTCGTCAACGCCGCCGACATCCGGCGCCTGGGCTTCCGGCCCGGCGATAAAATCGATCTGGTGTCGCTGTGGCGCGACGGCGTGGAGCGGCGGGTGAGCGATTTCACCCTGCTGGAGTACGACGTGCCCGCCGGCCAGGCCGCCGCCTATTATCCGGAAACCAACCCGCTTGTGCCCATGGACAGCTACGGCGACGGCAGCTTCACGCCCACCTCCAAGCTGATCGCCATTCGTTTGGAAGCCAGCCGTGCCCCGGCGCGCATCGCCTGACCACGGCGGGCCACGCCGGTGAGCGGCTTGCTGGCACTGAGCCTGGCGGGTCTGCTGGCGGCACTGGTGACCCTGGCGGTACTGGACCTGCGCCATTGCCGCCACGGCCACGCCCATCCACAACAAGGCGCCGACGGCGACAGGGTCGTCGGCCGGTTGCGCGTGATGCTTTGCCTGGCGGTGGGCTTTCTGATCCCCACCGCGGCCATGGATATCGCCACGGTGCTGTACGCGGATAAAGGCAGGGCCCTGCGCACCGGCACGGTCTCGGCGCTGGCCAGCTGCCACCGCGACCCTTTTTTACTGTGGCTCGGTCATCGCTGTGAGGTGCGCGTCGCCTGGCCGGGTCCGGGCCCGGTGCGGCTCACCGTGCAAAGCCCGACGCCGGTGGCCTCCGGCGACCGTATTGGCGCTTATCTACAACGATTCAGCCGCCGCCCCGGCGCCGCCACACGCTATTTACCGGTGGCCAGCCGCACAGCGGGGATCGATCCCGCCGGATGGCGGCCGGCGCTTACCGCCGGCGGTCTATTGCTGGGGCTGGTCAGCGGAATCGGCTGGGAACGCCGCTGGCGCCGGCACCGATTCTCCGGTGGCGCCGGTTCCTCACCGCGCCCCCGGGGTCGGCTCTGAGCATCGGGCCCGGCGCGCATCGCCTGACTGCAAGGCCCTTTATATTGACTTTATCGGGAGCGACTTTAGCCTGAACGTATTCTCCGGTTCGGCTGGATTGGCCATGGATAACGACAGCCTGATCACGCCGTTGTTGGCGGCGGCCGACAAGCGGCTGGGTGCTGACGGCAGCCACCATGTTCAGAATATCGAGCATATTCTCAAGACTTTGAGAACGCACCTGGGCATGGACGTGGCGTTCATCGCGGAATTTCTGGGTGGGCAGCGCGTCATCCGGCATGTGGACAGCAAGCACTCTCCCGGCAGGCTGGCTCCCGGAGACAGCCACCCGCTCCAGGACAGTTACTGCCACTACATCGCCAACGGCGAGTTGGACGGCATCGTGGCGGACACCGCGCTGCATCCGCTGACCCGGAACATGCCGGTGACGCAGGCGCTCGATATCGCCAACTACATCGGCGTGCCCGTTCATCTGCCGGACGGCTCCTTGTTCGGCACCTTCTGTTGCTTTGACCACGAAACCGGCCGGAACCTGGGCCCCAGGGACCAGGCTTTGCTCGGCGCCTTCGCCGAGTTCGCCGGCCGCCTGATCGGCCAGAGCCTGGAACGGGCGGCCGGCGACCGCGAAACCAGGGAGCGAATTCTCGACATGCTCCGGCACCGGCGCCTGCGCACCGTCTTTCAGCCCATCCTGCATATGGAACAACGCCGGGTGGTGGGCTTCGAGGCCCTGACACGCTTTGACACCGAACCCTATCGACCGCCCAACCAGTGGTTCGATGAGGCCGACCGGGTGGGCCTGGGACTGGAATTGCAAAAGCTGGCGGTGCAAACCGCTCTGCAAACCGCCGCGCCCTTGCCGAAGACCTCTTACCTTTCCCTGAACGTCTCCCCCGAGCAAATCCTTGATGGTGAACTGGCCAGCGTTCTGCATGGCTGGCCGGCCGAGCGTGTTTTGTTGGAGATCACGGAGCACGCGCGCATCGTCGATTATCCGGCGCTGCGCCAGGCGTTGGCGCCGTTACGGGAACAAGGGGTGGACATCGCCGTCGACGATGCCGGCGCCGGTTATGCCAGTTTCCAGCATGTGCTGGAGCTGGAGGCCGAGATCATCAAGCTCGACATCAGCCTGATCCGGGATATTCACCGCGACCGTGCCCGGCAGGCGCTGGCGGCGGCACTGATCCGTTTCGGCGAGGTGATCGGCGCGCGCGTTATCGCCGAAGGCGTGGAGAACCGGGAAGAACTGGCCACCCTGCGGCGGCTCGGCGTGGCCAAGGTACAGGGGTATTTCGTCGGCAAGCCGATGCCCATCGAGGACGCGCTCCACTTCACCCTGGTGGACGAATCCCCGCCCCGCGCTTAACGTCTTCACGGAGCATCACCCGTTCCGGTTATAGGCTGCCGGACAGCGGCCCCCTAATTCCGAACCTCGGGAGACAGCAGCGTGCGCGACGACGTTCAACGGTACTACGGCCAACATCTCACCGGCAGCCAGGATCTGCAGACCAATGCCTGCTGCGATCAGGCCCCGCCGGACCATCTGAAACCCCTGCTGGCACGCCTCCACGAAGAGGTGGTGAGCCGCTATTACGGTTGCGGTCTGGTGGCGCCGGCGGCGCTGGAAGGGCGGCGGATTCTGGATCTGGGCTGCGGCTCCGGCCGCGACGTCTACCTGCTGTCCGCGCTGGTGGGGGAGCACGGCGAGGTGGTCGGCGTGGACATGACCGACGAGCAGCTGGCCGTGGCCCGGCGCCACCGGGATTACCATCGGCAAGCGTTCGGATTCGCCGAGAGCAACGTGCGTTTTCTGAAAGGCTATATCGAGGAACTGGACGCCCTGGACCTGGAAGACGGCGGCTTCGATATCGTGGTGTCCAACTGCGTGATCAACCTGAGTACCGATAAGGCCAAGGTGATCGGTGACGTGAAGCGGCTGCTCAAGCCCGGCGGCGAGTTCTATTTTTCCGATGTGTACGCGGATCGGCGGGTGCCCGCGGCGCTGACCAGGGACCCGGTGCTGTACGGCGAGTGTCTGGCGGGGGCGCTGTATTGGAACGATTTCCTCCATCTGGCCAGGGGCCGCGGGTTCGCCGATCCCCGGCTGGTGGAATCGCGGCGCCTGACCGTGGACAACCCGGCCATCGAAGCGAAGCTGGGCAACCTGCGTTTCTACTCCGCCACTTACCGGTTGTTCAATATCGAGGCGTTGGAGCCGGCCTGCGAGGATTACGGGCAGGCGGTGATTTACCGGGGGACGCTGGCGGAGCAGCCGGAGGCCTTCGTGCTGGACGGTCATCATGTGATGGAGGCCGGGCGGGTGTTTCCGGTGTGTGGGAATACCTGGCGGATGTTGGCGGAGAGCCGGTTCGCGGAGCATTTTGATTTCGTGGGGGACTTTTCGCGGCATTTTGGGATTTTTGAGGGGTGTGGATTGAGGGTGCCGTTCGAGGAGGGTGACGCCGATGCGTCGTCCAGTGCTTGTTGTTAGTGGAGACGTTGCCCTCCAGTGAGGGCGCCGGCTTCGGTTTTGCCCTTCCAGGACACGCCGTGAATCCATCCCTGGAGGCTCTTTTCAGACATCCCTGTCTTCAAAGGTCCTGGAAGGACAAAACCGAAGCCGGCTCATCGCATGCGTAAAGGTGTGGTTGCCAGTCGCCGGCCAAGAACGTCCCAGTGGATAAGGGTGATTTATGAGCATTAAGAAGGTCGCGTTGCTGTTGGTGATCGTGGCGCTGGTGGCGGGCTACTTCTTTTTCGATGTGGGTCGGTTTCTGAGTCTGGATTATTTGAAGGAGCAGCGGGGGGCGTTTCAGGCGTTGGCCGGGGAGCATCCGGTGGCGGTGTTGGGCGGGTTTTTCGCGTTGTACGTGTTGGTGACGGCGTTGAGTTTGCCGGGGGCCGCGATCATGACGTTGGCGGCGGGGGCGTTGTTCGGGTTCTGGGTGGCGTTGTTTTTGGTGTCGTTCGCGTCCAGCGTGGGGGCGACGCTGGCGTTTCTGGCGGCGCGGTTTCTGTTCAAGGATGCGGTGCAGGAGCGGTTTGGCGAGCGCTTGAAGAAGATCAATGCGGGGGTGGAGAAGGACGGGGCCTTTTATCTGTTTACGTTGCGTTTGATTCCCGCCTTTCCGTTTTTCGTGATCAATCTGGTGATGGCGTTGACGCCGTTGAAGACCTGGACCTTTTATTGGGTGAGCCAGGTGGGGATGCTGGCGGGGACCGCGGTGTACGTGAACGCGGGCACGCAGTTGGGTGAGCTGGAACGGTTGTACGGACTGCTGTCGCCAACGTTGTTGGGAGCGTTTGTGTTGCTGGGCCTGTTCCCCTGGCTGGCCAAGGCGGTGCTGGCGGTGGTGCGGCGTCGCAAAGTGTATCGCGGCCATGACAAGCCCAAACACTTCGACCGCAATCTGATCGTGATCGGTGCCGGTTCCGCGGGACTGGTGAGCGCCTATATCGCCGCCACGGTGAAGGCGAAGGTGTCGCTGGTCGAGGCGGAGAAAATGGGCGGTGATTGCCTGAATACCGGTTGCGTGCCGTCCAAGGCGCTGATCAAGAGCGCGTCCCTGGCGCATCTGGAGAAAGAGCCCGACCGGTACGGCTTCAAGCGCATTACCACGGAGTTCAATTTCGCCGATATCCAGGCGCGCATTCAGCGGGTCATCGGGCGCATCGAGCCCCACGATTCCGTGGCGCGCTACCAGGCCCTGGGCGTCGATTGCATCCAGGGGCGCGCACGGCTGGTGTCGCCCTGGGAGGTGGCCATCGAAACGGCGGAGGGCGAGCGGCGGCTGACCGGTCGCGCCATCGTCCTCGCCACCGGCGCCCGCCCGCTGGTGCCACCGATTCCCGGTATCGATCAGGTACGAGTACTGACGTCGGAGAATCTTTGGCAGGTCACCGAGCTGCCAACGCGGCTGCTGGTGTTGGGCGGCGGCCCGATCGGTTGCGAGCTGGCGCAGAGCTTCGCGCGGCTGGGCAGCCAGGTGACCCAGGTGGAGCAAGGCCCCCGCCTGCTGCCCCGGGAAGACGACGACGCCGCCCGGGCGGTGGCCAAGGCGCTGGGTGAGGACGGCGTGCAAGTGCTCACCGGCCACAAGGCCATCCGCTTCAGCATCGAGGACGGCGAGCAGCGTGTTCATACGGAGAGCGAACAAGGTCAGCGCCGCTTGCCGTTCGACGCGGTGCTGGTGGCGGTGGGCCGGCGCGCCAACACCGCCGGCCTGGGGCTGGAGACACTGGACATCGCCACCCGCGACGACGGCACCCTGGATCTGGACGAACGACTGCGCACGCGCTTTCCCAATATTTACGGCTGCGGCGATGTGGCCGGCCCCTACCAGTTCACCCATGTGGCCGCCCATCAAGCCTGGTACGCCGCGGTGAACGCCTTGTTCAGCGGGCTGAAAACCTTCAAGGCCGATTACCGGGTGATCCCCTGGGCCACCTTCACCGCGCCGGAGGTGGCGCGGGTCGGCCTCAATGAACAGGAGGCCCGGGAAAAAGGCATCGCGGTGGAGGTGACCCGCTACGGCATCGACGATCTGGACCGGGCCATCGCCGACGGCAGCGACCGGGGTTTCGTCAAGGTCCTCACACCGCCGGGCAAGGATCGCATTCTCGGTGTGACCATCGTTGGTGAAGCGGCATCGGATCTGATCAGTGAATACGTGCTGGCCATGAAGCACGGTCTGGGCCTGAATAAAATTCTCGGCACCATTCACATTTATCCCACCCGCGCCGAGGCCAACAAGTTCGCCGCCGGCGAATGGAAGAAGGCGCACAAGCCGGAAAAACTGCTGCGTTGGGTGCAGCGCTTTCACGCCGCGCGAAGATAGCGTGAAGGGTCAAAGCCTTTAAAGAAAATATCTGCAAGCTGTTAAATCCCGCCACGACGTGCCGATAAGTCAGGCGACACGGACGCCCGTCATTCAAGCGGCAGATCACTCCCGCCCGGGACGCCGCCCCGCGCAGATATCTTCACACAAGGCTCCCCTTCTATGTTTCTGAACAAAAGTGTCAAACTCAGGCTCTCGCTCAGTCTGGGTCTCTGTATCGTTCTGCTGATCGCCATTGGCGTGGTCGGCATCCTCAGCACCAGCTCGGTGCGGGAGGATCTTGACCGAACCTACAACCAGAATCTGATCACTCTGGTCGACCTGGGCGCGGTGCGCGATGCGCTGCTGGACACCCGGGTAAAGATCACCGCCGCGCAGCGGGACCGGGACATCGCGCGGGCCCGGGAACTGGCCGCGCAGGTCAAGGACAACGACCTTCTTATCGATCGCTATTGGAGCGACTATTTTCCGCAACGAATCAGTGGCGAGCGGGAGCGCGCCCTGGCCGGGCGTTTTCAGGAAGGGCTGACCGCCCTGCGCAAGGATCTGAATGAACTCAATGGTCTGATGATGGCCGGCGACTTCGATCAGGCGCGCACGCTGGCCACCGGAAAAGTCCGCGAGGACTACACCGGCGTGCTGGAAAACATCAATGCCCTGGTCACCCGCAACCGTGAACAGGCGGAAAGCCATTATCAGAATGCGCTGGCCAGCTACCGGCACTCACGCAGCCTGGTGCTGGGTCTGATGGCCGTCTCCGTGGTGGTGGCGCTACTGCTGGCCACCTGGCTGGTACGCGGCATCATGACTCCGCTGGGCAAGGCGCGAGCCCTGGCCCGTGCTTTGTCGGAAGGACGGCTGGACCACGATACCCATATCACCTGCCAGGACGAATTCGGCGATATGCTCCGTGATCTGCGCAGTATGCAGGAGAAATTTTCCCAGGTGGTGCGCTCGGTAAGAGGCAACGCCGAATCGGTGAGCATTGCCTCCACCGAGATCTCCCAGGGCACCGATGATCTCAGCCGGCGCACCCAGGACCAGGCCGCCAGTCTGGAAGAAACCGCCGCCTCCATGGACCAGATCACGTCCACCGTGCGTCAGAACGCCGACAACGCCGGCGAGGCGGACGGGCTGGCGCACCGGGTCAGCGACCAGGCCAGGGAAGGCGGCGAGATCGCCCGTCAGGCCATCGATGCGATGGCGGAGATCAGTGGCTCGAGCCGCAAGATCACCAGCATCGTCACGCTGATCGACGAAATCGCCTTCCAGACCAATCTGCTGGCGCTGAACGCCTCGGTGGAAGCGGCCCGCGCCGGTGAGCAGGGCCGTGGTTTCGCGGTGGTGGCCGGCGAGGTGCGCAGCCTGGCCGGACGCAGCGCCGAGGCCGCCCGCGAGATCAAAACGCTGGTCGACGAAAGCGTGAACCGGGTGGACGCGGGCACCGCGCTGGTGGACCGGGCCGCCGACACGCTGAGCAATATCGCCAAGGGCGTGGATCAGGTCACCAGCCTGGTGGGCGAAATCGCCGTGGCCAGCCGGGAACAGTCCCAGGGCATCGAGCAGGTCAACCTGGCGGTCTCGCAAATGGACGCGGCGGTCCAGCAGAATGCCAGCATGGTGGAGCAATCCAGTGCCGCCAGCCGATCGCTTCAGGACCAGGCCCGGGCGCTGCTCAAGGAAATGGGCTTCTTCAAGGCCGCCGACGCTCCCTCCACCGGCACACCGGAGCGGCTATCCTCACGGCATGACCCGGACACGTCCTACTGAAAACCCAGGGGCCACGGAGAACCGTTATGCGCCGTCTTTATCCATGGTGGTCAGGACTGTTGCTCCTGGCCCTGGTCGCGCCACCGGCGTTTGCCGCCGAGCGCTTCGATCACGGCGCCTGGGACGCACTGCTGCGGGAGCACGTGACCTGGCAGCGGGACGGCGTGGCCTCCACGGTGGACTACGACGGCTTCTCCGCCGACCGGCCGGCCCTGGAGGCCTATCTGGACCGGCTCGGCACGGTGGACGCGGACCGCTTTCAACAATGGTCCCGCGCCGACCGGCTGGCGTTTCTGATCAATGCTTACAACGCCTTTACCGTGGAACTGATTCTGCGCCAGGATGCCAGACCCGCCTCGATCCGCGATATCGGATCGATTTTTCGCGGGCCCTGGAGCCAGCGCTTTTTCACCCTGCTCGGCGAGCGGCGCACTCTGGATGAAGTGGAGCACGATCTGATTCGCGGCAACCCGGCGCTGATGGATGCGCGCATCCACTTCGCGGTGAACTGCGCCTCGGTGGGTTGTCCGGCCCTGCGTCCGCAGGCCTACACCGGCGACGCCCTGGACCGGCAACTCGACGACAGCACCCGCCGCTTTCTCTCCGACCGTCGCCGCAACCGCTACCAGGACGGCACGCTGTGGGTGTCGTCGATCTTCGACTGGTACCGGGAAGACTTCGTGGCGGCGGCCGGCAGCCTGGGCGCCTGGCTGGCGGCCCATGGGGACACCCTGGGCGTGCCGGCGGCGGCCCGTCCCGCTCTGCGCGACGATCAACTGGAGATTGATTTCCTGAAGTACGACTGGTCACTGAACGGCGAGGATCGTTGAAGCCGCTTGGTTGACAATAATTCTCATTCTCTATAGGTTCCTCCGGCCCTTACAAAACTGACAATATCCCGGAGGAACGTCATGTTCCGCTTCGCTTGCCGACGATTCACTCTGTTGCCCCTGGCCGCCGCCCTGGCGGCACCGCTTTCCCCGGCGGTCGCGCAAACCGGCGACAATCAACTGGAACCGGTCACGGTAACGGCCACGCGCACCAACAGCGCGCTGGGCGAAACGCCACAGAAAATCACCGTGGTCACCCGCGAGCAGATCGAGGAACAACTGGCGATCAGCGGGGACCAGGCCCAGGTGTTGAGCAATTTGCTGCCCTCTTATTCGCCGAGCCGGCAGAAGCTGACCAACGCCGGCGAAACCTTCCGTGGCCGGGACCCGCTGTTTCTGGTGGACGGCATCCCCCAGTCCAACCCGCTGCGGGACGGCTCCCGGGACGGCTACACCATAGATCTGGCCATGGTGGAGCGCATAGAAATCATCCACGGCGCCAGCGCCGAACACGGCCTGGGGGCCACCGGCGGCATCATTAATTTCGTCACCCGCCGCCCCCAGGGCGGCGCGCTCAAACAGCATGTGGGGGTGGGCGTCAGCGCCCCCACCGACTACGAGTCCGACGGTCTGGGCTACCAGGCCGACTACCGTGTGGAAGGCATCCAGGGCGACTGGGATTACCTGCTCGGCGGCAGCTACCGGTCCCGGGGTCTGTTCTATGACGGCGACGGTCGCGCCATCGGCGTGGACGAGGCCCAGGGCGACATCATGGATTCCGAGAGCCACGACCTGTTCGTGAAGCTCGGCTACTGGCTGGACGACAATCAGAACCTGGAACTGAGCGTCAACCGCTTCGAACTGGAGGGCAACCACGACTACGTGAACGTGCCCGGTGATCGCGCCGCCGGCGTGCCCGCCACCTCGCGGAAAGGCGTCCCGCGCGGCCGGCCGGTGCGCAACCAGGCGCTGACCACCAGCCTCGCCTATCGGCATCTGGATCTGGCCGGCAACGATCTGAAGGTACAGTTCTACAGCCAACGCTTCCGGGCCCGCTACGGCGGTGGCACCTTCGGCACCTACCAGGACCCGGCCTACGGCCCCAATGTCTACGACCAGTCCCAGAACGAATCGGAGAAATACGGCGCCAAGTTCACCGTCAACCGGGACGGCCTGCTCGACGACCGCCTGAAGGTCACCGCCGGGCTGGACCTGCTCCAGGACGAAACCCGTCAGGTGCTGGTGCTCACCGGCCGTGATTGGGTGCCGGAAGCCCGCTTCCGCAACGCCGCGCCCTTCCTGCAACTGGATTACCGGCTCACCGACCGGCTCACCGTGCACGGCGGCGCCCGCCACGAATACGCCAAGCTGAACGTGGACACCTACCAGGTGCTGGCGTCCTACGGCGGCCACACCGTTACCGGCGGCAGCCCCAGCTTCGAGGAAACCCTGTTCAACGGCGGCCTGGTGTTCCGGGCCACCGACTGGATGCAATGGTTCGCCAACTACTCCGAGGGCTTCGGCATGCCCGACGTGGGCCGGGTGCTGCGTGGCGTCAACCAGCCCGGCCAGGACGTGGACGACTACGTGGACCTGCAACCCATCGTCACCGAAAATCAGGAAATCGGCGTGCGCCTGAACCGGGGCGCCGCGGACCTGGAACTGAGCTATTACCAGTCCAACGCCGATCTGGGCTCGGTGCTGGTGCTCAATAACGGCGTCTACGAGGTGGAGCGCAAGGCCACCGATATCCATGGCGTGGAAGCGGACCTGGGCTGGCGGGTGCGCGAAGGGCACCGGGTCAGCGTCGGCTACGCCCACGTCAGCGGCGAGGAGGACAGCAACGGCAATGGCGTGCCGGACCAGCGCATGGACGCCCGCAACATCTCCCCGGATCGGGTGACGGTGCGCTGGCAGGCCAACTGGAACGACCGGCTCACCACCCAGCTGCAGGGCAATCACTATTTCAGCCGCCGCTACGACCGGATCAACGGCCGGAACGCGAACTTCGACAGCTATCAGTTGTTCGACCTGTTCGCCGGTTACCGGCTGGCCCGGGGGCAGGTGACCCTGGGCGTGGAGAACCTGTTCAACGAGCAGTACATCACCTTCTTTTCGCAATCCGCCTCGGACCTGGACGAGCGTTACTTCGCCGGCCGTGGCCGCGTGGTGAGCCTCGGGTACAATCTCGACTTCTGAGATTTCCCGGGCGAGTCATGCTGTTCACCCTGCACAAATACGCCGGCCTGATCGCCGGCGTTCTGCTCACCCTGATCGGCCTCACCGGCAGTCTGTTGGTGTTTCACGATACCCTGGACCGCTGGCTGACGCCGGCGGTGCGCGTGCAAGGCGACGGCGCCCGGGCACCGCTGGCCGACGTGGTGGAGGCCGCCCGCCGGGCGGTGCCGGACCGGCCCGCTCAACGGCTGTATCTGGCGGCACCGGGGGACGCCCACACGGTACGGTTCGCCGGGCCCGACGGCGCCCCCGGCCCGCTGGAAGTGAGCGTGGCACCGGACACCGCCCGAGTGGTGGCGGTGCGCCAGTGGGGCGTCTACCCCACCAGTTGGGTGTACCGGCTGCATTACACGCTGCTGGCCGGCACCCCCGGCAAGTACGTGGTGGGCGTGGCCGGTCTGTGCCTGCTGTTTTTCGGTTTCAGCGGCCTGTACCTGTGGTGGCCGCGCCAGGGCCGCTGGCGCGGCGCCCTGGCCATCCGCACCGACAAGGGTGCCTTCCGTCTCAACCATGACCTGCACAAAAGCGTCGGTGTGCTGACCCTGCCGGTGCTGATGGTGGTGGCGTTCTCCGGCGTGGCGCTGGTGTTTCCCGGCCCGCTGGCCAGCCTGGTGGGCACCGTGCTGCCCCTGGAGCCCCGCCCGGCGCCCCGGTCCGCGCCGCCGGCGCCGGACGCCCCTTCCCTGGACGTGGATCAGGCGGTGGCGGCGGGCGCCGATGTGTTTCCCGGCGCCACCCTGAAACGGGTCTATCTGCCCACCGAACCCCGGTCGCCCTATATCCTCGCCTACAACCAGCCCGGCGAAGCCTGGCGCCATTATCCGGCCACCCGGGTCTGGGTGGACCGCTACAGCGGCGCGCTGCTGGAGCGCTGGGATCCGCTGACGGTGGCCGCCGGCAGCCAGTTTCTGGTCTGGCAGTTCCCTCTCCATAACGGCGACGCCCTGGGGCTGGTGGGCCGCTGGCTGGTGGTGGCCGGCGGCCTGCTGCCCGGGCTGCTGTTTTTCACCGGCCTGTACCTGTGGTGGAAAAAGCGCCGACTGGTGCGCAAGGCCCGGCACCGGCGGGCCCGCCACTCTTGAAACCGGCGCCGCCGCCACCATCTAAGCGGCGGCCGCTACCGGGCGCCCCCTCACGCGGCGGGCACGCCGCTTCCTTCAAGGTAGCGCACCGGTCGGCCCGCCGACCGAAGCAACGCGCGCCACGAGGGACCGTATGAGCCATATCGAACGCCTGGATCGCATTCACGATTCCTACCGCCGCCTGCCGCTCTGGATGCGTCTGTGGATCCTGCTGGTGCTGATTCCGGTGAACGCCGCCGGCTTCTTCATGCTGCACACCGCCAGCGGCCACGCGGTGGCCTGGGCCAGCGCCTTCGTGATGGCCACCAATGGCCTCACGCTTTGGCGCTACGCCTCCCTGAACCGGGCCCTGGCACTGCCCCACCTGCTGGCCTGGGTGCCGCTGCAGGCGGCGCTGGTGGCGCGGCTGATCGGCGGCTGGGGGCCGGACGCCCTGGAATGGGACGAATGGCTGCTGGCGGTGATGGTGGTGATGGTCAATTCCGTGGCGCTGTTCTTCGACACCGTGGCGTCCTGGCGCTGGTGGCGGGACCGGCGGGTGAATCTGGCCGCCGACGGCCTCTGAGCGCCCTCAACCGATCTGCACCTCCGCCTCGGTATAGCGCACCCGGGCCGGATTGGGCCGCGCCAGCGCATAGGCGAACGCCAGCGGCCCGATGCGGCCGACGAACATCAGCAGCATCAGAATCCCCTGCCCCGGCGCGCCGATCTGCGCGGTGATGCCCCGCGACAGGCCCACCGTGCCAAACGCGGAAAAGCTCTCGAACAGCACGTCCAGCGGCCGCATCTGCGGTTGCAGGATGACCAGCACGAAGCCCGCCAGCATCAGCAGCATGACACTGAGCATGACCACCGCGTAGGCGCGGAACACCGCGGCCAGCGCCACCGCCCGGCGGAACAGGCGCGGCTGCTGCTCGCCACGCAGAATCGCCCGGGTGGACAGCAACACCACCATGAAGGTGGTCACCTTGACGCCGGAGGCGGTGGAGTTGCTGCCGCCACCGATGAACATCAGCATCATGGTCAGCAGGGTGGCGGGCATGCCCAGGGCGCCGGTGTCCACGCTGTTGAAGCCGGCGGTGCGCGGCGTCACCGCCGTGAACCAGGCCGCCCACAGCCGGTCCGCCACCGGCAGCGCGCCAAGCGTGTCCGGGTTGCGCCATTCGAAGCCCAGCATCAGCAGCCAGCCGCCCAGGGCCAGAATGGCGGTGCCGGCCAGGGTCAGCTTGCTGTGCAGGGTGAGGCGGGCGAAACGGCGCCGCCGCCAGAGATCCAGAATCACCGTGAAGCCCAGCCCGCCGGTGATGAACAGCGCGGTGATGACGACATTGACCAGCGGCTGCCCGGCCCAGGGGATCAGGCTGTCCGGCCGCAGGCCGAAGCCGGCGTTATTGAAGGCGGACACCGCGTGGAAGACGCTGAACCAGAGCCCCTCGCCCCAGCCCATTTCCGGCACCCAGACCAGCGCCAGCAGCAACGCCCCGACCAGCTCCAGGGACAAGGCCAGAATGGCGATGTGCCGGACCAGTACCAGCACGTCGCCGGGGGCGGTCTGGTCCAGTGCCTCGCGCACCACCCGACGGCCGCCCAGGCCGAGCCGCCCGCCCAGGGCGAGAATGGTGAGCCCGGCGAACGTCATCAGGCCGAGCCCGCCGAGATGGATCAACACCAACACCACCGCCTGGCCGAACCCGGTCAGCACGCTGCCGGTGTCCACCACCACCAGGCCGGTGACGGTCACCGCCGAGCAGGCGGTGAACAGGGCCTGGCCGAGGCCCAGCCCGCCGTGACTGGCCATCGGCAGCCACAGCAGCAGGCCGCCGATCAGGATCAAGGCGAGAAAACTCAGCGCCAGCAGCGCCGGCGGACTGAAACGCCAGGGCCGGCGCAGTTGCGCCCGCAGGCTGAGGCGCCCGCTGATACGCGGCTGCCAGCTCTTCACGGCGCCCCCCTCACCCGATCTGCACCTCGTCCTCCGCGTAGCGCAGCCGCACCGGGCGCGGCCGGGCCAGGGAGAACGCCAGGGCCAGCGGGCCGACGCGGCCCACGAACATCAGCACCATCACGATGGCCTGGCTGGCCATGGACATGTCGGCGGTGATGCCGCGGGTCATGCCGGCGTTGCCGAACGCGGAGAACCCTTCGAACAGCACGTCCATGGGCCGCATTTCCGGCTCCAGAATGACCAGCAGGAAACAGCCCAGCATCACCATCAGCAGGCTCAGCACCACCACCGTGTAGGCGCGGAACACCGAGTTCAGCGACACCATGCGTTTGAAGGCGGTGGGCCGCTGGCGGCCGGTGAGGAAGGCGCGGGTGGCCAGAATCACCACCATGAAGGTACTCACCTTGATGCCGGACGCGGTGGAATTGCTGCCACCGCCGATAAAGATCAGGAACATGGTGAGCAGCACCGTGGGCGCGTAGGCGACACTGATGTCCACCACCGCGAAACCGGCACTGCGCGGCACCACCGCCATGAACCAGGCCAGCCAGGGGCGTTGCTCCGGCGCCAGCGCGGCCAGGGTGTTGCCGTTGCTCCACTCGAAGCCCATCACCATCAGCCAGGCGGACACCGCCAGAACCAGAGTGCCGGCGAGGGTCAGCTTGCTGTGCAGGCTGAGGCGGCCGAAGCGACGCTCGCGCCACAGGTCGTTGATCACCGTGAAGCCCAGGCCACCGATAATGAACAGCCCGGTGATCACCACCGTGATCAGGGGCGTGGCGGCCCACGGCGCCAGGCCCTCGGGCAGGATCGACACGCCCGCGTTGTTGAACGCCGAGGCGGCGTGAAAAAAGCTCATCCACAGCCCGCGCGCCCAGCCCATCTCCGGCACCCAGGCGGTGGCCAGCACCGCCGCGCCGGTCAGTTCCAGGGTCAGCGCCAGCAACGCCACCTGACGCACCAGCAGGATCACGTCCCCCGGGGAGGTCTGGTTCATGGCCTCGCGCACCACCCGCTGGCCACCCAGCCCCAGGCGCCCGCCCAGGGCCAGCACGGTGAGCACGGCGAAGGTCATCAGGCCCAGCCCGCCCACATGGAACAGCACCATCACCACGATCTGCCCGAACAGGGTCAGGTCCCGGGCCGGGTCCGCCAGCGACAGGCCGGTGACGGTGATCGAGGCGGTGGCGGTGAACAGCGCCTGCCAGAGCGACAGGCCCTCATGGCTGGCGAACGGCAGCCAGAACAGCAGCGTGCCGATCAGGATGAACACCGCGAAGCCGCCGGCCAGCAGGGCCGGCGGGCTGAGCCGCCAGGCGCGGCGCATGCGCGCCCTGAGGGTAACGCGGCCGCGCAGCCGGGGCAGCCAGCTTCTCATAGGCTGGAAGTGAACTCGCGCAGGGCTTTTTCGTCACCCAGCAGCACCAGGTGATCGTTGCGGCGCAGCCGGTAGTCCGGCGCCGGCTCGAAGGTAACGCTGTTGCCGTGCTTGATCGCCAGCAGGCGGATTTTTTCCGGATCGATCTTCAATTCCGAGAACGGCCGGTCGTCCAGTACCTCGCCGGGGCGCACCTCGATGACGAAGTAATTGTCACCCAGGGCCAGGTAGTCGAGCATGTTCGGGTGCGCCATGGTCTGCGCCACCCGCAGCCCCATTTCGTACTCCGGATGGAAGATGCGTTCGGCGCCCAGCTTCTCCACGATCTTGTGGTGGGTGGGCGTGATCGCCTTGACCCACACTTCCCTGGCCTTCAGGGATTCCAGGTGCATGGTGCACAGGATGCTGGCCTCGATGTTCTCGCCGATGGCCACCAGCACCGCGTCGAAGCGTTCCAGTTTCAGCTCCTTGAGCGAGGCCTCGTCGGTGGCGTCGGCGATCACCACCTGGGTGAGCCTGTCGGCCAGCTGGTTGGCCTTGGTCTCGTCGGAGTCCACGCCCAGCACTTCATGCCCCAGGCGTACCAGCTCCACGCCCACGGCTTCCCCGAAGCCGCCCAGGCCCATGATCGCGAATTGCTTTTTCATTCTCGCTCCTTCGGTTTTTCGTAGGAGCGGCTTCAGCCGCGAATGATGCCCGGTTCGCGGCTGAAGCCGCTCCTACAGTTGTTCCAGGGCCTCGGCCAGGGTGGCCACCGCCACCACTTCGACTCCCTCCGGCAGCTGCCGGGGCCGGTTGGCCTTGGGGATGATGGCCCGCTTGAAGCCGTGTTTGACGGCCTCGTAAAGCCGCTCCTGCCCCTGGGGCACCGGGCGAATCTCACCGGACAGGCCGATCTCGCCGAACACCACCAGGTCGCGGCCCAGGGGCCGGTCCCGGAAACTGGACACGATCGACAGCACCAGGGCCAGGTCGGCGGCGGTCTCCGCCACCTTGACGCCGCCCACCACGTTGGCGAACACGTCCTGGTCGCCCACCTGAATGCCACCGTGGCGGTGCAGCACCGCCAGTAGCATGGCCAGACGGTTGGCCTCCAGGCCCACGCACACCCGCCGGGGATTACCGAAGTGGCTGGCGTCCACCAGCGCCTGCAGCTCCACCAGCAGCGGCCGGGTGCCCTCCCAGACCACCGTGACCAGGGAACCGGCGGCGATCTCCTCGGCGCGGTTGAGGAAGATGGCGGACGGGTTCTTCACTTCCTTCAGGCCCTCGCCGGTCATGGCGAACACGCCCAGCTCGTTGACCGCGCCGAAGCGGTTCTTGAGCCCGCGCAGGGTGCGGAAGCGGGAGTCCGTGGAGCCTTCCAGCATCAGCGAGCAGTCGATCATGTGCTCCAGCACCTTGGGCCCGGCCAGGGTGCCGTCCTTGGTGACATGGCCCACCAACAGCAACACGGTACCGGTTTGCTTGGCGAATCGCGTCAAGGCGGCGGCGCACTCGCGCACCTGGGCCACCGAGCCCGGCGCCGATTGCAGGCCGGCCAGGTACATCACCTGGATGGAATCCACCACCAGCAGGCGCGGCCGTTCCTTGCGGGCCAGGTCCAGAATCTGTTCCACGTCGGTTTCCGCCGCCAGGCGCAGTTTTTCCTTGGGCAGCTTCAGGCGGTCCGCGCGCATCGCCACCTGGGACAGGGATTCCTCGCCGGTCACGTACAGGCAGGACTCGGTGTCCGCCAGACGGCACATCACCTGCAGCAGCAAGGTGGACTTACCGGCCCCCGGGTGCCCGCCGATCAGGATCGCCGAGCCCGGCACCAGGCCGCCCCCCAGCACCCGGTCCAGCTCGCCCATGCCGGTGCCGATGCGCGGCGTTTCCTCGAGGACGATCTCGTTGAGGTTGCGCACTTCGGTCAGCTCGCCGCTGTAACCGGTGCGCTCGGCGCCACGGCTTTTCGGCGTCGCCGGGTCCACCACGAATTCCTGCAGGGTGTTCCAGGCGCCGCAGGCCGGGCACTGGCCCTGCCATTTGGGGAAGTCGGCACCGCACTCGGTGCACACGAAAGCGGTTTTCTTCTTGGCCACGGAAACCTCTTTGAAAACGATACAGGATGCAGGATACAGGATTCAGGAAAAGGCACGGTGCCTGCCTCTGTATCCTTCATCCTGTATCCTGAATCGTCATCGCTAGTCGGCGATGACCCGCACCGGCCGCGCGGTGATCTGACAGAACAGTTCATAGCTGATGGTGCCGCAGGCGGCGGCCACCTCATCGGCGCTGACCACGTCGCCCCACAGTTCCACCTCGTCGCCGACCCGGGCGTCGATGCCGTTCAGGTCCACGGTGAGCATGTCCATGGACACCCGGCCGGCCAGCCGGGTGCGGTGGCCGTTGACCGCCACCGGGGTGCCGTTGGGGGCGTGGCGCGGATAGCCGTCGCCGTAGCCCACCGCCACCACCCCGACCCGGCCGGGGCCGTCGGCGGTCCAGGTGGCGCCGTAGCCGACGCTGTCACCGGCCTGCACCGGATTAATGGCGATCAGGCGGGCGCTGAAGCGTTGGGTGGGGCGCAGGTCCAGATCGGCGGCGGCGCGCCAGGCGAACGGCGAGGAGCCGTACAGCATGATGCCCGGGCGCACCCGGTCGGCGCGGGCCTCGGGGTAGCGAATCAGGGCGGCGGAGTTGGCGGCGCTGAGCGGCACGCGCAGTTCCGTGGCCAGGGCCCGGGCCAGGGCCAGCTGCGAGGCGGTGCGGGTGTCGTCGGCGGCGTCGGCGCAGGCGAAGTGGCTCATCACGCCGAGCAGCCGCACGCCCTTCAGGCCGCGCAGCCGGGCCGCCTGGGCGCGGGCCAGGTCCGGCGCCATGCCGAGCCGGTTCATGCCGGTGTTGACCTTGAGCCAGACGCCCACCGGGCGCGGTTGCGCCACCAGCAGATCCACCTGCCAGGGGGAGTGCACGACCACCTCGGCGTGCAGGCGGGCGGCCAGGGCCAGCTCGTCGGCGTCGAAGAAGCCTTCCGCCACCAGCAGCGGGTGGGCCAGCCCCAGGTGCCGCAGCGCCTGGGCCTCTTCCATCAGCGCCACGCCCAGGCCGTCCACCTGATGGGCCAGGGCACGGGCCGCCAGCCCCAGGCCGTGGCCGTAGCCGTTGGCCTTGACCATGGCGAACACCCGGGCGCCGCCGGCCAGGGCGCGGGCGCGCCGGGCGTTGTGAGCCAGGGCTCCGGGTCGCAGTTCCAGCCGGGTACCACGCATGGGCGCGTTACTCGTCGCTGCTGTATTGCTGGTAATACTCCGGCGCCAGGTCGTCGAAGCGGGTGAACTCCCCGCGGAACGCCAGGCGCGCGGTGCCGATGGGGCCGTTCCGCTGCTTGCCGATGATCACCTCGGCGATGCCTTTCTCGGTGGTTTCCTGGTTATAGACCTCGTCCCGGTACAGGAACATGATCAAGTCGGCGTCCTGCTCGATGGCCCCGGATTCCCGCAGGTCGGACATCACCGGGCGTTTGTTGGGGCGCTGCTCCAGGGAACGGTTGAGCTGGGACAGGGCGATCAGCGGGCAGTTGAGTTCCTTGGCCAGCCCTTTCAGGGAACGGGAGATCTCGGAGATCTCGTTGACCCGGCTGTCGGCGCCCGGCACCTGCATCAGCTGCAGGTAGTCGACCATGATCATGCCCAGCTCGCCGCCGCACTCCCGCGCCACCCGGCGCGCCCGGGCGCGCATTTCCAGCGGGCTCAGCGCCGGGGTGTCGTCGATATAGAACTTCTGCTCGCTGAGCATCTGGATCGCCGAGGTGATGCGCGGCCAGTCGTCCTGCTCCAGGCGGCCGGAGCGGATGGCGCCCTGGTTGATGCGCCCCAGGGACGACAGCATCCGCATGACGATGGAGTCGGCGGGCATCTCCATGGAGAACACCAGCACCGGCTTGTGTGCCTTGAGGGCCACGTTCTCGCACAGGTTCATGGCGAAGGTGGTCTTCCCCATGGACGGCCGGCCGGCCACCACCACCATGTCGGCGGGCTGCAGGCCGGCGGTCATCTTGTCCAGCTCCTCGAAACCGGTGGTCAGACCGGTGAGCGAGTTCTTGTTTTTGTACAGCTCGTCGATGCGGTCCACCGCCTTCTTGAGCACCGACTTGATGTCCTGGGGGCCGGAGCCCTTTTTCTGCTGCTCGGCGATCTCGAAGATCGACGATTCCGCGTGGTCGAGAATTTCCAGGGAAGGCCGGCCCTTGGGGTTGAACGACTGGTCGGCGATGCTGTGCGACACCTGGATCAGCTGGCGCAGAATGCTGCGCTCACGGACGATGTCGGAATAGGCGGTGATGTTGGCGGCGCTGGGCGTGTTGCGCGCCAGCTCCGAGAGATAGCTCATGCCACCCACGTCATCGAGCTGCCCCAGATGGGTGAGCGCCTGGGACACGGTGACCAGATCGCTGGGCTTCTCTTCTTCCACCAGCTGGCCGATCACCTGGAAGATCAGCCGGTGTTCCTTGCGATAGAAGTCCTTCGCCCCGACCCGCTCGGCCACGTCGTCCCAGGCCTCGTTGTTGAGCAGCAGGCCGCCCAGCACCGCCTGTTCCGCCTCCAGGGAATTGGGCGGCAGGCGCAGGTTATCCGGCAGGTGGTCGTCCAGGCTCAGGGGTTCGTTCATGGCGGGTCCGGGTGGCGAAACACAAAGGGTAACAACGAAAAAGGCACCGCCCGAGACCGGACGGTGCCCTTGATTCTGTCACCGCGCCCCACCAGGGGCAAACGGCGACGACCGTGGGTGCGAGGAGTGCTTACTCCTGGGGCACCACCACCAGCTTGATGGTCACGGTCACGTCGGCGTGCAGCGCCAGGTCGATGTCGTACTCGCCGGTCTGGCGGATCGCGCCATAGGGCAGTTTGACTTCGGCCTTGGCCACTTCCACACCGCTCTGCTCGGTGATGGCGTCGGCGATGTTGGCGGTGCCCACGGAGCCGAACAGCTTGCCTTCGTCGCCGGACTTGGCGGCCACGGTGATGCTCGCTTCGGCCAGCTTCTCGGCACGGCCTTCGGCGGCGCTGAGTTGCTCGGCGGCTTGTTTTTCCAGTTCCGCGCGGCGGGTTTCCACCTCGGCCAGGTTGTCCTTGGTGGCGGGCAGAGCCTTGCCTTGCGGGATCAGGAAGTTACGGCCGTAACCGGGGCGAACGTCCACCACGGAACCCAGGTCACCCAGGTTCTTGATGGTTTCCAGCAGGATCACTTGCATGACGGTCCCCTCGGCTTAATTGTCGTGGCTGTCGGAGTACGGCAGCAGCGCCAGAAAGCGGGCCTGCTTGACAGCGGTGGCCAGCTGACGCTGATAGCGCGCCTTGGTGCCGGTGATGCGGCTGGGCACGATCTTGCCGGTTTCGGTGATGTAGGCTTTCAGGGTGTCGAGGTCCTTGTAGTCAATGAACTCCACACCTTCCGCGGTGAAGCGGCAGAACTTGCGACGGCGATAAAAACGGGCCATGGATAATCTCCTCTCGATTCCTTAGTCCAGGGGCACCAGTGTTTCCGCAATCAACTGCACCCGGTCACGGGCTTCGCCCTTGTAACCGGCCCGGCTGAGAAACCCCGTCACCCGCACGTTCTGTCCTTCCTTCAGACCCTGGATCAGTTCGGCTTTGCGGCCGACCAGAACCACGGCGAGACGTACCTGGACTTCACGGGGATGACCGTCTTCCTCCTGCCGGGAGCGGTGTTCCAGCCAGAACCGCTGGCGGGGCACACCGGCCGGTGTGATAGCCGTCTTCTCGAGACGGGCGACAACGCCGGTCAACTGGCAGTGATTGCCGTCGGAAATCAGCTGGTGGCCTCCTCCTTCTCGTTGGATTTCGCCAGCGGCGAGGGCTCGGTGATGGCCCGGTGACGGCGAACCACGAGGTGACGGATTACGGCATCGTTGAACCGGAAGGTGTTTTCCAGTTCGGCGAGGGTGTCGCCGTCACATTCGATGTTCAGCAGCACGTAGTGTGCCTTGTGGATCTTGTTGATCGGGTAGGCCAGCTGGCGGCGGCCCCAATCTTCCTGACGGTGGATGATCCCGTTGCCGTCGGTGATCACGGCGCTGTAGCGCTCCACCATGGCGGGAACCTGTTCACTCTGGTCCGGGTGGACCAGGAACACAACTTCGTAATGACGCATTGTAGCTCCTTACGGATTGGCAGCCTCCCGCGACAGGCGGTGAGGCAAGGAGATCCGCTCCCCGGCGGGCCGGAAAACGGAAGGGCGGGGATTCTAGCCCAGACCGGCCGCCGGCTCAAGCCGGGCGCGGATATGAAACAACACCACCCCGGTGGCCACCGACACGTTCAGGCTCTGCACATCGCCGGCCATGGGGATCGCCAGCAGGTCGTCGCAGCCCTCCAGGGTGAGGCGGCGCAGGCCCTCGCCCTCGGCGCCCATCACCACCGCCAGGCCGGCGGGGGGCGCGTAGTCGAACAGGGAGGCGCTGCGCTCGTGCAGGGCGGTGCCGGCGATGCGCACCTGGCGCTCCTTGAGCCGCTCCAGCAGGCGCGCCAGGTTGCCGACCTCGAAATAGGCCAACGACTCGGCGGCGCCGGCGGCGCTGCGGCAGGCCACCGGGGTCAGGCCGGCGGCGTGGCGGCGCGGCACGATCACCGCGTCGACGCCGGCGGCGTCGGCGCTGCGCAGGCAGGCGCCCAGGTTATGCGGGTCGGTGACGCCTTCCAGAATCAGCAGGAACGGCGGCCGGCCGAGCCGGTCCAGGTGGTTGTCCAGGGCCAGCTCGTCGCCGGACCGGCGCGGCCGGGCGCGGGCCGCCACGCCCTGGTTCTGGGGGCCGGCCAGCTTGTCCAGGGACTCGCGGCGCGCCATCTGCACGGCGATGCCCTGGTCGCGGGCGGCGATGATCAGCGTCTCCAGGCGGGCGTCGCCGCGCTTCGCCCGGCTGTCCAGCACGAACAGCTCCAGCACCGCTTCCGGGCGGTGCCGCAGCAGCGACTCCACCGCGTGGATGCCGGAATACATCAGCGGTTTGGGCTGACCCTTGCTCATCGGCGGCGGCGTCCCTTGCGGGCACCGCTTTTCTTGGCCGCGGCTTTCTTGGGCAGCTCACCACGGGCCAGCTTCTCGCGCTCGGAACCGCCGCCCTTGGTATTGCCGCTGGAGGATCTGCTGCCACCGGACGCCTTGCCGCCGCCCTTGCGGCCGCCGCGCGGCTTTTTCGACGGGGTGCTGCTGATCAGCTCCAGGTCGATCTTGCGCTCTTCGGTGTGCACACCGGCCACCTTCACGCGCACGCCGTCGCCAAGGCTGAAGCGGCGCCCGGAGGACTCGCCCACCAGCGCCATGTTGACGTCGTCGAAGTGGTAGTAATCGCTGTCCAGGTTGGCCACGTGCACCAGGCCGTCGATGTTCAGGTCCTGGATCTGCACGAACAGGCCGAAGGCGGCCACGCCGCTGACCACGCCGTCGAACTCCTCGCCCAGACGATCTTCCATGAACTGGCACTTGAGCCATTGCACCACGTCGCGGGTGGCCTCGTCGGCGCGCCGCTCGGTCATCGAGCAGTGCTCACCCATGGTGATCATGTCGCTCTGGCTGTACGGCAGGATGTGATCCCGGGGGATCGCCGGCAGCTCGCCCGGGTTGTCCGCGTGGGGCGTTTCGCCGCCGCCCCGGATCAGGAAGCGGATGGCGCGGTGCACCAACAGGTCCGGGTAGCGGCGGATCGGCGAGGTGAAGTGGGTGTAGGCGTTGTAGGCCAGACCGAAATGGCCCTTCACCTCGGCCTCGTACTTCGCCTGGGACATGGTGCGCAACATCATGGTCTGGATCACCTGGCGGTCCGCGCGCTCGGCGATCACCTCGGCGAGCTGCTGGAACACCTGGGGCCCGATGGGGCCTTCCGACCAGGCCAGGGACAGGCCCAGGCCACCCAGGAACTGCTGCAGGTTGGACAGGCGCTCTTCCTTGGGCGGCTCATGGTTACGGTACAGCGCCGGCACCTCGGCCTTCTCCAGCAGCCGGGCGGCGCAGATGTTGGCCGCCAGCATGGCCTCCTCGATCATCACGTGGGCCACGTTGCGGTGCACCGGCACGATGTCGCGGATCTTCTGGTTCTCGTCGTAGAGCATGCGACTCTCGTCGCTCTCGAAGTCGATGGCGCCGCGCAACTCGCGACGCCGGCGCAGGGCGCCGTACATCTCATGGAACGCCCAGATCGAATCCAGGGACTCGTCGTCCAGGCTCTCCACGGTCTCCACCGCCAGGGGCGATTCCGGCTCCTCGATCAGCGCGCCCACCTTGGTGTAGGTGAGGCGGTGACGGGAGCGCATCACGCCCTCGCGGAACACGAAGCGCGACACCCGGCCGTTGGCGGACACCAGCATGTCGCAATACAGACACAACCGGTCCACATGGGGGTTCAGCGAACACAGACCGTTGGACAGGGCCTCGGGCAGCATCGGCACCACCCGGTTGGGGAAGTACACCGAGTTGCCGCGCTTGTGGGCCTCGTTGTCCAGGGCGCTGCCCGGATGCACGTAGTGGCTCACGTCGGCGATCGCCACGATCAGCCGCCAGCCGCCGCGCTTGCGACGCTCCACATAGACCGCGTCATCGAAGTCGCGGGCGTCCTCGCCGTCAATGGTCACCAGCGGCAGGTCGCGCAGGTCCACCCGGTGGGCCTTGGCGGGATGCGGCACCTCGGCGCCGAAACGGTCGGCTTCCTGTTCCACGCCGTCCGGCCATTGGTGGGGAATCTCGAAGCGGCGCAGGGCCACGTCCACTTCCATGCCCGGCTGGTCCGGGGTGGCGATGATCTCTTCCAGCCGCACCAGCACATTGTGGTCCCGGGACGGGTACTGGGTGATTTCGGCGCGCACATGGTCACCGGGGCCCGGCTTCAGACCGTTGTGATCCTCGACCAGCACTTCCTTGGTGATGCGCCGGTTCTCCGGGTCGATAAAGGCGACGCCGGCCTCCTGACGATAGCGACCGACGATCTCGGTGACCGCCCGCTCGGCGATCTCGACGATGCGCGCCTCTTCCTTGCCGAAGCGGTTGAAGCCGGCCACGCTGACCAGCACCCGGTCGCCGTCCATCACCTTCTGCATCTGGCGCGGCGCCAGAAACAGGTCCTTACGGTCGGCGTCGTCGGCGATCAGGAAGCCGAAGCCGTCCCGGTGCGCCTGCACCCGGCCGGCGATCAGGTCCATGCGCGAAGCGATGCCCACCTTGCCGTTGCGGTTCTCCACCAGCTGGCCGTCGCGCAACATCGCTTTGAGACGGCGTTCCAGCCCCACTTCGCCGTCTTCGCCCACCTCCAGGATGTCGGCGAGCTCATGCTTGCCGAGCGGCTTTCCCTGGTCGTCGAGGACCTTGAGGATCAGCTCACGGCTGGGAACCGGATTGTCGTACTTTTCCGCTTCCCGATCCGCGTGGGGATCCTCGTAGCGTTTCCTGGATGACATTCAAAAACCTCTATGAAAATACATGTATGACACCCCTCATCGGGCGCCGCCGGCGGCGCGCTGAGCGGCGCTGGCGGTGGCTACCTTAACGCAGCGGAGAAAAGAGAGGAAATCAACCGTTGACATCCGGCCATCATATACTAGAATGCACGCGCTTTCGCGATACAGGCCCAGCGGGTTGGTATCGATAAGCCGAGGTGGTGAAATTGGTAGACACGCTAGCTTCAGGTGCTAGTGGGGGCAACCCCGTGGAGGTTCAAGTCCTCTCCTCGGCACCAATTCAGGATGAGCTCCAGGAGCTCACCGGCAAAAGGGCTCCCTCCGGGAGCCTTTTTTGTTTCCGCGGTTCGCGCCGCCCTCTCCTCCAACGACAAAGGCCCGACACCATGCGCCTTTTTCTTGCCACTCTGGCCCTGACCCTCGGCCTGACCCTGGCGCCCCCGGCCCCCGCCCAGGACAACGGCGCGGTGCACCCGGAAGTCCAGAAGGCCAACGCCCAGCGCGAGAAGATCAAGCACCGCGAGCGGATGCTGATGCTGTTCCCCGCCGGCGTGCTGGGGCTGACCATCGCGCTGATCATCTTTACCCGCCGCCGGCGCTGACTGTCTCGTCACCTCAGTCCAACAGGTCCGAATAATCGCGATCGCGGTAATCCGCCAGCCCCTGCCAGGGCATGCTGGCCGGCGCGGCCAGCGGCGTGGCGCGAAGGGTTCTGCCGGACAGACCCTGCTTGCCCTGGGCCGTGATCGACACCGCGTAACGGCCTTTCGGGTCCCACACCAGGGTGATGCGCTGATCGCCCCGATCCAGCTGGTAGGTTTCCCGGCCCTGTTCATCAATGGATGCCGGCTGCATGGCGGCCAGCGCCCGGGGATCCGCCAGCGCCCAACTCTCCGCCCAGTGGCCATCGAAACCGACATTGCCGTAATAGGGCGGCGCGATATCGATGAGCCGTTTTTCATGGCGGTCCACCAGCTTCACGTCCAGACCGCCCTGGTCATCGCGGCGAATCCACAGCGGCGCGCCGATCACATCGGCGTGCTTATGGCCCAGGCCACCGTGGGCGTGCTGATCGTGTTGCCGCTCCGCGGCCTCAGGAATCTCCCGCTCGACCCACAGCGCGTTTTCCTCACGGTACAGGGTTTCCGCGTAGTCCATTTGCTGGCGTACGCCGTCGCGGCCGATCTGCCATTGCTGGTATTCCACACGCAGTGCCTCGGCGGGCTGCGCCCAGGCGGCGGTGACCGGCATCGCCAGCATCAGCGCCACGCCCAGAGCCGCCAGGCGGTGGATGACGTTACTCATGGTTGTTCTCCATAAAAAAGATGGCCCATAAAAAAGGGTGGCCGGGCAGGGCCACCCTTTGAACGGAGGCGTGTTACAGCCCCATGGCGTCCTCAATCAGACCGAACACTTCAATGTTGTCCAGGGTGCCCTTGAACCGTTCACTGCCGGCGCCGCCGGCGGTCAGACGGATATCGCCACCGCCGTGGGTTTCGCTGCCCGGACCACCCAGACGCACGCCCACTTCCTGCAGGTAGTCGTCTTCCAGCACCTCGCTTTCGGTGAGGGTGGCGCGATTGGCTTCGCGGGGCCCGCCGCCATTACCGAACACCAGGGTGGTAAAGGGTTTGCCCTGGGCATCCAGCGCCAGCTCACCACCGCGGTACTCCTTGAGCAGCCCGAGCACCGGGTTGCCGATCTTGGAGTAACCGTTGAACGCCATCACATGGTCGTGGTCCGCGGTCACCACGATCAGGGTGTCGTCCAGGTTCACCTTGCTCACCGCCGTGGCGATCGCTTCGTCGAAGGCCAGGGTGTCTTCCAGAGCGCGCTTGGCGTTGGTGCCGTGCAGTGCGTGGTCGATGCGGCCGCCTTCCACCATCAGGAAGTAGCCGTCCTGATTGCGCGACAGGATATCGATGGCGGCGCCGGTCATGTCCGCCAGGCTGGGCTCGTTCAAGTCGCCGTTGACCCGGTCCAGCTCGTAGTTCAGATCGCTGCTGTTGAAGATGCCGAACAGCTTGTCGGTACCCGCCAGGTTCACGCCGGCCAGCTCGGAACCGGTGCTCACATAGGTGTAGCCGGCGTCCTGCATTTCCACCAGCAGGTCGCGGCCGTCGGTGCGCCGCCCGCCGTCGGTGGTGGGCAGGAAGTGACGGCGGCCACCGCCCAGAATCACATCGATGCCGTCGTCGCCCAGCTCGCCGTTGTAGCCTTCGCCGCCCGGCACCATTTGCGCGGCAATGGTGTTCTCCGCGTTACGGTTGCAGATGTGGGCGTAGGTGGTGGCCGGCGTGGCGTGGGTGATGCGCGTGGTGGACACCACGCCGGTGCCGTAACCGCGAGCCTTGAGGATTTCCAGCAGCGTTTGCGCGCGCTCACCGTTGCCGCTGGCCGGGCAGGTGCTGTCGCCATTGGTCTGGTAAGGATTGCCGTTGGCGTCGTTGGGGTTGGTGTCCGGCGTCATCGAAATCACTTCGTTCTTGGATTTCATGCCGGTCATGTAGCTGGCCATGCCCGGGGCGCTGTCGGTGGTCTGGGCGTCCTCGGAATAGGTTTTGATGCGGGCGGCGTAGGGCAGTTGCTCCATGGCCAGCTTGTGGCTTTCCGGAACCTCCAGGCCCAGTTTTTCACCGGCGTAGATGCGCGCGGCGGTCTGCGTCACCGGGCCCATGCCATCGCCCAGGAAGAAAATGATGTTCTTGGCCTCGGCGGCCGCGTTCTGGGTACCCAGGGCGGCGGCACAGCAAATCAGCGCACCGCCAATGATGGAAGCTTTCATGATGTTCTCCTGCGTGGTCGGCGGTTTATTCCAGATCGAGAATGGCGGTGATCTTCTCGAACACCTCGGTGTTGTCGATGACGCCGTGGAAGGCGTCGGCGCCCATGCCGGTGGCGCCCAGGTAGACGTCACCGCCACCGTGGGTTTCGCTGCTCAACTGGATGGTGGCCTCTTGCAGGTAATCGTTGCCGGCGGTGGTGGTCTCGTTCAGGGCCACGCGGCTGTCCGGCCGGTTCGGGCCGTTGCCGAAGCCGAGGATGGTGTAGGGATTGCCGTCCACGTCGGTGCGAGGTTCACCTTTGTTCGGGCCGTTGGCGTAGTTCTTCACCAGGCCCAGCACGCCGGCGTGGTCCTCGGAGGTGGCGCCGGTGCGCTCGGCGTAGCCGTTGATCACCAGCGTGTGATCGTGATCGGCGGTGACCACGATCAGGGTGTTTTCCAGACCCGGGTCGATGTCTTCCATCTTTTCCAGCGCCGCGGCGATGGCGTTGTCGAAGGCGATGCCGTCGGTGAGCGCGCGCTTGGCGTTGCTGGCGTGCAGCGCATGGTCGATACGACCACCTTCCACCATCAGGAAAAAGCCGCTGTCACGGGCGTGCAGCATATCGATGGCCTTGCCGGTCATCTCTTCCAGGCTCGGCTCCTGCTGGGCAACGCGGTCCAGCTCGTAGCTCATGTCGCTGCTGGTGAAGATACCCAGCACGCGGTCCTCGTCCGCCACGTCCATCAGTTCGGACGTGCTGGAGGCGTACTGGTAACCGGCGTCCTGCATTTCCGCGATCAGATCCCGGCCGTCGGTGCGGCGGCCGCCGTCGTCGTTGGGCAGGAAATGACGGCGACCGCCGCCCAGCACCACGTCGATGCCGTCGCCCAGGGCTTCGTTATAGCCCTCGCCGCCGGGCACCATTTGCGCGGCGATGGTGTTCTCGCCGTTACGGTTGCACAGGTGCGCGTAGGTGGTCGCCGGCGTGGCGTGGGTCACCCGGGTGGTGGTCACCACCCCGGTGGCGTAGCCGCGGGCTTTCATTTTTTCCAGCAGCGTGGCCACCGGCGTGCCGTTGCCTTGCTCACAGGTGGTGTTGCCATCGGCGTCCACGTATTGCGAGCCGTCCGGCGCGTAGGCGTTGGTGCCGGTGCTCATGGAGATGACCTCGTTCTTCATCTTCACGCCGGTCATGTACGCGGCCATGGAAGGCGCGCTGTCGGTTACCTGACCATCCTCGGAATAGGTACGCACGAAGGCGGACTCCGGGAGTCGGTCAATGGTGATGCTGCCGGCTTCACCGGCCTGGTAGATGCGCATGGCGGTCAGGGTGGTGATCCCCATCCCGTCACCCAGAAAGAACAGTACGTTTTTCTTGCTGGTCGCGGCCGGCGGCGCCACGTCGTTGTCGTTGTCACTGTCGCCACCACAGCCCGCCAGAGCCACGGCCAGCGCCAGCCCTGCCATTTTGAGCATTTTCATCGGCTTACCCTGTCATGAAGTCCGTTTTGCCGACCTTACTTGGCCCCAAGGTCGGTCCCGGACCGAGTATTTGCCCGGTTCATGACAATTTTGTGGTGCGCAGTGGTCAGAAAGATTTCAATGTCTTATTAGGAAGGCATTTAAAAACTTACCAGATCATCCTGAAATAATTATAAAAATAAAGATACCGTCAAATCGACCAAAAAAATCAAAATATCCATGCTCCTCTTTCACACTATTGAAACAATCTTCTTTGATAATCAAAAAAAACACAGGAGAACAATATGAAAAACGTACTAATTTTTCTTATAGCAATAGCCTCAACACATGCCATCGCCGCCGGGGACGATTATATAACAGGCCATATCCAGCAGATCGAATACGTATCCGACTCGACATTCAGGGTAAAACTTGACCCGGGACATTGGTGCAACCAAGGGTATCTCGATTTCAAAAGATCCCTTCTTGGAAATACGGCCTACGACAATGCCTTTGCCGCCATGATCGCGGCGCGAACACACAACATCGAGGTATCTATAAAAGTTTTGGCCCTACCAGCAGACGAGTGGTATGACTGGAATTCGTCCGGCACCACGTACCCGTGTTTTTCATATGGGTACATCTATGGAGGCTAATATGAAACGTACATTTTTCCTATTGCTTGCAATTCTTATTAGCCCGCAAAGCAATGCTTTTTCTTTTCAGGAAGCAGGAGCGATTGTAGCAAGATTTGTTTTTTCGCTATCAGGCATATTCAACGAAGATGGCTCATTAAATTCTGGCGGAATAACTTACCGCTCAGCCCAAATATACAAACTAGTAGACCCTCTTTTGGCCGAGGATATTGAGACCCCCAAAATATACATATCCGATAATAAAGCAGCAGCCATAGAGCCTTATCTTTCGGAGAGCCATGTTGGGTTTCGCAGCAGCCTTACGGAGTCGAATCTTCTAACGGTTCGCTATATCCCCTCCCAGCGCTCCGCCCTTGTCTATTGGGACTCAAAAATCATATCCAAAGTGTGCACCTCCTATATTGACAACGCTGGCATAGGGGGAGCCTTTGAGCCAGCATACTCGTTATACAGAATTGTAAACGGCGAGGAAACACTGATTGATGAACAGCAAGAAAAAATTTTTGCGATAGTTGATGACGGTGAACTGTACCCCCAATCAACCCAAGCAACCAAAACTCACATATTTGTTGATGAAGTTCTTTTGGACTACGGCCAAGGAAATACGGGCAAAAGTATTTCTTATAAATTAGTGTATGAGAAGGCCAGCCCGCCCTGCTTCGAAGACAGAAAGCGAACTGAATTAGTTCAGCTAGACGAAAACATGGATGGCTTCCCTGATTTTCAACCGGAAGACAAAGACTATGATAAAAACTACACAGGCAATAACGCGGAAGGGCTAAGCAAAGCGAAACATCTACTATTTTACTATTTGTAAAAACCACCTTTGACTTACTTATCGGCGCCCCGAAATATTTTGGAGCGCCGATCATATCTCAATTTACTTTTTAAAAAGGGAAAACACTTTAAAGTGCATTCTTCCAACCGCCTACCGCACGGCGCTTACCCGAACGGGTGGCGCTTGATGATGGTCTCGGCCCGGTCCGGACCGGTGGAGATAATGTCGATGGGCGCGCCGGTGACTTCCTCGATGCGCTTGAGATAAGCGCGGGCGTTGGCGGGCAGGTCCTCGAGCTTTTTCACGCCGATGGTGGATTCCCGCCAGCCGGGTACCGACTCGTACACCGGCGTCACTTCCGCGTAGCTGTCCGCGTCCCAGGCGCACTCCAGGGTTTCACCGTCGGGGCCTTTGTAGCCCACGCAGATGTTCACCTCTTCCAGGCCGTCCAGCACGTCCAGCTTGGTCAGGCACAGGCCGCTGATCGAATTGATCTGGATGGCCCGTTTCAGGGCGATGGCGTCGAACCAGCCGCAGCGGCGTGCGCGCCCGGTGGTGGAACCGAACTCGTGGCCCTTCTCCGCCAGGTGACGGCCGGTCTCGTCGAACAGCTCGGTGGGGAACGGACCACCGCCCACGCGGGTGGTGTAGGCCTTGGTGATGCCCAGCACGTAGTCCAGATAGAGCGGGCCGAAACCGGAGCCGGTGGCGGTGCCGCCGGCGGTGGTGTTGGAGCTGGTCACGTAGGGATAGGTGCCGTGGTCGATGTCCAGCAGGGTGCCCTGGGCGCCCTCGAACATGATGTTCTCGCCGCGCTCCCGGGCGCCGTGCAGGCGCGCCGTCACGTCGCACACCATGGGCCGGATTTCCTCGGCCATTTCCAGCACCTGGTCCAGGGTCTGCTGGAAGTCCACCGGCTCGGCGTTGTAGAAGCTGCGCAGGATGAAGTTGTGGTAGTCCATCACTTCACCGAGCTTGGCGGCGAACCGCTCACGGTGGAACACATCGCCCAGGCGCACGCCGCGCCGCGCCACTTTGTCTTCGTAGGCCGGGCCGATACCACGGCCGGTGGTGCCGATCTTCTGGGCCCCCCGAGCCACCTCGCGGGCCTGGTCCAGGGCCACGTGCACCGGCAGGATCAGCGGGCAGGCGGACGACAGACGCAGGCGCTCGCGCACCGGCACGTCCTTCTCTTCCAGACCGCGAATTTCCTTGAGCAGGGCCTCCAGCGACAGCACCACGCCGTTGCCGATCAGGCATTGCACGTTTTCACGCAAAATGCCGGAGGGGATCAGATGCAGGACGGTTTTCTTGCCGTCGATCACCAGCGTGTGGCCGGCGTTGTGGCCGCCCTGAAAGCGCGCCACGTAGGCGGCCTGGTCGGTGAGCAGATCGACGATCTTGCCCTTGCCTTCATCACCCCATTGGGTACCGAGAATGACTACGTTCTTGCCCATGGCTGTTCGCTTGGCCTGTCAGGAGGAAATGGGTTGAAGAGTCCAGCCGCCGTCGGCGACCACCAGCTCGCGGTCGCAGCCGAGTTCGGCCGGATCGTTGTCGGCGCCGTCCAGGGCCAGCAGCACGCGCTCGCCCTGGGCGCGCAGTTGCGCGACCCGCTCACGGAAGTCCGGGTCATCGAGCCCGCCGCGGGCCAGAATGCCCGCGCCACGGGGCGCCGGCGTCAGCGACGCCAGCTTCTTGAGATCGGCGCTGAAACCGGTGGCCGGCCGCGCCCGGCCGAATACCTCGCCGATGTGATCGTAGCGGCCACCCTTGGCCAGCGGCTCGCTGTCGCCGGGCAGGTAAGCGGCGAACACACAGCCGGTATGGTAGTGGTAACCGCGCAGTTCGCCCAGGTCCAGATGCACCCGGGCGCCGCCCGCCTCCAGCACCGCCACCAACCGTTCCAGTTCCGCCAGCGCCTCGGTGGCCGCCGGGAAAGCCGCCAGCAGCTCACGGGCCTGGGGGAACACGGCGCCGTCGCCGTCCAGAAACGGCAGCGCCGCCAGGGCGCGGGTGGCGTTGGCCGGCAGCGCGCGCTCGGCCAGGAAGCGGTCCAGTTCGGTGCGCGCCTTGCGCAGGTAAATGTCTTCCAGGGTGCTCTGGTCGGCGGCGCTCAGGTCGCAGGCGCCGAGCACGGCGCGGAAAATGCCCACGTGGCCCAGGTCCAGCACCACCCGGTCGCCGGCGCCGGCCAGTGCCAGGGTGTCGAGCAACAGCAGTACCACTTCCAGATCGCTGTCGGCGCCGGCGTGGCCGAACAGCTCGACGCCGAGCTGATAGGGCAGCCGGGTGCCGCCGGCCTGGGCCGGTTTGGCGCGCAGCGCCGTGGAGCAGTAGCACAGCCGGGTGGGGCCGTTGCGGCGCAGGCCGTGGGCGTCGATGCGCGCCACCTGCGGGGTCATGTCCGCGCGCACGCCCATCAGGCGGCCGCTGAGCTGGTCGGTGATCTTGAAGGTGTCCCGCTCCAGATCACGGCCGGCGCCGTTGAGCAGGGATTCGAGAAATTCGATCAGCGGCGGAAATACCAGTTCGTAGCCCCAGGACCGATACAGGTCCAGGGCCCGCCGGCGCAGTTGTTCGATGGCCCGGGCGCGTTCGGGGAGCACTTCCTCGACACCGTCGGGCAGCAGCCACTGTTCTTCCTGATTCATCCGGGACCGTACCAACAGCAGGAGGCCGGCGAGGCTGGCGCCGCCGGCCCGATGAGTCTCGTGTGTCGCCGCGGGCGGCGACTCGAAGGTGGCGGCCATAACGGCGGGCCACAAAAAAACCGGGTCCTTTGGCCCGGCCGGGGGATTCTAACACGTCCGCCCTGGCGCAGGTACCTTGTGCGGGTACCCCGGCGTCACGACCCGGGCGGGCGCCGTTCGTCGCTCAGCGCCACGAAACGCCAGGCCCCCTGGTGCTCTTCCAGCGGCAGCGTGACGGCGGTGAACGCGGCGACCTTGCGGCGCAGCCGCCAGACCGTGCGGGCCAGCAGGCGGCGACCCGTCGCGCCGCCGGCCCGGCTCAACGCCGCCTCCAGACGGTCACCGCTCAGCCACCCGCCGTCGGCGGCGGCCAGCGTCCGCAGCAGGGCCCGTTCATGACCGTTGAGACCGATGTCCGGCCCGCCCGGCGGGCGCAGCAGCCAGCCCTGCTCCACCAGCCACCAGCCGCCGGTGCCGGGCAGCGCCCCCTGGTCGGCCCGCCGGCGCCGCGCCAGCCGGTTCAGGGTCGCCACCAGCACCCGCGGCTCCACCGGCTTCACCAGATAGGCATCGGCCCCCTCGCGCAGCCCCAGTAACTGGTGCTCGTGGCTGCCGTAGCCGGACAACAGCACCACCGGAATATTGGTATGGCGGCGCAGGCGGCGACTGACCGAGAAACCGTCCTCGTCCGGCAGGCCGATATTGAGGACCACCAGATCGAAGTGCCGGTGGGGGAACTGCCGCCACAGGGAGGCGGCGTCGGCGTAGCTGTCCACGCGGAAGCCGCTGCCGGAAAGATCCTGAACCAGCAGCGCGCGCATCGGGCCATAGTCCTCCACCACCGCCACCCACGGGCGGCGATCAGGCACGACGGCGGCCCCGGCAGGCGACACCGGCGAGGTCCCATCGCGACGCTCGACGCTTTCCCAAACACGGCATAAAGAACGGTCATCACCTGAGCGGCACCGGGATTGGCGTTGATAATCAGCGGGACTCTAGGGAAAACTGTGAACTCGTTCACCAATCTTGATATAGCTGCCCACTCACCCTTCGCTCACCGAACCGAGTCCAGAGGGTGCGCCAGCGCCCGCTCCTCGCTCATCCCGTTCACCAGATAGCCAACCCCGCGCACCGCTTCCAGGGGCAGCGTGCATTCGCTGACCGCGCGAATCTTGCGGCGCAGACGGTAGATCACCATTTCCAGGCGGTGCGGGTCGAAGTCGTGCACGTCCCGGGTCAGGGCGCCGATCAGACTTTCCCGATCGATGGGCCGGCCGCTGGCGCGGATCAGACAGCGCAGCATGTCCCGTTCGTAGGCGGTGAGAATCACGTCCTGCTGGTCCGGGGTGCGCAGCTTCCAGCCGTCCGCCACCAATTGCCAGTCGCCGTCGCCCTGTTCCTGCCCGGCGGCCGGCGGCGGCGCGTGCCGGCCACGCAGGCGCCGGCCCAGACTTTCCAGGGTCGCCACCAGAACAGGGTAATCCACCGGCTTGGTCAGGTAGGCGTCGGCGCCGTGGCGCAGCCCGCGCACCTGATCGGCGCTGGCGGAGTAGCCGGTGAGCATGACGATGCCCACCTGGGAGGAGGTGCGCAGATGTTCCGCCACCGACAAACCATCCTCCCCCGGCAGCCCCACGTCCAGCACGATCAGATCGCAATGGGACACGGTCAGGTGCCGCCACAGCGCGGTGGCGTCGGCGCACCCCTTCACATTGAAACCCTTGGCGGCGATTTCATTGATCACCAGTTCTCGTTGTTCCGCGTCGTCTTCCACGACGACCACGTTGAGCCGTCTTTCGCTCATCCACCCCCTCCTTAGTCGCCGGCCTGTTCCGGCGAAGTGGTCAACATAAACACGTATTGCAGCAACAGCGCCGGGGAAAACGGTTTCGACAACCGCTCCACGTCCGGCGGCAAATCCCGGGCCAACTGCGCGGCCTCGGGCAAATAGTCGGAAACCAGCACCATGGCCAGGTCCGGGTAGCGGGCACGCAGGCGCCGGATCAGGGCCAGGCCGTCCAGGCCGGGCATGCGGTAATCGGTGACCAGCACGTCCGGCACCCGGCCCCGGGCGATCACCCCCCAGGCCTCGCGCCCGTCGCGGGCACTGAGCACCTGGCAGCCGCCCTGCTCCAGGGCCGTCACCAGCACCGAGCGCCATTCATCGTCGTCGTCCACCAGCAACACCCGCGGTGACGCGCCCTCCGCCGCCGGCGCCGTCACCGGCCCCGGCAGCCGCAGCCGGAACCGGCTGCCCCGGCCCGGCGTGCTGTCCACCAGAATCTCGCCGCCGGCCTCGTGAAGCACCCGGCCCACCACCGCCAGCCCCAGGCCGGTGCCGCTGCTCTGGCTCTTGGTGGTGAAAAACGGTTCGAAGATGCGCCGCCGCACCGCCTCCTCCATGCCTTCGCCGGTGTCGCTGAGCGTAATCTCCACCAGCGAGCGGCCGCGCTCGTCCAGCACGCTGTCCACCGCCAGCCGGAAGTGGCCGCCGTCCGGCATGGCGTCGCGGGCGTTGGTGGCCACGTTCAGCACCGCCAGCTCCAGCTGGCCGCGATCGGCGCGCACCGTCAGACTGTCGGCGGGCAACGCCAGCTCGATGCGCACCCGCGGGTCGAACAGCTGTCGCAGCATGCTTTCCAGACCGTGCAGGGCCTCGCCGACATCGAACACTTCGGGATGCGCCACGTCCTGGCGGCTGAAGTTGAGCAGCTTGCGGCTGATCGCCGCGCCCCGGCGGGCGGCGGTCTCCACCCCGGCCAGCGCTTCACGAAGGGGCTCCACGCCGTCGCGCCGTTCGCGCCAGCGGGCGTAGCCGAGAATCACCCCGAGAATATTGTTGAAGTCGTGGGCCACGCCGCCGGCCAGCTGTCCGATGGCCTTCACTTTCTGAACATGCACCAGCTGTTCCATGGTGTGCTCCCGTTCTTCTTTTTCTGCTTTCAGCGAGCGCCGCGCCTGCTCCAAATCCCGATGCCGCTCTTCCACGTCCGCCAAATAGGCCTGCAGCCCGGCCACGGTGCTGTCGAACACCACCGCCACCACCAGAAAGCTGATCATCAGGCCGACGGCGATCTCGCCGACCAGGCCGGGCCGGGTGCCGTTGGCCAGCTCACGGCCGGCCCCCACTAGCACGCACAGACCGATGAACACCAGCGTCGCCCACAGGGCCCGGCGACCGAACAGCAGGCCGGCCAGCGCCAGCGGAAACACATGGGTGATCTGCGCCGGGCCGGGGCCGTTCACGCCGTTCAGCGCGTACACCACCAGAATCACCGCCAGACAGCCGATCAGAAACAAGGCCGCGCCAAACCGGAAGCGCCCCACCCGCACGCACACCAGGCTGATCACCGCCAGCGCCGCCACCCCGCCATGCACCACCAGATAGGTGCGCTCAATGGACGCCAGGGCTCCGCCGCCCAACAGCCGGGTGATCCAGAACGCCGGCACCAGCACGCCGATCAGCAACAGCACCCGTTGCAAGGCCCGGGCCTTGCGGCGATCTCCATCGCCCACCGGCACCCGGGCCAGCCAGTCGCGTGCTTTGTTGTGCATTCCGCCTTTTCTCCCTGCGCCGGCGCGCCCGGGCGTTCATTATGCCATTAATTGACTATTATTCCGCCTGAAGATATCCCACCCTAATGCACCGGAAGCTGCTACGGAATACGTATGAGCGTCCTATTAATACCATTGTTGGCGCCGACGCGTATTCCAACAATGGTCTAAACGCCGCCGGCCCGGTGAGGGGCGACGCCCCGGCAAAAAAAAACCCGCCGTAAGGCGGGTTTTCTCCGATCCGGGCCGGCGTCAGTCCGCCCCGGATTGTTTCATGTACCGGAAGAACTCGCTATCCGGTGACAGGATCAGCAGGTCGTCCGGGGAATTGAAGCTGTCCCGGTAGGCCTGCAGGCTGCGATAGAAGCGGAAGAACTCCCGGTCCTTCGAGTAGGCGTTGGCGTAGATATTGGTGGCGCGGGCATCGCCCTCACCCCGGGTTTTCTGCGCCGCCTCGTAAGCCTGGGCGAGAATCTCGGTGCGCTCCCGATCGGCGGCGGCGCGGATACGCTCGGCCACTTCCCGACCCCGGGCGCGGTGCTCGGCGGCGTCCCGGGCACGCTCGGCGCGCATCCGGTCGAACACCCGGCCACGCACCTGCTCCGGCCAGTCCACCTGTTTCACCCGCACGTCCACCACCTCGATACCCAGATCCTCCAGGGTGGCGGCGTTCACTTCCTGGGCCACGGAATTCATCAGCTCCTCGCGCTGATCGTCCTTCTCCGGGGGCGGGCCGCTGCCCGCGTCCGGATCCGGCTGCGCCTGGGTGACGGCGGCGGCCTCCTCGTCGGCGGCCTGGGCCGCTTCCGCTTCCTCCTCGGCGGAGGTGGTGCCGTTCATCAGTTCACCGGTGCTTACCGCGGACGGGTCCAGCGCCTCGTCGGGCAGCGCGCCGCCCCGGCCGGCCACCACTTCCTGGACGGTGCGCGAAGCGAACTGGTTACGCAGTGCCTCGTTGACGCGCGGATCGAGCAGCTCCCGGGCCCGGCGTTCCATGGCCTGGCCGCTGTTGGCGCCGGCGCCGACGCTGACGATGTAGCGCTGCACGTCGGCGATGCGCCAGGTCACGAAGGCGTCCACGTTGAGCAGCTTCTTCTCGGCGGTGAGAAACGACTGGGTGGGCACGTCGTGGGTGAGCAGGCGGCCGTCCACCCGGATCACCTCGTCGATCAGCGGCACCTTCGGGTAAATGCCCGGCTCGATGTCCGCCTGTTCCACCCGGCTGAAGCGCTTCAGCACGGCCTTCTCGGTTTCATTGACGATGTAGAACGAATCCAGCGCCAGCAGCAACAGCACGCCCACTGCCACCAGCACCAGCCAGCTACGTGTGCCCATCAGCGAATCTCCGTGCGGTTGCTTTGGTACAGACTGCGCGGCGCCTGGCGGCTGCCGCCGCCGTCATCGGCGCCGGCGCTGGACGGGTCCAGATTGCCACCGGCCTTGCCCGCGTCGCCGCTCTGGCCACTGCTCTTGCCGGCGCGGCCCTTGAGCATCTGATCCAGCGGCAGGTACATCAGGCTGTCCCCGTTGGGGATGTCGGCCAGCACCTTGCTGGAGTTGCTCAGCACCTCGGAGACGGTTTGCAGGTAGAGACGCTGACGGGTCACCTCCGGTGCCTTGCGGTATTCGGTCACCATATCGTTGAAGCGCGCCGCGTCACCCTGGGCTTCCGCCACCACGCGGGCCTTGTAGGCGTCCGCCTCGGCCTCCACGCGGGCGCCCTGACCGCGGGCCTGCGGGATCACCGAGTTGTAATAGGCTTCCGCTTCCTTCTTGAAGCGGTCTTCGTCTTCCTTGGCCTTGGCCACGTCGTCGAAGGCGTCGCGCACCGCTTCCGGCGCGGCGGTCTTGTCCAGCACCACCTGGTTGATCACCAGGCCGGTGTTGTAGCGGTCCAGGTAATCCTGCAGCCGCTCGCGCACTTCCAGACGAATGTCCTCGCGGCGGTCCTTCAGCACGCCGTCCATGGTGGAGCTGCCCACCACATGGCGCAGGGCGGAACTGGTGGCGTGCTCAAGAATCGCTTCCGGCGCGCCCACGCGCAGCAGATAGGCCTGCGGGTCCAGCACCTTGTACTGCACCTCCAGGGTCACCGCCACGATGTTGGTGTCCTCGGTGAGCATTTCCTCGCTGAGCTCGTAGCTGCGGTTCTGGCCCACGTCCACCTTCATGGACTGCTCGATGATCGGCGCGCGCCAGTTCAGGCCCGGATCCACCATGCGGTTGAACTCACCGAAGCGCAGCACCACGGCGCGCTGGCTCTGGTCCACCACATAAAAACCCATCAGCACATAGCCGACCGCCAGGATGATCAGGACCACCGCCAGCAGGCCGCCAGGGAAGCCGCCGGACGGCTTCTTGCCGCCACCGCCACCGCCGCTTTTGCCGCCGAACAGATTGTTGATGCGGTCCTTGAGGTTCTTCAGTGCTTCGTCGAGATCCGGGGGACGTTGATCGCCACCGCCGCCACCCCCACCCCAGGGGTCCCTGGGCTTGTTGCCGCCGGGTTCATTCCAGGCCATTGAATTCTCCGTTATCCCGCTCTGTGCGAGCGTTCAGGATTGTAGGAAGGGGTCTCCGCGTCTGCAACCGACGGGTCCGGTACCTTTACCTGTTCTTCGTCCAGCCCCGCCTCGCGCAGCAACCGCTCAAAGTGAACCCGGTTGACGTGCACCCGCAGCAGCATGCCGCCGTCGGTGGCGGCGCGCTCGTCGAGCACCTCGCCGGCCTCGTGCAGCCGCGCGCGCAGCTTGCCCGCCGACGGCGGCAACCGCAACCAGCGGTCCACCCAGCGGTCGGCCAGCCGTTCGGCGATGGCCGCGTACAGCAGGTCGAAGCCCTCGCCGGTGGTGGCCGACAGCCACACCCGCCAGGGCAACCCCTGCTCGTCGCGCTCCACCCTCGGCGCCTCGTCGAGCCGGTCCACCTTGTTGTACACATGCAGCACCGGCACCTGGTCGGCGCCGATTTCCTCGAGCACCTCGTTGACCGCGTCCACGTTGGCATCGCGCTCCTCGGCACTACTGTCTGTCACATGCAGCAGCAAGGACGCGTTAACGGTCTCTTCCAGGGTGGCGCGGAACGCCTGCACCAGCCGGTGGGGCAGATGGCGGATGAAACCCACGGTGTCGGCCAGGATCGCCGGACCGACACCGGGCACCCGCACCTTGCGCAGGGTCGGGTCCAGGGTGGCGAACAACTGGTCCGCCACATAGACGTCACCGGTGGTGAGGGCATTGAACAGCGTCGATTTGCCGGCGTTGGTGTAGCCCACCAGGGAAATCAGCGGGGTTTCCGAGCGGTCCCGGGCGCGGCGGCCCTGGGCGCGCTGCTTGCGCACCTTGTCCAGCCGCGCCTGAATCGAGCGGATGCGCTCGCGCAGCAGACGCCGGTCGGTTTCCAGCTGGGTTTCGCCGGGCCCGCGCAGGCCGATGCCGCCTTTCTGGCGCTCCAGGTGGGTCCAGCCCCGCACCAGCCGGGTGGACAGATGCTGCAGCTGGGCCAGTTCCACCTGCAGGCGCCCTTCGTGGGTGCGGGCCCGCTGGGCGAAGATGTCCAGAATCAGGCCGGTGCGGTCCAGCACCCGGCACTTCACCGCCCGCTCCAGGTTGCGCTCCTGGCCGGGACTGAGGGCGTGGTTGAACAGCACCACGTCCGCCTCGTGCTGGCGCACCAGATCGGCCAGTTCCTCCACCTTGCCGGAGCCGATGAACAACGCCGGGTCGGGCCGGTCGCGTTTGCTCACCAGCTCGGTCACCGGCTCCACGCCGGAGGACGTGACCAGATGATGGAATTCATCCAGGTCCTCGCGGCCCAGGGCGTCGGGCAGGTCCAGGTGCACCAGCACGGCTTTTTCGCCGGCGCCGGTGCGTACCTGTTCGGTACGGTCAAACAGATCCATGGGTTCCAGTGTATCGAAGGGAAAAAACAAAGCCACGCCGGACGGCGTGGCTTTGGCGGGGGTGGGGCGCGACGGACGGCTTATTGGTTGCCGAAATCGTCACCCATGCCCCCCTGGGCGCCGGCTTGATGGCCGCCCTGCATGGCCGGATTGCCGCCACTGCCGGCAGCGCGCGGATTACGGGCCGGCACCACGGTGGAAATGGCATGCTTGTAAACCATCTGGCTCACCGCGTTTTTCAGCAGAACCACGTACTGGTCGAAGGACTCAATCTGACCCTGCAGCTTGATACCGTTCACCAGGAAGATGGAAACCGGGATGCGTTCCTTTCTCAACGCATTGAGAAAAGGGTCTTGTAGCGAGTGCCCTTTTGACATGGCAAATCTCCTTACACATTCATAAAAAGTGAGCGCCCAAGCGTTCGGGCAATCATCAGCGCTTACGTCCGGACTACACGAGGCCGGCCATCCCTGCCGGACGGCCCGTGGGCCAAGGACTTCTCTTTGGCAGCCTTTGTGGGAAAAGGTTTCCGCCCCACCCTCCGTAAAGCCCTGTGTCGACGTGGTCCTCTAATGGGGCTTGGTCCCAATAAAAACAAGCCTCGTGGGGCAACTTCTCCCCGGAACCCTCGGAATCAACTAAACACGGTTTTACAAACGCCTGCAAGACGGGTCGAGCACGCCCTGCGACTCTCGTCACGGGCGCCGTCGTACCAGGTAAGACCGGGCCATTTGCGCAGCCAGGTAAGCTGCCTTTTGGCCAACTGCCGGGTGGCAATAATACCCCTTTCCACCATGGTGGTGTAATCCCAATCGCCTTCCAGATAGTGCCAGACCTGGCGATAGCCCACCGCTTTCAGAGCCGGCAGATCCGCGTGCAGATCGCCGCGGGCGCGCAGCGCCGCCACCTCTTCCACCAGGCCCTCGTCGAGCATGGCCCGGAAGCGCGCCTCGATGCGCCGGTGCAATTCCGCGCGCGGCGGCGCCACCGCCAGGCTCAGCACCGGATGGGGCAGGCCGGGAAAACGGTAAAAGCCGTCCGCCAGCGCCTCGCCGGCGGTGTCGTGCTCACCGTGAAAGGCGCTCAGTGGCCGGCCGGTGAGGCGGTACACCTCCAGGGCCCGCTGCAACCGCTGGCGGTCGGTGGGCTTGAGGCGCGCGGCGCTGGCCGGGTCCACCCGGGCCAGTTCCGCGTGCACCGCCGGCCAGCCGTCCCGTTCCGCCAGGGCGGCGATCCCGGCGCGCACCGCCGGGTCCGCCTCGGGCAGCGGCGCCAGCCCCTCCACCAGCGCCTTGAAGTAGAGCATGGTGCCGCCCACCAGCAGCGGGATCCGACCGGCGGCGACGATCTCGTCGATTTCACGCAGCGCGTCGGCGCGGAAATCCGCCGCGGAGTAAGGCTCCGCCGGGTCCCGGAAACCCAGCAGCCGGTGCGGCGCCCGGGCCAACTCCGCGTCGGAGGGGCGGGCGGCCCCGATGTTCAGGCCCCGATAGACCAGCGCGGAGTCCACGTTGATCAGTTCCACCGGCAGGGTGTGGGCGGCTTCCATGGCCAGCGCGGTCTTGCCGGCGGCGGTGGGCCCCATCAGCAGGATCACCGGCGGTGGGGTGGCGGCCATCTACTGGCCCCGCATGAACAGCCGGTCCAGGTCCTTGACGGTCATCTGGGTCCAGGTGGGGCGGCCGTGGTTGCACTGGCCGGAACGCTCTGTGGCTTCCATATCGCGCAGCAGGGCGTTCATTTCCGGCACCGTCAGGCGCCGGTTGGCGCGCACGCTGCCGTGGCAGGCCATGGTGGAGAGCAGTTCGTCGAGTTTCTGTTCGATCCGTTCGCTGCTGCCCTGGGCAAGCAGATCGGAGAGCACGTCACGCACCAGGGTCTCGCTGTCCGCGTTGCGCAGCAGCGCGGGCACTTCACGCACCACCAGGGTCTCCGGCCCGGCCCGCTCGACCAGGAAACCGAGCCGCTGGAACACCTGGGGCTGCTGCTCGGCGAAGTCCGCCTCCCGGGACGAGACCGCCATGGACACCGGCACCAGCAGTGGCTGGCTGCGCACCTTTTCTTCCGCCCAGTCCCGTTTCATGCGCTCGTAGGTGATGCGCTCGTGGGCGGCGTGCATGTCCACCAGCACCATGCCGTGTTCGTTCTCGGCGACGATGAAGATGCCGTGCAGCTGCGCCACCGCGTAGCCCAGGGGCGGGGTGCGGCCGGCTTCCGGGGCCACGGTCAGATCCGGGGCCGGGCTCACCAGGGTCCCGTAGGCACCGGCCTGGCGGGCCCCGTCGGCGATGCCGCCGGGACGCGCCGGCGCGGCGCCGCCGTAGCCCGCGTAACCGACGCCACCGGCGCCGCCGGCATTGAAACCACCCTGGCCCATATCGCCCGTGCCGGTGGCGGCCGGCTCCTCGCGGGGCGTGGTCAGCGGCATGTGCCCCTGGGTCGGCGCCACCTCGGCGGTGACCGGCGCCCGCTCCGCGCGCCCGTCGTCGCCGGGGCGCACCTCGGCGATGGCCCGGTGCAGAGTGCGGAACAGGAAGTCGTGCACCTGGCGCTGCTCGCGGAACCGCACTTCGTGTTTGGTGGGGTGCACGTTGACGTCCACCAGCGCCGGATCGACCTCGAAAAACAGCACATAGGCCGGGTGGCGGCCGTGGTAGAGCACGTCGGAATAGGCCTGGCGCACCGCGTGGCTGACCACCTTGTCGCGGATCACCCGGCCGTTGACGTAGAAATACTGCAGGTCGGCCTGGGCCCGGGAAAAGGTGGGCAGGCCCATCCAGCCGTGCAGGCGCAGGCCACCGTGCTCGATGTCCACTTCCAGGGCCTGTTCCATGAACGCCCGACCGCACAGGCGCGCCACCCGGGCGGCGCGCAGGGTGGCGTCGTCGCCGGCGGGCAGTTGATGGATCACCTTCTGGTTATGGGTGAGCCGGAAGCCGGTCTGGAATTCGCTCAGGGCGACCCGCCGGAACACCTCTTCCAGATGATTGAATTCGGTTTTTTCGGTGCGCAGGAAACGGCGCCGGGCCGGGGTGTTGAAGAACAGGTCGCGCATGGTCACGGTGGTGCCGCGCGGGTGCGCCGCCGGCGCCACGCTGGGCGCCATGTCGCGGCCTTCCACGGTGACCTGCCAGCCCTGCGGCTGGTCGCCGTCGTTGCTGGCCAGGGTCAACCGCGATACCGAACTGATCGCCGCCAGGGCCTCGCCCCGGAACCCCAGGGTACCGATCGCTTCCAGGTCTTCCTGGCTTTGAATCTTGCTGGTGGCGTGCCGGGACAGGGCCAGCGGCAGATCGTCGGGGCCGATGCCGCCGCCGTCGTCGCGCACCTTCACCAGCTTGATGCCGCCCTGCTCCACGTCCACGGTGATCTGCCGGGCGCCGGCGTCCAGGGCGTTTTCCAGCAGCTCCTTGAGCACCGAGGCAGGCCGCTCCACCACCTCGCCGGCGGCGATCTGGTTGGCGAGTCGGGAATCCAGCCGGTGAATCTTTGCCACGGTTCGGGACCTCAGGATTGCGGGATAACCAGCGTCTGGCCGACGATGATGCGGTCATCCTGAATATTGTTGGCGGTGCGCAGCGCCTGCTCGGTGACCTGATGCCGGCGGGCGATGCCGGACAGGGTGTCGCCGGGCTGAATCCGGTACTGGCCGCTGTTGTGGGAACGCTGCGCGGCAAACCAGCTGCCCGGCGCCGGGTGGGTTCGGAAGTACCGTTCCACGCCCGCCACGATGGAGCGCGCGAGTTTGTCCTGATGGGCACTGGAACGCAACTTGCTGGCTTCCTCCTTGTTGGAGATAAAGCCGGTCTCCACCAGCACCGACACCATCTCCGGCTCCTTGAGCACCACGAAGGCGGCCTGTTCCACGGTGTCGCGGCCGCCGTGCAGCCGGGTGATCTGCCCCATTTCGCCGAGAATCTGGCGGCCAAGATAGAGGCTGTGGGCCATGGAGCCGCTCATGCGCATGTCGGCGAGCACGCTGAGCAGATTGGAATCGTCCTTTTCTTCCTCGTAGACGCCGGCCACCTTGTCGGATTCGTTGGCCATCTCCGCCAGGTAACGGGCGCGGGCGCTGGTGGCCCCCCGGTTGGACAGGGCGAATACGCTGGCGCCGTGGGCGCGCGGGTCGGTGAAGGCGTCGGCGTGGATCGAGATGAACACATCCGCATGGTTGTCCTGGCGGGCAATGCGGCGGCGCTCCGCCAGCGGCACGTAGTAGTCGCCGTCGCGCACCAGCACCGCCTTCATACCGGGCTGGGCGTCGATGCGCGCCTTCACCTTCTTGGCGATCTGCAGCACCACGTCCTTCTCGCGCAGGCCGCCGGGGCCGGAGGCCCCCGGGTCCTCGCCGCCGTGGCCCGGGTCCACGGCGACGATCATGGCGCGCGGCGCGCCGCTGTCCACCTCCGGTTTGTCCACGGTTTTCACCGGTTCCGGCGTGCTGTCGAACAGGTCCACCACCAGCCGCCAGTCGTGGGGCGCCACCGGCTTGAGCAGGTTGGTGCGTGGCCGCACCGCCTCGGACAGGTCGAACACCACCCGGGTCATGCCCGGGTGCTGCCCCACGCGGATGCCGGTGATCGGGCTGTCGCTGATGTCCAGGGTGCCCATGTCGAAGTTCAGCTCGGTGTCCGGCAGATCCACCACGATGCGGTCCGGATTGGCCAGCTTGTCCAGGGACAGTTCCACCGGCTTGGGCAGGTCGAACACGATCCGGGTATGGTCCGGCGCCCGGTGCAGACGCACGGAATCCACGGTGACCGCCTGGGCCAGGCCGCTGAGCAGCAGGCCCAGCGCCAGCAGCGTCCGGGTCAGGACCCGGCGCGGGCCGTTATTGCGTTGATTGGCAGCGCGTTCAGTGTTGGCCATGGGCCCATTCCAGGTTGGCATGTCGTCCCCGTCCCTCCACGGCCAGGGTCACGGTCAGGTCCGGCGCCGGAATCATGCCCCGGCCACGTTCCGGCCACTCCAGCAGGCACAGGGCCCGACCGTCAAAATAATCACGGATACCGATCATCTCCAGCTCCTCGGGATCCCCGAGCCGGTACAGATCGAAATGATAGATAGGGACCCCGCCGGTTTCATAGGGTTCCACCAGGGTATAGGTGGGGCTCTTCACCGCGCCCTGGTGCCCCAGGGCCCGCAGCAGGCCGCGCACCAGGGTGGTCTTGCCGGCCCCCAGGTCGCCGCGCAGGTAGACGCAGGCGCCCGGTTTCAGACGGCGCGCCAGGTCCGCCCCCAGGGCCAGGGTGGCGTCCTCGTCGGCGAGCCGGTGCTGTTCAGTGGTCGTGCCCATTCAATTCCCGGCGCAGGTCGGTCAACAGATCGGTGGCCAGCAGGCCCCGTTCCCCATCACGGCGCGCCGCGCCGTCGGCGGCGCGGGCGTGAATCATGGCGCCCAGGGCGGCCGCCGGGTACGGCGGCAGGCCCTGGGCGCGCAGCGCGGCGATCACCCCGGTGAGCAGGTCGCCCATGCCGCCGCTGCCCATGCCCGGGTTGCCGTCGCTGATCAGGGCGGTGCCCTCGGCGCCGCGCACTAGGGTACCCAACCCCTTGAGCAGCACCGCGCCGCCGTAACGGGCGGCCAGCGAATCCACCGCCGCGAAGCGGTCACCCTGCACGGCGCCGGTGCCGCTGTCCAGCAGCCGGGCCGCCTCGCCGGGGTGCGGCGTCAGCACCCAGTCCTGGCGGGCGTCCGGTCGCCATTCGGCGATCAGCGTCAGCGCGTCGGCGTCCACCACCAGGGGCAGGCCGCTGTCCAGGGCGGCTTCCAGCAGGGCGCGGCCCCAGGCGTCCAGCCCCAGGCCCGGCCCGATCGCCACCACCGTGGCCCGCTCCAGCAGCGGCGCCAGCTGGTCCACGTCGTCCACCGCCCGCGCCATCACTTCCGGCTGGCGGGCCAGCAGCGGCGCCACGTGCTCCGCCCGGGTGGCCAGGCTCACCAGGCCGGCGCCGGCGTGGGCGGCGGCCTGGGCGGTCAGCATCGGGGCGCCGCCGAAACCGTGGTCGCCGCCGATCACCAGCACGTGGCCGTAGGTTTTCTTGTAGCCGTCCCGCTGGCGCGGCGGCAGCCAGCGCGCCCGGTCCGCCGGCGTGGGCCGCCACACCGGGGCGTCGATGCGCCGGTGCACCCGCGCCTCCACGCCCAGGCCCTCGAACAGCAGCTCGCCGGTGCACACCGGCCCGATGCCGGTGAGCAGGCCCCGGTTGACGCCGATAAAGGTGAGCGTGCAGGTGGCGTGCAGCACCGCGCCGGTGGAGGCGCCGCTGTCGGCGGCCAGCCCAGAGGGCACGTCCACCGCCAGCACCGGTTTGCCGAGCCGGTCCAGGGCCTGGATCAGTGCCTTCTTGTCGTCGCGCAGCGGGCCGGACAGGCCGGTGCCGAGCAGCGCGTCCACCAGCACCGGCGCCTCCGTGGGCAGACTGTCCGGCGACAGGGGGTGCATCGGCACGCCCCGGTCGCGGGCGCGCCGCGCCATGGTCAGCGCGTCGCCCTTGAGTGCCTCCATCGGCCGGTCCTGAAAGATCACCGGTTGCAGACCGGCCTCGCGGGCCAGGCGCGCCACCACGTAGCCGTCGCCGCCGTTGTTGCCGCCGCCGCACAGAATCGCCGGCCGGGTCACCTCGGGCCAGCGCTGCACCAGCAGCTCGAAGGCGGCGCGCCCGGCCCGTTCCATCAACTGTTCACCGCTCAGCCCGGCCTCGCCGGCCAGACGGTCCAGCTCACGGGTCTGAGCGGCGCTGTAAAGACGATCGGGTAACGATCTTACCGACATGGACTGTTATCCTTGGCTCCGCCGTGGCGATGGGCTGCGCGCCCAGTATACCTGTTCTGTTTTCATCCTCGGAGGGTGGTCAGCTTGGCCGATCAACGCAGCGCCCCGGAACGACAAGGGTCCAATCATCCACGGCCGCAATGGGACCTGTACGGTCTGCATCTGGCCGCCTTCATGCTCGCCGGCACCGCTCTGTTCGCCAAGCTGGTGCCCCTGCCGGCGCTGGACATCACCGGGCTGCGCGGCGGCATCGCCGCCGTGGCCCTGTTGCTGGTGATGGCGGCGCGCCGCGCCCCTCTGCGCCTGCCGGGCCGACGCCACTACGCGGCCATGCTGGTGGGCGGGCTGCTGTTCGCGGTGCACTGGATGACCTACTTCCATGCCATGCAGGTGTCCACGGTGGCGGTGGGCGTGGTGGCGCTGCTGACCTTCCCGGTGATCACCGCGGTGATCGAACCGCCCCTTTTACAGCAACGCCCCCCGCACGGCTACGCGCTGCTGGCCGGCCTGGGCGTGCTCGCCGGCGTCACCCTGATCGGCCTGGAAAGCGGCCTGGGCGGCAATGTGCCGCTGGGCCTGGCGGTGGGCGTGTTTTCCGCGGTGCTCTATTCGCTGCGTAATTTATTGCAAAAACGTTTTCTGGACGGCGTCTCCGGGCCCCAGGTGATGCTCTACCAGGGCGCCATCACGGCGCTGGTGTTCGCGCCCTTCCTGAGTGTTTCCCCCACCGCACTGTCGGCGGGCACCTGGGGCCTGATGCTGCTGCTCGGCACCGTGTTCACCGCCGTGCCCCATACCCTGATCACCCACGGCCTGCGCCGCTTGAGTGCCACCACGGTGTCCTTCACCCTGGCCCTGCAAGTGCCCTACGCCACCCTGCTGGCCGCCCTGGTGCTGGAGGAAACGCCCGGGCCGCTGGCGCTCACCGGCGGCGCCCTGGTGGTGGCGGCGTCGCTGTTCGTCACCGCCCGGCAGCGCCGCGACGCGGCCCGGGTGGCGGTGGCCGACTAAGCCACGCCGATCCGGATACCTCTCCATGGACCTCGCCGATCTCAAACGCCGCATCGCCGACCAGGCCCGCACCCTGGGTTTCCAGCAGATGGGCGTGGCCGACCTGGACCTGAGCCAGGCGGAAGCACGGTTGCGGGAGTGGCTGGCCGCCGGTCGCCACGGCGAGATGGCCTGGATGGAAGCCCACGGCCACAAGCGCTCCCGACCGGCGGAACTGGAGCCGGAGACGGTGCGCGTGCTGTCGCTGCGCATGGACTATCTGCCGCCGGACACCCAGCCGGTGAAGGTGCTGCGCCAGCACGAGAAAGCCTATGTGTCCCGCTACGCCCTGGGCCGCGATTATCACAAACTGATCCGCAAGCGGCTGGCGCGCCTGGCCGGCTGGATGCGCGAGGAGGTGGCCGACAGCCGGCTGGCGCGGGCCTTCGTGGACAGCGCGCCGGTAATGGAAAAGCCGCTGGCGGAGAAGGCCGGGCTGGGCTGGCAGGGCAAGCACACCCTGCTGCTCAACCGCGAGGCGGGCAGCTGGTTTTTCCTGGGCGAGATCTACACCGATCTGCCGCTGCCGGTGGATCGCCCCGGCGAGGACCACTGCGGCAAGTGCTCCGCCTGCATGACGGTGTGCCCCACGGACGCCATCGTCGCCCCTTATCAGTTGGACGCGCGCCGCTGCATCTCCTACCTGACCATCGAGCACGATGGCCCGATTCCGGAGGACCTGCGGCCGGGCATCGGCAACCGGGTGTTCGGCTGCGACGATTGCCAGTTGATGTGCCCCTGGAACCGCTTCGCCTCGCACAGCGGCGAGACCGACTTCCACCCGCGCCACGGGCTCGAGGACCGGGAACTGGTGGACCTGTTTCAGTGGGACGAGGCCACTTTCCTGGCCCGCACCGAGGGCTCGCCGATCCGCCGCGCCGGCTTCCAGCGCTGGCGGCGCAACCTGGCGGTGGCCCTGGGCAACGGGCCGGCCAGTCCGGCCGCCCTGGCGGCGCTGGACGCCGCCCGGGAAGACCCCAGCGAGCTGGTGCGCGAACATGTGGCGTGGGCCCTGCGCCGGCTGCGAAACAGAACCGGCAAGTAAACTCCGGATTCTTTAAACTGTCCGTACCGCCTGAAACGGAACACGTTTTTCCATCATCGTCCCAGAGGGAACGCCAGCCATGAAAAAGCCAGCCCTGATTTTGCTCGCCATCGCCGCGCCGCTGCTGAACGCCTGCTCCAGCGGACCCAACGAAGCGGCGGAGTATCGTCATTCCATCTTCCACGTGATCGCCTGGCACTTCGGCCCCCTGGGCGCCATGGCCAAGGGTGAGCAGCCGTTCGATCAGGCGGTGTTCGAACGCAAGGCCGGCATTCTGGAAAACCTGGCGCAACTGCCCTGGGAAGGGTTTCAGGAAGGCACCGCCGACGGCAGCGACGCCAAGCCGGAAATCTGGGAAAACAAAGCGGACTTCGACGCCAAGGCCGACGATCTGATGCGCGAGACCGCCGAACTGTCGCGGCTGTCCCGGGAAGGGGACCAGCAGGCGATGCTGGCCCAGGTGGGCCAGGTGGGTCAGGCCTGCAAGGCCTGCCACCAGGAATACCGCAAGTAATCGCGGTCGCGATACAGGCTCAACCGCCCAACGTCACCACCAGCCAGACGATCCCCGCCGCCAGCACCGCCAACAGCAGCGCCCGCCAGGCCGGTGCCGGCGGCTGGTCGGCGGCGCCGGCCTTGCGGCCGCTGATCATGGCGCCGGTGAGGCGCTCCCCACGCAGCCGGTGGGCGGCCACCGCCGCCACGTGCAGCCCCGCCAGCACCAGCAGCAGGTTGATGTTGAAGCCGTGGAAGTCGGTCAGCGCGCCGGCCACGCCGGAGGTCACCGCGCCGTTGAGGGGACCGGCGATGCTGATGTCGTCGGTGGCGAACAGGCCGCTCACCGCCTGGGCCAGCAACAGCACCAGCATGGCCAGCACCATCCAGCCGCCCAGCGGGTTGTGACCGTCCCAGGCCGGCGCCCGATTTCGCAGAAAGTCACGCCCGTAACGCCAGGCCACCGCCGGCGGCGCCAGGAAGTCCGTGAAACGGCTGCGCCTCGAACCGACAACCCCCCAGGCGATCCGGAACAGCAACAGCGCCAGCAGGGCGTAACCGGCCCGCATATGCCACGTCATCAGGGCGTCGCTTTCGCCGCCGGAAAACCACAGAAAGGCGAACAGCGCCACCAGCAACCAATGAAACAGGCGGGTGGGAAGATCCCAGACCCGACCCACCGACGCGGACTCTTTCACCCTTCCTCTCCCGACTGATGCTTACAGCTGAATCAGATGCTCACGGTAATAGGCCAGTTCCGCGATGGATTCGCGGATGTCGTCCAGGGCCAGATGCTTGTTGGCTTTCTGGAAGCCGTCCAGGATGCCCGGCTTCCAGCGCCGCGCCAGCTCCTTGAGGGTGGACACATCCAGATTGCGGTAATGGAAGAACGCTTCCAGCCGTGGCATGTAATTGGCCAGGAAACGACGGTCCTGGCAGATGCTGTTGCCGCACATGGGCGAGGCGCCAGGGGCCAGATACTGCTCCAGGAACGCCAGGGTGCGGCGCTCCGCTTCGGCATCGTCCACGTCGCTGCGCCGCACCCGCTCCACCAGACCGGAGTTGTTGTGATGGCGGGTGTTCCATTCGTCCATGCCGTCGAGCAAGGCGTCGCTCTGCCGGACCGCCATCACCGGGCCCTCGGCCAGCACGTTGAGGTGGGCGTCGGTGACGATGGTGGCGATCTCGATGATGCGATCGTGGCTGGGATCCAGGCCGGTCATTTCCAGGTCGATCCAGATCAGGTTGTCCTTGGCTTGCGTCATGATGCTCCCGGGAAAAACGGATACAGGGTGAAGGATACAGGATACAGCGCGGAACGGGCCCCGCCAGCGGCAAAGCCGTGCCCGCGACGCCCGGCTTCCTGTATCCTGCAGCCTCCATCCTTTATCCAGTACCGGCGGCGAAACCGCCACGCTTTTATGGCCAAACGCAATCTCAATCGCCGGCAGCGCTGGCGCATCGAAAAAATCCAGCAGGAGCGCCGCGAGCGCGCCCAGCGCAAGGCGGAACGGGACCGCCCCCAGGCCTCCGATCTGGGCGAGGAACAGGAAGGCACGGTGATCGCTCACTTCGGCGGCCAGGTGCTGGTGGAGGCGGCCCAGGGCGCCCCGGCCCGCTGTCATTTCCGCGCCAACCTGGAACAGCTGGTGGTCGGCGACCGGGTGATCTGGCAGGCGCCGGAAGGCGAAGGCGACGGCGTGGTCACCGCGCTGATGCCCCGGACCACGGTACTGAAACGCCCGGACAACTACGGCAAGCTGAAGCCGGTGGGCGCCAACCTGGACCGCCTGCTGGTGGTGTTCGCGCCCCGGCCGGAGCCGTCCAGCGTGCTGCTGGATCGCTACCTGGTGGCCGCCGAGCTGTCCGGCATCCCCGCCACCCTGGTGCTCAACAAAGCGGACCTGGTGGGCGAGGACGATGTGCTGATCGAGCGCCTGCTGGGTCTGTACCGGAGCCTGGACTACCCGGTGATCCCGGTGTCCGCCAAGGCCCGCGACGGGCTGGACGACCTGCGGGCGGCCCTGGCCGGCCACACCGTGGCCTTCGTCGGCCAGTCCGGGGTCGGCAAGTCGTCCCTGGTCAACGCCCTGTTGCCGGAGGCGGAGCTGGCGGTGGGCGACCTGTCCCACGTGTCCGGCCTGGGCCAGCACACCACCACCACCGCCCGGCTGTTTCCGCTGCCCGACGGCGGCCGTCTGATCGATTCCCCGGGGATCCGCGAATTCGGCCTGTGGCACATCAGCGAGGAAGAGCTGCTGCACGGCTACCGGGAACTGTCGGAGCAGGCCGGTCACTGCCGCTTCCGCAACTGCACGCACCGTCACGAGCCGGGCTGCGCCCTGCGCGAGGCGGCGGAGCAGGGACGCATCAGCCCGGAACGGCTTAACAACTTTTTCCAGATCGCCGCGACCCTGGATGACGAGGCCCGGCAGCGTTATCAGCCCTGAAACCGGCGGGGACGCATCTGACACCTCCCCCGTCCTTGATTACAATGTCCGCCACCGGCAACGACGAAGACTCGCCATGACCGCTCAACTGCCCCTGCTCCTGGAACCGTCCGAACTGGCCCGCCACCTGGACGACGAGCACCTGCTGATCGTCGATCTGTGCAAGGACCAGGTCTACGATCAGGCCCATGTGCCCGGCGCCGTGCACCTGGACTTCAAACGCCTGCTGGCCGGCACCCAGCCGGCCCCGGGCCTGCTGCCGGACGACCGGGCGCTGTCCGCGCTGTTTTCCGACCTGGGCCTGACCCCGGACACCTTCGTGGTCGCCTACGACGACGAAGGCGGTGGCTGGGCCGCCCGCCTGCTGTGGACCCTGGAAGTGATCGGCCACCACCGTTACGCCTACCTGAACGGCGGCATCCACGGCTGGCTGGCGGAGGACCTGCCCACCAGCACCGAGCCCGGTGAGCCGGAGCCGTCCGATTACCAGGTGGGACCCCATGACCCCAAGGCCAACGTGGACCTGGACTATCTGCTGGCCCACCACCGCGACCCGGACGTGGTGGTGTGGGACGCGCGCTCCGAGGAGGAATTCGCCGGCGTGCGCGCCTTCGCCCAGAAAGCCGGCCACATTCCCGGCGCCACCCTTTACGAGTGGACCGACGCCATGGACAAGACCAACAACCTGCGCCTGCGCGATCTCGACACGATCCGCCGGGAACTGGCGGACCAAGGCATCCAGGCGGACAAGCAGGTGATCACCCACTGCCAGACCCACCACCGCTCCAGCTTCACCTGGCTGGTGGGCAAAATCCTGGGCTTCAAGGACATCCGCGGCTACGCCGGGTCCTGGGCCGAATGGGGCAACCACCCCGAGACACCGGTGGAAAAACCGGAATAACCGACAACAACAACGAGGTCCGCCCTTGAACACCCTGATCGAAAAAGCCTTCGTGGCGCTTCAGTACTGCGTGCCCCAGCACGGTCTTTCACGGCTGGTGGGCTGGCTGGCGCGCAGCGAGATCCCATGGATCAAAACGCGCTTCATCCACACCTTCATCCGCCGCTTCAAGGTGGACCTGAGCGAAGCGTGCATCGAGGACCCGGACCGGTTCGACAACTTCAACGCGTTCTTTACCCGCGCCCTCAAGGACGATGCCCGCCCCATCGCCGAGGGCGACGCCACCCTGGCCTGCCCGGCGGACGGCACCGTCAGCCAGCGCGGCCCCCTGCGCGGCAGCGATCTGCTGCAGGCCAAGGGGCATTACTATTCCCTGTTTCAGTTGCTGGGCGGCGACGGCACCCTGGCCGCCGAGTTCAGCAACGGTCAGTTCGCCACCGTCTACCTGTCGCCCAGCGACTACCATCGGGTGCACATGCCGTGCACCGGCACCCTGCGCGAAACTGTCTATGTGCCCGGGCGGTTGTTCTCGGTGAACCAGGCCACCACCGAGCGGGTGCCGGGCCTGTTCGCTCGCAACGAGAGGCTGGTGTGCGTGTTCGACACCGAACGCGGGCCGATGGCGGTGATTCTGGTGGGCGCCATGATCGTGGCCGGCATCGAAACGGTGTTCGCCGGCCAGGTCACCCCGCAGCCCGGCGAAGTCACCCGCCGCCAGTACCGTGACCCGCAACCGGTGGTGCTGGAAAAAGGCGCCGAACTGGGCCGCTTCCTGCTCGGTTCCACGGTGATCGTCCTGTTCCCGGAAGGCGCCGCCGACCTGGACACCGCCGCCGCCCCCGGCGCCAAGGTACGCATGGGCGAAGCGTTCGGGCACTACGTTTAAGCACCCCTCCCCCCCACCCAAGGTTCTGCTGCCTCGAAGCGGGTCCGGGTCATGCCCTTCCGGGACCCTTGAGAACAGGACGTTCGAAAGGGAGCCTCCAGGGACGGATTCACGGCGTTCCCGGAAGAGCATGACCCGGACCCGCGCCCCGCTGGAGACCCCACGCCAGACCGTTATTTGTTACCGAGCTTTATTTCTTACCCAGCTTCTCAGCCAGAATCGCTTTCGCCTCGTCCCCACGCAGCAACTCCGCGAACAACGCCAGGTCATGATCGATCACATCGTGCAGCGCCATCTCCGGCGCCTGACGCATCAACCGCTTGCTCTCGCGCATGGCCCGGCGCGGCTTGGCCGCCAGCGCCACCGCATAGGCCCGCGCCGCCCCCTCCAGCTCCGAGCGACCCACCACCTTGGCCACCAGACCGCACTGCAGCGCCTCGTCGGCGCCCAGCGGCTCACCGGCCAGCAGCATGCGGGCGGCGCGCTGGTAGCCCAGCCAGGCCGGCAGCAACTTGGAGGAACCGGCTTCCGGCACCGCGCCCAGGTCCACGAACGGGGTGATGAATTTGGCGTCGTCGGCGGCCACCACGATGTCCGCGTGCAGCAGCATGGTCACACCCACGCCCACCGCGTTGCCCTGCACCGCCACCACCAGCGGCTTCTCGAAGCGGCTCACCGCCCGGATAAACGGCGCGGCGCCGCCCTCGGTGGCGTTGTCCCCGGCCTCGCCGGCGGCCAGGAAATCCCCCAGGTCGTTGCCGGCGCAGAACGATTTGCCCTGACCCTCGATCAGCACCGCGCCGACGTCGTCGTGCTCGCCGGCCAGCGCCAGCAAGTCCACCAGGTCCCGGTACATGGCGCCGGTGAGGGCGTTCAGTTTGTCCGGACGGTTGAGGGTAATGGTCATCACCGATTCGGTGGTCTTGACCAGGATCTGGCCGCTTTCCGGTGCCGGTAGTCGCACGTCTTTCTCCCACAATGAAGGTTGCGCAAAGCCTAGCCCTTCCGCGCCCCCGCGGCCAAGGACCAAAACTATTGCCCGGCGCCTGATTTCGTCCTATAAATCGCCGGTTCCCCTTGACGGGGTCTGTCGTGAGGTCCGAGGGCCTTGAAACTCATCACTTTCGATCCTTTCCGTACCCTGGGCCTGCCGGGGGTGCGCTACATCAAGCCGGAGCACATGTTCGCCCAGCGCGACGAGCTGTTGGCCGCCGATTGGGTGCTGTTTCCGGCCTACTGGCAGATCCACGGCCTGCACTATGTGCTGCAACGGGCCCTGTTCCCGAGCCTGGCCACTTACCATCTCGGCCACGACAAGGTGGAAATGACCCGCGCCCTGCGGCTGGCCTGCCCGGACAACCTGCCGGAAACGGAAATCCTGTCGTCCAGCCACAGCGATGTGAGCCGCATTCTGGATACCTGGTCGTTCCCGTTCGTGGCCAAGCGGGTGCGCTCCAGCCAGGGCGACGGCGTGTTTCTGGTGGAGAACCGCCAGCAGTTGCTGGACTACGCCGCCAGCAACGAGGTGTTGTACATCCAGAAGCTGCTGCCGATCGTGCGCGATCTGCGCGTGGTGGTGGTGGGGCGGCAAATCATCGCCAGCTACTGGCGGGAGGGCACCAGCTTCCACAACAATCTGGCCCGGGGCGCCCGGGTGCGCACCGATCTGCCGGTGCCGGACGATGCGCTGGCGCTGGTGGAGAGTCTGGCGCGGCGGCTGCACATCGACCACGCCGGGTTCGACGTGGCCTGGGTGGACGGTCAGCCCTATGTGCTGGAATTCAACCGGCTGTTCGGCAACCGGGGCATTCCCGACCTGCCGCGCCGGGTGGGCGCGGCCATGCGCGCTTACTTGTTGGGCGAAAGCGAGTCGCCGCCGGACGATTCGCCGGCGCCCATGACCCGCTCCGCCTGAGTACGCAGCAGCGTCTGGTAGCGGTGGGCGAGCTGCTCCACCGGCTGCAGGCGCACCTGGCGCTCGCCGGCCTGCACCACCAGGGCGCGCTCGCTTTGGTAGAGCGCCTTGACGTCCAGCTCGGCGCGGGTCAGCTCGGTCTCCGGCACGTTCAGCCGGCCGGGGACCCCGGCCAGGCACAGCGCCCAGCTGTCCTCAGCGGCGAACTGCTCGGTGACCAGCGCCTTGAATTCCAGGGCCGGCGCCTGGCTGGCCTTGCGGCGCGGCGCCTGCAGGCGCGCCACCCGTAGAAACAGCAGCCCGGCGCACAGCGCCGAGAACGCCCGCTGGGACAGCGGCTCGCCGCTGAAGCGAATCCGCGCCCGATCCCCCAGCCGGGCCACCACGCGGCCGCCGTAAAGGCCGGCCACCTCGTCCAGCAGACGATGGTAGTCATCCAGCAAGGCGCTCAGGGCGGCACGGGTGTAGCGCTGTTCGAAATGATCGAAATTGACCACGCTGAGGCGCAGTTCGGTGGCCGGGCCCGGGGCGGCGGCCGGGTCGGCGTCGGCATCCGGGTCCTCGCCGACCACCCGGGTCACCGGCGCCGCCTCCGTCGGGGCCGGCGCGGCGGGCGGCGGCGCCACCCGGAACAGGCGCCGGTAGATCACCTCGCCGGCCAGGCGCAGGATCAGAATACCCAGCACCACCAGCACGTAGCCGGTCTCCAGACGCTGGCGCGGCGCCGGGTCCGGCCGCGCCGCCAGTTGCAGCGCCCCCGCCAGTTCGCCGTCCGGCAGCGCCACCGGCACTTCCACGGTCACCGGGGTCAGTTCCGGCAGTGAGCCGGACACCGGCTCACCGGCGGTGTCCAGGAAGCGGGCGCCGGCCACCGGCTTCAGATCCCGGGTTTCCCGGGCGATCACATTGAGCCCGATCAGGTCGCCGCCGGCCAGGGACTCGGCGGCGCGCAGCCCGGTCTGACGGGCCAGCGCCTCCAGTTGCACCCGCTGTTCGGCGGCCAGCCGGGCGGAAAAATGCTCCAGAAAGTAGACCCCGATCACCAGGGCCACCAGCAGCATCAGGGCCAGTTCCCACAGCAGACGCTTTTCGCGCCGCAGCCACGGGCGTCCGTGTTCCCGGAATTGCTCCCAAAGCGGTTGCCACAGGGCCATGCGGTGCCTTCCTCAGCTCCGATTCGATGGGCGCCGAGTATAACCCGGGGAACGCCGGCGGGACCTCAATCAGCGGCGGTTTTTCTGGTAATCTTGACGCCCTTCCAGCCCGTGGCCCTCAAGGAGCCCCCCAGCGTGCGCGAGATTATTCTCATCCAGGTGTCCGGTAACGACCGCCCCGGCCTCACCGCCGCCTTTACCCGGATTCTGGCCCGGTACCATCTCAATATTCTCGACATCGGCCAAGCGGTGATCCACGACAGCCTGTCGCTGGGCATTCTGGTGGAAGTGCCGCCGGGGGCCGACGCCTCCTCCATGCTCAAGGATCTGCTGTTCGAGGCGCACAAGCGGGACACCTCGGTGCGCTTCCGGCCCATCGACGAGGACCGCTACGAGCAGTGGGTGTCGGGCCAGGGCAAGGACCGCCACATCATCACCCTGCTGTCGCGCAAGATCACCGCCGAGCAGCTCGGCGACGTGACCACGGTGGTGGCGGAGAACAACCTGAACATCGACAGCATCGCGCGGCTGTCCGGGCGCGTGCACCTGGAGGGTGAGGACGGCGACCCCAACGCCCGCGCCTGCGTGGAGATTTCCGTGCGCGGCGAGCCCCGCGACACGGTGGCCATGCGCGCCGCCTTCCTGGCCATCGCCAATGAGCGCAACGTGGACATCTCGTTCCAGCGCGACAGCGCCTTCCGCCGCAACCGGCGACTGGTGGTGTTCGATATGGATTCCACCCTGATCCGCTCGGAAGTGATCGACGAGCTGGCCGCCGAGGCCGGGGTAGGCGATCAGGTGGCGGCCATCACCGAGCGCGCCATGCGCGGCGAATTGGATTTCAACGCCAGCTTCCGCGCCCGGGTGGCGCTGCTCAAGGGCCTGGACGAAGGCGCCCTGGAACGGGTGCGCCAGCGCATCGAACTGACCGAGGGCGCCGATCGGCTGATCCGCACGCTCAAGGCGCTGGGCTACCGCACCGCGATTCTGTCCGGCGGTTTCACCTGGTTCGGCCACTGGCTGCAATCGCTGCTGGGCATCGACTATGTGTACGCCAACGAACTGATGATCGAGGACGGCCGGGTCACCGGCGAGGTGGCGGAGCCGATCGTCAACGGCGAACGCAAGGCGGAGCTGCTGCGCGAGATCGCCGCCCGCGAAGGCATCGACCTGGAGCAGGTGATCGCCGTGGGCGACGGCGCCAACGACCTGCCCATGCTGGGCGCCGCCGGCCTGGGCATCGCCTTCCGCGCCAAACCGCTGGTGAAGAAGAACGCCGCCCATTCCATTTCCACCCTGGGCCTGGACGGCATTCTTTATCTGGTGGGGGTGCGCGACAAGGACCAGCAGGAACTGCTGCGGTAGCGGCAAGCTTCAAGCTTTCCTTTGCCTACCCGTCGGTGGTTTCCGCCACCTCCAACCGATCCATGGGCGCCTGCAGATAGTAGCCCTGCAGGTAATCCACGCCGCCCAGGGTCCACAGGGTCTGCATCTGGGCGGCGGATTCCACGAACCCCACCAGCGTCCGGCGGCCGCTGTTCTGCACCTGCTGGATCAATTCCGCGAAGCGCTCCCGGCTCTCGGTCTTGCCCAGTTCCTGGGTGAACGAGCCCTCGAATTTCACCATGGTGGCGGGGATGTGCTCGAACAGCTTGAACGGATCGAGACCGCCGCCGAAGCGGCTGATGGACAGCCCGCAGCCCTGCTTGCGCATGGTTTCGGCGAAGGCGCCGGCCTGCTTCAGGTAGTTCACCGTGTCGCCCTCGGAGAACTGGAAGATCACCTGCTCGCCGGACAGGCGGGCCGCGCGCATGGCTTTCGACAGCCATTCCGCCAGCCCCGGCTCGCCCAGGGAATAGCCGGTCAGGTTGACCAGCAGGGTGATCTTCTCCTCGTGGGCGGCGGCGGCGCGCATGGCGTTGAGCACCACCCAGCGGTCCACCTTGCCGGCCATCCCCTGGTCGGCGGCCACCGGCATGAAGTCGGCGGCGGCCAGATCGTCGCCCTGCTTCTGGGGCATGTGCACGAACACCTCGAAAATCTGCTCGCCGTCGTCGCGCAGGCTCATCAGCGGCTGGTAGCGCAGCCGGAAACTGCCCTTCTCCAGGGCCTGGCGGATGCTCAGCGCCACCGCCTCGTTGGAGCCGGCGGCCACGTCGTCCAGGGGATCGTGGATCTTGATGGCGTTGCCCTGCTCGTCGTTCTGACGCTGGGCCTGGTTGCAGCACTTCAGGGCCTTGGTGAGGATGTCCTGGCTGCTGCGCGCGTCCTCCCGGGCGAACGCCACCCCCAGGCTGGCGGTGATGTGCACGGTGCGGGTGGCCACCTCCGGCATCAGGGTCTCGATGCCGGCGCGCAGGGTCTCCGCCAGGGCGGCGGCCTCGTCGATGTCGTTGACCGGCTTGAGCACCGCGAAGTCCTCGCCGTCCACCCGCGCCAGCTTGGCGTCGCCACAATGGCCACGCAGCCAGTCGGCCACCGCGCGCAGGGCGTCGTCGGCCCCCTCCATGCCGAGGCTGGACTGGTGCTGCTCGAAATCGTCCAGGCGCAGGTAGAGCACCGCCGCCAACTGCCCCTGGCGGGCCGCGTCGCTGACCGCCTGATCGAGCTGTTCCATGAACCAGGTCCGGCTGTAGAGCCCGGTGACCTGGTCGGTCTGGCTGATTTCGTGGAGCCGCTCCTGCAGGGCGCTTTCGTCCAGGCTGGCGGCGCGGATCACGATCTGGGTGCAGGCTTCACCGTCGAAGGTGCTCGGCGAGAAGATGAAGTTGGCGTCGAATTCCTTGCCGTCGGTGTGCACGCCCCGGCATTCCAGCTCGTTGGTCTGGCTCTGGTCCTGGGCGCGGTTGCGCAGCAGCGTCTTGAGGCGGTCGTGGTCGCTGGCCGACACCATGTCCATGATCGGCACGCCGGCCAGTTCGTCGGCGTCCTCGTAGCCGAACATGCGCGCGTAGTTGTCGTTGGCGTGGATGTGCATGCCGTCCAGCACATAGGCGATGGCGTCGCGGCTCTGGTCCATCAGCAGGCGCAGGCGCTTCTCCGCCTCATGGCGGGTGATCTCCGAGTGCTGCAGCTCCTTGCGCAGCCGCAGAAACTCCATCAGCCGGTCCACGCACTGCATCAGCAGCTCGCGGTCGTCCTTGGGGGCCACCGCGCGGGCGCCGGCGTTGTAGGCGTCGCGCACGATGGTGGCGTTGTAGTCGTCGCTGAGCAGCACCACCGGCAACGCCTTGCCCAGGCGGTTGATGTGCGCCATGGCGCTTTCGAAACTGCCGTCGCCGAAGCGCGGCCGGCAAAGCATCAACTCCCAGGCGCCGCCTTTCAACGCCCGCACCAGATCGTCCTCGTTGAGCGCCAACTGCGCCCGCGTCGCGCGGCCGGCGTTACGCAGGGCGTTCATCAATTGTTCGGCTTCATCCTGGGAGTCATGGGCGATCAACAAGCGAAGGGTATCGAGAGCGTAAGTCATCGGCGCCGGTGCTCATCCGTTATTCGTAGGGCAACCATTGTGCCTGAGCGGACCCGGTTCTCCAAAGAACTGAATCAGCATTCATTCCCGCCGCAGGCGATAGCGGCAGGCATCCGCCGAGCCGGACACCCGGGCGCCCAGGCGCACCAGCCGCGGCGGCCCCTCCCACACCGTGACCCGTGCGCCGGCGGCGAAGCCGGTGGTGGGCACCAGCAAGGTGTCGGCGCCGTCCGCCGCCGGCACCAGCAACGCCGGGGTCGGCAGGGTGTCGCCATAACCGTGGCTGATGCGCACCGGCCGGACCTCGCCGGGCAGCCACTGCACGCCGGCCCGCACGCCCTCGGCGGCGCGGGCCAGCCAGCGGATTTCCCCGACCCGCCAGGGCCCGCCGTCGGTGTCGGCCACGGCCAGCACCGCGCCCACCCTCAGCCCGCGGGGCGCCGGGCCGTGCCAGAGCAAACCGCAACCCTGCCGCCCCCGGTCCTGGCAGTGCACCGGCTCGGCGTTGTGGGCCCGTGCCGGCTGGTCCAGGCAGGCGTGGGCGCCGTTCAGGCCCAACACCACCCGCACCGTTTCGCGCCCGGCCCGGCGCGGCGCCGCCCGGCCCCGGGGCACGGACCACACCGCGCGCAGGTGGGCCCGCAACAGCGACGAAAACGGCCGGCCGGGATCGCCGCCCCCATCGATGAGCGCCCGGGCCAGGGGCCGGGTGTCGAAGTGGCGCCAGCGGGGTCCGTCGCGCACCGGGTCGCCGGCCGGGACCGGCCCCCGGTCCTGATCCAGCGCCACGTCGAAGCCGCCCTCCAGCGGTCGCGCCCGCAGCGGCAACCAGCGTCCCCATTGCCCGGCGGCCCGGAACAGGGCGAGCAGCGCCGGCGGGCGCAGTTGCTGGGGCTGGGCGCTGGCCACCAACAGGGCGCGGGTGTACGCCAGATGCACCGAGCTTTGCCGGCCCGAGGCTTCCGGATCCGCCACGGCGAGCGTTTGCAGGGCCAGGGCGTCGGCCACGGCATAGAGGCGGTGCAGGCGCCACCAGAGCCCGGCCCGCGCCGGCGTGTACAGCAGCCAGTGCTGCCAGAGTTGCTGGCTGAGCGCGTCCAGCGCCCGTTGCAAGGCGGTGGCCGCCGCCTGGCGCCGGGCCGGTTCCGGCGTGGTGGCCAGCAGCGCCGCCGCCACCCGCTGGTAGGCCCGTGCCAGGCCGTCAAAGAGATCGGCCACCGGGTCGGCGGCCTGCCGGGACGGCGCGGTCAGGGACAGGGGGGCGCCCAGGTAGGGGCTCTGCAGGCTCGGCGCCAGGCAATGGACCCGGGGGCGAATGTCTTCCAGCAACGCCAGGCGGTGGCGGGTATCCAGGGGCAGGCGGGTCAGTTCGTCCAGCAGACGCGTCAGCCGCGCGGCACTGGTGAGCGGGTCATCGGCGGGCAGCGCCGTCAGCCAGGCCCGCAACTCCGGTGGCCGGGTGCTGGCCAGGGACAGTGATTCCAGGGGCGCGTCCGTATCCGGCAGCGCCCACGCCCAATCCGTTGGCCATGCCTCGTGCATCGGTGATTGTCCTTCACCCAGGGGCGGGGCACACCCCGGCATGACCCGCCGTTTTTGTGAACTGTTTCACAAAAACCGTACGGCAAAGCGGCGGCGCTGTAAATCAGCCTTTCAGCACGGTTTTGCCGCTTTCCCCGGGTTCCTCGCGGGCCAGACGCGGCACCAGGAAGCCGGGCAGACGGGCGCGCAACGCCCGGTGCAGGGCGAAGGCCCGCGGGTCGGGCACCGCGAAATGGGCGGCGCCGGCCACCGCGTCCAGCTGGTGCAGGTAATAGGGCAGCACGCCGGCGTCGTGGAGGGCGTCGGACAGGCCCGCCAGGGTTTCCACCCGATCATTGACCCCGGCCAGCAGCACCGCCTGATTCAGCAGGGTCACCCCGGCCCGCGCCAGGGCCCGGCAGCGCTCGGACAGATCCGGGTCGATTTCGCGGGGGTGGTTGGCGTGCAGCACCAGGGTGACCCGCCAGCGCGGTGTGTCCAGCAGGGCCAGCAGGCCGTCGTCGAGCCGCTCCGGGATCACCACCGGGGTACGGGTGTGGAAGCGCAGCCGGTCCAGGTGCGGAATCGCCGCCAGTTCCTCCAGCAGCCCGGCCAGACGCTCGTTGCTCAGGGTCAGCGGGTCGCCGCCGCTGAGGATCACCTCGCGGATGTCCGGATGCGCGCGCAGCCAGTCCAGCGCCTGCTTCCAGCGGCCCCCGGACAGGTGGGTCTGGTAAGGGAAGTGACGGCGGAAGCAGTAGCGGCAGTGCACCGCGCAGGCGCCGGTGACCACCAGCAGGGCGCGGCCGTGGTATTTGTGCAGCAGCCCGGGCACCGGCGTGTGGGCGGCCTCCTCCAGCGGGTCCGGCCCGTAGCCGGGCACCGGCTCGCGCTCCCGGGCACTGGCCAGTACCTGGCGCAGCAGTGGATCGTCCGGGTTGCCGGGCTCGATGCGGCTCAGATAGCGGCGCGGCACCCGCAGGGGAAAATCGCTGTCGGCGTCCACGCCACCGGGTATCTGCTCCGGGCGCAGGTCCAGCGCCTCGCACAGCGCCGCCACGTCGGTGATCAGGTCCGCCTGCAGGCGGCGCCAATCGGGCACCTGCCAACCGTCGGCCTCCTGAGTTATCATGGCCAGCCTTTTCAACGCCATCCGGAAATTCCCGCAACAGTGGATCAGAGTCTATGGCCAGCTATTCTACCAGCGAATTCAAATCCGGCTTGAAGCTCATGCTCGACGGCGACCCGTGTTCGATCATCGAAAACGAGTTCGTCAAACCGGGCAAGGGCCAGGCCTTCAATCGCGTGAAACTGCGTAACCTGAAAACCGGCAAGGTGATCGAACGCACCTTCAAGTCCGGCGACAGCCTGGAAGGCGCCGACGTGCTCGACGTCACCATGCAGTACATCTACAGCGATGGCGAATTCTGGCACTTCATGGACCCCAACACCTTCGACCAGAAGCCCGCCGGCGCCGACGCCGTGGGCGACGCCAAGCAATGGCTGAAGGAAGAGGACATGTGCGAGGTCACCCTCTACAACGGTGAGCCGCTGAGCGTGTCCCCGCCCAACTTCGTGGAACTGGAAATCACCCAGACCGACCCGGGCGTGAAGGGCGACACCGCCGGCACCGGCGGCAAGCCGGCCACCCTGAGCACCGGCGCGGTGGTGCGGGTGCCCCTGTTCGTGCAGGAAGGCGAGGTGATCAAGGTGGACACCCGCACCGGCGAATACGTGGGCCGCATCAAGAACTGAGCCCCGGACGCCGTATGAACGACGCATCCTGGCGGCCCGGCGCCGCCCTCGATGCCCTCAAGGCGCGCGCCGACCTGCTGCGGACGGTGCGCGCCTTTTTCGATGCGCGCGGGGTGCTGGAAGTGAGCACCCCGTCGCTGGCCGCCCACGCGGTCAGCGACGAGCACATCGACGCCATCGAAGTGCCCGGCCACGGCTGGCTGCAGACCTCCCCGGAATACCACATGAAGCGGCTGCTGGCCGCCGGCAGCGGGCCGATCTACCAGATCGCCCGGGCCTTTCGCGACGGCGAGGCCGGCGCCCGCCACAACCCGGAATTCACCCTGCTGGAATGGTACCGCCCCGGCTTCGACCTGGAGGCCCTGGTGGACGAATGCCTGGCGCTGCTGACGCCGCTGTGCGCCGCCGGCGCCGAGCGTCACCGCTTCCGGGCACTGTTCCGGGAAGTCACCGGGCTGGACCCGCTGACGGCCACGGCAGCGGCGCTGGCCGACCGGGCCACCGGAGCCGGCGCCCCGGCGGGGCTGTCCGGCCCCCAGGCGGTGGACTACCTGATGGCCACGGTGGTGGAGCCGGCCCTGGACCCGGCGGTAATCACGGTGGTGGTGGATTTCCCCGGCTGGGCGGCGGCCCTGGCGCAAACCGCCGGGGACGACGACGGCGCCACGGTGGCGCGGCGCTTCGAGATCTACCATCGCGGCCTGGAACTGGCCAACGGTTACCAGGAGCTGCTGGACGCCGACGAACAGGCGCGGCGCTTCGCGCGGGACAACGAAAAACGCCTGGCCGCCGGCAAGCGCCCGATGACGCCGGACCCCTACCTGCTGGACGCCCTGCGCGCCGGCCTGCCACCGTGCAGCGGCGTGGCACTGGGCCTGGAACGACTGCACATGGCGCTCAGCGGCGCCGGGCGCATCGATCAGGTCTGGCCGTTTCCCCGCGACCGGGCCTGACCGGGCGCGCTGCGCTCAGCCCCCGGCCGCCTGCCCGGCGCCGTCATCGGCCAGCGGCGGCCGCTCCACGGCCCCGGCCCGGGCACAGTTGGCCGCGATCAATTCCGCGATGCGCGGCTGCGCCGAGGGCGGCAGGTCGTGGCCCATGCCGTCGATGATGGTCAGCCGGGCACCGCGCAGGGCCCGCGCCGAGGCCTTGCCGCCGGCGGGGCGGATCAGTGGATCGGCGCCGCCGTGGATCACCTGGGCCGGGCAGCGCACCCGTTTCAGGCGTTTGGTCAGGTTGCCGGTGGCGAGAATGGCGAGAAACTGATTGCGGATGCCGCGCGGGTTCAGGCCCCGCTCCCAGCTGCGCCGGAACATGTTCTCCAACTCCTCGCGGCCCTGGTCCAGGGTCCCGCCCAGCTTCGCCATCATGTCCAGACCGAACGCCACGTACTGGTCCACGGTTTCGATTTCCACCCGGGGCGCCACCAGGGTTTTCAACGCCGTCGGTTTCGGCGGCGGCAGGAACGGGCTGTTGGTGCTGGACATGATCGAGGTGACGCTGAGCACCCGGTCCGGGTCGGTGGCGGCGGCCAGCTGCACCACCATGCCGCCCATGGAAGCGCCCACCAGATGGGCGCGCTCAATGCCCAGGGCGTCCATCAACCCGAAGGTATCGGCCACCAGATCGTCCAGGGTATAGGGCGCGTGCACCCGGGCGCCCACCATGTAGCGCAGCATCGCCTGCAGCGGGCCGTACTTGAAGGGGGCGCGGATGCGGGTGGATTTGCCGGCGTCGCGGTTGTCGAAGGCGATCACCCGGTAGCCCCGGTTGGCCAGGGCGTCCAGCAGGCCTTCCGGCCAGAACACCAGTTGCGCGGACAGCCCCATGACGAAGATCAGCGGGATGCCGTCCTCGGGACCGCGGGTTTCGTAGAACAGTTCGATGCCGTTGCTTTGCACCGTGCCGGTGGCCATGGGCGCCTCTCTCTGAGTGGGGACAGGCGCACAACATAAAAAAGCCCGGCGGCGCCCACAAGCGCCGCCGGGCATTCTGGCCCGATGGGCCGGAGGCTTTACTCGCTCAGTTCCAGAATGGAAATGCGCGCGTTCTTGATTTGCTCCCGGGTGAACGGCACCTGGTGCCATTGCTTGCGGGAGTAAGCCTCGGTGTAGTCCGCGTAGTGCGGGCTGGTCGGGTCGGTGGACTCGCCGTGGGACAGCAGCGTGAAGGCGCGCACCGGCTCCCCTTCCGGGAAGTCCACCACGTGCAGGTAGGTGTTACGCAGCACCGTGAAGTACCCCTCGTAACCCTCGCCACCGTATTGCGGGATGTCGGTGCCCGCCTTGGCGTAGCGCTGCACCTCGCCCAGGGGCGCGTCCAGGGCGTCGCCGCTGTTGACCACGGCGGCCACGCCGTCGGAGAACGCCTGGCGCACCTCGTCCAGCACCTGGCTGTCGCTGTTCAGGCCGGAGGGCGTATGCACCGGGTCATTGGCGTCGAACGGCACCGCGTACAGATCGGTCACGTCCATCAGGCCCTGCCAGATGGCGCTCCACACATGGGCACCCACCGCGTCCAGATTGCCGGTGTTGTCCCAGTTCTGCAGCACCTGGCAGGCCTGTTGTTCATCGCCACTCAGGGTGCCTCCACAGACCGCCGACAGCACCGGTTCCTTGAGCAGTTCAGCGCTCAGCACACGGCTGTTGAGCACGATATCGCGCAGGCGGGTGCTGTTGATCTGGGAACCGGCGAAGCCGTCGCGGCTGTTGAAGCGGTCTTCCACCAGGGTGTGGCCCAGGCGGCTGCGCAGGCTCTGCGCATAGTCTTCCTGGCCGCTGATGGCGGCGTAGCCGGTGAGCGGCGCGTTGGCGTTGGTCAGCCAGTAGCTGTCGTTCATATTGGCCACGTAGTCGCGGCGGAACAGGTGAGGCAGGTTGGCCGGGCCGAAGGCGCCGGGCAGCACCGCGTCCTCGTCCTGCTGCCAATCACAGGCGGAGGTGGCGCCGTTCAGCAGCGGCAGGCCGGGGGCCAGCGCGGCGATCTGGCAGGTGCCCAGCAGGCTGTCCGGTACATTGGGCACGGCGGTGATGTCGGAATACAGCGCCCGTTCGTCGCCCCGGCCGATGGCGGTGGTGTTCACCCAGGGAATGCCCACGTGCTCATTGATGGCGGCAAAGAAGTCATCCAGGGATTCGGCCTGGTCGAACGCCAGGAAGTTCTGGAACGACTGGGTGTTTTCCAGGTTGATGTCGCGCAGGGTGATGGCGGTGCTGCTGCTCCAGGGCGGCAGCTGCGGGTTGCCGAAATCGACCATGGGCCCCTACTCGGACCGATACAGGGTTTTCGTTTCCGGCAGCAGGGAACCGTCCGTTTGTTTCACCTGGATGGTGATCTCCACCGCCTCCAGGGCCTTCGGCTGCCCGTCTTTCATGTAGTGGGTGGCGTCGGCCATTTGCAGCAGGTAGGGGGTAAAGCGCCGGGCGGTGGACACGGTGTGCGCCCAGGCGATGTTGTTGTTGAAGCCGAGCAGCACCATGGGCGCGCCCATGATGGAAACACCGGACACGTTCAGTTCGCCGGGGATGGTGAGTTGCAGCTGATAGAAGCGGTCCACGCCTTCCAGGTACCAGTGCGGGTTGGCGAACAACAGACCGCCGCCGGAGTCGGTGGCGTCGGCGCCGAACGCCAGGGTGTTGCTGCCGATGCCTTCCTCGCCACCGACCCAGAAACGGTGCTCGTTGTCATCGGACGCCTCACCGGCGCCGCGCACCAGAGTGTTGCCGCTGGCGACCGGCGGCTGGGCGTTGACGATTTCCTCCAGCAGGTTGGCGCTGCTGGCGGCCAGGTTCAGGGCCACCAGACGCCGGAACACGTCCTGGTCGGTGATGGTGTCCAACCAGGGCTCGTCCCGGCAGGTGAGATGCCGGCCGGCGTGCTGGCCGGCCTTCACTTCCCGCACATAGCGGCTGAAACCGGCGGCGAAGCCCTCGGACAGTTGCCGCACGTCGGCGGGCTGGACGGAGCGGAAGCTGTCCACCTGGTCGTCGTTGACCACGAAGCGGAAGAAGAAGTCCGCGTCCCGGTTGTTCGGGCTGCCGAAGGTGCCCATGGGCGCGGCCTCGGCGTCCGGCCCGAAATAGCGGGAACGCTCGCCACGGAACGTCACGAAGGCGTCGGCCAGCACGCAAAGGTTGTCCTCGGCGATGGCATAGCCATGCCCATAGCCCACCCCGCCATAGCTGTCGGCGGTGATATGGGGAATGCCGTAGGTGGTACGTTCGATGGTGGCCTGATAGGCCTTGGCGTCCTCGCCGTGATGGCTGCTGCTGTCGCCGCCGCAGGCGGCCAGGGCCACGGCCAGGCCGAGCACGACGCCGCGCGACCAGCGCGGGGGTCGAAAGGAAGTGATCATTGTGGTCTCCCGAGTTGTTGTTATGTGGAGGCCGCGGGCCTCCAGACCGGAAAGCCTACGTCAAAACCCGGAACCGGGACTTGAACGCAGCGGCTATTCCGGGAAGCGGCGCCAGGGCCTGTTCACACTACTTGCATCACGCCTGCTGGATGTCATTTTGGTCTCCAGCTAGGCGGAGGGAGCGCGGTTTGGTCATTCCAAATAAGCGACCGACAACGACGCTGGAGGCCAAAAGGGCGCCAGCCCTTCGGGTTGTGGCTAAAAAACCACCCCTCCGCGTTACTCGTCGTTCATTTGGCGCCACCAAACTTCTCTCCTCGTGCCTTGATGGGTGGGTTTTTAGCCACAACAGGCGTAATGCAAGTAGGGTGAACAGGCCCTACAGCATGCGCACTTCCATCCCACGGGCCAGGAATGAGGGCGTCAGCCCGAAGAATTGCTTGAGGGTGCGGGTCAGGTGGGCGGCGTCGGAGAACCCCACGTCGTGGGCCACCATGGACAACGGCTCGTCCTGGGCGATCAGCTCCACCGCCCGGCGCATGCGCGCCCACAGGGTGTAGCTCTTGATGGAGATGCCCAGCTTGTCGGAGAACAGATGCCGCAGCCGGTGGGCGGACAGGCCCACCTCGGCGCCCAGCTGCTCCAGGGTGCTGGTGAGCGGCAGCTCTTTCTTGATCTTCTGGGCGATGTGGCTGACGCGCATGTCCATGGGCATGCGAATCGGCCGGTAGTCGCTCAGCGCCCTGGGCAGGGCGGTGGTCAGCCGGAACAGGCCGGCCGGCTCCAGCCGGCCTTCGCCGGCGGCGCGCACCGCCTCGTGGTCGACCCGGTCGGGCATCAGAATCACCGAGCGCACCGGCCGGCGGCCCAGCATGGCCGCCAGACAGTGGTATTCGTAGCTTTGCGGGTCGAAGTTCAGCGACAGCAGCGGCTCCAGGCCGGCGTCCAGGGAGCGCGGCGTCTGGTTGCCCACCAGGGCGGCGGTGAACCGTTGCCGCTGGCCCTGGGCGTCCCCAATTCGAAGCCCTGGTCACCCAGCGAGACCAGCAGGGTCAGAGTGTGGCGCTGGGTCAGCCCGGAGACGATGCCGCCGGTCAGATAAAGAAAGCGGTCGTCCCACACGTAGAGGCGATTCTGCTGCGCCATGGTTCGCTTCCCGAGACGTTGTTATTGGGATTCCGGGGGCCGGCGTGGCTTCAGCGCAGGCGAATGCCGGCCGGCTCGATAACGATTTCGCCGTCCTTGTACAGCTTGCCGATGGCCTGCTTGAAGGCGTTCTTGCTGCAGCCGAAGGCGGCGCGAATGTCGTCCGGCGGACTTTTGTCGCCCAGAGGCAGAAAGCCGTCTTCCTGGCGCAGGCGCTGCAGCACCCGCTCCGCCACCCCCTCGCGCTTGGCGGCGCCGGGCGGGTTGGCGGACAGGCTCAGGCGCCGGTCCGTGCGCAGCCGCTGCACATAGCCGGTCAGCCGCTGGCCCGGCTTCAGGTCGCGCTGGCCGTCCTCCGCCAGCAGCCCCCAGTAGCGGTCCTCCACCGCCACCTTGTAGCCCAGCTCGGTGCGCTGTACCACCACCAGCGGCACCGCGTCGCCCTGGGCGTAGGCGTCGCAGATATCCTCCAGCCAGCGGTCCAGGCGGGCGCTGGCGAACAGCCGGCCGGCCCGGTCGCGCACCACCCGCACGGTCTGCCAGCGGCCCACCTCCGGACGGTTGCCCTGCTCGGCGAAGGGCAGCAGCAGATCCTTGGGCAGGCCCCAATCCAGAAACGCGCCCACCCGGCTCACCGACACCACCCGCAGCCGGCCCACCTGACCGGGCAGCAGACGGGGCAGCCGGGCGCTGGCGCGCACCTGGCCGTCACCGTCTTCGTAGAGAAAGACGCGCAGCGCCTTGGCGGTGACTTCATCGTCCACCTCCCGGTCCGGCAGCAGCACTTCGCCCAGGGCGCCGCCGTCCAGCAGCAGGCCGGCGCGCACCCGGCGCCGCACCGGCAGTACCGCCACGTCCCCTACCGCGGGCTGATCTTCCATCGAGGCGTTACTCACCACATCAGATCGTCGGGGATCGGGTAATCCGCGTAGGGGTCGTCCTCGTCCACGCCGGTGCCCTTTTCGTTGAGCAGCACCACCACCGCCTCGTCGCGCTGGCGGATCTTCTCGGCGATCGGTGCCGGCACCAGTTCGTGGCGGTCACCCAGGGCGACGATGGCGATCAGCCCGCGGGCCAGCTGGTCCTGCTGCCGGGCGGTGACGTTGAGCTTCTTGATCTTCTTGTCCTGCACGAACTGGTAGGACTGGTCCGCGTCGTTGCGGGCCAGCCGGTGCTGCTCGATCAGTTGGCGGATCTGGGCGGCGATTTCCTTCTCGCGCTGGCGCTCCTGGTTTTCCCGGGCCAGGGCCCGGTCCCGTTCCGCCTGCTCGGCGCGCTGGCGGCGCGCCCGTTCCGCCGGGTCCTCGAATTCGATCTCGCCCCGCTTGGCGCGGTTGGCGTCCTCGCGCTTCGCCTGTTTGGCGCGGCGCGCCTGCTTTTTGTCCGCCAGCCCCGCTTTCATGAGCTGGTCCTGAAGAGAATTGGCCATGATCGGTCCGTGTCCTGTTCGCAGGCCACCGAGCATAAAGGAAAGTGAAAGGCTCGAACAGGAAAGGTAAAACACTGGTTAAACGGGCTTTTGAGTGGTCCCGCGCGATGCAATACTGCGGCGCGATACCGACTAAAAAAGGACCGACATCATGAAACGCCTTACCCTGCTGGCCGCGCTGACCGCCGCCGCTCCCGCCGTTCAGGCCGCCCCGCTGGTGGACGTTTATTTCGGTGGCTACAGCTGGAACGCCGAAACCAGCGGCACCATCGCCTCCGGCTCCGCCGATATCGATATGGAAGACGACCTGGGCTACGACGACGGCAGCCAGACCGTGCTGTACCTGGGCGTGGAACACGCGGTGCCGATTCTGCCCAATGTGCGCCTGCGCCATATGGACCTGTCCGACGACGGCCGCAACACCCTGGCGACCCCGATCACCTTCGACGGCCAGACCTTCGCGGGCAACGTCAGCTCCGACTACGACATGGATATTCTCGACGGCACCTTCTACTGGACGCCGCTGGACAACGTGGTGAAGCTGGATCTGGGCGTGACCGTGCGCCGCATGGACGCGGACTTCACCATTGCCGGCCCCGGCGTGCGCGCCTCCCAGAGTGCCGAGGAAACCTTCCCCATGGGTCACCTGGCGGCCCGCGCCAACCTGCCGCTGACCGGCGTCTACGTGGGCGGTGAGGTGAACGCCATCGAGTACGACGGCAGCGGCATGCGCGATTATTCCGCCTACGTGGGCTGGCGCTCGGACTTTCTGCTCGGCGTGGAAGCGGGCTATTCCCGCCTGGAAGTGGAGCTGGACGACGTGAGCGATCTGGATTCCGATCTGGAGATCGGCGGGCCTTACATCGCGGCCACGCTGTCGTTCTGACGCCTTACTCCTTCCTCAGCGCCTTGATGCGGGCATCCTTTTCCGCCCACAGGGCGCTGACCCATTTCTGTACCCGCGCCCGGAACTGCCGGTCTTCCTGGTAATCGCCCTGCCACAGCCAGGGCTCCAGCTTGAGGGTGCGCACGTCCACGATCACCCTCGGTAACTGGCCGCTGAGCAACGCCCAGAAGCCCGGCGGCTTGCCGCCCGGGTAGACCACGGTGACGTCCAGCAGGGCGTCCAGATTGTCGCCCAGGGCCGCCAGCACGAAGGCCACGCCGCCGGCCTTGGGCCGCAACAGATGGTCATAGGGCGAGTTCTGCCGGGCCTGCTTTTCCGGCGTGCAGCGGGTGCCTTCCAGAAAATTCACCACCGTCACCGGCATGTCGCCGAACTTCTCGCAGGCGGCCCGGGTGATCTCCAGATCCTTGCCCTTCAGGTGCGGGCGCTTGTCCAGCTGACTCTTGGAGTAGCGCTTCATGAAGGGGTAATCCAGCGCCCAGAACGCCAGCCCCAGAAACGGCACCCAGATCAGTTCTTTTTTAAGAAAGAATTTGAAGTATGGCGTTTTGCGATTGAAGGTCTGCACCAGCGCGGCGATGTCCACCCAGGACTGGTGATTGCTGACCACCAGATAGGAGGTGTCCCGACGCAGGCCCTCGTCACCGCGAATGTCCCACCGGGTGGGTGTCATCAGGGCGAAGATCGCCTTGCACAGTTCCGCCCAGGTCTCGGCGATCCACATCACCGCGGCGGACAGCCGCGCCTTGTTCCGTTTTCCCGGCACCACCAGCTTCAGCAGCGCGATGGCCATCATCGGCCCGATCAGTACCAGGGTGTTCAGCAACAACAGCAAAAAAGTGACGATACCGGTCAACAGGGCCCGCATCCGCCGACGCTCCTTTTCCTCAGATCAAAGCGGATGATACCGAAAAACACGCGTTAATCACCGCGCCGCTCCACTTCCAGCAGGTCCACGTTCTGGAAGCCGCGCGGCAGCTTGGCGCCACGCCGGCCGCGCTCGCCCAGATAGTGCTCCAGATCGCCGGGCTTGAGGCTCAGGTGCCGCTTGCCGGCACGGATCACCAGCAGGTCCTCGGGCCCCAGCACCTGCACGTCCTGGACGAACTCGGAACGGTCCGCCACCCGCGCGGAGGGAATCGCCATCATCTTGTTGCCCTTGCCCCGGGCCATCTCCGGCAGGTCGCGCACCGGGAACACCAGCAGGCGGCCTTCGTTGGACACCAGCGCGATCAGATCCCGGTCCGGATCCGCCACCCGGCAGGGCGCCAGCACCTTGGCGCCCTTGGGCACATTGAGCACGTTCTTGCCGGCTTTCTTGTTGGCCAGCAGGTCGCCGTAGCGGACGATAAAGCCGTAGCCCGCATCGGTGCTCATCAGGTAGGCGTCCTTTTCCTTGCCGATCACCGCCGCCACGAAGTGCGCGCCGGAGGGCGGGCTGACCCGGCCGGACAGCGGCTCGCCCTGCCCGCGCGCACTGGGCAGGGTATGGGTGGGCAACGAATAGCTGCGCCCGGTGGAGTCCAGGAAACACACCGGCTGATTGGACTTGCCCTGGGCGGCGGCCAGGAACTTGTCGCCGGCCTTGTAGCTGAGGCCGGCGGCGTCCACGTCGTGGCCCTTGGCGGCACGGATCCAGCCTTTCTCGGAGAGCACCACGGTGACCGGGTCGGCGCCCACCAGATCGGTTTCGTCCAGGGCCCGGGCCTCGGCACGCTCGACCAGCGGAGAACGGCGCTCGTCGCCGTATTTCTCCATGTCCTCTTCCAGTTCGGAGGCGATCAGCTTCTTCATTTTCGCCGGCGAATCCAGGGTCGCCTGCAGGTGCGCCCGTTCCTCGGCGAGCTCGTCCTGCTCACCGCGGATCTTCATTTCCTCCAGCTTCGCCAGGTGGCGCAGTTTCAGCTCCAGGATCGCTTCCGCCTGCAGATCGCTGAGCCCGAAACGTTCCATCAATACCGGCTTGGGCGCGTCCTCCCGGCGGATGATCTCGATCACCTCGTCGATGTTCAGGTACGCCGCCAGCAGACCTTCCAGGATGTGCAGCCGGTCCAGCACCTTGTCCAGGCGATGCTGCAAGCGACGGCGCACGGTGACCAGCCGGAACTGCAGCCATTCGTTGAGAATGGTGTCCAGGCTTTTCACCTGGGGCCGGTCGTCGATGCCGATCATGTTCAGATTGACCCGGTAGTTTTTCTCCAGGTCGGTGCTGGCGAACAGGTGGCTCATCAGCTGTTCCACGTCCACCCGGTTGGAGCGTGGCGTGATCACCAGGCGGGTGGGGTTTTCGTGGTCGGACTCGTCGCGCAGGTCGCTGACCATGGGCAGCTTTTTCTTCTGCATCAGGTCGGCGATCTGCTCCAGCACCTTGGCGCCGGACACCTGGTAGGGCAGCGCCGTGACCACGATGTCGTTTTCCTCGCGCTCGTAAACGGCGCGCTGCTTGAGGCTGCCCTTGCCTTCCGCGTACATGCGGATGATGTCGTTGCGGGGCGTGACGATTTCCGCTTCGGTGGGAAAGTCCGGGCCCTGGATGTGTTCCAGCAGATCGTCCAGCGACGCGCCCGGGTCCTTGAGCAGGTGTATGCAGGCCCGCGCCACTTCCTTCAGGTTGTGGGGCGGAATGTCCGTGCTCATGCCCACGGCGATGCCGGTGGTGCCGTTGAGCAGCACATTGGGCAGACGCGCCGGCAGCAGCTTGGGCTCGTCCATGGTGCCGTCGAAGTTGGGCACCCATTCCACCGTGCCCTGGCCCAGTTCGGAGAGCAGCACTTCCGCGTACGGGGCCAGCTTGGATTCGGTGTAACGCATGGCGGCGAACGACTTGGGATCGTCCGGGCTGCCCCAGTTGCCCTGCCCGTCCACCAGCGGATAGCGGTAGCTGAACGGCTGCGCCATCAGCACCATGGCTTCGTAGCAGGCGGAATCGCCGTGGGGGTGGAACTTACCCAGCACGTCGCCCACGGTGCGGGCGGACTTCTTGTATTTGGCGGTGTTCTTCAGGCCCAGCTCGCTCATCGCGTAGATGATGCGCCGCTGCACCGGCTTCAGGCCGTCGCCGATTTTCGGCAGGGCCCGGTCCATGATCACGTACATGGAATAGTCCAGGTACGCTTTTTCCGTGTAGTCCCGGAGGGACAGATCTTCGAAATCGTCAGCCATGATTACTCGCTATGCTCGTTGGCTTGCACGCTTTCACGCCAGCACGCACCACGCTTTTTGCGTGCCAGCGTGAAAGCGTGTCACGTGCAAGCGGTCTTACACTTCAGCCAGGTTGCCTTTCTGTTCCAGCCAGACCTTGCGGTCGGAGGCGCGCTTCTTGCTGAGCAGCATGTCCATCAGCTGGTGGGTGTCGTCGGCGCCGTCCACGCTGAGGCGCACCAGCCGCCGGGTGTCCCGGGCCATGGTGGTCTCGCGCAGCTGCATGGGGCTCATTTCGCCCAGGCCCTTGAAGCGGGTAACACTGACCTTGCCGCGCTTTTTCTCCGCCTTGATGCGGTCCAGCACGCCGGCGCGCTCTTCCTGATCGAGGGCGTAGTACACGTCCTTGCCCACGTCGATGCGGTACAGCGGCGGCATCGCCACGAACACATGGCCGCCACGCACCAGCGACGGGAAGTGACGCAGGAACAGGGCGCACAGCAGGGTGGCGATGTGCAGCCCGTCGGAGTCCGCGTCGGCCAGGATGCACACCTTGCCGTAGCGCAGACCGGTGAGATCGTCACTGCCGGGTTCGATACCCAGGGCCACGGCGATGTCGTGGATTTCCTGGCTGCCCAGTACTTCCGCCGGGTCCACCTCCCAGGTGTTCAGGATCTTGCCGCGCAGCGGCATGATCGCCTGATAAACCCGATCACGGGCCTGCTTGGCGGAGCCGCCGGCGGAGTCCCCTTCCACCAGGAAAATCTCGGTCTGCGCCGGGTCGTCGCTGGTGCAGTCCGCCAGCTTGCCGGGCAGCGCCGGGCCGCTGACCACTTTCTTGCGGGTCACCTTCTTGGCGGCGCGCAGGCGCTTCTGGGCGTTGTTGATGCACAGCTCGGCAAGCCGCTCGGCTTCATCGGTGTGCTGGTTCAGCCACAGGGAGAAGGCGTCCTTGACCACCCCGGACACGAACGGCGCGGTCTGCCGGGAGCTGAGCCGCTCCTTGGTCTGGCCGGCGAACATGGGGTCCTGCATTTTCACGCTGAGCACGTAGCAGGCCCGGTCCCAGATGTCCTCCGGGGTCAGCTTGACGCCACGCGGCAGCAGGTTGCGGAATTCACAGAATTCGCGCATCGCTTCCAGCAGCCCGGAGCGCAGGCCGTTCACATGGGTGCCGCCCTGGGCGGTGGGGATCAGGTTGACGTAGGACTCGGTGACCAGCTCGCCGCCTTCCGGCAGCCACACCACCGCCCAGTCCACCGCTTCGGTGTCGGCGCTCATGGCGCCGTCGAACGCCTCGGCGGGCACCCGCTCCCAGCCCCGGGTGCTGTCCATCAGGTATTCCACCAGGCCGTCGGCGAATTCCCAGGTTTCGCTTTCCCCGGTCTGCTTGTTGTCCAGGGTCACGTTCAGCCCCGGGCACAGCACCGCCTTGGCGCGCAGCAAATGGCGCAGGCGCGACACCGAAATCTTCGGCGAGTCGAAGTATTTCTCGTCCGGCCAGAAGCGCATGATGGTGCCGGTGTTGCGCTTGCCCACCGTGTCGATCACTTCCAGGTCGCTGACTTTCTCGCCGCCGCCGAATTCCATTCGGTGCAGCTGGCCGTCCCGTTTGACCAGTACTTCCAGCTTCTTCGACAGGGCGTTGACCACCGACACGCCGACCCCGTGCAGGCCGCCGGAGAACTGGTAGTTCTTGTTGGAGAACTTGCCGCCGGCGTGCAGGGTGGCGAGGATCACTTCCACGCCGGGCTTCTTCTGCACCGGGTGCGGGTCCACGGGCATGCCGCGGCCGTCGTCCTCCACCTCGATGCCGCCGTCCGCCAGCAGCGTCACGCGGATGCTCTTGGCGTGGCCGGCCAGGGCCTCGTCCACGGAGTTGTCCACCACTTCCTGGATCAGGTGGTTGGGACGGCTGGTGTCGGTGTACATGCCCGGGCGTTTGCGCACCGGTTCCAGGCCCGAGAGGACCTCGATGTTTTCAGAGGTATAGGTGTTGCTCATAGATGTCCTAAAAAACGCCGCGGGCGGGTTACAGCTCTATTCCGCAAAAGCGCAACACTAGCGGAACAAAGGCGTCGAAGTCATCAAAGCCGTGACTGCCGCCCAGCCCGCGGTAGAGGTGGCAGTCGGCGTAGTATTCCCAGCCGTCCCGCCAGTCCAGGGATTCGTCGCCGGTCTGGGTGAGCAGCAGCAGCTGCTCCGGCCGCTCGATCACCGGCACCTCGTAATGGCGCAGCTGCGCCACCCAGGCCGGGTCGAGCCGGTAGGCCTCGCCGGTGTGGTAGTTATGATTGATACCTGTGTATTTGTCCAGTAGTCGCCAGGGCCGCACCGCCGGATTGACCAGCGCCGCGCGCAGGTCATGATGCGCGGCCAGCCAGGTGGCGTAGAAGCCGCCCAGGGACGAACCGAGCAGCGCACAGGGGCCGGCGGCGGCCAGGGTGGCTTCCAGCAGCGCCATGGCGCGGCGCGGTTCCGGGGGCAGGGCCGGGATGTGCAGCCGGTCGGCGGCGCCGGCTTGCTCGAACACCCGGCGCAGCACGCCGGCCTTGAACGAGGCCGGCGAACTGTTGAACCCGTGGATGTAGATCAGGCTGGTGGCCGGTACGCTCATGGTTTCGCCGTGGGCTGCGGAATCGGACGCCAAGGGTACCGGGCCCGGCCACGCCCGGCCACTCCCTCCCGCCAAAGGTCGGTCCCCGCCGCCGCCCGTGCCGTGCTATAACCGTTTTATGACAATCGTTGATCAAGGAGGCCGCCACCAAGGCATGCCATGCTGACGTTGATGCACCTGGTGTCCGCGGTGGCACTGTTGGTCTGGGGCACGCACATCGTGCGCACCGGCGTGTTGCGCGTGTACGGCGCGCGGCTGCGGCGCTGGCTGGGCGGGCGCATGAACCGGGTGGTGGCGTTCGGCGCCGGCACCGGTGTCACCGCCCTGGTGCAGAGCAGCAACGCCACCGCCCTGCTGGCCAGCGGCTTCGTCGCCGACGGCCTGATGCCACTGGCCACGGCGCTGGCGATTCTGCTCGGCGCCGACCTGGGCACCGCGCTGATGGCGCGGGTGCTGACCCTGGATCTGTCGTGGCTGTCGCCGCTGCTGGTGATCGTCGGCGTGCCGCTGTTCCTGTCGCGCAAGCAGAGCCGCGCCGGTCAGTTGGGCCGGGTGGCCCTGGGCCTGGGCCTGATTCTGATGGCCCTGGAACAGATCATCACCGCCATGGGGCCGATCACCGAGGCCCGCGGCGTGCAGGTGCTGTTCGCGTCTCTGACCGGTGACCTGTTGCTGGACGCCCTGGTGGGCGCCCTGTTCACCCTGATCACCTGGTCGAGCCTGGCGGCGGTGCTGCTCACCGCCACCCTGGCCGCCACCGACGTGCTGTCGCTGCCGGTGGCGCTGTCACTGGTGGTCGGCGCCAACGTGGGCAGCGGCCTGCTGGCGCTGATGAACACCAGCCTGCACAACGTGGCCGGGCGCCGGGTGGCGCTGGGCAATCTGCTGTTCAAACTGCTCGGCCTGGCCCTGGTGCTGCCGTTAATTCCGCTGCTGGCGCAGCGGATGCCGGCCCTGCCGTTCGACAACCAAGACCTGGTGATTGGCTTTCACGTGGCCTACAACGGGCTGCGCTGCGTGCTGTTTCTGGCGCTCACCGGCCCCATGGCGCGGCTTACCCGGCGGCTGATGCCGGACCGCCCGGACGGCGCCGATGACCGCGCCCGGCCGCGCCACCTGGACCCGGATGCCCTGGACACGCCGCGGCTGGCCCTGGCCAACGCCACCCGCGAGGTGCTGCGCATGGGCGACACCGTGGAAACCATGCTCGACGCCATCGTCGAGGCGCTGCGCAACGAGCGGGTGGGCAGCGACCGCGACCTGGGCGCCCTGGACGACGAACTGGACGAGCTGTACACCGGCATCAAACTGTACCTGGCCCGGGTGTCCCGGGCCCAGCTGCAGGAGAGCGACCGGCGCCGCTGGTCCCAGGTGGTGGAGATGAGCATCAACCTGGAGCAGGCCGGCGATCAGATGGAGCACATGATGGAGAAGGTGCGCGACCGCAAGACCGCCCGCCGCCGCTCGTTCTCCGACAGCGGTCTGCAGGAGTTGATCGACCTGCATGGTCTGCTCAAGGCCAACCTGCGACTGGGCCTGTCCGTGTTTCTCAGCGGCGACGAGGAAAGCGCCCGCCAGTTGCTGATGGAGAAGAACCGCTTCCGCGCCCGCCAGCGTCAGCTGTCCCACGCCCATCTGGAGCGGCTGCATCGCAAGGTGGTGGAAAGCATCGAGACCAGCTCCCTGCATCTGGAGCTGATCGGCGACATGAAGCGCCTGAATTCACTGTTCTGCGCGGTGGCGTTTACCGCCCTGGAAGGGCTGGAGGACGAGGGCGACCGGCGAGGGCGACCGGCCCCTCAGTAACCTTTCACGGTGAGATCGACGTTGAACTCGATGCCTTCCACCCGGCTCACGGCGGTGTCGATGCGGCCGTCCGGCCACAGATCCAGCCAGCGGTAGCCGGGGCTGGCGTCGTCCACCGCGAAGTCGTCGCTGCCGGGTTTGAACTGCACGCAGGTGCTGGGCACCGCCAGCAGGCGCACACCGTTGCGCTCGGCGTCGTACTCCTGGTGCACATGGCCCCAGAGAATGCCACGCACCCGGGGATGGGCGTCGATCACCGCAAAGAACCGCTCGGCGCTGGCCACCAGCTGGGTGTCCAGCCAGCGGCTGCCCATCGGCACCGGATGATGATGCAGACACACCAGCACGTGCTCGCCCCGCGCCGACGCCAGCGCCTGGTCGAGAAAGCTGAGATCGTCGTCGAACAGTTCTCCGGGCACCTCGCCGGGAATGGTGGAATCGAGCAGCACCAGGGTCCAGGGCCCCTCCTCCGCCACGCACGGGCTGATGCGACCGGCCTGGCCACTCAGGGCACGCAGCATCGGGGCCGGCTTGTCGTGGTTGCCTTCCAGCCAGTAGATCGGTGCCTCGAGCACCGCCAGGGTTTCTTCCAGGCGTTGATAGGATGGGTAGGAACCGTCCTGGGACAGGTCGCCGGTGGCGACCACGAAATCCGGCACCGGGCGCTCCTGGCGCACCCGCTCAAGCACTTTCTCCAGGCTGAACTGCGTGTTCAGACCCAGCAACCTGCCGTCGCGGTCCGCGAACAGGTGAAAATCGGACAACTGCACCATGCGCAGCGGTTGCACCGGTTGCGTCAAAGCCCCGCTCCCGTCCTTTTCTCAATCAAGATGGTCTTGGTCAAGATCGTCGTGATCCCCGCGTTCGTGGCGACGCCACCGCGGGCCCCCAGTCAAAAACCGCCGGCATCCTCCCCGGGGAGACCAGCGGCCCTATGATTATCGTCGGGTACGGTTATAGCGAAGATGGTGGCGGTTTGCCAGGAAGGGCGTTCGGATTCCGGAACCAATCCGCAGTCAGTCGCCGGTGGTGCCGGAGCGGCGCCAGGGCGGCGCGGCGTCGCGGCCGTGGTCGTGCACATGGGCCAGCCACTCACCGAGAAAGCGGTTCCACTGGGCCTTCTCGTCGCGCTGGTGCATCTGCGAGTTGGGATAGGGGTAGCGGGCCTGCACGCGGCGGAACGGGCTGGCCTCGGTGACCTCGGCAAGCCGCGCGTCGTGATAGAGCCGCACGGTCAGGCGCGGCGCCGGCATGGCGTCGTGCAGGGCCTGGTCCTGCAGGCGCAGGGTGGTGGTGTAGGGCGAGCGTTCCAGCACGCGGATGTGGACGGTGCGCGGGCGCCCGCGGCCAAGCGCCAGATCCAGGCTGTCCCGTTCGCCCAGGGCGCGGATAAACGGCAGCAGGCGGGCGTAGTTGGATTCGCACTGGGCCATCAGGTCGCGAAAGTTCAGCCGGTAGCGGCGGGCGTTGCTCATGACCGCCACTCCCGATCCAGGGCCTCGCGGTGCAGCAGCAGCCACTGCAGGGTGATCAGCGAGGCGGCGTTGTCCACCCGACCGCTTTGCAGCAGCGCCTCGATGGCGGACACCGGCTGCACCACCACGCGGATGTCCTCGCCCTCCTCGGCCACCCCGTGAATGCCGCCGGCGCCGCTCAGATCGGCGCGGCCCACGAACACCTGGAGGCGTTCGTTGGAGCCGCCGGGGCTGGGCATGTAATGGGCCACCGGACGCAGTTCGCCGATTTCCACGCCGGCTTCCTCCAGCGCTTCCCGGCGCACCAGGTCGGCCACCGGCTCGCCGTCCTTGTCGGCGAGGCCGGCCACCAGTTCCAGGCACCAGGGGGTGTCGCGCCATTCCAGGGCGCCGACGCGAAACTGCTCGACCAGCAGGATCTCGCCGCGCACCGGATCGTAGGGCAGCACCGCCGCGGCCGGCGGCCGCACGAACAGCTCGCGCTTGACCGGCGCGCCCCAGCCGCCCTGGTAATGGCGGTGACGCAGGGTCAGGCGTTCAACACGAAAAAAACCCTGGAACGGCGTTTCCCGTTCCAGGATTTCCACGTCCTCGGCGGTGAATACCGGTTTCGGATCATTCATTGGCTTTGTGATAAATCTCCGCCCCTTTTTCACGAAATTCCCGGGACTTTTCCTCCATGCCGGCTTCCGCCTCCGCCACCTGGGCGCGGCCGTCACCGTAGGTGTCCCGCACTTCCTGGCTGATCTTCATGGAGCAGAACTTGGGCCCGCACATGGAGCAGAAGTGCGCCACCTTGTGCGCCTGCTTGGGCAGGGTCTCGTCGTGGAAGGCCCGCGCCCGGTCCGGGTCCAGCCCCAGGTTGAACTGATCTTCCCAGCGGAACTCGAAACGCGCCTTGGAAAGAGCGTTGTCGCGCAGCTGGGCGCCCGGGTGGCCCTTGGCCAGATCGGCGGCGTGGGCGGCGATCTTGTAGGTGATGATGCCTTCCTTCACGTCTTCCCGGTTGGGCAGCCCCAGGTGCTCCTTGGGCGTCACGTAGCAGAGCATGGCGGTGCCATACCAGCCGATCATGGCGGCACCGATGGCGCTGCTGATGTGGTCATAGCCCGGGGAAATATCAAGGGTCAGCGGCCCCAGGGTGTAGAACGGCGCCTCGTCGCAGTGCTTGAGCTGCTCGTCCATGTTCTGCTTGATCATGTGCATGGGCACGTGGCCGGGGCCCTCGATCATCACCTGGACGTCGTGCTTCCAGGCGATCTTGGTGAGCTCGCCCAGGGTGCGCAGCTCGGAGAACTGGGCCTCGTCGTTGGCGTCCGCCAGGGAACCCGGCCGCAGGCCGTCACCCAGACTGAAGGTGACGTCGTAGGCCTTCATGATCTCGCAGATTTCCTCGAAGTGGGTATAGAGGAAACTCTCCGTATGGTGCGCCAGGCACCATTTGGCCATGATCGAACCGCCCCGCGACACGATGCCGGTGGTGCGGTTGGCGGTCATCGGCACGTAGCGCAGCAGCACGCCGGCGTGGATGGTGAAGTAATCCACGCCCTGCTCCGCCTGCTCGATCAGGGTGTCCCGGTAGATCTCCCAGGTCAGGTCCTCGGCGATGCCGTTGACCTTTTCCAGGGCCTGGTAGATCGGCACGGTGCCGATCGGCACCGGCGAGTTGCGCAGGATCCACTCGCGGGTCTCGTGGATGTTCTGGCCGGTGGACAGGTCCATCACGGTGTCGCCGCCCCAGCGGGTGGCCCAGGTCATCTTGGACACCTCTTCCTCGATCGAGGAGGTGACCGCCGAGTTGCCGATGTTGGCGTTGATCTTGGTGAGGAAGTTACGGCCGATGATCATCGGCTCGATTTCCGGGTGATTCACGTTGGCGGGAATCACCGCGCGGCCACGGGCCACCTCGTCACGGACGAATTCCGGGGTGATCTCGGCGGGAATCGAGGCGCCGAAACTCTGCCCGGGATGCTGATCGGTGGGCAGGCCCGCGTCGCGGTGCTCACGCAGCTTCTGATTTTCCCGGATGGCGATGTATTCCATCTCCGGGGTGACGATACCCTGGCGGGCATAGTGCATCTGCGACAGGTTGCGGCCGGCCTTGGCGCGGCGCGGTGCGCGAATATGCGGGAAGCGCAGCCCCTCGGTGGCCAGGTCACGGGCGCGCCGGCGGCCGTATTCGCTGGTCAGGCCGTCCAGCTGCTCGCTGTCGCCGCGCTCCTCGATCCAGGCGGCGCGCACCGGCTCCAGGCCCTTGCGGATATCAATCTTCGCATCCGGGTCGGTATAGGGACCGGAGGTATCGTAAACCGCCAGGGGCGGGTTATCCTCGAACTTGCCGCCGGCCAGGGGCGTCGGATGTTGACGGATTTCACGCATCGGGACGCGGATGTCCTGCCGGCTGCCGGTCACATAAATTTTTCTTGAACCGGCGATGGGTTGGCAGGCTTCATCAATGGCGTTGGATACGGCGTGACGTTGCTCGTCTGGCACGGTCGGCCTCCAGGCAGTGGTGTAAGTGGGGAGGAAGGCGCCGCCGGTCGTTAAGGCCAGCATGACACTGGCCCAACACGGGCTGGGCGAACGCCAACACTATACGCCAGCGCCTCAAAGTCGAACAACCGCACCCGTGTGACCGGAACCGGTAGGCAACAGGAGTGTCAATCCCTTTTACTTGCCATTACCATACTGGCCAGTTCACCTTTAAAAAAACCGTTACCAACCATGGACAATGCAATGAAGCGGAGCCCGATAACGCCCCTGAGTCTGCTGCTGGCCACCCTGGCCGCGGGCGGCGCCCAGGCCGCGGACCTCACCAATGTCGCCAACGCCGCCTGGGATTACGACGGTACCTGGCGCGCCGACCGCCAGACCTGGGAAGCGGATCAGGAAACGCTGGTACAGGGGCGGGCCGCGCTGCTGCCGACCATCGATGCCAGCCACCGCCATTCGGAAATCAACCAAACCTACGAATCGACGGGTGACCTGGAGATAGACGGTAGATCCCGTTCCACCTCGGTGACGCTAACGCAACCGCTGTTCCGCCTGGATGCCTTCTACGGCTACAAGGAAGCCAAGTCGCTGACCTCCGTAGCCCAGGCCGAGTTCTACCAGTCCCGCCAGGATTTCGTGCTGCGCGTGGCGCAGGGCTACTTCGGCGTGCTGCGCGCCTGGGACACCCTGGTGTCCGCCCAGGCCGAGGAGAAGGCGATCAGCCGGCAGCTGGAACAATCCCAGGAACGTTTCGATGTGGGCCTGGTGGCCAGCACCGATGTGGAAGAAGCGCGCGCCGCCTACGACCTGGCCCGGGTGAACCTGATCGTCGCCGAGCAGGAATTCGATATCGCCCGCGACCAGTTAGAAACACTCACTGGTCGTAAATGGGAGACGCTGGCGGAGTTGCGCGACGATCTGCCGATGGAGGGGCCGCAACCGTCAAAAATGAACGCCTGGATCGATAAGGCCGCGTACCAGAATCCGCAGATTCTCGCCGCCCGCTACAGCGCCAAAGCAGCGGGTTTTACGGCCGACCGACAACTGGGGGCCATGCTTCCAAAGGTTCAGTTGTTCGCTGAGTATCAACACAACCACAATACCGATCCAAGCGTCTCGGGGGGCGACCCCGGCAATCAACTCACGCAATTCTACTCGACGCAACCGGACACTAATTCAAAGACTATCGGCATTGAAGTAACCGTGCCGCTGTTCCGCGGTGGCGGCCTCAACAGCCAGCGCAAGCAGGCGGCCCTGCTCGCCGACGCCGCCGGCCAGCGGTACCAGCAGACGATCCGCGACATCAGCCAGCAGGCGCGCACCTTCTACCGCACCGTGGAAGCGGACGCCCTGCGCGTGGAAGCGCGCCGCCAGGCGATCCGCTCCACCCGCTCCGCCCTGGAAGCGACCCAGTCCGGCTACGAGGTGGGCACCCGCAACGTGGTCGACGTGCTCAACGCCCAGCAGGCGCTGTACGCCGCCCAGCGGGACTACGCCAACGCCCGCTACGACTACATCCTGGACACCCTGACGCTGAAGTCCGCCGCCGGCGAACTGGACGTGGAGGATCTGGTGGCGGTGAACGACTGGCTGTCCGGCCAGGAAACCCTGGACCTCTACAACCCGGACCTGGAAGGCCAGAGCGAAGCGCAGATGTTCAGCCCGCGCTGAAGCGCGCCCCGATTGGCGGCCACCACCCCGGCGGCCGCTTCCCCCCGACGCCGGCGCTCGCCGGCGTCGTCGTAGAGGGCGGCCAGCGCCGCCGCCAGTTCCTCTTCCCCGGACACCACCGTAAGCGCCCCCGCCTCGTCCAGCAGGGCGGCGATGGCGGTGAAGTTGTGCAGCGCCGGCCCGGTCAGCACCGGCGTACCCCAGGCGGCGGGTTCGAGCAGATTGTGGCCGCCCACCGGCACCAGGGAGCCGCCCACGAAGGCCAGATCGGCGGCGCCGAACAGCATCAGCAGCTCGCCCATGGTGTCCGCCAGGTAGACCGCCACGCCGTCGTCCACCGCCTCCTCCCGGCTGCGCCGGGCGAGGCCCAGGCCGGCGCGGCGGACCTGGCCGGCCACGTCGTCGAAGCGCTCCGGATGACGGGGCACCAAAATCAGCAGGGCATCCGGCCGCGCGGCCCGCAGCCGGCGGTGGGCGGCCAGCACGATCTCATCCTCTCCCGGGTGGGTGCTGGCGGCGATCCACACCGGCCGCTCGCCCCAGGGCGCGCGCAGGGCGGCGGCCCGGTCGCGCACCGCGTGGTCCAGGGTCAGGTCGAATTTGACGCTGCCGTTGACCACCAGTTGCGACCGGCTCGCCCCCAGGGCCTGGAAGCGGTCCGCCTCCGCCTCGGTCTGCACCGCCAGGGTGTCGAAGCGCGCCAGCATGGGCCGCACCAGGCGCGGCAGTTTGGCGTAGCCCCGGTAGCTTTTCTCCGAGAGCCGGCCGTTCATCAACAGCAGCTTCGCCCCCCGGGCCTTGGCGGCGGCGCACAGGTTGGGCCACAGCTCGGTTTCCAGGATCACCACCAGGCGCGGGTCGAAGGCGTTCAGGAAGCGCCGGTAGGCTCCGGGAAGCTCCCACGGGCAGTACACGTGGGTGACGCGGTCGCCGAACAGGGCGCGCACCCGCTCGGAGCCGGTGGGCGTGGTGGTGGTCACCACCAGGGGGGTATCCGGGTGAGCCGCCAGCAGGCCCTCGATGAGCGGCGCCGCCGCCAGGGTCTCGCCCACCGACACGGCGTGCACCCAGACGCTGCCGCTCAGGGTGCCGCGCCGGTAGCCCAGCGCCAGGCGCTCGCGCCAGCGTTGCCGGTAGGCGGGCGCGCGCCGGCCGCGCCACCAAAGACGCAGGAACAGCAGAGGCAGGGACAGGTACCAGAGCAGGGTGTACAGAGCGCGCATGTGCGATCCATCGAGAGCGGCGAAGAGAGCGGACCGGCTATGCTAGCATAGCCGCGCATTGAACCGAGGTAGAGCCATGACCGACAGCGCCCGGACGCCCACCCTGACACCGGACATTCTGATTTTCGGCGGCGGCATCGCCGGCCTGTGGTTGATCAACCGCCTGCGCGAACGCGGCTACCAGTGCCTGCTGCTGGAAACCGGCACCCTGGGCGGCGCCCAGACCCTGGCCAGCCAGGGCATCATCCACGGCGGCCTGAAATACGCCCTGGGCGGCGGCCTGTCCAGCGAGTCCGAGGCGATCGCCGGCATGCCGGACCGCTGGCGCGCCGCCATCGACGGCCGCGACAAGGTGGATCTGAGCGGCCTGCGGGTGCTCGCCGACACCCAGAACCTGTGGTCCACCGGCTCCGTGGCCAGCCGCATGACCAGCTTCTTCGCCAGCAAGATGCTGCGCGGGCGCATCGAGAAGCTGAAGCGCGACCAGTTCCCCTCGGCCCTGGCCGACCCGCGCTTCAAGGGTCAGGTGTACCGCCTGGACGATCTGGTGGTGGACACGGAAAGCCTGCTGCGGGTGCTGGTAACACCGGTCCGTGACCAGCTGCTGCGGTTCGACCCGTCCCGGGACCGGCTGCACTGGGGCGACACCGGCCTGGAGGCCGCCGAGATCAACGGCGTGCGTATTCAACCCCGGCTGACCATCCTGGCCGCCGGCGAGGGCAACGCCGGGTTGCTCGCCGACGCCCAGAAGGCGCGCCTGTTCCCCCGCGAGTCGGCCCAGAGCCGGCCGCTGAAAATGGTGCTGGTGAAGCACCGCCTGGGCCACCGCCTGTACGCCCACTGCATCGGCGCCAGCAACAAACCGCGCCTGACCGTCACCACCCACGACCTGCCGGACGGCGATCTGGTCTGGTATCTGGGCGGCGACCTGGCGGAGCGCGGCGTGGACCGCACCGACGCGGAGCAGATCGCCGCCGCCCGGGCGGAGCTGGACACCCTGTTCCCGTGGCTGGATTTCGGCGACGCCCGCTTCGCGGTGATGGACGTGGCCCGCGCCGAGCCCCGCCAGCAGAGCCTGGCCAAACCGGACAACGCCTATGCCCGCCGCGACCAGGACCTGATCATCACCTGGCCCACCAAACTGACCCTGGCCCCGGACCTGGGCGACCGGGTGGACGCCCTGGTGGACCAGCACGGCCTGACGCCCGGCGCGCCCCTGGGGGAACTGCCCGACGCCCTGCCCCGCGCCGCCGCCGGCCAGCCCCACTGGTACCGCTGCTTCGGAGAACACTGATGGGCTTTCTGCGCGCGCTCGGCGACACCGGCCTGACGGTCAGTGCCCTGGGCCTGGGCACGGTGAAAATCGGTCGCGACCAGGGCGTCAAATACCCGGACGCCTTCACCATTCCCGACGACGACGCCGTGCGCCACCTGCTGGCCCGCGCCCGCGACCTGGGCGTCAACCTGATCGACACCGCCCCGGCCTACGGCCGCAGCGAGGAGCGGCTGGGCCAGTTGCTCAGCCACCGCGACCACTGGGTGATCGTCACCAAGGTGGGCGAGGAATTCGAACACGGCGAAAGCCGCTTCGACTTCACCCCGGAACACACCCGCGCCTCGGTGGAACGCAGCCTGCGCCGCCTGAACACGGATTACCTGGACGTGGTGCTGGTGCACTCCGACGGCAACGACCTGGCGGTGCTGCGCCAGGGCACCCTGGAGGTGCTCGACGACCTGAAACGGGAAGGCAAAATCCGCGCCACCGGGGTCTCCACCAAGACCGTGGAAGGCGGCCTGGAAACCCTGCGCCGCGCCGACATCGCCATGGTCACCTACAACCTGGCGCACCAGGACGAGAAACCGGTGATCGACTTGGCCGCCGAACGGGGCAAGGGCATTCTGATCAAGAAGGCCTTCGCCAGCGGCCACCTGCCCGCCGACCACCCGGACCCGGTGCAGGCCAGCCTGGACCGGGTGCTCGGCACCCCCGGCGTGGGCGCGGTGATCGCCGGCACCGTCAACCCCCATCATCTGGAAGAAAACGTGGCCAAGGCCCGCCGCGCCTGCGGGGAGGAACCATCATGAAAATACTGGTTACCGGCGTCGCCGGATTTATTGGCTTGCATACCGCCCGTGCCTTGCTTGATCTGGGCCACGAGGTGGTCGGCGTGGATAATCTCAATGACTACTATGCCGTAACGCTGAAACAAGATCGGCTCGCCCTGCTACGCCCCTACTCCTCGTTCCGGTTCGTCCGCCTGGACCTGGCCGACCGCGAAGGCCTGTCCGCGCTGTTCGCCAAAGAAGGCTTTCAGCGAGTGGTCCACCTGGCCGCCCAGGCGGGAGTGCGGTACTCCCTGGAAAATCCGATGGCGTATGCGGACAGCAATCTTTCCGGGTTTCTCGGGATTCTGGAAGGCTGCCGTCACCAGGATGTGGAACACCTGGTCTATGCTTCATCCAGTTCGGTGTATGGCGCCAATGAAACCTCTCCCTTTTCAGAACAGCACAATGTGGACCATCCGGTATCGCTGTACGCGGCCACCAAGAAAGCCAACGAAGCGATGGCACACAGCTACAGTCATATTTTCGGGTTACCCACCACGGGCTTGCGGTTTTTTACCGTCTACGGTCCCTGGGGCAGGCCCGACATGTCACCGATTCTGTTTGCCGATGCCATCACCCAGGGGCGCCCTCTCAAAGTGTTCAACCATGGCAAGCACCGACGTGACTTCACCTACATCGACGACATCGTGGACGGTGTGGTACGGGCACTTGAGCGTGTTCCCATGGGCAATCCGGAGTGGGATGGCGCGGCCCCGGACCCGGCATCGAGTCGCGCCCCTTGGAGACTCTATAACATCGGCAATGGCAGGCCCGTGGCCCTGCTCGATTATATTGAGCTGATGGAACAAGCGCTTGGACAGACCACGGAGAAAGAGTTGCTGCCGCTGCAGCCCGGCGATGTGGAACATACCTATGCGGACATCTCCGCCTTGCAGCGAGATACCGGTTATCAACCGAAAACCGATATCAAGACCGGCATCGACCGGTTCGTTGACTGGTATCGAGACTACTACCACTCCGGCCGATAGCAACGAGGATTGCAACCAAGGTGAGCAAGATAACCCTGGCGCTGGTGGCGCCGCTTGAAAAACCCGGCTTTACCGGCGGACAGGCCCGTGCCGCCACCATTCTCAGCGAGGCGCTGATTCAGCGGCCCGAAGTTGCTTTACACAATATCGTGCATCCCCACCGGGAAGAGGCGAGAGGGCGCTTTCATGCCGCGCTGCTTCGCGTTCGATTCCACCGGGACTTTCTCCGCACCCTGTTACGAATCCGGCCCGACGTGGTGCATTTTTTTGCGCCCTGCTCCTTTTACTCGATCCTGGAAAAAACCGTTATGGCTCAGGCGGCCCGCATGCTCGGGGCCAGGGTGATCCTTAATCTCCGCAACGACCCCCGCGGTCTTTTCAGCAACTCCTCACCACGCCGTCAGCGGGTGTTGGCCTTTATGTTTCGTCGCTATCACGGTTTGCTCTGCCAGTTCCAGCGCCTGCGTGACTTTTATACCGACGAGGCAGGCGTCGATGCGCGACGGATTTATGTCGTACACAACGCCATTGACACAAGTGACAAAATCCCCCCGATACAGGCGCTGCGGAAGCGCTTTGAGGATGCCCGCCTGATTTTTCTCGGTAGCGTATCTCCACGCAAAGGCCTCGAGACATTGTTCCAGGCGCTTACACGCGACGCCAAGGCGCGTTTCACGCTCGACATTGTCGGCGACCCGCAACCACCCGCCCACGGCGAACAATTGCGGCAACTCAGTGAGCAGCTCGGTCTGGGCGACAGAGTGACCTTCCATGGGCCCCGCTTTGGAGAACAGAAAGCGGCTCTGCTCAATGACGCCGGTTGTCTTATCCTGCCCTCGCGGGCCGAGGGCTTTCCCAACGTGGTATTGGAAGCCGCTCGCCTCGCGGTGCCTTCCGTATTGACCCGCACCGGCGCCGGCGAGGATATTCATCAAGCATTGGGCCGCGGCGCCGAGCTGGTGGATGTGGACGCCCCGGCGCAGCTTTGGAGCAGGATCGACGCCGTTTTCCAAGATGCCGACGAGTACCGCAATCGCGCCGAGGAAGCCCATGCCGGCGCCGCCAGCTTTTCCGTGGACACCATGGTCGAGGGGTTCGTCAGCGCCTATCAAGCCGTCCTGGAGGGCAGCCCACGCCAATGAGCAGGGGCCCAGCGATTCCAGTGCTCAAATGCTACACTAGCGTTCCCGCATGGAGACGAAATGGGCGAGCCGGCGGGGCAATCAAATTGAACGATCAGGATATACAGGGATGCCACTTACTATTTTGGTAACCGGCGGCGCCGGTTTCATCGGTTCCGCCGTGGTGCGATTTCTGATTGAGGAGACCGAACACAATGTCGTCAATCTGGATAAGCTGACCTACGCCGGCAACCTGGAGTCCCTCTCCTCCGTGGCGAACCATCCCCGTTACGCTTTCGAACAGGCCGACGTGTCGGATCGCCAGGCTGTTGACCGGATACTGGCGAACCATCGCCCGGACAAGATCATGCACCTGGCGGCCGAAAGTCATGTCGACCGTTCCATAGATGGTCCGGCTGACTTTATCCAGACCAATCTGGTCGGCACTTTCACGCTGCTGGAAGCGAGCCGGGCGTATTGGAAAAGCCTGCCGGAAACAGCCCGCGATCAGTTCCGGCTACATCATGTTTCCACCGACGAGGTTTACGGAGACCTGGGTGATTCGGGCGCCCTGTTTACGGAGGAAACCGCCTACTCTCCCAGCTCGCCGTATTCGGCCAGTAAAGCCGGGGCCGACCATCTGGTACGTGCCTGGCATCGGACTTACGGTTTGCCCGTGGTACTCACAAATTGCTCCAACAATTACGGGCCTTATCATTTTCCCGAGAAATTGATTCCTCTGATTATCCTCAATGCCCTGGACGGCAAACCGCTTCCGGTATACGGACAAGGGGACCAAATACGGGATTGGCTCTTCGTTGAGGACCACGCCCGCGCGCTCCTGACCGTTCTGGAGCACGGAAAGACTGGCGAAACCTACAATATCGGCGGCCATAACGAGCAACGTAACCTGGACGTGGTGCTGGCAATCTGTCGTCTTCTGGATGACTGGCAGCCCCGGGACAGCCGCCATGAGGAACTGATCGTTCATGTTCCGGATCGCCCCGGGCACGATCTGCGTTATGCGATTGATGCTGGAAAAATCGAGCGGGAGCTTGGCTGGACACCACGGGAAACGTTCGATTCCGGGTTGCGCAAGACCGTGCGCTGGTATCTCGACAATCGCGAATGGTGCGACCACGTTTCAACCGGAAAATATCAAAGAGAGCGCTTGGGAGTGACAAAATGAAAGGAATTGTTCTGGCAGGCGGCTCCGGCACCCGGCTCTACCCGATCACAAAAGGCATATCCAAACAGCTCCTGCCCGTCTACGACAAACCAATGATTTATTATCCGTTGTCCGTTCTGATGCTGGCGGGCATTAGAGATATCCTGATCATCACCACCCCGGAAGACAATGACAGTTATCGGCGACTGCTTGGTGACGGCACGCAATTTGGCATCAATCTGACTTATACCATTCAGGCTCACCCGGACGGTCTTGCGCAGGCATTTACGCTTGGCGAGTCCTTTATCGGCGACGAGAACGTCTGCCTGGTACTGGGCGACAACATCTTTTACGGTCAGGGTTTCACGCCGATGCTTAAAGCCGCTGCCGCGAGACCCTCCGGAGCGACGGTGTTCGGCTATCAGGTGAAGGACCCGGAACGCTTCGGCGTGGTGGCCTTCGATGACAACCGGAAAGCGATTTCCTTGGAAGAGAAACCCGAGCACCCGCAATCCCGTTTCGCGGTTACCGGGCTTTACTTCTACGACAACGATGTCATCGATATTGCCAAAGCGGTAAAACCCTCCGCAAGAGGCGAACTGGAAATCACCAGCGTCAACCAGGCCTACCTGGAGCGCGGTGATCTCAATGTGGAACTTCTTGGAAGGGGGTTCGCCTGGCTCGACACTGGCACGCATGACAGCCTTTTAGATGCCGCGCATTTCGTGGAGACCATCGAGAAGCGGCAAGGGTACAAAATCGCCTGCCTGGAGGAAATCGCCTACTACAACGGCTGGCTGAACGAGCAGCAATTGCTGCGCACCGCGGAAGCATTGAAAAAGAATGGCTACGGTGAATATCTGCTCTCTCTTCTGAAGGGTCAACCATGAGCAACCCCCCGGTCCACGTAACGCGGCCTTTCTTGCCGCCGCTCGAGGAATTTATTCCCTATCTGGAGGAGATTTGGACCAGCGGCCACCTGACCAATGGCGGGCCCATGCATCAGCGCCTGGAGGCGGCCCTGTGTGAATATCTGGGCGTGCCTCACCTATGCCTGTTCAATAACGGCACCAGCGCCCTTATGGTCGCGTTACAGGCTCTCGAATTGCAGGGTGAGGTCATTACCACCCCCTATTCGTTCGTGGCGACCGCCAACGCCATTGCCTGGAATGGTCTGGATCCGGTGTTCGTTGATGTCGAACCGACCTATCTGAATCTGTCACCGGAAGCCATCGAAGCGGCCATCACGGAAAACACCTCCGCGATCGTCCCGGTGCATTGCTACGGCAACCCCTGTGACACCGCTGCTATCGACGCCATTGCCCGACGCCACGGCCTCAAGGTGGTTTACGACGCGGCTCACGCTTTCGGTGTGCGCGATAGCGAGGGCAGCATTCTCCGCCACGGCGATCTGGCGGTGTTAAGCTTCCACGCCACCAAGGTCTTCAACACCTTCGAAGGTGGGGCGGTGGTTTGCCACGACCTTGAAATGAAACAACGCTTGGACCGCCTTAAGAACTTTGGTCTGGACGGAGAATCTCGCTTGGCGGCCACCGGAATGAACGGCAAGCTGAATGAGGTCAGCGCCGCTTTCGGGTTGCTCCAGCTGAAACATATCGACACTGCCCTGGAAGCCCGGAAAAAGATCGACACTCATTTCCGGCTTGCTCTTGAAAAGCTGCCAGGTCTGTCTGCCCTGCCCAGAGGCAGACAGACCAATGACAACTTTTCCTATTTTCCCGTTCTGGTAGAGCCCTCTTACCCGCTGAGTCGGGACGAATTGCTCACCTGTCTGGCGGAAAGGGGCATTCACGGGCGTCGCTATTTCCATCCGCTGATCCCGGATTTTGAGCATTCCCCTTTTCGTGGCGGCGACTGGCCGGTGGCGAGGGACGCCTCCGACCGTGTCCTCTGCCTGCCTATTTACCCGGGGCTCTCATCCGACGAACTGGATCGCATCGTGTATGCGCTACGGGAAGCGCGGTAATGGCTTATTTGACCAGAAGTGAGCTTGAAGCCATGGGTTTCGCCTCCCTCGGCCAGAACGTCCTGCTTTCAGACAAGGCCAGTTTTTATAACGCCAGCAGCATCAGCCTTGGCGACCACGTTCGAATCGACGATTTCTGTGTATTATCCGCTGGCGATGAAGGCATTGATATTGGCAGCCATATCCATGTAGCGGTCTATTGCAGCTTGATTGGGCGTGGAAATATTCGCCTTGGCGATTATGCCAACCTGTCTTCTCGGGTATCCATATACAGTAGCAATGACGATTATTCGGGCGCTTCAATGACCAACCCCATGGTCCCCGCCTGCTATACCAACGTGACCCATGCGCCGGTGGATATAGGTCGCCATGTGATTATTGGCTCGGGCAGCGTGGTGTTACCCGGCACCGTGCTTGGCGAAGGCGCCGCGGTGGGGGCCCTTAGCCTGGTGAGTGGCGAGTACGATCCTTTCTGGATCTACGCTGGCCAGCCGGCAAAGCCTCTCAAGGAACGGTCACGAGACCTGCTCGACGTGGAAGCAAAAATGAAACGGGAAAGCCGCTGAAGATCGAATGGTGTCCTTGAAGCGCAACGTCGCCGCCAACTACGTCAGCCAGCTTTACGTCACCGCCGTTGGCATCCTGATCCTGCCTCTCTATGTCAAGTACATGGGGGCGGAGGCTTACGGACTGATCGGTTTTTTCACCATGCTTCAGTCCTGGTTTCAATTACTGGATGTAGGCCTTACCCAGACGGTTGGCCGTGAAACCGCCCGCCACCTCGGAGGCTCCACACCGACCCTGTTCTACCGCCGCCTTTATCGCTCTTTGTCCGTCATTTTCCTCGGCACCGCGGTGTTTGGTGGGGGGGCGCTATGGCTTCTGGCACCTCAGATTGCCACGAATTGGCTATCACCCGGCTCTTTGCCAACCGAACAGGTAATACTCGCGCTCAAGATCATGGGCGTCTGCGTAGCATTGCGGTGGCTCGGCGGCCTTTTCCGGGGGGTGATTACCGGGTCAGAGCGTCTGGTCTGGTTGAGCGGCTTCAATGTCCTGTTCGCATCCCTACGTTTTGTCGCTGTGTTCGCGACCATGTGGCTGTATGGCTTCACACCTCTGGTCTTCTTTCTTCACCAGCTCATCATCGCCATCCTCGAAGTCTGCGGTTTGTGCTGGATGAGCCGCAGACTTCTGCCCACGCTGGATAACATTACGGATCGTCTGGGTTGGTCGTTCAAGCCGGTGCGCGATGTTCTAGGCTTTGCTTTGACCATCGCGCTGACCTCCTCGTTGTGGACCATGGTGACTCAGACCGACAAGCTCGTGCTTTCGGGTGTGTTGCCTTTATCCGAGTATGGTTATTTTACCCTGGCAGTGATGGTGGCCAGTGGCATCGTTTTTATCAGTGGGCCGGTCAGCCTCGCCGTGCTGCCCAAAATGTCCAGGCTGTATGCCGAGGGTGACAGAGTGAGCATGATACGGATTTATCGCACGGCGACACGCACGGTGATCACGATCGCCGGCTCGGCCGCGATCGTGATCGCCTTTTTCCCGGAGGCTCTGCTGTTTGCCTGGACGGGCGACCCGGAGCTGGCAAGCGAAGCCGCGCCGATTCTAAGACTATATGCTCTCGGCAACGGGATATTGGCGGCGTCTTCCTTTCCTTACTATCTTCAGTACGCCAGCGGGCGGCTTAAGTATCACTTGATCGGCAGCCTTCTTCTTCTGGTTCTTCTGGTGCCAAGCATTGTTTGGGCGGCTTCCCGGTTCGGCGGCGTCGGCGCCGGCAGCGTCTGGTTGTCTCTGAATATTTTGTTCTTTCTGTTTTGGGTCGGTTTCGTGCACAGCCGCCTGGAACCCGGCCTGCACCTTCGCTGGTTGCTCAGGGATGTACTGGCGGTCTATCTACCCGCCACATTGGTCGCCTGGGCGGTTTATCAAACGGGCTGGCACTTCGAGTCACGCCTGGGCACGCTGATGATACTGGCCGGCACCGGGTTGGCGGCTCTGACCGCCGCCGCCATATCGGCGAGGGGGCCAGGCCACCTCGGCCAAATCTGGAAAAAGGCATCTCAATGACGTCCGAGCAGGCTCCACAAAATAAAGGCCCCATCGTTTTTCTAGGCAGCACCAACGCCATGCCGATGGTTTACGCCAGAGCGCTGAAAAGGCTTGGTCATGAAGTGCTTTATTTCGTGGGCAGACGACCAACAGATACGCTGCACCGCCCTGAGAATCATTTCCCGGACATTGACTATCCCTATCCGGAGTGGATCGTCGAAATGCCGGTTTCCTCTCAGGTAATGCTCGCCACTTTCCCTCGTTACTACGCCGCGCGGATCGGCAAGGAAGTGAGAAAGCGCAGTGGCAGGCCGCCAGTCTGCTACATACTCAATGGCTTTTATATCGCTCTGCACCCCTATCTCGAGCAACAAGCCATACGGATTGGTCTGAGCCACGGCGCCGACCTGATCCAGTGGGGAGACCCTGAGAACAAGGCGCAATTGGTGCGCGACTTCTCAAAGAAAACCGTTTTTCGCTTTTTACCCTCCACACTCAGCAGTTGGTGGATTGGCACCGTGCTCAAGCGGCAGGCCGCCGGCTTCGCCTCAATCCATTATCTGATTGCCTTCCTGCGCGGAATCAGCCATGACAATGACCGCCTGGTGCGTCGCTATGAGAGCCAAGGGGTGAGGTACATACCACGGTTTGATGTGTCGTTTGATCCGCTAAGCGGAGAGCCCAGGGGTTTCAAGCCAGCAGATGATTTCCTGAGCATTTTCTGCGGCGTGCGTTTCCACTACAAAAGCATGGTGGGCAACCGGAAGGGATGGAGCAAAGGTAACGATCAGATCATTCGAGGGTTGGCCGATTTTTACCGCGAGTATCCGGCCATGCGCGTGCACTTTGTGGAAAAGGGCCCGGACGTTCAAAGCGCCAAGGCACTGTGCGCTGAGTTAGGCCTTGACTGTGTGATCTGGCATAAAGAGATGCCTTTTTCCGAGCTTCTCACTTTGTACCGCGACGCCGACATTTGCTTCGATCAGACCGGAGATCATTGGATTGGCGCCATTGGCGCTTACGCTCTTTGGCTGGGAAAGCCGCTGATCGCCAATGACCGGAATCTGGTGTCGTCGGGCTTTTGGCCAGAAACCACTCCCGTTTTCACCGCCACGGACAGTGCACAGGTTTTTGAGCGACTCCAAGAGCTACGGGATCCACGGGTCAGAGAGGCGGTGGCCGCGCCCGGTCAGCGCTTTGCGGAGGAATATTTATCCAGCGAGCGTGTGGTCGCGGAGTTGGACCGCATCGTTCGGACCGCGGACGTTCAGCAACCATAAAAAAAGCCCCTCCTAAGAGGGGCCGAGTCTCGCCAAACATCACCGTTATCCGATGTCCCGAGCCTGACGAGCAAACCACACGATCTTGCTCTCCCGATAAACCGTGTCAGAGTCCCTCCGGCCGGCCCTGGTCGGGCAGGGTGTAATCGCACACGCCATCGGGGAACACGGCGTTGAGCCGGTTCACCTGGTCCGAGGTGGGCGTCCAGTTGCCGTAGGTGCCGTCTTCCAGGGCCACGGACACCGGCTTGAGACCGCACTTGAAGACGTCGCCGTGGGTGGGCGCGCCGGCCACGATCCGTGAGGTGGAATAGATCGGGAAGTGGGCGGTGCAGGCGCCTTCCGCGTCATCGGTCAGGGCGCCGTTCCAGACGTCATCGCCCCGGGCGATCACCGTGCCGTCGGTTTCGAAGCAGGTGTCCACCGCCAGCTCCGGCTTGTTGGCGGCCACGCCGGCGGACGGGTTGGCGCGCAGGTTGGCCATCCAGTCATCGATCACTTCCAGAGCCAGGGGCACGGCGCTGTAGTCTTCCTCCGGACGGGCGTCGGCGAACCAGATCACCTGGTTGTCGGCGTTGCCGGCGAATTCCTCCATGCGCTGGCGCACCACGAAGGACTGGTGCACGTTGTGCATGTCCAGTTCGTGCTCCAGGTAGGGCCGGTAATCAATGATCGGAATGTCCGCCTTGCCGCGGAACACCATGCCGGATTCGTAGGCGCCGTTCATGGCTTCCAGATCACCTTCCGTGCGCGGCGCCGGCTGGGTGCCGTCCGGGCTGAGGGTCATGTTGCGGCTGCTCCAGGGGTCGAAGACGGACGGGTCGTTCATCACATCCTGCTGGGAACCGAGGAACGGGAAGCCTTCCTGCACCATGTCCTTCTGATCCTTCCAGCCGCCCGCCTGCTCGTTGAGCGAGAGGAATTCCTCGGCGGTGATGTGGCCGTCGAGCAGCGCCTGCAGGCCGTACTGCACGCCCACGTTATCGAACAGGGTGTGCGGGTAACCGTCGCCGTCCACGCCGTAGATGTTGCGCAGGTCGTCGTAGTGGCTCCAGTTCACCGTGGCCATCAGACCCGGCGGCTGCATCTGCTCCTGATTGTCCGCCTGGCCGAAGTAGGGATTCATGGTCAGCGGCGTCAGGCCGCGCCAGGATTCCACGCATTCGGTGGAGCCCGGCGCGCCGCCGTAGCCGAGCTGCTGCTTGGCGGCGTAGAGCGGATCTTCCACGTCGTCCTCGGCGTTGAGCCCCACCAGCCAGGTGCGGTTCTTGGTGGTCGCCCACTTGGGGTTGTCCCTGTCGGTGGCGTCCATGTAGTACTCAAGCAGTTCGCAGTCACCGATATGGATGGTCTGGGTGACCATGTCCGGGTAGCTCTGCACCGGAATCGCCGCGTCGATCAGACCCGGGTGGTTCTGCGCGTAGACATACTGCTGGATGGCGCCGCCGGAGGCGCCCAGGCCCACGGTGTAGAGCGGCTCGCCGTACTCTTCCACGAACCGTTCCTTGACCATCAGCGCGGTCTCACCGCCCACCTGCATGTTGTAGTGCTCGCTCATGCGGGTGCCGGTGGAATAGATGATGGCGTAGCCCTGGCCGAGCACGTCCGGCTGCAGGGCGCGGCGTTTGTAGTCCATGCTGCCCTGGGTGTGGCCGATGCCCACGCCGCCCTGGAAGCGGTACATCAGGCGGCCGTTCCACAGGCCGGTGTCCAGGGAACCGGCTTCCTCGCCGGCGTCGGCGAGCATGGCGATGGAATAGATAAAGCGGTTGATGGTGCCCCGCTCCCAGCGCACCACGAAGTCCACCACGCGGCCGTCCGACAGAGTGGTGGTGGCCATGTCCGCCGGGCGCGAGCCGCCCGCCGGCAGCGGCTGATACTCGTCGCCGGTGGTGCGGTACCAGTATTCGGTGTAGGGCTCGATGCCGCAGTCGCGGCTCAGGCCGATCTGCTGATCGTTGTCGTCATAAACCGGGAAACCCTCGTCGCCGTCGGTGTCCACCAGCGGCTGTTTGCCCAGCTCCGAGACCGTGGTGCAGACGAACGGATACTGGTGCGGGCCGGAGAACATGGGGCCCGCCACCGGATAGTTGGTCAGCGTCAGCCGCTGCAGGGTGCCGTGGTCCGGGTGCCAGACGGTGAGCGTGTTCTCGCCTTCCCGCAGACCGTGAATCATTCCTTCCACGCCCTGGTCGCCGGCCTGGAAGTCCGTGGTGTCCAGGTCCTCGCCGTTGAGCCGCAGGCGCGCCCGCGCCAGCACGTCGGCATTGCCGCGCACCGCCACCCGGGCATCGCCGCCACTGACCCACTGGGGTTCGCTGGACACCACCCGCAGCCCCACGGAGGGGGCCGGATCGGCGGAATCGGAATCGCCACCGCAGGCGGTGACCAGACAGGCGGCCGCCAATGCGAGCGCGCTGCCCGTTACGCGTACTGACATGATGCTCTCCTCGATATTGTTGTTATCGCCGGGCGTGGCCCGGTCGCCCATTCAAGGTAGAAGCGACGGCGGCGGTAAAACAGATACAGTTTTCGGGAAGTGGCTGGAACAGTGGCGGCCCTACGGCGGGACAAAGAAGCCTAAGCCTCCCGCCGGGGCCCTGCCGCCGCCAGTTCGGCGGCGGTTTCCCCGAGCCAGCGCAGAGCCCGGCGCACCGGCGGGGTGAGCGGGCTGCCGGCGTTCAGGCGAAGATAATCGGCGTGCTTGCCGTCCAGGGAGAACACCCCGCCGGGGAACACGTGGACGCCGCGGGCGGCGGCGCGCTGGAACAGCGCCACGGTATCCACGCCGCCGGGCAGGCGCACCCACAGCACGCAGCCGCCGGTGGGCCGGGTCAGCCGCGTGCCGGGCGGGAAACAGCGCCGCACTTCCTTGGCCATGGCGTTCACCTGGTCGTGCAGCCGCTCGCGCAGTTCACGCAAATGCTGGGCGTAGAAACCGCTTTCCAGCAGCCGGCCCATGGCGATCTGCGAGATCGAGGTGGAAGTGATGGTGCTCAGTTGCTTGAGCTCCCGGAAGCGCTTCTGGAACCGGCCCGCCGCCGCCCATCCGATGCGCAGGCCCGGCATCAGGCTTTTCGAGAACGAGCTGCAGTAGAGCACCAGCCCGGCCCGGTCGAAGGCCTTGGCCGGCGGCGCCGCCTCCTCGCCATAGACGGTGTCGCCCCAAACGTCGTTCTCGATCAGCGGCACCTGGTAGCGCTCCGACAGGGCCACCAGCGCCGCCTTGCGTTCCAGGCTCATGGTGAAGCCCAGCGGGTTCTGGGCGTTGGGCGACACCAGGCAGGCCGCCACGCCGCCGCGCCGGAACACCTGCTCCAGGGCACTCAGGCTGATGCCGTGACGGGCGTGGGTGGGCACCTCCACCACCTTGCGCTGGTGGGTTTCCAACAGCAGCAGGGCGCCGTAATAGGTGGGCGACTCCACCGCCACCGTGTCGCCGGGCCGGCTGACGCTGCGCAGGGCCAGGGACAGCGCCTCCATGGCGCCGCTGGTGACGATGATGTCCTCGGCGGTCACCGGCACCTCATAGGACAAACTGCGGCGCGCCAGATGGTGGGTGAACAGGGCGCTGCCGTTGGGGTGCATGTAATCCCAGGCCTCCAGAGCGTGGTGGCGGGTGACATCGCGGATGGTGGCCATGACCCGGTCCACCGGCAACACCTCCGGCCCGGGCAGCGCGATGCCCAGCCGCACCATGGCCGGGTCGGCGTGCAATTCCATGTACTGCAGCACCTGCTCGCTGAGCGACACTTCCACCGGCAGCAGCGGGTAACGGGAACCGTCCGGCTCGGGAATGTCGTGCACGTCGGAACTGCGCACGTAGACGCCGGACTGCGGGCGGATATCCAGGTAGCCTTCCGCCTCCAGGTGACGGTAGCTCTGCATCACCGTGTTCACGCTGACCTTGAACAGCGCGCTCATGCGCCGCACCGAAGGCAGCTTCTGGCCCACGGCGAAGGTGCCGGCACCGATCTGCTCAAGCAGCCGCCGGCTGATGCGTTCGTAGAGAAACCGGTCGTCGATCACCGGCGTCACCTTTCGTTGTTATAGGAATCGTGGCTTCATTCTGCCTCAGGCACCGGGGTTTGTAACCGCGCCGTCACCGGCGCCTTTGTATTTCCGGCGGCCGCCCCGATATTGCATACTGTGCGCCCGATTCCCGGCGCACCGGCGCGGCAACGACGGCGAGGCAATGATCGACTGGACAGACATCGACACCGTGCTGCTGGACATGGACGGCACCCTGCTGGATCTGGCGTTCGACAACTGGTTCTGGCAGCGCCACGTGCCCGAGCAGTACGCCCTCAGCCGGGGGCTGGAATACGCCGAGGCGGAACGGGTGTTGCAGGACTGGATCGCCAGCCATCTGGGCACCCTCAACTGGTACTGCCTGGATTTCTGGACCCGGGAGCTGAACCTGAACATCGCCGCCCTGAAGCGGGCGGCGGCGGACCGCATCGCGGTGCGGCCCGGGGCCGAGGCCTTTCTGGGCGCGCTGCGTGACGGCCCCCGCCAGGTGATCATGGTGACCAACGCGCACCGGGAGGCCCTGGACCTGAAGCTGGAGCGCACCGGCATCGACCGCTATTTCGATGCCCTGGTGTCCAGCCACGACTACGGCCACCCCAAGGAAGCCCAGGACTTCTGGCACCGGCTGCGCGAGCGGCATCCGTTCGACCCGGCCCGGGCCTTGCTGGTGGATGATTCGCTGCCGGTGCTGCATTCCGGCCGTCTCTACGGCCTCGGCCACCTGGCCAGCATTCTGCAGCCGGACTCCAGCCTGCCGGCCCGGGACCACACCGACCCGTTCCCGGCCATCGACGATTTTCTGCGGGTGCTGCCGTGAGCGAGGGCACCCGCATCGATTCCTGGCTGTGGGCGGCACGGTTCTTCAAGACCCGCAGTCTCGCCAAGCAGGCCATCGAGGGCGGCAAGGTGCAGGTGGACGGCGCCAAGGCCAAGCCCAGCAGAACGGTGCGGCCGGGCACCGTGCTCGATATCCGCAAGGGCGACCAGCGCTGGACGGTGGTGGTGGAGGGGCTCAGCAACAAGCGCGGCCCGGCCCGCGCCGCCGAGCAGCTCTACCGGGAGACCGAGGAAAGCATCGCGGCACGCCAGCAGGGCGCCGAACAGCGCCGGCTGGCGCGCATCGCCGCCCCGGTGCCCGACCACAAACCCAACAAGAAGGAGCGCCGCGACCTGGCGCGCTTTCGACGTGACCACGAAGGTGATCTGTGACCGACACACACGCGGCCGACCAAAAGCAACGTTTCCTGTTCCCCGACACCGATGTGCGCGGCGAACTGGTGCGCCTGGACCGCAGCCTGACGGCGATTCTCGGCGCCCACGACTATCCCATGTCGGTGCAGGGCCTGGTGGGCGAGGCGGTGGCCGCCGTGGCGCTGCTCGCCGGCACCCTCAAGTTCCGCGGCCGGCTGAGCCTGCAGGCCCAGGGGCGCGGACCGGTGTCCCTGCTGCTGGCCGAGTGCACCCATGACGGCCAGTTGCGCGCCCTGGCCCGCCACGACGAACGGGCCGGCGAGCAGGTCGCCATGGGCGATCTGCTCGGCGACGGCACCATGGTGATCACCATCAGCCCGGAAGGCGGACGTCAGTACCAGGGCATCGTGCCCCTGGAGGGCGACACCCTGGCCCGCTGTCTGGAGGCCTATTTCCGCCAGTCCGAACAGCTGCCCACCCGCCTGTGGCTGGCCGCCGGCAACGGCCGGGCCGCCGGCATGCTGCTGCAGCGTCTGCCGGACCGGGCCGCCGACGCCGCCCATAACGCGGAGCGCTGGCAGCACCTGGAAACCCTGGCGGACACCCTGCGCATGGAGGAACTGCTGGACCTGGACACGGAAACGGTGCTGCGCCGGCTGTTCCACGAAACCCCGCCCCGGCTGCCCGACCCCCAGGCCATGCGCTTCGGCTGCACCTGCTCCCGGGAGCGCACCCGCAATGCCCTGCTGTCCCTGGGCGCCGCCGAGATCCGCCAGCTGCTCGAGGAGGACGGCGAGGCCACCCTGACCTGCGATTTCTGCCTGTCCCGCCAGCATTTCGACGCCGTGGATCTGGCCGAGCTGGTCCGCGAGGCCGAGGCCGGCTGAGGCGATCCGGCCCCCGCGGCGGCGGCGTCGCCAGGGGGCCGCTTTTCTGTCATAATCGCGCGCCTGTCAGCGTAGCCAGCAAGTGCTCCATCAAGGTGCCAAGCCCAGGAATAATCATGACCGACCCTATGACCTATAACGATCTCAGCCCGGCCCAGCTCGTCGAACTGGCCGTTCAGCGCAACGAAGGCCAGTTGTCCGATACCGGCGCCCTGGTGGTGGAAACCGGCCACCGCACCGGCCGCTCCCCCATGGACCGCTTTATCGTCGATGAGCCCAGCACCAGTGAGCACATCCACTGGGGCCCCGTGAACCGCCCCTTCCCGGCGGACAAATTCGACGCGCTCTGGGATCGCGTGGCCGCCTTCGTGACCGAGGACGACACCTTCGTTTCCCATCTGCACGTGGGCGCCGATACCGATCATTACCTGGCGGTGAAAGTCACCGCGCAGACCGCCTGGCACAATCTGTTCGCCAACGTCCTGTTCATCCGCCCGGAGAAGTACAACCCGCGCGGCAAGGAAGAGTGGCAGATCCTGCACGCGGTGAACTTCCAGTGCGATCCGGAGCGCGACGGCACCAATTCCGACGGCTGCGTGATCTTCAACTTCGCCCAGCGCAAGATTCTGATCGCCGGCATGCGTTACGCCGGTGAAATGAAGAAAGCCATGTTCGCCGCCCAGAACTTCCTGCTGCCGGAAAAAGACGTGCTGCCCATGCACTGTTCCGCCAACGTGGGCGAGAACGGCGACGTGGCCCTGTTCTTCGGCCTGTCCGGCACCGGCAAGACCACCCTGTCCGCCGACCCGGAGCGTTACCTGATCGGTGACGACGAGCACGGCTGGGGCAAGGATGTGGTGTTCAACATCGAAGGCGGTTGCTACGCCAAGTGCATCGACCTGAGCCAGAAGAACGAGCCGATCATCTGGGACGCCATCCGCTTCGGCGCGGTGCTGGAAAACGTGATCCTCAATGAGGAAACCCGGGTTCCGGACTACACCGACGTGTCGCTGACCGAGAACACCCGCGCCGCCTACCCGCTGGAAAACGTGGAAAAGCGCGTGATCGAGAACCGTGCCGGCGAGCCCAAGCACGTGATCTTCCTGACCTGCGACCTGACCGGCGTGCTGCCGCCGGTATCGCGGCTCACCCACGAAGGCGCCGCCTACCACTTCCTGAGCGGCTACACCGCCCTGGTGGGCTCCACCGAAGTGGGCGCCGGCAAGGGCATCAAGAGCACTTTCTCCACCTGCTTCGGCGCGCCGTTCTTCCCGCGCCGCGCCGGTGAGTACGCCGAGCTGCTGATCAAGCGGGTCAAGGAATTCGGTTCCAAGGTGTACCTGGTCAACACCGGCTGGACCGGTGGCCCCTACGGCGAGGGCGAGCGCTTCAGCATCCCCACCACCCGTTCCGTGATCGACGCCATCCTCAGCGGCGAACTGGACGAGGCCGAAACCGAGCACCTGGACATCATCAATCTGGACGTGCCCAAGCAGGTACCGGGCGTGGACAGCAAGCTGCTGATGCCGAAGAACACCTGGGCCAGCCCGGAGAACTACGAGCAACGCGCCCGTGATCTCGCCGAGCAGTTCCAGAAGAACTTCGCGGAAAAATACTCGGACGTCTCCGACGACATCCGCGCCGCCGGCCCCCGGGCCTGAGCCCCGGCCCGTGACCACGAAAAAGCCCGCCGCTCCGGCGGGCTTTTTCGTGGTGCCGAACGGACCGGTCGGTCAAATCACGCAAAACCGGCCGGGCCGCGATTTCAAGCTTCCCCCCCACGGCGTTAGACTGACCGCCGTGACGCAAGGAGTCCGTTGATGAGCAAACCCAAGATAGTCGTGGTCGGCGGTGGCGCCGGTGGCCTGCCGCTGGTCACCCAACTGGGCCGCAAGCTCGGCAAGTACGGCCGCGCCGACATCACCCTGGTGGACACCAGCAGCGTGCACGTCTGGAAGCCGCGCTTCCACGAGGTGGCCACCGGCGCCATCGACGCCGACCTGGACGCGGTGGATTACCGCGCCCACGCGCGCCTCAACCACTACCGGTTCGAGCCGGGCAGCATGATCCGCGTGGACAAGGAAGCGCGCACCATCACCCTGGCGGCGATCACCGACCAGGACGGCGAGCCGGTGCTGCCGGAGCGCGACCTGGCCTACGATTATCTGGTGATCGCGGTGGGTTCCCAGAGCAACGATTTCGGCACCCCGGGGGTCCGCGAGCATTGCCTGTTCATGGACACCCGCGCCCAGGCGGAGCGCTTCCGCGAGCGCTTCATGAACACCTGCCTGCAGGCCAATTTCCGCAACGACCCGGTGTCCGTGGCGATCGTCGGCGGCGGCGCCACCGGCGTGGAACTGGCGGCGGAAATTCACCATGCGGTGGCCATGCTCAAGCTGTACGGCCACGAGCACCTGGACCGCAAACAGCTCAAGGTCACCGTGGTGGAGGCGCTGCCGCGCATCCTGCCGGGCCTGTCCGAGCGCGTCTCCGCCGCCGCCAAGGACCGTCTGGAAGCGCTCGGCGTCAGCGTGCGCACCGGCGTGATGGTGGCCGAGGCCAAGGAGCACGCGCTGATCACCAAGGACGACGACACCATCGACGCGGACCTGATGGTGTGGGCCGCCGGCGTCAAGGCCCCGGAATTTCTCGGCAAGCTGGAAGGCTTCAAGCTCAACAAGATCAACCAGATCGAAGTGGAGCCCACCCTGCTGGCCAAGGGCAACGACCGGGTGTTCGTGATTGGCGACTGCGCCTTCTTCAAGCCGGAAGGCGCCGACAAGCCGATTCCGCCCCGCGCCCAATCCGCGCAGCAAATGGCGCACCACACCGCCAAGAATCTGCAGCGCCTGTTGATGAACCGGGATCCGAAGCCGTTCGAATACCGCGACCACGGCTCCCTGGTGTCGCTGTCCAATTACAGCTCCGTGGGCATGCTCATGGGCAACCTGAAAGGCGGCAACTTTTTCGTCGAAGGCTGGCTGGCGCGCATCATGTACGTGGGCCTCTACCGCATGCACCAGGCCGCCCTGTACGGCTGGCCGCGTACCCTGCTGCTGCTGGCCGCCGGCCGCTTCAGCAAGCTGGTGAGGCCGAGACTGAAACTGCACTGAACACCGCGACACGCATTCATCACTGAGTGGGAGGGACCCCATGGCCGTTTTGACCGGATGGCTGTTGATTCTGATCGGGCTGGCGGTGGGCGCCGGCGGCGCCTGGCTGCTGTGGCTGGGCGGCAGCGCCTATTACGTGGTGGCGGCCCTGGGCTTCGTGCTCACCGGCGCCCTGATGGTGGCCCGCCGCCCCGGGGCGCTGTGGATCTACGCGCTGCTGATCCTCGGCACCGGCGTCTGGTCGGTGTGGGAGGTGGGCCTGGACTGGTGGGCCCTGGTGCCCCGCGGGGCGGTGATCGTCGCCCTGGGTCTGTGGCTGCTGCTGCCGTTCATCAACCGGGGACTCCATGGCACCGGCGGCCAGCCGTGGACGCTGGCCGCCGGCCCGTTGGCGGTGACGGTGGTGCTGGCCGCCGCCCTGGCGCTGCTGTCCTGGCAACGGGATCCCCACGACCTGAGCGGCGCCCTGCCCGACGCCCGTGCCCCGGCGCCGGACAGCGGCATCGAGGACGGCGACTGGCACGCCTATGGCCGCACCGGCCTCGGCCAGCGCTACTCCCCCTTGGACCGCATCACCCCGGACAACGTGGGCCGGCTCGAAAAGCTGTGGACCTACCACACCGGCGACGTGCGCGGCGACGGCGACCCCACCGAGACCACCTATGAAGTGACGCCCCTGAAGGTCGACGACACCCTCTATCTTTGCACGCCTCACCATTGGGTGATCGCCCTGGACGCGGACACCGGCGAGGAGCGCTGGAAGTACGACCCGGAGATCGACAAGGACATCAGCCGCCAGCACCAGACCTGCCGCGGCCTGTCCTACTTCCCCGGCCACCGCGCCGATGACGGCCTGGAAAGCGGCGGTGACCAGGCCCTGGCCGCGTCCGGCAGCGGCCTGGAGGAACGGCCGGACACGGCGGAAGACCGCCGCTGCCGGCGGCGCCTGTTCCTGCCCACCGCCGACGCGCGACTGATCGCCCTGGATCCGGACGACGGCCGGGTCTGCCGGGACTTCGGCGACGACGGCGCCGTGAACCTGTGGGCCAACATGCCCCACCAGAAGGACGGTTTCTATTATTCCACCTCGCCGCCGGTGGTCACCGAGGACCGGGTGATCGTCGGCGGCGCGGTCAACGACAATGTGTCCACTTCCGAGCCGTCCGGCGTGATCCGCGCCTATGACGTGGACAGCGGCGAGCTGCTGTGGAACTGGGACCCGGGCAACCCGGACGACACCGCGCCCATCGCCGAGGGCGAGACCTACAGCGCCAGCACCCCGAACAGCTGGTCGGTCTCCAGCGTGGACGAAGACCTGGGGCTGGTGTACGTGCCCATGGGCAATCAGGTGCCGGACCAGTGGGGCAAGAACCGCAACCCGCGGAGCGCCCGTTTTTCCTCGTCCATCGTCGCCCTGGAGCTGGCCACCGGCCAGGTGCGCTGGGTGTTTCAGACGGTGCACAACGACCTTTGGGACATGGACGTGCCGGCCCAGCCCAGCCTGGTCGACCTGACCACCGACGCCGGCACCGTGCCGGCCCTGGTGGCCCCCACCAAGCAGGGCGATGTGTACGTGCTGGACCGGCGAACCGGCGAACCGGTGGTGCCGGTGGAGGAGCAGCCGGCGCCCGCCAGTCTGGGCTATCAGCCGGTGGCGGACACCCAGCCCGCCTCGGCGCTGAGCCTGAATCCGCCGCCGCTGCGCGGGCGCGACATGTGGGGCGCCACCCTGTTCGATCAGCTGGCCTGCCGCATCCAGTTCCATCGTCTCCACTATCAGGGCCGTTACACTCCGCCCTCGGAGCGCGGCAGCCTGATCTACCCGGGCAACTTCGGGGTCTTCAACTGGGGCGGCCTGGCGGTGGATCCGCGCCGCCAGGTGGCCTTCGCCACGCCGGCCTATCTGGCGTTCGTGTCCACCCTGGTGCCCCGGGGCGACGCCACCACCGACTATGTGTCCGACGGCAAGCCGGGGCTCGGCGAAAACTACGGCGCGCCCTACGCGGTGACCCTCAAGCCGTTCCTGTCACCGCTGGGGCTGCCCTGCCAGCAGCCGCCCTGGGGCTATGTGGCGGGGCTTGATCTGGTCAGCGGCGAAGTGGTCTGGAAACACCGCAACGGCACGGTGCGCGACCAGGCACCGGTGCCGCTGCCGTTCAAAATGGGCGTGCCGGACCTGGGCGGGCCGATCATCACCGCCGGCGGCGTGGCCTTTATGAGCGGCACCCTGGATTACTACGTGCGTGCCTACGACCTGACCACCGGCGACACCCTCTGGGAAGACCGCCTGCCCGCCGGCGGCCAGGCCACGCCCATGACCTACAGCGATTCCCAGGGCCGCCAGCGGGTGCTGGTGGTGGCCGGCGGCCACGGCTCCCTGGGCACCCGGGCCGGGGACGCGATCATCGTCTACGGTTTGCCGGACTGAGGCCGCTACAGGGTGGCCTCCACCCGGGTACCCAGCACCCAGGCGTCGTCCACCCGGTCGTTGGCACCCGGGTGCACCATGAGCTGCAGGTTCGGCCGCACCATCAGCCAGGGCGTGACGCTCACCCCGTAGTAGACCTCCAGGTTCCACTCGTCGCTTTGCGGCGGCACATAGCCGGGCGCGCCGGCGCCCAGGCCGGCGTTGCCGGCGGTGACGGTCGCCACATAGGGGTCGCCGACCTCGGCGAAGGCCAGCCCCACGCCCAGGTCGTCCGCCGGCCGCGACGGCAGCGGCCCCCGCCACACGGCGCCGGCGCTCAGATAGCGGCTCACGTATGCGCTGTCCCGGTCGTGCCAGCTGCCCTGGGTGAACAGCACCAGGCCACGGTCGTCGCGGTGCGGCGCGCTGACCTGCTGGCGCACCACGAACCAGGCGCCATAGCGGCGGCCGGTGGTGCCGCCGTCCGCGTAGTCCCGGGTCTCCGCGTTGCTGTAATAGGCCCCGATCTTGTAGTCCCCGGGCAGATCGCGGCCCCGGTGCCAGCCGGCTTCCACCGGCACCAGGGCGCCCTCGGTGCCCTGCCGGTATAAGGCGAAGCCCCGGTCCGGGTCCAGGTTCTCCGGGTTCAGATCGAACACCCCGGCCTGCACATAGCGGCCCTCCACGTCACCCAGCCGCAGCCTTACCGCCCACTGGCTGATCGGCCAGTTGTACCAGACGCCGCCGGCCTGATTGCCCGGCTGGCTGCTGCCCAGGTAGAGATTCTGAAAGTGGCTCTCCATCACCGCGAAGTCGTCCCCCACCGGAATGCGCCCCACCTTCAGGTCCAGCGCGCCGTCGCGCCAGCCCTGGCGGTACCACAGGCGGGTCAGCCGGGTGACATTGCCCTGGCCGTGGATTTCCTGCACCGACGACAGCGGGCCGCCCGCCGGGTCCACCAGCCGCTCGTCGGTGAGATCCTCGCCGTTGCGATTGGTCACCGTCAGGCGCACTTCCGCATCGTCCAGCCCGGCCAGCCGTGTCAGATCGAAGCGGGTGTCCAGGGCCACCTCGTCCGCCCGGGCGACCAGGCCGTCGCGACGATAACCGCCGGCCAGGTTGTAGGCGAACTCGCCGGTATAGGTGAGATCGAGAATCAGACCCCGCGCGGCCAGATCGGCGCGGGCCCCGCCCCAGTCGCCGAGCAGGTGATCGCCGTCCGGGTCCAGGGGACCGGCGGCGAAGGCGGGTATGGCGTGACAACAGAGCGCGACCAGACCGGCGCGCCCGAGGACCTGGATGTTCATGCTCCCTCCCTGTGAGCAATGACGACGAGGCACCAGACTCGGCCCTGGCGGGGTTCACGTCAATGCCGTGGACAGTGGGCCCCGGCGCCCACAATGGCTACACTCGTTGCTCATTCGAGACGGACGCTGGCTATGAAGGACACTCTGCTGCGCGCCTATGCCCTGGTCAGGGACGCGGTGCGTTACTGGCTCGACGCCAACGCCATCAGCTACGCCGGGGCCCTGGCGTTTTTCACCCTGTTCTCGATCGCCCCGGTGGTGATTCTGGCGGTGCAGGTGATCGGCCTGGTGATGAGCACCGACGCGGCGATGGCGCAGATCATGGCGCAACTGCACGATACCGTGGGCCCGGAGGCCGCGCAGACGGTGCGCGAGGCGGTGGAACGCAGCCGCCTGGACGACAGCGGCATTCTGCCCACGCTGATCGGCATCGGCGCCATGCTGGTGGGCGCCACCACCGTGTTCGCGCAGATGCAGCGCTCGCTGAACAACATCTGGGACATCGCGCCCAAGCCCTCCCGCAATACCATTCTGGCGCTGGTGAAAAGCCGGCTGATGTCGCTGACCGTGGTGCTGTCCATCGGCTTCGTGCTGCTGGTGTCTCTGTTTCTGAGCGTGATGGTGCAGACCCTGATGGTGTTCGCCCGCGACTGGCTGCCGATCCCCGGCGGCCTGGTGGTGGCCCTGGAAACCCTGGTGTCGGTGGCGGTGGTCACCGCCCTGTTCGCCACCATCTTCAAGGTGCTGCCGGACGCGGTACTGCGCTGGCGGGACGTGCGCCTGGGCGCCTTGATCACCGCGCTGCTGTTCATCTTCGGGCGTTTCCTGATCGCTTTTTATCTGTCCCACACCGCCACCGCCTCCACCTACGGGGCCGCCGGCTCCCTGGTGCTGCTGTTGCTGTGGGTATACTACTCGTCGCTGATCCTGCTGTTCGGCGCCGCCATCACGCGCGCCTGGACCGAGGCCAACGGCGTCCATATCCGACCCAGCTCCGCCGCCGTGCGGGTGCAGAAGCAGGTGCTGGAAGACAAACACGGCGAGCGGTTCTGATTTCAAAAAACAATCAACGGGGGAGCCCCATGAGTTCGACCTTGCCACGCGACACATCCCTGAAAGACCGGGTCATTCTGATCACCGGCGCCGGTGCCGGCATTGGCCGCGCCACCGCCGAGCTGCTGGCCGCCGAGGGCGCCCGGCTGATGCTCGGCGACATCGACGGGGCGGCGGCGGAGTACGCCGCCGAAACCCTCCGCGCCACCGGGGCGGAAGCCCGCGCCTGTACGCTGGACGTGACCCGCGACGCCCAGGTGGCGGCGGCGGTGGCGGCCACCCTGGACGCTTACGGGCGCCTGGACGGCGCTTTCAACAACGCCGGCATCGAAGAAGAAAACGACAAGATCGCGGAGGTGGACGAAGCGCTGTTCGACCGGGTCATGGCGATCAACGTCAAGGGCGTGTGGCTGTGCATGAAGCACCAAACCGCCGCCATGGCCGCCCACGGCGGCAGCATCGTCAACACCGCCTCGGTGGCCGGCCTGGTGGGCGCGCCGCGCCGGGCCGCCTACGCCGGCAGCAAGCACGCGGTGGTGGGCATGACCAAGAGCGTGGCCGCCGAATACGCGCGTCAGAACATCCGCGTCAATACCGTTTGCCCCGGCGTGATCCGCACCGCCATGATGGAGCGCGCCATCGAACAGGCGGCCCGGGCCGGCTATGCCAGCGAGGAAAAACAGCGCCACTTCCACGCCGCCATGCACCCCCTGGGCCGGGTCGGCGAAGCCGACGAAGTGGCCCAGGCGGTGCGCTGGCTGCTGTCCGACGCCTCGTCCTTCGTCACCGGCCATCAACTGGCGGTGGACGGCGGCCTGACCGCCCTTTGAAAGTTTTATCGTTGTTTTTTCGGGAGAGTATTCAATGCTGACACTGCACGGTTTCGACGCCAGCAACTACGTGAACATGGTCAAATTCGCCCTGCTCGAAAAGGGCATTCCCTTCGAGCAGGCCACCCTGTACCCGGCCCAGGAAGAACCGGTGCTGGCGGTGAGCCCCATGGGCAAGGTGCCGGTGCTGCAGACCGACCAGGGCTACCTGTCCGAAGCCAGCGTGATTCTGGAATACCTGGATGACCTGGACCAGGGCCCGGCCCTGTACCCGGCGGACCCGTTCCAGCGGGCCCGCGTGAAGCAGCTGGCCAAGATGGTGGAGCTGTACCTGGAGCTGCCGGCCCGGCGCTGCTACCCCGAGGTGTTCTTCGGCGGTCAGGTCAGCGAGGAAACCAAAACCCAGGCCCGCGAAGCACTGCTCAAGGGCATCCGCGCCCTGCGGCGCACCGCGTCCTTTTCGCCCTACCTGGCCGGCGACCAGCTGAGCGCGGCGGACGTGGTGTTCCTGTACAGCGCCGACCTGGCCAAGGCGGTGGCCGGCAAGCTGTTCGGCCTGGATCTGCTGGCCGAGGCGCCGGGCAGCGCCGAGCTGCTGGAGCGGCTCAACGAACGTGACAGCGCCAAACAGGTGGCCGCCGACCGGGACGCCGCCATGGCGAAATTCCTCAAGTACGCGCGCGGCGGCAAGTAGACCGCCGCCTTCACGGCGCCGGGGCGCCGTGGCATGCTCAATGGCGGTTTATTCAGCCTCCGGAGTTCGCCATGCCGTCCCGTTGCCACGCCCCATCGCTCGCCCTGTTCGCCGCCCTGATGGCCGGCTGCGCCGGGGCGGACGCCCCGCTGACACCCCAGGAGCGCACCGGCCTTACCGCCACCCCGGTGGTCGAGGGGCTGGCCCAGCCCTGGTCGCTGGCTTTTCTGCCCGACGGCGAATGGCTGGTGACCGAACGCGGCGGCGCCCTGCGCCGGATCGTCGACGGCCAGCTGCGGGACACCCCGGTAACCGGCGTGCCGGCGGTGGTGGCCCAGGGCCAGGGCGGCCTGTTCGATGTGCTGCCCCACCCCCGGTTCGCCGACAACCGCCAACTCTACCTGAGCTACGCCAAGGCCTGCGGTGACGGCGGCGCCACCACCGCGGTGGGCCGTGGGGTGTACCGCGACGGTGAGCTGCGCGACTTCCAGGATCTGTTCGTGGCGGAGAGCGCCTGCACCGACACCGCCAAGCATTTCGGCGGGCGCATCGTCATCGACGACGACGGCTACCTGTTCCTGACCATCGGCGACCGGGGCCAGCGGGAGCGCGCCCAGGACAACAGTGAACACGGCGGCAGCGTGCTGCGGCTGCACGACGATGGCCGGGTGCCCGAGGACAATCCGCTGGTGGGCGACGCCGAGGCCCGGCCGGAGATCTGGAGCTGGGGCCACCGCAACCCCCAGGGCCTGGCCCTGCATCCGGACAGCGGCGAGCCCTGGCTCAACGAGCACGGGCCCCGCGGCGGTGACGAAATCAACCGGGTCGAGGCCGGCGTCAACTACGGCTGGCCGGTGATCACCTACGGCCGCGAGTATTACGGCCCGTCCATCGGCCAGGAAAAGAAGGACGGCTACGCCCAGCCGCTGCACTACTGGACCCCGTCCATCGCGCCGTCCGGCATGGTGTTCGTCACCAGCGAGCGCTACCCGGGCTGGCGCGGCGACGTACTGTCCGGCGCCCTCAAGCTCACCCACCTGAACCGGGTGCGCTTCGACGGCCTCGAGGCGGAGGAGGAGCTGCGCTACCTGACGGACCGGGGCGACCGCATCCGCGATGTGCGCCAGGGCCCGGACGGTCATCTCTACCTGCTCACCGACAGCCCGCGGGGCGCGCTGCTGCGGCTGACGCCGCCGGAGGCGGGCTGAGCCCGCCGCCGGCGCTCAGAAATCGGCGGTCACCGACAGCACGGCGGTACGCGGCGCGCCCACGGTCAGCATGCTCCAGCTGTTGACGCTGGCCCAATAGGCTTTGTCGCCCACATTCTGGACGGTCAGGCGCCAGGTCACCGGCGTGCCGGCCAAGCGGCTTTGGTAACGGGCGCCCAGGTCCCAGGTGGTCCAGGACGGAAGCCGCTCCCGGTTACGGTTGGACAGGTACTGCTCACCGGTATGGCTGGCGGACACAAGCAGCGTCAGGCCGGGCAGCGCCGCCGGGTCCCACTCGGCGGTGGCGTTGGCCTGGAAGTCCGGCACGCCCACCGGCTTGTTGCCCCGCAAGGCCGGATCCCGGGCCCGGGTCAGTTCGGCGTCCATGACCATGGCCCCGGTCATCACCCGCAGCCGTTCACCCAGCTCACCGAAGACCATCGCCTCCAGGCCCCGGTTGCGTTGCTCGCCGCCGGCCCGATAGACGTTGTCGCCGTTCAGTTCCGAGTAGGGGCGGGTGATCTGGAAGGCGTCCAGGGTCACCGCCAGGCCACCCCGGTCCAGCTTGATGCCGGCCTCGTACTGCTTGGCCACATAGGGGGCCAGGGCCTGGCCGGCGTTGGCGGCCGCCGCCGGGGCGATCTCGCCCCGACTCAGACCCTCGGTGTAATTGCCGTAGAAGGACACGCCGCTCCACGGGGAGACCACCAGGCCGGTGAACAGGGCGGTTTCGCTTTCGTCGTAATGGCGGCTGCCGGGAGCGGCATTGAAATTGTCGGTTTCGATGCGCTGGCGGCGGGCCCCGAGGGTGACCTGCAGACGGCGGTCCAGGAACGACAGGGTATCGGCCAGGGCCAGGCCACTCAGCTTCGACTCGGACATGTCGGGGATGTGGGCGGGACGGGCCACCGCCAGTTCCGGCCGCGACACCGGCTCATAAATATTGGAATCGTAGGAGGCGCTGGCGTAGACCGCCCCGCGCCGGTATTTCTCCCGGTAGCCGTTCACCTGGACGGACAGCTCATGGGCCACGCCGGCGGTGTCGAACAGGGCCCGCAGGCCGGCGTCGGCGGTGCGGCGCTGATTGCGGAACAGCATGTAGGAGGGGGAATCCCGGGTGTCGCCCCCGGCGTTCTGAATGGTCGGGTAGCCGAACAGGCGGTCCACCTCGCTGTCACCGCCGCCCAGGTTGGCGAAGGCCATCAGGTGCTCGCTCAGGTCGTACTCGGCGGACAACAGCAGGGAGCGGTCCTCCACCCGGGACCATTCCCATTCCTGGGTCACGTTGCGCCGACCGTCCGGCGCCGAGGGCAGCGGCACCCCGTCGGCGAGCATCAGTTCCCGGGACGGCGCGTCGTAGTCCTCCCGCTGCGCCAGCAGATCCAGGCTGGCGCGCAACCGTTCGCCCTGGTAGTCCAGGGCCAGGGCGGTGTAACCGGACGCGCGCTGCTGGTCATCCAGGCGGGTGTCGCCGTCGGTGTAGCCGGCGTTGAAGCGCATCCCCCAGCGGTCGTCCTCGCCGGCGCGGCGGCTCAGGTCCACGCTGCCGCCGAACTGCAGGTCCTGGGTGTACTGGGCCTCCACCCGGTTCAGGTCGCCGGCCGGCGCCCGCTTGGAGACCACGTTGATGGTGCCGCCCACGCTGCCATTGGGCGACAGCCCGTGGAGCAGCGTGGAAGGCCCCTTGAGCACTTCCACCCGCTCCGCGTACCCGGTCAGCACCCGGTAGTTGGGCGCCACGCCGTAGACGCCGTTGTAGGAGACTTCGCCGGAGTTGCCCTCGTTCATGGCGAAGCCGCGGATAAAGAAGGAATCCAGCATCCCCCCGGCGCCGCTGGCGCCGCGCACCGACGGGTCGTTGCGGACCATTTCCGCCATGGTGCGCGCCTGCAGGTTGTCGATGGTCTCGCGGGTGTAGCTGGTGATGTTCACCGGCGCGTCCATGTAGTCCTTGTTGCCGAGCAGGCCCACCTGACCGCCGCTGGCGAGCTGGCCGCCCTGGTAGGGCACCGGCAGGGCCATGGCCGGCGAGGCGCCGATGCCGCCGGTGACCTCCACCCGGTCCAGTACCTGGCCGGAGATCGGCCGGATCACATACAGGTCCGGCCCGGCGGCGCTGCCGCCGAGACCGGTACCGGCGAGCAGCCGGCGCAGGCCATCCGCCACGGTAAAGTCACCGCTCAGCCCCGGGGACAGGCGGTCGTCGAGCAGCCCGGCGGCGGCCTGAACGGTGACGCCAGCCTGCCCGGCGAAGCGGTGCAGGGCCGGCGCCAGGGGGCCGGGGGGCACGTCGTAATGGCGCGGGCCGGCGGGGCCGGCGGCCGCCGACAGGGACAGCAGCAGCCCCATCAGCAGCCCGGCCAGGGGCGTCGTGAAGGCGCGGAACGGCAAAGTTGTCACGGTCATCATCCGGTGTCCTGATACGGTCGATTCAAGGTCTTTACGGTAAGGACACGCGAAATCGGAAAAGGGGACAGTCAGCGGCCGCGAACACGCACCCAGTAGGGGGTCAGGAAGGAGACTTCCACCGGCAGGGTGTCCGGCAGCGCGGCCAGAATCCGGTCGCCGTGGTCGAGCTGGAAGGTGCCGGTGATGCGCAATCGGGCCGCCCGGTCGTCGCACTGCACGAAGCCGGCCCGGTAACGGCCAAGCTCCGCCAGAAAGTGATCGAGGGGCAGGTCGTCGGCCACCAGGCGTCCCCGGGTCCAGGCCGCGCGGCTCTCCGCCGCCGGCCGGTCGGGCTCCAGCCCGAGCCGGTCGAAGCGGGTGGCCTGGCCGGCGCGCAGAACCCGTCCCGGCGACGGCGCCCCGCCGGCGCCCGGACGAACCGCCACCGCGCCCTCGAACACCGCCAGCTCCGACTGGCCGGGCCGCGTGCGCCGCACCAGAAAACGGGTGCCCAGGGCCTGCATCAGGCCTTCCCCGGTGCGCACCCGCAGGGGCCGGTCGGCCGGGTCCGGGCCGCCGCTGGTCACCAGTATTTCGCCGCCGTGCAGATTCAGCAGCCGCTGGCCGCCGTCGAAACTCACATCCAGGGCGGAGTCCGTGTTCAGGTCCACCCGGGTGCCGTCCTCCAGCACCAGGGTACGGCGCTCACCCACGGCGGTGCGGTAGCTGGCCCCCCAGCGCGCCAGCGGCAGGGCCCGTCCGGCCAGATAGGCCGCCGGCGCCGTGCCGATCAGCAGCGCCAGATGCTTGAGGGCGGCACGGCGGTCCAGGCGCCGGCGCCGGTCCAGGGTGCGCATCCCCAACTCGGCGGGAATCGACTGGAAGGTCTCGGCCAAACGGAGGGCCCGCTGCCAGGCCCGTTCATGCTCCGGCGCCCGGGCCCGCCAGCGGGCCAGCTCCGCGCGGGCGTCGGCGTCCAGCGCCTGTTCCCGCCCGCGCAGGAACCACCGCGCCGCCTGCCGGGCCACCGCCCGGTCCAGGGGGGCCTCGCCGTTCATTCCATCACCAGAATGCATTCTTCCAGGGCCCGGGCCATGTACCGTTTCACGGTGCGCTCGCTGATCCCCAGATGGCCGGCGATGGTCGCATAGGGCAGCCCTTCCAGCTGCGCCATCAGGAAGGCGGTGCGCACCGCCCCGGGCAGGCGATCCAGCATGGCGTCCACCGCCTGCAGGGTTTCCAGCAGATCCAGGCGCCACTCCGGCGACGGCGCTTCCTCCGCCGGCAGCAACGCCAGAGCCTCCCGGTAGGTGCGCTCCAGGGAGAGCCGCCGGTAATGGTTGACCAACAGCCGGCCGGCCACCGTGCTCAGGTAGGCCCGGGGCTCGCGCAGGGTGCGCAGCCCGTTGCGATCCCGGGCGGTGAGCAGGCGCATGAAGGTGTCCTGGGTGAGGTCCTCGGCGCTGTGGGCACACTCCAGACGGCGGCGCAGCCAGCCGCGCAGCCAGCCCGCGTGGGCACGGTAAAGCTGGTCGATGCGCGCCTCGACCGCTCCCGGACTGTCCTCGGCGATGGCCATCCCCTTCCCCAATGTCATTCAATAATGCGAATTATTATCATTATATGATTCGTCAGGCCAGCCCGATTTCAGCCCGCCACCGCCTCCGCCAGGGCGGCCACGCCCCGGTCGATGGCGTCGCCGTCGATCACCCCGAAGCCCAGCAACAGCCCATCGTGGGCGGCCTCGCCCATATGGAACGGCGCCAGGGGGTTGGCGCGAATCTCGGCGGCCGCCAGCCGCGCCGGCAGGTCCGGCACCGGCGCCGCCAGTCTCAAGGCCACGTGGATGCCGGCCACCTGGGGCAGCGGTGTCCACAGGTCGGGCCGGGCCGCCAGCGCCTCGCCCAAACGCCGGCGCCGGACCGTATACAGGCGCTGCATGCGCCGCAGGTGGCGGGCGAAATCGCCGTCGATCATCAGCCGCGCCAGCGCCCGCTGGGTCACCAGTGGCGGGTAGCCGTCACTGAAGGCCCGTGCCCCCGGCAGGGCCGGGGCCAGCCCCGGCGGCATCACCAGATAACCGAGCCGCAGATCCGCGTGCAGCACCTTGGAGAACGACCCCAGGTAGGCCACCCGCCCTTCCCGGTCCAGGCTCTTCAACGCATCCAGGGGGCGCCCCTCGAAGCGGAATTCGCCGTCGTAGTCGTCCTCCACCACCAGGGCGTCGTGGCGGCGGGCGAACGCCAGCAGCGCCAGCCGCCGCGCCAGACTCATGGGCATGCCGAGGGGAAACTGGTGGGAGGGGGTCACGTAGACCACGCTGGCGTCGGTGGGCAGCGCGTCCACGCACAGCCCCTGGTCGTCCACCGGCACCGGCACCACCCGGGCGCCCCGGGCCTCGAACACCGCCCGGGCCGGCGGATAGCCCGGCTCTTCCACGGCCACCGTGTCGCCGGGGGCCACCCGCACCCGGGCCAGCAGATCCAGCCCCTGCTGGGCGCCCTGGGTGATCAGCACGGCATCGCTGTCGCAGGCCAGACCACGGCTGTAGCCCAGGTAGCGGGCAATGGCCAGGCGCAGCGACGCCTCGCCGCGCGGGTCGCCGTAGAAGCCGATGTCCCGGGACGCTTCGCGCAGCGCCGCCATCATCGCCCGGCGCCAGGCCGCCCAGGGCAGCAGGGCCCGGTCGGTGACGCCGCCGGGAAAGTTGTGCCGGCCCGGGGCCAGCCGGCCGCCCCAGGCCAGCGGCGGGCGCCAATGGGCACCGGGGCCCGGCCCGGCGCGGTCGGCTTCCCGGGGCAGGGGCGGCGGCACCCGCTCCACGAAGGTGCCCCGGCCGGGCGTGGCGCCCAGAAACCCTTCCGCCACCAGCCGCTCGTAGGCCTCCACCACCAGCCGCCGGGACACGCCCAGCTCCGCCGCCAGCACCCGGCTGGGCGGCAGCCGCTCACCGACGGACACCTGGCCGTCAAGCAGAGCCCGCCGCAGGCCCTCGTAGAGCCGCTGACCGAGGCCGCCGGCCCCGTCCAGGGAAAGGTGAATCTGCACCGACCGGCCCTCGTGGTTGGTCCCGTGAAATAAGCGGAATTGGATCCTGCCCGCGAACCAATCCGATTCTACCCTGAGTCTGTTTCCAACCTGGACCGTCTCTCAACCCGGACTGCCTCAAGGAGGTCCCATGAAAGCCCGATTCGATTTCTTCAAAGCCTCGCCGGACGCCATGAAACATCTGTTCGGCTGTAAGAAGGTGTACGACGCCAGTGGCCTGGAGCCGCGCCTGATGCGGCTGGTGGAACTGCGTGCCTCGCAGATCAACGGCTGCGCGTTCTGCATGCACATGCACGCCGGCGACGCCCGCAAGAACGGCGTGCCCGATGAGGTGCTCGATACCGTGGCCGGCTGGCGCGAGGCGCCCTGGTTCAGCGAGCGCGAGCGCGCCGCCCTGGCCTGGACCGAGCGGCTCACCCGGCTGGCCGAGCCGGCGGACGACAGCCGCGACTACGAACGGCTGGCCACCCACTTCACCGAGAAGGAACGCACCGACCTGACCTACCTGATCGCCATGATCAACGTCTGGAACCGTTTCAGCGTGGGCTTCCGGCGCGAGCCGGAATAGCCCACGCCAGCTCCCGATCAGTCGCCGTCGGTGATCGCCCCCAGGGAGGCGGAGCTGACGGTTTTGGCGTACTTGGCCAGCACGCCCCGGGCGTAGCGCGGCGCTGGCGCGGTCCAGGCGACGCGGCGGCGTTCCAGCTCGGCGTCGTCCACGTTAAGGGTGATGGTGTCCGCCTCCGCGTCGATCACGATCTCGTCGCCGGTTTCCACCAGGGCGATGGGACCGCCCTCCTGGGCCTCCGGGGTCACATGGCCCACCACGAACCCGTGGCTGCCGCCGGAAAAGCGCCCGTCGGTGATCAGCGCCACGTCCTGCCCCAGGCCCCGGCCCATGATCGCCGAAGTGGGGGTCAGCATTTCGCGCATGCCCGGGCCGCCTTTGGGGCCCTCGTAGCGAATCACCAGCACGTCGCCGGCGGTGACGGTGCCGTCCATGATGCGGTCGGTGGCTTCCTCCTCGGAGTGGAACACCCGGGCGGTGCCCTTGAAGTAGGTGCCTTCCTTGCCGGTGATCTTGGCCACCGCGCCGGTGGGCGCCAGATTTCCGTACAGAATGCGCAGGTGGCTGTCCTTTTTGATCGGCTTGTCCAGGGCGTGAATGATGTTCTGCTCTTGAGGATAGGGCGCCACGCCTTGCAGATTTTCCGCCAGGGTCCGGCCGGTGACGGTGAGACAATCCCCGTGCAGCAGGCCGGCGTCGAGCAGGGTTTTCATCAGCGGCTGGATGCCACCGATGGCGACCAGCTCGCTCATCATGTAATGACCGCTGGGACGCAGGTCCGCCAGCACCGGGACTTTTTTGCCGATGCGGGTGAAATCGTCCAGCGACAGATCCACGTCCACGGTGTGCGCCAGGGCGATCAGATGCAGCACCGCGTTGGTGGAGCCGCCCAGGGCGATGACCACGGTGATGGCGTTTTCGAACGCCTCCCGGGTGAGGATGTCGCGGGGCTTGATGTCCCGGTCGAGCAGGTCCAGCACGGCGGCGCCGGCGGCGCGGCAGTCCTCCAGCTTGTCGTTGTCTTCCGCGTTCTGGGCGGAGCTGCCGGGCAGGCTCATGCCCAGGGCCTCGATGGCGCTGGCCATGGTGTTGGCGGTGTACATGCCGCCGCAGGAACCGGCGCCGGGGATCGCCTCTTCCTCCACCTGCTTCACCTCGATCAGCGATTTGTCGCCCTTGGCGTGGGCGCCCACCGCCTCGAACACGGAAATCAGATCGGTGTGGTTCTTGCCCGGTTTGATGGTGCCGCCGTAGACGAACACCGAGGGCCGGTTGAGCCGCGCCAGCCCCATCATGCAGCCGGGCATGTTCTTGTCGCAGCCGCCGATGGCCACCAGGCCGTCAAACCCTTCGCAGCCGGCCACGGTTTCAATGGAGTCGGCGATCACCTCCCGGGACACCAGCGAGTACTTCATGCCCTCGGTGCCGTTGGCGATACCATCGGACACGGTGATGGTGTTGAAGATCACGCTCTTGCCGCCGGCGCCGTCGGCGCCGCGCCCCGCTTCCTCGGCGAGGCCGTTGATGTGCATATTGCACGGCGTCACCCGGCTCCAGGTGGAAGCAATGCCCACCTGGGGCTTCTTGAAGTCGTCATCGGTGAAGCCGGTGGCCCGCAGCATGGCGCGGCTGGGCGCCTTGCCGATACCGTCCACCACCGGGGCGGAATAGCGGCGGCGTGGATCGTCGCTCATCGTCAGTCTCCTTGTGCGTCGGGGCGTCCGCGCCGCGCGGGGCACGGGCGCTGATCCGGCAGGATAACAGTCCGGCGAAACCTCGCCCACGGTCCCCCGCCCGAGGCGGTCCCGCCGATGCCGGCGATAGACAAAACCAACTTCGTTTGTTCACCACGCTCTGAGAGAATGCCCGCTTTCGGGCTCACAGGCCCTTTTTTCTTTCTCCCCGTTACCCACGGTCCGGAGCTTGCGCATGTCTTCCGTTTCCCGCGCGGATACCCCTTCCGTCGCGTCCCATCCCCGTCTCGCCGAGCTGGCCCTGGCCCTGGGCGGCTTCGCCATCGGCACCACCGAATTCGTGATCATGGGTCTGATGAACCGCATCGCCGGCGACCTGGCGGTGGACCCGCAACACGTGGGCTATGCGATCAGTAGCTACGCCCTGGGCGTGGTGGTGGGCGCGCCGCTGATCTCCTGCCTGGCGGCCCGGGTGCCGAAACGCACCCTGCTGATCGGGCTGATGCTGGTGTTCGCCCTGGGCAACGTGGCCAGCGCCCTGGCGCCGGGGTTCTGGTCATTCGTGGGGCTGCGCTTTATCGCCGGCCTGCCCCACGGCGCCTACTTCGGCGTGGCCGCCCTGGTGGCCGCCGCCGCGGTGCCGCTGAATCAGCGCGCCCGGGCGGTGGGCCGGGTGATGATGGGGCTGACCGTGGCGATCCTGCTGGGCGCGCCCCTGGGCACCTGGGCCGGCAACGCCTTCGGCTGGCCGGTGGCCTTCGCGGCGGTGGGCGGCATCGCCGTGACCACGGCGCTGATGGTGCGGCTGTTCGTGCCGTTCGTGGCCGCCGACCCGGACGCCAGCCCGGTACGGGAGCTGGGCGCCCTGGTCAATCAGCGGGTGCTGTTCACCCTGGGCATCGCCAGCATCGGCTTCGGCGGCATGTTCGCGGTGTTCAGCTATGTGATGCCGACCCTGACCCGCCAGGCCGGCATGGCCGAGTCCCTGGGGCCGCTGGTGCTGGCGATCTTCGGCGTCGGCACCATTGTCGGCACCCTGGCCGGGGCGCGGCTGGCGGACTGGAATCTGGTCCGCGCGATCCCGATCATCCTGCTGTGGTGCACCGCCATTCAGGTGCTGTTTTTCTTCGCCGCCAATTGGATCGGCGCGGGCCTGCTGTTCGTGGGCCTGGTGGGCACCAGCATGGCCCTGGGGCCGACCATCCAGACCCGGCTGATGGACGTGGCCGGCGACGCCCAGACCATGGCCGCCTCGCTCAACCACGCCGCCTTCAATATGGCCAACGCACTGGGCGCCTGGCTGGCCGGGCTGGTGATCGATCAGGGCGCGGTGTGGTCGAGCACCGGCCTGGTGGGGGCGGCGCTGGCGATCGGCGGGCTGTTGATTTTCCTGGCCGGGCGGCGGGCGGAACAGGCCGGCTGATCGCGGCTGAAGCCGCTCCTACGGCGGCGAGCCTTGCCCTGTAGGAGCGGCTTCAGCCGCGAAAGGTTTTAACGCACTCCGGCGGAGAGCGTTTCCGGCTGCACCAGCTGGCCGGTGACTGGGAAGCGGATGCGCACCCGCAGGCCGCCCCGGGGATGGTTGTCGAGCACCATTTCGCCGTGGTGCATGTCGACGATGCGCTTGACGATGGCCAGCCCCAGGCCGCTGCCGGACAGGGTGCGCGCCATCTCGCCCCGGGAGAACGGCTGCAGCAACAGGGGGATGTCCTGCTCGCGCACCCCCTTGCCGTGGTCTCGCACCGTCAGTCGCAGGGCGTTGTCGTCCACCTCGGTGGTGATCTCCACCGGCGGCGCGCCGTATTTCAGGGCATTGGTGATCAGGTTGGAGAGCATGCGCTTGACGGTAAGCCGCTTGAGCATCAGGCGCGGCACGTCCTCCTGGTGAATGCGCAATTTCTCCAGGGGGTATTTGGCCACCACCTCGTCAATCAGGCTGTTCAGGTTCTCGTAGTCCGGCTGTTCATCGGCGCCGTCGCGGATAAAGGCGATGAACTGGTCGAGGATGGCGTCCATGTCCTCGATGTCGGCGATGATGCCCTGGGACATTTCCTCGTCGTCGAGAAATTCCGCCGACAGGCGCAGCCGGGTGAGCGGCGTGCGCAGGTCGTGGGACACCCCGGCCAGCAGCAAGGCCCGGTCGCGCTGGGCCTGCTGCAGCTGGCTGGTCATGCGGTTGAAGGCCCGGTTCACCGCCTGGATTTCGGTGGGGCCGATGCTGTCGTCGAGCACCGGCACCGCCTCGCCCCGCCCCACCTTGAGCGCCACCCGCGCCAGCCGCCGCAGCGGCCGGTTGAGGCTGCGCGCGATCAGCAGGCCGCCGATCACCGCCAGCAGCGGCACCGTCACCCCCCAGCCCAGCAGCAGATAGCGGTCGTAGTCGCGGAAGAACGACATGGGCACCCGCAGCCAGCCGCCCTGGAACGAGGGCGCCGTGACCCACAGGATCGGCTGGCGGTCGTCCTCCAGACGCACGGTGGCGTCCTCGCCCAGACGCGCCGACAATTCCTCGCGGAAGCGGTCCATCACCGGCCGGGACAGTACCAGGGTGCGCGGCTCACCGAAGCTCGGCGGCGTGCCCGGCACGATGCCGGTGGTCTCGCCCAGGCGCTGGCCCAGGGACGCATCGCCGTCCGGCGGGAACACCAGCTCCGCCTGCAGGGCGGTGAGCCGCGCGTACTCGCGGATGCCGGGCAGGTAGGCGTTGCGGGCGAAGAACCAGAGCGTGACGCCCTGGCTGAGGCCGATCACCAGGCCGACGATCAGCGCGGCCCGGGTGAAGGCGGTCTTGGGCAGGAAACGGGCCATGGGGGCGCCGGCTCAGTCCGGCACGAACACATAGCCCACGCCCCACACGGTCTGGATGTAGCGGGGTTTGGACGGGTCGTCTTCAAGCAGGCGGCGCAGCCGCGACACCTGCACATCGATGGAACGCTCCATGGCGGACCATTCCCGGCCCCGGGCCAGGCTCATCAATTTATCGCGGGTAAGCGGTTCGCGCTGGTTCTGCACCAGCGCCTTGAGCACCGCGAATTCGCCGGTGGTGAGCGGCTGCGGGTCGCCCTCGCGGGCCAGGGTGCGGTTGCCCAGGTCCAGGCTCCAGGGGCCGAACTGCACCACCGACTCCTCCTTGCTGGGGGCACCGGGCACTTCCCGCACATGGCGGCGCAACACGGCGCGGATGCGGGCACTCAGCTCCTTGGGATTGAACGGTTTGGGCAGGTAGTCGTCGGCGCCGGCATCCAGACCCTCGATGCGTTCGGCGTCGTCGCCCTTGGCGGTGAGCATGATGATCGGCAGGTTGTTGTCCTCGTCGCGCAGGCGCCGGCAGATCGACAGGCCGTCCTCGCCGGGCAGCATCAGGTCGAGCACCATCAGCGAGTAGATCTCCCGCGACAGGGCGCGGTCCATCTGCTCCGCGTCGGCCACCGCCTTGACCGCGTAGCCCTGCTCTTCGAGAAAACGCTGCAGCAGGCCGCGCAGACGGGCGTCGTCGTCCACCACCAGAATCTTTTCCACTTGTTCGCTCATGGTGCTCCTCGCTGTCCACCGGCCCGGTTTACCCGCCGCCGCCGCTCCCGGCAAGCCCGGCGCCGGGCTAGATTGTATAGAAAGATTACCGGTCGCCGCACCGCGCGGTGACGCAAATTGGCAGGGAGTGCCGCTTTTCATCAAGTTACGCGCCGGCCGCCCCTTGTTATGATTGCGCCGGCGATAAGGAGACCAAGCACAATGGCGAAGATTCTCGTGGTGGACGATTCCCCCACCCAGCTGACCAACCTGGTGAAAATGGTGGAGAGCCAGGGCCATCAGGCGATTACCGCCAGCAATGGCCAGGAAGGCATCGAGCAGGCCCGCAGCGAACAGCCGGACCTGATTCTGATGGACGTGGTGATGCCGGAGCTGAACGGCTTCCAGGCCACCCGCAAGATCGCCAAGGACGCCGAGCTGAGCCGCATTCCGGTGATCCTGGTGACCACCAAGGACCAGGAAACCGACAAGGTGTGGGGCGAGCGCCAGGGCGCCGCCGGCTACATCGTGAAACCGCCGAAGGACGGCGAACTGGCGGCGATGATCGCCAAAGTCCTGGGCAACCGCTGAGCAACCACACCCCGCCCCGTCAAGTCAATCTATGAACGACCGGAGTCATTCCCTATGATTCCGGTCGTTTTCGTTTACACGCCTTCGCGCCGCGCGCGCCGCCGCGCAAGCCAGGAATCCCCATGCAAAGCATCGAACAGATCATCGCCCAGGAACTCAATGCCCAGCCCCGTCAGGTGGCCGCCGCCGTGGCGCTGCTCGACGAAGGCGCCACCGTGCCGTTCATCGCCCGCTACCGTAAGGAAGCCACCGGCGGTCTGGACGACACCCAGCTGCGTAATCTGGAGGAGCGGCTGCGCTACCTCCGGGAGATGGAAGAGCGCCGCGACACCATCCTGAAAAGCATCGCCGAGCAGGACAAGCTGACGCCGGAGCTGGAGAAGGCGATCAAGGAAGCGGACACCAAGACGCGCCTGGAAGATCTGTATCTGCCTTATAAACCGAAGCGCCGCACCCGCGCGCAGATCGCCCGCGAGGCCGGGCTGGAGCCGCTGGCCGAGGCGCTGCTGGCCGACCCCACGCTGAACCCGGAGCAGGAAGCCGCCGGCTACCTCAACGAAGAGCACAAGATCGCCACCGCCAAGGACGCCCTGGACGGCGCCAAGCAGATCCTGATGGAGCGCTTCGCCGAGGACGCGGAGCTGCTCACCCGGCTGCGTACCTGGCTGTGGGACAACGCTCACATCCAGGCCCGGGTGGCCGACGGCAAGGAAAACGACGGCGCCAAGTTCCGGGACTACTTCGAGCACGACGAGGCCCTGAAGGCGATCCCCAGCCACCGCGCCCTGGCCCTGTTCCGTGGCCGCAATGAGAGCGTGCTGCATGTGTCCATGGTGCTGCCCGAGGAACTGGAGAACGCCGAGCCGCACCCCTGCGTGTCCATGGTCACCCAGGTGGCGGACTGGAAGGACCAGGGCCGCGCCGCCGACGCCTGGCTGGGCGAGGTGATGCGCTGGACCTGGAAGATCAAACTCAACACCCACCTGGAAACCGAACTGCTGGGGCGCGTGCGCGAGCTGGCGGAAGAAGAGGCGATCCAGGTGTTCGCCCGCAACCTGAAGAGCCTGCTGATGGCCTCGCCGGCGGGTCCCAAGGCGACCATGGGTCTGGACCCGGGCCTGCGCACCGGCGTCAAGGTGGTGGTGGTGGACGCCACCGGCAAACTGCTGGAGCACACCACCGTGTTCCCGCACCAGCCGAAAAACCAGTGGGACCAGTCCCAGGCCACCCTGGCCAAGCTGTGCGTCAAACACAACGTGGACCTGATCGCCATCGGCAACGGCACCGCCAGCCGCGAGACCGACAAGCTCGCCGGTGAACTGGTCAAGGCCCTGCGCGACAAGCTCACCATGCAGAAGATCATGGTGTCCGAGGCCGGCGCCTCGGTGTATTCCGCCTCGGAACTGGCGGCGCGGGAATTCCCGGACCTGGACGTGTCGTTCCGGGGCGCGGTGTCCATCGCCCGCCGCCTGCAGGACCCGCTGGCCGAGCTGGTGAAGATCGATCCCAAGTCCATCGGCGTGGGCCAGTACCAGCACGACGTGAGCCAGGTGAAGATGTCACGCTCCCTGGACGCGGTGGTGGAGGACTGCGTGAACGCCGTGGGCGTGGACGTGAACACCGCCAGCGCGCCGCTGCTGGCGCGCATCGCCGGCCTCAACGCCACCATCGCCGGCAACATCGTCAGCTTCCGCGAGAAGAACGGCGCCTTCAATAACCGCGACGCGCTCAAGCAGGTGCCGCGTCTCGGCGAGAAGACCTTCGAGCAGGCCGCCGGCTTCCTGCGCATCATGAACGGCGACAACCCGCTGGACGCCTCTTCCGTGCACCCGGAAGCCTACCCGGTGGTGGAGAAAATCGCCGAGAAACATGGCCGCCCGCTGAAGGACCTGATCGGCGACGCGCCCTTCCTGAAGTCAGTGAAACCGGCGGAATTCACCGACGACACCTTCGGCCTGCCCACCGTCACCGACATCCTCAGTGAACTGGAAAAGCCCGGCCGCGACCCGCGCCCGGAGTTCAAGGCCGCCGAGTTCAAGGAAGGGGTGGAAACCCTGGACGACCTGAAGCCCGGCATGATGCTGGAGGGCGCGGTGACCAACGTGACCAACTTCGGCGCGTTCGTGGACATCGGCGTGCATCAGGACGGCCTGGTGCACGTGTCGGCGCTCGCCGACAAGTTCGTGGAGGATCCCCACGACGTGGTCAAGCCCGGTGACATCGTCAAGGTGAAGGTGCTGGAGGTGGACAAGCCCCGCAAGCGCATCAGCCTGACCATGCGCCTGGACGACCGGCACCAGGAGCAGGCCGCCGGCGGCGCGCCGGCGCCGGCCAAGGGGCGTCCGCGCAAGGGCGGCCAGCGGCCGGCCGGCAAGGGCCGGGGCCAGCAGGCCCAACCCCAGGGCCAGGGCGCCCTGGGCGCCGCCTTCGCCAAGGCCTTCGAGCAACAGAAGAAGCGCTGAGGGCCGGCGCACGCCAACGTTGCGGCGACCGTTTGGCCTGCCATACAGTGTCCTGCCCTGCGACCAACCTCTGGCGGCGCCGTCCCGGCGCCGCCGGCCAGATCGGATAGGCCCATGACCGATATGCTCAGCCAGCGCATCCAGGCGCTGCTTGATTCCGACGCCGCCGCCACCCTGGCGGATATTCACCGCGGCATCGAAAAGGAAAGTCTGCGCATCAACGAGCGCGGCACCCTGGCGCGCACGCCGCACCCGACGGAGCTGGGTTCGGCACTGACCCACCCGTACATCACCACGGATTATTCCGAGGCCCTGCTGGAGTTCATCACCCCGCCCAGCACCTGCCTGCGCCGGCCGATTGAGTTTCTGGATCAGCTGCACCGCTATACCTACCGGCACATCGGCGATGAACTGCTGTGGGTGAATTCCATGCCCTGCATGATCGGCACCGACGACGACGTGCCGGTGGCCGAGTACGGCCGCTCCAATGTGGGCCGCATGAAGCACATTTACCGCATCGGGCTGGGCCATCGCTATGGCCGCAAGATGCAGACCATCGCCGGCATCCACTACAACTTCTCGTTCCCGGAGGCGTTCTGGCGCATCCACCAGGAACTGGAAGGCGAGACCGGCAAGCTGCAGGACTACATTTCCCAGCGTTATTTCGATCTGACCCGTAATTTCCAGCGTTATTCCTGGCTGCTGGTGTACCTGTTCGGTGCCTCGCCGGCCCTGTGCGCCACCTTCCTGGCCGGGCGCGACCATCATCTGCTGGAGCGCTTCGACCACAGCCTCTACAGCCCCAAGGCCACCAGCCTGCGGATGAGCGATCTGGGCTACCAGAACAATGCCCAGTCGTCCCTGGCGATCAGCTACAACAATCTTCAGGAATACGTGGACACCCTGACCCACGCCATCAAGACCCCGGAGCCGGCCTACGAAAAGCTGGGCGTGCGCGATGCGGAAGGCAACTATTTGCAGCTCAACGCCAACATTCTGCAGATCGAGAACGAGTACTACTCCTCGATCCGGCCCAAGCGCACCATCAACCCGGGGGAGCGCCCCACCCTGGCGCTGCAGCGCCGGGGCGTGGAGTACATCGAAATCCGTGCCCTGGATCTGAACCCGTTCGAGCCGGTGGGCATCAATCAGCAGGAAATCCGCTTCCTGGACCTGTTCGCCACCTACTGCCTGCTGCGCGAATCGCCGCAGCTGGAAAGCGACGACTTCAATGCCAGCAAGGAAAACCTGCGCCGGGTGGTCTACCAGGGCCGTGACACCAGCGTGGAACTGAACAACTGGGGCAAGGCGGTGAGCCTGCGCCAGTGGGGCCTGGAAAAACTCGATCAGATGATCCCCATCGCCGAGCTGTTCGACCGCACCCACGGCGGCGACAACTACGCCCGTGCCCTGGAGCACCAGCGCGAGAAAATCCGCACCCCGGACGCCACGCCCTCCGGCCGTATTCTGGATCGGCTGGAAAGCCGCAATCAGGGCTTTTTCGCGTTCGCTCTGGAGCAGGCCCTGGCCCACCGCGACCACTTCCTGGCGCGGCCGCTGGAAAGCGACGTGGAACAGGAGCTGCGCCAGGCCGCCCGCGACAGCCTGGCCGAGCAGGCCGCCGTCGAGGCCCAGGCGGAACCGCCGTTCGAGGACTATCTGCGCGACTATTTCCAGGGCTGAGGGGCCGGGGATTTGCCGACCGGCACCGGACGAAGGGTCGAAAAATGTTAACGAGTGGCCATGGCGGTGTCATCGCCCGGTGCTACTCTGGCGGAACATCCCGTGAACCCGGCGCTTCCGGGCAAGGAGAGGGAATGTTCGAGCCAACATTCGAACCCACCAGGGACCCGTTCGAGAAGGCCTACAACCGCGGCTGCATGTGGGGCATGGCCGGCGGCGGCGTGGGCCAGTGCCCCTATCTGGACGAGGCCCTGGCGGAATGGTGGGTGCAGGGCTGGGAAGCCGGCGCCGCCGCCTGGCGTGATCGCCGGGAACCCGCCACGTCCCGCGACGTCTGACACAGCGAACGACTAAAAAAACAGGGAACCCACCATGCAATCGCTGATTCCGGCGCCCCGCGCGCTCAATGGACTGACTTTGCTCGCCTGCGCGGCCGCCTTCGCCGGCGCGCTCTACATGCAGCACGTGGAAGGGCTGGAGCCCTGCCCGCTGTGCATCTTTCAACGCATCGCCCTGATCGTGGTGATGGTGATCCTGCTGATCGCCACCCTGCACGGCCCCAAGGGCGTGGGCGTGCGCGTCTACGCGGTGCTCACCGGCCTGGCCACCCTGGGCGGGGCGGCCATCGCCGTGCGCCACCTGTGGCTGCAGAGCCTGCCCGCCGATGAAGTCCCCGCCTGCGGTCCGACCCTGGACTACATGATCGACGCCTTCCCCCTGCACGAGGTGCTGGCCACCGTGCTGTCCGGCTCCGGCGAATGCGCCGAGATCAGCTGGCGGTTCCTGGGCCTGACCATTCCGGGCTGGTCGCTGGTGGTGTTCGGCGGCGTTCTGGTGGTGGCTCTGATACAATTGTTCCGCCCGCGCCGGGCCTGAATCCAAAAGCATAATAATCGCGGCTGAAGCCGCTCCTACCGAGCAGGAAGAGTAGGAGCGGCCTCAGCCGCGATTCGGTTTCGGCCCCGCGCCACCGTGTGTATCCGGCCGCGGAGACCCAACCGTGCTCGATGGTCTGCTGATTCTGTTGCTGTTTCAGTTTCTCGGCGAGGTGGTGATCCACCTCACTGGCCTGCCCCTGCCCGCCCCCGTGGTAGGGATGGTGCTGCTGTTGCTCGCCCTGATGTTCAATCTGCCCGGTGGCGAGCGCATCGCCGAGGCCGCCGGCGCCCTGATCCGCCATATCAGTCTGCTGATCTTTCCGCTGGGGGTCGGCATCGTGCTGCAGTGGAGCCGCTATCAGGACTACGCCCTGGCGCTCACCGTGGCGGTGGTGCTGGGCACCGTGATCGCCCTGGTGCTGGTCACCCTGCTGCTGAAATGGCTGATGCCGGCGCCGCCGGAGCGTCCCCATGACTGAACTGGTGCACACCCCGCTGTTCGGCCTGATCCTGACCCTGGCCAGCTACCGGATGGCGATCTGGATCTACGGCAAGGCGCACAGCCTGCCGGTGCTGCACCCGTTCCTCGTCGCCTCGATTCCGGTGATCGTGGTGCTGCCGCTGGTGGGCCTGTCCTACGAGGAATACCGCCAGCAAACCGAAATCCTCTCCTTCCTGCTGGGCCCGGCCACGGTGGCGCTGGCCTGGCCGCTGTACCGGCAACTGCGCACCGTGCGCCAGGTCTGGCGGCCGGTGCTGATCACCACCCTGGTGGGCGCCGCCCTGGCGGCGGGCATTTCCATCGGGCTGGCCTGGTGGCTGGGCGCGCCGGAGCCGGTGGTGGGATCCCTGGCGCCCAAGTCGATCACCACGCCGATCGCCGTGGAAGTGGTGAAAAGCACCGACGGTTTCGTGTCCCTGGCCGCCGGCGCCGTGGCCATCACCGGCATCGTCGGCGCCCTGCTGGCCGGGCCGGTGTTCCGCCTGCTGCGGGTGCGTGACGACCGGGTGCGCGGCTTCGCCCTGGGCCTGGTGGCCCACGCCATCGGCACCGCCCGGGCCTTTGAATTCGGCGAGAAAGCCGGCGCCTTCGCCGGTCTGGCCCTGGGCCTGACCGGGCTGGTCACCGCCCTGGCGCTGCCCTGGCTGTGGCCCTGGATCGCCGGTTGGTTGTTTTAACGCCGGTTCTTATGACAAATCCGTCTTTACCGGCAACTGACTGACCGCCAAGCCTTTTTGTCGCCGGTGTGTAAAACCTGCCCCTTCCCCCCGTTGCCGCCGGCGCCGCCCCGGGGCTAGCCTCGAAATCCCCCCACCCGATGTCCGGCGTATTGGCGCCGGGGTGGCTGTTCACCGGATCGTCAGCCCCCACAACGAACGCCGGCGCCGCCTGCCGGCAAGGAACAAGGAGCGACCGTCATGGCACCCCCCGCTTTATCCCCCCTGATGCAATGGCGCCGTATCGAGGCCCTGGTCGGCGCCTGGCTGGAACAGCGCCAGCAGCTGATCGTGTTGCTGTGCGCCCTGCAGGGCCTGAAAGGTTTCGACGACGCCCGCCCGCGCCCGGTGCAGAGCCAGGTGCGCGAGTTCTGCCAGCTGCTGATGGACTACATCAGCGCCGGCTATTTCGAGGTGTACCGGGAGCTGGTGCGCGAGGCGCGCCGGTATCGGGACACGCCCACCCCGGAGGTGGCCTCCCATATCCTTCGTCAGCTGGACCTCTCCACGGAGGAGGCCCTGGCCTTCAACGAGGATTTCGACAGCGACGATCACTGCCTGGTGCAACTGGAGCAGCTACCGGAACGGCTCACGCGGCTGACGGAGGTGCTGGAGGAACGGTTCGCGCTGGAGGACCAGTTGATTCTGAGCGTGCATCAGGCGCCCCGTCGTCACGCCCTGCGGCACTGAATCCGCGGGACCACGAAAAAGGCCACCCGGAGGTGGCCTTTTTTTCGGCGTCGTGAAGCGCGCTTACTCGGTGTCGCCTTCCCCGGCGTCACCTTGCTGAGCGCTCTCGCCTTTCTTCTGCACGTCCAGCAGCTCGACTTCGAAGATCAGCACCTGGTTGGGGCCGATGTCGCCGCCAGCGCCCTGTTCGCCGTAGCCCAGCTCCGGCGGCAGGTACAGCTTCCACTTGTCACCGACTTTCATCATCGGCAGCGCTTCCTGCCAGCCCGGGATGATGTGCTTGAGGCCGAACACGGCGGGCTTGTCACGCTCGATGGAGCTGTCGAACACGGTGCCGTCCACCAGGGAGCCCTTGTAGTGCACTTCCACGGTGTCTTCCAGGGTGGGCGACGCGGCGCCTTCCTCACCGGATTCCAGCACTTCGTACTGCAGACCGCTGTCGGTGGTTTTCACACCGTCTTTCTCGGCGTTTTCCTCGAGGAACTTCTTGGACTCCTCCAGGTTGGTCTTGGCCAGCTCTTCCTGTTCCTTCTGGCGCGCTTCCATCATGCGGGTCTGGTAGTCACGGATCAGCTGATCCATGTCTTCGTTCTCGCCCAGACGGGATTCCGGATTGTCGCCGAAGCCGTCACGCAGACCGGCGATCATGGCGTCCAGATCCAGGTTGTTCATGGCGCTCATCTGTTCGGCGCTGCGGAAACCCAGAGCATAGGACGCTTTCTGATCGGCGCTTTCCAGCTTGACGTCGTTGCTCTTGTCTTCGTTGTCTCCGCCACAGGCCGCCAGCAGGATACTGCCGGCCAGCACGATTGCGATCTTCTTCATTCTGCCTCCGTTGGCTTACGTTTATTTTCCCTGCGCCGGTGGTCCTCTCCGCGCAAGTCCTCCGCGGTGATCCTGGTCGACGCTACCGGTTAACGCATGACCGCGTTTTCCCCCGATTGGTTCCCTCTCCGTCGACTGCGGGCGGACGAAGAGGGTTCATTGTGCCTTTCCGCGGGCCGCTGTCAAAACCGGGATTCACGAAATCTCTCCGGATCGCATGCTTTAACGGTCAAGGTGCCAAGAGCGATGCCGGCCCGGGACGCAACGTCTGTATTAATTCTGAGCACCCAAACCGGTTATAGTGCGCTCGGAGGGGAAGCAGACTATGCCCAATAACACCAATAGCGATCCGACGCCCGGCGACCCGACCCTGGCGCCGCCGTCGGCGCGCCGGGTGGCGCGCCAGGATGAGCGGCGGCTGGTGATCCTGATCGCCAACAGCAAAGGGGGCTGTGGCAAGACCACGCTGGCCACCAATCTGGCCGCCTATTTCAGCCTGGCCGGCCAGGCGGTCACCCTGCTGGACCTGGACCCGCAGCAGTCCGCCACCCAATGGGTACGGCTGCGCCAGGACCCGATGGTCGAAGCGCTGGGCTGGCCGGCGGACGAACCGGTGTCCCTGGGGCGGCTGCAGGATCAGTTGCAGCGGGCCCGTGACGTGGTGGTGATCGACTCACCGGCGGGCATGGACCGCCACACCCTGGACCATGTGCTGCGGGTGGCGCAGGTGGTGCTGATACCCGTGTTGCCCAGCCCCATCGACATCCGCGCCACCACCCGCTTCGTGCAGAACGTGATGCTGGCGCCCAGCTATCAACGGCGCCCGCGCCGGCTGGCGGTGATCGCCAACCGGGCGCGCACCCGCACGCGCATGTACGAGGCGTTGCGGCAGTTTCTGGCGAGTCTGAAGATTCCCTATCTCGTGACGCTGCGCGACACCCAGCAATACGTGCAGGCCATGGCCGACGGCGGCAGCATGCTCGACCCCAGCGGCCCGCGCCATCAGGCCGACCAGCGTCACTGGCAGCTGATCGGCGAGTGGCTCGAGGTGCAGCGCCACCTTATCCGCTCGCTGCCCGGCTTTCGCTGAGCGCCGCCAGCTCTTCCAGCAGCGCCTGCAGGCCCTCGCACTGGGCCACTTCCGGCACCACCAGCAGCAGCCAGCCCAGGGCCGTTTCCGTGCCCTCGCCGGGCTGGGTACGGGCCAGCCCGGCCAGCTGCTCCAGCAACAGCCGTTCGCCTTCCAGCTCCGCTTCCTGAATCTGGCGCTTCAGCTCAGCGGCGCCGTCTTCCGCCGCGCGCCGCCGCACCGCGCGCAGCGGCCGCAGATAGCGCTCCTCGAAGCGCTCGGCGTGGCCGCTCAGGCGTCGTCCCAGGGCCGCGTCCGGGCGTCGCCCGCCGCGGGCCAACCACAGCGCCACCAGCAGCGTCGCCACCGGCACGCCGTAGTCATCCTGCAGGCGCAGACACACCCGCTCCACGTTCTTGTCCCGCCACAGGCCCAGTGCGAATCGCCACAGGGTCGGCTCGTTGTCCATGCTGGTTCCCCTTCTGTTGGAACGGCGCTTGGCCTACACTGCGCCGGTCTTTTTCCGTCGTAAAACCCGATTATGCTCTCCCTGGAACACATCAATCTGCGCCGTGGCTCCGACCTGTTGCTGGAGGACGCCGGCTTCGTGCTGCATAAAGGCGCCCGGGTGGGTCTGGTGGGCAAGAACGGCAGTGGCAAGAGCTCGCTGTTCCGGCTGATCCTGGGAGAGCTGGAACCGGACGGCGGCCACCTGCAACGGCCGGCGGACTGGCGCCTGGCCATGATGGCCCAGGAAGTGCCGGCACTGGAACAGGCGGCGCTGGAGTATGTGCTCGACGGCCACCGCCCCCTGCGCCGCGCGGAGGCCGCCCTGGCGCGGGCCCAGGCCGACGGGGACGACGCCGGCATCGCCGCCGCCCACGCGGAACTGGACGCCGTGCGCGCCTGGGAGCAACCGGCCCGGGCGGCCACCCTGCTGGCCGGGCTGGGCTTTTCCGAGGCCCAGCAGAAGCAGCCGGTGAGCGCCTTTTCCGGTGGCTGGCGCATGCGCCTCAATCTGGCCCAGGTACTGCTCAGCGACGCCGACCTGATGCTGCTGGACGAACCCACCAACCACCTGGATCTGGACGCCATTCTCTGGCTGCAGCAGTGGCTGACCCAGCACCCCGGCGCGCTGATGCTGATCTCCCACGACCGCGCTTTCCTGGACGCCACCGTCGGCGAGATTCTGCACATCGAGCAGCGCCGGCTGAAACGCTACACCGGCACCTATTCCGATTTCGAACGGCAGCGCGCCGAGCAGCTTTCCCTGCAGCAAAAGATGCATGAGAAGCAGCAGGTGCAGATCGCCCATCTGCAGAAGTTCATCGACCGCTTCAAGGCCAAGGCCACCAAGGCCAAGCAGGCGCAGAGCCGGGTCAAGGCGCTGGAAAAGCTGGAACGCATCGGCCCCGCCCATGTGGATTCCGAGTTCAGCTTCGGCTTTCTCAAGCCGGAGCGGCTGCCCAACCCGATGATCGATCTGGACGGCGTCACCTGCGGCTATGAAGGCGCGCCGATTCTCGGCAACGTGACAATGAGCCTGCGGCCGGAGTCACGCATCGGCCTGCTGGGCCCCAACGGCGCCGGCAAGTCCACGCTGATCCGCACCCTGGTGGGCGAACTGGCGGCCCTGGACGGCCGGCTGAAGCGGGACCCGGACCTGGCGGTGGGCTATTTCCACCAACAGCAGGTGGACCGGCTGGCCGCCGACGACACCCCCTACCAGCTGATCAATCGCGCCCATCCCAAATGGACCGAGCAGCAGGTGCGCAATGAACTGGGCGCCTTCGGCTTCCACGGCGACGCGGTGTTCGAGCCGGTGGGCCGCTTCTCCGGCGGCGAAAAGGCGCGCCTGGCGCTGGCGCTGATCGTGCACGAGAAACCGGCGCTGCTGCTGCTCGACGAACCGGCCAACCACCTGGACCTGGAGATGCGCGAGGCGCTGACCCTGGCGCTGCAGGAGTTCGAGGGCGCCGTGGTGCTGGTGTCCCACGACCGCCACCTGCTGGAAACCACGGTGGACGAGTTCCAGCTGGTGGCCGAGGGCACGGTGCGCGCCTTCGACGGCGACCTGGACGATTACGCCCGCTGGCTGCAGCAGGCCCGCCGGGAGGCCAACGCGGCGGCGCGCGCGGAACCCGCCGCCGGCCGCGACGACGCCCGCCAGCGCCGCCAGAACGCGGCCAAACGCCGCGAGCAGTTGCGGCCGCTGAAAAAGGAAGTGGAAAAGCTGGAGAAGGCGCTGGACCGGGAGAGCGACGCGCTCACCGAGGTGGAGACCGCCCTGGCCGACGAAACGCTGTACACCGACGCTGGCCGCAAGGACGAACTGCAGGCGCTGCTGGCCCGCCAGGGCGACCTGAAGAACCGCCGGGAAGAACTGGAGATGGCGCTGCTGGAGGCCATGGAGAAATTGGAAGAGGCGGAAGCTTCTCTGTAACCCGGGATCGCGACTGAAGCGGAACGCCGCCCGGTCGCGATCAGCCCCGTTCCGTTACTTCGCCGCGCTTGAGCAGCGCCGCGCTGCCGGCGCCGCAGGCCACCACGGTCTTCATCATCTGCTCCACGCCAATGTCCGGTCGCCGCTCCACCAGGCTTTCGTGCACGTGGTAAATGAAACCGGAGGTGGGGTTGGGCCCGGTGGGCACGAACACCGATAGCACGCCGTCGTCGTGCCGGGACGTGATCAGCCCCAGCACCGTCACCGATACCTGCCGGCCGTACAGCCACACCCGCGCCACTTCCCCGCGCATCAGGCTGTCCTGACTGCCGCCGAACAACTGGGTGATCACTTCCTTGACGGTGCGGTAGCCCGGCACCCGGGCCATGCCCCGCTCTTCCAGACGCTGCCAGATCCAGCCCCCCAGTTTGGTGGCCACCAGGGTGCCGACCAGAAAACAGAACACCACCAGCACCGCCACCACCACCCAGTCGGCGGCGAACCTGGGCAACCCGAAGGCGCGCACCACCAGACCGGTGAACGGCGCGATCAGGCCGGTCACCGCGTCGTAAATCCATTTGAAGAAGAACGCGATGATGGAGATCGGCAGCAGAATCAGCAGCCCGCCCAACAGGGATTTGCGAATGAAAAACCAGACTCGGTTGTTGCTCATGGGTGTCCATACCAGATGCGATTGATATAAAGACAGCGCTCGCCGGCGGGCGTTCGCACCCAGGCCTCGTCGTCCACCCGTTTGCCCAGCAAGGCCCGGGCCAGGGGCGCGTCGATGCTGATCAGACCGGCGCCGCCCTCGGCCTCGTCCGGGCCCACCAACCGGTAGGTTTCGCGCTTGCCGTCGTCGTCCTCCAGCTCCACCCAGGCGCCGAAAAACACCTTGCCGGTGTCCTCCGGGGGCCGGTCCACCACGGTCATGCCGTCCAGGCGCTTACTGAGAAAACGAATACGCCGGTCGATTTCGCGGAGCTGCTTCTTGCCGTAAATATACTCGGCGTTCTCGGACCGGTCGCCCTGGGCGGCGGCCTCCTGCACCGACTTGGTGATCGGCGGCCGCTCTTCCTTCCAGAGCCGCTGCAGCTCCTCGTTGAGGCGCCGGTAGCCCTCCGGCGTGATGTACTTGGAGGCGGGGGTGCCTTTCGGTCGCCAACGGCCCATGCGCTATTCTCCGATCCGCGAGGACACCACCGCCAGCTTGAGCCCGAACGGAGCGAGCAGCTTTTCCACGGTGCCCAGGGTGGGGTTGCCCCGGTCCTGTTCAATGTCTTGAATCACCCGCGCGGACACACCCGTGAGCCGGCTGTATTCGCTCAAGGTGAAGCGCAACCCGCCACGCAGCAGCGCCACCACCCGATGGATCGGCAGCTCCGGATGGTCGTGGATATGACTCAGCACCTCACGACGCCGCTCCACCTGCTCCGCGGGACTCAACTCGGCGTAACGCCTATCCATGCAAGCGCTCCAATTGTTCGGCCAGCTTCTTCGTCCCCGGTCGGAGTCTCTCCACCAGGTCCGGGTCCATGCCCAGCGAGGTCATGCGTTGCGGTAACGCCCGCACGCCCGCGCCCATCTCCCCGAGCGCCCGACGCAACGGGTCCATCGGCAGGCCGGTCGCCGCCGCCACCGCCTCCGTCACCCTTTGCCAGTCGGGCTGCCCACCGTTATCGGCCAGCCAGCGGCTCTGTCTCGCAATCCCGTCCGGATGCAGAAACATGGGCGCGAAATCGAACACCGGGGTCAAGGTGATGCGACCATCGTGATGACGGGCAAGGGCGGTGTTGCGGGCATGGTTGTCCTTGTTGCCCAGGGCCAGGTTGGCCACGTCGCGCTTCAGGTACTCAATAATCTCGGTTTGAGGCTCGCTGACCACCTCCGCCAGCGCCCGGCAGGCGTCTTCATGCCGCACGGCGATCCCGAATCCAGCCCGCCCACACAGCGAAGCCAGACTCTCCTGGGCGATGCGCTGTACACCGCCACCCTCAAGGCGACGGTCAAAGCGAGGGATGAACAGAGTACGACCATGGGTCTCCAATGAACCATGGACGCGCAGCCCCAGTCCCCGGGCCAGCTCCATATAATCGGCTTCCGCTCGCAGGATGGCTTGCAGATCGCGGTCGGTGCCACGGTGGAACTTGACCAGCCAGTGCCGGCGCGCGCGCTCGTCCGCCAGGGTATGATCCAAATAAAGCAGGCCGTCGTCGGCCTCGGCCAGCAGAATCTTCGGCCACTCCCCCTGCACGCCGTAGGAGCCGGCCACGAACAAACCGTGCGCGGCCAGATGTTCCACGAACTCCTCGGGACGACCCGCCACGTCTTCAAAGCGAAACCCACGGGCCGGGCCCGCCGGGCGCTCAGCCAGCCATTCCCAGGCTTCCTTGATGCGCAGATTGCCAATCGGGTTGCCGCCACCTGCCCTCAGCAACGGCCAGTCCCCCGCGGCTTCCGCAGTGGCCGGCAACTCCAGCTGACGCAGCAGCTCCTGTCGACCGTAGCCCTGTGGCAACACATCCACCAGCCAAGCCGGCCAGGTATCCTGTTCATCAATTTCCAGAGACACGGAGAAACGGACGCCGCAGGCCGCGGCATCACGGCGCCCCAAGTGATCCAGAGCGTAATCGGGCAGGTAAGTGGTGTAAGTGGGCGCGCGCCAACCCTGGCGCTCCGGGCCCGCCAGGCTGATCACCGCCGCGTCCCGCCATACGCCGTCCACAAACACCTGGATCGTGCATTTATTGTCCATTTACGCATGATACTTCCGTTATCAGCGCTTTCACAGCCATGTTTCGGCGGAATACCGCCAATATACTACCGGTCCGATCTCTTTTTCCTCGCCGGCGCGGGTTTGGTAAACTTCGTTCCCCGATTTTTGATGCCTTGCTACCGAGAGGTTCGGCCCATGTCTTACCACCGCGCCCCCTGGCCGGCCACGCGCATGCGCCGCATGCGCAAGGACGACTTCTCCCGCCGCCTGATGCGGGAAAACACCCTTACCGTGGACGATCTGATCTATCCGGTGTTCGTGCTCGACGGCGAGCAGCGCACCGAGGCGGTGCCGTCCATGCCCGGGGTGGAGCGCAAGAGCATCGATCTGCTGGTGGAAGAAGCGCGCGAACTGGCCGACCTGGGCGTGCCCGCCATGGCGCTGTTTCCGGTGACCCCGGCGGAGGTGAAAAGCCTGGACGCCGCCGAGGCCTGGAACCCGGAGGGCCTGGCCCAGCGCGCCACCCGCGCGATCAAGGCGGCGGTGCCGCACATGGGCGTGATCACCGACGTGGCCCTGGACCCGTTCACCACCCATGGCCAGGACGGCATCCTCGACGACGACGGCTACGTGCTGAACGAGGCCACCGTCACCGCCCTGGTCAAGCAGGCCCTGTCCCACGCCGACGCCGGCGCCGACATGGTGGCGCCCTCGGACATGATGGACGGTCGCATCGGCGCCATCCGCCAGGCCCTGGAAGAGCAGGGCCACACCCTGACCCGCATCATGGCCTACTCCGCCAAGTACGCCTCCGCCTACTACGGCCCGTTCCGCGACGCGGTGGGCTCCGCCGCCAACCTGGGCAAGGCGGACAAGACCACCTATCAGATGGACCCGGCCAACTCCGACGAGGCCCTGCACGAAATCGGCCTGGACCTGGCGGAAGGCGCCGACGTGGTGATGGTGAAACCGGGCATGCCCTACCTGGACGTGGTGCGCCGGGTGAAGGACGAATTCCGGGTGCCGGTGTACGCCTACCAGGTGAGCGGCGAGTACGCCATGCACATGGCCGCCTTCCAGAACGGCTGGCTGGACCAGGACAAGGTGATGATGGAATCCCTGCTGGCGTTCAAGCGCGCCGGCGCCGACGGCATCCTGACCTACTTCGCCAAGGCCGCCGCCGTCAAGCTGGCCGGGCGCGGCTGAACAGTCGCGGATACGAGAAAGGCCGGCTTTCGCCGGCCTTTTTTGTTTTCAGAAGCGGTAACCGACTTCGCCGATCACCATACGGCGCTCTCCGTAGCCGCAGTCGTAGCCGGGCCCTCGGCACCAGGAGACGAATTCCTTGTCCGCCAGGTTCTTGCCGGTGAGGGTGAAATCCCAGGGGCCGGTGGAATAACCGAGCATGGCGTCGTACAGAGTCACCGACGGCACTTCCGGGCCGGCGCCATTGCCGTAGTCGGAGCCCACGGTGTCGCCCTGGTAGCGCACGCCGGCGCCAACACGCAGGCCATTCTCCCACTGGTACTTGCTCCAGGCTGACGCCACTTCCTCCGCCACATAGGGCAGGCGCTCGCCGGTGGAATCCTCCTTGGCGTCCAGGCGGGTGTAATTGGCCAGCAGGGACAGGTTTTGCCATTGCTTGATCACGGAGATTTCCCAGCCATCCACGGTGGCGCCCACCTGCTCCAGGCTGTTCGGCGAGTTGCCGTCGATCACCCGGTTGTTTTCCTCGATATCGAACCAGGCTGCCTCTACCGACAGGTCCTTGTTCGGCGACAGATATTTGACGCCCACTTCCCGCTGTTCACCGGTGCTGGCGTCCAGACTCTGGCCATTTCCGTCGGTGCCCAGGTTCGGCACGAACGACTCGGAATAACTCACATAGGGTGAAATGCCGGAATCAAACCGGTACATCAGGCCCAGCCGCGCGGTGGTCTCGGTATCCGTGGACTCGGTGTCGGCGCCGTTCACCGCCAGCACCTTGTTGGTGCTGTCGTCGTAGCGCAGCGCGCCGGACACCACCACCCGGTCGATCTCCATATGATCGATCACGTAGACACCGGTCTGTTTGATCTCGTTGTCGTTGGCGTCCTGCGGATCCAGCACCGCGTAGTTGACGTTGCCGTACTGCGGGTCATACACGTTCAGGTCGGTGCCGGCGCCGGTGAAGCTGTTGTCCTCGGTCCACAGCGCGTCCTGACGGTCGACCCCGAACACCACGTTATGACGGGTGGGCCCCAACAGAACGTCACCTTCCAGGCGAACATCAAAGTTGGTGATCTCGGTGCCCTTGTCGCTCATGTAAATGGTGCGCGCGATGGTGCCGTCCGCCAGCGGGTAGGTCGGCGAGATGGTGGCCCAGTGCTCGCGGGTCTCGGTTTCGGTTTCCGTGTAGCGACCGGTGAAGCCCAGCGACCATTCGCTGTTGAGGCGGTGATCCACGAACAGCGTCACCTCGTCCTTGCGACGGTCGTAACGGTCCCAGCCCGGTTCGCCGACGAAGGTTTCCGAGCCGATGTCACCCAACGGGCCCGGATCGATAGTGCCCCGGGACGGCAGGAACTGGGCGGACACCGCGCCGTCGTTCTGCTGGCTGTTGAACAGCAGGCTCACCGTGGTGTCGTCGGTGGGCAGCCAGGTGATGGACGGCGCGAAGACGTAACCATTGTCGTCCACGTAGTCCACCTGGGTACCGCTGTCCCGCTTCAAGGCCACCAGCCGATACAGCAGCTTGCCGTCCTCGGACAGGGGGCCGGTGATGTCGGCGGCGACCTGCTTGCGGTCGTAGGAACCTACCTGGGCGTTGAGATAGCCTTCTTTGACCGGCTTCGGCAGTTTGGAAACGCCGTTGATGATGCCGCCCAGGTCCGCCTGGCCGTACAACACCGAGGACGGGCCCTTCAGAACTTCGATTTTGGAAAGCCCGAAGGTGTTCGGGCGCACGCTGTTGTAGGAGCCGTAGGAGGCGCGCAGGCCGTCGATGTACAAGGTCGGATTGAGGCCACGGATCTTGGCGGAATCGCCGCGGGTGTCGAAGCCAAAACTGCCCGAGTAAACGCCGGAGCTGTATTGCAGCGCGTCCTGGATGTTTTTGACGCCGGTGTCCTGGAAGAACTCTTGATCGATGACGGTGATCGCGAAGGGCTGACGCTCGGCGGCCACCTTCAACTTGCCGGCGTCGGCGGGTTCGTCGGCGGTGATATAGGTTTCCTTGGGGGCTTCTTCTTCCACTTCCACCGGTGCCACGGTGCCGCTGGGAGACTGGGCCAGCGCGGTCGGTGCCCACAGGGCGCCACCCAGGGTCAAAAAGGCGCCCACGACGAAACCACGGCCGCCGCCGATTGGCAACAATTGCATAGAACTACTCCGGACTTAAAGCAAACAAGAATGGTTCGCATTATACGTATCATTCGTAAGCATGGAAGCCCTCCCCGGCGGCCTTTCAGTGCGGTACTCTGACTCAGGCACCGCCCTGTCATGCCTCTGTCACAGTAATGTCATGGAATGGAGGCTCTTTCGCGTCCGGGCCGGGATCACGCCATGAATCACATCGCCAACCACCATCACGCCATCGACTTGGACAATCACGACTACTACATCAACCGGGAACTGAGCCTGCTGCAGTTCAACCTGCGGGTGCTGGAACAGGCCATGGACGAGCGCCATCCGCTGATGGAGCGGCTCAATTTCCTGCTGATTTTCTCGTCCAACATGGACGAGTTCTTCGAGATCCGCGTGGCCGGGCTGAAGAATCGGCTGGAAACCGGCACCGGGCAGCCCGGGCCGGACGGCATGCTGGCCCAGGAAATCCTCGACGAGATCGCCCGCGTCACCCATGAGGCGGTGCAACGCCAGTACCACATTCTGCAGGACATTCTGCTGCCGGCCCTGGCCGAGGAAGGGGTGCACTTTCTGCGTCGGGAGCATTGGACCCGGCGCCAGGCGGAGTGGGTGAAAAAGTACTTCCGCGAGCAGGTCTATCCGGTGCTGACGCCGATCGCCCTGGACCCGGCCCACCCGTTCCCCCGGCTGGTGAACAAGAGCCTCAACTTTATCGTGCCGCTGGACGGCAAGGACGCCTTCGGGCGCTCCACGGGCCTGGCCATCGTGCCGGCGCCGCGTTCCCTGCCGCGCCTGATCCGGCTGCCGGAGCACATCTGCGAGAACGGCAACGACAACTTCATCTTTTTGTCGTCGATGATCCACGCCCATGTCAGCGATCTGTTCCCGGGCATGAGCGCCACCGGCTGCTACCAGTTCCGGGTCACCCGCAACGCCGACCTGGAAGTGGACGAGGACGCCGAGGATCTGGCCAGCGCCCTCAAGGGCGAGCTGCTGTCACGGCGCTACGGCGACGAGGTGCGACTGGAAGTGGCGGACAACTGCCCGCGGCATCTGGTGGACTATCTGCTGGAGCAATTCGAGCTCACCGCCCAGGACGCCTATGAAGTGAACGGGCCGGTGAACCTGGCGCGCATGTTCACCAGCGTCAACCGGCCACGCCTGCACTATGCGCCGTTCACCCCGCGGGTGCCGGCGGCGCTGAAGAAGCACGAGAGCGTGTTCGACGCCATCGACCAGGGCGACATCCTGCTGCACCACCCCTTCGAAAGTTTCAGCCCGGTGGTCAATCTGCTCGCCGAGGCGGCCCGGGACCCCAAGGTGCTGGCCATCAAGCAGACGCTCTACCGCACCGGCACCAACTCCGAGATTCTCGACCATCTGGAAACCGCCGCCCGCAATGGCAAGGAAGTGACCGCGGTGGTGGAGCTGCGCGCGCGCTTCGACGAGGAGTCGAACATCGAAGGCGCCCGCCGCTTGCAGGAAGCCGGCGCCATGGTGGTGTACGGCGTGGTGGGCTACAAAACCCACGCCAAGATGCTGCTGGTGGTGCGCCGCGACGGTGACGGCATCAAACGCTACGCGCACCTGGGCACCGGCAACTACCACACCAAGACCACGCGCATTTACACCGACTACGGTTTGATGACGGCGGAAAAGGGACTGTGCCAGGACGTGCACAAGATCTTTCAGGAGCTCACCGGCATGGGCAAGGCGGCGCGCCTCAAGCACCTGAAGCATTCGCCGTTCACCCTGCATCCGAGCCTGATCAGCTGGATCGACTTCGAGACCGAACAGGCCCGGGCCGGCAAGCCGGCGCGCATCATCGCCAAGTTCAACTCGCTCACCGAGGGCCGCATCATGCAGGCCCTGTACCGGGCCAGTCAGGCGGGGGTGGAGATCGATCTGATCGTGCGCGGTATCTGCTGTCTGCGGCCGGGCATCGAGGGCCTCTCGGAGAACATCCGCGTGCGCTCCATCATTGGTCGATTCCTGGAACACACGCGCATCTACCATTTCCATCACGCCGGCGAGGATCTGCTGTACTGCTCCAGTGCCGACTGGATGGACCGCAATCTGTTCAACCGGGTGGAAACCTGCTTTCCGGTGAACGACCCGCTACTGAAGATGCGGATTCTTCGCGAAGGGCTGGACTATTATCTGCGCGACAACGGCCAGGCCTGGACGTTGAACCCGGACGGTACCTATACCCGGGTGCAACCCGAAGAAGGCGAAGCGCCGTTCCTGGCCCAGCAGGCCCTGCTGGAGGAACTGACCGGCGGCTGATCCGCCCACCCACGCCCCGAATCGCGGTCGAACGACCGCGCCTACAGGACGGTGAGGGTGTAATCCGCGGCCTGGAAATACTCCTGCTCCTGCTCCAGGTCCGCCAGGGTCAGGGGATGCTCCGCCAGCCAGCCTTCCGGGAACGAGAGCGTCAGGGCCTGCCCGTCCACCGCCAGGCCAAGGGCGGGCACCGGCCCGTCATTGCGGGCATGGTGCAGCCGGCAGGCCAGCCGCAGAATCAGACACAGCCGCAGCCAGCGCGATTGTTCGTCCTCGGGACACTCGTTCAGCGCCGACAGGGGCAGCTTGCGGCGATGGCCGCGCACCAGCAACGCCACCCCCTGCTGTTCCTGCCGGGAGAAGCCGGGCAGGTCGGAATTCGACACCAGATAGGCGCCGTGCTTGTGGAACTGGCTGTGCGACACCGCCAGCCCCACCTCATGAAGCAGCGCCCCCCAGCGCAGGGTGTCCAGGGCCGCGTCGTCCTCCAACCGCCAGACCGGCGCCGCCTGTTCATAGAGACCCCGGGCGGTGGCCCACACCCGTTCCGCCTGGGCGCGCTCCACATGGTGGCGGTTCATCAGCGCCTGGATGCTGCGCTCGCGCACGTCCTCATGGCTGAAACGGCCGAGCAGGTCATAGAGCAGCCCTTCGCGGAGGGCGCCGTTGGAAAACTGCATCCGCTCCAGGCCCAACTGCTCGAAGATGCCCAGCAGGATCGCCAGACCGGAGGCGAAGATCGGCTTGCGGTCGTCGCGCAGGCCCTTCAGATCCAGGGCGTCCACGCTGCCGGCCTTGATCGCCTTGCGGCGCGCCTTGTCGAGCCCTTCCAGGGACACGCCCTCGCTGCTCCAGCCGTTCTCCTCGCACACCTGGGCGATGGCCTTGACGGTGCCGGACGCCCCCACCGCCTGGGCCCAGCCCAGCCGCCGGTAGTTGGCGTCGATGGAAAGCACTTCCTGGCGGGCGGCGGTGACCGCCTTGCGAAACGCCGCCTCGGTGATGCGCCCCTCCGGGAAGAATCGCTGCCCGTAACTGACGCAGCCCATGTGCAGCGACTCGGTCTCCACCGCCTCGAACCGCTCACCGATGATCAGCTCCGTGGAACCGCCGCCGATGTCCACCACCAGCCGGGCGCCGGCGTCGTCGGCCAGGCTGTGGGCCACGCCCAGATAGATCAGGCGAGCCTCCTCGCGGCCAGCCACCACCTCGATGTCGTGCCCCAGCACGGCCTCGGCCCGGGCGATAAACTGCCTGGCGTTACGGGCCATGCGCAGTGTGTTAGTACCCACTACACGCACGTTGCCCCGGGGAATGCCGGTGATCCGCTGGCCGAAGCGCGCCAGGCAGTCCAGGGCACGCTCCTGGGCCGCCTCGTCCAGGCGATTGTCGCGGTCCAGGCCGGCGCCCAGCTGCACCTTCTCGGACAGGCTTTCCAGCACGCGCACCTCCCCCTGCGCCTGCCGGGCCACCACCATATGAAAGCTGTTCGACCCCAGATCGATGGCGGCCAGATGTTCAGGTTGTCGCAAAACCGTCCTCCTCGGCGGTCCCCGGCCCGGCGCCCCTGATAGGCGGCCCCTGTCGGCCCCATTGCCCGGCGCGCTTGAAATCCGCGCTCCAGACCCTGATATTAATCACCCTCTACGACGCCTCGGCAACGAGGCGTCGCCCTGACATCCCGCGAGCCTAGCAGGAGAATTCAATGAGCGGCGAGATTATCAACGTGACCGATGCGGATTTCGAGGAGAAAGTCCTGAAAGCCGACGGTCCGGTTCTGGTGGACTATTGGGCGCCCTGGTGCGGCCCCTGCAAGATGGTAGCGCCGATTCTGGAGGATCTCTCCGGTGAATACGCGGACAAGCTGACCATCGCCAAGCTGAACATCGACGACAACCCGGAAACGCCGAGAAAATACGGCGTGCGTGGCATCCCCACTCTGACCGTGTTCAAGAACGGCGATGTGGAAGCCACCAAGGTGGGCGCGTTGTCCAAGTCCCAGCTCACCGCCTTCCTGGACAGCACGCTCTGAACCTAGCCTGCTTCCGGCGGTGGCTGCCCGGCCCGCGAAGACCGTGAACCCGGTCATCCGCGCGGGCTGGACAGCCCTCCGACCCGGTGGTACATTCCCGAATCAGCGTATTCGCCCCCTCTGGCAGGGATTCCTGATCCGTCCGTTTTATCCGCCTTGTTTTCCATCGGGTTTGCAAAGCCCGCATTGTTGAGGCACTGTTCGGTCAGGGGTAATCATCGCAGCCGGCACCCGGGAAATCCGGTCCCCGCCGCGCGCTGATTCGCAAGGGTCACATCTTTAATCGTTCCCGCTCATTGCGTCAGGCCATATCCAAACCGGCTCTTTCATGCCGCCTCCGTGGCCGGCCGATCCGGGCGATTTCAGCCAAAATAAGGGCACGGCGCCACACAGAGCACCCGCCCCCGAAAACCGGACCATCGAGACACCTCCCCATGGTGTATTCCGTCAATTCATCTCTGGACACCCTGTAAAACTCCAATGAATCTTACCGAACTGAAACAGAAGCCGATCGGCGAACTGCTGGATATTGCCAAGGAACTCGGCCTGGAGAACCTGGCGCGAACCCGCAAACAGGACGTCATCTTCTCCATCCTCAAAAAGGCGGCCAAGAACGGCTCCGACATCTACGGTGACGGGGTTCTGGAGATCCTGCAGGACGGGTTCGGCTTCCTCCGCTCCGCGGAAGGCTCTTACCTGGCCGGTCCCGACGACATCTACGTCTCGCCCAGCCAGATCCGGCGCTTCAACCTGCGCACCGGCGACACCATTTCCGGCAAGATCCGGCCTCCCAAGGATGGCGAACGCTACTTCGCCATGCTCAAGGTCAACGAGATCAACACCGACAAACCGGAAAACGCCAAGAACAAGATTCTGTTTGAAAACCTGACGCCCCTGTTCCCCACCGAGCGTCTGGTGATGGAGATCGGCAACGGCTCCACCGAGGACATCACCGCCCGGGTGATCGACCTGGTGGCGCCGATCGGCAAGGGCCAGCGCGGCCTGATCGTCGCCCCGCCGAAAGCCGGCAAGACCATGCTCCTCCAGAACATCGCCCACTCCATCGCCCGCAACAACCCCGAAGCCCACATGATCGTGCTGCTGATCGACGAACGTCCCGAAGAGGTGACGGAGATGTCGCGCACGGTCCGCGGTGAAGTGGTGGCCTCCACCTTCGACGAACCGCCGGCCCGCCACGTGCAGGTGGCCGAAATGGTGATCGAGAAAGCCAAGCGGCTGGTCGAACACAAGCAGGACGTGATCATCCTGCTCGACTCCATCACCCGTCTGGCACGCGCCTACAACACCGTGCAGCCCAGCTCCGGCAAGGTGCTCACCGGTGGTGTCGACGCCCACGCCCTGGAAAAACCCAAGCGCTTCTTCGGCGCCGCCCGGAACATCGAGGAAGGCGGCAGCCTGACCATCCTCGCCACCGCCCTGGTGGAAACCGGCTCCAAGATGGACGAAGTGATCTACGAGGAGTTCAAGGGCACCGGCAACATGGAACTGCACCTGGACCGCAAGGTCGCCGAGAAGCGCGTATTCCCGGCCATGAACATCAAACGCTCCGGCACCCGCCGCGAAGAGCGCCTGGTCAGCGAAGACGAGCTGCAGAAGATGTGGATCCTGCGCAAGGTCCTCCACCCCATGGACGAAATCGGCGCGGTGGAATTCCTCATCGACCGCATGAAGCAGACCAAGACCAACGCCGAATTCTTCGACTCCATGAAGCGCAAGTAACGCCGGCGGTCTTTCCACAAGACCGCACAACGCAAAACGCCCCGGTCATCGCCGGGGCGTTTTGCGTTTAAGAACGCACCACAACTGTAGGAGCGACTTCAGTCGCGATAAAGGACTTCGCCAATCGAGCGCGGCGCTGGAGAAACGCAACCCCCCCTTAGTCGATGAACTTAGCCATGGCACGACCCTGTGCCCCTTCTCCGGCCTCAAGCCCGGCCTTAACCCCAACCCGGTTTCTTTCCGGTTGGTTCTGACTCGCCTTCAACTTACCCATCAGCGTTTCAATCCTGATCTCTACACCAACAATAGCCTGGGCCAAACCTTCGACGAAATCCGCCGGCGCGTCGTCAACGGCCCAAGGGCTGGCCATGCCCGATTCATGCTTGTCGGTGAGTCGCTGGAGATGAAGTTTCAGCCAATCCGAATCCTCAATAATCCGAGCGCTACCTTCCACGTGGACGGCAAGGTAGTTCCATGTCGGAACAACCCGGCCCGTTTCTGCCTTGGTGGCGTACCAGGAGGGCGAAACATAGGCATCAGGCCCCTGAAAAATCGCAAGCACCCGAGCCCCATCATGCAGACGCCGCCAAAGCGGATTGTTGCGCGCCAAATGACACTGGAGCTGCCCAAGCGTGCCCTCTTGCTCAGTACTGAGATAAAAGGGGACATGATTCGCTTCGATGCCATCGTCATCCGCGACCACCAGCAATCCGAAACCGTAATCACGGATATGCTGCTGCAGCTTGCCTACGTCGTCTTCTTTGAAGTGGCTCGGGACGTACATTCTGTGAAGCTCCCAGGACAGAGGGGAAAACCCGCCAACTCCACACTCACCGAAAAACCGGGAGCGAAGCGAGTAAATTTTGCGTATGCTCAGCTTTTTATAGGCTATCCATGTATTGGTTAAGCTTTTGAATAAGCTGCAATGTATGTTCCTTATGCTCACTCTTAATTATCCGGTTATCATCCAGCAACCCATCTACCGCTTCGGTTTCTTTCCTTGCTCTTTTTGTCCGTATATCATCTGCGCAAATGTGTACAAAATGGTAACCAGGATACTTGCTTTTTAACTTCGGTATTTCTTCCGCCTTATCGCCATCGAGTATGGCTGCCACTTTTTTAAACCCGAGATCCTTAAGAAAGAAACACACATGTTCAATATTTGATGCACCACCAGCACCCCAGCCAAAGAAAGATCCCGTTATAGCCGTTTCTAACTGGCTTGCAACGTCAGGAAAAAGCAGAACATCTTCCTGGCCCTCCACAACCACAACACCGTCCTCTTGGAAGAATAACTCTCTAGCATCAAGACCAAACGTATGAGGATTATAAAGGTTGCCCTTCGAGAGTTTCTTAAGAACGTTCCTAGCCTGACGTGAAAGCTGAAATATTTCAGTCCCTTTACCGGTATTCACAACCCTAACCAGATTTGAGCCATTGATAATTGAAGGAACATCTACAAAATAAGGTGAATGTGTAGAAATAATTATTTGTCTATCTTTGGAGAAATCTTTAAGCAAATCAAAAACGCGCCTTTGAAGTGCCGGGTGCAAGGATAGCTCTGGCTCATCTATAACAATCACATCGCCCGGCTTGGAATCGTATAGAGAATCAACTATACCAAATATGCTGACAACCCCTTCTCCCATTCCGTCACTAGTATGCGAAAATTCGCCATTGTGAAACTTCAGGAAATATTGACCTTGATCGGACTGATCAATAGACCACTCAGGTTTAAAGGTTAACACTCTATGAAGTATTTTATTGAAAGCTTCCTGTTTCTCAACAATACCGAATAGTCGATACGAGAAGCTATCCATCGTCGAACTTCTTTGTGCGGACAGCTGGATATTATCAAGGTATTGCTCTCTTGACTGGACTGGCCCTCCCGCTTTAATAAAGAATGGATTAAAGGCTCTGCGAGAAGGCAGAACAAAAATATGAAAATTTCCATTAATTTTATTTTTCTTTGTTTCGCTACCACCTTTTCTCAAAGAAACAACAGACTCTTCTTCGCCATCAACAAAATATTTAATCTCAACAAAATCTACTGAAGCATTTCTTGCCCCAACGGCAAAACTTGGAGACTGGCGACCGCCCCTGACCTTTAGGCACTCAATAATAGATGATTTTCCTGAATTGTTTGCTCCGGTAATAATTGTTAGCCCACTTCCAGGCTTTTTATTTGGAATAGACAAGTCCAAAGCTTGCCTCTTATTGAAACCTCTAAATCCACATATTTCTATTTTTTCAAGTGGCACATTACCCCCTTATAACTCGTGCGGCAGTGGCTAGTCAGGATCGTCAATTGCCTGCAATTGTTAGCTATTTTTGAATTTTAGCTAAGCTTTTTTAAATATAGCGCGGCCAGACTTCCATCGCTGTATCAGTTTTGGGTTTTCCATTATCTTCCAGAGACTTCTGATAAGTTCATATTTATGTGGGTCGTCTCTAGTTTTCGAAAGCACTTCTACCGCGACCGCATCCTGCGTAGATTGAGCATCGTTGACCTCCTGGAACATAGGTATGCCTCCACTCTCAAACCCAGTTAACTCCGGATTTTCATCTGAATTTCGGCATGCATCAACGGAAGCTGAATGGTAGCCAGCACAAGATAATGGGCGCACTGGATAAACGCTACATTCACCTCCAACCAGCAACGGACAAGTAATATTAGTAGCGAAATGTTCACTAACAGTCATGTGACGAATTTTTTCGCACTGCCGCCTTACCCTTATTTTGCATTCCTCCAATTCACTTTTGGTAAGACTATTCACTAAATAAAAATAGATAGCGATTATCTCGAATGAAAATGCCACCACGCGAAGATTGCAGCAATAAGAACACCCGGCCCTACAATCTATAGCTGGGATTTGATGAATAATTTTCTCAACCGGCCTGATAAATTTCGGACCAATCGAGGTTGCTGATGGTGCTGCGCCTTTCGCCATTCTCAGCTGACGGTAGAGACGGTTGCAGCGACGGTTAAACTCCTCAGGGCTTACAGAATTCATTTGACTTTCCTATGGGGCAGCTAACATCAGCCATAAGCGAGCCCTGAAAAGGGCACCCGATCGACGGCCCTTGGCCCGAAACGGACTTAATGGCCTTGTTAAATGGGCTCATGCACATACCCAAGTGCCGTCGGGATTTTGCTTAGCTCCACCGTATGCGCCACCGCATACCCGTGTGCCGTTGGGGTTCTGCTTAGCTCCACCATATGCACCTCCGCAAACCCAGGTGCCATCAGAATTCTGCTTCGCTCCACCGTAGCCTCTATACTCTCGTTTCTCCGTCATGGTCGATCCTTTCTTTTCATTTACCAGGTATTAAAAATCCGTCTCGAATATCCAATGAACACACCAGCGCCCTATCCCGCCTTACTTTTTTTGATATAAAACCGAATAAATCAGATATTTCATAAAGTTACAAACCTTTCACAGCGGCGCCCCGCGTCCCATGAGCCCTTGGTTTGCCGGCATCAACCTACCGTCCATGTGGGCAGCGGCAGGGGCGATCGGGCAGGCCTCTGTTTCTGTCGCGGTCTTCGGCGGGGCTTATCGCGACTGAAGCGGAGTGCCGCCCAGTCGGTCCTACTACCGGCCTGGAGAGGGCGGCGGTGTCGGCATGGCATCGTGCCCGGCGGGTGGGCTGTTATACTGCCTCGCACCTTGTAGCCGGCGAGACCGTGTTCCATGAAATACCGCGATTTGCGCGACTTTATTCAGCAGCTGGAGAAGCAGGGCGAGCTGAAACGCATCACCACGGAAGTGGATCCGCACCTGGAAATCACCGAGATTTGCGACCGCACGCTGAAGGCGGGCGGGCCCGCGTTGTTGTTCGAGAATCCGAAGGGCTCGTCGATTCCGGTGCTGGGCAATCTGTTCGGCACCGAGCGGCGGGTGGCGCTGGGGATGGGTCGGGATTCGGTGGCGGAGTTGCGCGAGCTGGGCGAGTTGCTGGCGTTTCTGAAGGAGCCGGAGCCGCCCAAGGGCTTCCGGGATGCCTGGGAGAAGCTGCCGGTGTTCCGCAAGGTGCTGAGCATGAGCCCCAAGGTGAGCGGGTCCGGGCCCTGCCAGGAGCAGGTGATCGAGGGCGACGATGTGGATCTGACCCGTTTGCCGATCCAGACCTGCTGGCCCGGGGATGCCGGGCCGTTGGTGACCTGGCCGCTGGTGATTACCCGGGGGCCGCATAAGGAGCGCCAGAACCTGGGCATTTACCGCCAGCAATTGATCGGGCGTAACAAGCTGATCATGCGCTGGCTGAGTCATCGCGGTGGTGCGCTGGATTTTCAGGAGTGGCAACAGCAGCACCCGGGTGAGCCCTTCCCGGTGGCGGTGGCGCTGGGGGCCGATCCGGCCACCATTCTGGGCGCGGTGACGCCGGTGCCGGACACGCTCAGCGAGTACGCTTTCGCCGGCCTGCTGCGGGGCAGCAAGACCGAGCTGGTGAAGTGCCTGGGTTCGGATCTGCAGGTGCCGGCCAGCGCCGAGTTCGTGCTGGAAGGCCACATCCATCCCGGCGAGATGGCCGACGAGGGGCCGTTCGGCGACCACACCGGTTACTACAACGAGGTGGAGCGTTTTCCGGTGTTCACCGTGGAGCGCATTACCCACCGTCGCGACCCGATTTACCACAGCACCTATACCGGCCGGCCGCCGGATGAGCCGGCGGTGCTGGGTGTGGCAATGAACGAAATCTTCGTGCCGATTCTGAAGAAGCAGTTTCCGGAGATCGTGGATTTCTATCTGCCGCCGGAGGGCTGCTCCTACCGGATGGCGGTGGTGACCATGAAGAAGCAGTACCCGGGCCACGCCAAGCGCGTGATGATGGGGGTGTGGTCGTTCCTGCGGCAGTTCATGTACACCAAGTTCGTGATCGTCTGCGACGACGATGTCAACGGCCGCGACTGGAAGGACGTGATGTGGGCGATCACCACCCGCATGGACCCGGCCCGGGACACGGTGCTGGTGGAGAACACGCCCATCGACTACCTGGACTTCGCCTCGCCGGTGGCCGGTCTGGGTTCGAAAATGGGGCTGGACGCCACCGCGAAATGGCCCGGTGAAACCAGTCGTGAGTGGGGCCGTCCGATTACCATGGACGACGACACCAAACGCCGGGTGGATGCTCTTTGGGATCAGCTCGGCATCGACTGATGGGTCGCGGCTGACGTCGCGGAGACCCGCGCCGACCAGGAGCCGCCATGAGCTGGAAGCCTTCCGATATCCCCGACCAGAGCGGCCGGGTGGCCGTGATCACCGGCGCCAACAGCGGCATCGGGCTGCGCGCCGCCCACCATCTGGCCGCCCGTGGGGCGCGGGTGATCATGGCCTGCCGCAACCTGGAAAAAGCGGAGGCCGCCCGCCGCGGCCTGCCCGGCCAGACGGAAATCGTGCACCTGGACCTGGCCAGCCAGGCCAGCGTGCGCGCCGCCGCCGAGGAGATCGCCGGGCGCTGCGAGCACATCGACCTGCTGATCAACAACGCCGGCATCATGTGGCTGCAGGAAGGCCGCACCGAGGACGGCTTCGAACGCCAGTTCGGCATCAACCATCTGGGCCATTTCGCTTTCACCGGCCATCTGTTGCCGCGCCTGCGCGACGTGCCGGGATCGCGCATCGTCACCGTGAGCAGCATTGCCCACCGGGGCGGTCGCATTCACTTCGACAACATTCATCTGGACGGCGAGTACGGCCGCCAGAAAGCCTACGCCCAGGCCAAGCTGGCCAATCTGATGTTCGCCATCGAGCTGGAGCGGCGGCTGCGCGACGCCGGCGCCGAGACCCGGTCCCTGGCCTGCCACCCGGGCGTGGCCAGCACCAACCTGGCGGGCCCCGGCATCGCCGAGGAGAGCCCGCTGGGCATCGGCCGGCTGGCCCGCTGGGCCTGGCCGCTGTTTACCCAGAGCGCCGAAAAAGGCAGCTGGCCCACCCTCTACGCGGCCACCAGCCCGGACGCCCGGGGCGGCCACTATTACGGCCCGGCCCGTCTGATGGAAGCGTTCGGCCCGCCCACCGAGGCGCGCCCCCGGCGCTATGCGCTGGACGGCGCCCGGGGCGCCCGGCTGTGGGAACTGTCCGAAACCCTGACCGGGGTGCGCTTTCCCTGAGCCCTGGCTTGAACGGCGGGGCGGGGCCATCATATTGATCCTGTCCCCCTTGCCGGAGCTCGCCCATGACCGATGACACCCTGACCCTGGGCTGCGCCCATTGCGGCGCGGTCAACCGGATTCCCGCCGCCCGCCTGGATGACCGGCCCCGCTGCGGCAAGTGCAAGCAGCCGCTGTTCAGCGGCGCGCCGCTGACGCTCACCGCCGCCAATTTCCAGGCCGTGGTGGAACGCTCCCAGGTGCCGGTGGTGGTGGATCTCTGGGCGTCCTGGTGCGGCCCCTGCAAGATGATGACGCCCATCTTCGAGCGCACCGCCGCGCGGCTCGAACCGCGCTTGCGCTTCGCCAAGCTGGACACCGAGGCGGAGCCGGCCCTGGCCGGCCGCTTTGGCATCCGCAGCATCCCCACCCTGATGGTGTTCCGCGAGGGGCGTGAAGTGGCCCGCCAGGCCGGCGTGATGCAGGGGCCGCAACTGGAACAATGGCTGGCGCCACACCGGGTCTGAGCCACGGGGTTGCGCTCCCCGGTAAATTTAGTACGATGGTTCCAATTATAACGATTCCAATAAAAAAGAATCAGGAACCCTCATGTCGTTCTCCCTTTCCCTGGACCGCCGCGGTTTTCTCAAGGCGCTGACGGCCACCGCCGGGGCCGGTGCCCTCGCCGGCCTGAGTGGCGCCGCCCGGGCCGCCGACGCCGCCACGCCCTGGCAAAACTGGTCCGGCAACCAAAGCGCCCGCCCCCGTAACCTGGCCTATCCCGCCGACGAAGACGGCCTGATTGAGCTGATCGGCCAGAGTAAAGGCACGGTGCGGGCCTTCGGTGGCAGCCATTCGTTCAGCGGCGTGGTGCCCACCGACGACACCCTGATCTCCCTGGAAGCCCTCAGCGGCCTGCACGCCAACGACGACGGTGCCCTGCGCTTCGGCGCCGGCACCCGCATCGCCCAGGCCGGCGCCCGGGCCTGGGACGAGGGGCGCAGCCTGACCAACGAGCCGGACATCAACCTGCAGTCCCTGGCCGGCGCCATCGCCACCGGCACCCACGGCACCGGCCTGGGGTTGCCGTGTCTCTCCGGCCAGGTGGAAGCGCTGACGCTGATCGATATGGCCGGGCGCCGCCATGCCCTTACCGCCGCCGACGGCGATCTGTTCCACGCGGCGCGCTGCTCGGTGGGCGCCCTGGGCCTGATCACCGACGTGACCCTGCGCACCGAGCCCGCCTACCGGCTGGAAGAACACACCTGGACCCTGCCCCTGGACGAGGCCATGGCGTTCGTGGAAAGCGAAAAGGACAACTTCCGTAATATCGAATTTTTCGCCTTCCCTCTGGGCGGCACCGCCATCGTCAAAACCATGTCGCTCACCGATCGGCAGGACGACAATCTGGCCCAGGACGACAGCAACGACCTGCTGGAACTGGTCTGCGAGCTGGCCATGCGCGCCGGCTGGCTGACGCCGTCCCTGCAGAAACTGGTCACCCTGTTCGTGGAAGAGAACCGGCGTTGGGGCCCGGCCCACCGGATCTACGCCAACCGCCGCACGGTGCGTTTCAACGAGATGGAATACACGGTGCCGGCGGAACGCGGCATCGAGTGCCTGCGCAAGGTCTGCGACACCCTGCGTCAACAGGACCTGAACGTGTTCTTTCCCATCGAGTTCCGTTACGTGGCCGCCGACGACAGCCTGCTGTCCATGTTCAGCGGCCGCCCCGGCGCCAGCCTGTCGGTGCACCAGTATTACAAGCAGGATCACCGGCCGGTGTTCGCCGCCGTGGAACCGGTGCTGCGCGCCTGCGAGGGCCGGCCCCACTGGGGCAAGCTGCATTCCCTGGGCGCCCGGGAGCTGCGCGGCCTGTACCCGCGCTTCGACGACTTCCAGGCCATACGCCGCGAACTGGACCCCCAGGGGCGTTTGCTCAATGCGCACCTCAAGAAGGTGTTCGTGGACGGAGCACCGGCATGAAACGACGCACTTTTCTGATCGGTCTTGGCGGCGGCCTGGCGATGGCCTGGTGGCTCAAACCCGGCGACCGGGGCGCGCCCCACGCGCCCTATTTCCAGACGCTCAACGATCTGTTCCGGGCCCAGGGGCCCGGCCGCCCGGTGCTGCTGATCGACCGCCAGCGGCTGGCCGCCAATTGTCGGCGTCTCACCGCCTTATTACCGCCCGGCCGCGATTACCGCATCGTCGCCAAGTCCCTGCCCAGCGTGCCGCTGATCCGCGAGGTGATGGCCCTCACCGGCACCCGCCGGGTGATGGTGTTTCATCAGCCCTTTATCACCGCCCTGGCGGCGGCGGAGCCGGGCTGCGATCTTCTGCTCGGCAAGCCCATGCCCGTCAACGCGGCGGCGCGCTTCTATGAGGAGCTGCCGGCCGACGCCGGGTTCGACCCGGACCAGCAGTTGCAGTGGCTAATCGACAGCGAAGCGCGGCTGCGGGAATATCTGACTTTGGCGCGTCGCCTGCGGCGTCGTCTGCTGGTGAACATTGAACTGGACGTGGGGCTGCATCGCGGCGGCCTGGCCGAACCGGCTCAACTGGACGCGCTGCTGACACTGATCGAAGCGCACCCGGACCGGCTCGGCTTCAGCGGCTTCATGGGCTACGACGCCCATGTGGGCAAGCTGCCCGCCGTGGTGGAAAGCCGCGAGAACTCCTTGCGCAAGAGCCAGGCGGTGTACCAGGGCTTTATCGACCGCCTTTACCGATTGCAGCCGAAATACCGGGAGCAACGTCTGACCTTCAACGGCGCCGGCAGCCCCACCGTGGCCCTGCACGGCGACGAGACCCCGCTCAACGAACTGGCCGCCGGCTCGGCGCTGGTCAAACCCACGGACTTCGATCTGGACACCCTGGCGGACTTCGAGCCCGCCGCCTTTATCGCGGCGCCGGTGCTCAAGGCGATGGACGGCCTGCACCTGCCCGGTCCCCTGCCGCTGGGCGACGCCTGGGCCCTGTGGGATCCAAACCGGGCGCGCACCTATTTTATTTACGGCGGTTACTGGAAAGCCGAGCCGGTGTCGCCGGCGGGCATCGCGGCCAACAGCCTGTACGGCGTGAGCACCAACCAGATGATGTACAACGGCGCGGACAGCACCGCCCTGGAAGTGAACGACCAGATTTTCTTTCGCCCCACGCAAAGCGAATTCGTACTGCTGCAGTTCGGCGACCTGGCCGCCGTCTCCGACGGCACTCTCCAGGACTGGTGGCCGCCGCTCCCACAAGGCGGGGGAGCCTGAAGCCTTCGTTTTAACTTTTAACTTTTAACTTTTAACTCGCCATTTGATCCTCCTTTACAAAACGAGCGCCGATTCCAATGCGATACTTCCTACTCGTATCGAGCGAACAAGGAGGATTGCCATGAAAAAGCTGATCATCGCCACCGCCCTCGCGGGCGCCTTCTCCCTGGCCCATGCCGGTGACGCCATCAAAGCCGACAGCGCCGCCATCAAGCAGGGCATCGAGGAAGGCCAGATGGTCCACGTGACCGGCGAAGTCACCCAGGTTCTCGAAGACGAGCACTACATGCTCAAGGACAGCGCCGGCACCATCGAGATCGAACTGGACAACGATCTCAGCGGTGATCGCCAGCTGCCGGTCGGCACCCGGCTGGACGTGGTCGGTGAAGTGGACCACGACGATGGCCGCACCCTGGTGGAAGTGGAGAAAGTGAACTCCATGCAGGGCGCGGACATGGACGGCGATAGCTGATCCATAGCCCAGAATGGCCGGGGCGCCCGCCCCGGCCCGTTCCTTTTTCCTCACTGCGTTACTTTTTCAAGCCTTCCCTCAAGTCCCCCCTCAAACCCGGCCATTACGACAACGCTTTCCACCATCAGGACCATTACCGCCCGCGTGTCTGGGCGGCACTCCAGTCCACGTGACGGGTGAGCACCATCACCGTCGCCAGGGTCACGAACAGCAGCGACGACCCCATCAGCAGCGCAAAGTCCTCGGCGTTCAGGATCGCGTAAATCAACGCCAACACCAGTGCCTGGGCGCCGGCGAACCCCCACCCCGCCCTGGCCGAGCGCAACACCGCGCCGAGATAAACGCCGATCACTCCGACACAGGCCACCCCGCCGAGGCCATAGGCCCAGGCGAAATCCAGATGCTCGCCCAGCGCCACGAGCAGCAGATAGAACATGGCCAGCGCCAGCCCCACCAGCAGGTATTGCATCGGATGCACCGGCAGCCGCCGCATCACCTCGAACAGAAAGAACGCGGCGAAGGTGAGGCCAACGATCAGATAGCTGTATTTCAACGCCCGCTCGCTGGACAGCAAACCGGTGACCGGCTGCACCAGCTCCACCCGCAGCGCCTTCTGACTGTCCGGGCACAGAGCATTGTCACCGGCGCAGCTGATGGCGCCGGCCGCCGCCAGACTGTTGGTGTACCAGCGCCCCATGAAACCTTCGTCGCCCACTTCCCGCTCCGCCGGCAACAACAAACCGGTGAAGCCAGGGTGCGGCCAGTCACCGCGCACCATCATGCGGGTTTCCTTGGCCAGGGGCAGCGCCGCCAGCGAACGGCTGCCATTGAGATTGAGTTCCACGGACACGGTGAAGGGGCCGGTCAGATCGTCCGGCAACCGGGCCACCAGCACATTGCCACCCAGGGAATCCGGGATCTCGTCGGGCTCCAGCAGCGTCAGGGTGCGGTCGCCGATACGCAGGCGCGGCCGCTCGGCGAGGCCGCGCAGATCCCCCACCCGCAACATCAGCCAGGCATCGCGCTCATCACGGAAAGCCGGTTCCCGGGGCTCGCCCCAGCCCGCCGGAAAAGCGGCCTCCACGTTGAGCTGGCTGCGGTAAACCGGCGTGCCATAGATACCCCGATACAGCGTTCGGGTCCGCAGCCGCCCGTCGATGGCCAACGTCTCCGGAACCCGGGCCACCCGTTCGTGACGGGCTTCCACCCGTGACCGGGGCTCGCCGGTTTCCTTGTCGGTGTACATCACCTCGTAGGGGCGCACCTGGGGCACCAGAATCACCGGCCCGGACAGGGTCTGTTCGCCGCCGTACTGGTCGCTGATTTGCGCGCTCACCAACATCGCCCGTTGCTGGCGTTCGTTGATCTTCGCCTGGATCATCAGCAGCGGCACCACCAACACCAGCATCAGGCCGGCGATGATCAGGATTTTTTTCAATGGACTCTGGGCCATGGTCGTCTCCCTGGATTCGGAGCGGCCAGCTTGCCCGGTGAAGATGGGGGAATTGTGGGGATTGCGTGTGCGTCGTCAGCCGAGGCAAAGCGTAACGCGGACGCCGTGGTCGAGGTTTTCGACGCGCAGCCAGCCGCCGTGCAGTTCGGCCACTTCGCGGACCATGGCCAGGCCCAGCCCGGAGCTTTTCTCGTGGCCCGGCGCCGGCAGGGAATAAAACCGTTCACTGACCCGGTCCAGCGCATAGTCCGGAATGCGCGGCCCGTGATTGGTCACGGTGACACCGCCGGTATCGCCGTGCCGCCAGCCGGCCACCACCAGGGTGGAGCCGGGGTCGGCGAAGCGCAGCCCATTGTCGAGCAGGTTGAACAACGCCAGCCGGGCGGTGTCCGGGTCCACGCGCAGCACCGCCTCACCCTCCAGCGCCACCGTCAGTGTCTTTTCATCGAGCAGCACCTGGCGGCTGCGGCGCCACTCGTCAAGCAGCGGCGCCAGACCCTGATCGCGCCGGGGCGGCAGGCTTTCCAGTTTCTCCAGCCGCGCCAGCGCCAGCATGCGATCCAGCAGATCACTGAGCCGCTGGCTCTCGTGCACCACATTGTCGGTCAGGCGATGCAGCGCCGGGTCGGCCACTTCCTCGGCGAGAATTTCCCCGGCCCCTCGAATCGCCGCCAGCGGGCTTTTCATTTCGTGGGTGAGCATGGCGGTGTGATTTTCCAGGCGGGACCGTTCCTCCAGCCCGCGACGCATGGCGGTGACCGCCCGCGCCAGATCGTGAATTTCATCGCGCACCCGGAAGCGCGGTGGCGCCGGCCGGCCGCCTTCCGCCACCGCCAGCGCATAGGCACGCAGGCGGCCCACCCGGCGGCTGATCCACCAGGCCAGGCCGACGCCCAGCAGCAGACACACCGCCAGCGCCATCCAACCGTAGCGGATCAGTCGCGCCTCCGCCTGGGCCACGAACGGCTGAATCGAGGCGCCGGGCTTGCCCAGGGTGACCACGCCGATCAAGGTGCCGTCGTGACGCACCGGCGCCGCCACGTACAGCACCGAGGAGGTGGGATCGTCCGGGTCGGAGCGGGTGGTGCGGGCGCCGTACTTGCCCTGCAGGGTCAGCAGCACATCGTTCCACCGCGAGAAATCCTCGCCCTCGTTCAGGCCCTGGGAATCAAAGCGCACCACGCCCCGGGCATCGGTGACGTACACATGGGTGTCGGTGCGGTTCTTGTCGAGCCCCCAGATGGTGGCGGCGGGGGCGCGTTCCGCGTAGCGCTGCAGCGCGGCGCGCAAGTCCGGGGTGATGGTGAGCCGCTGGTCGCGTGCGTCCGAGGCAATGATTTCCGCCAACAGATTGGCGGCGTCCACCAGGGTTTCCTCCGCCGACTGGCGCACCAGCGGCTTGGCCTCGCCCAGCACCAGGTCCATGGTGAACCAGCTCACCAGCCCCATGACCAGGAAGAAAATCAGCAGCAGCTGGCGGCTCAGCTTCATGGCCGTTCCAACACATAGCCCAGGCCCCGCCGGGTGGCGATCCAACCGTCACCGCCCAGCGGCCGCAGCTTGGCCCGCAGGGTCTTGATATGGGTGTCCACGGCGCGCTCGAAGCTGTCTTCCTCGCTGCCGCAGATATCCAGCAACCGGGCGCGGCTGAATACCCGGCCCGGGTGACGCACCAGGGCTTCCAGAATCCGATATTCGGAAAGCGTCAGGGACAGGGGCTGATCGCGGAACCAGGCCCGCGCCGCATCGCCGTCCACGCGCCAGTCCCGCACCGGGGCCCGCGCCGGCGCGGCGCCCTGGCGTTTGAGGATGGCGCGCACCCGGGCCACCACCTCACGGGGGCTGAACGGCTTGGTGACATAGTCGTCGCCGCCCAGCTCCAGACCCAGGATACGGTCCAGTTCGTCCTCCCGGGCGGTGAGAAACAGCACCGGCACCTCGCTGTCCCGGCGGATCCGCTTGAGCACCTCGAAACCGTTGAGGTCCGGCAGGCCCACGTCCAGCACCACCAGCGCCGGCGGGTCCCCTACCAGCACCGCCAGCGCCTGCTCGCCCCGCTCCACATGGGTCACCCGGAAGTGTTCCCTCTGCAGGGCGAAGCTCAGCGGCTCCGCCACCCTCGGTTCGTCGTCAACGATCAGAATGTGCGCCGTCACGGTGATCCCCGTTGCGAAAACGCGGTCATCATAGCACCGGCGCGACGCCTTTCGACCAACGTCGACCCGCTCTTGCCGGCACCCCGGGGCCGTTGCACACTGACGGCCGGTCTCCGAGATTCCAATAACATCAGCCCGGCGGAACCATGCATTACGACGAACGGCTCGACGGGCCCCTGCCCGAGGTGGATAAGGCGGCCCTGCTGGCCCGCCTGCAACGCGCGCTGCCCGATCTGCGCCTGCTGCACCGGCGCGAGGACCTGACCCCCTACGAATGCGACGGCCTGTCCGCCTATCGCACCGTGCCCATGCTGGTGGCGCTGCCGGAGACCCTGGCGCAGGTACAGGCGCTGATGCGCATTGCCAGCGAGGAAGGCGTGCCGGTGGTGGCGCGGGGCGCCGGCACCGGCCTGTCCGGCGGCGCCCTGCCGCTGGAGAAGGGCATTCTGCTGGTGATGGCGCGCTTCAACCGCATTCTCGAGATCGACGCCGAGGCCGGCACCGCCCGGGTACAGCCCGGCGTGCGCAACCTGGCCATTTCCCAGGCCGCCGCGCCCTACGGTCTGTACTACGCGCCGGACCCGTCGTCGCAGATCGCCTGTTCCATCGGCGGCAACGTGGCGGAGAACGCCGGCGGCGTGCACTGCCTGAAATACGGCCTCACCGTGCACAATCTGCTGAAGCTGGAGATCGTCACCGTGGACGGCGAGTGCCTGACGCTCGGCAGCGACGCCCTGGATACGCCGGGCTTTGATTTGATGGCCCTGTTCACCGGCTCCGAGGGTATGCTCGGCATCGTCACCGAAATCACCGTGAAACTGCTGCCGGCACCGCCCTGCGCCAAGGTGCTGCTGGCCAGCTTCGACAGCGTGGAGAACGCCGGCCAGGCGGTGGCCGACATCATCGCCGCCGGCGTCATCCCCGGCGGCCTGGAGATGATGGACAACCTGGCGCTGTGCGCCGCCGAGGATTTCGCGCACGCTGGTTACCCTCGGGACGCCGCCGCCATTCTGCTGTGCGAACTGGACGGCGTGGAAAGCGACGTGGACGAGGACTGCCAGCGGGTGCGTGCGGTGATGGAAAACGCCGGCGCCACCGACATCCGCCAGGCCCGCGACGACGCCGAGCGGCAGCGCTTCTGGGCCGGCCGCAAGGCGGCCTTTCCGGCGGTGGGGCGCATCTCGCCGGACTATTACTGCATGGACGGCACCATCCCGAAACGGGAGCTGCCCAAGGTGCTGGCCGGCATCGAGGCGCTGTCCCGGGAATACGACCTGCGCGTGGCCAACGTCTTCCATGCCGGCGACGGCAATATGCACCCGCTGATTCTGTTCGATGCCAATGATAGTGACCAGCTGCACCGGGCCGAGGCCCTGGGCGGACGCATCCTGGAGCTGTGCGTGGCGGTGGGCGGCAGCATCACCGGCGAGCACGGCGTGGGCCGCGAGAAGATCAACCAGATGTGCAGCCAGTTCGACGCCGACGAGATCACCTGCTTCCACGCGGTGAAGGCCGCCTTCGATCCCCAGCGGCTGCTCAATCCCGGCAAGAACATCCCCACCCTGAACCGCTGCGCGGAGTTCGGCGCCATGCACATTCATCGCGGCGAACTGCCGTTCCCCGAGCTGGAGCGTTTTTGATGGGTGACCAGTCCGAGGCCCTGCTGGAGCGGGTGCGCGCCGCCCGCGCCGAGCGCCGCCCGCTGTGCCCGCGCGGCACCGGGGGCAAAAGCCACCTGGGCCGGCCGGTGGACGGCGAGGTGCTGGATACCCTGGGCCACAGCGGCGTGGTCCATTACGACCCCAGCGAGCTGGTGGTCACCGCCCGCGCCGGCACCCGGGTCAGCGAACTGATCGCTACCCTGGCGGAGCAGGACCAGATGCTGCCGTTCGAGCCGCCCCTGTTCGGCGGCGACGCCAGCGTCGGCGGCATGGTGGCCAGCGGCCTGGCCGGCCCGCGCCGGCCCTGGGCCGGTTCGGTGCGGGACTTCGTGCTCGGCACCCGGGTGATCACCGGGGAAGGCCAGCACCTGCGCTTCGGCGGCGAGGTGATGAAGAACGTGGCCGGCTACGACCTGTCCCGGCTGATGGCGGGTAGCTTCGGCTGCCTGGGGCTGATCACGGAAGTGTCGTTCAAGGTGCTACCGCGCCCGCGCGCCACCCGTTCCCTGCAGCTGCGGCTCACCGGCGAACAGGCCCGGGACAACATCCTGGGCTGGCGCCGCCGCGGCCTGCCCCTGTCCGCCGCCTGTCACGGCGGCGGGCTGCTGCGAATACGGCTGGAGGGCAACCAGGGCTCGGTGGACGCGGCGGTGGCGGAGATCGGCGGCGAGCCGCTGGAGGACGCGCACTACTGGGAGAAACTGCGCGACCAGCGGCTGCCGTTCTTCGACGGCGCCAAACCGCTGTGGCGTCTGTCCCTGCCGCCGGCGACGCCGGTGCTGGACCTGCCCGGTGCCCTGCTCAGCGACTGGGGCGGCGCCCAGCGCTGGCTGAAAAGCGACGCGGACACCGACACCCTGCGGCAACTGGCCGCCAGCGCCGGCGGCTCCGCCACCCGTTTCAGCGGCGAGGAACCGGAGGACGCGCCGTTTCAGCCGTTGCCGGCGCCCCTGTTGCGCTACCACCAGACGTTGAAGGCCCGCCTGGACCCGGACCGGATCTTCAATCCGGGCCGGCTCTACGCGGACCTGTAACCGGAGGCCGGCCATGCAAACCCGACTCAGCGACACCGCCCGCCAGCTGCCCCGCGCCGAGGAGGCGGAATCGATCCTGCGCAGCTGCGTGCACTGCGGCTTCTGCAACGCCACCTGCCCCACCTACCAGCTCACCGGCGACGAACTGGACGGCCCGCGCGGGCGCATCTATCTGATCAAGGAAATGCTGGAAGGCAACGAACCCGGCGAAGGCACCCAGCAGCATCTGGACGCCTGCCTGAGCTGCCGGGCCTGCGAAACCACCTGCCCTTCCGGCGTGGACTATCACTCCCTGCTGGACATCGCCCGGCCGGAACTGGAACGCCGGGTGCCCCGTTCGCCACGGGACCGCCTGCTGCGCCGGGGCCTGCGCGCCCTGATGCCGCGCCCCCGGCTGTTCGCCACGCTGATGGCGCTGGGCCGTCTGGCCCGACCGCTGGCGCCGGCGGCGCTGAAAGAGAAAATCCCCGCCCGGGTGCCATCAGCGGGCCACTGGCCGAGTGGCGACCACCCACGCCGGGTGGCGCTGCTGGCCGGCTGCGTGCAACCGGCCCTGTCGCCCAACACCAACGCCGCCACCGCCCGGGTGCTGGACCGCCTGGGCATCGGCGCGGAAGTCTGGTCCGGCGCCGGCTGCTGCGGCGCCGTGGATTATCATTTGGGGGGGCATCTCGACGGCCAGGCCACGGGCCTGGCCCGGGCCAAACGCAATATCGACACCTGGATCGCCGCCCTGGACGACGGCGTGGAGGCGATTATTCCCACCGCCAGCGGCTGCGGTGCCTTTATCAAGGAATACGGCAAGGTGCTGCGGGACGACCCGGCTTACGCCGACAAGGCCCGCCGCGTCAGCGAGCACACCCGGGACCCGGCGGAATTTCTCGCCGGAGAGGATTTGGAAGCGCTGGCGGTACACGCCGAAGGCCGGCTGGCCTTTCAATGCCCGTGCACCTTGCAACATGGCCAGCGTCTGGCCGGCGTCACCGAAGGCGTGCTCACCCGCCTGGGCTTCGACCTGACCCCGGTGCCGGACGCCCACCTGTGCTGCGGCTCCGCCGGCACCTATTCGATCACCCAGCCGGCCCTGGCCCGGCAACTGCGCGACCGCAAACTCGACGCCCTGGAAAGCGGCCAGCCAGATGCCATCGCCACCGCCAATATCGGCTGCCAGATGCATCTGGGCGCGGCCGGGCGTACGCCGGTCAGGCATTGGGTCGAGATTCTCGACCAGGCGTTATCCGAGATGCTTGATCGCGACTGAAGTCGCTCCTACCGCTTCCATTGGACATACGGTGCGTTCGGAGCCGCTGTAGGAGCGACTTCAGTCGCGATCGACGACACCCGGCGCCCTAAACCTCCGGCATGCGATCAAACCACGGCTTCGCCTTCTCCAACTGACCGGCCAGGGCCAGCAGCCGGCCTTCGTCGCCGTGGGCGCCGACGAACTGCACGCCCATGGGCAGGCCGCTGGCGCACCAGTGCAGGGGCACCGACATGGCCGGCACGCCGGTGAAGTTGGCGAGCTGGGTGAAGGGCACGTACTTCATGTTTTCCCGGGCCATTTGCTCCACCAGGCCGGACTTCATCACCAGCTTGCCGGCGCGCAGCTTGAGGATCACCTTGAGGGCGTTCTGCTGCCAGGCCGGCGTGGCGGCGGCACCGATGGCCGCCGGCTGCAGGGCCAGGGTGGGGGTGAGCCAGAAATCATAGCGATCGTGGAAGTCCGCCAGCTGCTGGGCATAGAGCTGGCCGCGCTGGTAGAAGCCCAGATACTCGTCGGCGCGGGTGGCGTGGCCGAAGGCGGCCATGGCCAGGGTGTCCAGCTCGAAACCTTCGTCGCCGCAACCGGTGAGTTCCTTGACTCGGGCCACCTCGCCGGCGCACTTGGTGAACCAGATGCCCAGCCAGTCCATGCTCATGGCCATCATGTCCAGGGACGGCGCCGCCTCTTCCACCTGGTGGCCCAGGTCCTGCAGCAGGCGAGCGGTGTCCTCCACCGCCTTGACCGCCTCCGGGTCCACCGGGGTGCCGATGGGCGAGGTCAGGGAGAAGCCGATCTTCAGCGGCGCCGGGTCACGGTCCAGTTCGCTGAGGTAGGCGCGGGCCGGCGGCGCGATGCGGAACAGGGCGCCGTGCTCGTCGCCGTGGGTGGCGTCCAGCAGGGCGGCGGAGTCGCGCACCGAGCGGCTCACCACATGGTTCACGGAAATGCCGTGCAGGGCCTCGGTGAACTCCGGCCCCCAGGGGGTCCGGCCACGGCCGGGCTTGAGCCCGAACAGGCCGCAGCAGGCGGCGGGAATGCGGATGCTGCCGCCCCCGTCGTTGGCGCCGGCGAACGGCACCACGCCGGCGGCGGTGAGCGCCGCCGAACCGCCGGAGGAGCCGCCGGGGGTGTGATCCGTGTTCCAGGGGTTGCGGGTGGCGCCGAAGGACTCCGGTTCGGTGACGCCCTTGGAGCCGAACTCCGGCGTATTGGTGCGGCCGAACGGCACCGCCCCGGCGGCCTTCCAGCGGCGCACCAGTTCCGAGTCGCGGGGGGCGCGAAAATCCATCTCCCTGAGCGCCTTGTTACCGGAGTAGGACGGCGCCCCGCCGATTTCCTGGAACAGGTCCTTGACCAGCATCGGCACCCCGGCGAAAGGCCCCTCCAGCGGCCCGGCCGCGCGTTGCCGGGCTTCCTCATAGAGCGGAATGATCAGGCCGTTGAGCTTCGGATTCACCGCCTCTGCCCGCTGGATCGCCGCCTCCAGTACTTCCCCGGCGGACACCTCCCCCTTGGCCACCAACTCCGCCAACCCCAGACCGTCATGGCGCCGGTATTCTTCAAATTTCATGATGGTATCCTTGTTGTTTGTAGGAGCGGCTTCAGCCGCGATAACAGCGTTGATGATCGCGGCTGAAGCCGCTCCTACGGTGCCACAATCCCCCCACGAAGCACATCAGCCCGGAGGCCCCATGAAAGCAGTCGGCTTCAATCAACCCCGCGCCATCGAGGACGTGCACGCCCTGGAAGACATCGAACTGGACCAGCCCACCCCCGGCCCCCGGGATCTGCTGGTCGCCGTGGAGGCGGTGTCGGTGAACCCGGTGGACACCAAGGTCCGGCAGCGACCGCTGGCGGAAAAAGGCTACAAAGTCCTGGGCTTCGACGCCGCCGGCCGGGTCGAGGCGGTGGGTGCCGAGGTGCGCGGCTTTCTGCCCGGCGACCGGGTCTGGTACGCCGGCGCCATGCAGCGCCCGGGCTCCAACGCGCAGTACCAGTGCGTGGACGAACGCATCGTCGCCAAGGCACCGGAAAGCCTGGGCCTGCAGGAGGCGGCGGCGCTGCCGCTGACCACCCTGACCGCCTGGGAGGCCCTGGAAGACCAGCTCGGCCTGACCCCGCAAAACGCCGACGGCAAAACCCTGCTGATCGTGGGCGGCGCCGGCGGCGTGGGCTCCATCGCCGCGCAGCTGGCGGCGCGCCACTTCGGCATGACGGTGATCGCCACCGCCGGCCGGGAGCGCTCCGCCGACTGGTGCCGGGCCATGGGCGCCCACCACACCATCGACTACCGCAAGGGCCTGGTGGCACCGCTCAAGGCCCTGGGCATCGAGCAGGTGGACGCCATCCTGCTGGCCCAGGAGCCGGACGGCTACTGGAACGACGTCTGTGAACTGGTGGCGCCCCTGGGCGGCATCGTCTCCATCGTCGACGCCCGCGGGCCGCTGGACACCAACCCGCTGAAGCCCAAGAGCGCGCGCTTCGCCTGGGAGTTCATGTTCACCCGGGCCCTGTTCGGCGTGGCCATGGAACGCCAGGGCGAGATTCTCAGCCAGGCGGCGAAGCTGCTGGACGAAGGCGTGCTGGAAACCACCCTGGCGGAAACCCTGGGGCCGATCAACGCCAGCAACCTGAAGGAAGCCCACCGCCGCATCGAGGGCGGCGGCACCATCGGCAAGCTGGTGCTGGCCGGCTGGGACTGATCACACCGTCCGCTCAGGGCGGCCCACAGGCCGCCGGCGACTCCCCAAGCTGCAGATTGTGCAGGCACAGCACCGGCGCCAGCGCGAAGGTGCGCCGCCAGAGCAGCGGCCACACTTCCTCATTGACCATGGGACGCGGTAGCCGGGTGCTCACCATGGGGGCCCAGCCGTCCCGGGCCCGCTCCGCGATCACGAACTGGAAAGGATGGGCGCCGGGCACGCCCAGGCGCACGTCGGTGACCACCAGCCGGTCGCCGTTGCGCCGGTAATCGAGAAACCCCCGGGTGAACCAGGCCAGACGCTGGCCATCCGGCAGGGCGGCCGCCGCCCGCTCCAGTTCCGGGCGGCGCGGAAACCGTTCCACGGTGAGCGGGCCATCGCCGTCGAACACGCCGGTGACCATCTCCAGACGGGCCGCCGGCGCCATCACCGTGGCGCGCCACAGAAAGGTGGAGAACGGCATCGGCTGCACCATCACCGGGGCGTCCTCGATGCCCCGCTCCGCCAGCACCCCCTCCACCCGCTGGGTCATCCATTGCTGGGCCACCAGACTCCACAGCAAATAGCCGCTGGACAGCGTCAGCCCCACGGCCAGGGCCCGGGTGGCCGGCGGCCGGATCAGGGCGATCACCACCGCCACCAGCAGCGGCAGGGTATAAAGCGGGTCGATAATGAAAATGCTGTTCAGGGCCACCGGCGGCCCCAGCGGCCACCACAGCTGGGTGCCGTAGGTGGTGAAGGCGTCCAGCAACGGGTGGGTGATCAGGACCAGGCCGGTGAACGCCAGGGCGCGTCCGAAGCTCACCGAGGTTTTCCAGCGACTCAGCAGAAACGCCAGCAGCAGCGCCAGGGGCGTCAGGATCAACAACGAATGGCTGAAGCCCCGGTGCTCGGAAAAATTGGCCACCGCGTCGCCGTAATCAATCAGCACGTCCAGGTCCGGCAGGGTGGCCAGCGCCGCCCCGGCCAGCACCGCGCCACGCCCCCAGCGCCGCCCCAGTACCGCGCCACCGAGCGCGCCGCCCAGGGCCGCCTGCGTCAAAGAATCCATGCCGTGCTCCAGAAAAGGCAAAAGGAAAAATAGCGGCGTTATTCAGAGGCGCCTTGAATCCCACCCATAGAAAGCATCCATACCGTCGCCGACGGTACCGTCAACCCTTTGAATAATATTGTAAAAAGCGGCCCGTGAAAGAAACTTGCGCGGTGATTTCCCGGTTTCAGCGCTTGCGTCCGTGAGGAGAGCGTCAAAAAATGGTCGTCAATGCCGGCCATGCTGACAGATCCATACCGTCTTCACCTCTCACGCAGGAGATGCCGTATGCTCGACTCACGCAGCCAGGACGACGCGCACCGCACCGGATCGCGCGCCATCGACGACCTGATCGCCACGGTGTTGGCCAACGCCGATGTGCAGATCAATGGCCGGCGCCCCTGGGACCTCCAGATTCACCACCCGGACACCCTTTCCAGAATCGCCGCGCAGCGCTCCCTGGGCCTGGGCGAATCCTATATGGACGGCTGGTGGGACTGCGACGCCCTGGATGAGTTCACCTTCCGCATTCTGCGCGCCGGCGGCGACCACCTGGGCAAGAATAAATGGACCCTGGCGTTGCAGTTGCTCGGGCACAGCCTGCGCAACCGGCAAAGCCTGCGCCGTGCCCGGCAGGTGGCGGAGCGGCACTACGACCTGGGCAACGATCTGTTCGAAAAAATGCTCGACCCGACCATGGCCTACAGCTGCGGTTACTGGAAGGACGCGGAGACCCTGCATGAGGCCCAGGAAGCCAAGCTCGACCTGATTTGCCGCAAGCTGGAGCTGGAGCCGGGCATGACGCTGCTGGACATCGGCTGCGGCTGGGGCAGCCTGCTGGAATACGCCGCCCGGCACTACGGGGTGCGCGCCCACGGGGTCACCGTCTCCACCGAACAGGCGCGGCTGGCCCGGGAGCGCTGCAAGCATCTGCCGGTGGAAGTGCTGCTCAAGGATTACCGCGCGGTGACCGGTCAGTACGACCGGGTGGTGTCGGTGGGCATGTTCGAGCATGTGGGGCGGCGCAACTACCGCACCTTCATGGAGACCAGCCGGCGCCTGCTCAAGGATCGCGGCCTGATGCTGCTGCACACCATCGGCAACAACGAAAGCACCCACTGCCACGACGCCTGGATCAACAAGTACATCTTCCCCAACGGCGAATTGCCGTCCATCAAACAGATCGCCCAGCAGGCGGAGCACCGCTTCGTGGTCGAGGACCTGCACAATTTCGGCCCGGACTATGCACGCACCCTGAAAGCCTGGGACGCCAACTTCCAGGCCCACTGGCCGGAACTGAGCGGGCAGTACGACGAACGCTTCCAACGCATGTGGCACTACTACCTGAACCTGTGCGCCGGGGCCTTCCGCGCCCGCACCATCCAGTTGTGGCAGTGGGTCTTCTCCAAGCCCGGCCACCGGGTGCAGGCCTATCGCGCCCCCCGCTGAGCGCCGCGACGCCGGCCCTGGCGCGGGGCCGGCGGGCGGTGGCATAATGCGCCCAAAGCGGATCACGAATCATTCTCAATCCTATCGCGACCCCTGTCGGGGCGGGCGCACCCATGCACGCGGACGACCTGTTTCAACGACATGCCGGGGAACTGAACGGCTATCTTTGCCGGCGCCTGGACTCCCCGGAACAGGCCGCCGATCTGTGCCATGAGGTCTATCTGCGTCTGCGGCGGCTGGATCCGCCCGCCGAGACCCTGACCAACCCCCGCGCCTTTCTGTTCCGCATTGCCCGCAACCTGCTGATCGACCACCTGCGCCAGCAGCAAAGCCGCCCGATCACCGTGCCCCTGGGCGACCCGCACCTGCATCTGGAAAGCGGCGCCCCCACGCCGGAGTCCGCCGCCAGCAGTGCCCAGGCGGTGGACGGCCTGCGAACGGCGCTCACCGACCTGCCCGACCCGGTGCGCCAGGCCTTGCTGTGGAACCGTCTGGACGGCGTCAGCCAGCGCGAGATCGGCCAGCGCCTGGGCGTCTCCGAGCGCATGGCCGGCAAGTACATCGCCCGGGCCCTGGCCCACTGCCGCGCGCTGGTGGCGGCCCTGGTGGTGGTCGTGGTGGTCGCCGCCGCCCTGCCCTGGTCGCTGTGGACCGCGGACGTCCGCACCGGCGCCGGCGAGCGCCGCACCCTGACCCTGGCGGACGGCGGCCGGGTGATTCTGAACGGCCGCAGCGCCATCAATATCGACATCACCGACCAGCACCGCCGGGTGGAGGTGGTGCGCGGCGAAGCCCTGTTCCAGGTGGCCAGCGACCAGGCCCATCCGTTCCGGGTGCGGGCCGGCGACGCCCGGGTGCGGGTCACCGGTACCCGCTTCGAGGTGCGCCGCCGCGACGGCACGGTGCGCCTCACCGTGGCCGAAGGCAGCGTGGCGGCCAGCGACGGGCGCCGCGAACGCCAGCTCACCGCCGACCAGCAAGTGCACTGGCGGGACGGCCGCCTCGGCCCGGTGGCGGCGGTGGACGCCGACGCCGCACTGGCCTGGGCCCGGGGCCGGCTGGTGTTCCGGGACCGCCCGTTGGGCGAACTGCTCGCCGATCTGGGCCCCTACCATCCGGATCGGCTGGTGCTGCTCAACGACGCGCTGGCCGGACAGCGGGTCAGCGGCACCTTCGCCACCGATCAGCCGGAGGCGGTGTTAAGCGCCCTCACCCGGACCCTGCCGGTACGGGTGCTGCGGCTGCCCGGTCTGGTGGTGCTGTATTAAAAATTTTCCTTTCCCGGTTCAGAAACCGGCGCCAGGTTCGTCTTCCTCCGTGTCTTTGTCGCGAATGGTTGCCATTCGCACTTTTGGAAGAAGGGTACCGACAACATGAAATCAATGACTTACCCCCGCCTGGCGCTGCTCGCCGCCGGGCTGATGCTGGCCGGCGCCGTGCGCGCCGTACCGCTGGACATTCCCGCCCAGCCCCTGGACGCCGCCCTGGCGGAGTTGGCGGAGGCCACCGGCCAGCAGCTTCTGTACGACGCCGACGCCACCCGCGGCAAACGGAGCCCGGCCCTGCGCGGCGACTACGGCGTCCGCCAGGCCCTGGCCCGGTTGCTGGCCGGCAGCGGGCTGCGTTACCGGATCAACGACGACGGCAGCCTCACCCTGGAACCCGCCCCGGTCACCGAGAGCACCCTGGCGCCGGTGGCGGTGAACGCGGAAGCCGCCACCAAGGTGGACACGCCCACCCTGGAAACGCCCCAGTCGATCTCCGTGGTGCGACGCGCGCAAATCGAGGAGCAGGGCTCCGACACCGTGCAGCAGAGCCTGCGCTATACGCCGGGGGTGTTCACCGATCAGATCGGTGCCTCCCAGCGCTATGACTATGTGTCGCTGCGCGGCTTCTCCGACGACAGCATCGACAACATTTATCTGGACGGTCTCAAGACCATGGGCGACGGCGGCACCTTCAGCTCCCTGCAGATCGATCCGTATTTCCTGGAGCGGGTGGAAATCGTCAAAGGGCCCACCTCGGTACTGTACGGCCGGGCCTCCCCGGGCGGTCTGGTCAACCTGACCAGCAAGAAGCCGCTGTTCGAAACCCGTCAGGAACTGCGTTTCGGTGTCGGTGACCACGACTATCGCGGTGCCGGGTTCGATTTCTCCGGGCCGGTCAATGATCGGGTGGCCTACCGGATCGTGGGCCTGGCCGACCAGCGCGACACCCAGTTCGACCCCCTGGAACAGGAACGCCGCGCGATCATGCCCAGCCTGACCCTGGCACTGGGCGACAACACCCAGCTCGATCTGATGGCCTATTACCAGGACGACCCGGAAGGCGGCAGCCACAGCGGCGTGCCCGCTGAAGGCACGCTCTACCCCCGCAACGGCCGCTATATCGACAACGATTTCTTCGAAGGCGAGCCGGGCTATGAACAGTTCGAGCGCACCCAGAAAATGCTCGGCTATCAGCTGCAGCACTTTCTCAACGACACCTGGAGCCTGCGCCAGAACCTGCGCTACATCACCAGCGACGTGAACCTGCAACAGGTCTACAGCTACGACTGGGTGGGCTCGGGCAATCAATTAAGCCGCTACTACTCCGGCGCCGACGAACAGCTCGACGCCTACACCGTGGACAACCAGGCGCGGGCGGATTTCGCCACCGGCCGCCTCCGACACACCTTGCTGGTCGGCGTCGACTACCAGCATCGCGACGTGGACGCCGCCTGGAGTGACGGGGCCTTTCCGGCCATCGACGCCTTCGACCCGATGTACGGCGCCGCGCCCACCGCTATCGGCGACCCGGTCCATCATCAGCGCAAGCTGATTCAGACCGGTGTGTATGTGCAGGATCAGATCGCCCTGAACCGCTGGCGTTTCTCCCTGGGGGGCCGTCAGGATTGGGTGCGCACCGCCAACCTCAACGAAAACACCGGCGCCCGCTCCAGCCAGGACCGGGAACAGTTCAGCGGCCGCGCCGGCGTGCTCTACCGGTTCGACAACGGCCTCGCCCCCTATGTGAGCTATTCCGAGTCGTTCAACCCGAGCGTCTACACCGACGCCGACGGGGACCCGCTGGAACCCACCGAAGGCACTCAGTACGAGACCGGCCTCAAGTACCAGCCCCGCGGGGGGCGCGGCCTCTACACCCTGTCCCTGTTCCATATCGATCAGGAGAACCTGGCGATCCGCGAGCCCCAGTCGGCGGTCTATCTGCCGGTGGGCGAAATCCGTTCCCGGGGCGTGGAGCTGGAGGCCCAGACGCTGCTCACCGACCGTTTCCGGGTGCAGGCCAGCTACACCTACACCGACATCGAGTACCGCGAAGCGGAACCCGACATCGACGGCAACCGGGTCAACCAGGCGCCACGCAACCAGGCCAGCGCCTGGGGGCACTATCGCTTCGACGGCGGCCCGCTGTCCGGCTTCGAGGTGGGCGCCGGCGTGCGCTACACCCAGGGTATCCAGGCCGACCGGGAGAACACGCTGGAGGTGCCCGCTTACACCCTGGTGGACGCGGTGCTGGGGTATGACTTTTCCGCGCTGGGCGTGGACGGCCTGAGTGCGCGCATCAACGCCAACAATCTGCTCGACAAGGAGTACGTGGCTTCCTGCTATTCGCTCAACTACTGCTACTTCGGTGCCGAGCGCAGCGTCATGGCCACGGTCAACTACCGTCTCCGTTGATTTTTTTCAAACTTTACCGACTTTCATGACAACGCCGTCACGGCCGCCCGCCTTTGCACAAGCTTTTACATAGACGCTCTCGCGCGGCGCCGTGAAATCGCCAATGCTAAGCATCGAACGGCATTCCGAGGGTGCCGTTCGGGATGGACCCCGGCCTCGGCCATGGGACGGCTACTAACAAAATCGTTACGCAGAATCAGGCAAGAAAAGCCCAGCTTTGACCTACCGCCACGCGCGGCCGCCGCCTTAGGGTAGCGTCCGACAATGGCGACCGCCGGGACCGGCGGCCGGGATCCGCTAACGTGATTTCTGTGGAACGGACAACGATGGACACTGACTCCGCCAACGCCGCCACAACGCGGCGTGCCGATTACCGATACGGTCTGGGACTGACCGCCGCCCTGCTGCTGGGCGCCGGCGCCGCCAGCGCGCAAACCGTGCCGGACCTGCCCGGCGACGCCGCCACCTGGTCCTCCGGAGGCGTGCAGCTGGCGCAGCTGGATCGCGATGAGCGCACGCCGCGCCGGCCGCGCCCGGCCCCCCGCCAGGAGCCGGAGCGGGAGAGCTGGTCGTTCGCGTTCGACAACGACGCCCTGGTGCCCACCGGGCGCGACCAGGACTACACCTACGGGCTCAGCTTCTCCTACACCGGCCGCGACGCCCGGGACGCCTGGTACTCCATGAATCCGCTGCTGACCGGTCTGGATCGCCTGTTCGGCGTGGACGGCCGGGCGCCGGAGAATATCGACGGCCACAGCATTGAGTTCGGCCTGTTCGGCTTCACCCCGGAGGCCAAGGAAGTGGCCGAACCGCTCTACAACGACCGGCCCTACGCCAGCCTGATCTACCTGTCCCAGTCACGCACCCAGATCGACCGCCAGAACAATGTGGCCTGGTACAGCAGCCTGACCGTGGGCGCCCTCGGCCTGGCCATCGTCGGCAATGGCCAGAACGCGGTCCATAAAGTGATCGGCAGCGAACGGGCGGAAGGTTGGGACCACCAGGTCAGCGACGGCGGCGAACCCACCGCCCGCTACACGGTGGCCCGCCAGAAGTTCTTCGACGTGGGCGATAACCTGGAAGTAAAAAGCACCCTGCAGGCCTCCGCCGGCTACATTACCGAGGCGCGCTGGAGCCTGAGTTTTCGCGGCGGCCGCCTGGCCGATCCCTGGTGGCGGTTCAATCCGGAGCTGACCAGCTACGGCGACGGCGCCGCCCGCGACAACGGCGGCGCGGCGCCCACCGAGAGCTATTTGTGGGGCGGCGCGGCGGTGGTGGCGCGGGGCTACAACGCCTTTCTGCAAGGCCAGTTCCGCGACAGCGAAGTCACCTACGACTCCGACGAGCTGAATCATATGATTCTGGAAGCCTGGCTCGGCTACACCCACGCCTTCGATAACGGTTGGCGGGTCAGCTATGTGCTGCGCGGCCACACTTCCGAAGTGCGCGAGGGCACCGCCGACCGCAACGTGCTGTGGGGCGGCCTGATCCTGGCGAAAACGTTCTGAGGAGGGCGCCGTCTAATCGGCCTGGCCGGCGGCGATCTGGGCGCGGATGTGCTCGCCCACCAGCGCCGCCAGGCCGGAGGCATTGCCGAAATAGTCGAGCAGTTCGATGCTCAGATGCGGGTGCCGCTCACGGGCCTCGCGCACCTGCGCCGGAATGTCCGTGGACACGTGCTTGCCGTTGTTGAAAAACAGCGGGTACACGTAGACCGCGTCCACCGGCTGATGCTCCAGCTGCTGCAGCGCCTCCTGCAACGAGGGGCGCGCCAGTTCCAGAAAACAGGGCAGCACCGCCGCGTAGTCGTGGGCGGCTTCCGCCACCGTTTCCACCAGCGCTTCGAATTCCCGGTTGGCCGCTTCCGCGCGGCTGCCGTGGGCCATGATCAACAACGCTTTTTTCACTGATACCTCCCAATAAAGCTAGTCTTTCCACAGCGACGAGGCGGCCTCGATCACCAGGGCATGACGGCGGGCCAGGGCCGGTCGGTCGTCGTCATAGCCCCCGCCGATGACCGTGGCCACCGGCACGTCATGATCGCGACAAAGCGACAGCACCCGCCGCTCCCGCTCGGCCAGACCGGCCAGGCTCACCGACAGCCGCCCCAGCGGATCGCCGGCGTAGACGTCCACCCCGGCATCGTACAGCACCAGGTCCGGGCGCACCGTTTCCAGCAGATGACTCAGCGTTTCCGTGACCGTGCTCAGGTAGGCGTCGTCCTCCAGCCCGGGCGGCAGCCCCACGTCCAGATCGCTGTGCATCTTGCGGGTGGGGAAATTTTTCTCGCAATGAATGGAGCAGGTAAAGGCGCGCGGCTCATCGGCCAGGATGGCGGCGGTGCCGTCGCCCTGGTGCACGTCGCAGTCAAAAATCAACAGCCGCTCCACCCGCCCCTGGGCCAGCAGCGCCCGGGCGGTCACCGCCAGATCGTTGAGCACGCAGAAGCCGGAGCCGAAATCGTAATGGGCATGGTGGGTGCCGCCGGCCAGATGGCAGGCAATGCCGTGGCGCAACGCCAGCCGGGCGGTGACCAGGGTGCCCATCGGCGCGATGCAGGTGCGCCGGGCCAGCTCCGGGCTCCACGGCAGCCCCAGGCGTTTGGCTTCCTTTTCCTCAAGCCGGTCGTTGAGAAAACGGTCCAGGTAGTCCGGGCAGTGCGCCAGCGTCAGCAGCGCCGGCCGCGCCCGACCCGGCCGGTGCAGGTTGGCGGGCGTGGCGATGCCGGCCCCGGTGAGCCGCTCGTGCAGCAGCCGGAACTTCTCCATCGGAAAACGATGACGGCCCGGGAACGGGAAACTGTAGGACGGATGGTAAACCAGCGGTATCGGCATGGGCGCAGTATACCGGAGCCGGCCCGCTCAGGACGTCTCCGGCAGGGCCGCCAGCCCCTGCCCCAGCACCCGGTACAGCGTCACCCGCGCCAGCAAAACGTTGTAGCGCAGCTCCAGGGCGTTCTGGCGGGCGCTGTTCAGGCTGGTCTGGGCGTCCAGCACCGAGGTCAGCTCAATCTCGCCTTCCCGGTAGCGCGCTTCGGCGATCTGGAAACTCCGTGTCGCCTGGCGCAGGGCTTCCCGCCGGTGCACGTCCTGCTCATCCAGCGCATTGATGTTACCGAGACTCTGCTCCACCTCGGAAAGCGCGGTGAGCAAGACGCTCTGATAGCCGGCCACCTGCTCCAGCCAGGCGGCCCGGGCCACTGTGTTCTGCCCGCGGGTGGCACCGCCATCGAACAACAACTGGCTGAGCGAAGCCGCCAGGCTGTACACCGCATCACCGTCGAACAGATCGCCCAGGGAAGCACTGGCATAGCCGGTACTGCCGGTCAGGGTCAACGACGGCCACCAGGCGCTGCGCGCCACCGCCACGCCGTAATCGGCGGCCATCACGCCGGCCAGGGCCGCGCCCACGTCCGGGCGCTGGGCCAATACCCGCACCGGCAGGCCGGGCTGCACCCCGGGCAACGTCAGGCCGGCGAGCCCCCCGCGGTCCAGCGCGAACTCCTGGGGGGTGTCGCCGACCAGCACCGCCAGCGCGTAACGGGTCTCCCGGGCCTGCTGGCGCAGGGCCGGCAACGCCGCCCGTTGATTGGCCACCAGGGTGCGCTGCTGGGCCAGGTCCTGGGGGGAGACCGCGCCGTAGCGCACCTTGGCCTCGACCAGCTCCAGCACCTGTTCGGACAGCGTCAGGCTTTCCCTCGCCAGGGCCAGCCGGTCTTCCAGGTAGCGGCTTTGCAGCCAGGTGCCGGCCACACCGGACAGCACCGTGAGCCGCACGCTGTCCCGGTCGAACCGGCTGGCCTCCAGGTTGGCCTCGGCGATGGCCCGGTTGGTGCGCAGGCGCCCCCACAGGTCCAGCTCGTAGCTGGCGTTGGCGTTGAGCCGGAAACTGTCGACGCCATCGCCGCCGCCGACGGTGCCGGAGGTGGAAGCGCCGCCGCCCAGGGACAGGCTCGGAAACAGGGTGGCGCCGGCCTGCCGCAGGCGCCCCTCGGCCTGCAGCACCCGGGCCGCCGCCGCTTGCAGGTCGGTGTTGTCGCTTAACGCCCGGGCCACCAGCCGGTTCAGCTCGTCACTGCCAAAGCCTTGCCACCAGGCCGGCGTGTCCACCGCCGCGCGACTGTCGGCCAGCTGATTCTCCCACTGTTCGGGCACCGCCGGCTCGGGCATCTCCAGCCCGGAGCGCACCGCGCACCCGGACGCCAGCAGCAGGAACGCCGCCATCACCAGCGTCCGCTTGCCGCTTACGGCTTGAAGCTTGAGACCGGGTTTATTCATTACTGAGCGCCTCCACCGGATTCAGGCGGGCGGCTTTCAGCGCCGGCGCGAAACCGAACACCAGCCCGATCACCGCCGCGCACAGGAAGGCGGCCACCGCCACCGGTACCGAAAACAGAATCGGCAGCCCGAACAGCGTCAGCAGCAGGCCCACCGCCACGCCCAGCGCCACGCCGATCACCCCGCCCAGAGCCGAGACCACCACCGCCTCGGTGAGAAACTGCTGCAGGATGTTGCGCTGACGGGCGCCGGTGGCCATGCGAATGCCGATCTCGTGAATGCGTTCGGTGACGCTCACCAGCATGATGTTCATCACGCCGATGCCGCCCACCAGCAGGGAAATGGCGGCGATGGAACCGAGCAGCATGGTCAGGGTGTTCTGGGTGTCGGACACCATGTCCAGCAGCGAGGCCATATTGAACACCCGCACGTCCTCGGTGCCGTGGCGTTGGGTGAGCCGTTCCACCGCCGCCTGCTCGGTGGCGTCGATATGCGCCACATCGTCCACCGCCAGGGTGATGGAACGCAGATAGTTCTGGCCGAACAGGCGCAGGGTGCCGGTGGACAGCGGCACGAACACCACGTCGTCCTGGTCGTCGCCCCAGTTGGTGGCGCCCTGGGCGCTCATTACGCCGATCACCTGGAAGGGAATGCTGTCCAGCAGAATGAACTGCCCGAGGGCGTCGCCGTCGCCGAACAGTTTCTCGCGCACGGTGCGGCCGATCACCGCCACCGGCGCGTAGCGGTCCTGGTCCACCCGCGAGAAGAAAATACCGGACTCCGGCCGCCAGTCGCGCAGCAACGGATAATCCTCCGACACCGCCTTGACGCTGGTGGTCACGTCCTGGCCGTTGGCGCGGGCGGTGGCGCTGCCGGCGATTTCCGGCACCGCCGCGTGCACATTGGGCAGCTCGCGGAGCGCGTCCGCGTCGGCGGGTACCAGGGTGGCGATGACACCGTCGGCCACCCGCTGCTGGCCCCGGTCCGGGCGGATCACCAGCAGATTGGTGCCCATGTCGCCGATGCGCGCCACCACGTCCTGTTTGGCGCCCTGGCCGATGGCCAGCATCACCACCACCGCGCCCACGCCGATGACGATGCCGAGCAGGGTGAGCAGGGTCCGCAGCCAGTTGGCGCGCAGGGAGCGCAGCGCCATGGTCACCGCTTCCCCCACCTCGCCGGCGTCCGGTACCCGGCTTTCCTCCGGCGGGCTGAGATCACCCGGGGCATCGGCCCCGGGACGGCGCGCCGGACGCCGCCGGGTATCGGCGACGATGCGACCATCGTGCAGTTCCACCACCCGGTCGGCGTGGGCGGCCACGTCGGCGTCATGGGTGATCACGATCACCGTGTGGCCGGCTTCCGCCAACGCCTGCAACTGGGTCATTACCGCCTCGCCGCTGACACTGTCCAGGGCGCCGGTGGGCTCGTCGGCGAGAATCACCCGGCCGCCGTTCATCAAGGCCCGGGCGATGGACACCCGCTGCTGCTGACCGCCGGAAAGCTGCCAGGGGCGATGGTCCAGCCGGTCGCCCAGGCCCAGGTCGGTGAGCAACCGTTGCGCCCGCTGGCGCCGCTGGTCGCGGGACAGGCCGGCGTAGATCGCCGGCAGCGCCACGTTTTCCCAGGCGCTGGCGGTGCCGATCAGGTGGTAGCTCTGGAACACGAAGCCGAACATTTCCCGGCGCAACCAGGCCAGCGCCTGATGGTCCAGCTCGCCCACATCGCGGCCGGCGAAGCGGTAGTCCCCGTCGCTGGCCCGATCCAGGCAACCGAGGATGTGCATCAGGGTGGACTTGCCGGAGCCGGAGCTGCCCATGATCGCCACGAATTCCCCGGCCTCGATGCGCAGATCGATGCCGTGCAGCACCTCCACGTCCTGTTCGCCGCCGGGGTAGCGCTTGCGGATGCCGCTCAGCTCGATCAGCGGTGCCATCAGAACAGCCCCCGCCGGCGCGGCGCGTCCGTCTCCCGGGCCGCCTGAACCTGACCGATCACCACGGTGTCGCCGTCGCTCAGCCCGTCCAGGATCTGCGTGCGCACCCGGTCGCTGACGCCGGTGGTCACCGGCTGGCGGCGGGGGCGGCCCTTGCCGTCCAGCACCTGCACCCAGGTGTTATCCGCGTCGCCCTTGATCGCCGCCGCCGGCACGCTGAGCGCCTGCTCGGCGGCCTCGACCACGAAGAACACCTGGGCGGTCATGCCCGACATCAGGCGGCCCGCCGGGTTGTCGATGTCAAATTCCGCGGTATAGAGCACCACGTTGTTCACTTCCTCGGGGGTGGGCAGCACCTGGCGCAGGGTGGAGCGATAGCGCACCGCGCCGTTGCCCAGGGTATTGAAGTACACCGGCATGCCCGGCGTGAGCCGGTCCACGTCCGCCTCGGACACCTGGGTGGAGACGGTCATGCTGGACAGGTCGGCGATGCGCAGCAGAGTCGGCGTGGTCTGGTTGGCGTTGAGGGTCTGGCCCTGGCGCGCTTCCAGGGTCACCACGGTGCCGTCGCGGGGGGCGTAGATGGTGGCGTAGCCCAGGGTGGCGCGGTCGCCGGCCAGGGAGGACTCGTTCTGTTTGATCTGCGCCTGCAGCACCTTGAGCTGGGCGCGGGTGGTGGCCAGGCTGGCACGGGCGGTTTGCCAGGCGTCATCGCTGGTGGCGTCGGCGCCGCGCAGCCGCTCCTGGCGCTGAAACTGCAGCTGCGCCAGTTCCAGTTCGGCGCGCTGCTGTTCCAGTTGCGCGCGCAGGGCGTCGAGCTGGGCTTCGCCCTCGTCCACCCGGGCCTGCTGCACCGACGCATCGATCTCCGCCAGCAGCTGGCCTTCCTTGACCTTGTCGCCCACGTCCACGTGCAGCTTTTCCAGCTGGCCGGACACCTGAGCGCCCACGTCCACGTAGTCGAGGGGTTCAAGGGTGCCCAGCGCGGTGACCCGGTCCTCGATGTCGGCCCGTTCCACCGACGCGGTGCGCCATTGGTCGGCGCCGGCGGCGGCGGGCCAGCGCCACCAGAGCAGCGCCGCCAGCAGCACACCGGCGAACACAATCAGAAGAGGATGACGTTTGATCCAGCCCATCGAAGACACCGCCCCATTGCAGAATGCGGCCACTGTAGAAGGCAACGGTGCAAACAATGTGCGCGCTTTGCGAAAGAAAGGATTAAGAATCCTCGCGGAACGGCGCCACCAGGTGGGTGAGGTTTTCCACACTCAGAATCATGGCCAGCGCCATCAGCCGGCCCAGCTCTCCACGGGGGAAACCCCGGTCGGCGAACCACAGCAGATAAGGCTCGGGCAGATCCACCAGCGGCCGCCCCTGGTATTTGCCGAAGGGCATGGTGCGCTGGCACACGGCGATCAGATCTTCGTTCTTGAAACTCATGGCTTATCGGAGTCGGACGGGCAATCCGTGCAGCCTAACGCCCACGGCAGTCGCTGCCAACGTCCGGCGCATCGCAGCAGCCGGCGGGCGGCGCGCGCCCGGCGCGTTCCTCCTCCCTGGTCTGACGCAGAATCGCCAGGGCACTGTGGGTAAACAAACCGGCGATGGCCAGGGCGACCAGCACATCGGGCCAATGGCTGCCGGTCAGCATCACCAGCGCCCCCGCCACGATCACCGACAGATTGGCGATCACATCGTTACGCGTGCACAGCCAGGCGGAGCGGATGTTGGCATCGCCCTGACGGTAGCGCAGCAGCAACAGCAGGCTGAGTCCGTTGGCGACCAGGGCCACGACACCCACCGTGGAGATCAGGCCGCCGGAGGGCACGACGCCAGCGGCCAACGCCCACAAACTATCGACCAGCACCAATACGCCGAGTACCAGCAGTGACCAGCCCTTGATGCGCGCGGCACGCCAACGCCAGGCCAGGGATTGGCCCAGGGCCCACAGCGTCAGCCCATAGGTCGCGGCATCGCCGAGGAAATCCAGGGCGTCGGCGCGCAGTGAGCGGGATCCGATCACCAGCCCGATCAGCGCCTCGACGAAGAACATGGAAAGATTGATCAGCAACACCGCGATCAAGGCACGGCGATAGGCGGGCGGGGCACCCCGCTCCAGTTCCGGCTCACAACAGGCCATCGGTTCTCTCCTTCGCTACGATCTTCAGGGGCTGGTCTGCAGGGTGCAGACGTGATCGCTGTCGCCGCGCTCCACCTGGAAGGTGCTGTGGCCGATGCGAAAGCGTTGGTGCAGTTGTTCCGCCCGTTCATCCAGCCAGGCGTCGCCGGGGTGGCCGTCGGGCATCACCAGGTGCACGGTGAGCGCGGTTTCGGTGGTGCTCATGCCCCAGATGTGCAGATCATGGATGTCGGTGACGCCGGGCTGATCGCGCAGCCAGGCGTCCACCTCGGGCAGGTCGATGCCGGCGGGCACCGCATTGAGCGCCATCTTCAGGGATTCACGCAGCAGCCCCCAGGTGCCGATCACGATCACCACGGTGATCACCAGGCTGGTGACCGGGTCCAGCCAGTTCCAGCCGGTGTAGAGGATCACCAGGCCGGCCAGCACCACCCCCACGGAGACCGCCGCGTCGGCGGCCAGATGCAGAAAGGCGCCGCGCAGATTCAGGTCCTCCTTGCTGCCCTTGACGAACAGCCAGGCGGAAACGGTGTTGATCAGCACGCCGATGGCGGCCACCACCATCACCGTCACCGACGCCACCTCCGGCGGGTCCAGCAAACGCCGGAAGGCATCCCAGCCGATGGCGCCGCAGGCGATCATCAGAAACATGGCGTTGGCCAGGGCGGCCAGGATCGAACTGCCGCGCAAACCGAAGGTAAAGCGGCTGTCCGGCGCCCGGCGCGCCAGCCAGGCGCCGCCCCAGGCCAACACCAGGCCGAGCACATCGGACAGGTTGTGCCCGGCGTCGGCCATCAGGGCCGAGGAGTGGGCGATAAAGCCATAGATGAATTCCACCGCGGTGAACCCCAGGTTCAGCGCGATGGCCAGCGCGAAGGCGCCGTTCATGGTGGACGCCCCGCCGTGGGCGTGGCCGTGGTGATGGCCTGAATGGTGGCCGTGGTCGTGGGGCATGAAGAGCCTCCCTGGTGCCGATGCCAATAGTGAAACACCTGTAGTGGCTACAGGTTCAAGCCGGGGCGGCATGAAAAGTCGTCGCGCATTTCGATCATGCGCGGCCTCGGCTCACAATAAGACAATGCCGAACCTCTTCATTGTGGCGGCTAATATCAGGGCGCAGACCAGTGTGAGTACCGCGCCACAGGCGAGAGACAGCCAGAATCCCCAACGTACCATCATCGCGGGAAAGAGAAGAAACATGGGCAGTGCCCCAATCGGGGCTGCCCTGTTCCGAGTCAATATTAACCCGGCTCCGTTTCACGACGGCCAAACCGGCTGTACAGCGCTGGCAACACCACCAGAGTCAACAAGGTCGCGGTGACGATGCCGCCCACTACCACCGTGGCCAGAGGGCGCTGCACTTCCGAGCCGATACCGGTGTTGAAGGCCATGGGCACAAAACCCAGCCCGGCCACCAAGGCGGTCATCAACACCGGCCGGAGCCGGCGCAGCGCGCCTTCCCGCACCGCCTCCCTGAGCGGCATGCCTTGCATCACCAGGTCCTTGATGTGAGAGAGCATCACCACGCCGTTGAGTACCGCGATACCGGACAGGGCGATGAACCCAACGCCGGCGGAAATGGAAAGGGAAATATCGCGGGCCCAGAGCGCCACAACACCGCCGGTCAGCGACAGGGGAATGGCGCTAAAGATAATCAGCGCATCCCGGGCGCTACCGAACGCCCCGTACAGCAAACCGAAGATCAGCAACAATGAGAGTGGTACCACGACGGCCAGGCGCCGGGAGGCGGACTGCAACTGCTCGAAGGTGCCACCATAGTCCACCCAGTAACCGGTGGGCAGATCAAGTTCTTCTTGAATCGTCACCCGCACATCCTCGACGAACGACCCGAGGTCCCGGCCACGCACGTTGGCGGAGACAACGGCGTTGCGCTTACCGTTTTCCCTGTCAATCTGGTTCGGGCCAGGGGTTAACGCCACGTCAGCCACTTCTTCCAGCGGCACATAACCGGGATCGTGTCCACCAGGCACCGCGACCGGGAGCCGCTTCAAAGCATCCAGGTCCGCCACGCTCTCCGCCGGGAGGCGTAACCGCAACGGGAAACGGCTGTCTCCCTGGTATACGGTGCCCAGGGTTTCACCGCCCACCGCCACGCGGACCGTCCGCTGTACCGTGGCGGCGTTCAGCCCGTAGCGTCCCAACGCCTCACGGTCGGGCGTCACGGTAAGCACCGGCAAGCCGGAAAGAGGCTGCAAACGGGCGTCAGCGGCGCCGGGCACCTGGTTGATCAGGGAGACCGCTTGCTCACCAAGGGCTTCCAGCCGGCCCAGATCATCGCCATAGAAACGCACCGCCAGATCGGCCCGCACCCCGGCAATCAGCTCGTTGAAGCGCATCTGAATGGGCTGGGTGAATTCATACTTATTGCCGGGAAGCGCTTCCGCCGCCTCGGCCATGGCCGCGACCAGATCCGATTTCGGTCGGGCCGGATCGGGCCATTGATCACGGGGCTTCAGAATCACGAACGTGTCCGCCACATTGGGCGGCATCGGATCAGTGGCCACCTCGGCGGTTCCCAGCTTGGCGAAGACCTTGTCCACTTCGTCGAACTTCAGAAATTCGCGATCCACCTGTTTCTGCATGTCGAGCGCCTGGCTCAGGCTGGTGCCGGGGATGCGCAGCGCATGCACCGCCAGATCACCTTCATCCAGTTGCGGGATGAACTCCGTGCCAAGCCGGGTCGCCAGCACTCCACTGGCGGCCACCAGAACCACCGCCAACAGCAGCACCGGTAGCGTGGCTCGCAAGGCGAGATCCAGCACCGGTTGGTACAGCCGCCGCGCCATCCGCATCACCGGGTTATCCTGATGGCCCACCCGCCCACGCACCAACAACGCGACGGCGGCGGGCACGAACGTTACCGAAAGAATCAGTGCGCCGGTGAGGGCGGCCACCACGGTGAACGCCATCGGGTGGAACATCTTTCCTTCCACCCCGGTAAGCGCGAAGATCGGCAGATACACCACCATGATGATGAACACCCCGAACGCGCTGGGCTTGAACACCTCCCGGGTGGCCCGGGTGACGGTTTCCAGGCGCTCCTGCAAAGTTAGAAGCCGCCCTTTCTGCTTCTGCGCCGCCGCCAGGCCAGTCAGACAGTTTTCCACCACGATCACCGCGCCGTCGACGATCAACCCGAAGTCGATAGCGCCCAGGCTCATCAGATTCCCGCTGACGCGGTTGGCCGCCATGCCCGTGAGCGCGAACAACATACTCAAGGGAATCACCGCGGCGGTGATCAGGGCCGCGCGAAAGTTGCCCAACAGGGCAAACAGCACCACGATCACCAGCAGCGCCCCTTCGAATAGATTTTTCTCCACCGTGGCCACGGTTTTTTCCACCAGGGAGGTACGGTTGTACATCGGTTCGGCGCGCACGCCCTCGGGCAGGGACCGGTTGACTTCCTTGAGACGGTCCGCCACCGAACGGGCCACTTCCCGGCTGTTTTCACCGATCAGCATGAAGGTGGTACCGAGCACCACCTCCTCACCGTTGCGAGTGGCGGCGCCGGTACGCTGCTCTTTACCGAAGCGGACGTCCGCCACATCCGCGACCCGGATAACGGTATCGCCGCGCCGGGCTACCACAATGTCGCCAATCTCTTTCAGGCTGGACACCTGGCCCGGCGCGCGCACCAACCACTGTTCGCCATTACGTTCCAGATAGCCGGCGCCCACGTTCAGATTGTTATCGCGCAACGCGATCGACAGATCTTCCAGACCAAGCTCATGAGCGATCAGACGCGACGGGTCCGGGGCCACTTCGTACTGGCGCTGGAAACCGCCGATGGTGTTCACCTCGGTGACACCGTCCACCAGCATCAATTGCGGGCGCACCACCCAATCCTGCAGGGTACGCAGGTCCTCCGCGTCGTAGGGCTCGCCCTCCTGGTTGCGGGCACCGGGGGCGGCCTCCACGGTGTACATGAAGATTTCGCCCAACCCGGTGGCGATCGGGCCGAGTTCCGGCTCCACGCCCTCAGGCAGCTGTCCGCGCACGCTTTGCAGCTTTTCCGCCACTCGCTGGCGGGCAAAATACAGGTCGGTGCCTTCCTCGAACACCACCGTGACCTGGGACAAACCGTATCGGGACACGGAGCGCGTATAGTCGAGGTTCGGCAAGCCGGCCATCGCCGTTTCCACCGGATAGGTAATGCGCTGTTCCGACTCCAGCGGCGAATAACCCGGCGCCCCGGTGTTGATTTGCACTTGGACGTTGGTGATATCGGGCACCGCGTCAATCGGCAGCTGCAAGGCGCTACGCACGCCCACCAGCACCAGCAACGCGGTCAGCGCCATTACCAGCCAACGCCGGCGGACCACCAGGCCCACGAAAGCATCGATCATGAGATCTCCTTAGCGCTGAGGCACTCAGTGGCTGTGGGTGGCGCCGTCCTTGAGGACGTCGGCCTTGATCAGAAAGCTGTTTTCGACCACGTATTCGGTGCCGGGCCGCAAACCGGCGGTGACCTCCACGTAATCCACGCCTTCCATGCCCTTTTTGATCATGCGCACTTCGTATTCCTCGCCAAAGCGGGCAAACACGACTGGCATATCGCGAAAACTCTGAATCGCATCCCGGTGTACCGCCACCGGCACGGTCTTGCGCTCGACCACCACCTGGGCACTGATCAACATACCCGGCCGCAGGTTGGACGGGGGGTCCTCGACCACCACCCGCGCCCGCGTCACCTGACTGTCCTGGTCCGTGCGCGGGTACAGGTAACCCACTTCGCCCAGCACTACACCATCATCAGCCCGGCGTACCGTCTGTCCCGGCGACACCACGTCCAGGTCACCGCGAAACAGATGCAGTTCGAGCCAAAGGGTGGAAAAGTCGCCGATCTCAACGATCGGTTCGCCGTTGGTGGCCGCGCCGGCGTTAAGAATGCGCTTGGTGACCACGCCGTCCGCCGGCGCGGTTACCGTCTGCATAATCAGGCTGTCCCTGGCTTCTACCCGAGCCAGCGGCTGGCCTTTTTCCACCTGGTCGCCCACCGACACCAGTACCCGTTCGACGGTACCGGGATAACGGGCGGCAACCCGATACAGTTTGTCGGGATCCGCTTCCACGCGACCGGTGACCCGGCGCGTGCGCTGCAGGGTTCGCTCGCCGGCGCTCTCGATGGTCAGCCCGGAGGCTTTCGCCAGTCGTTCGGGAATCCGGGTACGGCCTTCGTGGTTCTCGAAACGCCACTGGTATGTCTTGCCACCCAGATTGGCGTCCACGGTGACGTCAAAGGAATGGGGTTCGGCCACCGGCTGTTGGCCAAGCAAGTAATCACGCTCCGGCTCAAAGGTGATTTCGTTCTGCTCTCCGCCCAAGCGGTCCAACCGAATGGTCAGGTCGACTTGATCCGGGTCGAGGGGCTCGCCCTGCTGATAGGGGTAGACTCGATATTCGGGGGGAACGCCGCCTTCAAATATTGTCAGCTCCAAACCAAAGTCATTCTTTTCCAGTAGGCGCCCGCCATGGGGCCCCTCACGCGCTTCGCTTTCAGAATGCCCGGTCTTGCCAGTGGCGGCTGCCCAGGCGCCGGCGGCAATGGCGCAGAACAGGCCGGCGATCAGCACTTTCACGATAAATCGGTTCATTGTGAATCTCCTCGCGCGGACACGTCGGCGGCCATCGAAGCGCCGGTCAGGCGCTCCAGCTCATTGCGTTGCTGATGAAACTCCTCGGCCAGATCAGTGATACGGCGCTCCAGCGCCAGCCTGGAGCCGGCGGCGTCGATCAGATCAAGAACGCTGTAGCGACCGCGTCGATAACCGGCCTGGATTTCGTCGTACAAGCGGCGCGCTTCCGGCAGGGATTGGTCTTGAATGGCGATGATTTCATCGCGGCGTTGCCGCAACGTCAGATAAAGGCCTTCCACCAGCGCCAGCAACTCAATGCGCGCCGCGTTCCGGCGAGCCTGAAGGGCATCCACCTCGGCCAGACGGCGGGCCTGATTGCCGCGATTGGGGTTGCTCAAATTCAATGGCATGGAGAACCCCAACACCGCCGCCTGATCGCCACTGGCCTCATCATGGCGGGCGCCAATGGAGAAGCGCACGTCCCGGCTTCCGTTGGCCTCAGCCAAACGGGCCTGGGATTGGGCCAAACGGGCACGGGAAGCGAACTCACGCAGCCGGGGAGCCTCGTTCAAACGTTCACGCCATTGCGCCAGCGCCGGCAGTTCCGGTAAGGGCAACAGATCACCAGCGGCACGCAACCCCTGTTCGCCGGTCTCCCCCCACAGGGCGGCGAGACGCTGGCTGGCGGCGCGACGCTGCGTACGGGCCCGTTGCAGGTCCCGCTCCGCGGCCTGACGGGCAAGCACCAGCCGGCGCTGCTCGGACCGAGGCGCGGCGCCAGCAGCGGAGCGTTGCCGGGCAGCCTCCTCGGCCTCGGCGGCCAAATCCAGGGTACGCTGGGCCAACGTCACCCGGCGCTCGACCGCCGCCAGCGTCAGGTAGCGCCGATTGGCCTCGCCAAGCAGATCAAGGCGGGCAAGGTCATAGTCCAGCCGGCTCAGCTCGCTCGCCCGTTGGGCACTGTCCACTCGGGCATCGCGCTGGCCGCCCAGCTCCACCACCTGACTCAGCGCCAGCGTGACTTCGGCGCCGTCGGTGCCCGCCCACCGCCCGGTGCCAGCGACATTTTCCACGTCCAGGGAAAGTTCAGGACTAGGCAGAATGTCCGCTTGCATGACGGCCGCGTCGGCGGCGCGGAAGCGGTAGGGATACTCGTCCAGGCCAGGATTTCGCGCCAATACGCGAGCCAGAACGGTGTTCAGATCAATGGTGTTCGAATCGACGGCGGCGCCGGTGGCCAGTGGCCAGACCAGAACCAGACCGCCAAGCACGGCGGCAAGGCCTCCGCGCAGGATACGGTGGTGCATGGGAGTGTCTCCGAATACGGTTACGCCTCGACGCCAAGCGCCGAGAAGCACATTCCAATGGCTGACTCAGGACTGGAAAAAGGCGGTATTCGGAGGGGGTACCGGAGGCTGGCGCCCGGAAAGTACTGCGCCCGATTGTGGACCGAGCGGCCAGGTCGTGTTGTTGGTTGGCAAGGTCAGAACGCGCGAGGAGAACAGCGGCGCGAAATTGGCATGGCTGTGGCAACAGTGGTGGCCGTCCTCGCAGTCCCCATGGTGTTGCGACGAAGAAAAGATGTTGTCTTCGTAATTGCCCTGGGCATGCAAAGGCGTACCCGGCGCATCATGGCTGGCGTGGCTGGCGGAATCACCCGCCACCACCAGGCCGTTAACAGCCAGGAAGAGCACTAATACGGATGTGATCCAACGCTTCGCCATGAGCACCACCCTGAGGGAAGTCGGAACAGTACTGCAGCCCACTGGCGACGTCAAAAATCGGCGGTGGCCGTTAGGTATCCATCGTCCACGCCCAGACCCCGCGCCGCCTCGGCCAGCCGCCGGTCACGGGTCCACAGCGTGGTGGCCGGGCTCAGCCGCGTGGCGGCCAGCAGATGGGCATCCACGAAACCGATCCCCCGCCCCATCAAGCGGTGCCGCTCGATCAGAAACAGCACCTCGTCCTGGTCCGCCACCGGCACGCCGGGCAGCCGCCGCAGCAGGTCCAGCACCTCATCACGGCGGCTCAGGTTGCCGCAGGCCAGCTCCCCCACCACGAACGGATGCATGCGCACCCGGTGATCCTCGAGCAGACGCACCAGCCCCGGATCGCCGACGCGCAGATGGTCGACCCAGACCGAGGTATCCACCAGCACCATGGAGGGCGAACCACCGCTCATCACCGGTAATCCGGACGCCGGCGGCCCGCCACTTCCAGATCCGGCTCGGAGCCGCCCAGCCGCGCCAGACGACGCGCGCTCTCCTGCTCGATCAGGGCGATCAGCGCTTCACGGATCAGCTGGGTCCGCTCCTTGACGCCGGTGAGGCGCTGCGCCTCGGCCAGCAGTTCGTCGTCGATATTGATGGTAGTGCGCATGGAACCTCCTCGCCCGACCCGGTGCGTCAGCAAGACCGGACATAAAGGGCACAAACAAACCGGAAGCATCAAATATGTCACCCAATGATGACCAAATCAAATGCGCATCCACCAATTCCCGTTCCCTTGCCCCTTTTCCGCAGCCTGCCCTTTTCACGAAACCGGACCGCCCCAATACCTGTAATCATTGCAGCTTTTAGCAAGGAGAAGGCATGTACGCCATCGGCGCCCTGTCCCGGGCCACCGACTGCAAGGTGGAAACCATCCGTTATTACGAGAAGATCGGCCTGATGCCGGAGCCCGCCCGCAGCGAGGGCAACCAGCGGCGTTACGGGGAGCGCCATCGGGAGCGGCTGTACTTTATCCGCCATTGCCGGGACCTGGGCTTCAGCATCGAGGCGATCCGCGAACTGCTGGCGCTCTCCGACGACCAGCACCGGGACTGCGCGGCGGTGGACGCCCTGGCGCGCCGCCACCGGGACGCGGTGGACGACCGGATCCGCGCGCTCACCGCCCTGCGCGAGGAACTGGACCGCATGATCCACCGCTGCGCCGGCGGCGATGTGGCCCACTGCGGCGTGATCGAAGCGCTCGGCGACCACCGCCTGTGCCGGCACGCCCATCGGTGACCGGTGATTCCGTCTGATAGGTCGCATTCTTGACCCTCCGGGGGTAGAATCGCCCGCGTTTCAACCCCCCTGTCCTGCCTTGGAAGTGCTCCATGTCCGCTGTGCTTCTCTTTCTCGTGGCTCTCGGGTTCGTGTCCATCGTGGCGGAGGACCTGGTCCACATCGATAAAGCCAAGACCACCCTGTTTTTCGGTTCACTGGTCTGGGTGCTGCATTTCATCTTTCCGCCCTCCGGCGAGACCTCCGACGCGCTGATGATGGCGCTGGACGAAAACCTGCTCGACATCGCTTCCCTGTGGCTGTTTCTGATGGCCGCCATGACCCTGGTGGCCTATCTGTCCCACAAGGGCGTGATCGACGGCATCGTCAACGCCCTGCTGCCGGAGCGCATGAGCGAGCGCAAGCTGATGCTGCTCACCGGTCTGTTCGCGTTCTGCTTTTCCTCCATGGCTGACAACATCACCGCCACCCTGGTGTGCATCGCGGTCTTGATGAACCTGCGTCTGCCTCGGGAAAAAATGCTGCGCTATGTGGTGCTGGTGGTGTTCTCGGTGAACGCCGGCGGTACCGCCCTGATCACCGGTGACGTGACCACGCTGATGATCTTCCTGGCCGACAAGGTGGAAATTCCCGATCTGATGCTGCTCAGCCTGCCCGCCTTCATGGCGGTGGCGGTGCTGTCGCTGCTGCTGTCCCGCGGGCTGAGCGGCGAGTTGGTGATGGAGAAGCGCCACACCGAGGTGGCCAACGGCGACAAGGCGGTGGCGGTGCTGTTTTTCTGCACCATTCTCGGCACCATTTTCGGCAACGTGTTCTTCGGCATCCCGCCGGTTCTCACCTTCCTGTTCGGTCTGTCGCTGATGTTCATGGTGGTGCAGTTCCTGAACCGCGACGAGCCGACGCTGGATTACATCCGCAAGATCGAGTTCGACACCCTGCTGTTCTTCCTGGGCGTTCTGCTGCTGGTGGGCATGCTCAAGGAACAGGGCGTGCTGGCCTACTTCCCCAAGCTGTACGACGTGATGCCGCCGCTGGCCGCCAACTACGTGATGGGTCTGGTGTCGTCCCTGTTCGATAACGTGCCGCTGACCGCCGCGCTGCTCAATTCCGGCATCAATATGACGCTGGACCAGTGGCTGACCCTGACCTACGCGGTGGGCGTGGGCGGCTCCCTGCTGGTGATCGGCTCCGCCGCCGGCGTGGTGGCCATGAGCAAGGTGGACGGCCTCACCTTCGGCAGCTACCTGAAATTCTCCGGCTATCTGCTGGTGGCCTACACCGCCGGTTTCTTCGGCGTGCTCGCCGTGGGCAGCCTGCTCTAGGGCTCACGGTCCCTCATTCCCACAGCACCGAGCTGACGTTCGCCGCGCCCATACGGCCGGCGAACACCCGCCCGGCGCGGCCGCCGGCGGCGCCGGCGCACACCAGTGCCGGCATCAGATGCTCCTCGCGCGGGTGGGCAAACCGCCCGCCGGGGGCGTCATGCCAATGATCCAGCCGGCGCGCCCGCTCCGCCGCGTCCAGCCCCGGGTCCGCCAGGGTGGCCCCCAGCCATTCCTCGAACGCCCGGTTCGCCTCCAGCGCCGCCGGGGAACGATCCCGACCCATCAGCACCGCCATGTTGTGGAACGAGGAACCGGAACCGATGATCGCCACACCCTCCGCCCGCAGCGGCGCCAGCGCCTCCCCCAGGCGACGGTGGGTGGCGGCATCCAGGGACGCGTGCACCGACATCTCCACCACCGGCACGTGCGCCGCCGGATACATCAGCGACAGGGGCACGAACACGCCGTGGTCGAAGCCCCGAGTGTCGTCCACCGAGGCGGGCAGGCCGACCTCGTCCAGCAGCGCCCGCGCCCGGGCCGCCAGTGCGGGTAGCCCCGGCGCCGGATAACGCAGGGAGTAAGCCACCTCCGGAAAGCCGTAATAATCGTAAATCAGCGACGGGTTCGGATGGCCGGTGAACGACACCGGCGCCGCCTCCCAATGGGCACTCACCAGCAAAATCGCCTTGGGCGTCGGCGCCGCCGCCGCCAGGGCCTTCAGGGAGGCCACCAGCTCCCGGTGACCGGGCTCGTCGAGCAGCGGCAGCGGCCCGCCGCCGTGGGTGAGGTAAGCGATGTAGGCCATGACGTTCTCCCGATATGAACCCTCAGGATACGCCGCCCGGCCCTGGCAACGGATTGAACCAGTGGCGCGGTACCATCGATTTTTTGCGCCGCCTCACGGGCAGGCGGCGATGTCCCGGGCGGTGGTCATCAGCCGGTAGCGTCGGTTCCGCGCCAGCTCGACCAACGGCGGTGCCGGTGGCCGCTCGAGGGCGTCCAGTTCCCGGGGCCGCACCGCCAAATAGAGAGGCCGGCGCGGAGACCCGGTCAGCGCCTCCCGCGCCTGCGCCAGGGACCGGGCCCGGGGCGTTTCCCGCCCGTAGTAGCGGGCCGAGAAGGGCACCTCCTCCAGGTATATCAATGGCGCCCGGTCGGCCTCGGGCTGTCGCTGGTAGCAGGCCACCAGCGCCTTTTCCGTTCGCAGGGTGTCCGGATGGATGAGCACATAGGCGCCGGCGATCAGCGACAGCACCGGCACCAGCATCGCCGCGCCGACGATCCGGCGCCAGGCGCGACCACGCGGCCCCAGCGCCCTGGCCAGCAGCAGTGCCATGAACGGCAGCCCGGGCAGTACGTAAGTGGCCAGGATATTGCCCGAGAAGGTGAAGAACAGGCCGGGCACGAACGCGGCGGCGATCAGCAGGCGGTTGTCGTCGTCCTTCAGTGCCCGCCGCAGTCGGCGCCGGCCGTCGGCATCGCGGAGCCGGGGCAACAACGCCAGCGCCCACAGCGACCAGGGGAAGGCGGCGTAGAGGGTGAGCAGCCAGATGGTGCCACGGGCACGGTCGTGGGCACTGCCGTAGCGATCACCGCCCCAGCCCGGATCCAGAAAACGTTGAAAATGCTCACCGACGATAAAGTAGCGCAGAAACCCCGGCGTCTTGTGTTCGGCGAGCAGATACCACGGCACCGCCAGCAGCAGCGTCACCACGCCACCCCGCCACCAGGGCAGCCGCCGCCACAGATCCGCCCAGCGCCCGCTCCACAGTGCCCACAGAAACAGTGGCGCGCCCACCAGCACCAGCGCCAGCGGCCCCTTGGCCAGCAGGCCCACCACCAGACCAGCGAAGAACAGCGCGCCCCAGGCGCGGCGCTCGCCGCGCAGCGCCTGCCCCGCGCCCACCAGAGCAGCGGTGGTGCCCAGGGCCAGAAAGGAATCGGTAAGCACGGCACCGGCGCACACGAACAGCAGGCCGGAGGAGGCCGCGATCAGCGCCGCCACCCACCCCCCGTGGTCGCCGATCAGGCTGCGCCCATAACGGGCCACCAGCGCCACCATCGCCAGACAAGCCAGCCAGGAGGGCAAGCGCAGGGCCAGCTCATTGCCACCCAGCCATTGGAACGACAGCGCCTGGGCCCAGAACGCCAGCGGCGGCTTACCCCAGAACGGCACCCCCGGGGCGAACCAGGGGGTGACCCGGTCTCCGGTCACCGCCATCAGACGGGCGATGGCGCCATAGCGAGCCTCGGTGGTGTCGGTGAGCGGCAAGGCGGCCATCGTCGGCAAGCGGCTCAGGAGCACCACCGCCAGCAACAGCCACCACCGCCGCGCCGTGGCGGGTCGCTCAGCCGGCGTCCGCATGGGGCAGCCTCAGGGTGGCGGCGGGTCGCGGCCGCCGCCGACGAACGGCGCCCGGCGTGATCACATCACGGACCAGATAGATCGGCCGTTGCTTGGTTTCCAGATAGACCTTGCCGACGTATTCACCGACGATGCCGATGGTGAGCAGCTGCAGGCCACCCAGAAACGTCATCCACGCCATCAGGGATGGATAGCCGGGCACCGCCACCCCCAGGATCAACGCCTTGGCGATGATCCACACACCGAAACCGGCACCGAGCGTGGCGGCCAGCGCGCCGACCAGCGCCGCCCAGCGCAACGGCGCCACGGAGAACGAGGTGATGCCTTCCAGCGCCAGACCCAGTAGTCGCCAGTAGCCCCATTTGCTGCGGCCGGCGAAGCGTTCCTCACGGTCATAAAGCAGCACCCGGGTGGGCAGCCCGACCCAGGCAAACAGCCCCTTCATGTACCGGTTGCGCTCGTTGAGCCGACGCACCGCCATCACCGCGCGCCGGCTCATCAGACGGAAATCGCCGGTATCCACGGGGATGCGCGAGCCGCTCAGACGCCGCAGCAAACGGTAGTAGAGGTGTGCGCTGGCGCGTTTGAGCCGCGTTTCCCCGGGGCGCGAACGGCGCTGCATCAGCACCACATCGGCGCCGGCCCGCCAGCTTCGAATCATTGCCGGAATGCATTCCGGCGGATCTTGCAGGTCCGCGTCCAGGATAATCACCGCCTCGCCACGGGCATGATCCAGGCCCGCGGTAAGGGCCGCTTCCTTGCCGAAGTTTCGCGACAGGCGGACCAGGCGAATCCACGGTTTATCGGCGCAGTGGCCGGCCAACCACTGATCGCCGCCGTCGTCGCTGCCGTCATCCACGAACACCGCTTCGAAGGACAATCCGGTGGCGGCCAGGACCCGGCCCAGCCGCGCCACGCATTCCGGCAACACCGCTCTTTCGTTGTAGAACGGCACCACGACGCTGATGACCGGTTCCTGCCTGTTGCTAACCGGGGGGATGAGAGCGGTCATGAAAAACACACCTCTTGTAGAGCGTATAGTTGGCGACGGCCACCAGTGCCGTGGTCACCAGTTGCGCCGGCGCCACCGACAGGGCGAGACCACGGTGCAACAGCAGAAAAGCCGTACTGTTCAAGAGGACGCCGAGGCCGCAGGTCAGCAGGTAGCCGGGCAAGGCCGCCAGGCCGGGGCGGGCGCCAAAGGTCCAGCGTTGTTGCAACGGATAGTTGGTGGCCGCCCCGGCCACCACCCCGCCGGCGGTGGCCACGGCGGGCGCCAGCCCGGCGCCGATCAGCGCCGCCATGGCCAGCCAGTGCACTCCGGTCGCCAGCGCCCCGGACGATACGAACCGCAGTGGCCGGGCGACGCGGGCGACCGGAATCAAGAACGCTGGCGCACGAAACGCGCCAGGTGCAGGGAGTGGAGGAAACGCCGCTGCGCCACGTCCCGGTCGAGACGAAAGCCCTCCGCTTCCATGTCCGCCACCAGCTCGCTCAACGGCGTGTGGTTCTGGCGGTGACGGTGGCCGCCCACGGCAGCGCGCAGGCGCCGCTTGAGGCCGGTATAGGACCAGGGGGCCAGGTAGGACACCAGCACATAGCCGCGGCTGACCCGGGCCATTTCACGTACCAGTTCCCGGCGCTCGGCGCGCTCCGCGAAATGGTGCAGCAGCCGAAAGCAGATCACCGCATCGAAATGGCGGCTTTCCCAGGGCAGATTGAACACGTCCCCTTCCCGCACCCGAGCCGGTTTGCCCGCCTCGTCGAGCACCGCGCGGGTGTGGTCCACGGCGGCCTTGCCCAGGTCCAGGCCCGACACCTCCCAGCCCTGGCGGGCCGCCCACAGCGTCAGGCGGCCGGCGCCGCAGGGCGCGTCCAGCACCCGGGCGTTGGGCGGCAGGCTCGGAAAAGCCCGGCTCACCAGCTTCATTTCCGCCCGGTGTTTTTCGGGCTTGCGACGGGCGTAGTCCTGGATGGTGGCGGTGTCGGCTTTGACCCGGCTGGGGGCGGTCAGCGGCGCATTCAGATTCAGGGTGTCAGGCATGGTGGAATACTCGTTGGGGCGCCGGCGGCGCGGTCAGGGTCAATCGGGGCGCGTACAGGCGGGCGGTGCGCAGCAGGGTGTCGCGGCCGCGCGTGTCGAGAAACGGCGCCCGCCGCAGCAGCTGGTCCAGGTCCGCGTGGGCGGCGGCGGTCACGCTCCAGCGATAACGCCAGCGCTCGTAATCAAGCAGGCGCACACGCAGCGTTTCCGGATCGATGAGGATGTGTTCGGGGTAGCAGGCGCCGTGCTGAATACGGCGGCGGTGCAGAGCGGACAGGGCGGCGGTCACCGCGATCAGTCCGGCGAACAAGCGGGCCGGTTCCACCCGGGCGGCGAAGGTACCCAGGTCCACGAAGCCGTCCGAGGCGCGGGTGACCAGCACCGCCCGGTCGCCGTCCTCGGCAAAGAACACCCACTGCACGCGGGGGCAGTCACGGAAGGTGGAGAGCGCCAGAAAGTCCTGGAAATAGGTGGGGCGGGCGCGGCCGCCGCTGGTCAGGGTGCGGCGCCGCTGGCCGGCCTGGCGTTTCACGTACAGCAGGGTTTCGGCCCCGTCCGGGCCGGGCACGCGCAGGCGGCTGACACCACTCCAGCCACCGCGACGGAAATTGGGCGGCTCCACCCAGTCGGTGCTGAGATGCCACCAGTCCTGAAGTTCGCTCAACCCTTGCTCAGCCAGGGACGCCCGCCAGGCGTCCGCCACATGCACCGTTTTCATAGCCTCGCTCACTCTGCAAAGCGGATAGTGAGCAAGTTAGGGGCGGGGTCTTAAACCAGACTTAAGGGCGAAAAAGAAAAGGCGCGGCGAGAAGCGCCGTCAGGGGCCGGGCCTGTCCTCGTCGTTGCGGCCGATGCGCAGGCCCGCCACATGGGTGACGCCCCGCAGACGCAGCAGTGCCCAGACGCTGCCAATAAGGCCGAACAGGGGCGCCAGATAGACGGTGGTGTCGGTGAGGATATTCAGGGCCAGGCCGGCCACCAGCATCAGGGCGAACACGGCCAGGAAGGCCCATAAAACGATTTTCTGCATGCCATACCCGTTCGAGAAGCGATACCCGGCCAGTGTAACAGGCGTGCCGCGACCCGGGTCCACAAAACCGTCAGTGGGAAGAAAGCCGGATGGGTGCGTCCGCCGCCGGCGACCGGCGCACGAACCGGGCCAGATGCACGCAGGGCAGAAAGCGGCGTTGGGGAAAGTCCCGGTCCAGCTCGAACCCTTCGCGGCCCAGGGTCGACGCCAGCCGGGGCAGGGGCGCGCCGTCACCGGCGACCTCCATCTGGCCCTCCACCCGGGACCAGGGCATCAGCTGACGTCCCAGATCGGCCATGGTGGGCGCGGCGAAGTACGGCACCAGCAAGGCATGGTCGGTGACCCGGGCCAGCTCACGCAGCCAGCCACGGCGCAGTCCCTCGTCGTCCGGCAACCGTGAACAGAGCACGCCCTGGAAATGCCGGTCCGGCCAGGGCAGCGACAGCGGCTCGCCCAGGCGGACATCGCCGCTCAGCGCCTTGGCATCGAGCACCGAACGGGTATGAAACGCGGCCCGCGCCTTGTCGAGGGCACACACTTGCCAGCCCTGTTCCGCCATCCAGGCGCTGATGCGACCGTCGCCGCAGGGCACGTCCAGCACCCGATCACCGCGGCACAGTACCGGAAAGGCCCGTTCCACCAGGGCCGCGTCGAAACCGTCGAAAGCAGCAGCTTGATTGATCACGGTAAAGCCCTCCTTGCTGGTTTGTGTGCATCCTGGAATCCACGCTAGAGGGAGCAACTTAAATCAAACTGAATGGCGAGACGCCCGTCCGGACCTGCATCACAGTCCATCCATCGCCTGGTTCGCAACGCGATTTTTTTACGCAAAAAATCTTTTTTTTCAAAAAAAAGCCGCCTCACCGAGACGGCTTTTGCTTCCACTGTCCAGGTCAGCGGGCGCGCCGCTGGAGGCCTTTCAAGTCGGTGAACAGCGGGTAGAGCACCGGCAGCACCACCAGCGTCAGCGCGGTGGCCGATACCAGGCCGCCCACGATCACCGCGGCCAGGGGGCGCTGCACTTCGCTGCCCACGCCGGTGGCCAGCAGCATGGGGATCAGGCCGAGCATGGAGGTGAACGCGGTCATCAGCACCGGTCGCAGGCGCGACACCGCCCCTTCCGACACCGCCCGCGCCAGCGGCTCGCCGTCCAGCAGGCGCTGGTTGATCGCCTCCACCATGACCACGCCGTTGAGCACCGCCACGCCGAACAGGGTGATAAAGCCCACCGAGCCCGGCACCGACAGATACTGGCCACTGATCGCCAGGGACAGAATGCCGCCGATCAGCGCCAGCGGCACATTGACCAGAATCAGCAACGCCTGACGCAGGGAACCGAACGCGAAGTACAGCAGCAGAGCGATCAGCCCCAGGGCCACCGGCACCACCGTGGCCAGCCGTTTCTGGGCCCGTTGCTGGTTTTCGTACTGGCCGCCGATATCGACACTGTAGCCGGCGGGCAGATCCACCTGTTCGTCGATGGCGCGCTGAATGCCGGCCACCACCGAACCCATGTCGCGGCCCGCCACATTGGCCTGCACCACCACCCGGCGCTGCACGTCGTCGCGGCTGATCTGCGGTGGCCCGGTGACCAGCTCCACCCGCGCCACGTCGGCCAGCCGCACCCAGGCGCCGTCCGGAGCGTGCAGTCGCAGGTTGCGGATCGCTTCCGCGTTGTCGCGGGCGGCGGCCTCGAAACGCACATAGATGTCGTAACGTTCGTTGCCGTTGATGACCTGCCCGGCGCTGCCGCCGCCCAGGCCATTGCCCACCAGGTTCATCACCTGGTCCACGCTCAGGCCGTAGCGGCTAAGGGCGTTACGGTCCGGCGTGATCACCAACTGCGCTTCGCCCGCGATCTGCTCCAGCTGCACGTCGGTGGCGCCGCTCACCTGCCCCACCGCGCGCGCGATGGCGTCGCCTTTTTCTTGCAGCACATCGAGGTCGGGGCCGAACAGTTTGATTGCCAGTTGGGCTTTGACCCCGGACAGCAGTTCGTCCACGCGCATGGCGATGGGCTGGGAAAAGTTGAACAGCAGCCCCGGGTGCGCTTCCAGTTTTTCCTGGATGCGGGCCTGCAGTTCCGGCCGGTCGTCGGCGCTGGTCCACTGGTCCACCGGCTTGAGGCCGATGTAGATCTCCACGTTGCTGACCGGCTCCGGGTCGCCGCCGATTTCCGCGCGGCCCACGCGGCTGAGCGCGTAGGTGACCTCCGGAAAGGTCATGATCTCCCGCTCCAGTTTTTTGCCCACCTCCAGGGCGGTGTCGAGACTGGACGAGGGCGCCAGGGTCACGCGCAGTGCCAGGGTTCCCTCCTCCAGCGTCGGCACGAACTCGGTGCCGATAAAGGGCACCGTGGACAACGCCAGCACCAGCAGCGCCAGCGCGCCGGCGATCACCCGGCGGCGCGCGCCCAGGGCCCGCGCCAGCAATGCCCGGTAGCGCCTTTCCAGTCCGGCCACCAGGCGGTTGGGCTTTTCCTCCACGCCACGGCGGAACAGAAACCCGGCCAGCGCCGGCACCACCAGCAGCGCCACCAACACGGCGGCGGCCATGGCCAGCATGATGCTGGTGGCCATCGGCACGAACATTTTCGCTTCCACGCCTTCGAAGGCGAACAGCGGCAGGAACACCACCAGGATGATGGCGGCGGCGAAGAACACCGGCCGCGCCACTTCCCGTGCCGCCTCGCTGATGCGCAGCGGCACGCCGCCGGGATCATCCCCACTGCCCTCGCGACGGCTCAGATGCTTGAACAGGTTCTCCACCATCACCACCGAGCCGTCCACCAACATGCCGATGGCCACCGCCAAACCGCCCAGGGACATCAGGTTGGCGGACATGCCCAGGCTCGCCATCACCAGCAGCGCCAGGCCGATGGACAGCGGTATCGACAGCAGCACCAGCAGGGTGGCGCGCAGGTTCATCAGGAACAGCGCCAGCACCACCACGATGAACAGGAAGGCCAGCAGCAGCGCGCCGACCACGGTGTCCACCGCCTGCTCCACCAGGTCGGCCTGGTCGTAGAACACTTCGAAGCGCACGCCGTCGGGCAGCGCCGCCCGGATCCGCTCCGCGCGCGCCTCGATGCCGTCGATGGTGGCCTTGGTGTTGGCGCCCATGCGCTTGAGCACGATGCCGGCCACCACCTCGCCGAGAAACTCGGGCTCGCCACGTTCGTCCCGACGGGTCATGGTGAGCGCGCCCTGGCGGATCTCGCCGCCGAATTCCACCCGCGCCAGATCCCGCACCCGCACCTGGGTGCCGTCCACCTCCTTGAGCGGGATGTCGCCGATGTCGTCCAGCCCTTGCCGGCCATGACCGACCCAGCCCTGGCCACGGATCACCAACTGCTCGGCACCGCGGTCCAGGTACCAACCGCCGGCGTTGCGGTTGTTGGCGGCGATGGCGTCCATCACCTGCTGCAGGCTCAGGTCGTAGGCCAGCAGCCGGGTCGGGTTCACATTGACCTGGTACTGGCGCACCTCGCCGCCGTAGCTGAGCACATCGGTGACGCCGGCCACCGGCATCAGCAGCAGCTTCACCACCCAGTCGTTGAGGCTGCGCAGCGCCATGGCGTCGATGCCGGAACCGGGCTCGGCGGTCAGCAGATACTGGTACACCTGGCCGAGGCCGGAGGTGTTGGGCCCCATTTGCGGGATACCGACGCCGTCGGGAATGTCCTCGCGGGCGGCCTGCAGCCGCTCGAACACCAGCTGCCGGGCAAAGTAGATGTCGGTGCCGTCCTCGAACACCACGGTGACGATGGACAACCCGGTCTTGGAGATCGAGCGCACCTCCGCCACCTGGGGCAGGGCGTACATCACCGACTCGATGGGGTAGGTGATCAGTTGTTCCACTTCCTCCGCCGCCAGGCCCGGGGCTTCGGTGTTGACCTGCACCTGCACGTTGGTGACGTCGGGGAAGGCATCCAGTTTCAGGCGCGGCAACTGCCAGCCGATCACACCCACGGTGACCAGCAGCAGCATCAGCACCACCAGGCGGTTGCGCACCGCCCAGTCCACACAACGGTTCAACATGACGGGCTCCTAGTGGTTGTGCACGCTGAAGCCGGCCTTGGCCTGCTCGCTGGCAAGAAAGAAGGCGCCCTCGGTGACCACCGGGGTGCCGGCCTCCAGGCCGCTGATCCGGCGCAGCCCGTCGAGGCTGTCCAGGGCGGTGATCTCGATCGCCCGGTAGCGCCCGGGGCCGGCCTCCACGAACACCTGCCAGTCGCCGTCCGGTCCCCGGGTGAGTGCGGTCTCCGGCACCACCAGAGCGTCTTCCGGCAACGGCAGTTCCAGGGTCACGTCGGCGAACATGCCCGGGTGCAGCAGATGGTCCTTATTCGGCACCGCCACCCGCACCTGCAGGGTGCGGGTCACCGGGTCCAGGCGATGGCCGGCCTGGATCACCTCGCCGTCCACCCGCGCTTCGCCCACCCGCACGCGGGCCGGCGTGCCGGCGGGCACGGTCAGCCCCGGCCGGGGCGGCAGCGCGGCCTCGGCCCACAGGGTCGCCTCATCCACCAGGGTCACCAGGGATTGCCCGGCGGTCAGCCACTGCCCTTGCTGGAAGGCATCGGTGAGCACCAGGCCATCGTCCGGGGCGCGCAGGGTATAGACGCCAGGGTCCGCCTCGCCCTTTTCCAGCGCGGTCAGGTCCGCGTCGCTGAGCCCGTAGCCCGACGCCCGGGCACGCAGGGACTGGTAGCGGCCGCGCACCGCCAGGTAGCGCTGGTTGCCCACGGTGCGCTGGCCCAGCGCGCGGACCCGGCGCCACTCGTCGGCGGCGGCCAGCAGGTCGCTTTGCAGCTCGGCCATCACCGGGCTGAACAGGGTGGCGATGGCGTCGCCCCGCCGGACGTGGGCGCCCAGGGTGACGCGCCGTTCGCGCACCTGGGAATCCACCCGCACCGGCACCACCCAGGTGCGGTACTGGTCACTGGTGATCTCCGCCGGCACCGTCAGCCGGCGGCTCAGGCCGGGGCGCGGCGCCACCGGCACCACCTTCAGCCCGAGCATGGCGCGCTGGGCCTCGTTGAGCGTGAGGACGGCGGCCTCCTCATCATGGTCGTGGTCGCCCGCTTCGGCGTCGGTCCGTTGCTGGCCGGCCGCTTCGGCGGTGTCGTGGTCGTGGTCTTCCCCGTGGGGCCCGGCCAGGGCGGTACAGGCCGGCCCCAGGGTCAGAGCCAGCAGCATCAGAAAGGTCTTCATGGCGTGGTTCCTTGGTGGTCGGCGGAGGGAGGAAACCCGGCGGCGGAGCGCGGGTCGGCCAGCTGTTGCAGCCAGCGCTCCAGGCCGGCGCTCTGGTCGAGCCAATGCACCCAGGCAAGCTGCATGGCGCGGCGCAATGCCACCCCGGCCAGCCGGGTCTCGAGACGCTGGTCCAGGGCCCGCAGGTAGTCCTGCGTGGTCAGTTCCCCCTGGCGCCAAACCCGCTCCAGCAGCTCGCTGCTGTCCGCCAGTGGCGGCCCGGCCAGGTCTTGCCACTGGCGCCAGCGTTCGTGCCGCTGACGGTAGTCCTCCAGCGCCCCTTCCAGACCGGCCAGCAGGTCGTTGCGGGTTTTCTCCAGCAGCGCCCGGCGCCGCTCCACCCCGGCCAGGGCGGCCTGGTATTCCGGGGCACCGGTATTGAACAGCGGTAACGGCAGGGAAAAATCCAGCCCCCACAGGTTCTCGTCGCCCTCACGGCCGACGCGCAGCCCCAGGGTCGGGTCGGTGCGGCGCCCCTTGCGGTCGCGCTCGGCGGCGCGGCCGGCCAGGGCCAGCTGCCCCTCCGCCAGACGCAGGTCGTAGCTGGCGGCAAGGCGCGCGGCCGGATCCGGCTCGCCGTCCAGCGGGCGCCACCAATCAGCGGCGGGCAGTGGCCGGCCCGGGGCGCTGACCGCCAGTTGCCGGCGCAGCGTCACCCTGGCCTCGGTGGCCGCGCTTTCCGCCTCGGCCAGCTCACGCTGAACCCGCGCCAGGGACAGGTAGGCCAGGGAGGCGTCCACCCGGCCCAGGTCGCCGCTGCGCTCGCGGCGGCGCACCAGTTCGATCAGCCGCCCCAGGCGCTGCTCCTGTTCCCGCGCCGCCGCCAGCCGTTCGCGGGCGGCGTCGAAGCGTATCAGGGCGCCCAGGGCGGTGGCGGCCAGCCGGGCCCGGGCCTTATCGCCGCGCACCTCGGCCAGCTCGGCGGCCACCTGGCCGAGACGCTGGCCGGCGCGGCCCTTGCCGGACCAGTCCAGGGTCTGGCTGACGCCCACGGTGCGGGTGGTCTCGGCGCTGTTTTCGTAGCCGATGTTCAGTTCAGGGTTATAGAGCGGTTCGGCCAGGGCCCGGCTTTCCGCCCGGTCGGCCTCCACCTTCGCCGCGATGGCGCCGCTGGCGGGCAGGTCGGCCAGTTGCCGCCGCAGCCATTGCGCCCAGCCGCCGGCGTCGGCACCGGCCTGGGCCGCGCACACCATAAGCGCCAGCCCCAGGCCGTATACCCGGAGTATTTTCATGGGATTGCTCCTCGTTAACGGAAGAACGCGGGCGATGGCCCGCGGTGAACTACACCGTCAGCGAGGCAATGGGAGGGCGGTAGGGGCCGAAAGCCGGAGCCGGGGGCAACGGCGGCGCCGGTGTGTTGGTCAGGGTGGGCGCCGGGGCCGGGGGCGCCGGCAGCACCGCCAGCGGCGACACGAAGCCGTGGCACTGGCAGCAATGGGAAGGCTGGGAGAGGCGTTCCCCGCCGGCGTCGGCATGGGCCAGGGCGTGATCGGCCCCGACGCTCAGCACCGCGTCACCGGCATGGCTGAGCCGGTGTTCGTGCACGCCCACGTCCGCCACCAGCACGTGCAGGCTGGTGAGGCAAAGGAGTGCATAGACGAAAACACGAAAACGGGGCATCGGTACCGGTCACGGCCATTAATCCCGGGCAGTATAGGCACCCCGTCCGGCCACCGCAAATCGCAAACCGCTTGGCAGGGCGAGAGAGCTAGTAGTAAGTTCTTAGTCAGAGGTGAAACATCGGTGAGAAGGCGGTGATTTTGCACGCTTTGGCGCTCATAATATCGCCAGCCCGGGGACAACGATGACAACACAGCCAACAACCACTCCGCACCGGGACGCATAAGGGGGAAGTACCGTGTACCGCATCATGGTCGTGGACGACGAAGACTACATTCTCAAGGCGCTGCGCCGCGTCATGGCGGCCCGCGAGGACTGGGAGGTGGAAACCTTCACCGACCCGGCCCAGGCCCTGCGCCGTGCCCGCACCACCATCTTCGACGCGGTGATCACCGACTACCGCATGCCCGAGGTGGACGGCATCGAGCTGCTGCAGGCGTTCCGCGAGATGCAGCCGGACACCATCCGCATTCTGTTGACCGGCGTGATCGACATCGACACCCTGATGTCCGCCATCAACCAGGCCAGCGCCTTCCGCTTCGTCCCCAAACCGTGGGAAGACGAGCAGCTGATCCAGTGCGTGGAGGAAGGGCTCAAGTTTCGCGACGTGCTGTTGGAGAACAAGATTCTGGCCCAAACCGTGCGCGACCAGCGCGAGGCACTGAAGAGCATGGGCTACGACGGCTGACCAGCCACGCCGGCAAGGGGGTAACGGCGCATGGATTTGTTTCAGGGGTTAACGGGGCCGTTCGCCGGCATGGGCAGCCAGGGGCTGTTTCTGGTGTCGTCCACCCTGATCCTGCTGATCATCGTGTTCTTTCTGTACAAGACCTACCGCGCCTCGATGAGCGTGGAGGCCAAGCTGGCCGAGTTTTCCTCGCTCAGCCAGAGCAGTTTCGGCCGCAAGCTGCGTCTCATCGAGGTCAACGCCGACGAGTACAAACTCAACAAGAAGGTGCTCGGGCCGCTGGCACGCATCATCGATGAATACTGCGTGCTGACCACCGACACCAAGGGCGTGATCACCTTCGCCAACGACAGTTTCCTGACCCTGGGCGGTTTCCAGTTCCGCGACCTGGTGGGCCAGCACGAGAGCATGCACCACCCGGTGGACCACCCGGAGCTGGAGGCGCACTTCATGCGCAGCGATCAGGCCCGCCGTGGCGTTTGGAACGGTGAGGTCTGCTGCCGCTCGAAAAACGGCGACCTGTACTGGGTGAACATGTTCCTGTTTCCGCTCTCGTACATCACCGACGAGGACGACGGCTACATCTACTTCGGCACCGACATCACCCAAATCAAGGCGCAGAACAGCGAGTTGATCCAGGCGGTGCGCGATAAGGAACAGAAGATCAATCAGGTGGAGTCGATGCTGCTGCACTCGGAGAAGATGGCGTCGCTGGGCACTATTTCCGCGGGCATCGCCCACGAGATCAACAGCCCCATCGCTTTCGTGTCCGCCAACCTGCGCCGCTGCGAACAGTATCTGGACGGGCTCGCCTCGGTGATCCAGGGGCTGCGCCGGCGCATCGACCCCCAGCGCTTCGAGCAATTCCTGCAGACCGAAAAATCCCTGACCCTGAACGTGCGGTCCCTGGAAATGGTATTGCAGGACCATCCGGCGCTGATGCGAGAAACCGCCGAGGGCATCGAACGCATCAAGAAGATCATTCGCGACCTCAAGCATTTTTCCTACAATAAGCAGGAGGATTTCGCGCCGGTGGACGTGGCCCGCTGCGTGAACGTGGCCCTGAGCCTGGCCGGCCACGAACTGCGCAACCGGGTCGGCGTGCGCCTGGAGATCGATGCGGACCTGCCCCGGGTGAACGGCTCCGAGAGCCAGCTCTCCCAGGTGTTCATGAACCTGCTGGTGAACGCCGCCCAGGCCATCGAGGGACGCGGCGAGATCGTCATCGACGCCGGCGTCGACGAGCACTGGTACCGGATCTCGGTGAGCGACAACGGCAGCGGCATCGCCGAGGAGCAGCTGTCACAGATCTTCGAGCCGTTCTTCACCACCAAGCCGATCGGCAAGGGCACCGGGCTGGGCCTGTCCATCTCCCAGGACATCATCCTGCGCCACGGCGGCACCCTGACCGTGGAAAGCACCCCCGGCCAGGGCACCCGCTTCGACATCCGCCTGCCGCTGGCGCAGCAGGGCCAGGCCCATGCAGCCTGATCTGCGCTATCACTTCTTGCCGGAAGGGCGTCCGCCGGTGCACGTTACCCTGGCCCTGTCGCCCATCGGGCACGGACTGGCGGTGCCGGACGATTTCGAACCCCCGGCCTGGGCGCGGCTGGAACACCACCAGTGCGCCCATTGTCCCCTGGACCCCGCCGAGCACCGCCACTGCCCGATTGCCCGTAACCTGGCGTTCGCCCTGCCCGAGCGCAATCTGGGCGAGTCGTTCGAGACCCTGCAATTACGGGTGGAAAACGGCCAGCGGGAATACCACGCCCAGACCACCGTGCAACGGGCGCTCAGTTCCCTGTTCGGCCTGGTGTGCGCGCTCAGCGATTGCCCCCACACCCGCTTTCTGCGCCCCATGGCGCTGTTTCATCTGCCGGTGAGCAATGAAACCGAGACCCTCGCCCGCACCGTGGGCTTCTATCTGCTCAGCCGCTATCTGCAGCGCCGCCCGCACCAGGACATGTCCCTGGATCTGGACGATCTGCGCCAGGCCTATCACAACCTGGGCGAACTGAACCGCAGCTTCGTCAACCGGCTGCGCGGCGACGATTCCGACGCGCCGCTCAACGCCATGATCCTGCTGCACGTGCTGTCCAAGGACGTGAACTGGGAGATCGAGGATCAGCTCGATGCCCTGGCCACGCTGTTCGCCCAGGCCACCGGCGACAGCGGCCCGGGAATGCAGTAACGTCCCGTCCATCGTTTGACTCACACGGGACCATAACAATGAAACTGAAGAATGCCGTCGCCTTGATCACCGGTTCGTCCTCCGGCATCGGTGCCGCCACCGCGCGCCTGTTCGCCGAGCAAGGCTGTCATGTGGTGATCAACTACAGCCGCAACGAGGACGGCGCCCGCGCCGTGGCCCGGGACTGCGAGGCCCATGGCGTGCGCGCCCTGGTGGTACAGGCCGACGTGGCCGACGACGCCCAGTGCCGGGCCCTGGTGGACGCCGCCGTGGCGGAGTTCGGCCGTCTCGACGTGCTGGTCAACAACGCCGGCACCACCAAGTTCTGCCCGCACCACGACCTGGACGGCCTGGACAAGGACGACTTCCTGCGCCTCTACGAAGTGAACACCGTGGGGGCCTACCAGATGACCCGTGCCGCCACGCCCGCCCTGCGCGCCGCCGGCCTGGCCCACGTGGTCAACATGGCGTCCATCGCCGGGCTGGCCGGGGTGGGCAGCTCCATCGCCTACGCCGCGTCCAAGGGCGCCCTGCTGACCATGACCAAGTCCCTGGCCCGGGTGCTCGGCCCGGAAGTGCGCGTCAACGCCATCTGCCCGGGTTTCGTGCAGGGCGAGTGGCTGGAGAAGGGCCTGGGCAAGGAGGCCTATGACAAGATGCTGAGCAAGACCAAGGCCGGCGCCGCCCTGCACGACGCCGCCTCTCCGGAGACCGTCGCGCAGGCCGTGCTGGGTCTGGTGATCGGCGGTGATCTGAGCACCGGCGAAGCGCTGCGCGTGGACGGCGGCGCCCACCTGTAAAGCGGTCGGCGGGCCCCTCCGGGCCCGCCCTGTCATCGAATCGTCCGCCATCGGTAAAACAATCATAAACCTCTCCCTTTAGGCTTCCCGAACCTGAAGCCCGGCGTATGCTGTGGCGCGTTCCTCACGTGCACACCGTTAAGGTTCGCGCCGTTTCCGGCCCGCGCCGGTGTCCGACTCCGTGAGTCGCCAAGGAGAGCCCCCATGTCCGTGGTCCTGTCCACACCCGCCGCCAGAGCCCTACCGGCGACGGCGCCACGCCCCGTCAAGGATGACGCTCCGTTCCAGGGCCTGCTCGTGCCCGGCCTGCACGGCAGCGATGAACACCACTGGCAGAGCCGCTGGCGTCAGCACATGCCCTGGCTGCACGAGCTGAAAATGGAAGACTGGCGGCAGCCCGATCCGGCGCTGTGGGAAAGCGCCCTGGAGCGGGCGCTGGCACCACTGCCGGAACCGGCGGTGCTGATCGCGCACAGCTTCGGCTGCCTGGCCTGCGCCGGTTACGCGGCCCGACGCCCGGACCGGGTGGCCGGTTTGCTGCTGGTGGCGCCGGCCTGCCCGGAACCGCTGACGCTGGACGATCCGAGCGGCCCGCTGCCGGTACCGGCCCGGGTGATCGCCAGCACCACCGATCCCTGGATGACCCTGGACGACAGCCGGGCCCTGGCGCGCCGCTGGGGCGCGGCCTTTCGCAATGGCGGCGACCTGGGCCACATCAACACCGCCTCCGGCATCGGCGAGTGGCGCCAGGGGCTGGAGGACCTGCGCTGGCTGCTGACCCAGCGCACCGGCCACGCTTGACCCCGGGGCTACCCCGGGGTTTTATTCTGAGGCCATGAACGGTGTACGACGGGCGATAGGATTACTGGTGCTGATGGGTCTGGGCATATTGCCTCTGGCCATGGGCGCCGCCGTGCCCGCCGCCCACGCCGGCCCGCACCTGGCGGCTCCGGGCGGCCAGCCCGCTTCCGCCTCGCCCTGTGCCGGCGACGACCATCACCACACCACCACCGCCGGGACCTGCGACCACCACGCCGCCCACTGCCATTGCCCGCAGGCCTGCCAGGCCACCGGCGTACCGGCCCAGCCGCCGCGACGGCTCACCACCCGCGCCGACCGCGAACCCTCCGTCACGCGCCCCGCCCCGGCCACGCTCGGCTTCCCCTCCGCGCCCTGGCGCCCTCCATCCTCACGCTTCTGATTGCCGAAAAACGGGCCTCGAAGAGGCCGGACTCAATGCATCAGGAGCTTTGCGATGACTTCAAGCACCCCCTCATGGGGCCGGCGCCGTTTTGTCCAGGGCCTGGCCCTGGGTGGCGCCGCCCTGGGCCTGGGGCTTTCGCCCCGGCAACTGCTGGCCCGCCAGGGCCAGACCGGCGCCGCCGAACTGAACGGCACGGATTTCCGACTCACCCTGGACAGCGCCCCGGTGAACCTCACCGGCCGGCGCCGCCCCGCCACCCTGGTCAATGGCAGCCTGCCGGCCCCCACGCTGCGCTGGCGCGAGGGCGACACCGTCACCCTGACGGTGACCAACCGGCTGCCGGAGACCAGCTCGATCCACTGGCACGGCCTGCTGCTGCCGTTCCAGATGGACGGCGTGCCCGGCCTGTCCTTCGACGGCATCGCCCCCGGCGAGACCTTCACCTACCGGTTCCCGGTGAAGCAGAACGGCACCTACTGGTACCACAGCCATTCCGGTTTCCAGGAGCAGAGCGGCCTGTACGGCGCCATCGTTATCGATCCGGCGGAACCGGAGCCGCATCCGGTGGACCGGGACTATGTGATGGTGCTCTCGGACTGGAGCGACGAATCGCCGGACCACATTTACGCCACCCTCAAGAAGCTCAGCCACTACTACAATTTCAACGAACGCACGGTGTTCGACACCCTGCGCGACTTCCGCGAAAAAGGCGTGGCGCAAACGCTCAAGGACCGGCGCATGTGGAACACCATGCGCATGAGCCAGAGCGACCTGGCCGACGTCACCGGCTACACCTATACCTACCTGCTCAACGGCCACGCGCCCAACGGTAACTGGACCGGCCTGTTCCAGCCCGGCGAGCGGGTTCGGCTGCGTTTTATCAACGCCAGCGCCATGACCTTCTTCGACATCCGTATCCCCGGCCTGGACATGACCGTGGTGGCCATGGACGGCCAGCCGGTGAAGCCGGTGCGCTTCCACGAGTGCCGGCTGGGCGTGGCGGAAACCCTGGACGTGATCGTCACCCCGGAGAAAAAGCAGGCGTTCACCGTGTTCGCGCAGAGCATCGACCGCTCCGGCTTCGCCCGCGGCACCCTGACTCCGGACCCGGCTCTGCGCGCGGAAGTGCCCGCCATGGACAAGCCGCCGCTGCTCGGGCACACGGAAATGGGCATGGGCGCCATGGCCGGCATGGATCATGGCGATATGAACCACCGCGACATGAACCATGACGACATGAACCACGGTTCCATGAGCCACGACACCATGGGGCATGACGACATGGATCACGGCACCTCGCACGGCGCCGCCCACGACCCGGTGCCGCTGGCCACCGTGGCCGGCAACCCGGATCTGGCGCCCCGCCACAGCGCCACCGAGCACCTGGACTCCGAATACGGCCCCGGCGTGGACATGCGCGCCCCGGCGCCGGCGGCGATGCTGGATGACCCGGGCATCGGGCTGCGCGAGCGGGACTGGAAGGTGCTGACCTACGCGGACCTGGAAACCGCCGGCGGCGCCCCGGACAGCCCCCACCCGGACCGCGAGATCGTGCTGCATCTGACCGGCAACATGGACCGCTATATGTGGAGCTTCAACGGCATCAAGTTCGCCGACGCCGTGCCTTTGCAGCTGCATCATGGCGAGCGCGTCCGCATCACCCTGGTCAACGACACCATGATGACCCACCCGATCCACCTGCACGGTCTGTGGAGCGACCTGGAGCTGGGCGAGGGGCGCCTGCTGCGCAAACACACCCTCACCGTGAAACCCGGCGAGAAGCTCAGTTACCTGGTGCGCGCCGACGCCCTCGGCCGCTGGGCCTATCACTGCCACCTGCTCTACCACATGCAGGCGGGCATGTTCCGGGAAGTGCGCGTGGTGGAGGCCGCCGCGCCCGATCACGGCGACCCGCACCACGGCCATCAACACGGGGGGCATCACTCATGAACACCAAAGCACTGACTCCGGCCCTGGCCGTGGCCGGGCTCGCTCTGTGGAGCGGCGCCCACGGCATGGCCATGCAAGAACCGGCTTTCAGCCGGGTGATCATCGACGAGCTGGAAGCCCGCGACGCGGACGAAGGCACCCTGGCGGTGTGGGAGGCCTCGGCCTGGTACGGCGGCGATATCGACAAGCTCTACCTCAGCACCGAAGGCGAGCGCCTGATGGACCAGGGCGGGCACACCGAATCGTTCGAAACCCGCCTGGCCTGGAGCCACGCCTTCGCGCCGTTCTGGGATTGGCAGTTGGGGGCCCGCCGTGACTGGCAACCGGACGACCCCAACCGGGACTGGGCCAGCGTCGGCGTCCAGGGCATCGCGCCTTACCGGTTCGAAACCGACGTCAACCTGTTCATTGGCGAGGAGGGCCTGACCCAACTGCGGCTGGAGACCGAGTACGAGCTGCTGTTCACCCAGAAGCTGATCCTGGTGCCGACTCTGGAAATGAACCTGGCCGGCAAGGCCGACGACGCGCTGAACACCGGCGCCGGCCTGATGGATCTGGAGGCCGGCCTGCGGCTGCGCTACGAGATCCGCCGGGAGTTCGCGCCCTACATCGGCGTGAACTGGGAACGGCGTTTCGGTGACACCGCTTCGCGCACCCGCGACGCTGGCGGCGAGGTGGAGGAGACCACCCTGGTGGCCGGTGTGCGCATCTGGTTCTGACCGGCCGGGCGGCAGGCTCAGTTGGCGTAGCTGTCCGCTTCCAGGCCGCGCAGCTCCTGATTGGTCTGCACGCCCAGGTCCAGGTCGCTGAGACGACCGTCGGCGATGGAGTAGATCCAGCCGTGGATGGTCAGCGGCTGCTCGCGGCGCCAGGCTTCCTGGACCACGGTGGTGTTGGCCACGTTGATCACCTGACGGGTGACGTTCAGCTCGCACATGCGGTCCAGGCGGGCGTTGTCGTCGGGCAGTTCCGCCAGCGCCTTGCGGTTGCGCAGGTAGAGCTCGCGCACCTGGCGCAGCCAGTTGTCGATCAGGCCGTGGGGCTGGTCCTCCATGGCGGCGCGCACGCCGCCGCAACCGTAATGGCCGACCACCATGATGTGTTCCACCTTGAGCACGTCCACGGCGAACTGCAGCACCGACAGCAGGTTCAGGTCGGTGTGGTTGACCAGGTTGGCCACGTTGCGGTGCACGAACAGTTCGCCGGGCATCAGCCCGACGATCTGGTTGGCCGGCACCCGGGAGTCGGCGCAACCGATCCACAGGAAACGCGGACTCTGCTGGTTTTCCAGGGTTTTGAAAAAGCCGGGGGAGTCGAGTTCGATCTGGCGACGCCAGTCGTCGTTTTTCTGGAACAGCTCAGGCAGGGTCTTCAAAGTGGATCTCCGATTGCGACGGCTCAATGATGGCGCAATCAGCCTGAACCGCAATGTGAAAAGTCTTTCTAAAAGTTAGCCGCCGGTCATGTTCATGAAGCGCACCAGCTGCTCGCCCTCGGCCAGGTCGAACTCGTGGCGTTCCGGCTTGATCTCCATGCCCCGGTGCAGGGCATCGATAAGCGGCTGATCGTCGTCCGGGTGGGCGCGCAGAATGGCACGCAGGTCCAGGCTGTGCTCATGACCCAGACACAGCAGCAGGCGCCCCTCGGCGGTGACCCGCACCCGGTTGCAGGCATGGCAGAAGTTATTGGAATGGGGCGAGATAAAGCCCACCCGGCTGTCCGGGTAGCCGTCCGCCCGCCAGTAGCGGGACGGGCCGGCGGTGCCCGCCGCCAGCGGCACCAGCGTGAACCGTTCGGCCAGTTGCTCGCGCAGTTCCTCGGAGGACACGAACGCCTCCTGGCGGCTGTGCTCGCCGATCTGCCCCAGGGGCATCTCCTCGATAAAGGCGATGTCCAGGCCCCGTTGCAGCGCGAAGTCCACCAGATCGGTGACTTCGTCCTCGTTGCGCCCGCGCATGATCACGGTGTTCAGACGCACCCGCCGGAAACCCGCCCGGCGCGCCGCCTCGATGCCCTCCAGCACGTCCTCGAGACGGCCGGTGCGGGTGAGCTCGCGGAAGCGGTCCGGGCGCAGGGAGTCCAGGCTGATGTTGACGCGGGTGACGCCGGCCTCGCGCAGCTCGCCGGCAAAGCGGCCCAGGCGCGCGCCGTTGGTGGTCAGGTTCAGTTCTTCCAGGCCCGGCAGGGCGCCCAGCTCCCGCGCCAGCGCGGTGAAGTTCTTGCGCACCAGCGGCTCGCCGCCGGTGAGGCGGATGCGGCGCACGCCCTGGCTCACCAGCACGCGCCCCAGGCGGGCCATCTCTTCCAGGGTCAGCACCCTGGCCCGGGGCACGAAGGTCATGTCCTCGGCCATGCAGTACACGCAGCGGAAGTCGCAGCGGTCGGTCACCGACAGCCGGACATAATCGATAATGCGTCCAAAACGATCTTCAAGCATGGCGCCATCATGCCAGATTCCGGCGCCCGGTGGGTACGACTGTTGCGGTCATTTCGAGCCAGCGGCCCGGGGCCGGTTGGTCAGCGGCTTGGCCGGGCTGTTACCATGGTGGCCTGAGACGGCGTTGAGCGCCGGTCATTCACACCCGATTCAACCCCAAAGGGGCACGCATGCAAATCGCAGACAACAAGGTAGTGGCCTTCCACTACACGCTGACCAACGAAGCCGGCCAGACCATCGATTCCTCCCGCCAGCGCGAGGAACCGCTGAGCTACCTGCACGGCCACGGCAACATCATTCCGGGCCTGGAAAAAGCCCTGGTCGGCAAAGAAGCCGGCGACAAGCTGGAAGTGAAGGTGGCGCCGGAAGAGGGTTACGGCGAGCGCAACGAAGGTCTGATCCAGCAAGTGCCCACCTCCGCCTTCGAAGGCGCCGGCGGTGAGCTGCAGCCGGGCATGCAATTCCAGGCACAGACCGAAGCCGGCCCGCGCATTTTCACCATCACCGCGGTGGAAGGCGAGGAAGTGACCGTGGACGGCAACCACCCGCTGGCCGGCGAGACCCTGAACTTCGACGTGGAAGTCACCGAAGTGCGTGAAGCCACCGACGAAGAGCAGGAACACGGCCACGTGCACGGCCCGGGCGGCCACGAGCACTGAGCCCCGCTCTCCGCCGACGCGGAGAGTAAAGAAAAGGCCCCGAACGGGCACTGCTGTCCCACAGTTGAAGGGACATAAAGAAAAAGCCTGAACCACCCGGG
>NZ_JADDOL010000040.1 GCF_016906305.1 Alloalcanivorax marinus
AGGGTGGTATCAGATTGATGGGGTGAAGGTGCCCCATCAACCATTAAATCCGTATCCAATGTTTCTAGCAGCAGGACACCTATCACCGGGACTGGCAACTGTCCTGGCAAGTACTCAGCCCCTGATTGCCGCAGCGATCGCCGCCGCTTGGCTCGGAGAAACGTTGAAGACCAAGGGCATAGCCGGACTTGTCATAGGTTTTTTGGGCGTCACCTTGCTTTCTTGGTCCGGATTCGACAATAACAATGCCGGTTATCTATGGGGAATTACCTGGGTTCTTGTGGGCGCCATCGGAATAGCCATCGGCAACATTTTATTAAAGAAGCGTGCCGGGGGATCAGTTGCCGCACCCATGGCCGTCCAGTTATTAATAGGCGGCGGAATACTCTTTCTTGCATCCGCGGTGGGCGGCGAACAGTGGGAAATTCGGTGGACATTTCGGTTCACCGGTTCCCTGCTCATTCTATCCGCTCTGGCGACAGCCGCCATGATGTATTTATGGTTCGCCCTGCTGGCCCGCGCCCCCTTAAACCGATTGAACGTCTTCAGCTTTCTAACCCCGGCACTTGGGTTGCTAATTGGATTTATGTTCTTTGAAGAGCGACTCCAACCCGTCCAAATTCTTGGAATAATTGTTGTCATTGTCGGTATAGCCATAATGCAAGGGAGAGGTGCTGTGGCAGCCGCCGACGAGAGTGCAACACCGCCTTAGTCGCTAGAGTCCTTCCTCCTTACTATAAAGATGGAGTGGAAAACCCCGTAACAGGAGTAAAATGTGATAGAACGAATGCGCCAAGGAGCACCCACCAGCCGATTATCGGTAGTCTTGCCGGAACTCCCCCTGGCGGGATTTGGTTTTTTGACGCACTTTTTATGGGAGATGCTTCAAGTACCCTGGTTCATGGGTATGGCGAATTCGTCTCACGGCTCTGTGGTTTGGCTGTGTATCCAGGCTACCGGCGGCGATGTGCTGATTCTACTGGCCAGCTTCTGGTTTTCCTCAATAGTCTTTGGACACCGTCGATGGCTCATCGAGGGAAAACGAAAGCCTGCTATCACCCTTCTGGTTGCGGCACTTCTCGTAACCATCGTCATGGAATGGCTGGCGACTGGCCCGCTAGAGCGGTGGACATACGCAGACTCCATGCCGATCATACCGCTGTTAGGCGTGGGGCTAGCTCCACTTCTGCAGTGGATTATTCTCCCGCCACTGATAATGTGGCTGTCGCACAGACATATGCTTGGCTGCATGGCAATTCGATCCAGTCGTGCGGTTTAGCTGCATAAGAGCACTGGCTCTCTGCGCCGGCACAAGCGCTTACGCCGGTCAAAAACTGAGCAGACAAAATCGCCGACACAAGCTTGTTTAAGGCAAAGAATTCAGAATTTCTATAACGAGAAGAGGAAACGAGCCATGAACCAATCTACCGCAGTGAATACCAGTTTGCGGACTATTCCGCTAGGCAACACCCTGTCAGTTCTGTTAGTAATCAGCTATCTGCTGTGCGTAGGCTTTGGCCTGCTCGCCCCGGCGCAGATGCGTATGTACGAAGCTTGGGCGCCTTTATTGCCCGGCTTCGAATGGCTTACGTGGTCGGGATTTTTAATTGGATTAGTTGAAGCCTATTTGTACGGTTGGTACATCGCGGCTCTGTTTGTGTCTTTGTATCGCTGGTTCTCAAAAGAGAGACAATGATTATTTTTAATGGATCCTACGTCGAAACGGGTAGAAACGTGAGAACTGTCTGGTGAGCTATTTATGAACCGATTAACAACTTTCCTGAAGAGACACCTCGGTGATGTCGGGGTGGTTTTCTACACCTCACTACTCATTATTACCGCCTTTGTCGTCACCTCTGCCCTTCAGCCGGAAACTGTTGAAGCAATCGCCCAGAAAGTCCTCGATGCAACCGCCAAAAATGTTGGTTGGATGTACTTGATGGCAACCACCGGCTTTGTACTATTTATCTTTTTCCTGGCGTTCTCCAGGTTCGGAAACCTCCGCCTGGGCCAGGAGAACGAGTTGCCGGAGTTCTCCTTCACCAGCTGGCTGGCCATGATTTTCTCGGGGGGCATGGGCGTTGGACTGGTGTTCTGGGGCGTGGCGGAACCCATCATGCACTTGAACGTTCCGCCCCTGGGCCTTGCCGAGCCGCGCAGCGTAGAGGCGGCGCAGCTGGGCATGCGTTACTCGTTCTTTCACTGAGGTTTTCACCAATGGGCCAACTTTACCCTTGTGGGTCTGGCTATCGCTTATGTCCGTTTTCGCCACCATAGCTATGGTTTGATCAGCGAAACATTCCGCCCCCTGTTGGGAGAGCGAGTAGACCGCGGTTGGGGAAAAGCCATCGATATTCTGGCGGTAGTATCCACCTTGTTCGGGGTTGCAACGACTCTGGGGCTTGGCGCGCTGGAGGTCAATAGCGGCCTCTCCCGGCTGGGTGTAATGGATTACTCGACCACATCGCAGTTTATGATCCTGGGAGGGCTTGCAACGCTTTTTACCATATCGGCCATGACGCCACTCGACAAGGGCATACGCCATCTCAGTAACGCCAACCTTGTAATCGCGAGCGGCCTCCTGCTCTTCGTCCTGGTCACGGGACCCACGGCCTTTATTTTTGGTGAGCTCACCCAAACGCTTGGCGAGTATCTCGGAAACCTCATCGAAATGAGCCTGGTAACCGCCCCCCACTCCGACGAAAAGTGGGTGGAGCAGTGGACCATGTTTTACTGGGCATGGGGGTTAAGCTGGGCGCCCTTCGTGGGGAGTTTTATCGCCCGAATATCAAGGGGAAGAACCATTCGGGAGTTCGTCATGGGGGTAATGGTCATTCCCGTCGCCTTGAGCATGCTGTGGTTCTCAACCTTTGGTGGTTCCGCCATCCATTTCGAACTGTTTGAAGGCGTCGGTATCGCCGATGCCGTGGCAGAAGAAGTTCCATCCGGTCTTTACGTACTTTTAGATCAACTGCCTTGGGGTGGGGTCGCCGCTGTTCTGGCGGTCATACTGGTCTCGATGTTTGTGGTCACCTCTGCGGACTCAGCCACCTTCGTACTGGGCATGTTCACCTCCAAGGGTGTACTAACGCCAACACGCTTTGTTCGAGTGCTCTGGGGCTGCTTGCAGCTGTTAATGGCCTCCGTGCTCTTGCTGAGCGGCGGGCTGAACGGGCTCCGCACTCTTTCCATTGTCGCCGCATTTCCTTTTATGTTGCTGATGGTCCTAATGGCTTTCTCTCTTCATAAAGACCTTGCGACAGACATTAGGCGCCGCGAAGAGAAAAACGCAATGATGCATGTCCGCATGGAGCAATGGCTGCTGAGAGAGTCTGAGCGGGAAGCGGAGCGTCAGGAAGAAGAGGAACTCCATCCAAGCGCGCCCGAGCAATGTCCGGGATTGAGCCGGACAGGACAATCGACCCAGATAGAAGAGACGTAGCTGGTGAAACAACAAGGGGCCAAGTTACCCTGGCCGACGCCCTTTCCTGGGCTTACGGTACCGGACGATGAAATGCCCAATTGAGAAAGTACGGACTGAAAAACCACTCGTTACCAAATCCACCGCTTCATCAAGCGGTTTCCATGGCCCAAGTACAGCGCATTTTGCTACAATCCCGAGAACTTTCGTAAACCTACGATCATTTGGTATGACCTGTGCACCCAACTAATGAAATTTCACAGCAGGCAGAGGCAAAAAGACTCAACCAAAGTTGTTCCTGCGTCACTCTCGATCGGCCAGCGGTAGCTCAGGATATCGCCCATCAACTGGGTGAAGGCGCCGAGGATATTTTGTCCAGCGAGGCCTGGCATCAACTTTTCTCCAACGTTGCTGTCTTTGTTCCCGACCAAGATCTGGCCAAGATGCAGGCCTTGGTTCGCGCATTGGAAGCGGCCGCTGCGCTCTCCGACTATCGAGAGAAGGTGTTGTCCTGGGCACCATCGACAGCACGGCTCGACCCCGGTCCCGCTGGTGCCTTTATGGGCTATGACTTCCATCTTGGCGACGATGGACCACGTCTAATCGAGATTAACACCAATGCCGGAGGTGCGTTTCTCAATGCGATTCTTGTCCGTGCCCAAAAACGATGCTGTGGCGGTGCGACCAATGAACTCTGGACCGAGGACTTTGACCGCGAGGTGATCCGTCAGTTCGAAAGCGAATGGCGCGCCCAGCGCGGCAGCAGACGCCTGGAGACAATCGCGATCGTCGATGATCAGCCAGAGGAACAGTACCTCTATCCGGAATTCAGGCTCGCTCAGAGGTTGCTGCAGAGGGGCGGAATCGAGACCCACATTCTGTCCCCCAAAGATTTTCAGCTTAATAACGGAGTGCTGTACGGCAACGGCAAACGAATCGATCTGGTGTACAATCGGTTGGTGGACTTCGGACTCGAAGCCCCCGATCACGCCACCTTACGCGCGGCCTGGTCGGTGGGAGGCGCTGTTATAACCCCCAACCCCCACATTCACGCACTGTTCGCGAACAAACGCAATTTGGCTGTTCTGTCAGATCAAACGACCTTGAGGGAGTGGGGCCTGAGCGCTGAGAACGCCGAATTGCTTCGCCAAAGTATTCCGCGCACCCAGTTAGTCGATGCCGCCAATGGCGAAGAACTCTGGCGGCAGCGACGGCAATTGTTTTTCAAACCTGTAGCGGGTCATGGCAGCAAAGGAGTTTACAAAGGCAGCAAACTCACAAAAAGCGCCTTTGCCCGAATTCTAGAAAGCGACTACATCGCGCAGACCTATGTGCCACCTTCAGAACGCCTGGTGATGGTCGATGACGAGAGGGAAATGCTCAAGGTCGACGTACGTCTATATACCTATCGCGGCGAGCTGCTGTTGGCGGCGGCGCGCTTGTATCGGGGCCAGACCACCAATTTTCGCACCCCAGGTGGTGGCTTTGCACCAGTTCTCCTCAAGCAAACCTAGCGGGAGACATTTCCGCCCGCCAAGAAGTACCGGGCCGGCAGCGGCCTCCGCGCGCTGACTCCAGCAAAAACGGATAGCCCTATTTTACTTACATGTCATCCATGCGCCCTATCTGCCGTACCAAGCGCTTGGTTTCATGCTCTTCCATATCCAGCAATGACTGCACCAGTTCTGTGACCTCGGGTATTTCTGCCTTTTCGATAAGCGTTCGGTAAAGACTGATGATTTGTTCGTGGAAATCGACCACTTCCATCTCTACTGAAGTGGCATCCATTTTGGCGTAGTGATCGTCGCAATCCAGGTGGGTGGTAATAGGAGTGTGCGGCATGTAATCGTACACATAAGTGCGAGCTGCGCTGGGATCAGCCTGCTGTTCAAACCCTGCCACTATTTTCTCTATTTCCGCTTCGTGCGAGGCCAGATACTCAAGCAGCAGAGAAGCGCGTTCATTTTGATGAAGCGGAGCGCAATGAGACAGGCACTTTGCCAGGCTCCCGTGCAACTTTCGGCTCCATTCAATCAGGTCAAAAATAGTTTCAACTTTCATGCTAAACCTCTTGTCTGAATTTAAAAATACGTCGCTTAAAACGTCAGCGACCATGGTACTAGGAATGCCATTACGTCATCGGAATCACAAGGAAGAACTGCGCAGCCAACCCGATGATGACCGTGCCTGAAAGCGCGGTTATCGCCACCATGCTCAGCCAATATTCGGGGGCATTCGGAGCCGCCTCCCCTTGCCGGTACATGGGTACAATAATGCGCAAATACACCGCCAGCGAAAGCACACTATTGACAATCCCCACCACCGCCAGCCACGTGAATTGGGCATCTATGACAGCCGCAAAAATCAGGAACTTGCCCACGAAACCAGCAAGTGGCGGAATGCCGACCAACGACAGCAGAAATAGCACCATTGCGATCCCCATTAATGGCCTGTTGCGCCCCAGGCCATTGAAATCGGTCAAGGTGCGTCCGACCATGGCAACAATGGCGAAGGCACCTAGGTTCATGGCCGCGTAGGCGGCGGCGAATAGAATGATCGATGGCAAGGCAAGCGCGCTTGAGCCCACGGCCAAAATGCCCAGCAGGAAGTAACCGGACTGCGCAATTGATGAGTAAGCCAACAGCCGAACGACATTATCCTGCGCCAATGCGGCGAGGTAGCCGTACGTCATACTCAGTACCGCCAGCCCCGCAATAGCTGCGGGCCAACCGCTCTCCATGGGCAGGTCTCGAAGCACTTGGGTTAGCGCGAACAGAGCGCCGACTTTGGGCACCACAGACAGGTAGGCGGCTATCGATAAGGGCCCGCCTTGATAAGCGTCTGGCACCCAGAAATGAAACGGAACCAATGACGCCTTATAGCCGAGGCCGACAATCGCCGTCACCAGGCCGAGGATGGCGGCTAGCGGCATGGCGTCGGCGCGCGCGAGATCAGAGAGCAGCGTGGAGCCAGCGGCGCCGAACCAGTAACTCAAGCCAAAGACCATCACCGCGCCGGTAACCGAGCCGAATACAAAGTATTTCATGGCGGCTTCGGTGGCCGGGTCATCGTCCGGGTAGGCCACCAGCGCGAAGCTGGCCAGGCTGGTCAACAAGACGCCCAGCACTAGAAACATCATATCGCCGCTTCCGGCCAGAACGAGTGCACCAAAAGTGGCAAAGCACAGCAAACTGTAGACCGTGCCCTCACGAACGGTGCCTCGCACATCCACGCGCGCCAGCAACAGGGAAAGCACGGTGGCGGGCAACAGGATAAGTTTGGCCCAAATACTGAGCGTGTCGATTCGGAAGCTGCCCCCGAACACGGCGGCGTCGGTGCCCAGCATACTCAAGGTCAAGCCCGTGGCGATGAACAGGCCCACGATGGCAACCGCCAAGGCAACGCGCGGCCAGCGCAGCATTTCCGCAATCAGTGCACCGACCGCCGTTAACAGAACGGCTATTTCGGGAATTAATAACGCAAGGTCATGACCCATTACAGCACCAACGCCGAGGTCGTCCGATGAATGATGTCCAGCACCCAGGACGGCGCCACCCCGGTAACTAGGGTAAGCACCAGCAGTGGCGCCACGGCGAGCAGTTCCCGCACGCTCAGGTCGGGCATGCTATGCCAGCGTTGCTGGGGCTCGCCAAGGAAGGTTTCGCGGATTGCCTTGAGAAAAGTGCCGGCAATGATCGCGATGCCCAGTATCGCGACAACAGCGGCGGGCACAGTGCCCAGAGTGCTGAGAAATATCTGGAACTCGGCCGGAAAGTGCGCCAGACCAGGCAGACCAAGGGACGCGAAGGCTGCCAGCATAAATGACCAGCCCAGCAGCGGAACCGTTTTAAGTAGGCCACCGAATTCACCCATTTCCCGAGTATGCGCACGCTCCTGAATCATGCCCACCAGGAAGAACAATGCACCGGTCACCAGGCCGTGACTGAACATCTGCAGGACGGCGCCATCGAGGGCGGTGGCACGCACTGAGGGGTCTAGGGTCAGTGCGGCCACGGCGACGCCGATGATCACATAGCCCATGTGGTTGATCGAGGTATAGGCCACCAGGCGCTTGAGATCGGTCTGCGCCAGAGCGGCGAAGGCGCCATAGAGCGCGCCGATGACACCGAAAACCAAAACAACGACGCCGGCTTCGCGGAACGCCTCCGGAGTCATTTGTAGAGCGAAGCGAACCAGCCCATAGGTTCCAAATTTCAGCATGATGCCGGCCAGGATGACACTGCCGATAGTCGGCGCCTGAACGTGGGCGGCAGGTAACCAAGTGTGCAGCGGTACGGCGGGGATCTTGACCGCGAAAGTAACCAGCATGGCGACCAACGCCCACATGGCCGCGGCCCCTTCAAGCGGTGGATTAGCGATCCAGGCGCGCATGTCGAAGCTGGGATCGGGACTGCCGAGGTAAAGCCCCAGGATGGCGAGCAATAACGGCAGGCTGCCCAGAAGCGTGTAGATAAAGAACATCAGAGCCGCCCGCTGCCGGTCCTCATGCCCCCAGCCGGCAATCATGAAATACATCGACACTAGGGAGACTTCGAAGAACACATAGAACAGAATTCCGTCGAGGGCGGTAAAGGTGCCGATAGCCGCAGTTTCCAGAAGTAGAACCAAAGCCACGTAGGCGCGCGGGCGCTCGCGCAGCGACGAAGCATAGATGAACGCCACCAAAAACAGCATGGCACTCAGCAGCACTAAGGGCAGGCTGATACCATCCACCCCGACCCGGTAGGCGGCACCGATGGCCGGAATCCATTCGAGCTCTTCGACTTGGGAAAAGCCCGCGCCACTCACTCCCTCCAGCCACATGGCCAGCGCGCCGACCAGAGTTAAACCGGCGGTGCCAATACCAATGCTGTGTACGGTTCGCGCCGTTGGCCTCGGAAGGGCCAGAATCAGGACGGCACCGGCGAGCGGCAAAAACAGAGTAAGTGATACAACTGGTAGCATGAGTATGGCTGTCCTCTAGAAACTCAATGAAGCCGAAAGCAGTATGATCAGTGTTACGGCGGTAACCACGGCGCTGATAGCCAGACTGTGGTGAATCCAACCGCTTTGCAGGGAGCGGGCACGGTCTCCCCAGCCTCGCACGCCGGCCACCAGGGAGAAGATCAGGCCGTCGATTCGGCGCTCATCTCCTACCCGAACCAAATGCGCCACGGCCAAGCTGGCACGGCCAGTACACAACACCGCCGCATACAAACCTCGTTCCACGCGCCCGCAACCTCGAGCAATGAAGAGGCCTCCACGGCCGACACTCAGGACGGTCGCGTATAGGCCACGCTCCAGGCGCTGGCAGCCGTAGGCAATGGCCATGGCTGGTCGGCCGATCCAGAAGGTGAGCCCTCCGGCGATGACCAGCCCCGATTGTGCCCAGGGGTGGAAAGGGCCAAGCAGGCGCGGTGCCGGTACCAGCCAGCCCAGCGCCAGGCCGACCACTGCCGCGAGAAGTCCGAACAGCATGGCGGTAGTGCCATGGGCTTCAGGGCCGGGTAAACCCAACAAGGCTTCAATGGGACCGAAGGTCAGACCCAGGAAGACGGCTGGGATTACCAGGGCCCATACTCCCACCCCCATCCAGCGGGCACCGGCGACCGGACGGCTTTCGCTCTCGCCCTCCTCGCGCTCGAGCCATAGCATCCGAAGCGCGCGAGCCAGGTAGGCGCCAGTCAGCAGTGTGCCCGCCAGTGCCAGCGGAGCGAGCCAGGCGGTACTTGGTGCGGACAGCGCGGCGGCGATCACCGCGTCCTTTGAGAAGAAGCCGCTCAGCGGTGGAGCACCCACCAGGGCCATCGCTGCCAATGCGAAGCCGAGGAAAGTCCAGCGCCGATCGCGCCCTACACCCCGCAAGCACCTCAAAGCCGTGCCGCCGCGCGCATGCTGAAATTCACCAGTCGCTAAAAACAGGCCGCTCTTGATGGCGGCATGGGCGAGCAGATGCAGCAACGCCGCCAGCGGCACACCGGCGCCGACCGCAATCAGCATCAGACCATACTGACTGGCGGTTGAGGCTGCCAGCAGGCGTTTGAGGTCGCGTTCGGCCAGCGCAATCAGCCCTGCCGCCACGGTAGTAATACCGCCCACCAGCCCAATAGCGAGCAAAACGTTCGGCGCCAGCAGCGGCGCTACGCGGATCAGTAAAATGGCGCCAGCTGCCACCAATGTCGCCGAATGCAACAACGCCGACACCGGTGTTGGCCCCGCCATGGCGCGCATAAGCCAATCCTGCAAGGGGACCTGGGCGGACTTGCCCATGGCGGCCAGCAGCAACAAAAGCCCGGCCGCCACGGCGGTGCCTCCGTCGACATTCAGGGTGGCGGCGATCTGGCTGGTGCCTGCCGCCCCGATGAGGATAAATATAGCGATGTACAGACCAAGGTCGGCGCTGCGGGTGTAGAGAAAGGCACGGCTCGCGGCGTTCGCCGCTTCGGGTCGCTGAAACCAGAAGCCGATCAGCAGGTAACTGCACAACCCGATCAGCTCCCAGGCGACGAGCACCAGAATCCAGTCGCCGGCCAGCACCAGGGCCTGCATGGCGGCAACAAACAGGGACATGAGGGCAAAAAATCGGGGTAAACCGGACTCCCGCTTCATATAGCCCACCGAATAAATCAGTACGCAAGTCGCCACGGCGGCCACCAACACACTGAACAGCGCGGTTAGCGGCTCGGCGGTCAACCGCAAGGGCAGATCCGGCAAGCCTGGCAGCACCAGGGGTGCGGAGTCACCACTGGCGGTCGCCCCTAAAAGCCTAAGGCTTGCCGCCAGGCTGAGTGCGACCCCGGCCAACGCCAAAATAGCCGCTCCCCGGCGCAGCAGCAGAATGGCAGCGGCCGCAAGCAAAGGGAACACTATGGGAAAGACCAGGTCACTCATCCTTTCAGGTCTCCTGCCTCTTCCATCTCGACCGAGCCCTTGGCCCGGAAGCGTGCAATTGCGACGCCGAAACCGACGGCCATCTCCACTGCCATAACCGTCATCACCACCAGCACAAACATCTGTCCGGCGTAGACCTCCGGATGCAGAAAGCGCCAAAAGGCCACCAGGTTCACCAGCGCGCCCGCCAGAATCAGCTCCACGCCCATCATTATCATGACCAGATTAGTCTGCGAGAGCGCGCCATAGATACCGACACCAAAGAGAATGGCGCCGGTCAGAAGTGCCAGGATCAGTACCGGAGTCATTTTGAAGCCTCCTGTTCTTTATCACCGTTTCCCTTGTCGAGCTTTCCTGTGTCGACGCCGGGCTGGCGCACCGGAATCGCTACTGCCGTAGCCGCGATCATTGCGGTCAGGATGGTGATGGCGGCGGTCTCGAAAACCAGCATAGAGCGACCCAACATTTCAAAACCGAGTTCCCGCGTTTGCATTGCGGCATCCGGCGCCTCGGCGACTATCGGTCCCCAATCAGAGAACAGCGCTACCGAGATGGCGGTGGCGGCGGCAATGGCTCCGGCGCCAATCGAAAAGCGCTTCTGGTGGCTCATATCCATCCCGCCAAGCCCACCGGGGTCCATCATGAACATCACCATGAAGATGGCCATGATGCTCATTTCGGTGGCCATCATCATAATCTGCAGCACGCCCAGGAATTCGGCCTGCATGGCCAGAAACATGCAGCCCACGGCGGCCTGCGAAAACAGCAGCGCCAATGCAGAACGCACCATAGACGCAGTACGGAACACCGCCACACCGAAACCAATCGCTGCCAGCCCGAATACGCCGACAAAAAAAGCCTGAACAACCATTAAGGCACCACCAGGATGAGCAATCCGACTATCAAGATATTGAGCAATGCCAGAGGGATCCCGAGCTTCCAGCACCAGCCCAGCAGATCCGCCTCGCGAATACGAGGTAAATAAAAGCCGACCAACAACATCGATACGGCTACCGCCAGAGTCTTGATCAGGCTCCAGGCCCAGGGCGGCAAAAGCGGCCCCTGCCAGCCACCGAGAAAAAACACCGTGGTCGCGGCAGACAGGGTGATTACCATCACCAACCGTGCCAGCCGCAACACTGCCAGGCGCACGCCGGTGTATTCGGCGTCGACCCCGCCGGCCAACTCACCGGGTGCGGTAGGCAGGTCGAAGGGTGAGCGGAACGCCAACGCGATAGCGGCGATGAAAAACAACACAAAGCCCAGCGGTTGGTAAACTATGTTCCATAAACCGGCCTGAGACTCGACGATGGCACTGTTTAGCAGGGACTCAGCGCGCATGGCGGTCGCCGTAATGGGCATGACGATAAGCATGGAGTAGGCGATAAGCTGGCCGAGAAAGCGCCAGCCACCGACCATCGCGTAGGCGCCATTCGGGCCCCAACCCGCCATAATCAGCGATACCAACACATAGGCAAGCACCGCGTTAAGAAACAAGGCGCCGGTGGCCAGATCAGCGATGACCAGATCCGGCGCCAGCGGAAGCACGGCAGCACCGAGCACCGCTACCACCAGCAACAACACTGGCGCGGTCTCGAAAAACAACCGGTCGGGTTTGCGCGCCAGGATGGACTCCCGGCCCAGGTGCGACAGGCCCGCCAGCAGCGGCGCAACCGGTCGCAGGCGGCCGGTCGTTAGCCAGGCCTCAATCACAGCCAGTAACCAAGCGCCAACCAGCAAGGTGAGCAACACTAAGGCGACAGTCATGAGGTCACCTCCCAGGGCGAGAGATCCAGTGACCCGACCGCCACCAGGGCATCGCCCAGCTCCTGGCCCTCGACCAAATCGGCGACCAAGCCGATATGTTGGCTGCAGGCGCTATCCAGCTCGACCGATACCACCTGCCCTCGCTCCTGCGTTAGTCGCAATGTGGCGCGGCCACGCGGCGTTTCCACGGTCGCCTCTCCCGTTCCGGAAGGGTTGTCGATGGCGCGCAGCTTGGGGAGCTCAGGGTCTCCGGCCACCTCCACGAGGTCGAGACTGGTCATGATCTCAACATGCCGCTGCCGGAGACGCGCCCAGGCGTCCCCGGCGCTCTCAGCGCGCATTTCGAAACCCAGCTCGCGATACATTGCATCCGCCTGGCGGGCGTCTTCGGTTCGGCCGGAGGCGCGGGCCACCGTGCCTCGTAGATCCTGGGAGCCGTGGGGCAAAGCTCCGATGCCTTTCAAGCGCGCTTTGAGGAGGGGCGTATGCTCGAGCCGTGCAATGAGCGACTGCAGCGCCGGTCGCAGGGCGACAAGCTGCTCCCGGTCGGCGCGCTGGGTTTCCAATTGCAAAGCCGCCGCACGACGCGTTAACCAGACAAAGCTGAGCTGGCGCCCCAACTGAGCCAGCCAGCCCAGGTGGCTGGCGATGCGCTCGCGCTCAAGAGCGGCCGCCCGGCCCCGCTCGACGGCCGGATCTGGTTCCAGACCGGCCGCCTGCTCGATAGCGCGACAGGCCAAGAGGCGATAACTTACCGGTGCCAACGGCATAGCCGCCGCCAGGCGCTCGATGAAGGTTTCGACCGCCACCTCTTCAGATGACGTGTTCATAGCTACCAGAGATGTTGCTTGGCCCTCGGTCACCCCATCGCCGTCGAGCGTCAAGGTTAGCTTCAATCCGCCCGGCAAACCGGGAAAGCAGGGGCCGAAGGGCACCTCAAGCCAGTCCATTGCCAAACCATCGGCACTGCGGGGCAGGTCTTTGGTAACCTCGACCATGGACATGAATCCGGAACTGTCGTGGTCGTGGTCGTGGTCGTGGTCGTGGTCGTGGTCGTGGTCGTGGTCAGAATGATCATGCCCGTCATGGTCGTGCCCGGAATGGTCATGGTGGTGCTCGTGATCGTGCTCCGACACATCTTCCTTCACGCTCTCGTCTTCTCCGGGCTTATGCGGTTCTAGATCCATGCCGCATTTGGGGCACCTGCCCGGCTCGCTTCTGACTACTTCTGGATGCATGGGACAGATATATTCAGTGCCGGATTGTTCTTGAGCCGGTTCCTGTTGGTGACCGTGATCCTGGCCCTGATGATCCTCATGCTCATGGCAATGAGCATGCTCGTGATCGTCGTCGCCCTGATGCTGTTCGTGGTCATGAGCGTGTTTATGATTCTGGTGATGCCCGTGATGGCGCTCATGACTCTGTCCATGATCATTGTGGTGAGCATGGTGATGATCGTGTCCCTCGCTCTCATGCTTATGATCATGATGATGTTCGTGGTGCTCGTGGCCGCGGTTCTCGTCGTGTTCCCCGGCATCAGAGTCGCCGCCGGCTTCGCGCGCCACCAAGTCCATGCCGCATTTGGGACAGCTACCTGGTTCGTCTTCCACCACTTCTGGGTGCATGGGGCAGACGTATTCGGTTTTGGTTTGCAGGATTGATGAGTCAAAATCGTCGGGCGAGGCGGCGAAGGCGCCTTCGGCCAGCAACCGCTGCAGCCGAGTGGCCGCCTCCATCAGTTCGGTTTGTGAGAGATCCGCAGAAACGTCAGCTTGAGGTAAAGACGAAGGTGCTGACCCACCGAGCACTAGAATAGCTCGCGGCCTAGGCATCTGGGCATAGAGCACTGCTGTGGCCTCATCCAACTTCTGAGATAGCTCACCGACAATCAGAAGCACAGTGGCATCGCGCGGCGTGGCGGCGATGCGCATGTCTGCGGCCGCCAGGTCCAGCCCATGCGCCAGGGCCACTTCCGGCCCAGGGACTACCAGGCAGCTCAAATTGCGCGCCAGAGCCTGCCCAACCCACCTTCGCAGGATAGATGGACGCCCTTTGCGTGCGCCGGCAAGTGTCGTTGCGGCCTCAGACATCACTGCCGCCTCAGAGCGCCCTGGCTCCATCCGTAAAGCAGCCCGAGAAAGAGAATCGCAAGAAACACGCCCATATCAAGTAAAGCAACCAGCCCTACCTCCTTGAACACAACCGCCCAAGGGTACATGTAGGCCATCTCCATATCGAACGCCAAGAACAGCAACGCATAACCGTAATAGCGCGCATGATAACGTCCCCAGACCGGATCGCGTGACAGCACCCCCGCACTCGCCGGCACATCCTTTCCCGGCTCCTGCCGTGTCGCCCCCAAACTACGAGCCAAGCCATAAAGGCTCAACACCGTACCCAGGACACCCAGGGCTAACCCCAGCAGCAATGAGTATTGTTGTGTAGCGCTCATAACGTCTAACTTCTCAAGTTTACTCTGGCACAAGTTCGTGAGATCTAACTCTCTATTGCACAAAAAATATGGAACCCCGTTCAACGAATGGTTCGACGAAGATCAGTTTCAAGTCTAGACACCCTTGCCGGAAGCGCAAACTATCCCTCTACTCACGCGGTCAGAACCTCCGCCTTCTACTGAGTTTTAACAAGTAGATTCGACTACGGCACGTCCTTGAAGTCGCGAATATGCAACAGATCTTCTACCGGGAGAACGGCCACAAACCCGTCGCTGTCGAGCCCCTTGTGGACCGTCCGGGCAATGGTTTTCACTATTTTTTCCGCCCGACCCGCTTCCTCGAATATCTCGGCGCGAACCCAGTCAGCCATAGTGTCCTCTGCATAGTAGTTCCGGTACTCGCCGAAACCGCGTACCTTGGAAACCGTCAAGCCGGACACGCCAATTGCTTTCAGCGCGCCCTCGACTTTTTCAAGTTCTAACGAGGAAAATATTGCCGTTACTTTGCAAAATTTCGTATTCATCATAACTCCACTACATTAAGGAAATTGAGCGACGAGCAACTCAGATCATCCCTTCTTCCAGTAGTTAAACATTCGAAGCTAAACTGCAGTCAAAAACGGTACACACTTCTATTTTCTACGCCTCTTCAAAACTCAGTCGCCACGTTTGTTACATGGCCAATCCGCAAACGCCAGAAAATAGAGGGTAAGCGGATTAAATGGTTGATCTTACCTTTGCATGAGAGTGAGACAGACCGG
>NZ_JADDOL010000041.1 GCF_016906305.1 Alloalcanivorax marinus
CCCGTCCCTGGGGGCTCCCTTTCGAACGTCCTGTTCTCAAGGGTCCCGGAAGGGCCTGACCCGGAACCGCTTGGCGGTGATCCTCCGCGTAACGGGTTTTATCCCGGCGCCAGGATGGAGGGTGTAGGAGCGGCTTTAGCCGCGATGCCGGTGGTACCGCCGGCGATCGCGACTCAAGCGGAACGCCGCCCGGTCGCTCCTACAACGTACCGTCAGGGGCAGGTACCGACCTGCCAGAGGGCGCCGCCGTTGGTGCTGTACAGGGTGGTCATGCCCCAGGTGGACCCGGCCATGGGCTGGTCGCTGCCCTGGGCGAAGTAGTCCGGGGCCAGGTAGTTGCCGGTGCTGTACGCGCGGCCGGCGGTCTTGTGGTAGTAGTTGTAGGCGCTTTCCTGCTGGCAGCCCGGTTGCGGGTCGCCGCCGCCGTTGTCGCCTCCGTCATCGCCGTTATCCCCACCGTTGCCGCCGGCGCCGGTGCAGGCCCGGGTCGGGCCGGTGCAGCTGGCGTCGTCGTCCCGCCATTGGCATTGGTCGCCGCCGGTGGCGTGTTCGGTGAGCTTGAAGGTGGCGGTGCCGTATTCCAGGTAGCAGTTGGCATAGTTGGTGTAGTCCAGGCGGCCGGCACTGATGTGCTGGTCCAGGGTGGCCACCTGGCCGGCGTCGATCTGGAAGGCGATCTGGTCGGTGTCGGCGAGGCCGCCCTGGTCCAGGGCCTCCACGCTGGCGCTGTTGGCACCGCCGGGCAGGTCACAGGCGCGGGCGTTGTAGCGCACGCCGTCCAGGTCGGCGGCGACGGCGCCGCTGGCGAAGGTGACGGTCACCGAGGCCAGATCCTGGTTCTGATCCACCACCTGACCGCTGACCGTGGCGCACTGGCCGTCCACGCTCACCGCGATGTCGCTGAGCACCGGGGCGCTGGGTGGCGGCGCCGGGCCCACTCGCACGGTGTCGATGGCCGGGTCGCTTTGGCCGCCGTCGTTGTCCTCGGCGGTGACCGCCACGGTGTAGAGGTCATCGGCCAGGCCGCCGCTGGTGGCCTGGAAGGCGCCGCTGCCGTCCACGGTGGTGGTGAGGGTATCGCCACCGCCGGCCAGGCCCTCGATAACGAGGGTGATGGCGGTGACGGTGCCGTCCTCGTCGGCGGCCTGGCCGCTGATCTGGATGGCGTCGCCGTTGGCGGCCAGGGTCAGGCCGTCGATGCTGGGCGGCAGGTTGCGGTTCACCCGGGCGTTGTTCTGGCTGAAGAATTCACCCAGGTAGCGGGCGTAGTTGATGCTGGCGCTGCCGATGTAGTTGCCGCTGGCGCCCTGGCCGCCGGACCAGGAGTGGTCCAGGCCGTTGAGCCACAGCATGGAGACGCGGCCGTCCTGCCACAGGAATTCCTCGGCGGTGCCGCCGTCCTGGCTGATCAGGGTGCTGCCGGCCAGTTCGCTGACGCCATAGAGGCCGGCCATGCCTTCCGCGTTCTGGCGGTTGTAGCAGGTGTCCACGGTGGTGTCCGCGTCGCCGTGGGCGATGGACGCCACCTGGGTGTCGAAGGCGCTCTGGTAGGCGCCGCCCAGGTTGCGGCAGCGGCTTTCCACATTGGCCTGCTCGCAGACGCCGATGGCGCCGCTGGAGCTGGTGCCGACGCTGGGGCCGGCGCTGGCGCCGACGCCGGCGAACACGTCCGGGGCCAGACAGGCGGTGGTGTTGGCGAAACTGGCGCCGGACGACAGGCCGGCGATGTAGACCTGGTTGGGGTCGATGCCGCGGGCGGCGTCGCCGGACAGGGCGTTGGCCAGGCCGATCAGATTCTTGTAGTCACCGGCGCTGCGCGACTTGGTGCCCTGCCAGTAGGACCAGCAGCTGAAGCCGGCCTTGTTCATGGCGTCCGGCACCGCCACCACCATGCCGTATTCCTCGGCGGCCGTTTCCAGATTGGCGGTCTTGTAGGCGTTGATCGACTGGGTGCAGCCGTGCAGGACGATCAGCAGCGCCTTGCCGGCGCCCACCGGTGAGTCGGTGTCGGGGGTGTAGAGGTGGACGTTGTTGAAGCCGCCCAGGGAGAGGTTGTCCTGCCAGCTACCGGCCTGGACCGGACCCGCCAGCAGCAGCAGGGTACCCGCGAGGGCACCGAGGGCCGTTTTGATCATGATGATTCTCCTGTTTATGCATTGTTTTTTTGATATTCATCGGCCGATGAATAAAAACTCTACAGCCGTTGAATATCCCCGGTCCACCCTCGGCACGGTGTCGAAATGTATAATCTTTGAACAAAATCACAATCGGGGTGGCGCCACGGGCGCGGGCTGGTAGCCTGAGCCGATGCTAAGAAAACATCGGGTCTTTACCCTCTCCGCCACCTTCGTGGGCACGCTGGTGATCATCGGCGCCGCCGTTCCTCAACGCTTCCGCAGTGTGGCGGAGACCCTGCTTGATGAGCTGGGCCATTACTTCGGCTGGTTTTATCTGATCAGTACGTTCGTGTTCGTGGTGTTCCTGCTGGTGCTGGCCATGAGCCGCTACGGCAAGATCCGGCTGGGCCCCCAGGACTGCAGTCCGGACTATGGGGTGTTTTCCTGGTTGAGCATGTTGCTGTCGGCGGGGTTTGGCGTGGGGCTGGTGTTCTATGGCATGGCCGAGCCGATCCAGCATTTGATGACGCCGCCCCACCGGCTGGCCGAGCCCGGCAGCGCCCGGGCCGCCGAGGTGGCCATGCAGTACAGCTTCTTCCATTGGGGCCTGAGCCAGTGGGCGGCGTTCAGCCTGGTGGGGCTGATCATCGCCTTCTTCCAGTTCCGCAAGGACCGGCCCGGGCTGGTGTCGACCATGGTGGAGCCGGTCACCAAGGAACTGCCACAGCGCCAGTTGATTTCCGATTCCCTGGACGTGCTGGCGGTGGTCGCCACGGTGATGGGCGTGGCCACCTCCCTGGGGCTGGGCGTGATGCAGATGAACGGCGGCCTGCACACGGTGTTCGACTGGCCGGACAATTTCTGGACCAAGGCGGCGATTCTGGGCGCCATGTTCCTGTGCTATACGGCCTCGTCCTACAGCGGCCTGGACAAGGGCATTCGCTGGCTCAGCAACTTCAACATGGCGCTGTGTCTGGCCTTCATGGGCTACATGCTGTTCAGCGGGCCGACGGTGCTGATCCTGAAGAATTTCGTCAATGGTCTGGGCGCCTACCTGGGCAACTTCATCGACATGGCGCTGACCATTCCGCCGTTCGAGAAGTCGGACTGGATGAACAAGTTCACCCTGTTCTATTGGGCCTGGGTGATCGCCTGGTCGCCGTTCGTGGGCACCTTCGTGGCGCGCATTTCCCGGGGCCGGACCATCACCGAATACGTGCTCGGCGTGCTGCTGGTGCCGCCGCTGCTGGCCTGCGCCTGGATCGCCGTGTTCGGTACCACCGCCCTGGATCTGCAGCTCAACGGCGGTGTCGATCTGGCCGGCGCGGTGAGCGACGACGTGGCCACCGGCCTGTTCCTGATGTACCAGGAATTGCCGTTCACCGAGGTGCTGTCCGGCATCACCATGGTGATCCTGTTCGTATTCCTGGTGACCTCGGCGGACTCCGCTTCCTACATCGTCTCGCAGATGACCGACCAGGGGTCCCTGAACCCGCCGCTCTATAAACGGCTCACCTGGGGCGTGCTGATCTCGGCGATCTGCATCACGCTGATCGTGGCCAGCGGCCTCAAGGGGCTGCAGTCGGGCAGTCTGGTCACCGCCCTGCCGTTCGCCATCGTGCTGTTTCTGATGATGGGCGTGCTGTACCGGGAACTGCGCGACGACCGCCGCGCCATGCTGCTGGAACTGTACCACCGCAACGAGGAAACCCCGGTGGGCGCCGACCTGTTCGAGGCCGACGACTTCACCGACCTGCCCACCGAGCAACGCATCCGCCGCCGCATGGTGGTCAAGCGCCGTTAAGGGTCGGCGGTGATCGTGGTGGGCTAATCCAGCGCCGCCACCGCTTCATCGATGGGCGTGTCGCCGCTGATCAGGTCGAATTCCCGCTTGCTGGTGCCCGGGTGGTCCAGCGCCGCCCGGATTACCGCCGCCACGTCCTCCCGCGGAATCTCACCGAACTCATTGATGCGCTCCGCCATCCGCACCCGGCCGGTGCCGGCCTCCTCGGTGAGCTTGCCCGGGCGCACGATGGTGTAGTTGAGGCCGCTGGCGCGCAGATGGTTGTCCGCGTTCTGCTTGGCGACGAAATAGTGACGCATTTTCTTCGGCCCGCTGTCCGGGTCGTCGGCGCGCATGGAACTGACGATCAGAAAACGGGGCACGCCCATCTCGCGGGCCAGGTCGATCAGGTTGATGGCGCCGTTCTGATCCACGTCCACGGTTTTTTCCGGCCCGGTGTGCGGCCCGGAGCCGGCGGTGAACACCACCGCGTCGCAGGTGATCAGCGCCGCCCGGCAATCGCCTTCCAAATCCGCCACCACCACCTCGTCGGCGCCCCGCCGGCGCAGTTCCCACTCCTGGGACGGGTCGCGCACCATGGCCCGGCAGACATGGTCGCTCTCGCCCAGCAACCGCACCAGATGCCGGCCGATTTTGCCGTTGGCTCCGGCGATCAGAATTCGCATGGAAGCTCTCCTAAGGGTCGATAAGGACAGATTTCCACCCTATGGCCGCAAGCTGCGGGCTGCAAGCTGCCTCACCATCTCTGCGGGACGCGCTGGATCTTGCTGGTGTCGTAGCCGGCGTCGGCGGCGATGTCATAGAGCCGGCGCAGGGTGGCCTCATCCGGATCCGGGTCGCGGGCCATGATCCACAGATAATCCCGCTTCTGCCGGCCGATGATCGTGGTCTGGTATTGGTCGTCCACGTACACCACCCGGTAATCGGCGCGCAGGGGCCAGAAGAACTGCATCTTCCAGATCGCGTTGTCACGCTCGCTGACGAAGCCGGTGGGGGTCATTTTTTCGCGCTCGCCGTCGAAGCCGCCTTCGTTGAAGGTGAAGGTCACGCCCACCTTGTTCGGCCCCAGCCGCTCATAGCTTTCCACCGCGTTGTAGGCGTCCTTCTCCGGCGGGGTGGGAATATTGGCGATCACGTACCAGTCGCCCATGAAGCGATCCAGATCCAGATTTTCCACGGTGCGAATGGGCGGGTGTTCCGGCTGGCTCTGGCAGGCGGCCATCAACAGCGCAAGGGTTCCGATCAGGGCAAGGCGCATGGGAGCTCTCCTGGCAAGGGTTCAGTCCTGGGACGCGGCGCGTCGAGGAAAGCGTGACCGCTGAGCGGCCAATAACACGTGAAAGCGCCGCCCCTTGCCGCTGCCAGGGACCGCGCCGTCAGTCGCCGAGCACCTTGAAGCGGCGCTGCAGGCGGAAGCCCTGGTCGTCCACCAGGGTCAGGGTGTGCCAGCCGGGGGCGGCTTGGATGGCCCATTGGTGGAAGTGTTCGGTGACGCCCAGGTAGCGGTCGTCCAGGTGCCAGAACAGACGGGCGTCGTCCCGTTCGTGGACCACCCGGAACACCGCCCGGCCACGGCGGCCGCCCAGTTCCCGGGGCAGGTACAGGCCGGCGCCGGCATGGGGGTAGAGAATCGCCAGGGGCGGCGTCGGGTCCAGGGCCCGGGCCCCGGCCACGCAGTCCGAGCGCCAGGCCGGCAGGGGCCGGTAGTCCGGGTGGCGCTGACGGTAGAACCAGGCCTGGGCCGGCGGCAGCACGAACCAGTCGCGGCTTTCCATGCGCGCCACCGCTTCGCAGCCGCCGTGCACCCGCTGGCCGTTGTCGTCCAGATGCACCCGCCGGTGGTGCGGCGTCACTGCGCGGAAATGACTGTGCAGGGGCGCCAGCGCGGTGGTCGCCGGGCAGCGGCCGCCTGCCAGGTAGCCGTCGTCGGCGCACACCTGGACGGGTTTGAGATCGTTGAGCGGCGGCTCCGGAAACGGCGCCGGACCGAGCAGGCTGAACACGTCCAGCATCAACGGCGCGGCGGTGTCGGCGCCGCCCAGGTGGGGCGCCGGCTCGCCGTTGCCGTTGCCGGCCCACACGCCCACCGTGTAGCGGCCGTTGCTGCCGATGGCCCAGGCGTCACGCAGGCCGTAGCTGGTGCCGGTTTTCCAGGCGATCGGCTGGCTGGAGCGGTACAGCCGCCATTGCCGGGCGGTGCCGGGCCGGGCCACGTCGCGCAGGGCGTCCAGGGTCAGCCAGGCGGCCCCGGGGCTGATCGGGAACGGCGCCGACACCGGCGTCACCCCGGCCAGCCGGGTCACCGGGGCCGCCCGCCCGTCCCGGGCGGTGGCGATCAGGCGGGCGTAGATGGCGGTGAGTTCCTCCAGGGTGCCCTCGGCGCCGCCCAGTACCAGGGTCAGGCCGTAGTCGTCGGCGGGCCGGAACAGGGTGGTCATGCCCAGCTCGCGGAGCTGGTCGTGGAAGCGCCCCACCCCGTAGCGGCGCAGCAGACGCACCGCCGGCACGTTCAGGGAGCGCGCCAGGGCCTCGTGGGCGGGCACCGCGCCACGGAACTCCCGGTCGAAGTTTTCCGGGCTGTAGCCGCCGTAGTTGGTGGGCAGGTCCGGGATCAGGGTGTCCGGCAGGATCAGGCCGGCGTCCAGCGCCAGCCCGTAGAGCAGCGGCTTGAGCACGCTGCCGGTGGAGCGCGGCCGGGCGGCGATGTCCACGGCGGCGCCGTAGGTGTCGGTGTCGCCGTGCTGCACATTGCCCAGATAGGCGCGGGTTTCCAGGTCCCGATGGTCGATCACCACCACCGCCAGGTTGTGCACGCCCTGGCGGCCCAGCCGCCGCCCGTGGCGATCGGCCAGGTCCCGCACCCGGCGCTGCAGATCCGCGTCCAGGGTGGTGCGCAGCAGGGGGCCGCCACCGCCGGCGCTGAGCGTGTCCAGCAGGCGTGGCGCCAGGGACGGCAGCTCGTGGACCCGGGGCAGCGGTTCCAGTTTGGCCAGGGTCAGGTCGTCGGCGTCCAGCTCACCGCGCCGGTGCAGCACCGTCAGCAGCCGGTCGCGCTTGGCGCGCAGCCGCGCCCGGTCGCGGCCCGGGTGGATCAGCGCCGGGCTGTTGGGCAGCACCGCCAGCAGCGCCGCCTCGGCCCAGCTGAGCGCTTCCGGCGGACGGCGGAAATAGCGCCAGGCGGCGGCCCGCAGCCCCACGGTGTTGCCCCCGAACGGCGCCCGGCTGGCGTACTCCACCAGGATCCGGTCCTTGCTCAGGTGCCACTCCAGCCGCAGCGCCAGCAATGCCTCGCGGGCCTTCTCCGCCAGGGTGCGGGGCGGGTCGTCGCGCAGCAGCCGGGCCAGTTGCATGGTCAGGGTGGAACCACCGCTGACCACCCGGCCGGCCCGGGCGTTGGCCACGGCGGCGCGGCCGATGGCCAGCGGGTCGACCCCGGGGTGGGCGTAAAAGCGGCGGTCCTCGAAGGTGATCAGGGCGCGCCGGTATTTGTCCGGCACGGCGTCCACCGGCGCGAACCGCCATTGCTGATCGGCGGCGATGCGCGCCGCCAGGGGGCGGCCCTGGCGGTCCAGCATCAGGGTGGCGTAGGCCTGCTGGTGCAGCGACGCCGGCAGCGGCGCGAACTGCAGCCCGGCCAGCGCCACCAGCACCAGTACCGCCGCCCCGAGGGCGGCGGCGATCCAGCCGGGCCGCCGGCGCCGGGGGCGTCGCTCAGCGGCCATCGCCCTCCCCGGCGTCCGCCTTCACCGTGACCCACTGGCCCTGGTCGCGGGCGCGCACGGTGCCTTCGTACATGGCCTCCACCTGCCAGCCGGGCCGATAGAAGCGGCCGGCGAAGGTAGCGTTCAGGCCGATCCGGTAGGTGCGGCTTTCGCCGGCACCCAGGGAGAAGTAGCTCAGTACCCGGTCGTCGCGCAGGTCCCGGTAATCCACCGGCGCCGCCTCTTCGTCGCCGGCCAGCCGGCTGTCGGTGATCTGCCAGCCGGACGGCATCACCTGGGTCAGGGCCAGGTTCTCCAGGGGCCGGCCGCTGAGGTTGCGGACCGTGACACTGGCGCGGAAGTCGGTGCCCTGGGCCAGGGTGGATGGGTCCAGCGGGCGGCCATCCAGGGTGCGGAAATCGGCGCTCAACGCCAAACCCTGGCTGACCGCCTGCTCACGGCCCGGCGGCGGCGTGCCCCGGGTGCTGACCGAGACGAACAGGCGGCGCTCGCTGTCGTTGCGCACCGCCAGCGCCTCGCCGTCGGTGGCCAGATCCAGGGTCTGCCGGAACACCGGCGCCTGGCTGGTGATCGCCTGCCAGTCGCCTTCCCCCCGCCGCCAGGCGAAGTCGTAGCCGGCGTCGCCCCGGGCCCCGGCGAAGCGGGCCATGGCCATCAGTGCCCAGGCGGTGGTCTGGGTGGAGTACCAGTTCTGCGAGGCCAGCTGGTTGGCGATCACCCGCGCCTGTTCCCAGGCGCCCTCGCCGTCGCCACGGGCATCCAGCACCATCAGCTCGATGGCCCGGTCGCGCAGCCGCGAGCCGTAGGTGGGGCCGGGCCGGTCGTAGTCGGTGTCGTTGTCCCGGGCGGCGGCCAGCAGTTCACCGGCCACCTCGGTGAGGCCCATCTGCTGATAGGCGGCGGCCAGCAGCCAGCGGCCGGCGCGATAGCCCGGGGCGCGGTCGCCGCCCTCGGCGGCGCGGGCCTGGAAGGCTTCGCGCAGGCGGTTCATGGCGCCCACCTCCGGTTCGCCGGCCAGGGCCAGGGTGTACAGCCGGTAGGCCTGGGACGACCACTGCCAGGGGTAGCGGCCCGGGTTCTGCCCCACCCGGCTCTGGTAGCGCTGCCAGTGGGCCAGCAGGTCCGCCGGCACCGCGTAGCCCTGGCGGCGGGCTTCCAGCAGGAAGTGGCCGGCGTAGGAGGTGCCCCAATCGTTGGCGGCGGCGTCGCCGGGCCAGTAGGCGAAGGCGCCGTCGCCGAGCTGGAAGCGGCGCAGCCGCTGAATGGCGGCCTCCACGTTGGTCTGCACCTGCTGGCGCTGGTCCGGGCTCAGGGTGGTGAGCCGGTCCAGGTAAAGCTGCGGCAGCGCCGACGACACGGTCTGCTCGATGCAGCCGTGGGGGTAGTCGATCAGGTATTCCAGGCGCCGCTCCAGGCCCATGGCCGGCAGGCTGCTTACCGTCAGCCGGCTCTCGTTGGTGCCCGGCAGGCCGTGGGGAGTATGGGTCAGCGACCAGGTGGCGCCGGGCTCCAGCAGCTTGCCGGTATCACGCACGGTGGGCGGATTGGCACTGCGGATCGGCAGATGCACGGTTTCCCGCGCCTGCTGGTCGCCGGCCTCGGCGCGCACCGTGACCTCGGCGATACCGGCGGTGTCGCCGGCCTTGAGCGCCAGCGCCGCCACCTGGTCGCCGCTTTCGGCGAAGTCCAGGGTGGCGGTGCCACGGGTGACGGTGAGCGGCGCTTGCGCCTCCGCGTTCACCGTCACCTTGCCGAGACCGTCCTCGGCGGCGAACACGGTCACCGGCAGGTCCAGGGTCTCGCCGGGGCCCAGCACCCGGGGCAGCGCCGACAGCAGGGTCAGCGGCTGGGTGACGGTCACGTCCCGGTCGGCCTGGCCGTAGGCCCGCTGGTTGCCGGCCACCACCATCACCCGCACCTGCCCCATGTAGGCGGGCAGCTCGATGTCGTGGCGGCGGGATTCCCCGGCCTTGAGCTGGAACGGACCGGCGAAGCGCACCACCGGCGGGAAGCGCCGGCGCTGCTGCTCGTTGCCGTCGCGCAGGGCGTCGGAGCCGCCCAGGGCCAGCAGCTGGTCCAGCTCGCCGCCGTAGGCGCCCACCACCTGGTCGAACAGGTCCCAGGTGAGCACGCCCAGGGCTTCGCGCTGGTAGAAGGCGTCGTGGGGGCGCGGCGTGACGAAGTCGGTGATGCCCAGCAGGCCCTCGTCCACCACCGCCAGGGTGTAGGTCATGGCGCGTCCGTCGGCTTCCGCCACGGTCACCGGCAGGGTGGCGCCGGGTTTCACCTCCGCCGGGGCCTCCAGGGTGGGCGTCAGCCGCGTGGCCGGGTCCTCCACCTGCAGGGGCGCGATGCCATAGAGGCGGATCGGGCGGTCGTTGTCGCGGCCCCGGTGGGGCTGCAGCAGGGCCACATGTACATAGACGTTGGGGGCCATGGCGGCGGTGATCGGAATGTCCAGGGTCAGGGTGTCGCCGGCGTCGCCGGTGTCGTCCACCCAGTAGTGGTCCAGTATCCGGTCGCCGGTTTCCAGGCTCACCAGCAGCCGGCCCGGGCCGCCGCCGGGCACCTGCACCCGGGCGGTCTCGCCCACCCGGTACTGGCTCTTGTCGCTGGACAGCGACAGGCGGGTGGCGGCGTCGCCCTGGCCGTCGCGCTCGCCGCCCCAGCCCAGGTAGACGGTTTGCGCGGCGCAGTGCCGGCCCTCGTCCTGGCACACCCGCAGCAGGTAGCGGCCCCATTCGTAGTCGGCGCCGGCCAGGGTCCACCGGGCGCGCCCCTCGGCGTCGCTGGTCAGGGTGCTCTGAGCGAGCTTCTCGGTGTGGGGGTCGCTGATGAAATGGGTCAGGTCCTCGCCGCCCCGGTCCCACCACCAGCGCCAGTCGATGCGGTAGACGCTCAGGGTCAGGGCGCGGCCGGCCTCCGGTTGGCCGTCCCGGTCCAGGGTCAGCAGGCCGATTTCATGATCCTGGTCGCGGCCCAGGGAATCGCCCCAGCCGCTGCCCTTGGGCACCCGCAGGCCCACCCAGTGGGCGTAGGGCGACACCGGCAGGCGCTTCACCTGAGTGCTGTAGTCGCCGCTTTGTTCGAATACCCGGGTGGTGAGCACCGCCGCGGCCTGGCCCGGCGGCGTGATGTCCGGTACCTGCAGCGGGAAACGGGCGTCGCCCTGCCCGTCCAGATTCCCCTCGAAGGCGGTGAACGGTTCCGCGCCCAGGGTCCGGGTCGGGTCCGAGAAGGTGAACCCGTCAAAGCCGGGGAACGGGGTGGCGGCGTTGATCAGGCGCGCCTTCACGTCGGCCTTGAGGCCCCCGGCGCGGGCGCCGTTCAGCCACTGGCTGTGCAGGGTGACCGGCTCCGCCTGACCGGTTTTCAGGGGGTCCGGGGCGTCCAGTTCGATCTTCAGGCGGTTGGGCTTCACCGCTTCCACGCGCAGGGCGGTGTCGAACAGACGCTCACCGACCCGGGCCACCGCCCGCCAGTTGCCGGTGGGCGCGTCCTCGTCGGTGCTCAGGGTGAAGGTGTAGAACTGGCCCACCGGGTCCGCGTTGCTGTAGCTGGCCACCTTGTCGCCGCGCGGGTCGAACCAGTCCAGGGTCACCGGATGGTCGTCGGGCAGGCGGTCGCGGGGGTCGGCCAGGATAAAGGTCAGGTGGATATCGTCGCCGGGGCGCCATACATCGCGCTCGCCGTAGAAAAAGCCCTTGAGGCCGTCGCGCACCTTCTCGCCACCGGTGTTGAACTGGTTGGTGGGCAGCGCCCGGTTGCGGGCCAGCTTCAGGTAGCCCCGGTCGTCACCGTCCCGGGCCACCAGGTAGAAGGGCGTGCCGTCCAGGGCCAGGGTCACTTCGCCGGCGTTGTTGGTGGTGCCACTGGCCAGTTCCTGGTGCTGGTAGTTGCGCACGCTGACGCGCACCTGGGTGGCCGGCCGGTTGCTGTCCAGATGGGTGGCGAACACGGTGAGCCGGTCGCTGTCGCCCTGCTTGGCGATCAATCCCAGGTTGGAGGCCAGGAAGGCGCGGCTGGATTCGGCCCGGTCGTTGTAGCGGTAGTAGGCGTCGGAGCAGGGGTTGTCCCGTTCGCTCCAGCTCAGATAACCGGCGTCGCCGTAATAGCGGCTCAGCCGTTCCCCCTCGTCGCCCTGGTCCGGGCCCTCATAGTTGTCGGGCAGCTCGGTGACCCGGGTCGGACCCTCGCCCTCGCAGCGGTAGTCGATGGTTTCCCCGTCCAGCTTCAGGGTCAGAATCACCAGCCCGTCCGGGTGTTTGGCCATCAGCTCGCTCAGGTCCAGCCGGTAGCGGCGCCAGCCATCGCCACCCCCCGGCGGCAGGGTCAGGGTTTTCTGCCACAGATAGCGGCCGCCGCGGGTGTCCGTGTAGGCGGTGTCCAGGTCGTAGCCCTGCAGGTAGCCGGCGATGTTGTCCTCGAACACCTCGAAGGCCTGCACCCGCACGGCGCCGGCGGCGGCCACCTCGAACGGTACGCTCAACGTCTCGCCGGCGGGCAGGATCACGCCGTCGCCGACGAAGCGCACGCCGGGTTTCGCCATGCTCAGGGTCAGGGTGCGCTCGAAGGCCTCGCCGAGCCGCGCCCGGGCGGCGCTGCGCAGGCCCGGCTCCAAGCGCAGGGTGAGCCGGCCGTCTTCCAGCTTGTCCGGGTCCGGGGGGTAGATCAGCAGCCGGCTGCCGTCGATGCGTACCCGCGCGTCCTCGCCGTTGACCCGCACCAGACCGGCCAGGTCCTGGCCGCCCATCAGCGGCTCGGAGAACTGCACCACCACCTGCGGCTCCGGGTAACCGAGGGTGCGCGCGTCGGTGATCTGGAAGGCACCGGGCGCCGGCACCGGGTAGTCGTGCCGGCCCTGCTCGTCCACGCCCAGGGGCTCGCCGTCCCAGCGCAGGCGCACCGGCTCGCCGCCGTCGCGTTGAATGCCGGTGACGGTAAAGTCGTGATTGAGGCTGGCGGCGTCGTGGCGCCATTCGATGGTCAGGGCGCGTTCGCCCTGCAGCGCCTGGAGCACCGGCTGCACCGCCGCCGGGTCCGCCTGGTCGGCGGTGCGCAGTTGGCCGGTCAGGCGCATGTCCCCCTGCCCGTCCGGGTCCGGCGCCAGGGCGTCCACCCGCAGACTGAGCCGTTGCCGCATCACGGTCACGTCGGTTTCCAGCGGCGGCAGGCCGTCGTCCACCCCGGACAGGGCCTGCGGGTACAGCGTCAGGCGCAGGGTCTCGCCGGCGGGCAACGGCGCCTCGGGGCGGATCTCCAGCCGGTCGCGGGCGGTGAACACCGCCCGGAAAGGCCGCTCCGGTGCCAGGCGGGCCACGCCCTTGGCGGGCTGGTCCAGGGCGCTCTCATCCACCACCGGGTGGGAGAAACGCACGATCAGGGGCGCCCGCGCGCCGATTTCTCCGTGGGGCCAGGCGGTCAGGTGCTCGCGCCAGCGGTCGTCGGGCCGCGCCGCCGGCGCGGCGTTCCGCTCCGGGGTCGGCCCGGCAGGCGCGGCGGCGTCCCGCTCCGGTTGCGGTTCCGGGTCACAGGCCGCCAGTACCAGGGCCGTGATCAGCAGCACGCCAGCATGAAAACATCGCATTCCTTTGACCGCCTTTGTGGTTGTTTGGAGGGACTTGAAGCCTGACCGGCAAAACTACCACAGTTGCGGTTCCCGATTCGGCGATGCGTTTGAAAAAAATGACCCTCCGCAAGACCGCCGTCCTGGCCCTGCCGGTGGCCGCGCTGACGCTGCTGGCCCTGCTGGTGTGGCCGGTTGACGCGGAACGGGCCCGCTGGGACGGCTACCTGGACCGGCTGGCCCGGCTCAGCCGTCAGACGGTGCCACCGGCGGCACCCCTGGACCTGCATCCCTACCCCGGTAACGCGGCCCTGCGCCGTTCGCCGCCGGATCTGCGCGCCGGTCTGCTCGACTATCTGGATCTGCGCCACTGCAACCTGATGGCGCTGATCAGCGACCGCAACAGCGGCCTGGGCCGGGTGCGGGCGGCCTCCCTGCGGCTGGCCTACGAGCTCACCTTTATCCACCGGGGCCGCCGCTGCCTGGCCGAGGGCGCCCTGCGGGATGCGGAGACCGTGGCGCTGCTCGAGCGGACCCTGGCGATCAAGGAAGACAGCCTGAAGGACGTGTTCTGGAACGCCACCTGGGCCAGCGATGAGCTGCGCGGCTTTTTCAACCAGTCGCCGGGCGCCGCCGATGAGATCGACACCGGCCTGCACGCCCTGGACGGCCTGATCGGCGCCGGCCGGGCCCTCGCCGCCCGCCCGCCGCCGGCGACGCTGCCGGCGCTGGAAACCCATCTGGCGGCCCTGGCGGCGAGCCGGGCCGGCGGCCGGCTGCTGCGGGATCTGGCCCGCGCCCGGGTGGCCCTGGGCCGGGCCAATGCCCTGCTCGACGGCCTGGACGGCGAACGGCTGTGTCCGCGCGGCCGGGCCAGCCCCCGGGCCCGCCGTCTGCGCACCCTGCTGGACGGCTACTACCGCACCGAGATTCAGGCCCACCTGGCGGCGCTGGACCGCCAGCGCCGGCGCCTGGAGGACACCCTGGCGGGGCTGGTCCGGGTCACCGGCGACGATCCGGCCCTGGCCGCCTGGCGGGCCCATTACCTGGGGCCCGCCGGCCAGGCCGCCGGGCTGGCCCGGGCGCTGCGCCGGCACACGGAGCGCTGGCAAGACCTGATGGGCGCCTGCGGCCTGATGCCCGGCGCCGCGAAAACCGGGACGGACACATATTGACCAACGAAGCGCTTGTGAACGGCTGTACAGCGAATGTTTTTGGGGTATCCGGATTAAGTGGTAGATGGAGCCCCCTTGCTCCTTCGAACCCTTAACT
>NZ_JADDOL010000042.1 GCF_016906305.1 Alloalcanivorax marinus
CATCTGTGATGGGTGGCCGGGCCCGCTTGCGGGTACTCGCGGCGTTCCCGGAAGGCCCCCACACAGATCCGCGTCCCGGATAGAGACCTCCCGTATAGATTTCCTGCCAAAGCGCGATGAGCCTCTTTTTTACGCCCGCTGAGGGCTCAACCGGCCTGCTGGTGCCGGCGAATGTAATCCTCCCGGCCCATGGCGGCCACCAGCGCGTAGGCCAGGGACGGCGCCAGGCTTTCCAGCAGCGCCCGGGCGTCCTTATCGAACGGCGACAGGGCCGCCAGCTCCAGCACGCCCAGGGCCTCATCGCCCTGGCGCACCACCAGAAACAGAATCTGACCCGGGCGCAGGCGGCTGTGGCCGGTTTCCAGGTCCAGGTAGCCCGCCGGCACGTCGTGGCAAAGCGTCACGTCGCCCTCCGCGTCCAGGGCGCCGGCCAGCAGACCGTCGCGCTCCCGGTGGCGCTCCGCGTCGTCCCGCCCGGACAGGCCACGGGCGGCTTCCCGATGCAGGCCGTCATCGGCCACCCGCCAGGCGGCGCCGGCCACCGCCGGGGTGTGTTCGATCATGAACCCCAGGGCCTGATCCAGCAGCACGGCGACCCGCGGGTTGCCGGCGATGTGCGCCATGAAATCGTTGAGCAGCCGCTGGCGGCGGGCCTCCCGGTCGGCGTTGTCGCGCCATTGGCGCAGCCGCTCGGATTCCCTGGCCAGCAGCAGGTTGTTGGCGTAGCTGTGGCGGGCGCTGGCGTCCAGCATGTAGCCGTTGAGCGCGCACACCACCAGCGGGAAGCCATAGAACAGCAGCAGCGAGGCCGGGTTCAGGTCCCAGCTCAGGATCAGCGCCAGGGTCAGCGCCAGCACCAGCGAGCCCAGGCACCAGAACAGGGTACGGGTGGGCGGCAGACGCAGGATCGAGAAGCCGATGATCAGCACGTAGACGGTCTCGAAGGCCGCCACCTGGCCGAGAAAGGTGTCCGCCAGGCGGATCGCCCCGAGCAGGGTGCCGGCCAGGGAGATCATCAGGGCCAGGCCGATCAGAGTGCTCATAAAGCGGTTCAGGGCGTTCACCTTCACCGCCAGGAACAGCAACGCCAGGGCGCCGGCGATGGGCCAGAAACCGAACAGGCGCCAGGCGGCCATGCCCGGTTCGTCCACCAGCACCAGCACCGGCAGGGTGACCACCAGGAACAGGCCGATCAGCACATACAGGGAACGCCCGATCAGCTTGCGGGCGCGGCGCAGGGCATGGTGAATGTAGTCGTCTTCCAGGGAGCCGGGAAAGCGTACCCACAGCGTCCCCAGCGCTCTTTTCAGGTCGCGCTCCTGGCGCGCGTCCACGACGGTCCTGGCGGCGGGCCCGGCCATGGCGATTCCCCCTCGATGTTGTTGTCTTGCTTTGCGTTATCGTTATCGTCGACAGTAGAGCGCCGGCCGTGCCACCCCGAGGGCACGGCCCTACCCATAATTCGCTAATCGACAGGTGAGAATAATGGCCGATACCGCCCGTTTTGAACAGGCCCAGAAGGACGTCAAAACCCTCAACAAAAAGCCGGGCAACGACGATTTGCTGTTCCTCTATTCCCATTACAAACAGGGCAGCGAGGGCGATGTGAGCGGCAAGCGGCCGGGTATGCTGGACATGGTCGGCCGGGCCAAGTACGACGCCTGGGCCAAACTCAAGGGCATGAGCAAGGACGACGCCCGGAGCAGGTACATCGACAAGGTCGAGTCCCTGCTCAAGACGCACAAATAGACGTACAAATAAAAGTGTTTTGCCCGTGGGAGCGGCTTCAGCCGCGATCATGATGACGCCGGTATCGCGCTGAAGCCGCTCCTGCCAAACGGGCCCGGGTGCCAAAGGAGACCCTGTTAAAGCCGGTCCACCCGGGCGAACAGGGCCTTTTCGTCGTCCGGGTCCGCCGGCGGCGCTTCCTCCTTCTGCGGCTCGGCGGGGCGGCGGCGGGCCAGCCACAGCGCCATGGGCGCGGCGATCCAGATCGACGAACTGGTGCCCACCACGATCCCGAACAGCACCGGCAGGGCGAAGCTGCCCACCGCCGGGCCGCCGGCCAGGCCCATGGGCAGAATCGCCAGGAAGGTGGTCAACGAGGTGAACAGGGTGCGCCGCAGGGTCTGGGTGAGACTCACATCGATGATCTCCTCCAGCGGGCGATCCGGTTCCAGGGCCTGGTTCTCGCGCATGCGATCGAACACCACCACCTTGTCGTTCACCGAATAACCGATCAGCGTCAGCAAGGCCGCCACCGCGGTGAGGTTGAACTCCACCCCGGTCAGCACGAAGAACCCCAGCGTCTTGCTCACATCCAGCATCAGGGTGATCAGCGCCGCCCCGGCGAAATGCGGCGCGAAGCGCAGCCGCAGGTAGACGAACATGCCCAGGCCGGCCAGCAGCAGCGCCAGCAGGCTGGCCTCCACGAAGCCGCCGCTGACGCTGGGGCCGACCATGTCCACGCGCGGGAAGGTGGCGTCCGGAACCACGCCGGTCAGCGCCGCCCGGGCGGTGGCGATGCGCGCGTCGCTGTCGGCGCCGGCGGGCAGGCGCACCCGGTACTGGCCGTCCGCGCCGAACCGCTGCAGCGCGGCGTCCAGGCCGGCCCCGGAGAGGGCCTGGCGCAGCGGCCCGATGGCGGTGTGCGGCGGCGCGTGCATTTCCAGGGCCACGCCACCCTGGAAATCGATGCCGGTGTTCAGGCCCGGCCAGGCCAGCGACCCCAGCGACAACACCGACAGCACCAGGGACAGCACGATGCCGGTGACGCCCACCCGCATAAAGCGGATCGGCCGTTGCCGCCGCTCGGCGGCCAGCCAGTCCGGACCCGGCGGTTTCAGGGTGCCCCGGGGGTGCTTGCGCAGGCGCCACTCCATCAGCAGCCGCGTCACCGAGATCGAGGTGAACAGCGACACCAGCAGGCCTACCGCCATGGTCACCGCGAAGCCGCGCACCGGGCCGCTGCCGAACTGGAACAGCAGACCCACGGCGATCAGGGTGGTGATGTTGGAGTCCAGGATGGTGGCGTAGGCACGCTGGAAGCCGGCGCGCAGGGCGCTCTGCCCGCCGCGGCCCCGGCGTGCCTCCTCGCGGATGCGCTCATTGATCAGGATGTTGGCGTCCACCGCCATGCCGACGCTGAGAATCAGGCCGGCGATGCCGGGCAGCGTCAGGGTGGCGCCCAGGGACGCGAGAATGCCCACCACCAGCCCCAGATTGATCACCAGGGCGGTGTTGGCGATCAGCCCCCAACGCCGGTACACCGCCACCATGAAGCCCAGCACCAGGGCGGCGCCCAGCAGGCCGGTGGTGATGCCCATGCGAATCTGGTCGCCGCCCAGGTCCGGACCCACGGTGCGCTGCTCCACCACTTGCAGCGGCGCCGGCAGGGCGCCGGCGCGCAGCAGCAGGGCCAGGTCGCCGGCCTCGCGCGCATCAAAGCCGCCGCTGATCTGGCCGCGCCCGGCGGTGATCGGTGAGCGGATCACCGGCGCGGTGATCACCTCGCCGTCGAGCACCACCGCGAACCGGTCACCCACATGGTGGCTGGTGATGTCGGCGAATTTTTTCGCGCCCGGGTCATCAAGGCGGAAGTTGACCACCGGCTGGTGGGTGCGCGGGTCGAAACCGAGCCGGGCATCCTCCAGGTTGCCGCCGTCCAGCAGCGCCAGGGGCTTGAGCGGATAGACCCGGCCATCGTCGGCGCCGGGCAGACGCCGGGCGGTTTCGCCGGGGGCCGCCAGCAGGTGGAAGGTGAGCCGGGCGGTGCGGCCCAGCAGTTCCTTGATGCGGCCCGGATCGGTGACGCCGGGCAATTGCACCACGATGCCGTCCTGGCCCTGGCGGGTGATCAGCGGTTCCACCACGCCGGTTTCGTCAAGGCGGCGACGCACCACCTCCAGGCTGCGGGCCACCGCGTCGTCGCGGATCTCCGCCGCCTGCCGGCCGCTTTTGCCCCGGGTCAGGGCCTCGGTGTCCACCCGTAGCAGCAGGTGGGAGCCGCCCTGGAGATCGAGCCCCAGGGTCAGGGTATGGGCCCGGTAGGCGTCGGGCAGGCCGGCGCGCCAGGTCGGTGGCAACAGACTGGGCAGCGCCGCCGCCAGACCGAGCAGAATGATCAGGCCGTAGGTGACGGCCCGCAGGGTGAATCGAGGGTTCATGGGGGTCTCTCTGGTCCACGAATCGGTGCCGGAGCGGCCGGGGCCACTCCGCTGTCGGAACGCCGCCGGGAGGGCGACGCGGGTCGCGGAAACGGATCAGAGAGGCGGTGCGCGGGGCGCGCCGGGGGAGTGGCGGGGGCGGCCGGGCAGGGCGGTGGCGCGGGTCGCGGAGGGCGCGGGAGAGAGCGCCGGCGGCAGCGGGCCTGCGGCGGCCACGGGCAGCGCCGGTGGCGGATCCCGGTCATCGTCGTGATGGTGGCGACGGGGGCCGCCCGGGCCCGGATCGGCGGGCAGCGCCTGGTGGGATGGGCCGCCGTCCGCCAACCGATGGGCCGGAGCGTCGCCATCGGCCTTCGGCGTCGCGCCCTGTCCTGGCGGCGCCGCCAGCAGCAGCGCCAGCGCCAGAGTCAGCCACAGCGTTGGCCAGCCGCGCGGCACCGCCCGGGAGGCGGGTCGGGACGAATCCGAGGGGTGAGGGCTCCGGGCGTTCATGGGGACGGTCAGCGGTTATCCAATTGCATCTGGTAGGCCTCGGCGCGTTTCACATAGTCCTGGTAGGCGGGCAGGGCCACGGCGGCGAGGATGCCGATCATCGCCAGGGTCACCAGGCCCGCCGCCACCGCGCCGAGGATCACGCCGGTGCCGTTGGCCGGCGGGCGGGGGCCATAGCGATTATCGCCGGGGCTGCCCGGCACGAACAGCAAAATCAGCCCCAGCAGCAGGTTCACCAGCGGCACGAAGCCGAGCAGGATCAGCCAGCCGCTGCGGTTCAGGTCATTCAGACGGCGGATGCCGTAGACGCAGGCGGCGAAGGTGGCCACCGCCATCAGCAGCAGCGCCACCACGCCGACCAGGGCGGACGGCTCCGAACGGCTGGCGCCGGCGGTGAGCACCGAGGCGAAGGTGAGCAACAGGTAGAGCACCAGCGTCACCAGGCCCAGGTAGGCGAAATAGCGCAGCCGCCCGAGCCGGCCCCGGAACGCGAACGGCTCGGTGGCGGCGTGGGCCGGGGCAGGGTCGTCCAGCGCGGTGGGGGAGCGGTAGGGTTCGGTCATCGACGTTCCTTGTTGTGGTGGCCCGTAGAGGCGGGTTTTTCGGCCCGAGCATAACCGGGTACCGGCGCCCTGGCCATCCGGCCCGGTCAGGTCAGCCAGGCCTTGAGGGCGCGGCGCACGCCGGGCCAGCGGTTGACCAGCAGCGACAGAAAGATCATCAGACAGCCGCTGACCTGCACCGCGGTCATGGTCTCGCCGAACCACAGGGCCGCGAACAGGGCGGTCCAAATCGGCTCCAGCACCAGGATCACCACGCCGTGGCTGTGCACCGACAGGCTCTGGGCGTAGGTCTGCAGGAAAAAGCGGAAGGCGGTGCCGAGGGTGGCGCTGGCGATCACCCAGCCGGCCATGGCGCCGCTGAAGCCGGCCAGGGTGGCCCGCCAGGGCTCCAGCAGCAGGCTGCCCAGGCCGGTGACCAGACTGACGGTGAACATCACCACCGTGGTCAGGGCCAGGGCCGGCACCCGCCGGCGGGTGGTGACCGCGCCGGAGGCGGCGGTGCGCACCGCGTCGTTGGCGGCGCGGGTATTGAGCGTGAAGAACAGGGCGAACATGGCCGCCGCCGCCACATAGAATCCTTGCCCGGGCTCCGCGCGAAAGCCGCCCTCCAGGGCCAGCAGGGCCAGGCCCGCGGCGGCCACCGGCAGCGCCACCCAGGTGCTGGCCGGCGGCGTCTCCTTGAACACCAGCCGCGCCATTACCGGCACCAGCACCACCCCCAGGCTGGTCAGGAAGGCGCCTTCGCCCACATGGGTGCCGAAGTTGAGGCCCAGGATCCAGAAACTCATGGCCAGGCCGAACACCAGCCCCACGCGCAGACTGCGCAGAAACTGATCCCGGTCCAGGCGCAGCAGACGGGGCCAGGCCACCAGGGCCAGCACCAGGCCGGCGAGCAGGAAGCGCAGGGCCATGAACATCAAGGGCGGCATCAGCAGCACCGCTTCCTTGGAGAAGATCCAGCTGATGCCGGCCAGCAGGGTGACCGCCACCAGCACCAGGTCGGCGCGACCGGCGGTGGCGCTCATCGGCGGGGGTTCCGGCGCGTTGCCAGGGGCATGAGGTTCTCCGGGCGGGGAGGGGAAAGGGCGCGCATTCTAGCAGAGCGGCGGGCCCCGGCGTGAAAAAACACCCGCCGGTATCTCCCCAAGCGGGCCGGACCTTGCTAAGTTGGGCGCCCGTTACCCCGGGAACCGGCGATGCCCGATTCCCGGCCCGGTGTGTGTGCCCTCCGGCACGTCGTTGAATGTTAAGAGGACCCCCATGACCACCGAGGCCATTCGCGTCGAGGATTTTTACGAACCGGCGGTGTTCCGTCGCATCAAGGACCTGGCGGACACCAAGGAGACGCCCTTCGTGGTGATCGACACGGAAACCGTGGGCCGGCATTACGACCAACTGGTCGGACAGTTTCCGTTCGCGCGCATCCACTACGCGGTGAAAGCCAATCCCGCCGAGGAACTGATCACGCTGCTGCGTGACCGGGGCGCCAACTTCGACATCGCCTCCATCTATGAGCTGGACAAGGTGATGAACCTGGGCGTGGCCGCCGAACGCTGCATTTTCGGCAACACCATCAAGAAAGCCCGGGACATCCGTGCCTTCTACGAGCGCGGCGTGCGCATGTTCGCCACCGATTCCGAGGCGGACCTGCGCAATATCGCCAAGGCGGCGCCGGGCTCCCGGGTGTACGTGCGCATTCTGACCGAGGGCACCCACACCGCTGACTGGCCCCTGTCGCGCAAGTTCGGCTGTCAGACCGACATGGCCCTGGACCTGATGATCCTGGCCCGTGACCTGGGCCTGGAACCCTATGGCGTGTCCTTCCATGTGGGATCCCAGCAGCGGGACATCGGCGCCTGGGACGCCGCCATCGGCAAGGTCAAGATCATGTTCGAGCGGCTCCGCGAAGAGGTCGGCATCGAGCTGAAGATGATCAATCTGGGCGGCGGTTTCCCGGCCAACTACATCGCCAAGACCAATGACCTGGAGACCTACGCCTCCGAGATCATCCGCTTTCTCAAGGAAGACTTCGGCGAGGAGCTGCCGGAGATCATTCTCGAACCGGGGCGCTCCCTGATCGCCAACGCCGGCGTGCTGGTCAGCGAGGTGGTGCTGATTTCGCGCAAGTCCCGCACCGCCCTGCAGCGCTGGGTGTTCACCGATGTAGGCAAGTTTTCCGGCCTGATCGAAACCCTGGACGAGGCGATCAAGTACCCGATCTACACTGAGAAGAAAGGCGAGGTGGAAGAGGTGGTGATCGCCGGACCCACCTGCGACAGCGCCGACATCATGTACGAGAACTACAAGTACGGCCTGCCGCTGAACCTGGCCATCGGCGACCGCCTGTACTGGTTCTCCACCGGTGCCTACACCACCAGCTACAGCGCGGTGGAATTCAACGGCTTTCCGCCGCTGAAGAGCTACTACATCTAGGGCCTGTTCACACTACTTGCAAGTAGTGTGAACAGGCCCTAGACCGAGACCCGGGCCGTGCCGTCGGCACGGCCTTTCCCGAGGCGGCCCCGGCGGGCCGCATCCAAGCCCTCCTGTTCATATGACGGGACAGGCCAGGGCAAATCGCTTTACGACCCACGGACAAAAAGGGCAAGCTTCCAGACCTGATTTTTTTCGGGTTGTTGTTGGGGAAACAGGATGTTCAAACAGGCCAGGAAATGGCTGGAAGACCGCAAGCTGTCGCGGCTGCCGGTAAGCCGCGAGCAATGGGAGCAGGCCGTGGCGCCGTGGCCGGTGGCGGCCCGGTATCAGGGGCCCGACCGTGAGCGTTTGTACGACGCGGCGCTGCGCTTTTTGCTCCGCAAGGAGCTGGCCAGTGGCGGTGGCTTCGAGCTGAACGACGCCCAGCGGCTGCTGATCGCCACCATGGCGGTGGTGCCGGTGCTGGAGCTGGGGCTGGACTGGTACGACGGCTGGTACACGGTGATCGTCTATGAAGACACCTTCGTGACGCCGGACGGCGGCATGGACGAGTTCGGCGTGGTCCATGAAGAGGGCCGGGCGCTGGCCGGTGAAGCCTGGTTGCAGGGGCCGGTGATCCTGTCCTGGGGCGACATTCTGCAAGCCAGTTCGGAAGACGGCTACAACGTGGTGCTGCACGAACTGGCCCACAAGCTGGATATGCTCGACGACGGCCCCAACGGGGCGCCGCCGTTGCATCCGGGCATGGATCGGCAACGCTGGCACGAGGTGTTCACCAACGCCTGGCAGGCCCTGCAGGGGGCGGAGCAGCGCGGCGAGGCGTTTCTCGATCCCTATGCCCTGGAAGACCCCGGCGAATTCTTCGCCGTAGCCACCGAGAGCTTCTTCGAGTCGCCGGATTACCTGCGCGGCGTGCTGCCCGAGGTGTACGACCAGCTGGCGCTGTTCTATCGCCAGCGGCCCTCCGGCTGATCGCGGTTCAGTACTCCCGACCGTTACTCCAGCAACCGGGCCAGACGCCGCCGCAGGGCGGCGTTTTCCCGGCGCAGTCGCTGATTGTCCTCGATCAGTTCCAGGGCCAGGGCCACGCCGCTCCAGTCCATGGCCAGGTCCCGGTGCAGACGGGCCGCCCGGGTCACGATCACGGTGACGGTTTCGTCGAACAGCCAGTGCGGATCCCGGGCCTCCGGTTCGATGATGCCCAGTTCCACGATTTCGGTGACCGTGGCCACCGGCAGGGCCACCCGGCGGGACAGTTCGGTGAGGGTCAGTCGGCGGACGCTGTTGTTCATGCCATCACTCCCAATCGGCGCGCGGGTCGAAACCGCTGTGCTCGGCAAGCTGCCGCCACAGGGCCTGGCTGCGTTCATCGTTGCGGTCGGGCATCACCACCTTGAGCACGGCGTACAGATCGCCGGCCCCTTTCTTGCCGCTCAGCCCCTTGCCGCGCAGGCGCAGGCGTCGACCGTTCTGACTGTTGGCGGGCACGGTGACGCTGATCCGTCCGCCCAGCGTGGGCACCGACACCTTGCCGCCCAGCGCCGCTTCCCAGGGCGCCACCGGCACGGTGACGATCAGGTCGTGGCCGTCCACGTCGAACAGCGGGTGGGGCACCAGCCGCACCCGCAGGTACAGGTCGCCGGGCTCGCCGCCGTCGGCGCCGGGGGTACCCTGGCCCTTGAGGCGGATGCGTTCGTTGTCGCCGGTGCCGGCGGGGATGGTCACATTGAGGGTGCGATCACCGACGCGGATCTGCTTTCGGGTGTCCGCCACCGTGTCTTCCAGGAACAGCGGCATTTCCACTTCCAGGTCGCGGCCCGGGCGGGGCCCGGCCCGGCGCCCGAAGCCGCCGCCGAAGATGGATTCGAAGAAGTCCGAGAAGGCGCCGTCGTCCTCGAAGCGGGCCTCGCCACCGCCGGCGCCGGGGCGAAACCCCTGCCAGCCCGGCGGTGGCTCGAAGCCGCCGCCGCTTTGCCGGTACTGCCGCAGCCGGTCGTACTCGGCGCGCTTTTCCGGATCCTTGAGGGCGTGATAGGCCTCGGAGACTTCCTTGAACTTGCGTTCAGCGTCGTCGTCGCTGCTCACATCGGGATGATATTGCCGCGCCAGTTTGCGGTAGGCGCTTTTGATCGCCTTGTCGTCCGCGTCCGGCTCGACGCCGAGAATACCGTAATAGTCCTTGAACTCCATGCTCGCCACGACTCCCGTGCCGGTGGTTTCCAGTGTCCTTTTTATGGCGGCGCCTTGCCCTTTTACAAGCCTTTACCCGGTGCCCGGGGCCGCTTTTCAGAAAGCAATGCTATCTTTACACCCATCACGGGTTATTGACTTAAAACAGTGACGAAAATCAGCGAGTTGGGCCAGGGAGAAGGAGAGCCGCTTGAAGATTCTCGATAGCACCTTGTTCTACACACAATCGAGCGGCGGGGTGCGGACCTATATCGATGCCAAGCGCCAGGCGCTGCTGCGTCGGGGTGATATGAGCCATAAGGTGGTGCTGCCGGGGGCGGGGGTCCGGTTCGACCGGGACTTCGTGCAACTGCCGGCGATGCCGCTGCCGCTGGCGCCGGGCTACCGGTTCCCGCTGCGTCTGGGGCTGTGGGCCAATGTCATGGCCGGCCTGCAGCCGGATCTGATCGAGGCCGGCGACCCCTACACCCCGGCCTGGGCCGCCCAGCGCGCGGCCCACATGCTCGACGTGCCGGCGGTGGGCTTCTACCACTCGGATCTGCTGTCACTGATTCATCATCGGGTGGGCGCCTTCCTGGACGCCGGCACCCGCGGTTACATCCAGCGCCTCTACCGGGGCTTCGACCTGGTGCTCAGCCCCAGCCAGCTGATGGCCCGCCGGCTGGCGGAATGCGGCGTGGAAGACGTCCAGGTGCAGCCCCTGGGCGTGGACCTGGAAGCCTTCCACCCGCAGCGCGCCAAGCCCGACGCCCGCCGCCGGCTGGGCATCGAGGACGACCGGCCGCTGCTGGTGTTCGCCGGCCGGGGCACCCAGGAAAAGAACATTCCGGTCCTGCTGGAGGCCATGCGCGCTCTGCCGGACTATCACCTGTTGCTGATCGGCACCGGGCTGCAACCGGACGCGCCGGACAATGTATCGGTGATCCACGAATTCTGCCCGGCGCCGGAAGTGGCCGGCTGGATGGCGGCGGCGGACGCCCTGGTGCACGCCGGCGACCAGGAGACGTTCGGGCTGGTGGCCCTGGAGGCCATGGCCTGCGGCTTGCCGGTGGTGTGCGCCGATGCCGGCGCCCTGCCGGAAGTGGTGCCGGCCCGCTGTGGCCGCCATGCCCCGGCCAACGACGGCGGCGGTTTCGCCGAGGCGATCCGCGACCTGTTCGAGCACGACGATCCGGCGGCGTTGGGCCGGGCCGCCCGCGCTCACGTGGAATCCCGGCACAGTTGGGACACCGTGGTGGACAGCCTGCTGGGCCACTACCGCCGTGTGCTGGGCGTGTACGATCAACCTGTTTTGGCGCGAACCCATGAATCCCATCCCTGACGATCCCCGCGCGCCGGCGTTCATGCTTTCCCTGCATGACGTGGCGCCGCACAGTTGGCCGCTTTATCGCGCCTTCCTGACGGAACTGGAACAGGAAGAGGAGGGCGGCGAGCTGCGCTGCACGTTGCTGACCGTGCCGGACTTCCATCACTACGACGTGGCCGACCGCCACCCGGCCTTCTGCCGCGCCCTGCGGGCCCGCCAGGACGCCGGCGATGAGTTGGTGCTGCACGGCTACTACCACGAGGACGACGGTCCGGCGCCGCAAACGCCCCGGGGCCTGCTGCGCCGCCGGGTGCTGACCCACGAAGGCGAGTTCTCGGCGCTCAATCGCGGCGAGGCGGCGCGTCGTATCCGCGACGGGCTGGCCATGTTCTACGGCCAGGGCTGGCGCGCCGACGGCTTCGTGCCGCCGGGCTGGGTGACCAACAGCGACGGTCGCAACGCCATCCGCGAGGCCGGCTTCGCCTACCGCACCGACAGCGGCGCCATCTACCGGCTGCCGGACGAACGGCGCTGGCCGCTGCCCACCCTGGTGATGTCCTCGCGCAGCGCCTGGCGGCGGCGGCTGTTCATCCTGCTCAACCGCTGGCGCATGCTCTATTACCGCAACGCGCCGATTCTGCGCCTGGCCCTGCATCCGGTGGACCTGCGCCATGAGGAAAGCCGGCAATTCTGGCTCGACACGGTGCGCACCCTGCGCCAGGAGCGGCGCAGCGTGACCAAACGTCGCTGGTTGCTGGAGCAGAGCCGGCTGGAACAACCTCGAGCGGTACGGTGAGTCGCCGCTGGCGCTGGCTGCTGCTGGTCGCCCTGTTGATCGGGGCCACCGTGCCCCTGGTGCTGGGCGGCCCGGAGGCGTTCCATGACCTGCGCCGGGTGCCGGTGACCTGGCTGCTGGGTCTGCTGGCGATGATCGGCGTGTGCTGGAACCTGAACGCCTGGCGCCTGCGCCTGATGCTGAATGGCCGCGCCCCCCACATGAGCCACGGCGATGCGCTGATCACCACGGTGGCCACCGAGTTCAGCCTCAACGCCACCCCCGGCGGCAGCGGCGCGCCGTTCACCCTGGCGGCCCTGTTGTCCCGCCACGGGGTGGCGCCGTCCCACGCCACCGCCGTGCTGGCGGTGGATCAGCTCACCGATATGCTGGTGTTCGCCACCTTGCTGCCCACCGTGGCCCTGTACGGGCTGGCCCGCTATCTGGACTGGGGCGGCTGGTGGCAACTGGCGGTGCCGTTGGGGTTGTTGCTGGGCGGCCTGGCGGCGGTGGTGCTGACGGTGCGCTATCAGCGCCGGCTGCTGATCGGCTCCGGTGATCTGCTGGCCTGGCTGGGCATGCGCCGCCGCCGCCGTTTCCGGCTGGCCCGGGCCACCCTGCGCTTCCGCCGTGGTCTGGAGGAGACCCTGGCGGTGCCGCGCCGCAAGCTGGCGCTGATGTTCGGGCTGTGTTTGCTGCATTGGCTGCTGCGTTATTCGGTGATCTATATCGCGGTGCTGGCGTTGGGCGAGCATCTGGACTGGGCCTACGGGTTTTTCGTGCAGATGGTGGCCATGGGCGCCGGCCATCTGACCCTGCTGCCGGGCGGGGCCGGCGGCGCCGAGGTCGCCGGCGCCGCCTTGCTGAACCCCTGGCTGGGCACCGTCACCGCCGCCACCGTGATCGTGATCTGGCGCTTCGTGACCTTCTACTGGTACCTGATCGTCGGCGCCCTCCTGATGCTCTACCTCGGCGCCCGCGAAACCCGCCCCCTGATGAACTGACCTGACACCGGCGAACTGTTTAACGGTTGATCGAAGTTTCTCTCTCCAGCCGGGACGCGACTCAAGGCGCGACGCCCTTCCGGGAACGCCGTGAACCCGTCCCTGGGGGCTCCCTTTCGAACGTCCT
>NZ_JADDOL010000043.1 GCF_016906305.1 Alloalcanivorax marinus
CCAGACCCAACCCATTGGGGGTTGAGTCCGGATAGGAGAGACGGTATCTACGGCGTGTAGAGAAGGGGGGTTGTCTTACAACAACGCCGCCAGCCTGGCCAGGGCCCGCTCCACCCGCTGGTCCCAGCGCACCGCGCAGTTCAGCCGCAGGCAGTGGTCGAACTTGCCGGAGGCGGAGAACAGCGCCCCCGGCGCAAAGCTGACGCCGGCGTCCAGGGCCCGTTCCGCCAGCTCCGCGGTGTCCACCTCGCCGGCCAGCTCCAGCCACAGCACGAAGCCACCGGCGGGCCGGCTGACCCGCGTCGACGCCGGAAACAGTGCGCTGACCCGGTCGGTCATGCGCGCCACCGCCCGGGCCAGCAGATCGCGCACCGTGCGCAGGTGGCGGTCGTAGTGGCCGTGGTCGAGCACATGGGCCAGGGCCAGCTGCGAGGGGGTGGCCACCGACACCGTGTTGATGAACTGCAGATACCAGGCCCGTTCGCGGTCGGCGCCGGGCACCAGCCAGCCCACCCGCAGACCGGCGGACAACGTCTTGGAGCAGGACGAGCAATAGTAGACCCGGCCGTCCCGGTCCCAGGCCTTGATCGGCAGCGGTCGCGGGCCGCGCAGGGGCAGGTCGCCGTAGATATCGTCCTCCACCAGCGGCACGTCGTGCTCGGCCAGCAGGGCCAGCAGCGCCCGTTTGCGGGCGTCCGGCATGCAGGCGCCCAGCGGGTTGGAGAAATTCGGCACCACCACGCAGGCGGCCACCGGCCAGCGCTCCAGCGCCAGGGTCAGCGCCTCCAGGGACAGGCCCTGGATCGGATCGGTGGGGATTTCCAGGGCCTTCAGGCCCAGGGACTCGATCACCTGCAGCAGGCCGTAATAGGTGGGCGATTCGATGGCCACGGTATCGCCGGGACGGGTCACCATGCGCAGGGCGATGGCCACGGACTCCTGACAACTGTTGGTGATCAGCACATCGTCCGGGGCCACCGGGCAACGCAGCGCCGCCAGCCGCCGGGCCAGACCGGCGCGCAGCTCCGGAGCGCCCGGGGGAAACTCATAGCCCACGCAGCGGCGGCGCTGCTCGCGCAGTACCGTGCGGAAGGCCTGCTCCATGCGCGCCACCGGCTGGAAGTCCGGGTCCGCCACCGCCGCCCCCAGGTTCACCAGGGCCGGGTCGTTGACCGCCTGCACCATGCGCAACACCCGCTCCTGGCCGGTCACCGGACGCGGCCGCCGGTCGGCGCTGGGCAGGTTGGGCGCCTCCCGCCGGGCCGGCGGCGGGCACACGAAAAAGCCGGAGCGCGGCCGCGCCTCCAGCACCCCGCGCTGCTCCAGCTCCCGGCAGGCGCTCACCGCCGTGGCCACGCTGACGCCGTGCTGCTGACCCAGCCGGCGCACCCCGGGCAGGCGGCTGCCCACCGGGTAGACCTGATCAAGAATCAGTGTTTGCAGCCGGTCGGCCAGTTGCTGATAGCGTTTGCCGGGCGGGGCGTGGTTCATGGGGGCACCGGTACAGTGGGCGGATAAACTATCGGCACAGTTTCCGCCACGGGGGAACTGTACCGATTCAATTGCGCTATTTTATATCTGTATCGGCAGGCAGCGTCCACCTACCCTGGAGGCCCGTTTTTCGCGAGGTATTCATGGATTACCAGACGCTGCCGGCGATGCTGGCGTTCATCGCCGTGATGGTCGGCACGCCGGGCCCCAACAATCTGATGCTGATGGCGTCCGGCGCCAATGTGGGGTTCCGCCGCTCGCTGCCGCACATCGCCGGCATCCTGGCCGGCTGCCAGGTGGTGCTGCTGGCCATCGGCCTGGGTCTGGGGCCGCTGCTGGCCCGCTTTCCACCGCTGATGGTGGGGCTGCGCGTGGCCGGCGCCCTGTTCCTGATGTGGCTGGCCTGGCAGCTGGTGCGCGAGCGGCCGCGTCAGGGCCAGACCGAGCCGGAAGCGGACCGGGCCCGGCCGCTGAGCTTCTGGCAGGCGGCCCTGTTTCAGTGGATCAATCCCAAGGCCTGGATGATGTTTCTGACCGCCGTGGCCAGCTTCACCGACCCGGCCCGTTTCACCCCGACCATGACCGCGCTGGCGCTGGGTTTTCTGGTGGTCAGCGCGCCCCTGATCAGCGCCTGGAGCCTGTTCGGTGTGGCCCTGCGCGACTGGCTCTACCAGGGCCGCCGGCTGGCCCATTTCAATCGGGTGATGGCGGCGCTGCTGCTGGCCACCCTCTACCCCACCTTCATGACCTGACCGGCGTGCCGGGTGCGCTCTCGGTGCGTTGATCCTGTATCCTTCGTCCATCGCGTACGACGGAAATGTCGGGGATGTCGGGAATGCAAAACGGGTTCATGGTGCTGCACGGCAATCGGCTGGAGACGCTCACCGAGGTGGTGGCCGGCTGGTTACGGCGCCATCCGTTGCCGCCGCTGGCGGAGGAAACCGTGCTGGTGCAGTCCAACGGCATGGCCCAGTGGCTGAAGCTGAATCTGGCCGAGCCGGACGCCCTGGGCATCGCCGCGGGCTTCAGCTTCCAGATGCCGGCGCGCTTTCTGTGGAGCGCCTACCGCACGGTGCTCGGCGAACAGCGGGTGCCGCGCACCTCGCCGTTCGACAAGTCCCGCCTGTTGTGGCGGCTCTACCGGCTGCTGCCCACCCTGCTCGACCGGGACGCCTTCGAGCCGCTGCGCCACTTTCTCGACGATGACGGCGACAATCGCAAGCGCCACCAACTGGCCGAGCGGCTGGCGGATCTGTTCGACGCCTATCAGGTCTACCGGGCGGACTGGCTGGCCGACTGGGAACGGGGCGAGGACCGGCTGCGGCGCGCCCCGGACCGGCGCGACGGCGTGCCCCTGCCGCCCGGTCAGCAGTGGCAACCCGCCCTGTGGCGGGCGCTGCTGGACGACCTGCCCGAGGACCGGCGCGGCCTCAGCCGGGCGGCGATCCACGACGCCTTCGTGGCGGCCCTGGCCGACGGCCCGGCGCCCGCCGGCCTGCCGGAGCGGCTGCTGGTGTTCGGCATCAGCGCCCTGCCGCAGCAATCCCTGGAGGCCCTGGCCGCCCTGAGCCGGCACTGCCAGGTGCTGATGCTGGTGCAGAACCCCTGCGAAATGTACTGGGCGGACATCGTCGAGGACCGGGACCTGCTGCGCCGGCAACTGGACCACCGCCGCCGCCATCTGGTGACGCCGCCGGACAATCCGGTGCATCCTCTGCTGGCCGCCTGGGGCAAGCAGGGGCGGGACTTTATCGGCCTGCTCTACGATCACGACGACCCGGCGGATTACCGGAGCGCCTTCGAGCAGATTGATCTGTTCGACCCGGACCCGCCCACCGATACCCTGCTGCAAACGCTGCAACGGGACATCCTCAAGCTGCGCCCGCCGCCGGAGACACCGCCGACGGCCCGCCCGGACCGCTCACTCACCTTCACCGTGGCCCACGGCCCGCAGCGGGAGGTGGAAATCCTCCACGACGCCCTGCTGGCGCGTTTCGCCGAGGACCCGGCGCTGCGCCCCCGGGACGTGATCGTGATGGTGCCGGACATCGAAACCTACGCGCCACACATCGACGCCGTGTTCGGGCGCCTGGAGCGGGACGATCCGCGTTACCTGCCCTACACCCTCAGCGACCGCAGCGCCGGCGCCGCCTCGCCGCTGGCGCGGGCGGTGGAGGCGCTGCTGCATCTGCCCCAATGGCGCTTCACCGCCGCCGACATCCTCGATCTGCTGGAAGTGCCGGCCCTGCGCCGTCGCTTCGGCCTCGCCGAAAGCACCCTGCCGGCGCTGAGCCGCTGGATCGAGCAGGCCAACATCCGCTGGGGGCTCCATGAACGGCAACGGGCCAGCCTGGATCTGCCCGGCTTCGAGCAGAACAGCTGGGCCTTCGGCCTGCGCCGCATGCTGGCCGGCTATCTGATCGGCGATGGCCCGGCCTGGCGCGACATCGAACCGCTGGACGAGGTGGCCGGCCTGGGCGCCGAGCCCGCCGGCCGTCTCGCCCGCCTGCTCGACACCCTGGACCGGCACTGGCGGGCGTTCCGCGAACCGGCCCGGCCGGACCAGTGGCGGCAGCGCTTCGGCGCCCTGCTGGACGACCTGTTCGAGCCGGAGGACAGCGACGACCAGGCCATGGACGCGGGCCTGCGCGATGCCCTCAACGACTGGCTGGCGGCCTGCGAGCAAGCCGACTTCGACCAGCCCCTGCCACTCACCGTGGCGCGCCGCCCGCTGCTCGACGCCCTCAACGCCGAAAGCCTGGCGCAGCGCTTCATGGCCGGGCGCATCAACTTCTGCACCCTGATGCCGATGCGCGCCATTCCATTCCGCCACGTCTGCCTGCTGGGCATGAAGGACGGCGACTACCCGCGCCAGCAGCAGCCCATGGACTTCGACCTGATGCGCCACTGGGGCGCCCCCGGCGACGACGGCCGGCGGCTCAGCCTGTACCGCCCCGGCGACCGCTCGCGCCGGGAGGACGACCGCTACCTGTTCCTGGAAGCCCTGCTCAGCGCCCGGGACAGTCTCTATATCAGCTGGAGCGGCCGCCACGCCCGCGACAACAGCGAGCGGCCACCCTCGGTGCTGGTGGCGCAGTTGCTCGACCACATCGACCAGCGCTGGGCGTCGCCGGACGGGCGCCGGTTCTCCGAGCCGCTGACCCTGACCCACCCGCTGCAGCCGTTCAGCGGCCGCTATTTCTTTGACGAGGACGGGCCCGAAGCGCCGGTCACCTTCGCCCGGGAATGGGAGCCGCTGCACGGCGAGGTGGCCGGCATTCCGGTGGCCGGCATTCCGGCGGCCGGCGCCCCGTCGGCCGGCGCGCCGCTGCCGCCGCCGGAGACCCTGGAACCGGTGGGCGCCGAGGCGCTGGGTCGCTTTCTCAAGCAGCCGGTGGCGCACTTTTTCCGGGAACGGCTCAAGGCCAACCTGGAGCGGGACGACCACGGCCTGGAAGAGACCGAACCCTTTACCCTGTCCGGCCTGCAAAGCTGGCAGCTGCAGGACCGCCTGCTGGAGGCGGCGCGGCGGGCCGGCGACGGCGGCGCGGAAGCGGCGCTCGGCGACACCCTGGACCACCTGGCCTGCGGCGGCGCCCTGCCGCTGGCGCCGTTCACCGAGCTCAACCGGGACGCCCTGACCCTGCCCCTGCGCCGCCCCCTGCGGGCCTATTTCCAGCGGCTGGCCACCTGCGGCGGCACGCTGCCCCAGCAGGAGGTCAGCCTGACCCTGGATGGGCTGGTGCTGGAGGACTGGCTCACCGATCTGCTGGCCGGCGCCGACGGCCCCTGCCGGTTGCGGCTGGTCACCGGCGGCCTCAAGGAGCGCTGGCGCAAGCTGTGCGCGCCCTGGGTGGTGCACCTGCTGGCCTGCGCCGATGGCCTGGCGCTGACCACCGAGCTGATGGCCCGGGACGGCACCGCCCGGCTGGCGCCGTTGCCGGTGGACCGCGCCCGCCAGCACCTGACGGAACTGGCGCGGGGCTGGCAGGCGGGCCTGTGCCGGCCGCTGCCGGTGGCCTGCGACACCGGCTTCGCCTGGCTCGCCGGCGAAGCGCAACGGGAACAAAAAGGCGAGGACCAGCCGCAGCGCGCCGCTAGGGCGGTGTTCGAGTCCGGCTTCAGCCATGTCGGCGAGGTAGACCGGGACGCGGCCCTGCGCCGGGCCTGGCCGGACTTCGACGCCCTGCTGGCCGCCCGGGAGGACGGCGAGGCCGCGCCGGCCCTGGCGGTGTGGGCCCAGCGGCTCTACCGGCCCCTGTTCGACCATCTTCAATGGCAGGGCACGGAGGATGGCGCATGAGCGAGCTGCCCCTGCCGCTGGCCTTCCCGCTACACGGCACCCGCCTGATCGAGGCCAGCGCCGGCACCGGCAAGACCTTTACCCTGGCGGCCCTGTATCTGCGCCTGGTGCTGGGCCACGGCGGCGACGCCCGGGGCTTCGCGCGGCCGCTGCTGCCACCGGAAATCCTGGTGGTGACCTTCACCGAGGCGGCCACCGAGGAACTGCGTCAGCGCATTCGCGACCGCCTGGCCCAGGCGGCGCGGGCCTTCGTGGACGGCCAGGCCACCGGCGACCCGATCCTGGACGGCCTGCTGGCCGACTACCCGGACGACGGCGAGCGCCGGGCCGCCGGCCAGCGCCTGGACGCCGCCGCCCAGTGGATGGACGAGGCCGCCATCTACACCATCCACGGCTTCTGCAACCGCATGCTCAAGCAGCACGCCTTCGACTCCGGCAGCCTGTTCAATCTGGAGCTCAACGAGGACGCCGGCGAGGAACAGTTCCAGGCCGCCTGCGACTACTGGCGCACCGTGATCCGCCGCTTCCCGGCGGCGGCGGCGCCGGGCCTGCGCGCCGCCGGCCTGGACGGCCCCCAGGCGCTGCTGGCCGCCGCCCGGCCGCTGATCGGCCATGTCCAGGCGGACGATGCCCTGCCGGAACCGGTGGCCCTGTGGCTGGACACGGTGGGCCCGCAACAGGCCCTGGAACAGCAGGCGCGGCAAGCGCTGAGCGAGGAACTGCCGGCGCTGCGCGCCTGGGTGGCCGAGGCCCTGGACCAGGGCTGGCTGCACGGCGCGACCTACAAGGCGGACAAGGTGCCGGCCATGCTCGACCAGCTGGCCGCCTACGCGGAAGGTTTTCCGGCCACCGGCAAGGACGCGCTCAAGGCGCTCGGGAACTTTTCCAGCGGCGGCCTGCGGCTCAACAAGAAGGGCCTGGACCAGCGCCCGGACCTGACCTGCCTGGATGCCCTGCAGCGGGTGCTGGAAAGCCGCGAGGACAACGCCGCGCCGCGCACCGCCCTGATCCGGCACGCCGCCGCCTGGATCGAACGGCGGGTGGCGATGATGCGCCGGCAGACCGCCACCATGGGCTTCGACGATATGCTCACGCGGCTGCGCGACGCCCTCGCCGACCCGGCCAACGGACCGCGCCTGGCGCGGGTCATCCGTGAACAGTTCCCGGTGGCCCTGATCGACGAGTTCCAGGACACCGACCCGGTGCAGTACGGCATCTTCGCCGCCCTCTACGCGGACCAGCCGGACACCGGCTGGTTCATGATCGGCGACCCGAAGCAGGCCATCTACGCCTTCCGGGGCGCCGATGTGCACACCTACCTGCAAGCCCGCCAGGCCACCCACAGCCAGCACACCCTGGGCCGCAACTTCCGCTCCGCCGAAGCCATGGTCGAGGCGGTGAACCGGCTGTTCGAGCACGGCGAGGAACAGACCGGCGACGTCTTTCTGATGGACGGCGCGATCCGCTTCGAGGCGGTCAGCGCCCAGGGCCGCAAGGACCGGCTCGAGATCGACGGCCAGCCCCGGGCCGGGGCGGTGCTGTGGGTGGAGGACAGCGCCGCGCCGGTCAGCAGCGGCGCCTACCGCCAGCACCAGGCGGCCTGTTGCGCCGGCGAAATCGCCCGGTTGCTGAACGGCGCCGCCGCCGGCAACACCGGTTTTCGCGACGACCAGGGCCTGCGGCCGCTGCGCTCGGAGCACATCGCCGTGCTGGTGCGCAACCGCACCGAGGCGGCGGCCATTCGCGAGGCCCTCGCCCGTCGCAACGTGCGCAGCGTCTATCTGTCGGACCGGGATTCGGTGTACGCCACCGCCGAGGCCCTCGACCTGCTGCGGCTGCTGGACGCCTGCGCCACCCCGGAGGCGGACGCCAAGGTGCGCGGCGCCCTGGCCTGCGCCACCCTGGCGTTTCCGTTCGCCGAGCTGGACGTCCTGAACCGGGACGAGCGCCGCTGGGAGGCCATGGTGGACCGGTTCCACGGTTACCGCCGCCAGTGGCAGCGCCAGGGGGTGCTGCCCATGCTGCGCACCCTGCTGCTGGATTTCTCGGTCCCGGAGCGGCTCAGCCGGAGCCTGAGCGGCGAGCGTTCGCTCACCAACCTGCTGCATCTGGCGGAGCTGCTGCAGCAGGCCGCCGGCCATCTGGACGGCGAGCAGGCACTGCTGCGCCATCTCGCCGAGACGGTGGAGGACGGCGGCCCCGGCGACGAGGCGGTGCTGCGCCTGGAAAGCGACGACGACCGGGTACGGGTGATCACGCTGCACAAATCCAAGGGCCTGGAATACCCGCTGGTGTTCCTGCCATTCCCCTGCGCCTTCCAGCCGGTGGACGGCAACCGCCCGCCCCTGCTCTACCACCGGGACGGCCAGCGCCGCATCGATCTGGAACCGGACCGGGAGGCGGTGGCCCTGGCGGACCGGGAGCGGCTCGCCGAGGACATGCGCCTGCTCTATGTGGGCCTGACCCGGGCCCAGTACCAGTGCTGGCTGGGCGTGGCGCCGGTGAAGCGCGGCAACGGCAAGCGCAATCAATTGCCGGAGAGCGCCCTGGGGCGCCTGCTGTTCGGCGCCGACGGCGTGGCCGACGACGGCCTGAGCGCCGCCCTGGCACCGCTGGCCGGCGACGCCATCCGCGTGGAGCCGCCGCCGGCGGACAATGACGTGACCCACCGCCCCGCCGAGCGCGCCCGGCCCTGGCGGGGGGCGGCGCACTTCGCGGGCCGCGCCGGCGAGACCTGGTGGATCGCCAGCTACAGCGCCCTGAAACAGGTGGACGAGGACGCCCTGGCGCCCGCCGACCCGCGCGGCGACCAGCTGGCGGAGGCGGACCCGGCGCCGACCGCCGTCGACGACGATGTCGAGCCCCAAGGTATCCATGCCTTTCCCCGTGGCGCCCTGCCCGGGCTGCTGCTGCACGATCTGTTGGAGCAGGCCGGCCGGGACGGCTTCGCCGCCACCCTGGCGCGCCCGGAGGAACTGGACCGGCGGGTGGGCGAGGCTCTGGCCGCCCGCCACTGGCAGGACCACGACGCCGTGCTGCGGGACTGGTGGCGCGACGCGCTGACCACGCCCTTCGGGCTCGGCGACACGGCGGTGTCGCTGGACCAGCTGGACGTGGCGGTACCGGAACTGGAGTTTCTGTTCCCGGCGCGGCGGGTGTCGGTGGAGGCGCTGGATGCCCTGATTCGCACCCACATCGCCCCGGGCCGGCCGCGCCCCAGGCTGGCGGCGGATACTCTGAACGGCATGCTCAAGGGCTTTATCGATCTGGTGTTCGAGCACCAGGGGCGCTATTACGTGCTCGACTACAAATCCAACTGGCTGGGGCCGGACGACGCGGCCTATACCCGCGAGGCGATGACCGAGGCGGTGCTGGAAAGCCGCTACGAGGTGCAGTACGCCCTCTATCTGCTGGCCCTGCACCGGCTGCTGCGCGCCCGCCTGGGTGACGGCTACCGGCCGGACCGGCACCTGGGCGGCGCCGTCTATGTGTTTCTGCGCGGCCTGGCCGGGCCGGACGCCGGCGCCGTCTTCGAGCGCCCGCCCACCGAGTTGATCGAGGCGCTGGACCAGCTGTTCGTACCGGGAGACCACCATGCAGGCTGATCTGTTCACCGCGCCGGCCTGGCGCGATGCCCTGGCGGCCCTGCGCGAACAGGGCCTGCTGCGCGACCTGGACGTGGCGGTGGCGGAGTTTCTGCACCGCCAGGCCCCGGAGGCGGAGCCGGCGGCGCTGCTGCTGGCCGCCCTCACCAGCGGCCAGCTGGCCGCCGGCCATCTGTGCCTGGACCTGGACGAGCCGGGCCTGGAAGCGCGCCTTTGGCCCGCCGGCCGGCCGCCGGCCCTGGACGGTTTGCTGCCGGCGGCCAGCGGCGATTGGCCGGCGCTGCTGAACGGCTCTCCCCTGGTGGGCGCCGGCGACGACAACGCGCCGCTGGTGTTCGATGGCGGCCGGCTCTACCTGCGCCGGCACTGGGCCCAGGAGCGCGCCGTGGCGGAGCGGGTGCAAGCCCGGCTGGCCACCGGCTCGGCGCCGGACCCGGCGCGCCTGGCCGGGCAGCTCACCGCCCTGTTCCCCGAGCCCGCCATGGACGGGGAGCCAAACTGGCAGCAGGTGGCCTGCGCCCTGGCCGCCCGCGCCGGTCTGACCCTGATCACCGGCGGCCCCGGCACCGGCAAAACCACCACCGTGGTGCGCGTGCTGGGCCTGCTGCAAACCCTGGCCATGCAGGATCCGGCGGCGCCGCGCCGGCTGCGTATCCGGCTCGCCGCGCCCACCGGCAAGGCCGCCGCCCGGCTCACCGAATCCATCGGTCGGCAGGTGGCGGCGCTGCCGGTGGCCGAGGCGGTGCGCGCCGCCATCCCCACCCAGGTGGCCACCCTGCACCGGTTGCTCGGCAGCCGGCCGGACAGCCGCCACTTTCGCCATCACCGCCACAACCCGGTGCACGCCGATGTGGTGGTGGTGGACGAGGCCAGCATGATCGACATGGACATGATGGCCAGCCTGCTGGACGCCCTGCCCACCGACTGCCGCCTGATTCTGCTCGGCGACAAGGACCAGCTGGCCAGCGTGGAAGCCGGCGCGGTAATGGGCGACCTGTGCCGGGAGGCGGACGCCGGCCGCTATCGCCCGGCGACCCTGGACTATGTGCGCGCCGCCTGCGGCGCCGACCTGTCGCCCTGGGCCGGCGACGGCGCCGCCCTGGCCCAGCAGACCGCCATGCTGCGCCGCAACTGGCGCTTCAAGGACGCCCCGGGCATCGGCGACCTGGCCGCCGCCATCAACGCCGGCGACCCCCGCGCCGTGGAGCGGGTGTTCGGCGCCGGCCACCCGGGCCTGACCCGGGTGGCCGGCGATAGCCCGCACGATCTGGCCAGCCGCCTGCTGAACGGCGGCGGCGAGAACGGCGAAGGGCTGCGCGCCCTGGTGGCGGACGCCGCCGCCCCTGCCGCCGGCGACCCGGACCAGCGCGCCCGGGATCTGCTGCGCCGCTTTACCGGGCAACAGCTGCTGAGCGGCCTGCGCGGCGGTCCGTTCGGGGTGGAGCGGCTCAACCGGCTGATCACCGATCACCTGCACCGGGAGGGCCTGGCCGGCGACCACGACTGGTATCCGGGCCGGCCGGTGATGATGACCCGCAACGATTACCAGCTGGGGCTGATGAATGGCGACGTGGGTCTCACCCTGCCCCACCCGGAGCGTCCCGAGGACGGCCTGCGGGTGGCGTTTCAGCTGCCCGACGGCCGTGTGCGCTGGGTGCCGCCGGGCCGCCTGGACGCGGTGGAAACCGTGTTCGCCATGACCGTGCATAAATCCCAGGGTTCGGAGTTCGGTCATGTGCTGCTGGTGCTGCCGGACCGTCCCCAGCCGCTGCTCACCCGGGAACTGGTCTACACCGCCGTGACCCGGGCGCGGGGCGCCTTCACCCTGCTCGAGTACGGCCCGCCTTCGGTGCTGGCCCAGGCGATCAAACGCCGCACCTGGCGTGCCTCCGGTCTGGCCGAACGACTGGCCGCTGGCGCGCCCCTTCAGGTCTAAAAATCGCGGGCCGGTTTCGGTTTGTAAGGTTTTTATCACCGAACGTAACCGGGGCCGCGCCTTTTCCTATTGTTTACGTTTGCCGGGCGGAAAAGCTCTCATAATGCGCGTGAAGAAACGACTTCACGACGTCATTTTTTGCAAAGGAGCTTGCCCATGAAAAAGTCCATGATGACCGCAGCCGTGGTCTCGCCGTTCCTGTTCGCGCTGTCCGCGCACGCGGCGGAAAACGTGCCGGATCGTTACGGCTACATCGGCGGCCATGCGAGCGGCTATTTCTTCTACGACAACGAAGTCACCGGTGACGTGGACGGCCTGGATGACTCCGCCCTCTACGGTGGCCAGATCGGCTGGCGCTTCAGCCCCAACTGGTCGATCCAGGCCTGGTACGACAAGAACGATTCGGTGGATCACAAGTACACCGATCTCGAATCGGACGTGGAAACCTACTACGCCAGCCTGCGCCGGCACTTCGACGAAACCAGCTTCCTCGGCTTCGAACCCTACATGGGCCTGAACGCCGGTGAGCAGAAGATCGATGACGACGACGAGACCATGGCCGGCGTCGAGTTCGGTCTGCAGCGGGCCTTCTTCAAGCACGTACTGCTTGATCTGGGCACCCGGCACGCCTACAGCACCGACCGGGAATACTGGGAAGGCCAGGTGTACGCCGGTCTGAACCTGATGTTCGCGGTGAGCGGCCGGGAAACCGACGACGACCGGCGCACCGCCACCACCCAACCGGAAGACGTGGTCTCCGTGGCCGACAGCGACAACGACGGCGTGCCGGACGATCGCGATGCCTGCCCGGACACCCCGCCGAACGCACGGGTGGATGAGCGCGGCTGCCAGATCTACAAGAACGTGGACGAGCAGACCGTCAAGACCATCTACTTCGAGTTCGACAAGAGCGATGTGCGCGGTCAGTTCAGCGATGAAGTGCGCGACGCCGCCGAGAGCGCCCGCGACGGCAAGAGCCGCATTCGCGTGGAAGGCCACACCGACAGCATCGGCACCGAGTCCTACAACCAGGGTCTTTCCGAGCGTCGCGCCAACTCCGTGAAACAGCAGCTGATCCAGGAGTATCAGGTGGATCAGAACCGGGTGGAAACCCGCGGCTACGGCGAGAGCCGTCCGGTGGCGCCCAACGACACCGCCGAGGGTCGTGCGCAGAACCGCCGCGCGGACATTATCGTGGAAGGCGAACGTAAGGAAGCGCAGTTCAAGGACTGACCGGCGCGTTCCCCGGCCGGTAGCATCGGCCAAAAAAAGAAGGGCCCCTCGGGCACTGCTGTCCCACAGTTGAAGGGACATAAAGAAAAAGCCTGAACCACCCG
>NZ_JADDOL010000044.1 GCF_016906305.1 Alloalcanivorax marinus
ACGTTCGAAAGGGAGCCCCCAGGGACGGGTTCACGGCGTTCCCGGAAGGGGGCCCACACCGAGACGCGGCCCGGATGGAGGGCTCCTGCCCTGCAAAACCCGCGCATAAAAAAAGCGCCCCGCAGGGCGCTTGAAGAGGTGATCGGACTCCAACGTTATTGGTTGTACAGCCACTCCCCGCGATCCAGTACCCGATTATTGATACGAATCTCGGCGATGTCGCCGGCGAACAGATTGCCCGGGTTGCCCTGCCAGCTGTTGATGCCGATGTTCCAGGGCTGGCCCGGCTCCACCAGCAGCCCCTGCTGCGGATCCACGCCGGTGCGCATGGTCAGGGAACCGTCCACGTACATTTGTACCCGCTCGCCATCGTTCACCAGAGCGATGTGGTACCAATAGTCGTTGCTCACTTCCCAGGACCAGTTGTCCTGACCCTTGCCGTTCTGCGAGGTGCTCACCCACTGGAACTCCTTCAGGGACGACACGTTCAGCCCCAGGGCGGCGTCGCTGCCGGAGCAGGCCACTTCGTGGTACTGGCAAACCTGGGTGATGCCCGGTTCGTGGTTGAGAATGCCGGACCACTGGTTCTCGTCGCGCATCCAATCGGACGGCAGGCGGACAATGGCTTCGATGGTGTATTGGGGCAGATAGCCCGGCTTGCCGGCGGCGCTGTTCTCGAAGCTCAGACCGGCCCCGCCGGTGGTCAGGTAGTAACCGCCGATGTCGTTGTTGCCGTGGAAGGTGGCGGTGCCGGTGGCGAAGCCGAACGGCGGTTTGTCATCACGGAGCTCGAAGAAATCACCCAGCTCGCCCTGCGGCTCGTTGTAGGCGACCAGCTCCAGCAGATTGCCGTTGCCGGAGGCATCCAGAAACTGCACCGAGCCGTCGGCGCGGGTGATGCGGTGGTCATCGTCGAGAATCCAGTAGGCCTGGGTGCCCTCGATGTTGCCCGGGGCGTCCGCCACGTTGCCCTGGTTGAGATCGGCGAAACGGCGCTCGAAATTCATCGGCACGCTGAATTCCCAGCGCGACAGCTCGTCCTGGGGCTGACGCTCGGCCTCCGGGATGGCGGCCACCCAGGGCGAGTAGGAGCGGAAGTCCAATTGCTGATCCGCCTCGTTGAAGGTCACCAGCTGCATCATGCCGTTGCCGCCCCAGAAGCCGGATTGATAATCCACCACCACCATCACCACGTCGCGGCCGTACTGGTTCTTGCCGATCAGGGTCGCTTCACCGTGGTTGTGGCCGCTGAGGGTCAGGAAAATCTGGTCATTGGTGCGGATCAGGTCTTCCCACAACTGTTGGCCCAGCGGGGTGAACACGGCGGTTTTGCCGTCGGAGCCGATGCCCAGCAGCTGATGGGTGGTGAGAATGGTGGGGGTGTCCGGATGCTGATCGAGCACCTCCTGCACCCAGGCCACGGTCTGAGTCGACGGCAGCCAGTCCAGGGCCAGCACCAGGTATTCACGGCCTTCCGCCTGGAACAGGTGGTAGCTGTTGAAGCCGGTCTCATCGGTGCCCTGGAAGGTGCCGAAGTTGGCCGCCTGCAGGGAGGCCGGGAAATGCTGCAGGAAAGGTTCATTGGCCAGGGTGCGCTGATCGTCCCACTGGCCGCTGTTCATCACGTCGTGGTTGCCGGCCAGCACGCTGTAGGGGGTTTCCGGATTGGCTTCCAGAATCTGCATGGCGGCGCGCGCTTCCACCCATTCCTCAGGCACGCCGGGACGGTCCACCACATCCCCCAGATGCACGGTGAACTTGATGTTCTCGTCCTGATAATGGTCGGCGATCCATTGCGTTTGAACGGTATAACGCTCCGGGGAATAGCGGGAATATTTCTGGGTATCCGGCAGCACCGCCAGGGTGAAGGCATTGGCGTCGCCGTTGCCCCCGTCCGGCGGCGGCGCCGCGGCGTTGTCATTGGAATCGCTGTCGCCGCCGCAGGCGGTGAGAAACAGGCACAAAAAAATCATCAGCCAGGTGGCGGGCCACCGGGCCGTGGAAGTAATGGTCATGGTCGATCTCCCGAGTAAGGACACTAAACGCGAGCGTCAGGGTGCCGACTCGGGATGAAAGCGGGATGGCAGGCAAATGGCAGAAAAACGAAGGCGGGCTGAAACGTGATCCCGAACACGGCGGGTCACGATCAACGGCCCGGCGCCATGAAAAAGGGCCGGTAGCACCGGCCCTCGGGGAAACGCCCATCACCGTTGGAATCAGGCGGTTTTGCGCTCCGGCTGCGGGTCCAGGCTCTTCTTGTAGAGCGAGCGCTTGGGCTTGGCCATCACCCGGCGCAGCATCGGCTCGAAGAACGACAGCGGCAGGGTTTCCTGTTCCGGGTCGAAGGCGGCGGCGTCGTACTTGGCGCAGAATTCCTCGGTGCGATCGAAGCAGGGGTGGTCGCGGAACTGCTCGCGCAGGTCGCGATCCAGGCCCAGGTGATCAAAGAAGTAGTAGCCCTGGAAGATTGCATGATGCTTCACCATCCAGTGGTTTTCCTCGCTGACGAAGGGCTCCAGCAGGCTGGCGGCCACGTCGGCGTGGTTGTACGGGCCCAGGGTGTCGCCGATGTCGTGCAGCAGGGCGCACACCACGTATTCCTCGTCGCGGCCGTCACGGTGGGCCAGGGTGGCGGTTTGCAGGCAATGGGTGAGACGGTCCACCGGGAAGCCGCCGCAGTCGCCTTCCAGCAGGCGCAGATGATCGATGACGCGGTCGGGCAGTTCGCGGGCGAAGCCGCCGAACGCCTGGGAAATGATTTGCCAGTCCTCGGCGGTGCCCTCTTCCATGTGTTTGAACTGGGCGCGGGGTTCGTGCTCGTGCATGATGCTCTCCTGGCTTGAGGGCCGATCCCCGGAGTGGGAAACCGGCCTCTGGCTCTTTTATTCCGCTATGCCGGCAGTCTAGAACCGGCCGGCCCGCCAGACTGTCAACGGTTTGACACTTACCGGGGCACGCCATGTCCGAAGATCGATCCGCAGATCGGCCCGACCCCAGGTCGGCGCACAACCTGGAGGTTCTGCGCGGCTGCTCGCTGCTCTCCGGCCTGCCGGACGAGGCCCTGCGCGAGGCCGCCGCCCTGGCGCGGGCGCGCCCGTTCCGCGCCAATGAGGTGCTGTACGCCCGCGGCGAGGTGCAGTCGGCCTTGTCGGTGGTGGGCGCCGGCAGCGTGCGCATCAGCTCCACCAGCAGTGATGGTCGCGAGATCATGCTGACCCTGTTCGAGCCCGGCGCCTGGTTCGGCGATACCGTGTTCTCGCCGGGCATGCCGAGGGTGTTCGGCGCCACCGCCCACAGCGACGGCGAGCTGGTGGAGGTGCCCGGCCAGGCCTACCGGGACCTGCTGGCCCGCTACCCGCAGGCCTACCCGCGCACCCTGGACATGCTCAGCCGGCGCCTGTGGTCGGCGATTTCCATTATCGAGGACAACGGTCTGCGCGACATGCCCGGCCGGGTGGGCCGGCGCCTGCTGTTTCTGGCGCAGATGCACGAGCACGACGGCCAGGTGGGCGATGCCAACGGCCCGGTGACGTTCAAACTCACCCGCGAACACATCGCCAACATGATGGGCATGACCCGCCAGGGCGTGCACCGGGTGCTCAAGGTCCTGGAAGGGGAAGGCCTGATCGCCTTCAGCTATGGCCGGGTGACGGTGCCGGACCGGGAGGCCCTGCGCCGCTATCTGGAGGAATCGACGCAAAAATAGCACGCATGTGCCAGCATTCCACCCGATGGGACGTAATGGCACTTTAATATTAGTTTTGTGACACACTTAAAGACATTCACCTGACCATCAGGTAACACTTGGTAATCTTCTGTTTCTCAACGATACCGAGTGTTCCACCATGACCGACCTGCCGTTTTCCCTCGCCCCGCTGGCGCTGCCGACCCTGCCGGATCTCTCCGGGTTGCTGGCGGTGCCGCTGGTGCTGTTCGGCATGGTGGCGCTGTTGCTGTGGAGCGGTCGGATCCGGCAGAAGGTGCTGGTCAACGTGCTGGCACTGGGGGTGATGCTGCCGATGGTGCAGCTGTGCATGGTGACGCTGGGGGTGCAGTGGCTGGGGCGGGAGCTGCAGCCGGCGCTGCTGGGAATGCTCCCGCCCTGGATCGGATAGCGGCCTATTCCGCCACGGCGGAATGGATAAAGCGCCAGTCGTCCACCGGCTGGCCGAGCACCAGGAAGTGCGGGTTGAGAATGTCTTCCTTGTTGTAGACCAGCGGTTCGAAGTCGGTGTTGACCACATGGCCGCCGGCGGCGTTGACCACGGCGTGGGCGGCGGCGGTGTCCCACTCGCTGGTGGGGGCCAGGCGCGGGTACAGGTCCGCCTTGCCCTCGGCCACCAGGCACAGCTTCAGCGATGAGCCCATGGAGGTCTTGTCCACGGTGCCCAATCGTTGCGCGATCAGCGCTTCCAGCACATCCATGCGCGGGCTGCCGCCGTGGCTGCGGCTGGCCACCAGAATCACCGGCGCGTGCCGCGCCCGGCAGTGAATGCCCACCCGCTCGCCGTTTTCCTGCTTGAAGGCGCCCAGGCCTTCGCCACCCAGATAGGCCACGCCGGTGACCGGCACATGGACCACGCCGAGCACCGGCCGCCCGTCTTCCACCAGCGCGATGTTGACGGTGAACTCGCCGTTACGCTTGATGAATTCCTTGGTGCCGTCCAGCGGGTCCACCAGCCAGAAGCGCCGCCAGTCCTTGCGGTCGGCGAAGTCGATGCCGCCGGATTCCTCGGAGAACACCGGAATGTCCGGGGTCAGATCGGCCAGGCCGGCGACGATCAGTTCGTGGGCGGCGCGGTCGGCGGCGGTGATCGGACTGTCGTCGTCCTTGCGGTCCACGTTGACGTCGCCGCGATCGTAAATCTCGAGAATGGCGTCGGCGGCGTCGGCGGCGATGCGGGCCACCGGCTCCAGCAGGGCGTGCAGATCGGTCATGGGGGCTTCCATCAGAAGGGGTTCATCAGCGGTTGTTCATCGATTGTCGAGCAGGCGCTGGGTCATCAGCAGAGCGGCGATCACGCGTGCCTCGGTGAGGTCGTCCCGGTCCAGCAGGCGGTCCAGATCGGACAGTTTCCAGGGGATCACTTCCAGGGGTTCGGGCTCATCGCCGGGCAGCCGCTCCTCGTACAGGTCCTCGGCCAGGATCACCCGGATATGGTGGCCCATGTAGCCCGGCGACAGGGTCATGCGCTTGAGCAGCGTCAGCTTGCCGGCGCCGTAGCCGGCCTCTTCCTTGAGTTCCCGGTTGGCGGCCTCGCGCCAGTCCTCGCCGTGCTCCACGGCGCCCTTGGGCAGGGTCAGCTGGTAGTCCTCCACGCCGGCGCCGTACTCGCGAATCAGCACCACCGTGTCCCGGTCCAGCATCGGCACGCACATGACGCCGGCGATCGGCGGCGTGCGCAGGCGCTCGTAGGTGCGCTCCACGCCGTTGCTGAAGCGCAGGTGCATCTCCTCGATGCCGAACAGCCGGCTTTTGGCGATCAGCCGGGTGTCGATGATTTCCGGTTTGCGGTCGTCCATGGGCGCTCCTGGCAATGGAGCCCAAGCCTAACCGCATCCCGGAAAGAACCCAAGCCGCCGGCGCGTCAGGACGTTACGGTCTCCCGGGCTTTCTCCCAGTGGTATTTGCCGGCGTCCACCTGGCGGGTCTTGAGCCAGTAGCGCCAGGTGGCGTACGGCCAGATCGCCACGTTCTTGCCGTCCGCCTGCTGGTACCAGCTGCTGCAGCCGCCCTGCTGCCAGACGGTGCCGGCCACGGCGCGCTGCAGTTTCTCGTTGAACACGTCCATTTCCGAGCGCTTCACGTCCAGGCAGTCCACGCCCCGGGCGTCCACCTGCTGGATGGCATCGACGATGTAGCGGGCCTGGCACTCGATCATGAAGACGATGGAATTGTGCCCCAGGCCGGTGTTCGGACCGACCATCTGGAACAGGTTCGGGTAGCCGGCCACGGTGACGCCCAGGTAGGCCTCGGAGGCGTCCTTCCAGTCCTCCTGGAGGGTGCGGCCGCCGCGCCCGACGATGGGGAAGCCCTGCATGTAGATGCGCGGGTCCACCACGAAGCCGGTGCCCAACACCAGGCAGTCCATGTCCCGCTCGCTGCCGTCGCTGAACACGATGCTGTGCTCGCGCACCTCCTTCACCCCTTCGGTGACCAGTTCCACGTTGTCCCGGTTGAAGGTGGGGTAGTAGCGGTTGGAGATCATGATGCGCTTGCAGCCCAGCGTGTAGCTGGGGGTGAGGCGGCGGGCGGTGTCCTTGTCCTTCACCTGGAAGCGGATGAACTGCTTGACCGCCTTTTCCAGCAGCGAGGCCAGACGCGGGTGGAAGATCGGCAGCACCCGGGACTCGTTGCTCCAGTAGAGCCGCGCCCGGTGCAGCTTGCGCAGCGCCGGGAAGCGGCGGAACAGGGTTTTGCTGAGCGCGCTGTAACGGCGCTCGTCGCGGGGGATGATCCAGCCCGGGGTACGCTGCACCACGGTGAGCCGCTCCACCTGCGGCGCGATTTGCGGCACGTACTGAATGGCGCTGGCGCCGGTACCCACGGACACCACCTTCTTGCCGGTCAGGTCGTAGTCGTGGTCCCACTGGGAGGAGTGGAACACCTTGCCCTGGAACCGCTCCAGGCCCGGGAATTTCGGAATCTGCGGCACGTGCAGCGGGCCGCTGGCCAGCACCCAGTGCTGGCACTCCACCTGGTCGCCGTCGTCCAGGTCCAGGGTCCAGCGGGCGCGGGCCTCGTCAAAGCGGGCGCCGGTGACCCGGGCGTGGAAGCGGGTGCGGGCATGGATATCGTGCTTGCGGGCGGTGGCCAGGATGTAATCCTGGATTTCCCGCCAGCCGCTGTAGCGGGCGGACCAGTCCGGGTTGCCCTCGAAGGAAAAGGAATACAGGTGCGATTGCACATCGCAGGCGCAGCCCGGGTAGGTGTTTTCCCGCCAGGTGCCGCCCAGCTCGCCGGCCTTCTCCAGCACCACGAAATCCTCGATGCCGGCCTCGCGCAGTTTGATGGCCATGCACAGGCCACCGAAACCGCCGCCGACAATGGCGACCTTCACGGCCCGGTTCCGCGGGTTCACTCGACTGTTCATATTGTTCTCCCTTTGGCGACGCCTTTTCGATGGGCCTACCCTAACCGGGTCGGGCCGGGAAGAAAGCTGCTAAGCTGACCCGAAAATTGATCATTCCGGCCAAAGCCATGTCGCAACGCTCGATCCTTGCCTTGATGTACACCGTGGATCTGCTCCGCCAGCGCGGGGTGGACTGCGATGCGGTGCTGGCCCGCCACGGGCTGGACCCGGCGCGGCTGGACCCCAACGGCGAGATCGAGCGTGACCGGGAGCTGGCGGTGCTGACGGCCCTGCTGCCCCTGGCCGGGGACCCGGCGTTCGGCTTCGAGATGGGGCAGCGCTTCGGCCTGGCCGGCTACGGGCCGCTGACCATGCTGCTGATGACCAGCCGCTCCGCCTTCGAAGGGTTTCAGTTGGGGGTGCGCTACCAGGCGCTGACCTATCTGTACGGAGAGTTGTCGCTGGTGCCCGGCGAGCAGGACACCGCGCTGATCCTCAAGCCCATCGCCCTGCCGCCAACCGTGCGGCGCATTCTGATCGACCGGGACATGACCGGCACCTTCCGGCTGGTCAACGACCTGCAGACCCAGTTGGGGCTGGACCTGGCGCCCCGGGAAGTGTGGCTGCCCTATCCGCGCCCCCGGGAAACCGGATTCTACGAGGCGTACTTTCGCTGCCCGGTGAAGTTCGACCAGCCCTGGGCCCAGGCCAGCATCCGCAACCGAGATCTGGCCACGCCGCTGCCGTTCCATAATCAGGCCGCCCAGGACCTGTACCGCTCCCAGTGCGATACCCTGCTGGCCCGCCGAAGCGGCGCGGCGGAGGGCCTGGCGGAGCGGGTGGTGGCCTATCTGGATCTGTTTCTGGGGGATTTCCCGGACGCCGCCCGCGCCGCCGCCACCTTCGATCTGCCGGAGCGCAGCTTCCGCCGCCGTCTCGGCGAGGAAGGCCGCAGCTATCAGACCCTTCTTGATGAAGTGCGCCTGCGCAAGGCCCGCGCCCTGCTGGCGGATTCCTCGCTGAGCATGGAGCGGATCGCCGGCCGGCTCGGCTACAGCGAGCCGGCGGCCTTTATCCGCGCGTTCCGGCGCTGGACCGGGCTGACCCCGGCGAAGTACAGGAAGACGATGCAGGACGAAGAATAAGGCCGCGCGGCGGCCTTCTTATTGTTCTCCGCGAATGCGCTGCACGATGTGAGTGGTGGAAATGTTCTCGGCGAAGTCGAGCACTTCCACGCGGCCGCCGTAGGCCTGCACGATGGGCGCGCCCACCACCTGGTCCACGGTGTAGTCGCCGCCTTTCACCAGCACGTCCGGCTTGATCTTCTCCAGCAGCGGCTCCGGCGTGTCGGTGTCGAAGGCCACCACGTAGTCCACCGCCTCCAGGGCCGCCAGCACCGCCATGCGCCGCTCCAGCGGATTGATCGGCCGGCCCGGGCCTTTCAGCCGCTTCACGGATTCATCGCTGTTGACCGCCAGCACCAGCCGGTCGCCCAGGCGGCGGGCGGAATCCAGGTAGCCCACATGGCCGGCGTGGATGATGTCGAAGCAGCCGTTGGTGAACACGATGGTCTCGCCCTGGGCGCGGGCGTCCTCGATGGCCAGCAGCAGCTGTTCCTCGGTCATGGCGCCACGGCCCGGGCCGCCGGTCTGATGCACCGCCCGGCGCAGTTCCGGGGCGCTGACCACGGCGGTGCCCAGCTTGCCGACCACGATGCCGGCGGCGATATTGGCCAGCGCCACGGCGTCTTCCAGGGTGGCGCCGGCGGCCAGGGCCACCGCGAGCGTGGAAATGACCGTGTCGCCGGCGCCGGTGACATCGAACACCTCACGGGCATGGGTGGGCAGGTGGCGTTCCGGCTGGCCGGCGCGCAGCAGGGTCATGCCGCGCTCGCTGCGGGTCACCAGCAGCGCCTCCAGGTCCAGCTCCGCCATCAGCGCCTGGCCTTTCTCCGCCAGGGTCTTCTCGTCGGGCACCGGGCCCACCACCGCCTCGAACTCGGACAAGTTGGGGGTCAGCAGGGTGGCGCCCCGGTAGCGCTCGAAGTCGCTGCCCTTGGGATCCACCAGCACCGGCACGCCGGCCTCCCGGGCCAGCCGGATCAGCCCCGGGCAGTCACGCAGAGCCCCCTTGGCGTAATCGGACAGCACCAGGGCGCCGCAGCCGGCCAGCCGGGCCCGCACTTTGTCGGCGAACGGCGCCGGGTCCTGGTCCTGGAACGACTCCTCGAAGTCCAGCCGCAGCAGCTGTTGCTGGCGGCTCACCACCCGCAGTTTGGTGATGGTGGGCAGCCCGGCCACCTTCTGGAAGTCGCAGGCCACATCGGCGGCGCCCAGCCGCTCCTCCAGGATGCCCGCCGCCTCATCCTCGCCGGTGACGCCCACCAGCTCGGCGCGGGCGCCCAGGGCGGCCATGTTCAGGGCCACGTTGGCGGCGCCGCCGGGACGGTCCTCCAGATCGGTGACGCGCACCACCGGCACCGGCGCTTCCGGGGAAATGCGGCCGGTGGGGCCGTGCCAGTAGCGGTCGAGCATGACGTCGCCCGCCACCAGCACCCGGGCCTGGCCGAACGGGGGAATCTCCAGGTTGGGCATCGCCCTACTCCATCTAGTGTGCTGACAGCCGCGAAGTGTAGCATAGCGGTGGATGCCGGCAGCCGGGCTGAGTACACTTTGCCGCTCGCCGGGGCGGCCACGCCCGCCCGACCGGCACCCATGGGCAACGGGACGGAACTCTATGACGGCATTGCGCCACAACGCGCAACAGGGCAGATGGTTGAGACTGTGGCTGACGGTCTCCTTCGCGGTGATGTTCACCGGCCCGTTCCTGTTTCATTCGCGGGTGGCGCTGCTGAACGTGGTGGACGTGCTGTTCTTCGTGCCCTCCCTGACCCTGTTGACCCGCGCCCTGGTCAGCGGCGACCGCCAGTTGCTGCTGGATCTCTGGCTGGTGCCGCTGTACGCCTTCCTGGGCTGGACCCTGCTGACCATGGGCTGGGCCGAGGACGTGAACAGCTCGCGCACGGTGCGCGCGGTGGTGCAGATCGTGATTCTGGTGGGCATGCTGCGCTGGCTGCATCTTTATTACCGCCACACCCTGAAGCTGGCGCTGGCCAACGGCGCCATGACCGCCATGGTGGTGCTGGCGGTGATCATGGTCAGCTATTACACCATCCAGCCCCTGGACAGCCCCCTGTTCAGCCAGCCCGCCAGCCTGATCTTCAACCTGCCCCAGCCCGGCCCGCTGATCGGCACCATGGCCCTGGTGGCGCCCACCTTCATTCTGCTGGCCCAGGCCCTGGAAGAAGGCTTCACGCCCAAGGGCGCCCGCCGTGGCGCCGGTGCCCTGGTGGGCTTCACCTTTCTGGTGGCGGTGCAGCCGCACACCGGCCTGATGCTGTTGGTGATGGCGCTGGCCTGGGTGTTGCTGCGCCACGGGCAGCGGCTGCTGGCCGCCCTGGCCGGCGCGGTGGCGCTGTACATGGCGCTGGACTTCGAGGTGCTGCGCCAGGCCCAGCTGTATTTCAGCCACCCGCTGTTCGGCAACGGCTTCAGCCAGGAAAGTGGCGATTCCCTGCTGGAGGGCATTCCCGACGGCCTGCGCGTGCTGCCGCATCCCAATAACGTGCTGCTGGCGGTGGTGCACAGCACCGGCCTGATCGGCCTGCTGCTGTTTCTGGCCGCCTGGGCGGTGCCCGCCTGGAACCTGCCGGACAACGACCAGAAGCACCGCGAGGGCGCGGTGTTCCTGGTCAGCGTGCTGCCCGGCCTGCTCACCATGCTCAGCGCCGGCGCCTACACGCTGGTGCCCTTCCACCCCAGCTGGATGTGCCTGTGGCTGCCCCTGGCCCTGATGCTGGCCAGCCTGAGTACCCGGGAAAGCCGGCCCGCGCTCAAGCAGGGCTAGGGACAGCATGGGTAAGCGCCGCAACCGCCCCACCGACCCCAGGGACCCGCGCCTGTGGCCCACCCGGGTCGGGCTGGCGCTGTTCTGGCTGATCGGCCAGTTGCCCTGGGACGGGCTGCTGGCCGCCGGGCGCGGCCTGGGCCGGCTGGCCTGGTATCTGGCGCCGGCGCGGCGTCGGGTCACCCTGACCAACCTGAAGCTGTGCTTCCCGGAGCTGTCCGAGGCCGAGCGGGAAGCGCTGGCGCGGCGGGTGCTGATGAGCACCGGCGAGGCGATCCTGGAAATGGCCGGCGCCTTCCATAACCGCCGCATCGATCTGGGCCGGCGCCTGACCGTGTCCGGCCTGGAACATCTGGAAGCGGCCCGCGAGCGCGGCCAGGGCGTGCTGCTACTGGGCATGCATTTCAATTCCATCGACGTGGGCAGCCGCCTGCTGGGCAAATTCTTCCGCTTCAGCGTGGTCTACCGGCCCAACGACAACCCGCTGCTGGACAAACTGATCAGTGAAGGCCGGGGCACCTGGGTCAACCACTCCGTGGACCGCAACGACCTGCGCCAGACCGTGCGCCTGCTGCGCCGGGGCGAGGTGGTGTGGTACGCGCCGGACCAGGACTACGGCACCCGGCACGCGGTGTTCGTGCCCTTCTTCGGGGTGCCGGCGGCCACCATCACCGCCACCAGCCGGATCGCCAGGATGGGCAAGGCGGCGGTGATCCCGTGCGCGCACTACCGGCTGCCCGGCGGGCGCTATGAAATCGAGTTCGGCGCGCCGCTGGAGGATTTTCCCGGCGACGACGAGCAGGCGGACACCGCGCGCATCAACCGCACCGTGGAACACTATGTCCGCAAGCACCCGGAGCAGTATCTGTGGGTGCACAAACGCTTCAAACACCAGCCTCCGGGCCAGCCCAACCCTTACCGCTAAGACCCTCTGGAGCCGCCAGGATGCAAAGCCCCGCCCCGCCCGCCGCCACACCGCGCCACGACCGCCTGCTCACCGCCTGGCTCGGCCTGTCCATGGCGCTCATGTTCTGCGGGCTACTGGTGTTTCCCTCGCGCACCAGCCTGATGAATGCCCTGGACGCGGTGTTCTTTCTGCCGGCGCTGATCGTGGTGCTGGTGGCCGCCCGCCACCGCCCCCTGGAACTGGTGACGCGCTGGCCGTTGCTGTGGATCTTCCTGCTCTACGCCACCCTCTCCACCTACTATTCGCCCAGCCCCAACCCCAGCCGCTTCCTGCGCGCCATGATCGAGCTGTTCGTGCTGTTCAGCGCCTTTGAACTGTTCGTGCGGCGCTGGCCGGGGGCCTTCTGGCGGGCCCTGCTGATCGGCACCGCCGCCGCCGCCGTGGCCGCGGCGGTGGATTTCTACGCCTATTACTTCATCGTCGGGCGGCCGTTCGACAATCAGCTGTACGGCGTGTTCGAGCGCTTCGAGATCACCCCCTGGCTGGTGCTCGACACCAACCAGCTGTACGCCAGCATGTACTGCATCACCCTGCCCTTCTTCGCCTTTTTCGCCTCCCGCCAGCTGCCGCCGGC
>NZ_JADDOL010000045.1 GCF_016906305.1 Alloalcanivorax marinus
CGTTCGAAAGGGAGCCTACAGGGACGTACTCGCGGCGTTCCCGGAAGGGCGTCGCGCCCTGAGCCGCGCCCCGGATGGAGCGAAATTTCCAAAGCAAAAAACCCGGCGGGGCCGGGTTCGGGGGTGCGCTTCACGCCGCGCGGGCGGGAAGGGGTTATTTCATGCGGAAGGTGATGCGGCCCTTGCTGAGATCGTAGGGCGACATTTCCACTTTCACCCGGTCGCCGGTGAGGATGCGGATGTAGAACTTGCGCATCTTGCCGGAGATATGGGCGGTAATCACATGACCATTGTCCAGCTTCACGCGGAACATGGTGTTGGGAAGGGTTTCAAGCACGACCCCTTCCAGCTCAATCTGCTCTTCTTTCGCCATTCAGTGACTGTCCTGATACGTGTCGGCTTCAGAGGGAGCGCAATTGTGCCGCAAATGCCGCCGTGCTGCAAAGGCTTATGCGCCGCCCCCGGCGGGCGGATCGCGGAGCTCGCGCCACTGTCCGCGCACCAGCACTTCCAGCGGCCGGTACTGGCTCTTGTAGCCCATTTTCTGGCACTGACGAATCCAGTAGCCGAGGTACAGGTAGGGCAGGCCGCGATCGCGGCTGGCCTGGATTTGCCAGAGCAGGGCGTTGACCCCCAGGCCGCGCTCGCCCCGGTCCGGGTCGAAGAAGGTGTAGACCGCCGACAGGCCATCGTCCAGATGGTCGGTGACCGCCACCGCCAGCAGCCGGTCTTCCTCATCGCGGAAACAGTGGAAGCGGGTGTCCGCCCAGTCGCAGGTGAGAAAGCTGGTGAACTGCTCCTCGGAGGGCGGAAACATGTCGCCGTCGCCGTGGCGCTGGTCGATGTAGCGGGCGTACAGCCGGTAGATTTCGCGGGTATAGCGCGCCGGTTCCTCGGTGACGCGCAGGTCGGCGTTGCGCTGCGACAACCGCTTGTGGCGGCGGCGGGGCCGGAAATCGGCCACCCGCACCCGCGCCGGAATACAGGCCTGACAGCCTTCGCAGTGCGGCCGGTACAGATAGTCACCGCTGCGCCGGAAGCCCAGCCGCGACAGCTCGCTGTACAGCGAGGCGTCGAGCCGCGTCTGCGGATCGACGAACAGGGTCGCCGCCTGGTGCCCCTCCAGATAGCTGCAGGGGTGGGCCGGGGTGCGGAAAAAGCGAAGTTCGGACAGGTCGGTCATGGCTCAAGTGTAGCGGATAGGCGGACGCCGGGAACACCGCGGCGTGAAAGGCCGGCGCCGGTCACCCGGTGACTTGCCTTCCTCGCCACGGTTATAGTGTGGCCGGCGTAAAAACAACGACAACGCCGGCGACGGATTGGCCGCCCCCTTGGTGGCCGCCGCGCCGGTACCGGGAGAGCAAGAATGACAAACACCACGCCCGCGCCCCTGTGGCGCCCGGACGCCGCGCGCGTCGAGAACGCCCGCCTCACCCACTACCAGCGCTGGCTGAGCGCGGAGAAGGGGCTGGTCTTCGACGACTATCAGAGCCTGTGGGCCTGGTCGGTGGAGCATCTGGAAGACTTCTACGAATCGCTCTGGCGGTACTTCGACATCCGCCATTCCGCCCCCTACGAGCGGGTGCTGGACGGCCTGACCATGCCCGGCGCCAAATGGTTCGAGGGCGCGCGGCTGAATCTGGCCGAGCAGGTGTTCCGGCACCACGAGAATGAACCGGACCGGCCGGCGATTCTGTCCCGCTCCGAACTGCGTGGCCTGGAGACCCTCACCTGGGGCCAGCTGCGCCAGCGCATCGCCGCCCTGGCGGCCAGCCTGCGCGAACAGGGCGTGGGCCCCGGCGACCGGGTGGTGGCCTATCTGCCCAACCTGCCGGAAACCATGGTGGCGTTCTTCGCGGTCAGCAGCCTGGGCGCGATCTGGTCCAGCTGCTCGCCGGACATGGGCACGCGCAGCGTGCTGGACCGCTTCCGCCAGATCGACCCCAAGGTGATGATCGCGGTGGACGGCTACCGCTACGGTGGCAAGGATTTCGACCGCCTGACGGTGGTGGAAGGACTGCGCGACCAGCTGCCGACCCTGGAAAAGGTGGTGCTGCTGCCGTATCTGAACGCCGATGCCCGCCTGGACGGCGCGCTGCTCTGGGACGACCTGGTCAGCCAGGAGGCGCCCATGCGTTTCGAGCAGGTGCCGTTCGACCATCCGCTCTGGGTGGTCTATTCCTCCGGCACCACCGGCATGCCCAAACCCATCGTCCACGGCCACGGCGGCGCGCTGCTGGAAGGCCTGCAGGACCACGCCCTGCAGCTGGATCTGGGCCCTCGGGACCGCTACATGTGGTTCACCACCACCGGCTGGATCATGTGGAACTCACAGATGTCCGGCCTGCTGACCGGCGCCACCATCTGCCTGTACGACGGCAACCCGGGCTACCCGGACCTGGGCACCCTGTGGCGCTTCGCGGAAGAGACGGAGATGACCTTCTTCGGCGCCGGCGCCGCCTATTTCCTCAACTGCAAGAAAGCGGACATCCGCCCCGGGGACTGGGTAGACACCGGCCGCATCCGCTCCATCGGCTCCACCGGCTCGCCGTTGCCGGAGGAGGGCTACCGCTGGCTGATGGACCAGTTCGATGACGTCATGATCGCCGCCATCAGCGGCGGCACCGACGTGGCCAGCGCCTACGTGGGCGCCAGCCCGACACTGCCGGTGTTCGCCGGCGAGATGCAGTGCCGCTACCTGGGCACGGCGGTGTACGCCATGGGCGACAACGGCGAGTTGCTGGACGACGAAGTGGGGGAGCTGGTGGTGACCAAACCGATGCCCTCCATGCCGCTGTACTTCTGGAACGACGAGGGCGGCGAGCGCTACCGGGACAGCTACTTCGACGTGTTTCCGGGCATCTGGCGCCACGGCGACTGGATCCGCATCACCCCGCGCGGCGGCGCCATCATCTACGGCCGCTCCGACACCACCATCAACCGCCACGGCATCCGCATGGGCACCGCCGAGATCTACCGGGTGGTGGAGGAGTTCGACGAGGTGCTGGACAGTCTGGTGGTGGACCTGGAGTACCTGGGCCGGGAGTCCTACATGCCGCTGTTCGTGGTGCTGCGCGAGGGCGTGACCCTGGACGAGGCGCTGAGCGGGCGCATCAAGGCGGCGATCCGCGACCATCTGTCCGCCCGCCATGTGCCCAACGACATCATCGCCGCCCCGGACGTGCCGCGCACGCTCACCGGCAAGAAAATGGAGCTGCCGATCAAGAAGCTGCTGCTGGGCCAGACCATCGACAAGGTGGCCAACCCGGACGCCATGGCCAACCCGGACAGCATCGCCTTCTACAGCGCGTTCGCGGAGCAGAAGGGGACGGCCGGACGTTGACCGGGGATATCGCGGCTGAAGCGGAACGCCGCCCGGCCGCTCCTACAAAACCGAAGCCGTAGGAGCGACTTTAGTCGCGATGGGCTCTCAGCCTTCCTGCCAGCGAAACGGCCCCTTGGGCCAGGGCCGGGGCGAGGTCTCGACGATCAACCGGTCCAGCTCCCGCTGAAAGTCCGCCCTCGGCATCAAATAGGCCCCCAGCCGCATCAGGTGGGGGTTTTCCACCTGGGCGTCCAGCAACCGGATGCCGAGCCGGGGCGCCAGGGCCCACAACATGGCCAGGGCGCTCTTGGAGCCGTTGGTGCGGGTGGAGAACATGGACTCGCCGAAGAACACCCCGCCCAGTTGCACGCCGTAGATGCCCCCGGCCAGCTCGCCGTCCTGGCGCACGGTCAGGCAATGGGCGTGGCCCAGGGCGTGCAGCCGCAGGTAGGCGGTGCGCATGGCGGTGGTGATCCAGGTGCCGCCGCCGGGCTCCCGGGGCGCCGCGCAGGCGTCCAGGGTGCCGGCGAAATCGTCATCCAGATGAAAACTCAGGTCGGCGCCGCGCAGGTGGCGGAGCAAACGACGGCTGATATGAAAATCCCCGGGGCGAAACACGCACCGGGGATTGGGGGACCACCAGAGAATCGGCTGGCCGGCCTCGTACCAGGGAAAGATCCCCAGCCGGTAGGCGCGCACCAGGGTGGCGGCGCTCAGGTCGTTGCCGGCGGCGAGCAGACCGTTGGGGTCGTCCAGCGCATGCTCCGGCGGCGGGAAGTCGCTTCCCGCCGGCAGCCAGGGGATCACTCTTCCAGGCTTTCCAGATAGCGCTCCGCGTCCAGCGCGGCCATGCAGCCGGCGCCGGCGGAGGTTACCGCCTGGCGGTACACGTGGTCGGCCACGTCGCCGGCGGCGAACACCCCCTCCACGCTGGTGGCGGTGGCGTTGCCGTCCAGGCCGCTGCGGATCTTGATGTAGCCGTTGTTCATCGCCAGCTGGCCCTCGAAGATGCCGGTGTTGGGCTTGTGGCCGATGGCGATGAACACGCCCTGCAGGTCCACGTCGGTGGTGGCGCCGTCGGCGGTGGCCTTGACGCGCATGCCGGTGACGCCGGAGTCGTCGCCCAGCACCTCATCCAGGGTGTGGTCCCACATCACCTTGATGTTGTCCTTGGCCAGCAGCTTGTCCTGCAGGATTTTCTCCGCGCGCAGCTTGTCGCGGCGGTGCACCAGCACCACTTCCTCGGCGATATTGGACAGGTACAGGGCTTCCTCCACGGCGGTGTTGCCGCCGCCGATCACCGCCACTTTCTGGCCCCGGTAGAAGAACCCGTCGCAGGTGGCGCAGGCGGACACGCCCTTGCCCATGAACGCCTGCTCGGACTCCAGGCCCAGGTACATGGCGGAGGCGCCGGTGGCCACGATCAGGGCGTCGCAGGTGTAGGTGCCGTTGTCGCCCTTGAGCACGAACGGGCGCTGATCCAGGTTCACCTGGTTGATGTGGTCGAACAGAATCTCGGTCTCGAAGCGCTCGGCGTGCTTCTGCATGCGCACCATCAGGTCGGGACCCTGCAGGCCCTCCACGTCGCCGGGCCAGTTGTCCACCTCGGTGGTGGTGGTGAGCTGGCCGCCGGGCTCGATGCCGGTGATCACCACCGGCTTCAGGTTGGCGCGGGCCGCGTACACCGCCGCAGTGTAACCGGCCGGGCCGGAACCCAGAATGATCAGTCGATGGTGTTGGGCGTCGCTCATGGCTGTCTCCGCGGAGAATCGGGTTTCAAGGCGCATGCAAACTACAACAAAACCCCCGATCCGTGAAGGGCGTACACTCTATGGCCGCGATAGCCGGCGCCAGGGCGCCATCGAGCGCTGGTCCATGGCCCCCGGATTGACTACAATCCCAAGGTTTTCAAGTCGTTAGATTCAACCCCCAGAGGCCTGCAGTGTCCAAGGCAAAGGCAGCAACCGGCGGCAACCCTTCCGGGTTCTCCCGTCATCTCAAGAAAGGCCTGGTGGAAGGCATGGTGATCGCGCTGATCGCCCTGTCCCTGTACCTGTTGTTGGCGCTGGTCACCTATGACAGCGGCGATCCGGGCTGGTCCTACGTGGGCAACGCCGGCGAGGTGAACAACGCCGGTGGCCGGGCCGGCGCCTTCTGCGCGGATTTACTGCTCGGCTTGTTCGGCTTCATGGCCTATGTGTTCCCGGTGCTGGTGGCGTTCTGGGCCGCCCGGGTGCTGCGTGAGCGCCATGCCGGCCTGGCCGGCAGCTGGCCGCTGTTCAGCCTGCGGCTGGTGGGCTTCGTGCTGACCATGATGAGCGGCACGGCGCTGGCCTACATGCATTTTTCCGGCGGTGGCCTGCCGCTGCCGGAGGACGCCGGCGGCATCCTCGGCCATGTGGTCGGCGACGCCGCCCTGGACGCCTTCAATCCCCTGGGCGGCACCCTGGTGATGGTGGCCCTGTTCCTGATCGGCGTCACCGTGTTCACCGACCTGTCCTGGATCGCCCTGGCGGAGCGGCTGGGCGCCGCGGTGCTGGCGGTGGGGCAGAAAGTGCCTGCCTGGTTCCAGGCCCGCCGGGAGCGCCGCGCGGAACAGAAAGTGGCCCGCGAAGCCCGGCAGAAGCGCGCCCAGGTGGTCACCGAGGCGAAGAAGAAACAGGAAAACCGCACCCCGCCCAAGATCGCCCAGCCGGCCCGGCCGGTGGAGAAAAGCGAGCGGATGCAGAAAGAGAAGCAGCAGCCCCTGTTCACCGCCCAGGTCACCGGCGATCTGCCGCCGCTGGCCCTGCTGGACGCGGTGGACGAGAGCAAGGGTGGCTACTCCGAGGAGGCCCTGGACGGCATGTCCCGCCTGCTGGAGATCAAGCTCAAGGACTTCAACATCGACGCCGAGGTGGTGGCGGTGCAGCCGGGTCCGGTGATCACCCGCTTCGAGATTCAGCCGGCGCCGGGCATCAAGGTGTCCAAGATCTCCAACCTGGCCAAGGACCTGGCCCGCTCCCTGGCGGTGATCAGCGTGCGGGTGGTGGAGGTGATCCCCGGCAAGACCACCGTGGGCATCGAGATCCCCAACGAGCAGCGCGAGATGATCCGCCTTACCGAGGTGGTGGGGTCGCGGATGTTCGACGACGCCGCCTCGCCGCTCACCCTGGCCCTGGGCAAGGACATTTCCGGTAATCCGGTGATGGCCGATCTGGGCAAGATGCCGCACCTGCTGGTGGCCGGCACCACCGGGTCCGGTAAGTCCGTGGGCCTCAACGCCATGCTGCTGTCGATCATGTTCAAGGCCAGCCCGGAAGAGGTGCGGCTGATCATGATCGATCCCAAAATGCTTGAACTGGCGGTGTACGACGGCATACCCCATCTGCTCACCCCGGTGGTCACCGACATGAAGGAAGCGGCCAGCGCGCTGCGCTGGGGTGTCGGTGAGATGGAGCGCCGCTACCGGCTGATGGCGGCCATGGGCGTGAGGAACCTGGCCGGCTACAACCGCAAAATCAGCGACGCGGAGAAGAAGGGCGAGCCGCTCAAGGATCCGCTGTGGAAGCCGGACGACCCCATGGACCTGAGCGAGGAAGCGCCGCTGGCGGTAAAACTGCCTTACATCGTCATCGTGATCGACGAGTTCGCCGACATGATGATGATCGTCGGCAAGAAGGTGGAAGAGCTGATCGCGCGCATCGCCCAGAAGGCGCGGGCCGCCGGCATCCACCTGATTCTCGCCACCCAGCGCCCGTCGGTGGACGTGATCACCGGCCTGATCAAGGCCAACGTGCCCTCGCGGATCGGCTTCCAGGTGTCCTCCAAGATCGACTCGCGCACGGTGCTCGACCAGGGCGGGGCGGAGCAGCTGCTCGGCCACGGCGACATGCTTTATTTGCCCGCCGGTACCAGCATGCCGGAACGGGTGCACGGCGCCTTTGTCTCAGATGAGGAGGTGCACCGCGTCTGTGACGACTGGCGCAAGCGCGGCGAGCCCAACTATCTCGACGAAATCCTGGAAGGCGGCGGCGATCTGAACGCGCCGCTGCCCGGCATGGAAAGCCCGGACGGCGGCGGCGAAGAAGACGACCCGCTCTACGACGAGGCGGTGGCCTATGTCACCGAATCCCGCCGGGCCTCGATTTCCTCGGTGCAACGGAAACTGAAGATCGGCTACAACCGGGCGGCGCGCCTGGTGGAGGCCATGGAAATGGCCGGCGTGGTGTCCGAAGCCGGACACAACGGCCAGCGTGAAGTGCTGGCCCCCCCGCCGGTCTGATGCCCCTTTTTGCAAGGACCTGATATGCGACTTTTCTGGATCATCGCCCTGTTGTTGCCTTCTCTGGCCCTGGCCGGCCCCACCGAGGACCTGCTGGCCCGGCTCGGCGGCCTGCACAGCCTGGCCGGCGGTTTCCAGCAGACCGTGGTGGGCGAGGGCGGTGAGCGCGCCCGGGACAGCGCCGGCACCATGGAGGTGGCCCGGGGCAACCGCTTCTATTGGCACACCGAGCGCCCCTATGAGCAGCTGGCCGTGTCCGATGGCCGCCAGGTATGGGTCTATGATCCGGACCTGGAACAGGTGGTGGTGCGTCCCTTGACCCAGGACCTGGGCCAGACCCCGGCGCTGCTGTTCGGCGGTGATCCCCAGGCGGTGTCCCGGGCATTCTCGATCAGCGAGCAAAGCCGTGACGGCAACCGCGTCACCTACCGCCTCAAGCCCAAGGGCGGCGACCCGCTGTTCGACACCCTGGACGTGACCTTCGACGGCGACGAGCCGCGCTCCATGCGCCTGGAAGACGCCCTGGGCCAGAAAACCATCATCGATTTCCGCGACCTGACCCTCAACGGCGAGCCCACCCCGGGCCGTTTCCAGTTCGAGCCGCCGGAAGGGACCGACGTCATCCGGCAGCAATGAGCGACCTGTTCGAAAACCAGCACCGCGCCGAAGCCCAACCCCTGGCGGCGCGGTTGCGCCCCGCCAACCTGGACGAGTACGTGGGCCAGCGCCATCTGGTGGGGCCCGGCAAACCCCTGCGCCAGGCCGCCGAGCGCGGTCAGCTGCATTCCATGATCCTGTGGGGCCCGCCGGGCACCGGCAAGACCACCCTGGCGTTGATTCTGGCCGGCGTGGTGGACGCCGAGTTCATCACCCTGTCGGCGGTGCTGTCCGGGGTCAAGGATATCCGCGCCGCCGTCGATCAGGCCCGGGCGCGGCTCGGCCAGGGCCGGCGCACGGTGCTGTTCGTGGACGAGGTGCACCGCTTCAACAAGGCCCAGCAGGACGCCTTTCTGCCCCATGTGGAAGAGGGCACGGTGATCTTTATCGGCGCCACCACCGAGAACCCGTCCTTCGAGCTCAATAACGCGCTGCTGTCCCGGGCCCGGGTCTATCGCCTGCGCTCCCTGGAGCGGGAAGATCTGGCCGGCCTGCTGGAGCGCGCCCTGCGCGAGCCGGAGCTGGCCGGCATCGCGCTGGCCGACGACGCCCGTGACCTGCTGCTCGGCTACGCCGACGGCGACGCCCGGCGCCTGCTCAATATGCTGGAAATCGCCGTGGACCTGGCCGAGGGCAGCGGCGACGCCGCCGTCATCGACCGGCCGTTGATGGAAGAGGTGCTGCGCGACGCGGTGCGCCGCTTCGACAAGGGTGGCGACGTCTTCTACGACCAGATCAGCGCTTTGCACAAGGCGGTGCGCGGCTCCGACCCGGACGCCGCCCTGTACTGGTTCGCGCGCATGCTGGACGGCGGCTGCGACCCGCTCTATATCGCCCGCCGGGTGGTGCGCATGGCCAGCGAGGACATCGGCAACGCGGACCCCAGGGCGCTGCCGCTGTGCCTGAACGCCTGGGACGTGCAGGAGCGCCTGGGCACGCCGGAGGGCGAGCTGGCGGTGGCCCAGGCGATCGCCTACCTGGCGGTGGCGCCCAAGAGCAACGCGGTCTATAACGCCTACAACCGGGCCCGGGACCTGGTGGCGCGCAACCCCAGCGACGAGGTGCCCCTGCACCTGCGCAATGCCCCCACCAAACTGATGAAGAACGAGGGCTACGGCGCCGAGTACCACTACGCCCACGACTTCCCCGAGGCGTTCGTGGCCGGCGAGAACTACTTTCCCGAAAGCCTGCGCCATACCCGCCTCTACGAGCCGGTGGAGCGCGGCCTGGAAATCCGCATCGGCGAAAAACTGCGCCGCCTGCGCCAACAGAACGTGGACGCGGACTGGCACCGTTACGACGACTGAGCTTGCCGTGGCCGTGCCAACCTCCCGATCGCGGCTGAAGCCGCTCCTACATGGGGCCTGGTTTTTGCTAAGCTTGGCGCCCTGTATCCGAACGACCGAATTTCCCAAGGGGATCGAACATGCTTGATATCCGTGCGCTGCGCCAGGACGGCGAGGCCATTGCCGAGGCTCTGAAGAAGCGGGGCCTGGAACTGGACCTGGACGGCTTCCGGGCGCTGGACGCCCGCCGCAAGGACGCCGATGTGCGCTCCCAGGACCTGCAGGCGCAGCGCAAGAAAGCCTCCAAGGAAGTCGGTGAACTGATCAAGTCCGGCATGGACGTGGACGCGGCCAAGGCCAAGGTGGCGGAAACCCTGCAGCAGATCGATGAGCAGCTGGCCGGCGAGGTGGAGCGCGCCAAGGCGATCCAGGAGGCCATCCGCGACTTCCTGATGGGCATTCCCAACGTGCCCGCCGAGGAGGTGCCCGCCGGCGCCGACGAGGACGACAACGTGGAAGTGCGTCGATGGGGCACGCCACGGACCTTCGGGTTCGAGCCCAAGGACCACGTGGACGTAGGCGAGCATCTGTCCGCCGGCGCCCTGGATTTCGAACGCGCCAGCAAGCTGTCCGGCGCCCGCTTCGCGGTGATGACCGGCCAGCTGGCGCGGCTGCACCGGGCGCTGATCGACTTCATGCTCGACACCCACACCGGCGAGCACGGCTACCAGGAAGTCTATGTGCCGTACCTGGTGGGCCCGGAGGCCCTGCGCGGCACCGGCCAGCTGCCCAAGTTCGAGGACGACCTGTTCAAAATGCGCGGCGAGCGGGAGCTGTACCTGATCCCCACCGCCGAGGTGCCGGTGACCAATCTGGCCGCCGACGAAATCCTCGACGCGGACGCGCTGCCGCGCCGCTATACCTGCCATACGCCCTGTTTCCGCTCCGAGGCGGGCAGCCACGGCAAGGACACCCGGGGCATGATTCGCCAGCACCAGTTCGAGAAAGTGGAACTGGTGCAGCTGGTGCGCCCGGACCAGTCCGAGGCGACCCTGGAGGCGCTCACCGGCCACGCCGAGGCGATCCTGCAAAAGCTGAATCTGCCCTACCGGGTGGTGGTGCTGTGCGGCGGCGACCTGGGCTTCTCCGCCGCCAAGACCTACGACATCGAGGTGTGGCTGCCCAGCCAGCAGCGCTACCGGGAGATCTCCTCCTGCTCCAACTTCCGCGATTACCAGGCGCGCCGCATGCAGGCCCGCTGGCGGAACCCGGAGACCGGCAAGCCGGAGCTGCTGCACACCCTGAACGGCTCCGGCCTGGCGGTGGGCCGGGCGCTGGTGGCGATTCTGGAGAACTATCAGAACGAGGACGGTTCAGTGACCGTGCCCGAGGCCCTGCGCCCCTATATGCGCGGCCTGGAACGGCTGGCCTGAACCACGGATCAACGGGCGGCGAACGGAGCGCTCATGGATTTCCTGCCCCTGGGCCTGAAACTGAACGGCGCCACCGTGCTGGTGGCCGGCGGCGGTGATACCGCGCTGCGCAAGGCGCGTCTGCTGAACAAGGCCGGCGCCCGCCTGCGGCTGGTGGCGCCGCGCTGCCGCGACGATCTGGCGCGGCTGGTGGAGCAGGGCGGTGGCGAATGGCACCGCCGCGCGGTGGCGGACCAGGACCTGGACGGGGTGCGGCTGGCGGTGGCCGCCACCGACGACGCCGGGGTCAACGAATGGCTGGCGCGGCGGGCGGACGCCCGCGGCCTGCCGGTGAACGTGGTGGACCGGCCGGACCTGGGCAGCTTTGTGTTCCCCGCTTTGATCGACCGGGATCCCCTGTTCATCGCGATCAGCTCCTCCGGCGTCTCGCCGGTGCTGGTGCGGCGCCTGCGCGCCCGCCTGGAAGCCTGGCTGCCGGCCCGCTGGGGCCGGCTGGCGACGTTGCTGGGCCGCTTCCGCGCGCCCCTGGAACGGCGGTTGCCGAACCGTCGCGACCGGGAAGCGTTCTGGGAGGCCCAGCTCGACGGGCCGCTGGAAGAGCGGGTGCTGTCCGGCCACGAATCCGACGCCGAGGCGGGCCTGCGCCAGGCCCTGGAGCAGGCCACGGTGCGTCCGGGCGGCGCCGCCGGGGAAGTCTATCTGGTGGGCGCCGGGCCCGGTGATCCGGACCTGCTCACCTTCCGCGCCCTGCATCTGATCGACAAGGCCGAGGTGGTGCTCTACGACCGGCTGGTGGCCCCGGAAATCGTCGCCCTGGCCCGCGCCGACGCCGAGAAAGTGTACGTGGGCAAGGCCCGCGACCAGCACACTCTGCCCCAGGACAACATCAACGACCTGCTGGTGCACTATGCCCGCCAGGGCAAGAAGGTGTGCCGCTTGAAGGGGGGCGATCCCTTTATCTTCGGGCGCGGCGGCGAGGAACTGGAACAGGTGGTGGCCGCCGGCATCGACTTCCAGGTGGTGCCGGGCATCACCGCCGCCAGCGGCTGCGCCGCCTACGCCGGCATTCCGCTGACCCACCGGGACCACGCCCAGTCGGTGCGCTTCGTCACCGGCCATCGAAAGGACGGCAGCGTGGACCTGGACTGGGCCGGGCTGATGGCGCCCCACGAAACCCTGGTGTTCTACATGGGGCTGGTGGGGCTGCGGCAAATCTGCGCCCGGCTGATCGAACACGGCCGCGATCCGGCCACGCCCATCGCTCTGGTGTCCCGGGGCACCACCGATCTGCAGCAGGTGATCACCGGCACCCTGGCCGATCTGCCGGACACCATCGAGGGACGGGAAATCCACGCTCCGACGTTGATCATCGTCGGCAGCGTGGTGAGCCTGCACCCGCGTTACCGCTGGTTCGGAAGCGACCAGACAAAGCGGTAGATACCGTCTCTCCTATCCGGACTCAACCCCCAATGGGTTGGGTCTGGAAGG
>NZ_JADDOL010000046.1 GCF_016906305.1 Alloalcanivorax marinus
GTCTGTCTCACTCTCATGCAAAGGTAAGATCAACCATTTAATCCGCTTACCCAAAAGAAGGAGACAAGATACTGTCGGCCAGTGGCTTTCCTCTAGGGACAGAGGCAGATGATCTGATGGCAGTCGAGGCTTTTAAAGCGTCAGGATCCGCAAGTATCCTTATCGAAAAAGCTGATGGAACCCAGATGACGATTGCCTATCCTCCGTAAGGACAGGGCAACTTGTTTTGATCTGCCTGCTTACGTCGCCTATTGACAAAACACCCTAGTAGGCTTGGTAGCGAGGATGAAATTGGCATGTATGCTGCTTGTTCAATATGCCAAACGTATAAGATCTAGGTGCTTGGATAAGCGGTGCGATAGAGTACATGCAAACTTGCTGGGAATTCGGATAGATAACGATTTTCGCCTACCTGCTTTGGTCCAGCCCAGATGTCCCTCAATCCGCCCCTCCCCCCCCTTTTTTTCTCGGCTACACCCATATAGGCAGAGATTTATCTAAAGATATCTACGTCCGCCCCTTGAGTAGTAAGTAGCCCAACCATTGTACAGGCACCAAAGACACTGGTTACGTCCAGGCTTGATGGGGCTCCATTCGGAGAGCTGGAATTGTTGTCAAAAACAGGGGTGAATGTTGTGGCTGTGCCGCAGCCGTTGATAGGAACATTATTAAATTCAACAGTGACTGGCATTGCTGTTCCCCCTAAAACAGGTAAGTCAGCATCATATATGGGCTTAGATACCCATGGCAGGGAGTTGATTACAACGATATTGCATAAAAAACTGCCCGGCGTAGCCAACGATGCATCTGTTATGGTTATGTTGCCTTCCGTGCCACTGCTGTCTTGTGTCACGACAGCATCGATATCAAAGGTGCAATTTATAGATGGTGGTAGCGACAGGTTCACCATTCCAGTTAGGTTGACGGAAGCAGATGTAACAGGGTTTGTGGGGCTAGATGAGTCGTAAATGCTAAAAGCATTTGCCTGTATTGAGAATAGAGTGAAAAGTGATGCTGTTAAAGTAAGTATGGCTTTCATGTTCATCTCCAAAAAAAAGAGGAGGGGGAACCCTCCTCTTCTTCTTTCTGGCCAAGCGACGCTGGCTTAGTTTTGAACCGCGTCGATGTCGTCGCCTTGTACGGTCAGCGTACCAACCAGGCTACATGAACCCAGGGTATTGCTCACCTCAAAGGTGGACGGTGCACTGTTCACGGTGGTGCCGTTGTTGTTGAATACGGCGGTGAAGTCCAGGTCGTTACCGCAAAGGTTAACGTCGATCTGGTCTTCAAACACGATGTCAACGTCTTGAGCTACGCTGGAGATCGGAGCGAGATCGCTGGCTGCTACATCGTTAGAAACCCAGGGGAAGCCACTGATAGACACCAGGCCGCAAAGGAAGCCGCCGCTGATATCGCCATCGGTGACGGTGATGCGGCCGGTGGCGCCGCCGCTATCTACTTCCACGGTACCGTCCAGAGTCAGGGTACAGGTGATGTTCGGGCCACCGCCGTAAGCCAGGGTAGTGGTCCCGGAGAAGGTACCATCAGCAGTAGTCAGCGGGTTGCCGCTATTGCCGGCTTCGTAGATCTCGCCCACTTGAGCTTGAGCGCTTACCGCACCAGTCAGAGCGGCACCGGCGACAACCGCCATCAGAGCTTTCTTCATTGACTTAGACATGAGAGTCTCCTCAATTCTTCCGTTTGTAAGGATTGATTCACGGCGATTCTTTACTTCTTCCGTGCTCGCCGTGACATCGGTCCGTGAGTTGTTGTTCTTTCCCCCCGAACCGACACCTTCGACATTAGAGGAACGCTCTGCGCCAGAGAATAGAAAAATTTGAAAACTGCGTTTTCGCGACTGATTCGGTATTGAAGAAACGTAAAGATGAAGATAAAACAATGACTTATGCGGATACGTCGCGCTTAGTTTTTTGCTCGATAATTCTTTATGTTTTGAATAGGGCGGCGATTCTCTTGTTTTCAGTGCGCCTATAAGTCGACTTTTATTCCTGCTGTGTACAAATGTTTCATTTATTAGAACGATATTCTGAATTTTATGTTTCCTGTTCCCGGGCGATGTAACCTTGGGTAACAGTTCGCCGCTTTTGGTTCCTCGGATTTATTCCCTTGGATGAGATCCATCGCGATAGTTTTATTAATCCTTTGGTAATCAGGGTTTTCTCTTGTCACTTCTGTAGTGATATGGGGTTCCCTGGCGCTTGGCGGCTTCGTTCGACTATGAAGGCTTGTCAGGATTATGGAATTATATCTTGAGCTGTGATCTGCTTAACAATAAAAAAGTTACAGATAAAATCCGGATGTGGCGATGCATGTAATTTTTGTTGCCTGCGGCACGCTGAAGAAAGGAGGGAAACGTGGATAAAGGTAAAAGATGGCTGCAGGGGGCTGTGATGGTGTGGGCCCTGGCTGCGCCGGTGGCTTATGGCGCGGGAGGCGGCGTCACTTTTGAGAGGGCTGCTGTCTGTCTGGGCGATATGTCGGATCCGGTGACGGTGGAAGTGGCCGAGACTGATAAGCAGCGTAACCGGGGGTTGATGGAGCGCACCGACCTGGCGGCCGACGCTGGGATGCTGTTTCTGTTCGACCGGGAAATGCATGTGGGTTTTTATATGTTCAAAACCCGCATCCCTCTGGATATCGCTTTCTTCGATGACGATAGGAAGGTGGTGGCGATGAAGACCATGGTGCCCTGTGTCAGCCAGGATCCCCGGCGGTGCGCGATTTATAACCCGGGTGTGGCCTTTTCGTCGGCGCTGGAAGTGAACGCGGGCTTTCTTAAGCGCCACGGAATCAAAAAGGGCGACCGGTACTCGATGACCTCGGCCGCCAAATGCAGCGCAGAGCGGGGGCGCGGCCAGGCCGCTGCGCGAGAAAGCCGCGCCGGGGACTAGCCCCGACGCGGAGGGGGAGGGTTTAGCGTTTGTCGCCGTCGCGACGTTTGCGGGGGCGGCCGGGGCCGCGGTTGAGAACCAGGATGTTGAACTTCTCGCGGACTTCCTCGACGAAGCGGTGGGAGCCGGTCAGGCGGTTCCGGAACAGCGCGGTGCGGATCAGCTCCATCTCGTTTTCATCCAGGCCGTCGCGCATGTAGGTTTTGAATGCCGCGGCCCGTTCCTCCACGCAGTCGCCCAGGCGGGCATACTCATCGGCATCGTCGAGCCAGTAGGGCGTGTGCTTGCCCAGGCGCATGCGATAGCTGCTGTGCGGGTAGTGGTAGGCGGAGGCGGCCAGGCCTTCCAGGGCGGGCAGGCGCTCCACGTAGCACATGCTGGCGAGCAGCCATTGGCCGGGCTCCACCGGGCTGGCCCGGTAGCGGGCTTCCCAGACCGAGCGCTGCTGGTAGAGCGACCGCCGGCGCAGGGAGATCCGGCAGGATACGGCCTTCATGAAGGTCGAGAGGTCGTCCGGATGCTGGCTGGCGGTGGCCACCAGGTGCAGCCGGTCCGGGAGCAGGGCCCAGGCGTGCAGCTGCACGTTGTAGCGCTTTTTGAGGATCTGGATCTGGTTCAGGCAGTGGCGATAGTCGGACTCATTGTTGAACACCGGTTCGCCTTTCCGGGTCTTGCGCATGATGTGGTGCGGATAGTCCTTGAGCACTAAGCGGTCCGTGCCGGTCATGATCGTCTCCTTCCAGTTTGTCCTGTGGTTGTTATTCGCGATCCGGAGGCGGGCCTGTGGCGGGCGGCAATTCGGACTCCGCTCTTTGGCCGGTACTGATCCCCGGATCGGGCCGTTTGGGGCTCGGGTCCCCTTCACGGCCGGGACTACGGTTGGTGCGCGATAATCGTCCGACGCTGACTGCCCGGTGAGGCAGGGTGGGTCGGATATGAGAGTCTGTACTTCGGAGTCATTTGACCTCCTGTCCGGTCTTCGTCACGGGGCGAAAAGCAGGTGCGGCGGGCCTTTCCTTGTGCCGGCGCCGCAGGGCTTAACAAGCCTCGTTTACCGGGAACGCATTGTTGTTATGTCTCTGGATGTCCTTATTCGGTGTTACCGCGCCAGATTTTTCTTCCTTGGTATGGCGCCCGCGCGTTTTTGCACGGTCTGTAAACCCTAATTCAAAAAGGCGGAGGGGAGAATGTCATTTCTGGAAAAGCGGCTTTGAGGGAGAGGAAAAAAATCCCGTGAATGGTACACTAATACCAATAAATTCAATGGCTTATACATCTTGTGCGATAAGACTTGACCCGACGAACGGTATCAAAATCCCGATAAGCGGTAGGTTTTGGTAAATCGTCTTGACTCATGGGACAGGGAAAGCCTGGTTTTACCACGGAAACCCGCATTCCTTGGGGTTTGGAGAGGTGAAGAGCGTCAATGTTCCCCCTTGGAATGATCAGAACGGGCATATTAGCGGTCGTTTTATTTACCCCCTTCGCGGCCGGTAATGCGCCCTTGCCGGAGACGTTGTTGTGCGTGGGTGACCCGCAAAGACCGGTCAGGGTGGAAGTGGCCTCCACCCCCGAGCAGCGTGCTCGCGGTTTGATGGAGCGCGACCGTCTGGCGGCGGACGCGGGCATGTTGTTTCGCTTCGATCCGCCGGCGCCGGCGGAGCAGGGGTTCTACATGTACCGCACGCGCATTCCGCTGGACATCGCCTTCCTGGACGCCGACGGCCGCATCCTCGACATCCAGACCATGACCCCCTGCGAGAGCCGCGTGGCCGTGTTGTGCCGCGTATATCGCCCCGGCCAGGGCTACCATCAGGCCCTGGAGGTCAACGCCGGCTACTTCCGGCGCCACGGCATCCGCCCCGGCGATCGCGTCCGCCCCGCCCGGGGCGACACCTGCCGTTAGGCTTCTTAGCCAATCCGAGTTGTTGAAACCGCTTGTGGATACCGTTGTGGCTTCGTATCGGCAGTGACACCCTGCTGATAACCGCGGAGAGGAATGCCATGAACAAGCGTGAGAAGGACCTGGAGCGTCGTCGCCTGGCTCTGTTGGAGGGCCTGCGGCGTGGCGAACGCGCGGCGCTGGAAGGCCGGACTGTAAGTCACGAAGAGGCCCGGAAGAGATTGAATCGCTGGCTTGGTTCCGAGGAGTACCCGCGTGAATGAGCGCAAGAGCCCAGGGTGTGTGAAACTCGAATTGCTAGGGAGGTAAATCGCGCCGTTAGAAAACAGGCAAGGCTTCCTGTCGTCCGCGGATTCGGGGTATGGTCATTGATGAAATCCGATTCCGAGAATAAGAAAAGCCCTATGCAACCACGTCCCGCTTCCACCCTGGCCCTGCTCCGCGATACGGACGCGGGGATGCAGGTTCTGATGCTCCAGCGCACCCACAAAGCCGTGTTCATGCCCGGGTTCTATGTGTTTCCCGGTGGCGCGGTGGACGCGGACGACCAGCGGCTGGCCGGGCGCCGGGCGGTGCACGGCCACGACGCGGCCTCCGCCAATGCGCTGCTGGGCGTGGAGGAGGGGGGCCTGGGCTATCTGGTGGCGGCGCTGCGCGAGAGTTTCGAGGAGGCCGGGCTGCTGCTGGCCCGGGACGGCGGCGGGGCCTGGCTGGGCGCGGACCACCCGGCGCTGGCGGCGCGCCATGCGGTGGCGGCGGGCGAGGTGGCGCTGTCGTCGGTGTGCGGGGAGCACGGGCTGACCCTGGCCCTGGACCGCGTCGCCTATCTGGATCATTGGGTGACGCCGCCGGGGCCGCCGCGCCGTTTCGACACCCGTTTTTTCGCCGCCGAGGCGCCGCCCGGGCAGGTGCCCGACCATGACGGTCAGGAGACCATCGACCATTGCTGGCTGACGCCCGCCGAGGCGCTGCGTGATCGTCGCGACGGTCGCCGGGAGTTCGCCACGCCGACCATCGCGGTGCTGCGCAAGCTGGCCGAGTTCCAGTCCGTGGACGCGGTGCTCGCCTACGCCCGCGAGCAGCGGCCCGGGACGTTTCCCACCCGCCCGTGGCCGGCGCTGAAGCGCGGCGAGACGGTGTACGTGGAACCGGGCCGGCCGGCCTACGACGAGCTGGTGCGGCTGGACCCCGAAGGGCGCGGTCAGGCCCGCGCCGCCCTCGAGCCGGGGGAGTGGGTGCGCCTGGGCGAGCATCTGTGGCGGCTCACCGCCGAGTCCGAGGGCGACGGGCCCGGCTTCAACAGCTATCTGCTGCGCCGGGACGACCAGGTGCTGCTGGTGGACCCGGGGCCGGGGCAGGGCGCCCATCTGGAGCGCTTGGTGGCGGCCTGCGCCGGGCGCCGGGCCACGGTGCTGACCACCCGGCCCGGCGATCAGCGCGCCGCTCTGGCGGCCCTGCGCGCGGCCACCGGCGCCACCCTGGTGGGGCTGCAGGCGGACGCCGACCAGCGGCCGGCGCCGGGCCGGCCGTTCCGGTTTGCCGGTTTCGAACTGACGGTGCTGCCCATGCCGGGGCAGGCGCCGGACCATCAGGCGCTGCTGTGGGGCGACGAGGGTATGTTGTTCGCCGGCACCGCGGTGCTGGAGCGCTCCCTGGCGCGGGGCTATCTGCCGGCGGCGGACAACGACGCCTATGTGGATGCGCTGGGCGAACTGCTGGAGGCGCCCTTGAACTGGATCGCCCCGGCCCGGGGCTTTTTGATGGGCCATCCGCACAAGGTGATCGACCACCTGATGACCCAGTGTCTGAGCCGGGTGGGGCGCCCGGCGGCTCAGGCCTGAGCACGGCCTGTCGCGACTGAAGTCGCTCCTTGTGTCTCTCCGCAGGGAGATGATTAGCTACCATC
>NZ_JADDOL010000047.1 GCF_016906305.1 Alloalcanivorax marinus
ATGGTAGCTAATCATCTCCCTGCGGAGAGACACAAGGAGCGACTTCAGTCGCGATGAAGCTGGCGCTCGCCTCTGATCGCGGCTAAAGCCGCTCCTACAGCGTTTTTCCAGACGTACGCCGTCTTTAGAATGCCTGGCGGTCGCGGGCTTCCCAGAGGGCGTCGGCGGCTTTCAGGCCCTCTTCCAGGGACGCCACCTTCTCCAGCCCCCACAGCACCGTGGCCACGGTGCCGCGAATCGCCGCCACGCCGTAATCGTCGCCGGTCTCGCCGCGCCACACCGCGCGCACATGGGTGGGAGATACCTCCCCCGGCGGCGCCTGGCGGGGCAGGGCGGCGTCCAGCACCGCCTCCGCCGGCTCTCCGTGGCGCAGGCCGGTCAGGGCGGTGCGCGCGTCCGGGCGGATCTCCGGCTCGCCGCCTTCGCCCTTGAACAACAGCAGATGACGGTCGCCGCACAGACGGGCGGCGCCCAGATGCAATTCCAGGTAGGCGGGATGGAACACGCTCTGCATGCTCAGCGGCGCGCCGGCGGGATTGAGGCTGCGAGCCAGGGTATTGATCGGCGAACGCAGACCCAGCTCGAAGCGCAGCATCAGCAGATCGGCCAGGGGGGCGCAGAAGTGATCCAGACCCAGATAGGTGAGCCCGTCCCGTTCCAGCTGCGCGCCGGCCTCGGCCACCGAGCCGGGCAGCGCGAAGCCCAGCTCGGCGAGCATGTCGTCGCTGTAGCGCCGGTGCGGCGTATGGGCCGGGCCGCCGTGCAGCAGGATGCGCACGCCGTGGCCGGCCAGCAGCCGCGCGGCGGCCAGGTACCAGGGATGGTGTTTTTTCTTGCCGGCGTAGCCCGGCCAGTCCACGTCCACCGGCGGCAGGGCCGCCAGGCGTTCCGCGCAGCGGGGCCGGCAGGCGTCGAGAAAACCGGCCAGCTCCTCCGGGGTTTCCTCCTTGACGCGCAGTAGCATCAGGAAGGCGCCCACCTGGGCGTCGGTGGCCCGGCCGTCCAGGATCAGGCCCATGGCCTCGGCGGCTTCTTCGCGGGTCAGGCTGCGGCGGGCGCGCTTGCCGCGTCCCAGGGTGCGGACATAGGGGGCAAAGGCATGTTCAGTCATGATTCAAGGGTACCAGCTGGTGACCGGTCCGTGTTCCGCCATCAGCGCCACGAAGCGGTCGTGATCGATGGTCTCCAGGGCGGCGGGCGGTCGCGCCGGGGCGGCGCCTTCCAGCACATAGCCGGGGCCGCGCAGGGGAAAGGCCGCCGCCACCAGCCCGCCGCCGTCGGCGAACACGCAGACGTCGCCGTCCCGATAGAGCGCCAGGCAGGCTTCCGCCAGCGGAGCGTCCAGGGTCTCGAAGGCAATCAGATGCAGCATAGCGGCTCCGTCCGGGTCAAAGCACGATGACGCGGTCGGCGTCATCACGGAGGGTGGCCAGGGCGGCCCGCTCCAGCCACTGGATCGAGGCCGGTGCCCCGTCCCGATAATGGGCCCGGTCGGCCACGCAGGTCACGCCGAAGCCGGTCAGCTCGGCCAGCAGTTCGTCGCCGTCGGCCCGCCGGGCCAGCACCGCCACGGTATCGGCGGCCAGCCACACCCGGGTGGGCAGGGCGAAGGCGGCGCCGGTGAGCGCCATTTCCACGCTTTCCCGCCAGCGCCCGTCGCGGCCGGGCACGCCCTGGATCAGATAGAGTACGGAATCAGCCAAAATGCACCACCCGGCCGCCGTGATTGAGGGCGTCCACCCAGTCGCCGAGCCCCACCAGTTGAAAGCCCCCGGCCAGGGTCGCCTCGGTGACGCCGCGCTTGTGGGCGGCGCCCACGCACACCGAGGCCGGCGGCGCGGTGTCGCGCACCCACTGCTGCCAGGCCCGGGCGGTCTCGTCGGCGCCGCCGTCGGTGTTCAACAGCCGATGGGCGAGCAGCACGCCGTCGCCGTAGAAAAACAGCCGGTAGAGAGAGTAGGGGGAATTCTGAAGAGCGCGGGCGGTATGCAGGGCGGTGAGGGCGCCGGGCCGCTGGGGCCCGGCGGTCACCAGAAGACTGAACTCAGTCATTCCCGCTGAGCGCGGTAAGAATGTTCAGCAGGGACAGGAACAGGTTGTAGATGGACACGAACAGGGTGACCGTGGCCATGATGTAGTTGGTTTCGCCGCCGTGGATGATGGCGCTGGTCTGCCACAGAATCAGCAGGGAAGACAGCAGCACGAAGGCGGCGGAGACCGCCAGGGCCAGGGCCGGGATATTGAAGAACATGGCCGCCAGACCAGCCAGGAAAGCCACCAGCACACCGACCATGATGAAGTTGGTCATGAAGCTGAAGTCCTTGCGGGTCACCAGGGCGATGGCAGACATGGCCACGAAGATGGTGGCGGTGCCGCCCAGGGCCAGGGATACGATTTCCATGCCGCCCTGGATCTGGGCGTACATGTTGATCAGCGGCCCGGTGGTGAAGCCCAGCCAGCTGGTCAGGCCGAACACGGCGAGGATGCCCCAGCCGCTGTTGCGCAGCATGTTGGTGGCGATCAGCAGCACGAAGTAGACGCCGATGGTCAGGAACGGGTTGATGTAGCCCACGCCGGCGGACATGGCGAACAGAGCGGCGCCGGTGGCGGCCATCAGGCTCAGGCCGAGCAGCATGTAGGTGTTCTTCAGCACCTGGGCGGCGCGTTCGCCGGTGACCTGGACACCGCCGCCGCGGACCGGCGAGGCGTAGGGATTCGGGTGGTTACTCATAATCGGACTCACTGCTTGAAGGGCATTACCCGGATAATAGGGACGTGCGCGCCAAAATCAAGATTTTCCCGTTGAATCACGCAGTTAGGACAGGTTTGTTGACGTGGGGGCGTTGACTGGCGGAGCGTCTCAGGTATGATGTGCGCCGACCGGAGAGGTGGCAGAGTGGTTGAATGCAGCGGTCTTGAAAACCGCCGAGGATTTGCGTCCTCCGTGGGTTCAAATCCCACCCTCTCCGCCAGACAGGAAAGGCGCCCTCGCGGCGCCTTTTTTATTTGCGCCCCGGGCGGTTTTATTTCCGCCTCGGGGCGGTTTCACTGGCGCCCGGGCGGCGAACAGCGGAGGTGACCACCGCCATGGTGGAAGCGAAGGCATCGGGCAAGCGACGCGGACCGGGGCGGCCCAAGGACGACCAGGCGGTGCGCGAGGTGATCCTGGATCAGGCGGAGCTGGCCTTCGCCGAGCACGGCTTCGCCGGCACCAAGGTGCGCGACATCGCCCGGGCGGCGGGCGTGAACCAGAACATGATCCGCTATTACTTCGGCACCAAGGACGAGCTGTTCGATGCGGTCTACCGGCGCCACGGCGGCGTCATCTCCCGGGGCCGCCATGAACGGCTGGATGCGCTGCTGGCCGACGACGGGCGCCCCACCGTGCCACAACTGATCCACGCCTACCTCAAGCCTCAGTGGGACATGAAATACAGCGGCCCCGGCGGCGCCGCCTTCGTGCGTCTGCAGGCGCGCCTGCACGCGGAGCCGGCGGAGTACGCCCTGCGCCTGCGCCGGGAGGTGTACGACGATTCCCTGCGCCGTTATATCCAGGCACTCTCCGAGGCGCTGCCCGGCATCCCCCGGGAGGTGATCAGCGTGCGCATGGCGTTCCTGGTGGGCACCTATATGTTCATGCTCAACGACCTGGGCCGGCTCAACGACCTCACCGACGGGCAGATCGGTGAACCGGGCCGCAACGAGATGCTGCGCCAGCTGGTCCTGTTTCTCACCGCCGGGCTGACCGCGCCCCTGGAATAAGCCTCCGGTGATTCGTCGGTGTGCTGATTATCGGCCTTGTAATTATACGAAATTATAATTTATGCTCGGAGGCAATGTTATCCCCATAACGACGACTCCGGGAGAAAGATCATGGATCCCATCAGCTTCGCGGATATCTGCCTGCACCAGCTCAAGATGTCCGGCGTCCATGAGGGCGAGAAAGTGGTTGTCCTGACCCAGGGCAACGAACGACTGGACTATGCCGACGCCTTCATGGCCGCCGGCCAGAAGCTCGGTGCGCGCATGTACCACATGCGCCTGCCGGCGCCGCCGCCCATGGGCGGCTGGGTGGTGGGCCAGACCGGCCTGGCGGCGCTGCCGGACGCGGTGGAAGCGCTCAAGCAGGCGGACATGCTGATCGACTGCATGTTCCTGCTGTTCTCCCCGGAGCAGATGGCGATCCAGGCCGCCGGCACCCGCGTGCTCACCGCCGTGGAACCGCCGGAGCTGCTGGCGCGGATGCTGCCTTCCAAGGAGCTGCGCGAGAAGGTGGAAATCGCCGGTGAGCTGCTGGCCAAGGCCAAGGTGATGCGCATCACCTCGCCCCACGGCACCGACGTGACCTACAAGCTCAACACCTACCCGACCATCATGGAATACGCCTGCACCGATGAGCCCGGCCGCTGGGACCACTGGCCCTCCGGTTTTGTGTTCACCGGCGGCGACGACGACGGCGTGGATGGCCAGATCGTGGTGGCCCCGGGCGACGTGCTGCTGCCGCAGAACATGTACGTGCGCGACCCGATCACCTACACCATCGAGAAGGGCTGGATCACCGATATCCGCGGTGGCCTCGACGCGGACCTGGTGAAGTCCTACATGGACAGCTTCAACGACGAGCGCGGCAACGGCATGAGCCACGTGGGCTGGGGCATGAACCCGGACGCCAAATGGCACCGCATGACCCCGGGCGAGTTCCCCGGCGGCATGGGCATGGAGCCGCGCAGCTTCTACGGCAACGTGATGTTCTCCACCGGGCCCAACAATGAGCTGGGCGGCAGCAACGACACCGCCTGCCATCTGGACATCCCGATGCGGGACTGCTCCCTGTTCCTGGACGACGAGCCGGTGGTCATCGACGGTGACATCGTGGTCAAGGAAATCCAGATGGAACGCCGCTAGGCGCGCCGTCCGGACCCTCGAAAAAAGCGGCCCCCGTGGCCACTGCTGTCCCACAGTTGGCGGCCTCATAGGGCGAACCTCATTTGAGGTTCGCC
>NZ_JADDOL010000048.1 GCF_016906305.1 Alloalcanivorax marinus
AATATCTCGCGGACAGTCTTCTCGTCGAGGCCCGTGGTATCAGCCACGTAGGCGTAGGGGTGATTGAAGGCTTCCTTCTCGACGTGGTTGTAAAGCCTCCGCGTCATGCGGTGATCGTCTACCATTTCCGGAAGAGCTGGCCGGAACGTCCTTCCACACGCCCGGCAGGTGTAGCGGCGACGGACCACCCAGAGGGTGACCCGCTTTCCGTGGATGGGTAGGTCGCGATAGGCCACATCGCGCTTGCCGAACCTGACAAACTCACTCTCAACGCCGCATTCCTCGCAAGCTAGAGGCTCAGGAGCTTCGACCTGGTAGTGGAGATCATGCTCTTCCATCTTGGTGCCTAGGACGTGGTACTCGGGAAGGTGAAGGATGTTGTCAGGCAAGCTAGTCATGCAAACTTTCCTTGTCGACATGGTCCATAGATGATCGCGACTCTTTGACCGCGTTGTTTTCAACGAACTGAAGGTGAGTTACTCCCTTGGGTCTTCTGCTTCTCTGAGCCCTTCATGCAATGACGCAATTAGCGGGCAAGTGATATTGCCTTGTTGTGCATGGCATCTGTCGACCATTTCGCTCAGCACCTTCTCAATTCTTTCAAGCCTGTCGATCTTCTCGCGAACGTCCCCTAACTTGTGCTCTGCGAGAGCACTGGCTTCTTGACAGTGGGCGCCATCTTCCAGCCGAAGTAGGTCACTGATCTCATCCAGACTAAAGCCCAGCTGCTGCGCCGTTTTCACGAACGTCAACCTGTCGATATCGGCGGCACTATAGCGTCGAATACCTCCGGGAGGGCGTTCGGGCTCCGATAATAGCCCTCGTCGCTGGTAATAGCGGATTGTCTCGACATTGACGCCGGCCGCCTTGGCCAGGCCGCCAATGGTCATGGTGTCCGCCACTTTATCTGCATGTCTCTTCATGATGCTTGACTCCGTACCAAGCTACGGAAGTAACCTTATCGTAGCTCCCCCCATCCCGAAAGGAGAATCGTCAATGCGGACATCTAAAACGGGGCGAGGGCCCCTGGCCGCCGGAGGAGTCGCGGCCCTCCTGGCCTCGGCGTGTTGCCTCGGCCCGCTGGTGCTGATCACGCTGGGCGTTTCCGGCGCCTGGATCAGCAATCTGGCGGCGTTGGAGCCCTATCGCCCGCTCTTTATCGGCGTCGCGCTGGTGGCGATGTTCTTCGCCTGGCGTCGCGTCTTTCGGCCAGTGGAAAAGTGCCAGCCGGGAGAGGTGTGTGCCGTGCCACGGGTCAGGACGGGCTACAAGGCGATCTTCTGGCTCGTATCGCTGCTGGTGCTAATCGCCCTGGTATTCCCCTACATCTTGCCCCTGTTCTATTAAAAGGAGATCTACCATGAAAGCTCGTTTCGCCTTCATCGCGCTACTCGCCCTGCTCAGCACGCCCGCCTTAGCGGCCCTGCAGACCGTGACGCTGTCGGTGCCGGGCATGACCTGTGCCGCCTGCCCGATCACCGTCAAGGCCGCCCTCAACAAGGTGGACGGCGTCTCGCAAGTCGACGTGAGCTACGCGGATCTCGAGGCCGTGGTCACCTTTGACGACGCCCGAACGTCGGTGGAGGCATTGACCGAGGCCACCATCAACGCTGGGTATCCATCAACCCCGACATCCTCGCAAGCGGATCGAGAGTGATCATGAAGAATCCCAAGCCCCTGCTGCGCGTGAGCGTGATCGGCACCGTCCTGGTGGCATTGTGCTGCTTTACGCCGATCCTGGTGATCCTGCTTGGCACGGTGGGCCTGGCGGGGCTGACGGGCTATCTCGACGTTGTGTTATTGCCGGCCCTGGCCTTCTTCATCGGCCTGACCATTTATGCGATTTGGCGTAAGAAGCAGTTCGACGCCTGTTGTGACAACGGCTCTATCAAATCAAGGAATACGCCCCCTGAGTGACATCAAGCAGCTGCACATCGCGGTCATCGGGTGAGTTGTTTACGAGCTTGCCCGCCACGGTGAAGGAATAAGCGTGAAAGATTCGCAGAAATTTTTAAGCGTCGTGCTTGGCACCGGGTTGATGGTGCTGTGTTGCGCCGCGCCAATCGCCCTGGTGCTATTCGGTACGGCGGGCCTGGCCGCGTTGGCAGGCTATCTCGATTACCTGCTGTTTGCCGCCCTGGCCATCGGCTTACCTCTCTACGCGCGATACCACAAGCGGAAGCAGGATGCCGGCTTTACTAATGAAGACTCGGAGAAACGTGATGATTGAACTCAACGTGAGTGGCATGACCTGTGACCGCTGTGCGGATCATGTCAGGGAAGCCCTGGAGAAGCTGCCCGGCGTGCAGTCGGTGGAGGTATCCTATCCTCAGGGGACGGCATCGGTAGCCGTTGATCCGGAGACACCGGCCTCGGCGTTGACGTTTGCCGTGACCCGACTTGGCTACCAAGCTCGACTGGCCAACAGTGGGCCCACTTCCCCGGCAGGCGCATCGGTGTCCAAGGGCCGTGATGAAGACGCCCCGCACATCGCGGTGATCGGCAGCGGCGGCGCCGCCATGGCGGCGGCCCTGAAAGCCGCCGAGCGCGGCGCCCGGATCACCCTGATCGAACGCGGCACCGTCGGCGGTACCTGTGTCAATACAGGCTGTGTGCCTTCGAAGATCATGATTCGCGCGGCCCATATTGCCCACTTGCGTACGGAAAGTCCCTTCGATGCAGGCCTGAGCGCCCAGGCGCCGGTGGTGGATCGGGCCAAGCTGCTCGAGCAGCAGCAGCGACGTGTCGAGGAACTGCGTGACGCCAAGTACGAGGGGATTCTGCGCGACCACCCGGCCATCACGGTCCTGCACGGCGAGGCCCGGTTTATCGATGCCCATAGCCTGATGGTCAAGCTGAACGAGGGCGGCGAGCAGGTCGTCCACTTCGACCGCGCCTTAATCGGTACTGGCGCCCGACCGGCAGTACCGCCGATCCCGGGTCTTGCCGACACCCCCTACCTGACCTCTACCAGTGCGCTGGCCCTGGACACCCTTCCCGAGCGGCTGATTGTGATCGGCGCCTCGGTGGTGGCCCTGGAACTGGCCCAGGCCTTCGCCCGGCTGGGCAGCCGGGTCACGGTGCTGGCCCGCAGCCGCCTGCTCTCCCAGGAAGACCCGGCGGTAGGGGATGCGGTGGAGGCGGCGTTTCGCCGCGAGAGCATCGAGGTCCTCAAGCAGACCCAGGCGAGCCGCGTGGACTACACCGACAATGAATTCATTGTCGACACCAACGCCGGCACCTTGCGGGCGGATCAACTGCTGGTGGCCACCGGACGGACACCCAATACCGAGGCCCTGAACCTGGCGAGCCTCGGCGTGGAAACCGCACGTGGGGCGATTCTGGTCGATGAGCATCTGCACACCACGGTGCCGGGGCTCTATGCCGCCGGTGACTGCACCGATCAGCCGGAGTTCGTCTATGTCGCCGCCGCCGGGGGCAGCCGGGCTGCCGTCAACATGACCGGGGGCGAAGCCACCCTGGACCTGAGCGCCATGCCGGCGGTGATCTTCACCGACCCCCAGGTGGCCACCGTCGGCCTGACGGAAGCCGAGGCCATCGAGCAAGGCTTCAGCGTCGATACCCGCGAGCTGGACCTGGAAAACGTGCCGCGTGCGCTGGTGAATTTCGACACCGGTGGTTTCATCAAGCTGGTGGCCGAACGCGACTCGGGCCGGTTGCTGGGGGTGCAGGCGGTGGCGGGGGAAGCCGGTGAGCTGATCCAGACGGCGGTGATGGCGCTACGCGCACGCATGACCGTACACGACATCGCCAATGAGCTATTTCCCTACCTGACCATGGTGGAAGGGCTCAAGCTCTGTGCCCAGACTTTCACCAAGGATGTGACGCAGTTGTCCTGCTGTGCCGGGTGAACGATATGAGCGCGACCGTGGTGCCACTGGGCGGCGGCACCACGGGTTTTGGGCATGGACACCACAGGGAGCTCTGTCACGATGAACACGACACTACCCGATTGCGGGATGATGGGGGCGATGGGCTGGATAATGCCAGTGATCGGAATTGCCCTACTATTGCTGCTGGTCCTGGGCATCGCCTGTTTGGTGAAGTATCTGCTCTCTAGCAAGTGAGCGTACTGAGCGAGCCATCAACCAGCTAATCCGTTGTGGGTTGAGTTTGTCGGCCACCTTTCTCTCTCGCATACCAACCAGATAATCCGGATACCC
>NZ_JADDOL010000049.1 GCF_016906305.1 Alloalcanivorax marinus
TCCATGTGAGGGGCGGGCTGACCGACTTAGGTGGCGAGCGGTGCTCGCCATCGCTGCGCGACGCCTTCGGCGCCTCCGCCTGGCACCTTCGGTGCATCGGCGGTCACAGGGGCCTTTGTAGGGAAAGAAGGACACCGTGTCCTAAATACAAAAAACCCCCGGCACTGTCGTGACGGGGGTCTTTTGTATTTAGGAGCCTGACGATGACCTACTCTCACATGGGGAGACCCCACACTACCATCGGCGCTGAGTGGTTTCACTTCTGAGTTCGGCATGGGTTCAGGTGGTTCCCACTCGCTATGGTCGTCAGGCAAACCGGTTTGGCTTTCGCCAAAGAGGGTTGCCTTGCCTGTGGATGGACAGGCAAAGCCAATTCCAGGATTGAGAAGTCCAGCGTCAGGGTTATCCAACACCTGCTACGCGCTTTCGCTCGTTGATCTATTCAGCACGATCATGGATCGTCGCCGCTCGCTGCCTGTCCGTTCCTTGTCTCGCAAGGAAGGCAAACCGCTTTGGCGTTATATGGTCAAGCCGCACGGGCAATTAGTACGGGTTAGCTTCACGCCTCACAGCGCGTCCACATCCCGCCTATCAACGTGGTGGTCTTCCACGGCCCTTCAGGACCCTCAAGGGGTCAGGGAGATCTCATCTTGAGGGAGGCTTCCCGCTTAGATGCTTTCAGCGGTTATCCCGTCCGAACGTAGCTACCCGGCAATGCCACTGGCGTGACAACCGGAACACCAGAGGTTCGTCCACTCCGGTCCTCTCGTACTAGGAGCAGCTCCTCTCAAATCTCCAACGCCCACGGCAGATAGGGACCGAACTGTCTCACGACGTTCTAAACCCAGCTCGCGTACCTCTTTAAATGGCGAACAGCCATACCCTTGGGACCGGCTTCAGCCCCAGGATGAGATGAGCCGACATCGAGGTGCCAAACACCGCCGTCGATGTGAACTCTTGGGCGGTATCAGCCTGTTATCCCCGGAGTACCTTTTATCCGTTGAGCGATGGCCCTTCCATACAGAACCACCGGATCACTAAGACCTGCTTTCGCACCTGCTCGACTTGTAGGTCTCGCAGTCAAGCACCCTTCTACCTTTACGCTCATTGCACGATGTCCGACCGTGCTGAGGGTACCTTTGTGCTCCTCCGTTACTCTTTGGGAGGAGACCGCCCCAGTCAAACTACCCACCACACAATGTCCCCGACCCGGATCACGGGCCTGGGTTAGAACCTCAAACATGCCAGGCTGGTATTTCAAGGTTGACTCCACGATGACTGGCGTCACCGCTTCAATGTCTCCCAGCTATCCTACACAAGCAGGCTCAAAGTCCACTGTGAAGCTGTAGTAAAGGTTCACGGGGTCTTTCCGTCTAGCCGCGGGTACACAGCATCTTCACTGCGATTTCGATTTCACTGAGTCTCGGGTGGAGACAGTGCCCCCATCATTACGCCATTCGTGCAGGTCGGAACTTACCCGACAAGGAATTTCGCTACCTTAGGACCGTTATAGTTACGGCCGCCGTTTACCGGGGCTTCGATCAAGAGCTTCGTCCGAAGACTAACCCCATCAATTAACCTTCCGGCACCGGGCAGGCGTCACACCCTATACGTCCGCTTACGCGTTTGCAGAGTGCTGTGTTTTTAATAAACAGTTGCAGGGGCCTTTTCACTGCGGCCACTCGATGCTTACGGGGCAAGCCCTTCACACCAAGTGGCGTACCTTCTCCCGAAGTTACGGTACCATTTTGCCTAGTTCCTTCACCCGAGTTCTCTCAAGCGCCTTAGAATACTCATCCCAACCACCTGTGTCGGTTTAGGGTACGGTTCCTCGTAACCTGAAGCTTAGAAGATTTTCCTGGAAGCAGGGCATCAACCACTTCCCAGCCACAAAGGGCCGGTGGTCTCGGTTCTCAGCCTTAAGGTGCCGGATTTGCCTAACACCTCAGCCTACAACCTTTCCCCGGGACAACCAACGCCCGGTAGGCCTAGCCTTCTCCGTCTCTCCATCGCAGTTACAAGAAGTACGGGAATATTAACCCGTTTCCCATCAGCTACGCCTTTCAGCCTCGCCTTAGGGGCCGACTCACCCTGCGCCGATTAGCGTTGCGCAGGAACCCTTGGTCTTTCGGCGTGCGGGTTTTTCACCCGCATTATCGTTACTCACGTCAGCATTCGCACTTGTGATACCTCCAGCATGCTTCTCAACACACCTTCACAGGCTTACACAACGCTCCCCTACCCAGTGCCCTAAGGCACTGCCGCAGCTTCGGTATCCAGTTTGAGCCCCGTTACATCTTCCGCGCAGGCCGACTCGACTAGTGAGCTATTACGCTTTCTTTAAAGGGTGGCTGCTTCTAAGCCAACCTCCTAGCTGTCTGAGCCTTCCCACATCGTTTCCCACTTAACTGGAATTTGGGGACCTTAGCTGGCGGTCTGGGTTGTTTCCCTCTCCACGACGGACGTTAGCACCCGCCGTGTGTCTCCCGTACTGCACTCACCGGTATTCGGAGTTTGCATCGGTTTGGTAACCCGGGATGGGCCCCTAGCCGAAACAGTGCTCTACCCCCGGTGGTGATATACGAGGCGCTACCTAAATAGCTTTCGGGGAGAACCAGCTATCTCCGGACTTGATTAGCCTTTCACTCCGACCCACAGGTCATCCGAATCTTTTTCAACAGATCCCGGTTCGGTCCTCCAGTGCGTGTTACCGCACCTTCAACCTGCCCATGGGTAGATCGTCCGGTTTCGGGTCTATTCCCAGCAACTCGTCGCCCTATTCAGACTCGGTTTCCCTACGGCTCCCCTATACGGTTAACCTCGCTACTGAGAATAAGTCGCTGACCCATTATACAAAAGGTACGCCGTCACCCAACAAAGCGGGCTCCGACTGCTTGTACGTACACGGTTTCAGGGTCTATTTCACTCCCCTCTCCGGGGTTCTTTTCGCCTTTCCCTCACGGTACTGGTTCACTATCGGTCAGCCAGGAGTATTTAGCCTTGGAGGATGGTCCCCCCATGTTCAGTCAAGGTTACACGTGCCCCGACCTACTCGTTTTCACATGCTCAGGTTTTCGGATACGGGACTATCACCCACTATGGTCGGCCTTCCCAAACCGTTCTCCTAACCAGTCACATGCTTAAGGGCTAATCCGCGTTCGCTCGCCGCTACTGACGGAATCTCAATTGATTTCTGTTCCTACGGGTACTTAGATGTTTCAGTTCCCCGCGTTCGCCTCACACACCTATGGATTCAGTGTGTGATACCTGCCTTATGACAGGTGGGTTGCCCCATTCGGAGATCTCCGGGTCAAACGGTTGTTTGCCACCTAACCGGAGCTTATCGCAGGCTACAACGTCCTTCATCGCCTCTGGCTGCCAAGGCATCCACCGTGCACGCTTCGTCACTTGACCATATAACCCAAAACAGTCTGCACCGCTCAGGCCATACGAACTCGCAACGATCAACGATAATCGCACCAAATAGACACAAGTGTCAGATAAACTTCTAACGCTTG
>NZ_JADDOL010000005.1 GCF_016906305.1 Alloalcanivorax marinus
TTGACTTGTTCAAAGCCGATGTCTATTGAGACATCCAACTCCGAACAGGTCCCACACGTTTGCTTGCCTGATTGTTAAAGAGCCGCGGGGCTGAGCGTTTCGTCGTTGCCCCGTCGAGGAGTGCGCATTCTACGGATCGGGCCGGACCTGTCAAACCTTTTTTCGAGCTTTTCTCGAAATTCTTTGCAAGCGGTCAGAATTCGTCCGACCCGGACCGCCCGCCAGACGCCCGAAAGCCCCTGAAAGCCCCGGTTTACTTGATGGTCACCCGGGCGATCTTCTTTTTGCCCGCCTGGATCACCGCGCTTTCGCCGCGGGCGAAACTGCGCTCCTCAGTGAGCTGGGCGCCATCCACGTACACCGCGCCCCGCCCGAACACATCCTTGGCGGCCTTGCCGTTCTGAGCCAGGCCGGCGAGGCGCAGCAGCGGCACCACGTGAATCTCGTCGCCCTCCTCGAGGACCACTTCCACTTCCGGCACGTTGTCCGGGATTTCGCCCAGAGCGGTCAGGTTACCCGCTGAGCGGGGCGCCACAATTGCCGCCTGCGCGTCATGGAAGCGAGCCACTAATTCCCCAGCCAAAAGCTTCTTCGCATCTTGAACAGAGGATATCAGCCCAGCTTCCTCACTCAACACCTCTTTGATGTCCAAATTTTTGGCGCCTGAATCTCGGCAGTCATACAGCCGAGAACAAAAACGATCGTAATCAAATTCATGCACCCATTCGACCCCATCAACCACCCCTTTCGCACAACGCTCTTTAAGCATCAGCAAGTCCTTAGTGCCTATGAGGCTAAGCAATTCGAAATACCTCCAGGTTAGGACGTCCGGAATCGACAGCAGCTTGCGGTACATGTCGCCGGGGGCATCGTTGACGCCCACATAGTTCTTCAGCGACTTGGACATCTTCTGTACCCCGTCCAAGCCCTCCAGGATCGGCATGGTCAGGCAGATCTGCGGCCGCTGGCCGTGGGCTTTCTGCAGGGTGCGCCCCATCAGCAGGTTGAACTTCTGATCGGTGCCGCCCAGCTCCACGTCCGCTTCCATGGCCACCGAGTCGTAGCCCTGCACCAGCGGGTAGAGGAATTCGTGCACCGCGATCGGCTGGTTGGCCCGGTAGCGCTTGTCGAAGTCGTCGCGCTCCAGCATGCGCGCCACCGTGTACTGGCTGGCCAGCTTGATCATGCCGGCGGCGCCCAGCTTGTTCATCCAGCTGGAGTTGAACACCACCTCGGTCTTGTCCGGATCCAGGATCTTGAACACCTGCTCCTTATAGGTTTCCGCGTTGCGCTCGATTTCCTCCGGCGTGAGCGGCGGCCGGGTGGCGCTCTTGCCGGTGGGGTCACCGATCAGGCCGGTGAAATCGCCGATCAGGAACATGACGTGGTGGCCCAGCTCCTGGAACTGGCGCAGCTTGTTGATCAGCACCGTGTGGCCCAGATGCAGATCCGGGGCGGTGGGATCGAACCCGGCCTTGACCCGCAGCGGCTTGCCACTGGCGATCCGTTCGCGCAGTTCGTCTTCCTGAATGATTTCATCGGCGCCCCGCGACAGCAGCGCCATTTGCTCTTCGACCTTGACCATGAACTACCTCAAATACTTCGGACCACCCCGGCGGCGGGTCCGGACTGACGGGGAACCCGACCGGCCCGCGACGGTCAGAAAGGCCGATCGCCGGGGCTTCCGGACCCGGAAAAGCGGGCTATTGTAGCACTTGAAGGCGCCGGTAGAAGGCGGGTATCTTTGCTGCAATTCAAGGATCCTCCCCCGCGTACCCGAATGGCCGGAGGCTCCGCCATGAATGCCCAAAGGCGGCCTACTCAGAGTGTAGCGACCAGCATGAGAATGAAACTATCCGCCCTCGGCCGCATGGCGCGCCGATTCCCCCGTGCCCATCTTGCCGTTTCCGCCGCCCTCGGCCTCACCGTGGTGATCATGGCCCTGGCGCCGGAGTCCGGAGAAAGCCGCCCCGAGCGAACACGGACCGTGGCGCTGACCGAGTCGGCGTCCCGCCCGGCCCCGGCGCTGAAACCGCAGCCGGCGCCGCCGGCTCCGGGCCGGGCCCAGACCGCCGCCGAACCCGTTCCCCGGGAACCGGAGCCGGACTGGGTGGAACTGACGGTGCAATCCGGCGATACCCTCTCCACCCTGCTGCAATCCCACGGCGTCACCGCCGCCCAGGTACACCGCCTGGTCACCGGCGACAAACAACTGGCGGAACTGGCCAATCTGCGCCCCGGCGACAGCCTCAACATCACCGTGGACGATGAAGGGGAACTGACCGCGCTCAGCTACCACCCGTCCCGCATCGAGACCGTCAAGGCGATCCTCGAGGACGACGGTCGCTGGCGGGTGGAGAATGAAAAACGCCAATACCAGCGCCGTACCCGCTTCGCCGAAGCCACCATCGACAACTCCCTGTTTCTGGCCGGCCACGCCGCCGGCATGAGCGACAACCTGACCATGCAGCTGGCCAACATCTTCGGCTGGGACATCGATTTCGTGCTGGATATTCGCAACGGCGACCGCTTCCGCGTGCTCTACGAAGAGCTGTACCTGGACGGCGAGAAGGTGGGCGAAGGCAATATCCTGGCGGCGGAATTCTGGAACCAGGGCCGCCACCTCACCGCCTACCGATTCCAGACCCGCTCCGGCGACACCGATTACTTCGACAGCCAGGGGCGCTCCATGCGCAAGGCGTTCATCCGCACGCCGGTGGCGTTTTCGCGGATCAGCTCGCGCTTCAACCTGGGCCGCAAGCACCCGATCCTTAACAAGGTCCGCGCCCACCGGGGCATCGACTACGCCGCGCCCAGCGGCACGCCGATCAAGTCCGCCGGCAAGGGCAAGGTGATCTTCGCCGGGGTCAAGGGCGGCTACGGCAACGTGCTGATTCTCCAGCACGGCCAGCGCTACAGCACCCTGTACGCGCACATGCGCGGGTTCGCCAAGGGCATTCACGTGGGCAGCCGCGTCAACCAGGGCCAGACCATCGGTTACGTGGGCATGTCCGGTCTGGCCACCGGCCCGCATCTGCATTACGAGTTCCGCGTGGACGGCGTCCACCGCAACCCGCAAACCGTGGAGTTGCCCAAGGCGGAGAGCGTGACCAACAACGAGAAGCCGCAATTCCTGGTTCAGGCCAAACGCATGGAGGCCCAGATGACGCTGTTCGCGGAGGCCGCCACGCTGGCCAGCAGCAATGTCTTCTGATACCCCCGCGTCCGGGGCACCGCTCTTCGCCGGTCTGATGACCGGCACCAGCCTGGACGGAATCGACGCCGTCCTGGCCCGCTTCGAGAACCAGGGCGTGGACATCCTGGCCACCCACTCCGCCCCCCTGCCCCCGACGTTGCGGGAGCGCTTGCTGGCGCTGACCCGCCCCGGCGACGACGAGATCGACCGGGCCGGCCCCTGCCACCGGGCCCTGGGCCGGGAATACACCGCCGCCATCCTGGCGCTGCTGGCCGGCGCCGACCTGAACGCCGAGGCGGTCACCGCCATCGGCTGCCACGGCCAGACCGTGCGCCACCGCCCCGGCGACGACGGCTTCAGCCTGCAGCTGGGTTGCGCGGACACCCTGGCCACCGGCACCGGCCTGCCCGTCATCAGTGATTTCCGCAACAAGGATATGGTGCTGGGCGGCCAGGGCGCGCCCCTGGCGCCACGCTTTCATGAATACCTGTTCGGCGCGCCCGACGCCCGGGTGGCGGTGCTGAACCTGGGCGGCATCGCCAATGTCAGCCTGCTGGACCACGGCACCCTCACCGGTGGCTTCGACACCGGCCCCGCCAACACGCTGCTGGATCTGTGGTACCAGCGCCACCAGGGCCGCGGCTTCGACGCGGACGGCGCCTGGGCCGCCGGCGGCCGGGTACTGCCGGTGTTGCTGGACGCGCTGCTGGCCGATCCCTATTTCCAACTGGCGCCGCCCAAGAGCACCGGCCGCGAATACTTCCATCTGGACTGGCTGATGAACACCCTGGAGGGGAATGCCGCCCCCCGCGATGTGCAGGCCACCCTGGCGGAGCTCACCGCCCGCAGCGTGGCGGACGCGCTGGCGCCGTTCGCCCCCGACCGCTTGCTGGTGTGCGGCGGCGGCGCCCACAACCGGGATCTGATGGCGCGCTTGGAGCGTTGTCTGGGCGTGCCGGTGGCCGCCAGCTCGGAAGCGGGCCTGGCACCGGACTGGGTGGAAGCGGCGGCCTTCGCCTGGCTGGCCTGGGCCTGGTGGCATCGGGTGCCGGGTAATGCGCCGGCGGTCACCGGCGCCCGCCGACCGGCGGTGCTGGGCCGGCTTACCCTGCCGGACTGAGCGGTAGCCGCCCGGCGATCAGCCGACCAGAACCACCCCGGCCAGGGCACACACCGCGCCGAGCAGCGCGCCGGCGGCGATATCGGAAGGATAGTGCACCCCCAGCAGTACCCGGGACAGACCCACCAGGGTGGCGAACGCCAGCATCAGTGAGGCCCCCACCGGATAGAACACCCCCATCAGGGTGGCCATCACGAAGGCCGCGGCGGTGTGGCCGGAGGGAAAGCTGAACCGGTCCGCCGGCTTCAGGAACACACAGAGGGTGGTGTCCATGTCCGCCGGGCGCGGCCGTTTGATCAGGTGTTTGAGAAGCATGAAGGCGGGCACTTCCAGCCCGTAGGCGATCACCGCCGCCTGGGCGAAGCGGGCGCCGTCGGTGCTGTCCAGCAGCCAGATCACCAGCGCCAGAAAGACGTAGAGCGGGCCGTCGCCCAGCCGCGAGATGCCGCGGGCCAGTTGCGCCCGATGGGCGGCCCGGGGTTGCCGCAGCAGCCAGCACATGGCGCGGGCGTCGGCGGCGGTCATACGTTGCAGTGAAGGTCGCTGTATCATCATGCCCCTCAGCATCCGTGCTGTTGACGACAGTAATCTGATACTTTGATGACTGTTTTGTGACCCTCGAAGTTCCCGGGCTTACACCGAGAACGAGGACCCGCAGCCACAGGTGGTGGCGGCGTTGGGGTTGTGGACGATGAAGCGGGAGCCCATCAGGCCCTGTTCATAGTCCACCTCGGACCCGTCCAGATACTGAATGCTCATGGCGTCCACCAGCAGGGTCACGTCCTCGCGGTTCACCGAGGTGTCGTCCTCGTTGACCTGCTCGTCGAAGGTGAAGCCATAGGAAAACCCCGCACAGCCGCCGCCGGTGATGTACACCCGCAGCTTGAGATCGGGGTTGCCTTCGTCGTCCCGCAGCTCGCGCACCTTGGCGGCGGCGCGCTCGGTCAGAATAATGGGATTGGAATCGCTCATGTCGGCCTGAACTGCTGTTACGGAGGTCATGGTCCAATACCCGAGTGTTACAGTCAAGAATTGTCCGTGGCCGTCGACGCACCGGCGGGGGCCGCCCCCGGCTTCTCCGGCGCCGGCAGGTTGCGGCGCTCCTCGTCCAGGCGCACCAGCTTGCCGTTGACGCGGGCGCCGATCAGCATCTCGATGGTCACATAGAACACATTGCCTTCCACCTGGGCCTTGCTGGCCAGCTCCAGATGCTCGGTGGCGTTCACGTCGCCCTCCACCCGGCCATTGATGGTGATTCTGGGCACGCGGATCTCACCACGCACCACGCCGGTCTCGCCGATCACCAGCTGGCCGCCTTCGCTGCCCACGGTGATATTGCCGTCCACTTCCCCCTGGACGTGCAGACCGCCATTGAATTCGATGTCCCCCACGATGCGGGCACTGGGCGCGATCAGGGTGTGGTCGCGGAAACTCTGCTGGCCACTGTTCTTCTTGTCTCGCCTCATCACCTGCTCTCTCCTGCTAGTCGGTCGGTTGATTCACCAGGGCAGACTGCGCGACACCTCCGCGCGCCGGCCGCCGGTGGAGCGCGCCGTGACTTCCAGCGAGCTCACCTCGAAACCCTCGGGCACCGTCAGAATACCGGAAAGCTCCTGAAAATAACGGAACCTGAAGCCCAAATCAGCGCCGTCTCCAAGCAGCTCACCGCCCTCCAGGGTTTCCGGCTCGCCATCGCGCAGCCCCTTGAGCGCCAGATCCACCCGACCGGACAGGTAACCCCGGTTGTCACCGGCCTGCACCAGGATCAGCCGGTAGCGGAAGCGGCGCTCGCCGTCGGCGGGCGCCACCTCCAGCTTCTGCACCTGCAGCGGCTGGTCGGCGGCACCCGGCGACATGACGTTCTTGTAGAACGCCACCGCCTCTTCCAGTTCCGCCGACTGGTCGCGCAGGGCACGGATTTCCTGGCGCAGTTGTTCGCCGGCCTGGTCGGACACCTCCGAGTCGGCCCGGTAGCGGGCCAGATCCTGGCGCGCCGCGCCCAGATTGTCGCGGGTCTCGCGCAGCTCGGCGCGCAGGTCCTGAATGCGCCGCCCGGTGTCCAGGGCGCCGCCCTGGCCCAGCCAGAAGCCGCCGCCGAACGCCACCAGCACCGCCAGCACCGTGGTCACCAGCAACCCCACCCGCCGACGCCGGCGCCGGGACGGGCTGACCGGCACCAGCACCACATCGTCGACGCCGGCGCGGGGTCGGTCACGGCGCGCCATCAGTGGCCGCGCCCGGTCATGAAACGGCGATTTCGGATCGGCAGGGCCATGGTCCGCACGTCCTCATACTTTTCTCTGAAAGGGCGATGATAGGCACCGCATGCGGGCCGGGCAACTCGCGGCGGCGCTCAGCGCTTCTCGTCGCCGCCGTCGGCGCTGACCACGCGGGCCCGATCCAGCGCCATGCCCTCCCCTTCCTGGAGCCGGTCGGCCAGGGAATCGTAGAGCGGCTTGAGCCAGACGATCTTGGACACCGCCGCCGCCAGAAAGGCCCCGGCCATCAGCGGCAGCAGAATATCGTGGCGGTTGCCGGTCAGCTCCATGACGATCACGAAGGAAGTGATCGGCCGCTGGATCACCGCCGCCAGAAACGCCGCCATGGCCACCAGGGTCAGCCCGACCACGGACACCCCGGGGAACAGCCCGCCAATGACATTGCCGACCCCGGCGCCGGCCGCCAGGCTGGGCGAAAACAACCCGCCCGGCATACCGGTGAAGTAGGACACCAGGGTGGCGCCCATCTTCGCCAGGGGGAAGAACCAGTCGCCCTGGCTTTCACCGGACAACAGGTGACGCGCCTGCTCGTAGCCGCTGCCATAGGTGGCGCCGCCGGTGAGCAAGCCGAGAAACACCACCACCAGGGCGCACATCAGCACCACCCGGTACGGATGATTGCGGGCATAGGGGGAGAGAAAGCGGCTGCCGGCGATCAGCAGGCGGCTGAAGGCGCCGCCGAGCAGCCCGCAGACCAGAGCGGTGACACCCACCGCCAGCCATTCATGGGTGAGGTCCAGAACCCCTTCCGGGTGGCCGAAATAGCTGTAATGACCGGCGATGGACAGCACCACCACCCCGGACAGCAGAATCGCCAGAATCAGGGTACCGCTGGTGCGCTGCTCGAAGGACCCGGCCAGCTCCTCGATGGCGAACACGATCCCCGCCAGCGGCGCGTTGAACGCCGCCGATACGCCGGCGGCGCCGCCGGCCACGATCAGGGAGGTGTCCACGTATTTCTGCTGCAGCCGGCCGATCTTGCCGGCGGAATACATGATCGCCGCGCCGATCTGCACGCTGGGCCCCTCGCGCCCGATGCTGGCGCCGCAAAGCAGCCCCAGACAGGTCAGCCCGAACTTGCTGACGATCACGCGCAGTGACAGGAAGGTGGGACGCAGCCAGTGATAGCGTTGCTTGAGCACCACCAGCACCTGGGGAATGCCGCTGCCCTGGGATTCCGGCCCGGTGCGCCGCATGATCGCGGTCACCAGCAGCATGCCCGCCGGCGTGATCAGGATCGGCCACAGGGACGATTGGCGTTGCAACTGAAAAAACAGGGAGGCGCAGTATTCGGCCACCCAGGCGAAGCTCACGGTGACCAGGCCGACCAGCAGGGCGCCGATCCAGAACACCACCCGCATCTTCCAGTCCTGAAGCGTGCCGAGTTGCCTGCGGGTCAGACGTCGAGTGCGAAACAGGTAGTATCGCATCACACGGCTGGCGCGCATCGGCTTGCTCACGGCACTCCTCTTGTCCGGTTCTGGTCCGGTCCGGGCGGTCCAGGCGACCGCGCTTTGGTGACGGGGAAAGGCCCGGTAGTATAGCCCGTCTGGCGGTCAACACTCCAATGACGTTGACCCGTTCACTTGTAAGCAAGCGCGACCGCCCACCCGTTCGTTTTCGGAGAGATCTCCATGTTGTGGCTGAAAGCCTTCCATATCATCGCCGTGATCTGCTGGTTCGCCGGCATTTTCTACCTGCCCCGTCTGTTCGTGTACCACGCCATGGCCGAGGACCAGCCCAGCCGCGAGCGCTTCAAGATCATGGAGCGCAAGCTGTACCGCGGCATCATGAACCCCTCCATGATCGCCACCCTGGTGCTGGGCATCTGGATGCTGGCGCTGAACTGGGACTACTACAAAACCCAGGGCTGGCTACACGCCAAGCTGGCGCTGGTGGTACTGCTGATCGGCTATCACCATATGTGCCTGGCCTATTTGAAAAAGTTCGCCGCCGACGCCAACACCAAGAGCGACCGGTTCTACCGGATCTTCAACGAAATACCAGTGCTGCTGCTCATCGCCATCGTGATCCTGGTGGTGGTCCGTCCGTTCTGACCTTGACGCGACCCGCCCGGCGCCGGACGCTGGGTGGTCGCGCCCTCCACGGGCCGCAAGCGCCCTTCCCCAGCCAAGCCAACGGAGCGCCATGAAACCCAATATTCTGGTGATCGCCGGCCACGACCCTTCCGGGGGCGCCGGCATCCACGCCGACATCGAGGCGGTGCACAGCCTGGGCGGCTTCGCCAGCACCCTGATCACCGCCCTGACGGTACAGAACAGCCGCAACGTGAGCGGCTTCCAGCTCACTCCCATTGATCTGCTGGAACAGCAGGCCGATGCCCTGCTCGCCGACTATGAATTCCAGGCGGTGAAAATCGGCATGACCGGGTCGGTGGAGATGGTGGAGTGGATCGCCCGCCTGCTGGCGCGCCTGCCCGGCGTGCCGGTGGTGCTGGACCCGGTGCTGGCCGCCGAGGCCGGGGGCAGTCTGGCCCGTGGCAACCTGGCGGAGGTCATGCTGACGCGGTTGGCCCCACTCACCACCGTACTCACCCCCAACCTGCCCGAGGCCGAGCTGCTGGCCGGCACCGGCGGCGTGCAGGCGGCCGGCCCGTGTATCGTGGAGCGCTGCGGGCGCGCGGTGCTGGTCACCGGCACCCACGACGACACCGACCAGGTCAGCAATCATCTGTTCGACGGCGACCGTTGCCGACGCTGGGACTGGCCCCGGCTGCCGCACGTCTACCACGGTTCTGGCTGCTCCCTGGCCTCGGCCATGGCCTGCCGGCTGGCCCTGGGCGACGATCTGGACAGCGCCGCGGAGACCGCGCAGCGCTGGCTGCACCAGGCCCTGCGCGACGCCTGGCGCCCCGGCGGCGGCCAGCACGTTCCCGACCGGAGACCCCTATGAACCGCCCCGATGCCAGCCGCGTGCGCGGCCTGTACGCCATCACCGATCCACGCCTGACACCCGGTGACAGCATGCTGAGCGCCGCCGAGGCCGCCCTGCGCGGCGGCGCCTCCATGCTGCAGTACCGGGACAAGCACGCGGACACCGCCACCCGCCGGCACCGGGCGGCGCGGCTGGCCCTGCTTTGCCAGGACCACGGCGCCCTGTTCATCGTCAACGACGACGCGGCCCTGGCCGCGGAGGTGGAAGCGGACGGCGTGCACCTGGGTCAGAGCGACGGCGCGGTGGACAGCGCCCGCCGCCTGCTGGGCAGCGACAAGCTGATCGGCGTGTCCTGCCACGGCCGGCTGGAACTGGCGCAAAAGGCCGCCGACGAAGGCGCCGACTACCTGGCCCTGGGCCGTTTTTTCGACTCCCGGACCAAACCCGAGGCGCCGCCGGCCACGCTGGAAACCCTGCGCCGGGCCCGGCGCCGCTTTCAACAACCCCTGGTGGCGATCGGTGGGGTGAATGCGCATAATGCCGGCCAGCTGATCGAGGCCGGCGCCGACGCCGTGGCCGTGATCCATGCCCTGTTCGGGCTGGCCGACCCCGCCGACGTCACTCACGCCGGCGTGGAGGCCGCCGCCCGCCAGCTGGCCGGCCTGTTCAACCGCTAACGCCCGTCAAGGAGTCCCCATGAGTCGCACGCAATCCGAACAACTGTTCCGCCGCGCCCAGAAGCACATCCCCGGGGGCGTGAACTCGCCGGTGCGCGCGTTCAAGGGCGTGGGCGGCACGCCGGTGTTTTTCCATCGCGCCGAGGGGCCCTATCTGTACGACGAGGACGACAATCGCTACGTGGATTACGTCGGCTCCTGGGGGCCGATGATCCTCGGCCACAACCACCCGGAAGTGCGCGAGGCGGTGCAGCGGGCGGTGGCCGACGGGCTCAGCTTTGGCGCGCCCACCGCCGCCGAGGTGGAGATGGCGGATCTGGTCTGCGAGATGGTGCCCTCCATGGACATGGTGCGCATGGTCAACTCCGGCACCGAGGCGACCATGACCGCCATCCGCCTGGCCCGGGGCTATACCGGCCGCGACAAGATCATCAAATTCGAAGGCTGCTACCACGGCCACGTGGACAGCCTGCTGGTGAAGGCGGGCTCCGGGGCGCTGACCCTGGGCACGCCCAGTTCACCAGGCGTACCCAAGGCGGTCACCGACGACACCCTGACGCTGAACTACAACGACGCCGGCGGTCTGGAAGAGGTGTTCAAGGCCCGCGGCGGGGAGATCGCCGCGGTGATCGTGGAGCCGGTGGCCGGCAACATGAACTGCGTGCCGCCTACCCAGGGTTTTCTCGAAGCCCTGCGCCAGTACTGCGACGAACACGGGGCGGTGCTGATCTTCGACGAAGTGATGACCGGCTTCCGGGTGGCCCGGGGCGGCGCCCAGGCGCTCTACGGGGTCACGCCGGACCTGACCACCCTGGGCAAGATCATCGGCGGCGGCATGCCGGTGGGCGCCCTGGGTGGCAAGAAAGCGGTCATGGAGCACCTGTCGCCGCTGGGGCCGGTTTACCAGGCCGGCACCCTGTCCGGTAACCCGGTGGCCATGGCCGCCGGCCTGGCCACCCTGCGTCAGCTGCGGCGGGAGGGCTTCTACGAGGAACTGGAAGCGAAGACCGAAACGCTCACCGAGGGGCTCGCCACCATCGCCCGCGAGGCGGGCATCGGTTTCCACACCACCCGTGCCGGCGGCATGTTCGGGCTCTACTTCACCGAGCAGACCCGCATCACCCGCTTCGATGAGGTGATGGCCTGCGACGCGGCGCGCTTCGGCACCTTCTTCAACGCCATGCTCGATCGGGGGGTCTATCTGGCGCCCAGCGCCTTTGAAGCGGGCTTCGTGTCCATCGCCCATGACGACGCGGACATCGAAGCCACCCTGAACGCCGCCCGCGAAGCCTTCGCCGCCCTCTAATACCGGCGCCGGATCGCGGCTGAAGCCGCTCCTGCCAGCGATGATGCGGCACGGGCTTCAGCCACGATCACTGGCGCGCCAGCGGCGCCAGCCGGCCGCCGGTCAGCGCCAGCAGATCCGCCGGCGCCATTTCAATTTCCAGGCCCCGCCGGCCGGCACTCATATAAAGGGTCTCGTGCCGGTCGGCGCTGGCGTCCAGCCATAAAGGCAACCGCTTTTTCTGCCCCAGCGGGCTGATACCACCCAGCACATAACCGGTGAGCCGCTCCGCCAGGGCGCCGTCGGCCATCACCGCCTTCTTGCCACCGGCCGCCCGCGCCAGTGCCTTCAAATCCAGACTGCGATCCACCGGCACCATCGCCACCTGGGTGCGTCCGTCCACGTCCGCCAGCAGCGTCTTGAACACCCGGTCCGCCGGCAGACCCAGCCGCTCGGCGGCCTCCAGCCCGTAGCTCTCAGCCTGGGGATCGTGCTGATACTCGTGCAGTCGGAAGCGGACGCCGCCTTTCTCGGCGGCCTTGACCGCCGGTGTCATGCCCGGCCCCCGCGCAGTTTCTCGGCCTGGTCGCGGGCGGCGTCGGCGCCGTCCGGATCGTTCATTTCCGCGCGGGCGGCGGCCACCAGCTCCCACAGATCGGCCCGGTAAGCGTCATTGTCCGGCGACAGGCGCAGGGCGCGGCGGGCCAGCCCCTCGGCCGCCGCCGGATCGCCCTCTTCCAGACGCAGCAGGGCCAGCTCCCGGTACAGCCAGGAGGAATTCGGCGCCATCGTCAGCGCCCGCTCCAGATAGCGGCCGGCGGCGGCGTTCTGCCCGCTGTCCCGGGCCTGCTCGGCGCGGGCCAGCAGCGAACGGGCCGGCGAGCCCGCCAGTTCGGTGTCGGCGGTCACCGGCGTCTGCGGCGTTTCCGTGGGCGGCACGGCGGCGCAGCCGGACAGCAGCAGCGCCACCAGCACCAGCCAGCGCAGTGGCGCCGTCAGGCTCAGGGTGGGCGGTTTCGGCATCGGCGAGGTCACGGACGGCATGGATCGCGTTCCTTCTGGTTGAGTCGGCAGGTTGCGTCGGTTTGCGGTGCGGATGGCGCCATTCTACAGTTGTGAACCCTTCAGCACACCGGGACTGCCATGGCACTCAGCGCACAGGACCTCGCCGACCTGGAAAAGGCGGTCGACCTGCTCACCTCGCCCGGTCTGGTGGCGCGGCTCTCCCATCTGGTCGGCTCGCCGCTGGAAGGCGCGGTCCGGAAACTGCCCGCCGGCGCCTCCTCACGCATCAACACGGCGGTGGAGACGGCTTTGCGCAAGGCGGTGGACGCCGCCCTGTGGAGTCTGGACAACCAGCCCCGGCCCGCCTCCCGCCGGCTGCACAAACTGTACGCCGCCGCCTCCGGGGCGGTGGGTGGTGCCTTCGGGCTGACCTCCCTGCTGGCGGAGTTGCCGGTGTCCACCACCATCATGATGCGCGCGGTGGCCGACGTGGCCCGGGGCGAGGGCTTCGACCTGGACGACCCGGACACCCAGGCGGCCTGCATCGAGGTGTTCGCCATGGGCGGCCCCGGCGACCAGGATGACGCCGCCGAAACCGGCTATTACATGACCCGCGGCTTCGCCACCCAGGCCATGCACCAGCTTTCCCGGGAGCTGGCCGACATCGCCGCCCGCCAGGGCGCCGGCCAGACCGCCGGGCTGATGACCAGCACCCAGGCGGGCAAGTGGCTGGCGCGGTTGATCGAAAAGGTGGCGGAGCGCTTCGGCGTGGTGATCACCAACAAGGTGGCGGCCCAGGCGGTGCCGATCATCGGCGCGGTCACCGGCGCCACCCTCAATACCCTGTTCACCGACTTCTATCAGGACATGGCGCTGGGCCACTTCACCGTCAAGCGGCTGGAAAACCGCTACGGCGCGGAGGTCATCCGCGCCGAGTTCGAACGGCTGGCCCGGGCCCGCAACCAGCACTGATCAGTCGAACAGGCCCTTGAACCAGTCCACCACGCCCTTGCCGGCCTTGCGTACCGCGCCACCGTCGCCGCAGCCGTCGCTTTGCGTCGGAATCGACGCTTCCATCATCGGGTACTGACGGGCGTCGCGGCAGTTTTCGCCGCTGGTTTTGTCACCGGACGGCGCCATCCAGACGTTCTCGACCCCGGGCGGCGGCGTGTCCGGCAGACTGGTCTGCGGCAGCGCCGCCATCACCTGGCTCCACACCGGCAGCGCGCCGGTGGCGCCGGTGACCTGGGCGGTCTGGTTGTTGTCGCGGCCCACCCAGACCACCGCCAGGTGGTTGCCGGAGAAGCCGGCGAACCAGGCGTCCCGGTACTGGTCACTGGTGCCGGTCTTGCCGGCCACGCGCAGATCCTGCGGCAACACACGGCGGGCGCCCCGGCCGGTGCCGGAGTTGATCACCTGCTGCATGGCCCACTGGGTCAGGTAGGCGGGGCCGGAATCCAGCACCTCGGAGGTCTCCACCGGATAGCGGGCCAGCGGCTCGCCGTCCTTATCCAGCACGTCGGTGATCGAGCGCAGCGGCGTGGCGAAGCCGCCGGTGGCCAGGGGCTGGTACCACATGGCCACCTCGAAGGGGGTCATATTGATGCTGCCCAGCAGAATGCTCGGATAGGCGGGAATCTTGCGGCGCACGCCCAACTGCTCCAGGGTTTTCACCACTTCGCCGGGGCCCAGATCCATGCCCAGGTTGACGGTGCCCTGGTTGTAGGAATGCACCAGCACATCCAGCAGCGGCACCGGCCCGTGGGACTCGCCGCTGAAGTTCTGCGGCGTCCAGGTCTTGCCGTTAGCCAGCGGCACGGTGATCGGCTGATCCGGGACCGGCGTGGCCAGGCTGTAACGCTTGGGCTGCTTGAGCGCGGTGAGCACCACCGCCGGCTTGATCAGCGAGCCGATCTGCCGGCTTGCGTCCAGGGCCCGGTTGTAGCCGTGATCGCGGGGCTTGCGGCTGCTCACCAGGGCCAGCACGTCGCCCTGGGAGGGCGCCACCACCACCACCGAGCCGTTGAGCCGGTCGCCGCTGCCGTCGATGCGGTTCAGGTGATCGCGCAGGGCGCTTTCCGAGGCCAGCTGCGCCAGCACGTCCAGGGTGGAGTGAATACGCAGGCCGTCTTCGCCGAGCACCTCCGGCGGATAATCCCGGGCCAGCTGACGGCGCACCAGATCGATAAAGGCCGGGAAGGCGTACAACGGCGAGGCACCCCGAGGCACCACCTCCAGGCCGCGCTCCTTGTAGCGCTGGAAATCCCGGTCGCTGAGCGCCCCCTCGTCGTTGGCGACACGCAGCACCGTATTGCGGCGCGCCTTGGCGCGTTCCTCGTTGCGACGCGGGTCGTAGTAGCTGGGTCCCTTGAGCAGCGCCACCAGGGTGGCCAGTTGGTGGGGTTCCAGCTCCTCCAGGGGCCGGCCGAAATAGAACTGGGCGCCCAGCCCCATGCCGTGGATGGCGCGGTTGCCGTCCTGGCCCAGATAAACCTCGTTCAGGTAGGCCTCGAGAATCTGCTCCTTGCTGTAGTGCAGCTCCAGCAGCACCGCCATGGGCATTTCCACCAGCTTGCGCGCCAGGGTGCGATCCTGGGTGAGCCAGAAATTCTTCACCAGCTGCTGGGTCAGGGTGCTGCCGCCCTGCACCAGGCCGCCGGCCTTGACGTTGGCCACCATGGCCCGGGCCAGGCCGCGCGGGGAAATACCATGGTGGTCGTAGAAGTCCCGGTCCTCGGTGGCGATCAGCATCTGCACCAGCAGCGGAGGCACCCGGTCCAGGGGCACGAACACCCGGTCCTCGGTGTGGCCGGGGTGGATGCTGCCGATCTGCAGCGGCTCAAGGCGCGCCACCGAATCGTCACCGCCGCCACCGCTGAGGCCGCGGATGCGGTCGCCACTGAGGGTGACACGGATGCGCTCGGCGCGTTCGCCGCCGTCACTGTCGCGGAAGCCCCGGGTATGGATGACCAGCGTGTTGCCGTCGCTGCTGTAGCTGCCCGGCGTGGGCGCGCCGGCGGCGCGCCGATAACGCATCAGCTCCAGCAGCTTGAGCATGTCGTTGCGTGACAGCACCCGCCCGGGATACAGCTCCACCGGCCGGGCATAGACCCGCGCCGGCAACTGCCAGACGTGACTGTCGAAGCGGTCGCGCACCCAGGCGTCCAGGTAAATCAGCCCGGCGGCCGCCAGCAACAGCAGCACCACCGCCAGCTTGCCGATGAAGCGCCAGCTCCACCAGCGCCGGCCCTGCCGGGTGGCCTTACGCTTTTTCGAGGATCTCGATGATTTTGATGTTTTCGCTTTCTTCGCCATGGCGCGAGTATAGAGAGAGTCGAGGGAACCGCCTACGGACCGGGTTCCGGTTTTACACTGTTACATGGCGTCACCATAATAGGCGCCTTCGCCAACCCGTTCGGAGTCTCCATGGAGAAGAAATACGACGTTTACGCCATCGGCAACGCCCTGGTGGATACCGAAATCGAGGTCAGCGACGACTTCCTCGCCCGCATGGACCTGGGCAAGGGCCTGATGACCCTGGTCGACGAGGCCCGCCAGCGCGAGCTGCTGGCCGCCCTGGCCGGCGAGGCCGAGCCGCACAACCACACTTGCGGCGGTTCCGCCTGCAACACCGTGGTGGCCACCCGCTACTTTGGCGGCCGGGGTTACTACGCCTGCAAGGTGGCCGATGACGACACCGGCACCTTCTTCGTGGACGCCCTGCGCGCCGCCGGCGTCGACACCAATATGGGCGGCCAGCGCGAGGCCGGCACCTCCGGCAAATGCCTGGTGATGATCACTCCGGACGCGGAACGGACCATGAACAGCTTTCTGGGCATCTCGCAGACGGTGAGCGAGGCCGAGCTGGACGAAGACGCCATCGCCGCCTCCCGCTACGTGTACCTGGAAGGCTATCTGGTCAGCTCCGACAGCGGTCGCGCCGCCGCCGTGCGCCTGCGCGAACTGGCGGAGCAATATGGCGTGCGCACCTCGCTGACGTTTTCCGACCCGGCCATGGTGCAATTGTTCCGCGACGGGCTGGTGGAAATGCTGGGCACCGGCGTGGACCTGCTGTTCTGCAACGAGGCGGAAGCCCTGGGCTTCACCGGCACCGACTCGCCGGAGGCGGCCCTGGAGGCCCTCAAACCGATCTGCAACGGCCTGGCCATGACGCTGGGCGCCCGGGGCGCGCTGCTGTGGGACGGCGAAACCACTCACCATGTGGAAGCGGAGCCGGTGAAACCGATCGACACCAACGGCGCCGGCGACATGTTCGCGGGGGCCTTTCTCTATGCGCTCACCCAGGGGCACGATTTTCCCACCGCCGGCCGCCTGGCCAGCGCCGCCTGCGCGCGCCTGATTCGCGAATTCGGCCCGCGCCTGCCGGCGGAAGCGCACCTGGAAATCCGCCGCCGGGTGCTCGGCCAATGAGCGGGCAGCACGCGGTGTGCGCCGTGGAGGACGTGCCCCACGAAAGCGCCCGGGAGTTTCAGGTGGGCGATCAGTCGGTGGTGGTGGTGCGCTTCGACGGTCAGTTTCACGCCTACCTGAACTGGTGCCCGCACCTGGGCATCGAGCTCAATTTCATGCCCGACCAGTTCATGGACGACGACGGTCGCTTCCTGGTGTGCGCCAACCACGGCGCCCTGTTCGAACCGGAGAACGGCCATTGCCTGTCCGGGCCCTGCAGCGGCGAGGCGCTCACCGCGGTGCCGCTGGAAGTGCGCGACGACACCGTCTGGGTGGGCCCGGTGGGAGCGCCGGCGTGAATCAGGGCGGCGCCGGGCATCATCCGTTCGACGATCTGACGCCGGACGTGATTCTGGATGCGGTGGACGGCGCCGGCTTTCTCACCGACGGGCGCCTGCTGGCGCTCAACAGTTTCGAGAACCGGGTCTATCAGGTGGGGCTGGAAGAGGCCGACCCGGTGGTGACCAAGTTCTACCGGCCGGCCCGCTGGAGCGACGCGCAGATTCTGGAGGAGCACGCCTTCAGCCGGTTTCTGCGCGACCAGGACCTGCCGGTGGTGGCGCCGCTGGCCAACGCCGCCGGCGACACCCTGTTCGTGCACGCCGGCTTCCGCTTCGCGGTGTTCCCGCGCCAGGGCGGCCATGCTCCGGAACTGGACAACGACGATCATCTCCGTCTGCTCGGGCGCACCCTGGCGCGCTGGCACGCCGCCGGCAACGACCGCCCATTTCAGGCACGTCCGGTGCTGGACATCGTCGGCGACAGCCGCGCCGCGGCGGACTACGTCAACGGCGGCGTGGTGGACCCCAACTTCGCCGGCCGCTACCGGGATCTCAGCGCCGCCCTGCTGGAAGCGATGACGGAACGGCTGCGCGACCAGAGCTGGGTCGCCATCAACGTGCACGGCGACTGCCACACCGGCAATATTCTGTGGCGCGACGACAAGCCGCACTTCGTGGATCTGGACGACAGCCTGCGCGGGCCGGCCATGCAGGACCTGTGGATGCTGCTCTCCGGCGACCATCTGGAAAACCAGCAGCAACTGCGGGTGCTGGCCGAGGGCTACGAAACCTTTCTGCCGTTTCCCTGGGCCCAGCGCCGCCTGATCGAACCGTTGCGCACCCGGCGCATCCTGCGCCACAGCGCCTGGCTGGCCGAGCGCTGGGACGACCCGGCCTTCCCGCCGGCGTTCCCCTGGTTCGAGTCACCGCGCTATTGGCAGGACCATCTCAACGATCTGGAACAGCAGCTGGCCGCGCTGACCCGGGAGGATCGCGGCTGAGACGATCAGTCCAGCGTCACCGGCACCGGGACGTCCAGTTCGAAACCGTCCGGCGCCAGCCGGGTGCGCCAGGCCAGCACTTCCACCCCGGCCGCCGCCGCCTCGCGCAGCAACTGTCCGTAGCGGGCATCGATATGATCCGCGGGGCCGGCCTGGCGGGCACCGCTGTGCTGCACGCAGAAGAACAGCACCGCCCGACCGCCGCCGCGCACCACCGCCATCAGCGAGCGCAGGTGTTTCTGACCCCGCTCGGTGACCGAATCGGGAAAACGGATTTCGCCGTGGTCCGGGTCGTCCGGCCCCGGGCCCAGGGTCACGTTCTTCACTTCGATATAGGTGTGCGGCGCGGTGCGCGCGCCCAGCGCCAGGTCGAAGCGGCTGTCACCGAATACCACCTCCCGCTCGACCCCGTCGCCGGGATCCAGTTCCGGTACCCGTCCCGCCAGCACCGCTTCCGCCACCAGCGCATTGGTGCGGCCGGTGTTGACCCCGGCCCAGTGGCCGTGGGCCACCTGCACCGCCTCCAGGGTGTGACGGTACTTGCGCTTGGGGTTGCCGCTGTCGGAAATCAGCGCCGGCTGCTCCACCCCGGGCAACACGCAATACTTCATGGAGCCGGTGTTGGGGCAGTGCACGGTGATCTCCTCACCGTCCGGCAGCCGCACGTCGGCCAGGAAACGTTTGTAGCGGCGCAACAGCGTAACCGCCCGCAGAGGCGGCTCGAACTTCACCGGCGCTCCAGGTAATCGGCGATGCGGCGCAGCGCCTCGCGCAGGCGGGCCTCGTCGCAGGTGTACGCCAGCCGCAGATAGCGCTCCGGCTGATGGCTGGCGCCGAAGTCCAGCCCCGGCGTCAGGGCCACCCCGGCCTTTTCCAGCAGATCCTGGCAAAAGGCGAAGCTGTCATCGGTATGGGCGCTGACGTCCAGATACAGGTAAAAGGCGCCCTCGGCGCCACCGACCACCGGCAAGCCCAGGGCCGGCAACGATTCCGTCAGCAGGGTGCGGCGCCGCTCCAGCATTTGCCGGCGCTGTTCGGCGATCAGCAGGGTTTCCTCGTCGAACGCCGCCAGCGCCGCGTGCTGGGCCACCGTGGCCGGCGCCAGAAACCAGTTCTGGGCCAGCCGCTCGATGGCCGGTACCAGCGCCCGGGGCGCCACCAGCCAGCCCAACCGCCAGCCGGTCATGCCGAAATACTTGCTGAAGCTGTTGATCACCACCGCCTCGTCGCCGTGGCGCAGCACCGTGTCCGCCGGCGCGTCGTAGCACAGGCCCTGGTAGATCTCGTCCACCACCAGGGTGCCCCGACGGCCCGCGCACCAGCGCGCCATCTCCGCCAGCTCGGCGCCGTCCAGGCGATTGCCGGTGGGATTGTCCGGGCTGGCCACCATCGCCAGCCGGGTGCGCTCGCCCCACTGGGCGGCCAGCCGTTCGCCGCTGAGGCGGAACTGTTCCGCCGGGTCCAGCGTCAGCGGCCGGGGCACGCCGCCGGCCAGGGTCACGAACTGACGGTTGCAGGGGTAACCGGGGTCACAGAGCAGCGCTTCGTCACCGGGATTGAGCAGGGCCGCCATCACCAGCTGCAGCGCCCCGGACGCGCCCGGGGTCACCACCACCTGTTCGGCGGTCACCGGCGCGCCCAGGCGGCGGCGATAATCCAGAGCGATGGCCTCGCGCAGGGCCGGCAGCCCCGCCGCCGGGGTGTAGCGTGTATCACCGCGTTCCAGAGCGGCTCCGGCGGCGGCCATGATCGGCGCCGGACAGGGGAAATCCGGCTCGCCCACCTCCAGGTGAAGGATGTCCCTGCCCTGCGCCTGCAGGGCCTGGGCGCGCTCCAGCAGCGCCATGACATGGAAAGGGGGCGTCTCCCGGGCCAGCTCGGACAGCGGCGCGCCGCCGCCGGCGTCCTCGGGGCGAGTATCGTCTGACCGGCCCTCGCCGGGCGCGGTGGAATGGGTGCCAGTCAAGAAAAACCTCTTTTTCCGCGGGGAAAGCTTTGCTATACCTTCGTCGCTTCGGCCTTGCGCGGGGCTGGTGGTTCCGCGCGGCTCGGCTATAATCGCCGCGCCTCGCGCCAGCGCCGGTCCGCCCGTCAGGGCACCGGCGGCAATGGTGACAAGGGTCGCACTAAAACGGTAAGGTCGAAGCTTACACTATCGTCCGTCCCGAGGCGGCACTCGCCGGGCGCCCCGCCAGGCCGGCCCTCATTCGGGGAAGCCCAGGATAGCGAGTTGCGACTATGTTAAGGGAGTTGATCAAAATGGCCACCGGAAGCAAAAGCAAAAGCAAAAAAAGCACGGCCAGTAAAAAGAGCGCGGCGAAAAGCACTGCATCCAAAAGCACCGTGGCCAAAAGCGGCACCGCCAAGAAGGCAGCCGCAAAAAAAAGCGCGGTAAAGACCCCGGCCCGGACGAAGAGCGCCAGCAAAGCCTCGGCAAAGACCGCATCGGTAAAGAAAGCGCCGGCGAAGAAAGCCGCGTCCAAGAAAGCGGCCGCCAAGAAGGCTGTCGCCAGGAAAGCGGCGCCGAAAAAAGCCGCCTCAAAGGCCGCTCCCAAAAAGGCAGCCCCGAAGAAGGCCACCGCGAAAAAGGTCGCGGCCAAAAAAGCCGCCGCCAGCAAAACCGCTCCCGCCCGCAAGACCGCCGCCCGGAAAGCCACCGCCGGCAAGACCCCGGTGAAGAAAGCGCCGACCAAACCAGCGACGGCGAAGAAAGCCGCGGCCAGCAAAGCCAAGCCGGCGAAGGCCTCCGCGACGAAGACCACCGCGACAAAAGCCACCGCGAAGAGAAGCGCAGCGTCCAAACCGGCGGCCCCCCGCAAGGCGGCGCCGAAGACCACCGCCAGCAAAGCCACGGCCGGAAAAGCCGCGGTGAAAAGCAAGCCCGCCGCCAAGGCCGGCCCGAAGAACACCCGACCGGCGGCCAAGAGCGCGCCGGCAAAATCGATTCCGGCCGCGGCCCCCAAGAAGGCCGCGACCCGACCCGCCGCCCCGGCGGCCCGGACTCCCGAACCTCAGCGTCCCACCCGGGCCGCCAGGACGGCGTCAGGAAGCCTCTCCCGGGCTTCAACCCGTTCTCCATCTTCCAATCAGGTGACATCCAAGGTGAACAAATCCCCCTCCACCGCCAGCAAGGCGGAAACGCTCATTCATGGTTTTATGCCGTACGTGCCCAAGGACGGCGAGGAGTACATGAACGAAGCCCAGCGCGCGCACTTCCGTCAGATTCTTCTGGCCTGGCGCCAGGAACTGATGGAGGAAGCCGACCGCACCATGCACCACCTCCAGGATGAGGTGGCGAACCTGCCCGATCCCGCCGACCGGGCCACCCAGGAAGAGGAATTCGCCCTGGAGCTGCGCACCCGTGATCGGGAGCGCAAGCTGCTCAAGAAGATCGAGAAGGCCCTGGATAAGATCGACAAGGACGACTACGGCTTCTGCGAAGCCTGCGGCGTGGAAATCGGTATCCGCCGTCTCGAGGCCCGTCCCACCGCCGAGCTGTGCATCGACTGCAAGGAGCTGGCGGAAATCAAGGAAAAACAACTGGCGGGGTGAGCCGCCGTTACGTCGGGCGGTTCGCGCCCACGCCGTCGGGGCCGCTGCATTTCGGCTCCCTGGTCACGGCCCTGGCCAGTTGGCTGGACGCCCGCCATCACGGCGGGCGCTGGCTGCTGCGGGTGGACGACCTGGATCCGCCCCGCCAGCAGCCCGGCGCCGTGGACACCATCCTTCATCAACTGGACCGCTTCGGCCTGCACTGGGACGACACACCGCTGTATCAAAGCCGCCGTGGTCCGGCCTATGCCGATGCGGTGGGGCGATTGCTGGCCGCCGGCCTCGCTTTCCACTGCACCCTGTCCCGCAAGCAGCTTCAGGCCCTGGACAATATCCATCCCGGCCCGGCCGTGGCGCAACCGCCCGGCCCCGACCGGGCGGTGCGCCTGACCGTGCCGGACGGCCAGGTCTGTTTCGAGGACCGCATCCAGGGCCGGGTGTGCGCCGATCTGGCCCGGGAAGGCGGGCCGTTCGTGATCCGGCGCCGGGACGGCCTGTTCGCCTATCAGCTGGCCTGCGCGCTGGATGATGCGGACCAGGGCATCACCGATGTGGTACGCGGCAGCGACCTGCTGGCCTCGACGCTGCGGCAACGGCGTGTGCTGCAGTGCCTGGGGGCGCCGGCGCCCGACTACGCCCATTTGCCGGTGATCATGGATCCGGCCGGTGGCAAGATGAGCAAGTCCGCCGGCGCCGCGGCGCTGGACACGGCCCGCCCGTCCGGCGCCCTGTTCGCCGCGCTGAGCTGCGTCGGCCTGCGTCCGGAGAAGGATCTGGCCGGCGCCGGGGTCGACGAGCAATTGGCCTGGGCCCGCGCCCATTGGCGCCCGGAGCAGCTGCCGCGAGGTCGGCGCCAGCCGCCCCCCGCGTTTTTGCGACCGGCGCGGGATTGATATGCTGGTCACCAGGGAGCCGCCATGTACACCGACCGCCTGCTGATTATCTTTATTCTCGGCACCTACCTGCTTTCCCCGGCGCTGATCGACTGGTGGAGCGAGGGTGGGCGTGCCTGGTATCGCCCTTATCTGGTCTGGCTGGGACTGATCGCCCTCAGCTATTGGATCGCCAGGAGCCGGGACGTCGATGGCCTATAGCGTTAGCGAACTGATCCTGATCGCCGGCGGCTACCTGCTGTTCCTGTTCCTGGTCGCCTGGATCACCGAAAAGGGCCGGATTCCGGCACGGCTGGTGCGCCATCCGGCGGTGTTCGTGTTCTCCCTGGGGGTCTATGCCAGCGCCTGGGCGATCTACGGCTCGGTGGGCTACGCCCACGACTACGGCTACAACTTCCTGGCCTATTTCCTGGGCATCTCCGGGGTGTTCCTGCTGGCGCCGATTCTACTGGCGCCGATCCTGCGGCTGACCACCACCTATCAGCTCGGCTCCCTGGCGGACCTGTTCGCGTTCCGCTACCGCAGCCGTCTGGCCGGCGCCCTGACCACCCTGATGATGGTGGTGGGGATGCTGCCGCTGCTGTCCATGCAGATCAAAGCGGTGGCGGAGTCGATCCAGATTCTCACCGGCGAGCCGGATCCGGCCTGGGTGGCGCTGTGGTTCTGTTTGCTGATCACCCTGTTCGCGATCCTGTTCGGCGCCCGCCATGCCACCGCCCGGGAACGCCACGAAGGTCTGGTGGTAGCGATCGCCACGGAATCCCTGATCAAGCTGGTGGCGTTCGTGGCGGTGGCGCTGATCGGCCTGTTCGGCGTGTTCGACGGGCCCGGCGGGCTGGGCCAGTGGCTGGACGCCCACCCGGAAATGCTGGCGCGCCTTTACGGCCCGCTGCAGAACGGCAGCTGGCACAGCCTGATCATGGCCTTCTTCGTGTCCGCCGTGGTGATGCCGCACATGTTCCATATGGCCTTCACCGAAAACCTGAACCCCCGCGCCCTGGTCTCGGCCAGTTGGGGCCTGCCGCTGCTGTTCCTGGTGATGGCGCTGTGCGTGCCGGTGATTCTGTGGGCGGCCCTGGCCAGCAACGCGCCCACCTCGCCGGACTATTTCACCCTGGGCGTGGGGCTGGCCAATGGCGGCGGCGCCGTGCTCGGCTATCTGGCCGGGCTGGCCGGGGCCAGTGGTATGCTGATCGTCGCCACCCTGGCGCTGTCGGGAATGAGCCTCAATCACCTGGTACTGCCCGCCAGCCCGCTCAGTTCCGCCCAGGATCTGTACCGCAACCTGCTGTGGACCCGGCGGGTGCTGATCGCCGCCATCCTGGCCCTGGCCTACGGCTTCTACCGGCTGGCCGGGCCGGGGCACAGCGCCGTGGAACTGGGCGTGCTGTCGTTCGTGGCGGCGTTGCAGTTCGTGCCCGGGCTGATCGGCACCCTGTTCTGGCCGTCGGGCAACCGCAACGGCCTGTTCGCCGGCATCGCGGTGGGCTTCGCGGTCTGGCTGCTGGCGCTGCTGATTCCGATCACCTTTCCCCAGTGGCAGGCCTCCGCCCTGCTGGAATGGATCGGCCTGCACGAACGCCAGGGCATGGCGCATTGGAACCAGGCGGCGATCGCCTCCCTGAGCCTGAACGGGCTGATCTATGCCATCGTGTCGATCATCACGCCCACCTCCCGCGCCGAGCGCACCGCCGCCGAAGCCTGCGCGGTGGACAGCCTGCGCCGGCCCTACCGCTGGGACCTGGGCGCGCGCAGCGTGGACGAGTTCGTGGCCGCCCTGAGCGGCCCCCTGGGCCCGGTGACCGCCGGCCGCGAGGTGGACATGGCCCTGCGCGACCTGCGTCTGGGCCGGGAGGAAACCCGCCCCTATGCGCTGCGCCGGCTGCGCGACCAGCTGGAGACCAACCTGTCCGGCCTGCTCGGCCCCTCGGTGGCCCACCAGCTGATGGACGACAACCTGCCCTACCGGCCCCAGGAGGGCGAGTCCGAGGACATCCGCTTTATCGAAACCCGCCTGGAGCAGTACCGCGACAAGCTGTCCGGGCTGGCGGCGGAGCTGGACAGCCTGCGGCGCTTCCACCGGCAGACGCTGCTGGAACTGCCCATGGGGGTGATTTCCCTGGGCGCCGACGGTGAGATCATCGGCTGGAACCGGGCCGCCGAGGCGCTCACCGGCATCGACGCCGAGGACACCATCGGCTCGCGCCTTGGCCATCTGCCCACGCCCTGGGGCGAACTGCTGGCGGAATTCAGCCACGGGGTCACCGAGCACGATCCGCAGCGGCATGTGGAAGTGGACGGCCAGCCCCGCTGGCTGAGCCTGCACCGCTCACTGATCCACAGCCCGGGCCCCACCGAGCAGGCCGGCGGCCAGGTGCTGGTGATCGAGGACATCACCGATCTGCGGCAAATGGAATCCCATCTGGCCCACAACGAACGGCTGGCGTCCATCGGCCGGCTGGCCGCCGGCGTGGCCCACGAAATCGGCAACCCGGTGACCGCCATCGCCTGCCTGGCACAGAATCTGGACGGTCATTGCGACGAGGACGAGCAGCGCCAGGGCGCCCGCCAGATCGTGGAGCAGACCCGGCGCATCACCCGCATCGTCGAGTCGCTGGTGACGTTCAGCCACTCCGGCGGCGTGCGCGACACCATCCAGGGCCCGGTCAACCTGTCCGCCACCGTGGCCGAGGCCATCGCCCTGCTGCTGCTCGACCCGGACCATCGGCAGCAGCGTTTTGATAACCTGTGTCCGGCGGACCAGGAAGTGACCGGCGACCCGCAGCGGCTGTTGCAGGTGTTCGTCAACCTGCTCGGCAACGCCGCCGACGCCAGCCGGGACGATCTGCCCATCGTGGTGCGCAGCGAGCGCCACGATCAGCGCCTGCGCATCACCGTGGAAGATCAGGGCCACGGGGTGCCGGCGGAATTGCGCGATGCGCTGTTCGAACCGTTCGTGACCAGCAAACCCCCCGGCCGTGGCACGGGGCTGGGTCTGGCACTGGTTTACAGTATCATCGAGGACCATCGCGGCACGGTGCGGGTGGAAAGCCCCATCGACGACGGCCGGGGCACCCGCTTCGTGATCGAGCTGCCCGCCTTCGCCAACGACCGGCCGCCCGCGGAATAAAAAAGAAGGAACGGCACCATGAGCCATATCCTGATCGTCGAGGATGAACCCGTTATCCGGGGCGCCCTGCGCAAGCTGCTGGAGCGCCACGATCATTCGGTGACGGAAGCGGAATCCGTGGAACAGGCCCGGGAGAAGGGTTTGAGCCAGTGCGACCTGATCATCAGCGATCTGCGCCTGCCCGGCGAGCCCGGCACCGCGCTGATCGAGCAGGCCCGGCCGGTGCCGGTGCTGATCATGACCAGTTACGCCAGCCTGCGCTCGGCGGTGGACGCCATGCGCCAGGGGGCGGTGGACTACATTCCCAAACCCTTCGACCACGATGAAATGCTGCTGGCGGTGGAGCGGGTGCTCAAGGAGGGCCGCATCAGCCGCGGCAATCAGGTGCTGCGCCGGGATCTGGAGCGGACCTACCCGGTGCGGTCGATGATCGGCGAGTGCGACGCCATGCGCGAGCTCAAGCACCGCATCAGCCGGGTGGGCCCCACCCACACGCCGGTGTTGATTCTGGGCGAGGCCGGCACCGGCAAGGAGCTCACCGCCCGCGCCCTGCACGAGCACAGCGAACGGGCCGGCGCGCCGCTGGTCACGGTGCACTGCGCGGCGCTGCCCAAGGCCCTGCAGCTGCAGGAGCTGTTCGGCGACGAGGCCCACGCCGGCCGCATCGAGGAAGCGGACGGCGGCACCCTGTTTCTGGACGAGGTGGGAGAACTGACCCCGGAAGCGCAGAGCCGGCTGCTGACCCTGCTTGAACAGGGCGAGATCCACCGCCAGGAATCCCTGGCGACGCGGCGGGTGGACGTGCGCGTGATCGCCAGCAGCCAGACCGAACTGCCGGCCCGGGTCAGCGACGGGCGCTTCCGCGACGACCTGTACTACCGTCTCAATGTGATGGAGCTGGAACTGCCGCCGCTGCGCGAACGGGACGAGGACGTGGAGGAACTGGCCCGGGCGCTGCTGGCCCGCAGCTGCGAGAAGATGCACCGTGGCGAGCTTTACTTCACCGAGGAGGCGCTCTCCGCCATGCGCCGCTATGCCTGGCCGGGCAACGTGCGGGAACTGGAAAACGTGATCGAGCGCGCGGTCATTCTCACCGAGGAAGACGGCATCGGCCCGGCCCAGCTGGGGCTGAACCCGAACCGCACGCCCCAGCGCCAGAGCCGCGCCAGCCTGGATCCGTCCGAGGATCTGTCCCTGGAGGACTACTTCACCCGCTTCGTGATGGAAAACCAGGACAACATGACCGAGACGGAGCTGGCCCAGAAGCTTGGCATCAGCCGCAAGAGCCTCTGGGAACGCCGCCAGCGCCTGGGCATCCAGCGCCCCAAACGCGGCGCCCGCCGCTAGCCGGCCCACCCCGCCGGCCGGGCGTCGCCCCGGCCGGTTTTACAATTCTTCCGACCTTTCCCGTCGCTCTTTCGCCCTCCGGTCCGGCGCCGGCCAACATTTTTTTGCCGTTTTCGCGCTTGCTTCCCGCCGGTCGAGGACAGTCCGCGGCGCGACCCCCACGAAGTGTTACCTTACTACCCAGCGCGGTAACACGTGCGTTACCGAGGCCGCCCACCTTCACGTGCCTATTTTTCAAAATTTCTGTAAGTTGTTGATTTTTAAGGGATCAACAAGCTGTTGCAATGAAAAATCCATCCATGCACTATGAATCCCACGCCACATAACGAAAACAACAACGGCGGCGAGGCTCAGAATAAGAACAAGAAAAGAAGAAGAATAAAGCTTGAGCCGAACAAACATGCCGTAGCGGAAATTGGTTACGGCGCAAGGCAGAAAACAAAACAAAAAATAACAACAACAGAATCAGCGCATAGGGGACCACGACCAAGGTTGTGGTCCCTTTTTACTTTTCGGGCCTGGTGGACCAGAGCGGAAGTGTACCCCACTCCCCCGTCCTTTCTCCATATCGGATGACCGATGACGGCGAAAAAGTGCTACCATGCCGCCTTTCATCTCGTCAGGACGTTTTTTGCTCAATGGCATCCAGATTCGTAGAGCGTTCAGCGGCATTCTTTCCGCTCCTGTGGACTCTCATTTCAAGACCCTTCATCTCCCTCTGGACCCGACTCCTGCGCAAAGGTTCCTTTGACATGCCCCGGCTTCCCGAAGCAAGGGTGATCCCCCGCGACCAGCACCCGATCTCCCGCAAGGACATCTCCCGCGCCGCCCTGAATGTGCTCTACGGACTGCACAAGGCCGGGTTCGAGGCATATCTGGTCGGCGGCTGCCTGCGCGACCTGCTGTGCGGGCGCCAGCCCAAGGACTTCGACGTGGTCACCGACGCCACGCCGGACGAGGTGCACCGCCTGTTCAAGCGCAGCCGCATCATCGGCCGCCGCTTCCAGATCGTGCACGTGCGCTTCGGCCGCGAGGTCATCGAGGTGTCCACCTTCCGGGCCTTCCAGCGGGACGATCTGGACGACGACCAGCACCTGGCCCATGAGGAAACCGGGCTGGTGTTGCGCGACAACGCCTGGGGCAGCATCGAGGAAGACGCCCTGCGCCGGGATTTCACCGTCAACGCCCTTTACTACAACATCGCCGACTTCGCCCTGTACGACTTCGTGCAGAGCCGGCGCGACATCGAGCGCGGCGTGCTGCGCCTGATCGGCGACCCGGAGCAACGCTACCGGGAAGACCCGGTGCGCATGCTGCGCGCCGCCCGTTTCGCCGCCAAGCTGGGGTTCGAGCCGGACCGGGCCACCGCCGAGCCGATTCCGCGTCTGGCGGAACTGCTGCTGCAGGTACCGCCGGCCCGCTTGTTCGATGAGGTGCTCAAGCTGTTTCTCAGCGGTCACGCCCGCGCCTCCTACAACGAGCTCCGCGACCTGGGCCTGTTCCCCTTCCTGTTCCCGGAAACCGACCGGTGCCTGCGCGGCGACCAGGGCGACATGTGGGACGACCTGATTCTGGCGGCCATGGACAACACCGACGCGCGCCTGGCCGAGGACAAGCCGGTGACCCCGGCCTTTATCTTCGCCGTGCTGCTGTGGCCGGTGGTGGTGGCGCGCCTGGACAAGCACCGCGCCGACGGCGTGCCGCCGGCGCCGGCCCTGCACAAGGCGGCCAGCTGGGCGCTGGACCAGCAGATCCGCCACACCGCCGTGCCGCGCCGCTTCTCCACCGTGATGCGCGAAATGTGGGATCTTCAGCAGCGGCTGCCGCGCCGGGGCGGCAAACGCGCCGATACCCTGCTGCAGCATCCGCGCTTCCGCGCCGCCTACGATTTTCTGTTGCTGCGCGAGCAGGCCGGCGAGCTGCGTGCCGGGCTGGGCGCCTGGTGGACCCGCTACCAGCAGGTCGACGAGTCGGAACGCTACGCCATGACCCAGGCCCTGGGCCCCAACCAGGGCGGTGGGGGTGGCGGCAGCGGCGCCAATGGCGGCCGCCGCCGACGGCGCCGGCGCTCCGGGCGCTCCTCGTCCAACCAGGATTGAGCGCCGGGGGAGTGGTGGCATGGTGGTGATCGGCCTGGGCAGCAATCTCAACGACCCGGCGCATCAGGTGACGGCGGCGCTGGGCGCCCTGGCCGCCCTGCCGGAAACGCGCCTGATCGGCCATTCCGATCTGTACAGCACCGCCCCGGTGGGCCCCCAGGATCAGCCCGATTACGTCAACGCGGTGGCGCTGCTGGACACCACGCTGGACCCGCTGGCGCTGCTCGACGCCCTGCAGGCGCTGGAGCGGGCCGCCGGCCGCCGGCGCCTGCGCCACTGGGGCGAACGCACCCTGGATCTGGATATACTGCTGTGGGACCAGGCCAGCGTGCGCCTGCCGCGCCTGCGCATTCCGCACCCGGAAATGACGCACCGCGCCTTCGTGCTGCGGCCGCTGCTCGACCGGCTGCCGGACTGCCGCTTGCCGGACGGCACGCCCCTGGCGGACCATTGGCCGGCGGTGGCCGAACAGCCGCTGCACCGCCTGCACCGTCTGGAGGAGGACCGGTTTGCTGACTGAACGCATCAATGCGCTGCGCGCCAGCGGCGAGCTGCCCCGCTTTATCGCCGTGGAGGGCCCCATCGGCGTCGGCAAGACCACCCTGGCGCGGCGGCTGGCGGACACCTTCGGCTTCGACACCCTGCTGGAGCAGGCCGAGGACAACCCGTTCCTGACCCGCTTCTACCAGGACCCGGCCCGCTTTGCCCTGCAGACCGAGCTGTTCTTTCTGTTCCAGCGCGCCGACCAGCTCCGCCAGCTTCAGCAGCAGGACCTGTTCACCGGTCCCAAGGTGGCGGACTTCCTGGTCGACAAGAACCGTCTGTTCGCCGAGGTGAACCTGGACGAGGATGAGTTCGCCCTCTACGACAATGTGTTCCGGCACATGCTGCTGGACGCCCCGGCGCCGGACCTGGTGATCTATCTGCAGGCGCCCACCGGGGTGTTGCGCCAGCGGGTGCAGAAACGCGGCCACGACTTCGAGCAGCGCGTGGACCCGGGCTATCTGGGCCGTCTCAACGACGCCTACACCCGCTTCTTCCACTTCTACGACGCGGCGCCGCTGCTGATCGTCAATGCCGCCGAGATCGACCTGGTCAGCGGCGAGGCGGACTACCAGCAGCTGGTGGGCGAGTTGCTGGACATCCGCACGGGCCGCCACTATTTTAACCCCCGCCCGCTGGTGTAATACCCGATGCCAGTGTGAACCGGCCCAGGGAGCAGCCCATGCCCGTTACCATCCGCACCCTCAAGAAACGCAAGGACGACGGGGAAAAGTTCTCCGTCCTGACCGCCTACGACGCCACCTTTTCGCGCCTGATCAGCGAAGCCGGCGTGGACGCCATCCTGATCGGCGATTCCCTCGGCAATGTGATCCAGGGCCAGGACAGCACCGTGCCGGTGACCCTGGAGCAGATGGTCTACCACACCGAGTGCGTGGCCCGCGGTAATCAGGGCAGCCTGATCATCGCCGACGTGCCCTTCATGGGCGCCGCCACCCTGGAAAGCACCCTCGACGCGGCCACCGCGCTGATGCAGGCCGGCGCCAACGTGATCAAGCTGGAAGGCGGCGCCTGGCTGGCGGACGCCATCACCGTGCTCAAACGCAATGGCGTGCCGGTGTGCGCGCACATGGGCCTGACCCCGCAATCGGTGAACGCCTTCGGCGGCTACCGGGTGCAGGGCAAGGACGAGGCCGGCGCCCGGGAACTGCTGGACGCCGCCTATACCCTGGACCGGGCCGGCGCCGCCCTGTTCGTGCTGGAATGCGTGCCGCGCACCCTGAGCGCCGAGATCACCGCCGCCGTGGAAGCGCCGGTGATCGGCATCGGCGCCGCCCCGGAGTGCGACGGCCAGGTGCTGGTGATGCACGACATGCTGGGCCTGAATCCGCGGCCGGCCCGGTTCGTGAAGGATTTCATGGCGGAATCCGACGGTGGCGTCGCCGGCGCCTTCCGGGCCTATCATGAAGCGGTCAAAAGCGGCCGCTTTCCCGCCGACGAACACTGTTTCTGACCATGGACATCCTGCATAGCGTCGCCGAGGTGCGGGCGCGCGTGGCGCAATGGCGCCGCGACGGCCGCACCGTCGGCCTGGTGCCCACCATGGGCAATCTCCACGACGGCCACCTGAGCCTGGTACAGGCCGCTCGCCAGGAGTGCGACGCGGTGGTGGTGTCGGTGTTCGTCAACCCCACCCAGTTCGGCCCCGGCGAGGATTTCGACGCCTACCCGCGCACCCTGGACGCGGACGCCGACCGGCTCCGCGACGCCAACGTGGAGGTGCTGTTCGCCCCTTCGGTGGAAGAAATGTATCCGCTGGGCGCCAACCGCTCCTGGGTGGAGGTGGACGAGCTGGGCGATTATCTGTGCGGCGCCGACCGGCCCGGTCATTTCCGGGGCGTGACCACGGTGGTCAGCAAGCTGTTCCATATCGTCCAGCCGGACGTGGCGGTGTTCGGCGAGAAGGATTTTCAGCAGCTGGCGATTCTGCGCCGCATGACCGAGGAACTGCTGTTCCCGATCCGCATCGTCGGCGCCCCCACCGCCCGTGAGGCGGACGGCCTGGCGATGAGCTCGCGCAACGGCTATCTGACCGAGCAGGAACGGGCCCTTGCCCCGCGGCTGCAGCACCATCTGCGCCAGGCCCGCCAGGCGCTGGAAGACGGCGAACGGGACTTCCGGACGCTGGAAGTCAGGACCGCCGAGGCGCTCGGGAAGGACGGTTTCGGGGTGGACTATGTGACCGTGGCCAACGCCCGCACCCTGGTGCCGGCGGCCCCCGGGGACCGGGAGCTGGTGATCGCCGCCGCCGCCCGGCTCGGCAAGCCGAGATTGATCGACAATCTGACGCTGACGCTGCCCGCGTCCTGATAAGCTGCGTCGCAAAATGGCCCGAAACAGCCTGTTTCCCCTTTCTTGTATGTGACCGGGGGTTCATGCATACTGCCGGCCCCTCGCAGAGGCCGGCCCCAAGGGCCGATCCAGGGGTTGTTCAGAGAGGTACCCGACATGCAGTGCACCATGCTGAAAGCCAAGTTGCACCAGGCCCGCGTGACCCACGCGGAACTCGAGTATGAAGGCTCCTGCGCCATCGACGGCGAGTTGATGGACATGGCCGGCATTCTTGAGTATGAGCAAATCCAGATCTACAACCTGGATAACGGCGAGCGCTTCGAAACCTACGCCATTCGTGGCGAGGAGGGTTCCAAGATTATCTCCGTGAATGGCGCCGCCGCCCATAAAGCGCAGCCCGGCCACCGGGTGATCATTTGCGCCTATGCCAACTACTCCAGCTCCGAGCTGATCAATTACAAGCCGCGCCTGATCTACATGGGCGAAGGCAATGCCGTGAAAGGCACCAGCAACGCCATTCCGGTTCAGGTGGCCTGATCGCCACCCGGCTTTTTGCCCTCTCCAAACGCCGGCCTCGCGCCGGCGTTTTTTGTTGTCCCCAGCCTACCGCCTGATCGCGCCGACGCCATTCGCCTTTGGTCTTAGTCCCGCTTTCCCGCCACGGGATGCACCGCCCGCCCTTCCCCTCTAAAGTAGTACGCAACGCCGACCGGCGGACGACCGGCCGGTTATAGACCATGGTGGAATTCAGCCGGCGCCGCGGCGGCGGGATAATGCGTGGCCATGCGCCTGCCGGCGGGATCCGGCCACGTCACGGCGCACCGGACTCCCGCGCCGTGCGGGAAGAACAAGACAACCAGCGGGCAGTACGAAGGAGACAGCCATGTCAGAACAAAAGATTCACCCGGTTCCGGAGGCGTTCAAGCGCCAGACCCTGATGGACCGGGCCACCTACGATCGCTGGTATCAGCAGTCCGTGGACGATCCGGACACCTTCTGGGCGGACCGCGCCGACGAGCTGCTCGACTGGCGGACCCGCTGGGACACGGTCAGCGACTGGGACTTCAAGGAAGGTCGCGCCGCCTGGTTCCAGGGGGCCACCCTCAACGCCTGCTACAACTGCGTGGACCGGCACCTGCCGGCGCGCGCGCAACAGACCGCCATTATCTGGGAGGGCGACGACCCGGGCCAGGACAAGCACATCACCTATCAGGAGCTGTTCGAGCAGGTCTCCCGCCTGGGCAATGTGCTCAAGGATCGCGGCGTGAAGAAAGGCGACCGGGTGGTGATCTACATGCCGATGATCCCGGAGGCGGCCTTCGCCATGCTGGCCTGCGCGCGCATCGGCGCCATCCATTCGGTGGTGTTCGGCGGCTTCTCCCCGGAAGCGCTCAAGGACCGCATCCAGGACGCCCAGGCCAGCGCCGTGATCACCGCCGACGAGGGCGTGCGCGGCGGCAAGCTGATTCCCCTCAAGGCCAACGCCGACAAGGCCATGAACGGCGGTAACGGCGTGCACACCTGCCTGGTGGTGCGGCGCACCGGCAACCAGGTGGACTGGGACGACGCCCGCGACGTCTGGTACCACGAGGCCATGGCCCAGGCGTCCGAGCAGTGCGAACCGGAATGGATGGCCTCCGAGGACCCGCTGTTCACCCTCTATACCTCCGGCTCCACCGGCAAGCCCAAGGGCGTGCTGCACAGCACCGCCGGCTACATGCTGCAGGCGGCGCTGACCCACAAATACGTGTTCGACTACCACGACGGTGACATCTACTGGTGCACCGCCGATGTGGGCTGGATCACCGGCCACAGCTACATCGTTTACGGGCCGCTGGCCAACGGCGCCACCACCCTGATGTTCGAAGGGGTGCCCACCTACCCGGACGCCTCCCGCCACTGGCAGGTGGTGGACAAGCACAAGGTGAACATCTACTACACCGCCCCCACCGCCATCCGCGCCCTGATGGGCCAGGGCGACGGCCCGGTGAAGAAGACCTCCCGCAAGACGCTCAAGCTGCTGGGCACGGTGGGCGAACCGATCAACCCGGAAGCCTGGGAGTGGTACCACCGGGTGGTGGGCGAGGAGCGCTGCCCTATCGTCGACACCTGGTGGCAGACCGAGACCGGCGCCATCATGATCGCGCCCCTGCCCGGCGCCGTGGACCTGAAGCCCGGCTCCGCCACCCTGCCCATGTTCGGCGTGCAGCCGGGGCTGATGGACCCGGACGGCAAGGAGCTGGAAGGCGCCACCTCCGGCAACCTGGTGATCAAGGCCAGCTGGCCGAGCCAGATCCGCACCGTCTACGGCGATCACCAGCGCATGATCGACACCTACTTCAGCGCCTACCCGGGCTACTACTTCACCGGCGACGGCGCCCGCCGGGACGAGGACGGCTATTACTGGATCACCGGCCGGGTGGACGATGTGCTCAATGTCTCCGGCCACCGCCTGGGCACCGCCGAGATCGAATCCGCCCTGGTGCTGCACAAGAGCATCTCCGAGGCCGCCGTGGTGGGCTACCAGCACGAGGTCAAGGGTCAGGGCATCTACGCCTACGTGTCGCTGATGAGCGGCGCCGAAGGCAGCGAGGCACTGATCAAGGAGCTGCGCGAGCTGGTCACCCGGGAAATCGGCCCGATCGCCAAACCGGACCTGATCCACTTCGCCCCGGGCCTGCCCAAGACCCGTTCCGGCAAGATCATGCGTCGTATTCTGCGCAAGATCGCCGCCGATGAACTGGACTCCCTGGGCGATACCTCCACCCTGGCCGATCCGGGCGTGGTGGATGAGCTGATCAAGACCCGCAAGAACAGCGACGACTGACGCCGGCCCCGGACCGGGCCCCGGACCGCAAATGTAGGAGCGACTTCAGTCGCGATGCCAGCGGCACCGCCGTTGATCGCGGCTGAAGCCGCTCCTACACGCCCCCCCTACGCGGGCCGACGTTGTTGGTGACGCAGCAGCAGCACCAGCGGTATCGCCGCCATGTTGATCCACATCAGCAGCCGGAAATCGTTCATGTAGCTGATCTCCGCCGCCTGCGCCATCAGTGTCTGATACACCGCCGCCGGCACCCCGCTCACCATCTCCTTGATGGGCAGCCCCTGGGCGATCCAGGCCCCCGGTTGCAGATGCTCGCCGAGCTGCTGCTGGTTGATCCACATATTCCGCGCCAGCATGGCGGTCATGATCGAGATGCCGACACTGGAGCCCAGGTTGCGCGACAACGAGAACAGGGAGGCCCCCTCGGTGCGCAGTTCCGGTTTGAGGGTGGCGTAGGTCAGCGCGCTGGCGGGCACGAACACCAGCCCCAGGCCCAGGCCCTGCAGTACGCCGGTCCAGATCAAGGTGTCGCGGCTCACTTCCAGGGTGAAGCCGGCCATTTCGTGCAGCGAAGCGGTAATGAACAGCAGCCCGGTGACCACCAGGACACGCGGATCCAGCCGGGTGCGCATCAACCGGCCCACCAGCATCATCGAGAACATGGACCCCAGCCCGCGCGGCGCCAGCACCAGCCCGGTGGTGACCGCCGGATAGTCCTTCCACTGCTGCAGGAACGGCGGCAGCAGCGCCATGGTGGCCAACAGAATGATGCCGACCACGAAGATGAACACCACGCCGGTGGCGAAATTGCGGTCCTTGAACAGACTCAGATTGATAAAGGGGTCTTTCTTGGTGAACGAATGCACCAGGAACAGGTAGAAGCCGAGCACCGCCAGCAAGGCCTCGACCTGAATCTCGAAGCTCTCGAACCACTTTTCCTGCTCGCCCCGGTCCAGCATCAGCTGGAAGGCGCCGATGGCCAGCCCCAGGAAGGCGAAGCCCATCATATCGAAGCGCACCTTGCGGGTGTCCGTCTCCGCCACGCTCAGCCAGATGCCGGCGAAGGCCAGCAGGCCGAACGGCAGGTTGATGTAGAACACCCAGCGCCAGCTGTACCACTCGGTCAGCCAGCCGCCCAGGGTGGGCCCGAGAATCGGCCCCACCATCACGCCCATGCCCCAGATCGCCATGGCCTGGCCGTGTTTCTCCACCGGGTAGGAATCCAGCAGCACCGACTGGGACAGCGGCACCAGGGCGGCCCCGAAGATGCCCTGCAGGATGCGGAACATCACCATCTGATCCAGGTTGGCGGACAGACCGCACAGGCCCGAGGCCACCGTGAAACCGGCCACCGACCACAGGAACAGCCGGCGCCGGCCCAGCCGGCCGGCGAAGAAACCCACCGCCGGGGTCATGATCGCCGCCGACACGATGTAGGAGGTCAGCACCCAGGTGATCTGGTCGGTGCTGGCCGACAGGCTGCCCTGCATGTGCGGCAGGGCCACGTTGGCGATGGTGGTGTCCAGCACCTGCATCACCGTGGCCAGCATGATGCTGACGGTGACCAGGCGCTGGTCGTTAATGCGCGGCATCGGCGGTCCGGGCCGGTTCGCCGGCGTCGCCGAACAGGGAGACGCCGGTGTCGATGGCGATTTCCGCGCTCATGCCGGCGCGCAGGGGCGGCTTGCCGTCCAGGTCCTCCAGACGCAGTTTCACCGGCACCCGTTGCACCACCTTCACCCAGTTGCCGCTGGCGTTCTGCGGCGGGATCAGGGCGTACTCCGAGCCGGTGGCCGGGCTCAGGCTCTGCACCGTGGCCTTCCATACCACGCCCGGGTAACTGTCCACTTCCACTTCCACGCTCTGCCCTTCGCGGACGTTGGTGAGCTGGGTTTCCTTGAGGTTGGCTTCCACCCAGGCGGAGCGGTTCTTGGCCAGGGTGAACACCGGCACACCGGCGTTGACGCGCTCGCCGACCAGCGGCGTGCTGCCACCGATCACGCCGTCCGCCGGCGCCACGATGCGGGTGTGGGCCAGGTCATAGCGGGCCCGGTCCAGCTTGGCGGTGGCCGCCTGATAATCCGGGTGCTCCTCCACGGCCACGTCCGGGCCGCCGCCCAGCTTGGCCTTGAGGCTGGCCAGTTCCTGCTCGGTCACCGACGCCTGGGCGCCGGCCTGATCCCGTTTCTGGCGGGCGCCGTCCAGCTGTGAGCGCGACACCGCCACCCGGTCCAGGCCCTGATAACGCTCCAGCTCCCGCTGATGGTAGGCCAGGTCCCGTTCCGCCTGGGCGTGCTGGGCCTGAAGACGGGCGTAATCGGCCCGCTCGGAGAGAATGCGGTTGCGCACCGCCTGCTGGTCGGCGCGGGCTTCCTCCAGGGCGATGCGATAGGGTTCCGGGTCCACTTCGGCGAGTACCTGGCCCTGTTGCACGGCCTGATTGCGCTCCACCTCCACCCGCGTCAGCGGTCCGCTCACATCGGCGGTGAGCGAGATCATGTCGATTTTCACGTAGGCGTTTTCGGTGCTGACGTAGCGGCGACCGCCGAACGCCAGCCAGAGCACCACCGCCAGGGCGACGATCAAACCCAGGCCCATGGCCAGGCGGCGGTTACGTTGTGTCGTGGTCACGAGGTTATTCCCCTTGTTCGGTGTGATCGGTGCGCTGGCAAAGATTGGCGCGCATGCGCCGCAGTACCCGGGTCAGGGTCTCGATGTCCTCCGCCGCGATGCCGTCCAGCGCCTGACGGCGGGTTTCCATGGCCAGTTCCCGCAGCCGCGCCAGCGCCGGCGCCGCCTGCTCGGTCAGATAGACCCGACGCCGCCGGCGGTCGGTGGCGTCCGCGCGCCGCTCCACCAGCCCTTCCTGCTCCAGCCGCTCCAGCTGGCGGGTCAGGGAGATCGGCGCCACATCCATGATCTCGGCCAGGGCGGCCTGGTGAATGCCTTCCCGGTGGGTCAGGTTCCACAGCACCTGCCAGCGGGCCCGGGTGAGCCCCTGCTCCCGGGCCCGGCGGTCGAATTCGCGGCGCAGCATGCGCGCCACGTCGTGCAACCCCAGGCCCACGGTGGTGTCCTTGTTCATCAACGGCCTCATTCATAAGCCAACTTATGGTAAGGAAGCTTACAACCGGCAGAACAGTAAAGCAACTTGCCTTATATTTCAGGCCCGGGCGAAGAAGGTGGGATTGAGGCGGCTTCCACGCGGGCGGTGGAAGCCGGAGGGCGTAACGTCAGTGGGTGGCGGCGGGGCCCGTCACGGTATTGGCGGAGACCTGATCGCCCAGCGGGGCGGCGGCGCTCTTCTCCTCCGTGGCGGGTGTTTCGGGGGCCGGCGTCACCGGCGCGGCGGGCGCCAGGGGCGGCTCCACGATTGGCGTTTCCTCCAGCCCCACCAGGACCTGGTCGTCCAGCTTCCACATGGCGCCGGTGGCCGGATCCACGATCAGAATACCGAGCAGGCCGCCAAAAATAATATTGCCCCAGTACCAACCGTCCATGGAGGCATTCAGCGGCACCGAGGAACTGTTAAACCCCTCATGCTCGAAGGTGACCTGATATTTCGCCCCCGAGAAAAATCCGTTTTTGGCGGGCAGGCTGATCATGGCCGGCGTAACGCCGGCGGCAATACGTTGCCCGGAACGCTGGTTGGTCACCACATAATTGGCGCGTTCGGGGGAACTTTGCAGGCTGACGGAATAAGAAGAGTCGGAGACGATGGACGCGCAACCCGATAATTGAAGGGCGGCGGCCAGAGCCACCGCACCGGTTATTGCTTTCATTTTATATTCCCTTCCATTAGGCAAAAAAAAGCCCGCCGATACGGGCGGGCTTTTTATTCTAGCCAAATGTAAAAGGAATGTAATACTCCTTTTAAACTTCCTTGGCTTCCTTCATGGACAGCTTGATGCGGCCGCGCTGATCCACGTCCAGGACTTTCACCTTGATGATGTCGCCCTCGTTGACGTAATCGGTGACCTTCTCCACCCGCTCCTCGGCGATCTGGGAGATGTGCAGCAGGCCTTCGGTACCGGGCATGATCTGCACGAAGGCACCGAAGTCCACCACGCGCATCACCTTGCCTTCGTAGATCTTGTCGATCTCGGCCTCGGCGGTGATCTCCTCCACGCGGCGCTGGGCCTCGGCGGCGGCTTCGCGGGTTTCACCGTAGATCTTGACGCTGCCATCGTCCTCGATGTCGATGGTGCACTTGGTTTCCTCGGTGAGCGCACGGATGGTGGCGCCGCCCTTGCCGATCACGTCGCGGATTTTCTCCGGGTTGATCTTCAGGGTGATCAGGGTGGGGGCGTTCTCGGACACCTGGCTGCGCGACTCGCGGATCGCCTTGCTCATTTCGCCGAGAATGTGGAGGCGGCCTTCGCGGGCCTGCTCCAGGGCCTTCTCCATGATCTCTTCGGTGATGCCCTCGATCTTGATGTCCATCTGCAGGGCGGTGACGCCGCGCTCGGTGCCGGCCACCTTGAAGTCCATGTCGCCCAGGTGGTCTTCGTCACCGAGGATATCGGACAGTACCGCGTAGCGGCCGTCGCCTTCCTTCACCAGGCCCATGGCGATACCGGCCACCGGGGCGCTCAGGGGCACGCCGGCGTCCATCAGCGCCATGGAGGTGCCGCACACGGACGCCATGGAGGAGGAGCCGTTGGACTCGGTGATCTCGGAGACCACGCGGATGGTGTAGGGGAAGTCCTGCTCGTTGGGCACCACCGCTTCCACGCCGCGACGGGCGAGACGGCCGTGGCCGATCTCACGACGCTTGGGAGAACCCATCATGCCGGTTTCGCCCACGCAGTACGGGGGGAAGTTGTACTGCAGCATGAAGTGATCCTGGCGGGAGCCTTCCAGGGCGTCGATCAGCTGCGCGTCACGCATGCCGCCCAGGGTGGCGGTGACGATGGCCTGGGTTTCACCGCGGGTGAACAGGGCGGAACCGTGGGTCTTCTTGAGCACGCCCACCTGGCAGTCGATGGCGCGCACCGCGTTCAGGGCACGGCCGTCGATGCGCGGCTTGCCGGACAGCACGCCTTCGCGCACCACGCTCTTCTCCACCTTGCCGAACAGGTCCTTGACCTCGCCGGCTTCCGGGGCGCCTTCCTCACCGGTGGCGAACTCGGCCACGCAGGCGTCACGCAGTTCGCCCACCTTCTGGTAGCGGGCCATTTTCTCGGTGATGGTGTACGCCTCCACCAGGGCCCCTTCGTACTTGGCCTTGATGGCGCTCTTCAGGGTGTCGTTGTCCTGGGGTGCCTGCCAGTCCCAGGCCGGCTTGCCGGCCTCGGCGGCGAATTCCTTGACGCCGGTGATCACCGCCTGCATTTCCTGGTGCCCGAACAGCACCGCGCCCAGCATCTGGTCTTCGCTGAGTTCCTCGGCTTCGGATTCCACCATCAGCACCGCGGCCTCGGTACCGGCCACCACCAGGTTCAGATTGGAGGATTCCAGCTCGGTGTAGCTCGGGTTGAGCAGGTAGAAGCCGTCCTTGAAACCGACCCGGGCGGCGCCGATCGGGCCGTTGAAGGGAATGCCGGAAATCGCCAGGGCGGCGGAGGTGCCGATCATGGCGGCGATATCCGGGTCCTGGTCCTTGTCCGAGGACATGACGGTGGCCACCACCTGCACTTCATTCATGAAGCCGTTCGGGAACAGCGGGCGGATCGGCCGGTCGATCAGCCGGCTGGTCAGGGTTTCCTTCTCGCTGGGACGGCCTTCGCGCTTGAGGAAGCCGCCGGGAATGCGGCCGGTGGAGTAGGTTTTTTCCTGGTAGTTCACGGTCAGCGGGAAGAACGGCTTGCCCGGATCCGCTTCTTTTTTGCCAACCACGGTCACCAGTACCTGGGTGTTACCAATGGTCACCATCACGGCGGCGGTGGCCTGGCGGGCAATGCGGCCCGTCTCCAGCACCACGGTGTGGTCGCCGTATTGAATTTCCTTGCGTACTGTATTGAACATATCGCGTCTCTTCTCTCGTTCGTCGCTTACTCTGCGTCTCTATCCTTTCCGCCGGGGCATGATAACCCGCCACCGGCCGGCACCACAGCCTTTTACGGCGGCGGTAAATACGGTGTCCCAAAACAACGGAAGCCCGGCACCGGGGCCGAGCTTCCGAGGTATCGCGGTCGGGGGGCTGCTTAGCGGCGCAGGCCCAGACGCTCGATCAGCTTCAGGTAGCGGTCGCGGTTCTTGCCGGCCAGGTAGTCCAGCAGCTTACGGCGCTGGTTGACCATGCGGATCAGGCCGCGGCGGCTGTGGTGATCCTTGTTGTGGTCCTTGAAGTGACCCTGCAGCTGATTGATGTTCTCGGTCAGCAGGGCAACCTGGACTTCCGGGGAACCGGTGTCGCCTTCCTTCACGCCGAAGTCCTTCAGGATCTGTGCTTTCTGTTCGGTGCTCAAAGCCATTGTCATTGCTCCAATATGCAATTGTGTCACGGCCGGCCGTGCATATTTACAGCCGCCGTCCTCAGGAAACCAGACGACGCGGCGCGATGCGCCCGTCCTCCAGCACTTCACCGACCCCCATGAAGGTGTCGGTGGAAGCTTCATAAATACTGACCCAGCCCTCGAGAGGCCGGTCTCCGGCCATCACCGGCTGCCCCTGGCGCAGGTAATAGGCCGCATTGTCGCCCAGGGCGACGCGCGGCCAGTCTGCCACGCTGGTGGATAAAGGCAAGAGGTAATCGTCCAGGGCCTCGAAGCCCCCCTCCGCCTTGATCTCCCCCAGTTGCTCCAGGGTCATCATGCGCTCCGCCGGGTAGGGCCCGGCGGACAACCGCCGCAGCCCGATCACGTGGGCGCCGCAGCCCAGCACCTCACCCACGTCCTCCACCAGGGAGCGCACGTAGGTGCCCTTGGAGCAGGCCACTTCGAATTCCAGCCGGTCGCCGTCCAGCAGCCGCGCGTCACGGATCTCGTGGATGGTCACCGCCCGCGGCTTGCGCTCCACGGTGATGCCCTCGCGGGCCAGCTTATAAAGCGGCGTGCCGTTGTGCTTGATCGCCGAGTACATGCTCGGCACCTGCTCGATGTCGCCCAGAAAGCGGTCCAGGGCTTCCAGCGCCCGGGCCTCGCTGACGTCCACCGGCCGGGTGTCGCGCACCTCGCCGTCGGCGTCGCCGGTTTCCGTGGTCACGCCCAACCGCGCGGTGACCTGGTAACGCTTGTCCGCGTCCAGCAGGAACTGACTGAACTTGGTGGCCTCGCCAAAGCAGATCGGCAGCATGCCGGTGGCCAGCGGATCCAGGCTGCCGGTATGGCCGGCCTTGGCGGCGGCGAACATTTTCTTGGCCATCTGCAGGGCGCCGTTACTGGTCACGCCCTGGCTCTTGTCGAGCAACAGAATGCCATTGAGAGTACGACCTCCACGGCGCCGTTTTCCCACAGTCTTTGCTCCGTGATCAATCGTTATCGGTGTCGTCTTCCGGGCGCAATTCCCGGTCCTCGGCACGGGCTTCGTCGATCAGCTTGGACAGCTCCGACGCCCGCTCCGGGGTCTTGTCGTAGTGAAACCGCAGGCGCGGCGTGGTGCGGGTGTTCAGCGACTGGGCCAGGGACGAGCGCAGGAAACCGGCGGCGCCGGTGAGCACCTGCTCGGCTTCGCGGCCGGCGTCCTCGCCCTCACCCAGCAGGGTGAAGTAGACGTCCGCGTAGGCCAGGTCCCGGGCCACGGTCACGTCCTGCACCGTCACCAGCCCGATGCGCGGGTCCTTCAGTTCAAACTGAAGCACCCGCGACAGCTCGCGCTGGATCTGGTCGGCGATGCGGTCGGTACGCTGGAACCCGCTGGGGCGACGGTGACGGCTCATGGCTTGGCGCGCTTACAAGCTGCGCGCCACCTCCTTCACTTCGAACACTTCGATCTTGTCGCCTTCCTTGACGTCGTTGTAGCTCTTCACGGCGATACCGCACTCCATGCCATTGCGCACTTCCGCCACGTCGTCCTTGAAGCGACGCAGGGATTCCAGCTCGCCTTCGAACACCACCACGTCGTCACGCAGCACGCGGATCGGCCGGTTGCGGTAGAGGGTCCCCTCCACCACCATGCAGCCGGCCACGGCACCGAACTTGGAGGAACGGAACACGTCGCGGACTTCCGCGGTGCCGAGGATTTCCTCGCGTTTCTCCGGCGCCAGCAGACCGCTCATGGCCTGTTTCACGTCGTCGATCAGCTCGTAGATCACGCTGTAGTAGCGCAGATCAATGCCTTCCTGCTCGCACAGGCGCTTGGCCTTGGAGTCGGCGCGCACGTTGAAGCCCAGCAGCACCGCCTCGCTGGTCATCGCCAGGTTGACGTCGGACTCGTTGATCGCGCCCACGCCGGCGGACACCAGGCTCACCTTCACTTCGTCGGTGGACAGGTCGTTGAGCGCGCCGATCAGCGCTTCCAGGGAACCGCGCACGTCGGTCTTCAGCACGATATTGACCTGGCTGGCCTCGGCGCTGCCCATGTTCTCGAACAGGTTCTCCAGCTTGGAGGCCTGCTGGCGCTTGAGTTTGACGTCGCGGTCCCGCTCCTGACGGAATTCCGCCACTTCCCGGGCTTTCTTCTCGTCGGGCAGCACCTGCACCTGCTCGCCGGCTTCCGGCGCGCCGTCCAGACCCAGCACTTCCACCGGAATGGAGGGGCCGGCTTTCTTCACCTGCTGACCGTTCTCGTCCACCAGGGCGCGCACGCGGCCGTAGTGGGCACCGGCCAGCAGCATGTCGCCGACATTCAGTTCGCCGGACTGCACCAGAATCGATGCCACGGTACCGCGGCCTTTCTCGACGCGGGATTCGATCACCACGCCGCTGGCCGGGCCGGTGGCCGGCGCTTTCAGTTCCAGCAGCTCCGCCTGCAGCAGCACCGCGTCGAGCAGATCATCGATGCCCTGCCCGGAATGGGCGGACACATTGATGAACTGGTACTCGCCGCCCCACTCCTCGGGGATCACGTCCTTGGTGGCCAGCTCGTTCTTGACCCGGTCCGGATCGGCGTTTTCCTTGTCGATCTTGTTGACCGCGATGATCAGCGGCACGCCGGCGGCCTTGGCGTGGTTGATCGCTTCCTCGGTCTGCGGCATCACGCCGTCGTCCGCCGCCACCACGATGATGACGATGTCGGTGGCCTTGGCGCCACGGGCGCGCATGGCGGTGAACGCCGCGTGGCCCGGGGTATCCAGGAAGGTGATCATGCCCTTCTCATGCGGCACGTGGTAGGCGCCGATGTGCTGGGTAATGCCGCCGGCTTCGCCGGCCGCCACCTTGGCCTTGCGGATATAGTCGAGCAGCGAGGTCTTGCCGTGGTCCACGTGACCCATGATGGTCACCACCGGAGCGCGGGACTCGCTGTCGATGCCGCTGTAGTCGGCCAGGGTCGCCAGATCGTCTTCCAGCGCCTCTTCCTCGCCCTTCACCAGCTTCGGCGTGTGGCCCATTTCCTCGGTAAGCAGTACCGCCGTTTCCTGGTCGATGTACTGGTTCACGGTGGCCATTTCGCCCATCTTCATCATCGCCTTGATCAGTTCCTTGGCTTTGATGTTCATGCGCTGGGCCAGCTCGGCCACGGTGATGGTTTCGGGAATTTCGACGTCGTAGACCATTTTCTCCGTGGGGCTCTTGAACCCGTGCTGTTTGTTCATGGAGCTCTTCATCTGGCCGTGGGCCACGCCGGCACTCTTCGGCTTGCGGCGGCGACGGCGGGACTGACGCTCCTCGGTGCGGTAGCCGGCTTCAACGGCGTCGCGGACGATGGAGGAACTCTTGTCGTCCTCCTCCTCACGCGGCTGTTCCTGCCCTTCGCCACCGCGCTTCTCCAGCTCCTCGGCGATGCGCTTGGCTTCCTCGGCGGTACGCCGGGCGGCCTCTTCCTCGGCTTTCTTGCGCTGTTCGGCTTCCTGCTTGCGGCGCGCCTCCTCGGCTTCGCGCTGCTTGCGCTCCTCGGCCTCGCGCTGGGCGCGCTCTTCCTCGGTTTCTTCCTTCTGCGCTTTCTTGGCGGTTTTCGGCACGCTGGCGCGTTTGGATTTCTCCTGGGAGGCTTTCTCTTCCTCGGCGGCGCGCTCCTTCTCGGCGCGGGCCTTGGCTTCCTGCTCGCGACGCAGGGCCTCTTCCTCTTCCGCCTTGCGCTTGGCCTCTTCTTCCTCGGCCTTGCGCTTGGCTTCTTCCTCGGCCAGACGCGCCGCTTCTTCCTCGGCCGCCTTGCGCTCGGCTTCCAGCCGCTCTTCTTCCTCGATCGCCGCGCGCTTCACGTAGGTACGCTTCTTGCGCACTTCCACGTTCACGGTCTTCGCCTTGCCCGCCGCGCCGGTGGTCTTGATGGTGCTCGTGGAGCGGCGTTTCAGGGTGATCTTGCTGGGCTCCGACGCCTGGGCACCATGGGACTTGCGCAGGTGCGCGAGCAGCTGCTGCTTCTGTTCATCGGAGACCCCTTCACCGGCATCGGTGTGGGGCAGTCCGGCTTCCTTCATCTGCGTGAGCAGCGTGTCCACCGGAATACCTACCACATCGGCCAGTTTCTTTACGGTCGTTTCTGCCATGTCAGCAACACTCTCCTGTCCGCGTCTGGGTGGCGCCCTGCTAATCCGGCCAGCGTTACTCGCCGGCTTCCTCGCCTGCAAACCAGGGGGCGCGAGCGGTCATGATCAATTGGGCCGCGCGCTCTTCGTCCATCCCCTCGATGTCGAGCAGGTCGTCCACCGCTTGTTCGGCAAGGTCCTCCATGGAGACGATGCCTTTTGAGGCCAGCTCCACCGCCAGATCACGATCCATGCCCTCCATGTTGAGCAGATCATCGGCGGGTTCGGCCTGTTCGAATTTCTCTTCGGACACCAGGGCCCGGGTCAGCAGCGCGTCCTTGGCGCGCTGGCGCAGGGCTTCCACGATCTCCTCGTCGAAGCCCTCGATGGCGAGCATCTCCTCGGTGGGCACGTAGGCCACTTCCTCGAGGGTGGAGAAACCTTCCTCCACCAGCACCGCGGCCACGTCCTCGTCCACGTCCAGATACTCGATAAAGCTCTGCAGCGCCTGTTCCGCTTCCTGCTGCTGCTTGTTCTCCGCCTCGTCGATGGTCATCACGTTCAGCTCCCAGCCGGTCAGCTCGGAGGCGAGGCGGATGTTCTGGCCGCTGCGACCGATGGCCTGGGCCAGGGCGGATTCGTCTTCCACCGCGATGTCCATGGTGTGGCTTTCCTCGTCCACCACGATGGACGCCACTTCCGCCGGCTGCATGGCGTTGATCACCAGCTGCGCCGGGTTGTCGTCCCACAGCACGATGTCGATGCGCTCGCCGGCCAGTTCGTTGGACACCGCCTGCACACGCGCGCCGCGCATGCCCACGCAGGCGCCCACCGGGTCGATGCGCTGATCGTTGGTTTTCACCGCGATCTTGGCGCGGGAACCGGGATCGCGGGCGGCGCCCTTGATCTCGATCAGCTCCTCGCCGATCTCCGGCACCTCGATCTTGAACAGCTCGATGAGCATTTCCGGGCAGGCACGGCTGGCGAACAGCTGCGGGCCACGGTTCTCTTCGTTGACGCCCAGCAGGTAGGCGCGCAGACGGTCGTTCTGGCGCACGCTTTCGCGGGTGATCATGTGCTCGCGGGTGATCAGCGCCTCGGCGTTGCCGCCCAGGTCGAGCACGATGGCGTCGCGGCTGGATTTCTTCACCACGCCGCTGATCAGCTCGCCGATGCGGTCCCGGTATTCCTCGATGATCTGCCGGCGTTCCGCTTCGCGGACCTTCTGCACGATCACCTGCTTGGCGGTCTGGGCGGCAATGCGGCCGAACGCCTCGGATTCGATTTCCTCTTCGTGGATATCGCCGATCTGCAGGCTTTCGTCCTGTTCGTGGGCTTCGTCCAGCGTCAGCTGACGGCCGAATTCGAACAGGTCTTCGTCGGGCACCACGTGCCAGACGCGGAAGGTGCGGTAATCGCCGCTGACGCGGTCGATCTGCACGCGGATTTCCACGTCTTCTTCCTTGAAGCGTTTCTTGGTCGCCGCCGCCAGGGCCGATTCGATGGCCTCGAAAATCACATCGCGGCTGACGCCTTTCTCGTTGGAAACGGTTTCCGCTACCAGCAGGATCTCTTTGTTCATGGCCAGGCCTTTACCTATGTCTCCGGGGCGTGCTCAGTCGAAGCGGGGCTTCAATCGGGCACGGTCCACCTGACTGTAGGGAATACGCAGCGTGTCGCCGTCGAGCGTCACCACCAGCGTATCGCCATCCACGGCGACCAGGGTCGCCGTCAGTTTACGCTTGCCCGCCACCGGAGCCAGCAGCGTCAACTGCACGTCCTCGCCCTGGTAGCGGTCAAATTGGGAAAGTTCGAAGAGTGGGCGATCCAGCCCCGGAGAGGAAACTTCCAGGTTGTATTCGCCGGGGATCGGGTCTTCCACGTCGAGCAGGCCGCTGACTTCGTTGCTTACGCGGGCACAATCGTCAACGGTGATGCCGTCTTCATGATCAATGAAAAGGCGCAATACCGCACCACGCCCCTGGAGGTACTGGATACCCCAAAGCGTGTAACCCAGGTCTTCCACCAACGGAGCCAGAAGCTCCTTGAGTTGTTCGGTGCGTTTCGACATCTAACCTCTGCGTCGTGGTCTTTTGCCGGCATCCTTTACCGGCGTCACAAACAAAAAATGGGCCTGACGCCCATTTCCCACTATCGACCCGGTTGTATAGCAAAAAGCCCCTATAGAGGGGCTTTTTGTTGTTCAGAACCGGATCGGTTCCGACAAGTGGTAGCGGGGGCAGGATTTGAACCTACGACCTTCGGGTTATGAGCCCGACGAGCTACCAGACTGCTCCACCCCGCACTTGAAATCGAGCGCAAATACTAAGGATTCGCGCGGGCTTTGTCAATCCGATTCGAGAAAAAAGTATTTATTTTTCCGAATCTTAAGGAGCGGGTTCCGCCACGAACCCATCCTTATTTTGGTGCCGAAGGCTGGGCGGAAAGCCCCGCTTTCCGCGCCAACGCAGCGGCGGGATATCGCCCGCCGCGTCTCGGCGTTGGCCGGCAGGCCGGCCGAGAAACATAAGAAGGTTCCGAACGGAACCTGTCCTTATTTTGGTGCCGAAGGCCGGACTTGAACCGGCACGACCGTAAGGTCACTACCCCCTCAAGATAGCGTGTCTACCAATTCCACCACTTCGGCGAAGAACACGTTTACTGCGCCGGCTGAGACGGTGCCTCATCCGGGGCCGGGGATTCTAACTCAGCCGCCGGCACATCTAAAGCCTCATTTTGAGAATTCGCCGCGGCGGGCGCGTCACCGGATTCCATGGCCGGCACGTCGCCGCTGGATTCCCCGGCCCCGGGCACGTCGCTGGACGGCGCGCCGTTGGCGGGCACATCACCGCCCTGCGGGTCCATGGCCGGCACGTCCTGCTCATCCACCGATTCCAGCGCCGGCAGGATGCTGCCACCGCCGGAAATCTCCTGGCGCGCCATCCAGGCCAGGCCCAGGCTGGTGATGAAGAACACCACCGCCAGAATGGCCGTGGAACGGGTCAGGAAATTGGCGGAGCCGGCACTGCCGAACACGGTCTGCGAACCGCCACCACCAAAGGAGGCGCCGGCGTCGGCACCCTTGCCGTGCTGAATCAGGATCAGGCCGATAAGACCCAACGCCGCCAGCACGTGCACCACATGAAGCACAATATCCATAATCAACCTGCCGCCCGACAAATGGCGATAAATTCTTCTGCCTTCAGGGATGCCCCGCCAATCAGACCACCGTCGATGTCCGGCTGGGCAAACAGAGGGGCGGCATTATCCGCCTTTACACTGCCGCCGTAAAGGATACGCAGCCGCCCGGCGATGTCCGCGTCGCGATCCGCCACCGCCGCGCGCAGGCCGGCGTGCACCGCCTGGGCCTGTTCCGGCGTGGCGGTGAGGCCGGTACCAATGGCCCAGACCGGCTCATAGGCCAGCACCGCCCGCTCCAGGGCCTCCACGCCGGCAGCTTCCACCACCGCCATCAATTGCCGCACCACCACCTGGTCGGTCTCTTCCGCTTCGCGCTGGCGCAGTGTCTCGCCCACGCACAGGATCGGCGTGAGCCCCGCTTCCCGGGCACGCAGAAACTTGCTCGCCACCTGATCGTCATCCTCGCCATACAGCTCGCGGCGCTCGGAATGGCCGACGATGGCGAAGCGGCAGCCGAACTCCAGCAGCATCTCCGCGGACACTTCGCCGGTGAGGGCGCCGTCCGCACGGTCCGCCAGATTCTGGGCCCCCAGGGCCAGGCCGGAGCCGGACAGGGCCTCCGCCAGCGCCGGCAGATAGGGATAGGGCGGGCACAACGCCACCTCCACGCCCTCCGGTTTCGCGTCCCGCAGCGCCCCGGCCAGTTCCCGCACCAGGGCCAGGCTGCCGTTCATTTTCCAGTTACCCGCCACCAGCGGTGTTCTTGTCATTCCCGGTTTCCCCTTGATCCGCATCCGTGTCTTTCGCGGCGACGACCTCTTCAGGCGATCGCCGCCTCGACGGCCTTGGCCAGCCGCCGGCAAAGCCGCTCTACCTGCTCGCCGTCCTTACCTTCCACCATTACCCGCACCAGCGGCTCGGTGCCGGACGGGCGCAACAATACGCGGCCGTTCTTGCCCAGCTCCCGCTCCACCGCGGCCAGCTCGTCGCGTAGATGAGCGTCATCCTGATAACCGTCGCGGCGGGCGCCGCGCACATTGATCAGCGTCTGCGGCAGCAACGGCGCCTCCGCCGCCACCTCGCGCAGGGTGCGCTGTTCGCGGCGCAGCGCGTCCAGCACCTGCAGGGCGGCCACGGTGCCGTCGCCGGTGGAGGTGCGGTCCAGGCACACCAGGTGGCCGGAGTTTTCGCCGCCCAGCAGCCAGCCCCGGTCGTCGAGCTGCTCCATGACATAGCGGTCGCCGACCTTGGCGCGGGCGAACGGAATGTCCAGGGCGCCCAGCGCCAGCTCCAGGCCCAGGTTGGACATCAGCGTGCCGACCACGCCGCCGTCCAGGCGCCCCCGGCGGTGCCGGTCGCGGGCGATGATATAAAGCAGCTGGTCACCGTCCACCACCTGCCCCCGGTCGTCCACCATGATCAGCCGGTCGGCGTCGCCGTCCAGGGCCAGGCCCAGGTCCGCCTTTTCCTCCAGCACCCGCCGGCAAAGCGCGTCGGGCTTGGTGGAGCCGCATTCCCGGTTGATATTGAAACCGTCCGGCCGGTTGGCCATGGGCACCACGTCGGCGCCCAATTCCTCCAGCACATCCGGCGTGATGTGGTAGGCGGCGCCGTTGGCGGTGTCCACCACGATCTTGAGCCCGTGCAGGGCCAGGCCCGGCGCCGTGCTCTTGCAGAATTCGATATAGCGACCCCGGGCATCGTCGATGCGCCGCACCTTGCCGAGCCGGTCGGTGGCCACCACCGAGATCGGCTCGTCGAGCATGCGCTCGATCTCCAGCTCGATCTGGTCGTTGAGTTTACGACCGTCGCCGCCAAAGAACTTGATGCCGTTGTCGGTGTAGGCGTTGTGGGAGGCGGAAATAACGATGCCCGCCTGGGCGTGCAGGGTACGGGTCAGGTAGGCGATGGCCGGCGTCGGCATCGGCCCCAGCAGACGCACGTCCACACCGGCGGCGGAGATGCCGGCCTCCAGGGCGGACTCGAACATATAGCCGGAAATGCGCGTGTCCTTGCCGATCAGAATCTTGCTGCCGCCCCGGGCGGCCAGCACCCGGCCGGCGGCCCAGCCCAGCTTGAGCACGAAATCCGGGGTGATCGGCGGCTCGCCGACGGTACCGCGAATGCCATCGGTACCAAAATACTTGCGACTCATCCATTGTCTCCTTTATGGGACGCCTCTATCGGGCCGTCCCGCGCCGCCAGGCCCGACCGGAGCCGGTCAGGGGCGGCGATTTTTGTGATTGAGGACCGCGTGGGCGAAACGCACGCCATCCACCGTGGCCTTGACGTCGTGGGCGCGCACGATGCGCGCGCCGCGCTCCACGCACATCACCGCCGCCGCCAGGGAGCCGGGCAGGCGCTGGTCCACCGGACGGTCCAGCACCTTGCCGATCATGCCCTTGCGCGACAGGCCCACCAGAATCGGCAGATCCAGCGCCTTCAACTGTTCCAGTTCCGCCAGCAGCCGCAGGTTGTGGTCCACGGTCTTGGCGAACCCGAAGCCCGGGTCCACCAGCAGCCGCTCCCGGGGGATGCCGGCGGCCAGGCAGGCCGCCACCCGCTCGCGCAGAAAGGCCACCACCTCGACGGTGACATTCTCATAATGGGGATTATCCTGCATGTTGCCGGGCTCGCCGACCATATGCATCACGCACACCGGCAGGCCGGTTCGCGCCGCCGCCTCCAGAGCGCCGGGGCGGCGCAGGGAACGCACGTCATTGATCAGCCCGGCGCCGACGGCGGCGGTCTCGCGAATCACCGCCGGCGTGCTGGTGTCCACCGACACCACCGCGCCCAGCTCCCGGGCCAGGGCCTCGACCACCGGCACCACCCGGTCCAGCTCCTCCTGCTCGGCCACCGGCTCGGCGCCCGGGCGGGTGGACTCGCCGCCCACGTCGATGATCGCCGCGCCCTCGTCCAGCAGCCGTCGCGCCTGACGCAGGGCGGCGTCCCGCGTGGTGTAGCGGCCGCCGTCGGAGAAGGAATCCGGGGTCACGTTCAGGACCCCCATAACGAGGGGCGCGGACAGGTTCAGTGTCCGCGCCCCACAGCTCAGGCTGGTTGTTTCGCTCATCGACCCGGAATCAGTGCGTGTTCGCCGGTCCGCCGATGGCGTCGTCGCCGGGCTTGGCATCGCCGGCGGTGTCCTCGTCACGGGACGAGGAGGCACCGCTGCCCGGGCCCTGGTCGCGCCAGTCACGGGGCGGGCGCGGCTTGTGGCCGGCCATGATGTCGTTGATCTGCTCGGCGTCGATGGTCTCGTACTGCATCAGCGCTTCCGCCATCAAGTCCAGTTTGTCCCGGTTTTCCTCCAGGATGGTCTTGGCCCGTGAGTAGCAGCTGTCGATGATGGCGCGCACTTCCCGATCGATCTCCTCGGAGGTCTGCTCGGACACGTGCTTGCGCTGGGACATCTGTTTGCCCAGGAACACCTCGCCCTCGTCTTCCTCGTAGGCGAGCGGCCCCATTTTTTCGCTCAGGCCCCACTTGGTGACCATGGCCCGGGCCATCTTGGTGGCCCGCTCGATGTCGTTGGAGGCACCGGTGGTCACGCCGTCGAAGCCCAGGGTCATTTCTTCCGCCAGGCGGCCGCCGTACAGCGAGCAGATCGCCGATTCGATGGCGCGCTTGGACTGGGAATACTTGTCCTCCTCGGGGAGGTACATGGTCACGCCCAGGGCACGGCCACGGGGAATGATGCTGACCTTGTAGACCGGGTCGTGATCCGGCACCAGCCGGCCGACAATGGCGTGGCCGGATTCGTGGTAGGCGGTGTTGAGCTTCTCTTTCTCGCTCATCACCATGGAGCGGCGTTCCGCACCCATCAGGATCTTGTCCTTGGCCTTCTCGAACTCCTCCATGCCCACCATGCGCTTGTTGGCGCGGGCGGCGAACAGGGCGGCCTCGTTGACCAGGTTGGCCAGATCGGCGCCGGAGAAACCCGGAGTACCACGGGCGATCACGCTGGGATCCACGTCCTCGGCCACCGGCACCGGACGCATGTGCACCTTGAGCACCTGCTCGCGGCCACGGATGTCCGGCAGCGGCACCGTCACCTGACGGTCGAAGCGGCCCGGGCGCAGCAGCGCCGGGTCGAGCACGTCCGGACGGTTGGTGGCGGCGATCACGATGATGCCGTCGTTGGCGTCGAAGCCGTCCATTTCCACCAGCAGCTGGTTCAGGGTCTGCTCGCGCTCGTCGTGCCCGCCGCCGAGACCGGCGCCCCGGGAACGGCCCACCGCGTCGATCTCGTCGATAAAGATGATGCAGGGCGCGTGCTTCTTGGCCTGATCGAACATATCGCGCACGCGGGACGCGCCCACGCCGACGAACATTTCCACGAAGTCGGAACCGGAAATGCTGAAGAACGGCACCTTGGCTTCGCCGGCGATGGCCTTGGCGAGCAGGGTTTTACCGGTACCCGGCGAGCCCACCATCAGCACGCCGCGGGGAATCTTGCCGCCCAGACGCTGGAATTTGGCCGGATCGCGCAGGAACTCCACCAGCTCCTGCACTTCTTCCTTGGCCTCTTCCACGCCGGCCACATCGGCGAAGGTGGTCTTGATCTGATCCTCGCCCATGAGACGGGCCTTGGACTTGCCAAAGGTCATCGGGCCACCGCCGCCCTTGCCGCCGCCCTGCATCTGCCGCATGAAGAAGATGAAGATCGCCAGGATCAGCAGAATCGGCAGCACCGACAGGAACAGCTGGGTCAGGAAACCCTGGCGCTCCGGCTCCTTGCCGGTGACCTGCACGTCGTTCTGGATCAGCGTGGGGATCAGGTTGGTGTCCATGGCCGGCGGCTTGACCGTTTCAAAGCGGCTGCCGTCCTTCATCTCCCCGGAAATGCGGGTGTCGCCGATGGTGACCTGGTCCACATTGCCACTCTCCACGTTATGGATGAACGAGGAGTAGTTCAGCATCTGCTGGGAAGGCTGCGGGTTGATGCTGGAGGCCACTACATAGAGCACCCCGGCAATCACCAGCCACAGCACGATATTCTTGGTCATGTCGTTCAAGGGAGACCTCGACTTACTGAGCGCGATAGCGCGTACTGACAGACTTGCAACTCTACACTACTTCAGGTGTGACCCCAATTGGTACACCTCGGTGGAGCGCGGCCGGCTGGCCGCCGGTTTACGGCTGACCACCTTCTTGAAGGCGCCCTGCAGGGAACGTCGATACTCGTCGAACCCCTCGCCCTGAAACACCTTGACCAGAAACTGGCCGCGCGGCTGCAACACATTGACCGCCATATCCAGCGCCAGTTCGGCCAGATACATGGCCCGCGGCAGATCCACGGCCCGGTTACCACTCATATTGGGGGCCATGTCCGACATTACAAGGTCGACCTTCTGCTCACCGAGCAATGCAATGATTTGCTCATACACCGCCTCCTCCCGGAAATCCCCCTGCACGAAGGTCACGTCCGGGACGGCGTCCATGGCCAGAATGTCACTGGCCACGATAGTGCCCCGTGAACCCACCAGCCGGGCGGCCACCTGGGACCAGCCGCCGGGGGCGGCGCCCAGGTCCAGCACCCGCATGCCGGGCCGGAACAGCTTGTCCTTTTCGTGGATTTCCAGCAGCTTGAAACTGGCCCGGGAGCGGTACCCCTCCGCCTGCGCCTTCGCCACCCAGTGGTCGTCGAAGTGCTCGCGGAGCCAGCGCTGGCTGCTTTTTGATCGCGCCATCGGTCAGCGCCCCTCGCATCGGTGCGTTTCGGGGTCTAGAATAGCGCCCCCGTTTTTGGAGAAGATCATGCCCCTGAGCCCGTTGGACAAGAAACGCCTGCGCCGTATCGGCCACCACCTCAAGCCGGTGCTGCTGTCCGGCGACAAGGGCCTCAGCGACACCTTCGTGGAAGAGCTTCAGGCGCGGCTGGAAGATCATGAACTGATCAAGGTGAAGATCAGCGCGCCCACCCGGGACGAGCGCGCCCGCATGATCGACGAACTGTGCGAGCGCAGCGGCGCCGAGCTGGTGCAGCGCATCGGCAATATCGCCCTGCTCTACCGCGCCGCCGCCAAACCCAATCCCAAGCTGTCCAATATCCTGCGCGCCCAGGATCAGTGATTCACGGGGAGCGCCTCAGAGGTGCTCCACCTTGTCCACTTCGTATTCCTTGACGCCACCCGGCGTTTCGATCTGCACCACGTCGCCTTCCTCGCGGCCGATCAGGCCCCGGGCGATGGGTGAGTTGACGCTCAGTTTGCCGTTTTTGATGTCCGACTCGTCGTCACCGACGATCTGGTAGACCTTCTCTTCGTCGGTGTCCACGTCCAGGATGGTCACGGTGACCCCGAAAATCACCTTGCCGGTATTCTCCAGGCTGGTGATGTCGATGATCTGGGCGTTGGAAAGCTTGCCCTCGATTTCCTGGATGCGCCCCTCACAGAACCCCTGCTGCTCACGGGCGGCATGGTATTCGGCGTTTTCCTTCAGATCGCCGTGCTCACGGGCTTCGGCGATGGCGGCGGAAATGCGTGGCCGCTCCACTTTCTTGAGCTGGTCGAGCTCCTTGCGCAGGGCATCGGCGCCGGCGACCGTCATGGGAACGCGTTGCATATGATGTAACCTCTTTCGTCATCCTTGGGGCCGCCCCGGAAGGGACGGCCCTCCGGGACAGCGACGGTTAGTGCATTTCGGCGTGCAGGTCCTGCAGACGACGGACCTGCGGCTCACCGCTGATGGCCATGGCCTGGCAGACCGCGTAGGCCGCGGTGATGGTAGTGGTGTAGAACACCTTGTGCTGCAGGGCGGAACGGCGGATGGCGAAGGAATCGCGAATCGCCTGCTTGCCCTCGGTGGTGTTCACGATCAGCTTCACCTCGTCGTTCTTGATCATATCGACGATGTGCGGCCGGCCTTCCAGCACCTTGTTCACCGGCTTCACCGCCAGCCCGGCCTCGGTCAGGTGGGCGGCGGTACCGCGGGTGGCCACCAGCTCGAAGCCCAGCTCGATCAGCGAGCGCGCCACTTCCACCGCCACCGCCTTGTCGGCGTCGCGCACGGAAATAAAGGCGGTGCCGCCCTCCGGCAGGCGCTCGCCGGCGCCCAGGGAGGCCTTGCCGAAGGCTTCGGCGAAGGTCGCGCCGACGCCCATCACCTCACCGGTGGATTTCATTTCCGGGCCGAGGATCGGGTCCACCTTCGGGAACTTGGCGAACGGGAACACCGCTTCCTTGACGAAGTAATGGCGCGGCGCCACTTCCTCGGTGAAGCCCTGCTCGGCCAGCGAGGTGCCGGCCATGCAGCGGGCCGCCACCTTGGCCAGGGACACGCCGATGCATTTGGACACATAGGGGACCGTGCGCGAGGCGCGCGGGTTCACTTCCAGCACATAGACTTCGTCGCCCTTGACCGCGAACTGCACGTTCATCAGGCCGATCACGCCCAGCTCCAGGGCCATGGCGGCGGCCTGCTCGCGCATCACGTCCTGCACCGCCGCGTCCAGGGAATAGGGCGGCAGGGAACAGGCCGAGTCGCCGGAATGCACGCCGGCCTGCTCGATGTGCTGCATAATGCCGCCGATCACCACCTGCTTGCCGTCGCAGATGGCGTCCACGTCCACCTCGATGGCGTCATCCAGGAAGCGGTCCAGCAGCACCGGCGAGTCGTTGGACACGCTCACCGCGTTGTTCATGTAGCTGCGCAGTTCCGCCTCGTTGTAGACGATCTCCATGGCGCGGCCACCGAGCACGTAGGAAGGCCGCACCACCAGCGGGTAGCCGATTTCCTCGGCCAGCTTGATGCCCTCGTCCATGGAGCGCGCGGTACGGTTGGGCGGCTGCTTGAGGCCGAGCTTGTTGACCATCTGCTGGAAGCGCTCGCGGTCCTCGGCCTCGTCGATGGCGTCCGGGCTGGTACCGATGATCGGCACGCCGAACGCCTGCAGGTCGCGAGCCAGTTTCAGCGGCGTCTGGCCGCCATACTGGACAATCACGCCCTTGGGCTTTTCCTTATCGACGATGGCCAGCACGTCTTCCAGGGTGATCGGCTCGAAGTAGAGCCGGTCGGAAGTGTCGTAGTCGGTGGACACGGTTTCCGGGTTGCAGTTGACCATGATGGTCTCGTAGCCGTCGTCCTTCATGGCGAAGGCGGCGTGGACACAACAATAATCGAACTCGATGCCCTGGCCGATACGGTTCGGCCCGCCGCCGATCACCATGATCTTGTCACGGTCGGAGGGGTTCGACTCGCACTCTTCGTCGTAGCTGGAGTACATGTAAGCGGTGCTGGTGCCGAATTCCGCCGCGCAGGTGTCGACCCGCTTGAACACCGGCATCACGTCCAGTTCGCGGCGCTTGAGGCGCACGTCCACTTCCTTGACGCCCAGCAGCTGTGCCAGACGCGCGTCGGAAAAGCCCTTGCGCTTGAGCTGATAGAGCCGCGTTTTGCCGAGATCGCTGAAGGTCCCGGCGGCCACCGCCTTCTCTTCGTTGATCAGGTCGGCGATCTGCACCAGGAACCAGCGATCTATCTGGGTGATGTTGAACACGTCGTCGACGCTCATCCCGCTGCGGAAGGCGTCGCCGACGATCCAGATCCGCTCCGGCCCGGGCGTGGACAGCAGTTGGGCAATGCGCTCGGCGGCGTCCGGCGCGTCCAGATCGATGTGCGGGTCGAAACCGACGGAATCGGTTTCCAGGCCGCGCAGGGCCTTGTGCAGGGATTCCTGGAAGTTGCGGCCGATGGACATCACCTCGCCCACGGACTTCATCTGGGTGGTGAGCACCGGATCGGCGGCGGCGAACTTCTCGAAGTTGAAGCGCGGAATCTTGGTGACCACGTAATCGATGGACGGCTCGAAGGACGCCGGGGTGGCACCACCGGTGATCTCGTTCTGCAGCTCGTCCAGGGTGTAGCCCACCGCCAGCTTGGCGGCCACCTTGGCGATCGGGAAGCCGGTGGCCTTGGAGGCCAGCGCCGAGGACCGCGATACCCGCGGGTTCATCTCGATCACCACCATGCGGCCGGTGTCCGGGCACATGCCGAACTGCACGTTGGAGCCGCCGGTTTCCACGCCGATTTCGCGCAGCACCGCCAGGGAAGCATCGCGCATCACCTGGTATTCCTTGTCGGTGAGCGTTTGCGCCGGGGCCACGGTAATGGAGTCACCGGTGTGCACGCCCATCGGGTCGAAGTTCTCGATGGCGCAGACGATGATGCAGTTGTCGTTCTTGTCGCGAACGACCTCCATCTCGTATTCCTTCCAGCCCAGCAGCGATTCGTCGATCAGCAGCTCATGGGTCGGCGAGAGATCGAAACCGCGGGTGCAGATTTCCTCGAACTCTTCCTTGTTGTACGCCACACCGCCGCCGGAGCCGCCCATGGTGAACGACGGCCGGATGATCGAGGGAAAGCCCAGCTCGGCCTGGATTTCCCAGGCCTCGTCCATGGTGCGGGCCACCTTGGCGCGCGGGCACTCCAGGCCGATGTTGCGCATCGCCTTGTCGAAGCGGTCGCGGTTCTCGGCCTTGTCGATGGTGTCCGCGTTGGCGCCGATCATCTCGACGCCGAATTTTTCGAGCACGCCATGGCGTTCCAGATCCAGGGCGCAGTTGAGCGCGGTCTGGCCGCCCATGGTGGGCAGCAGCGCGTCCGGGCGCTCCTTCTCGATGATCTTGGCCACCGTCTCCCAGGTGATGGGCTCGATGTAGGTGGCGTCCGCCATGGCCGGGTCGGTCATGATGGTGGCCGGGTTGGAGTTCACCAGGATCACCCGGAAACCTTCCTCGCGCAGCGCCTTGCAGGCCTGGGCGCCGGAATAATCGAACTCGCAGGCCTGACCGATAACGATCGGGCCGGCGCCGATGATGAGGATGCTCTGTATGTCGGTTCTCTTGGGCATAGGTGCTAACCGTCAGGCGTGAATTCGGTGTTCAGCGATCGGCCCCGTGGGCCTCCATCAGCTCGATGAAATGATCGAACAGCGGCGCGCAGTCGTGCGGGCCCGGGCTCGCTTCCGGGTGACCCTGGAAGCTGAAGGCCGGCTGGTCGGTGCGGTGAATCCCCTGCAGGGTGCCGTCGAACAGGGACACATGGGTCACCTTGACGTTGTCCGGCAGGGTGTCGGCGTCCACCGCGAAACCGTGGTTCTGGCTGGTGATCATCACGGTGCCGTCGTCCAGGTTCTTGACCGGGTGGTTGGCGCCGTGGTGACCGTTCTTCATTTTCATGGTGCGCGCGCCGCTGGCCAGGCCGAGCAGCTGGTGCCCCAGGCAGATGCCGAAGGTGGGCAGGCCGCTGGCGACGATTTCGCGGATCGCGTCGATGGCGTAGTCGCAGGGCTCCGGGTCGCCGGGGCCGTTGGCCAGGAACACGCCGTCCGGCTGCAAGGCCAGCACCTCGGCGGCCGGGGTCTGCGCCGGCACCACGGTGAGGTCGCAGCCGCGATCGGCGAGCATGCGCAGAATATTGCGCTTGCAGCCGTAATCGTAGGCCACCACCTTGAAGCGCGGTTCACCGCCGGGGCGGTGCCCGGTGGCCCGTTCCCAGGTGCCCTCGGACCACTGGTAACGTTCCTTGACGCTCACTTCCCGGGCCAGGTCCATGCCTTTAAGACCGGGGAAGGCACGGGCGGCGGCCAGCGCTTTCTCCTCATCGATGTCCTCGCCGGCCAGGATGCAGCCGTTCTGCGCGCCCTTGTCGCGCAGAATGCGGGTCAGGCGGCGGGTATCGATGTCGGCGATGGCGACGATGCCGCGCTCCTTCAGGTAATCCGGCAGGGACTGCTGGGCCCGCCAGCTGCTTACCGTCAGGGTCAGATCGCGGATCACCAGGCCGGCGGCCCAGACGCGCGCGGACTCTTCGTCCTCCGGATTCACCCCGGTATTGCCGATATGCGGATAGGTCAGGGTCACGATCTGCTTGGCATAGGACGGATCGGTGAGAATTTCCTGATAGCCGGTCATGGCGGTGTTGAACACCACTTCACCCACGGTTTCACCCGTGGCGCCAATGGCGACACCCCGAAAGAGACTACCGTCTTCCAGAGCAAGTATGGCGGGTACCGTCAACGCAACCTCCTGGCGGATAGGGACTTGTGGAGATCGGTGGCGGGGGCCGGAACCCCTTGCGAGGTTCGCAAAAAAGCGAGATGGATTGCTCCACCTCGCTTTCAGGAAACGCGTTCTGAGGGAAAAACACCCGGTTTCACACGGCCACCCGCTCGCCCATCTTGGGCAGGCGGTATTTTAGGACGTAACCGCCCTGGTGTCACGTCGCAGGCTCGGATTCGCGGTAATCGCGGCTGAAGCCGCTCCTACACTTGCCGCAGGAGCGGCTTCAGCCGCGAGAAGCGCCTCAGCGCCCCCAGCCGGCGCTGTCGCCGGTCAGGCCGAGCACATCCTGCATATCGAACAGGCCACGCTGGTGACCGCCCAGCCACTGCGCCGCGCGCACCGCGCCGCGACCGAAGGACATGCGGCTGGACGCCTTGTGGGTGATTTCCACCCGCTCGCCCTCGGCGGCGAACATCACCGTGTGGTCGCCGACGATGTCGCCGGCGCGGATGGTCTCGAAGCCGATGGTGCGGCGGTCGCGCTCACCGGTGCGGCCCTCGCGGCCGTACACCGCGCATTCCTTGAGGTCCCGGCCCAGGGTCTGGGCCACCACCTCGCCCATGCGCAGGGCGGTGCCGGAGGGAGCGTCGATCTTGTGCCGGTGATGGGCCTCGATCACCTCGATGTCGACCTCGTCGCCAAGCACCGCGGCAGCGGTCTCCAGCAGCTTGAAACACAGGTTCACGCCAATGGAATAGTTGGGCGCGAAGCAGATGGCGATGTCCTCGCTGGCGGCGCGCAACGACGCGGTCTGCTCGTCATTCAGACCGGTGGTGCCGATCACCAGGCGGGTGCCGGCGGCCCGGCACACCTCGATGTGCCGGGCGGTGGCCTCCGGCACGGTGAAGTCGATGAACACCTCCGCGTCACGCACCACCTTCTCCAGGTCGTCGGCCAGGGCCACGCCCAGAGCCTGACGGCCCAGCAGCTCGCCAGCGTCCACGCCGATCAGGCTGGAGCCCGGCACGTCCACGGCGGCGGCCAGTTCGGTGTCCGGATTGGCCAGGGTGGCCTCCATCAGAATCCGGCCCATGCGCCCGGCGGCGCCGATGATCCCTACTTTCATGCTGTTTCCTCAGAGCCCTTCGAAGAACCGCTTGACGCCCTCGAACCAACTGGTGCGGCGCGGGTTGTGACGCTCACCGCCCTTTTCCAGGGAATCCTGGAACTGGCGCAGCAGGTCTTTCTGGTCCCCGGACAGCTTCACCGGGGTCTCCACCACCACCTTGCACAGCAGGTCGCCGGGCGGCCCGCCGCGTACCGGGGTGACGCCCTTGCCACGCAGCCGGAACAGTTTGCCGGTCTGGGTCTCCGGCGGCACCTTCAATTTGACCTGGCCGTTCAGGGTCGGCACGTCCAGTTCGCCGCCCAGGGCCGCGTCCACGAAGCTGAGCGGCACTTCCACGTGCAGGTTCTCGCCGTCGCGCTTGAAGATGTCGTGCTCACGGACCGCCACCTGCACATACAGGTCGCCGGGAGGGGCCCCGTTCATGCCCGCCTCGCCCTTGCCGGCCAGACGGATGCGGTCGCCGGTGTCGACGCCGGCGGGAATTTTCACCGACAGGGTGCGGGTGGTCTGTACCCGGCCCTGGCCGCCGCAATGGCCGCAGGGGTTTTCCACCACCTTGCCTTCGCCGTGGCAGGTGGGGCAGGCCTGCTGCACCGTGAAGAAACCCTGCTGCATGCGCACCTGGCCCATGCCGTTACAGGTCGGGCAGGTCACCGGCTGCTCGCCGGCCTGGGCGCCGCTGCCGTCACAGACCTCGCAGGTGTCCCAGCTGGGCACGCGGATCTTTTCCTCGCAGCCACGCACCGCCTGTTCCAGGGTCAGCTCCAGGGTATAGCGCAGATCGGCGCCCCGGGCCGGGCCGCGCCGGCCACCGCCGCCGAAGATATCGCCGAAAATGTCACCGAAGATATCGCCGAAGCCGCCACCGCCGAAGCCCCCGGCGCCACCGCCGCCGAAGCCGCCCTGGCCATTGACCCCGGCATGGCCGAACTGGTCGTAGGCGGCGCGCTTCTGCTCGTCGGAGAGCACCTCGTAGGCTTCCTTGGCCTCCTTGAACTTGGCCACCGCCTCCTGGTCATCCGGGTTGCGGTCCGGATGGTACTTCATGGCCAGGCGTCGGTAGGCCTTTTTCAGATCCTGCTGGCCGGCGTCCTTGCCCACCCCCAGCACTTCGTAATAATCACGTTTGGACATAGAAATTCAACTTGCCGTGAAGCAGAAACGCCGGCGCTTTATGCCGGCGATAAATATGCTCTGACGCGTGACCCCGAACGCTCAACGCTTAGCGTCGAGCGTTCGGTGTCGGGCCTCAATCACTTCTTCTTATCGTCGTCGACTTCCTCGAACTCGGCGTCGACGACATCATCACCGGAGGCCTTCTGCTGCTGGCCGGCGTCGGCGCCGCCCTGCTCGGCCTGCTGGGCTTCGGCATACATCTTCTGTGCCAGGGAACCGGAGGCCTCGGTGAGCGCCTTGGTCTTGGCCTCGATGTCGTCCTTGTCGCTGCCCTTGAGCGCCTGCTCCAGGTCGGAGATCGCCGTGTTGATGGCTTCCTTCTCCTCGTCGCTGGCCTTGTCACCCGCCTCTTCCAGGGTCTTGCGGGTGGCGTGCACCAGGTGGTCGCCCTGGTTGCGGGCCTGCACCAGCTCCTCGAACTTCTTGTCCTCGTCGGCGTGGGCCTCGGCGTCCTTGACCATCTGATCAATCTCGTCGTCGGACAGACCGGACGATGCCTTGATCTGGATCGATTGCTCCTTGCCGGTGGCCTTGTCCTTGGCGCCCACGTGCAGAATGCCGTTGGCGTCGATGTCGAAGGTCACCTCGATCTGCGGCACGCCGCGCGGCGCCGGCGGAATGTCTTCCAGGTTGAACTGACCCAGGGACTTGTTCTGCCCGGCCTGTTTGCGCTCGCCCTGCAGCACGTGCACGGTCACCGCGGTCTGGTTGTCCTCGGCGGTGGAGAACACCTGCGACGCGTTGGTCGGGATGGTGGTGTTCTTCTCGATGATCGGCGTCATCACGCCACCCATGGTTTCGATACCCAGGGTCAGCGGGGTCACGTCGAGCAGCAGCACGTCCTTGACGTCGCCGGCCAGTACCGCGCCCTGAATGGCGGCACCGATGGCCACGGCCTCGTCCGGGTTGACGTCCTTACGGGCTTCCTTGCCGAAGAAGTCGGCCACTTTCTTCTGCACCATGGGCATGCGGGTCTGACCACCCACCAGGATCACGTCGGTGATGTCGGAGGCTTTCACGCCGGCATCGCTGAGCGCGGTCTTGCACGGCTCCAGGGAGCGGGTCACCAGCTGCTCCACCAGGGATTCCAGCTTGGCGCGGGTCAGCTTCACCACCAGGTGCTTGGGACCGGTCTGGTCGGCGGTGATGTACGGCAGGTTGACCTCGGTCTGCTCCGCGGAGGACAGCTCGATCTTGGCTTTCTCGGCGGCTTCCTTGAGGCGCTGCATGGCCAGGGCGTCACCGCCCAGGTCAATGCCGGAGTCCTTTTTGAACTGGTCGGCCAGGTAGTTGATGATCGCCAGGTCGAAGTCCTCGCCACCCAGGAAGGTGTCGCCGTTGGTGGCCAGCACCTCGAACTGATGCTCACCGTCCACTTCGGCGATCTCGATGATGGAGATGTCGAAGGTACCGCCACCCAGGTCGTAGACCGCGATGGTGCGGTCGCCGCCTTTCTTGTCCAGACCATAGGCCAGGGCCGCGGCGGTGGGCTCGTTGATGATGCGCTTCACCTCGAGGCCGGCGATACGACCGGCGTCCTTGGTGGCCTGGCGCTGGGAGTCATTGAAGTAGGCCGGCACGGTGATCACCGCCTCGGTGACTTCCTCGCCCAGGTAGTCTTCCGCGGTCTTCTTCATTTTCTTGAGGACCTGCGCGGAAATCTGCGGCGGCGCCTGCTTCTCGCCCTTCACTTCCACCCAGGCGTCACCGTTGTCGGCCTTGGTGATCTTGTAGGGCACCATCTTGATGTCCTTCTGCACCACGTCGTCTTCGAAACGACGGCCGATCAGACGCTTGACCGCGTACAGGGTGTTGGTGGGGTTGGTCACCGCCTGACGCTTGGCGGCCTGACCGACGAGGATCTCGTTGTCCTCGGTGTAGGCGATGATGGACGGCGTGGTCCGCGCGCCCTCGGCGTTCTCGATTACCTTGGTTTTGTCCCCTTCCATGACAGCGACACAGCTGTTGGTGGTGCCAAGGTCGATACCAATGATCTTACCCATAGTGCTCCATTCTCCTTCACACGGTCCGGACCCCTTTCAGGCCGCCCGGACAGCTGAACCTTATTGACTTGCCAGCTATATGGCGGCTGGCTTGCGCTTTTCAAGAGTGCCGCGACCGGGGCTCCGGAGAGTTCGGCGGCGCGGCGCCACGGGGCGTTCAGCCGGCCTTGCTGACCACCACCCGGGCCGGGCGGATCAGACGGCCATTGAGCAGATAGCCCTTCTCCAGCACCTCGATGACACTGTTGGGCTCGGCGTCCGGCGCCGGCACCATGGTCATCGCTTCGTGGTGTTCCGGGTTGAACGGCTGGCCCAGGGGATCGATCTGTTCCAGGTTGTACCTGGCGAACACATCGAGCAGCACTTTCAGGGTCAGCTCCAGGCCCTCACGGGCCGGCTTCAGCGACGGGTCGTCGGCATCCAGGGTGGACAGGCCCCGTTCCAGGCTGTCGGCCACCGGCAACAGATCGCCGGCGAACTTTTCCAGCGCGAACTTGTGGGCGCTCTCCACGTCCCGCTCGGCGCGGCGACGCACGTTCTGCATTTCCGCCTGGGCGCGCAGATCGGCTTCGGCCAGGGCCTTTTCCAGTTTGCTCAGCCGCTCACGGGCCTGGGCCAGCTCATCGTCCTGCGCCTCGGCGCCCTCGTCGATCAGCTCCGGCTCCTGGCGCGGAGCCTGTTCGTTGACTTCGGCCTCGTCGTGGGCCTGCTGTGGTTTGTCCTGTTCGCTCATATCCACTCCAAAGTCCCCAATTCCGGGAAAGCGGGCAAAGATATGGGAACGTGACGGCGGGATTCAAGGGCCGTGGCGGGGAAGGACGGCGGCGCGGGCGTTACAGCTGGGTCAGGGCGGCGGACAGAATGCGGGCGGTGATGTCCACGGTGGGGATCACCCGTTCGTAGTCCATGCGGGTGGGGCCGACCACCGCCAGCACGCCCATGGGGCCGTTGTCGACCTTGTAGGGGGCGGACACCAGGGAATATTCCTCGAACGGCTGATAGCCGGACTCCCGGCCGATGAAGATCTGCACGCCGTCGGCTTTGACGCTGCGTTCGAGCAGATGAAGGATGTCGCGCTTGCGGTTGAAGGCCTCGAACAGGTCGCGCAGCTTCTCGATGCCGCCGGCCTCGGCGCGGTCGAGCAGGTTGGACTCGCCGGACACCACGTAATCGGAGTCCTTGTTTTCCGGCCGCAGCGCCTTGCCGGCGATGTCCACGGTGGTCTGCATCAGTTCGTCGAGCTGGGCGCGGTCCGCGTCCATGGTGCTGAGCAGCCCCTCGCAGATGCTGTCCAGGTCGCAGCCTGCGTAGGTGTGGTTGATGTAATTGGCGGCCTGGCGCAGTTCCACCTCGCCGTATTCGCGGCCGGTCTGGATGATGCGGTTCTGCACCTCCGAGCGGTTCACCACCAGCACCACCAGCACCCGCTGGCCGGACAGCGGCAGAAACTCCACCTGGCGCAGGGTGGTCACTTCCCGGCGCGGCACCGCCACCAGCCCGGCCATGCGGGTCAGTTCCGCCAGGGTCCTGGAAGCCTGGGAAACCAGCGCCTGGGGCGACTGGTCCGGCGCCAGCAGCTGGCGCAGTTCGTCGCGCAGGCGGGCGTTGTCCGGGTTTTCCATGGTGGTGGAGGCCAGCAGGGTGTCCACATAGAGACGATAGCCCCGCTCGGTGGGAATGCGCCCCGCGGAGGTGTGCGGGCTGGTCAGCAGCCCCATGTCCTCGAGCTCGGCCATGATGTTGCGGATGGTCGCCGGGCTGACCTGCAGGCCACCGCCGCCGGCCAGGCTTTTCGAGCCCACGGGCTGACCGTGGCGAATGTGCCGCTCCACCAGGGCCATCAACAACCGTTGCTTGCGTTCGTTCAGTTCCAGCCGGGTCATGTGCTTCGAATACCAGGAAAGACATCTCAGTATAGCGCGGCCCCCAGTCTACGCATCCGGCGGCGTTTGCGCACCCGACGCGGCCCACCGTGCGACGGGGGCTTACACTGGCGCCGGGAATCGCCTAACATCGCGGCAATACTGGCCAGAAGGACAGCCCATGCTGACCCATCTCAGTGTTCGCCATTTCGCCACCGTGGACCAGCTGGAGCTGGAGCCGGAGACCGGCCTGACCGTGATCAGCGGTGAAACCGGCGCCGGCAAATCGGTGATCATCGATGCCCTGTCGCTGACCCTCGGCGAACGGGCGGACAGCGCCGTGGTGCGTCCGGGCTGCGAGCGCGCCGAGGTGCTGGCCACCTTCCATCTGGGCGACAACCCGTCCGCCCGTGCCTGGCTCGCCGAGCGCGAGCTGGACGACGGCGACGAGTGCCTGCTGCGCCGCACGGTGCGCGCCGACGGGCGCTCGCGGGCCTACATCAACGGCACCCCCACGCCGCTCACCGAGGTGCGCGAGCTGGGCGAGCATCTGATCAGCATCCACAGCCAGCACGAGCACCAGGCTCTGCTGCGCAAGGACACCCACCGCGCCCTGCTGGACAGCCTGGCGGAGGCCGGCGACCTGGCCGCCGAGGTGCGCGACGCCTGGCGCCACTGGCAGCGCACCCGTCGCGACCACGACGACGCCCTGGCCAGCGCCCGCGAGCAGACCGAGCGCCAGGAGCTGCTGCGCTTCCAGCTGGAAGAACTGGACGCCCTGGCCCTGGCGGAGGGCGAACTGGCCGAGCTGGAGCAGGAGCAGCAGCGCCTGGGCAATGCCGACGCCCTGATCCGCCTGTGCCAGCAGGCGGTCACCGCCCTGTACGATGGCGAGGACGGCACCGTCAACGATCACCTGGGCCAGGTCAGCCACTGGGTGGAGGAAGCCCGCGCCAGCGACGACGCCCTGGCCGGCGTGTTCGACACGGTGGAGTCCGCCCGCCTGCAGGTGGAAGCGGCCGCCGAGGACCTGCGTCATTATCTGGAAAAACTGGACCTGGACCCGGAACGCCTCAACCAGGTGGAAGAGCGCCTGGGCCAGGCCTACAGCCTGGCCCGCAAGCACCGGCTGCGCCCGGAAGAACTGGTGGAACACCACCGCAAGCTGGCCGGCGAAGCCGACACCCTGGAACATTTCGACGAGCACCTGGAGGCCCTGGCCGCCGCCGAGCGGGCTGCCCACGACACCTACCTGGGCCACGCCCAGGCGCTGGGCCGGCGACGCCGGGACGCCGCCACCACCCTGACCCGGGAGGTGCAGAAGCAGCTCAAGGCCCTGGGCATGAAGGCCGCCCGCCTGGAAACGGTGGTCGAGGAAGGCAAGCCCGGGCCGGACGGTCTGGAAGAGGTGGAATTCCGCTTCTCGGCCAACCCCGGCCAGCCGCCCCGGCCGCTGGCCAAGGTGGCCTCCGGCGGCGAGCTGTCGCGGGTAAGTCTGGCCATCCAGGTGATCTGCGCGCGCAATCTGACCGTGCCCAGCCTGGTGTTCGACGAGGTGGACGTGGGCGTGGGCGGCGGCGTGGCGGAAATCGTCGGCCGCCTGCTGCGTGAGCTGGGCGGCCACGCCCAGGTCCTGTGCATCACCCACCAGCCCCAGGTGGCCGCCCAGGGCCACCAGCACTGGCAGGTGCACAAGCTGCAGGGCAAGGACACCACCCACACCCGCATTCAGCCCCTGGACGAGGGCGCCCGGGTGGAGGAAGTGGCGCGCATGCTGGGCGGCGTGGAGATCACCGCCTCCACCCGCGCCCATGCCCGGGAAATGCTGGACAAGGGCCAGCGCGTGGCCTGAAACGACCACGCCCGGCCCGCCGGCGGGCGGGTCGGGACGGGCGATTCAGGGCTGGGCTGGCGGCGCGCCACGGCGGACACCGCGGCACAGGCTGGCGGGGCTGAAAAGAGGCTTACTTCTTCCCGGCTTTGGGCCGGACGTACAGCACCAGGGAGTGGTCGACGATCTCGTAACCGTGCTCCTCGGCGATGCGGTGCTGGCGCTTCTCGATTTCCTCATCCAGGAATTCGATCACCTCACCGGACTCCATGCACACCATATGGTCGTGGTGCTCTTCATCGGCCAGCTCGAAGACCGCCGAGCCGCCCTCGAAGTTGTGGCGCAGCACGATGCCGGCCTGCTCGAACTGGGTGAGCACCCGGTAGACGGTGGCCAGGCCCACGTCCTCGCCGGCGTCCATCAGCGATTTGTAGATGTCCTCGGCACTGAGATGCCGTTCCTTGGAGGATTCCAGCTGCTGCAGGATTTTCATCCGCGGCAGGGTCACCTTCAAGCCCGCTTTCCTAAGATCCTGATTATCCAAAATAATTGCTCCGTATGCCGCCAGCGGGGATTCCCGATTCCGTGAGGAACCTTGTTCCCCTTAGACAAGTCTGTATTATCGCCCGGACATTATGCCAAGTCGAAACATCATGCCAAGGACCATTCTCGTTTCCCTGTTGTTCGCCGCCCTGCTGGCCGGCTGCAGTTCCCTGCGATTCCCCGGGGTGTACCGCATTGATATCCCTCAGGGGAATGTGGTCTCCCGGGACATGCTGGCCGAGCTGGAGCCCGGCATGACTCCCGAACAGGTACGTTTCGTACTGGGGCCGCCCACCCTCACCGATCCGTTCACCCCGGACACCTGGTTCTACCTGCTGCATTACCAGCCCGGCAAGGCGGACACCGTGGAACAGCGTGTGGTGGTGTATTTCGAAGGGGGCCGCTACAGCCACTACGAAGGTCAGGCGCTCGCCGACGTGCGTGAACGCACCTCCGGCCGCCGCGACCGCGAACTGGAGCTGCGCGCCGAGGACCGCCGTCGTGACGGCGGCACCGTCGACCAGGAACCGCTCAACGATCCCGAGCCGGACCCGGGCGCGCCGCCGAGCACCCCGGAAGCGACCACGGTGCCGCTGCCTCGCTCGTAAAGCGCCGCCGCCTGGTCTTGAAACGCCGCGGCGCTCAGCCGTCCCGGCGCCCCCGCCGGGCGCGGGCCCGCCGCGCCGCCTTGGGGTCCACCCGCAGCGGCCGGTAGATTTCCACCCGCTCGCCGTCCGTCAGCACCCGCTCCGCCGGGTGCGGTTCCGCCTTGCCAAAGATCCCCATGGGCGCCGTTTCCAGCTCCAGGCCCTCGAATTCCCCGGCGATGCCGGACTGTCGGGCGGCCTCCAGCATGGTGGTACCCGGCGCCACGTCCAGGGCGATCAGGCGCTGCCGGTCCGGCAGCGCGAACACCACTTCCACGCGCAGGGTGTCAGCCATGGGCGGCGGACCAGATCGCATAGGCAATCACCGCGATCATCGCCAGCGGCGAGAAGATCCGCACCAGCGCCCGCCACGCCATGTACAGCGCGAAGCTCTTCATGGCCAGCTCCTTGCGCGCCTGGGTTTCCTTCATCACCCAGCCGGCGAACAGGGCGATCAGCAGCCCGCCCAGGGGCAACAGAATGCTGGTGGACAGGAACTCGATATTCTCGAAGAAGGTGCCCATCAGGAAGGTGTGGTCCTTCCAGAGGTTGAACGACAGCACCGACCCGATCCCCAGCACCCAGGCGGCGCCGCCCACCAGAAGGGCCGCCGCGCCCCGGCCACGGCCGCGCTCCACCAGCCAGGCCACCATCGGCTCGCCCAGGGAGATCGACGAGGTCCAGGCGGCGCACACCACCAGCACGAAGAACAGGGAACCGAACAGCACGCCCCCGGGCATCTGCCCGAACGCCAGTGGCAGGGTCACGAACATCATCCCCGGGCCCTGGGCCGGCTCCAGATTGCCGGTGAACAGCAGCGGGAACATGGCCAGGCCGGCGCCCAGCGCCACCAGCGTGTCCAGGGCGGCGATGATCACCACGGAAGAACCGATCGATACCGGACGGGTACGCCCGGTCTTCTTGTCCTTGATCTCGCGGGGCATGTAGGCGCCGTAGGCCATGATCGCGCCCATCCCCAGGCTCAGGGTGAAGAACGCCTGCCCCAGGGCGATGACCACCGCCTCCCCGGACAGCTTGGAAAAATCGAACGCGAACAGGAAGCCGACCCCTTCCGCGAAGCCCGGCGTGGTGGCGGCGTAGCCGATCAGCACCACCAGCAGCACGAACAGCAGCGGCATCAGCACTTCCACCGCCCGCTCCAGGCCGCGCTTCACGCCCAGCGCCACCACGCCCATGGTCAGCACCATGAACAGGCTGTGGGAGCCCAGCATCAGCCAGGGGTTGGCCTGCATGGCCTCGAAATTGGCCTGGGACTGCAGCGCGGTCATGCCCTGGAACAGGCCTCTCACCGCCTCCCACACGTAGATCAGCGCCCAGCTGGCCACCACCGAATAGAACGACAGAATCAGAAAACCGGACAGAGCGCCCAGATAGCCGATGCCCTTCCAGCGGCGGCTCACCTTGCTCTGCTCCGCCAGCCGCCCCATGGAGTGGATCGGGCTGAGCCCGCCGCGCCGGCCCAGCGTGACCTCGGCGATCATGATCGGCACCCCGATCAGGGCGATGCACGCCAGGTACAGCAACACGAAGGCGCCGCCGCCGTACTCCCCGGTGATGTAGGGGAACCGCCAGATGTTGCCCAACCCCACCGCGGACCCGGTGGCCGCCAGAATAAACACCCACCGGCTGGTCCACATGCCGTGGACCGGCTTGTTCGTTTCGTTCATCGGATCACAACCCCTCGACGCAGTGCCGCCATTGTCTTGATTTTCCCGGGGCCTCTCAAGGGAAGTGGGCGACCACTCACCCGCCGCCCGGCCCTTGACCACGGTTAAGACAAGGTTTAACAAGTTCAGCGCCGCCGCGCTCGCCACGGGGCCGGCCACTCTCTATAATCGCCGCCCCATGGGCAAAGCGAAAAAACAGACGTCGAGCAGCAACGCCATTGCGCAGAACCGCAAGGCGCGCTTCGACTATCATCTGGAAGAGTTCTTCGAAGCCGGTTTGGCGCTGGAAGGCTGGGAAGTGAAATCCCTGCGCGCCGGCAAAGCCAACCTGACGGAGTCCTATATTCTGCTCAAGGACGGCGAGGCCTTTCTGTTCGGCGCCCGCTTCGAGCCCCTGCCCACCGCCAGCACCCACTTCGTGCCGGACCCGCAGCGCAGCCGCAAGCTGCTGCTGCACCGCAAGGAACTGGCCAAGGTGTTCAGCGGTGTGCAGAAGCAGGGTTTCACCTGCGTGCCGGTGAACCTGCACTGGAAGCGGGGCCTGGTGAAGCTGGACATCGCCCTGGCCAAGGGCAAGCAGAAACACGACAAGCGCGCCACCGAGCGCGAACGGGACTGGAACCGCCAGAAGCAGCGCATTCTGCGCCAGAACTGAGCCAAGGCCGCCGCGTTCCACAACGCCCGCCCGGACAAAGAAAAGGGCCGCCCGAGGGCGGCCCTTTCCGTTTCGGCCTTTGAGGCCCAGGGCCTGCTAGAACGCCTTGCCGGTGCGCCCGTGCCGCCGGCGCCAACCGCGCACGTCGTCACGCACCAGCCAGTACAACTGCAGCCAGGCGCGCAGCACCGCCGGCAGGAAGTACACCGCGAACAGCAGCACGGGAATCCGCGCCTCGCCGCTCACCGCCATCACCGCCGCGATGCCGCCGGCGTACAACGCCACGGTCAGCAGCAGACCCAGGGTACGAGCCAGCAACGGACGGGCCGTCACCGGCGCCAGAACGTTCTCGGCAACCTCTCCAGCTGATCGAAGGATCGCTTTCATCATCTTGCTCCTCATTAAACGATCGGGATCAGCGGCCGGCTTTATCATCGGAATTCGGGGCACGCTGTAAGGACCATGATGCGCCCGGCCCGTGACGATTCCATGGCAATCGGGTCCGATTGTTGGACAATCTATGTAAAAGCGCGTTAAGCCGCTCTTTTTCCGGCACTTTTTCTTCGCGGAACCACCCCCTTGCCTTTCCCCGGACCGCCCCCATCTCCTACAATAGCCCGATCACAGGGGGCGACATGGCTTCGACGCCGGTAAAGAAACCTGTGGTGCATGTCGAGTAGCGTCGCAATGCTCGTAAATCCCTTGTGGCATACTAAAGTAATCGCAAACGACGATACTTACGCACTAGCGGCTTAAACCCCGCTTATCGCCAAACGACCCAGCCTGTGGGGAAGTGCGGCGAGCATCGCTACACAGGCTCGCAGCAAAGTCCGTCCCGGACGGCGCTGTTAAAACCTTAAGGGACTCGGTGACTGCGCCCTGTCTGTCGGGCCGCAGCCACTTAAATCAATAGACCTGACTAAACATGTAGATCCACAGGCGGATTGCTGGCGGACGCGGGTTCGATTCCCGCCGCCTCCACCAGACACAAAAAAGGCCGGCCCAATGGGCCGGCCTTTTTTGTGTCTGGTGGAGGCGGCTGGTTGAGGAGCCAAGTCCGGGTTCGACAAGCGAAGCACCGCTTCGCGCAGGACGTCCCCGCCAAGCGGGGACGGTCCCGGCCAACGGCCGGGATGGCCGAATCGCCAAAAGCGATCCGGCCACCTTCCCCCCGCCGGTCCGCCACCTCCCACCTGTAGAAACGCTCGTTCGACCTCGATTCCAACGCCAGCGCCGAAAATCGCGGTGGAACCATGGCTCCTACACCACCAGCCCACACCTGCCCCCAAACCACCCACCCACCCTCAAATCCGCACCAAAAAAGTGCATCAATCTTATGAAGCTCCAACATTCACCACCTGAATACCCCTAAACCCTTCACTTTCCTGCCAATTCCCGTGTATACAAGAACGGCACATAACTTGCTCCAAGCCCTAAAACCGCCCACGACGCTGCTCGGGCGGCACTACAACACGCAGTCAGAGGAGTCACCTCTTGGAATTCCTGGATCAATACAGCGCCGCCTGGCTGGCGGGCCTGGTGGTCGCCCTGCTGGCCACCGGCGTCATCGCCGGCATCATGGCCGGTCTGCTGGGGGTCGGCGGCGGCATCGTCATCGTGCCGGTGCTCTATCATCTGTTCACCCTGCTGGGCGTGGACGAGTCCGTGAAGATGCACGTGGCGGTGGGCACCTCCCTGGCCACCATCATTCCCACCTCGATCATGTCGGCCCGGGCCCATGCGGCCAAGGGCAACCTGGACGCCTCGCTGCTCAAGACCCTGGGCCCGGCGCTGGTGATCGGCGTGCTGATCGGCACCTGGCTGAGCGGCTACCTGGGCGGCACCGCCCTGACCGCCATCTTCGCCGCCGTGGCGCTGCTGGTGGCCGCCAACATGGCGTTCCGCACCCAGGGCGGCGCCCTGGCGGAATCGCTGCCCCCGACCCCGTTCAAGCAGCTGATCGGCACCGTGATCGGCGGCTTCTCCACCCTGATGGGCATCGGCGGCGGCACCTTGACGGTGCCGATCCTGACCCTGTTCAACTACCCCATTCACAAGGCGGTGGGCACCGCCGCGGCCATCGGCCTGTTCATCAGCGTGCCCGGCGCCATCGGCTTTCTGCTGCACGGCATGGACGACCCGGGCCGGCCGCCGTTCACGGTGGGCTACGTGAACCTGATCGGCTTTATCCTGATCGTGCCGATGACCATGCTGATGGCCCCGGTGGGCGCGCGGCTCGCCCACGCCATCAACGCCACCCGCCTGCGTCAGGCGTTCGCGCTGTTCCTGTTCATCACGTCCCTGCGGATGTTCTACGGGCTGCTCTGAGGAAACGACATGCTGCACACCAAACGCGCCCTGGGCGGCGTCTTTGTCGCCCCCCATCACCTGGCCGCCCAGGCCGGCCGGGACGTGCTCCGCGAGGGCGGTAACGCCGCCGAGGCGATGATCGCCGCCGCCGCCGCCATCGCCGTGGTCTACCCGCACATGAACGCCATCGGCGGCGACGGCTTCTGGCTGCTGGCCGAACCCGGCCAGGCGCCGCGCGCCATCGAAGCCTGCGGGCCGGCGGCGGCCGCCGCCGACGCCGACTTCTACCGGAGCCGGGGCCACGACGTGATCCCTTCCCGGGGGCCCCTGGCCGCCCTCACCGTGGCCGGCACCATCAGCGGCTGGGAGCGGGCCCGGGAGATCGCCGGCCAATGGGGCGGCCGCCTGCCCCTGCCCCGGCTGCTGGAAGACGCCCATCGCCACGCCCGGGACGGCATCGCCGTGACCCCGAGCCAGGCCGCCCTGACCGCCGCCAAGCTGCCGGAGCTCGGCGACGTGCCCGGCTTCGCCGACACCTATCTGCTGGACGGCCAGGTGCCCGCCGAGGGCCGCGTTCTGCGCCAGGCCCGGCTGGCCGACACCCTGGAGCGCCTGGGCCGGGCCGGGCTGGACGACTTCTATCGCGGCGAGCTGGCCGCCGCCATGGCCGAGGACCTGGCCCGGGTGGGCAGCCCGGTGAGCCGGGACGATCTGGCCGCCTATCACGCCCGGGTGGTGGAGCCGCTCTCCACCCGGCTGCGCACCGCCACCCTCTACAACCAGCCGCCGCCCACCCAGGGCATGGCCTCGCTGATGATTCTGGGCCTGTTCGACCGCCTGGGCGTCACCGAGGCGGAAGGCTTCGAGCACCTGCACGGCCTGGTGGAAGCCACCAAGCAGGCGTTCCTGATCCGCGACCGGCACTGCACCGACCCGGCCTACATGGACGTGGACCCGGCGGATTTCCTCACCGACGCCGACCTGGCCGAGCGGGCCGCCCGCATCGACCCGACCACCGCCCTGCCCTGGCCTCAGCCGGCGCTGCCCGGCGACACCATCTGGATGGGCTGCATCGACCGGGAAGGCCGCAGCGCCAGCTTTATCCAGAGCATCTACTGGGAGTTCGGCAGCGGCGTGGTGCTGCCCTCCTCCGGCGTGCTGTGGCAGAACCGGGGCATCAGCTTCTCCCTGGACCCGGACGCGCCCCAGGCGCTGAAGCCGGGCCGCAAGCCGTTCCATACCCTGAACCCGGCCATGGCGCGCTTCGACGACGGCCGCACCATGGTGTACGGCACCATGGGCGGCGAAGGGCAACCGCAAACCCAGGCGGCGGTGTTCAGCCGCTACGGCCTGTTCAACCAGCCGCTGCAGCAGGCGGTCACGGCGCCGCGCTGGCTGCTGGGCCGGACCTGGGGCGAGGAAAGCACCAGCCTGAAGCTGGAGGCCCGCTTCGAGGCGGCGCTGGTGGAAAAGCTGCGCGACGCCGGTCACCAGGTGGAAATGCTGGACCAGGATTTCAGCGACACCATGGGCCATGCCGGCGCCGTGGTGCGGCACCCGGACGGCGTCATCGAAGGCGCCAGCGATCCGCGCAGCGACGGCGTGGTGGCGACCCTCTGACGCGCCCCCTCCACCTTAAAGAGCAACCCCCTCGGCGACGGACCGGCCCCCGGCCGTCGCCTTTTTTATCCCGGCCCGTCGACCACGCACCGTCCGTGTATACATTCGGGGCACCGTGCACCATGGAGAGACATTTATTGTCCTCAATAAATACCTAACCCCTTGTTTTATAATAAAAAGCGGTTTTGGCACAAAGTCTGCTCTATTCCTCCTGTCCTTACTCCCTTTCGGCAGGAGACCTTCCATGATCCGTATTACCCGTTCGCTCACTCTCGTGGCCCTGTGCCTGCTCGGCCTGGGCGCCCAGGCGGCCACCGTCGTCAAACTGCACCACGACCTGACCGAGGACAGCGCCCAGCAAGAGGGCGCGGTGCGCTTCAAGGAACTGGTGGAAGACCGCAGCGGCGGCGCCATCGAGGTGAAGATCTACCCCAACAACGCCCTCGGCGACGACGTGCAGGTGGCCCAGCAGATGCAGTTCGGCGCGGTGCAGGCGGCGCCCATTCCCACCGCCAAACTGAGCGGTTTCAATAAGCAGCTGCAGCTCATCGACCTGCCGTTCCTGTTTCCCTCCCGGGAGGTGGCCTATGAGTTCCTGGACGGCCCGGTGGGCGAGCGGGTGCTGAGCGGTCTGCGTGACGCCGGCTTCGAGCCCGCCATGTTCTGGGAAAGCGGCTTCAAGCAGATGACCTGCGACCGGGCGGTGCACGAACCCGCCGACCTGAAAGGCACCAAGTTCCGGGTCATGGAAAGTCCGCTGCTGATCGCCCAGTACAAAGCGGTGGGCGCCAACCCGGTGCCGATCGCCTTCTCGGAAACCTACACCGCCCTGCAGCAGGGCGTGGTGGACTGCCAGGAAAACCCGCTGGTGTCGATCTCGCAGATGAAGTTCTACGAGGTGCAGGACTACCTGATGCTTTCCAACCACGGCTACCTGGGCACCGCCTTCATCTTCAGCAAGGTGTGGTTCGACGGCCTGCCCAAGGACCAGCAGGACATCCTGATGGCCGCCGCCCGCGAGGCCGGTGAGTATCAGCGCGAGCGCTCCGCCGCCCGCGAACAGGGCTACCTGGACGGCATCAAGGCCGCCGGCGGTACCGAAGTGATCGAACTCACCGACGCGCAGAAGCAGGCCTTCCGCGACGCCATGGACCCGGTCTACGAAGAATTCGGCGGCATTCTCGGCGCGGACCTGATGCAGGCCACCCGCCAGGAACTCGAGCGTCTGAGCGCCGGCCAGTAACGGTCGGCGGGGAGCAATCATCATGTGGCAACGATTCAGCGACGGTCTCGCCAAACTGGAGGCGGCGGCGGTGGGCAGTCTGATCCTGTTCGCCGCGCTCATGCTGTGCGTGCAGATCAGCGCCCGCGCCCTGTTCAACTTCTCGTTCAGCTGGGCCGAGGAAAGCGTGCGCTACGCCATCATCTGGATGGTGTTCCTGTCCTGCGGCCTGGCGTTTCGCAAGGACGCGCACATCAGCATCGACGTGCTGCGCCAGATTCTCCCCGGCCCGGCCCGCAAGACCCTGGAAGTGCTGATCACCCTGGCCTGCGCGGTGCTTGCCGGGCTGCTGGTGTGGTACGGCGGTGCCATGGTCCAGACCCTGCACCGCTTCGGGCAGGTGTCACCGGCCATGGAGGCCCCCATGTATTGGTTCTACCTGGCGATCCCGTTCAGCGGCGTGCTGATGCTGATCCGCCTGGCGGAATCCCTGGTGCGCATACTGCACCCTCGGCCGGCCCAAGAGCCGGCCCCGGTTCTGGCGGGGTAACGATATGGGCGCGGGTTTCTTCGTGATGGTGTCCGGCCTGCTGACCGTGGGCCTGCCGATTTTCGTGGCACTGACCCTGGCGGTGTTCATCGGCCTGCATCTGGAAAACGGCACGCCGCTGATGCTGATCATTCAGCGCATGTTCTCCGGCCTGGACAGCTTTCCGCTGATGGCGATTCCGCTGTTCATCCTGGCCGGCAACCTGATGAGCACCGGCGGCCTGTCCCAGCGCATCCTGCGCGTGGCCATGCTGCTGGTGGGCCCGATGCGTGGCGGGCTGGCCATGACCACGGTCACCGGCTCCATGTTCTTCGGCGCCATCTCCGGCTCCAGCCCGGCCACCGTGGTCTCCATCGGCCGCATGATGCTGCCCACCATGACCGAGCAGGGCTACGACAAGAAGTTCACCCTGGGCCTGCTGATGGCCACCGGCGCCCTGGGCATCATCATTCCGCCCAGCATCTTCATGATCGTGTACGGCGCCGTGGCCGGGGTGTCCATCGGCGCCCTGTTCATGGCCGGCATCGGCGCCGGCCTGGTCTACGGCGCGGTGTTCTTCGGCTATTGCTGGTACCGGGCCCGCCGCGACGGGCTGGAGCCGCAGCCCTGGCCGGGCCTGGGCGAGCTGCTGGCGGCGGTGCGCGAGGCGATCTGGGGGCTGGCGATTCCGGTGCTGATCCTGGGCGGCATCTACGGCGGCGTGTTCACGCCCACCGAGGCGGCGGCGGTGGCGGTGGCCTACGCCGCCTTCGTCGGCCTGTTCGTGTACCGGGAGCTGGACCTGGCATCGCTGTGGAAGGTGTGCGTGGACAGCGCCGTGATCACCGCCCAGGTGATGATCATCATCTCGGCGGCGGCGGCGTTCTCCTGGTACCTGACCTCCACCGGCATCACCGAAACCATCGCCGGCGGCCTGCTGGCGCTCAGCGACAGCCCCTGGACCCTGCTGCTGCTGATCAATGTGGTGGTGCTGATCGCGGGCATGTTCCTGGACCCCAACTCCATCGTCATTATCCTGGTGCCGTTGATCGTCAATGTGGCCCGGGCGGTGGGCATCGACCTGGTGCATCTGGGCGTGATCCTGTGCGTGAACTGCGCCATCGGCATGTTCACGCCACCGTTCGGCATGAACCTGTTCGTCGCCAGCGGCCTCGGCAATGTGCGTTACTCCGAGGCGGTGCGCGGCGCCCTGCCACTGGTGTGGCTGGCGATGCTGGCGCTGCTGATCGTCAATGTGTTCCCTGAAATCAGCCTGTGGCTGCCCCGCACCGTGGTCTCGGGCATGTAGCCGGGCCACGTCATCGGAAATGGAGACGTTCGTGAAACTGGAAAACGGCTTTCTGGACTTCGACCCGGTCCATCTTCACCCCACCGGCCGCGGCACGCTGGACGGCCGGCGGTTCGCGGTGAAGGACGTGTACGACATCGCCGGCACCGTTACCGGCATCGGTCATCCTCTTTATCGTGAAACCCACTCGCCCGCCGACCATACCTCGCCGCTGGTGGAAACGCTGCTGGCCGCCGGCGCCGAGCTGGTGGGCAAAACCCACACCGACGAGCTCACCTACAGCCTGGCCGGCCAGAACGTGCACTATGGCACGCCGCCCAACCCGGCGGTGCCGGACGGCATCCCCGGCGGGTCCTCCAGCGGCTCCGCCTCGGTGGTGGCCGCCGGCCTGGTGGACTTCGCCCTGGGCAGCGACACCGGCGGCTCGGTGCGGGTGCCGGCCAGCTACTGCGGGGTGTACGGCCTGCGCCCCACCCATGGGCGGATGGACGACCGGCACACCGCGCACCTGGCGAAAAGCTTCGACACCCTGGGCTGGTTCGCCGGCGACGCCGCCACCATGGCGGCGGTGGGCCAGGTGCTGATGACGCCGGACACCGGCCCCGCCCCGGTGGAACTGCGCCTGCTGCGCGAGGGCCTGGACATGGCCGACGAGACCGTGGTGGACCAGCTGCGTGACCTCACCGCCGACGGCTTCGCCGGGCTGCGCCTGGACGAGGACGCCACGGTGGGCCCGCTGGACGCCTTTTTCCAGGCGTTCCGGCCGGCCCAGGCGTTCGAGGCCTGGCAGTATTTCGGCGAGTGGATCACCGCCCACCAGCCGCAATTCGGCCCGGGCATCCGCGAGCGCTTCGCCGCCGCCGCCGCCATCACCCCGGAGCAGGCCGCCGAGGCCCGCGCCGCCTGCGACGCCCTGCGCCGGCGGGTCCGGCAACTGGTGGGCGAAGGCAACGTGCTTTGTCTGCCCACCACGCCCACCTCGGCGATCCCCCTGGACGCCAGCGACGAGCAAGTGGACGAGGTGCGCTTTCGCACCCTGTGCATGACCGCCGTGGCCGGCACCGCCGGCCTCCCGCAGCTGAGCCTGCCGCTGCTGCGCGACGCGCGCGGCCCGGTGGGTCTGTCGCTGATCGGCCCGCCGGGCAGCGACCGGGCGCTTCTTGACCTGGCGGTGAAGTGGGAGCAGGCACGATGAGCGCCGAACTGGACCTCCCGGAGGTGGTGGCGGAAGTACGCGCCGCCTTCGAGGAATACGAAAACGCACTGGTCAATAACGACGTGGCGGTGCTGGATCGGTTATTCTGGGAAGATTCCAGGGTGGTGCGCTACGGCGCCGGCGAAAACCTGTACGGCTACGACCAGATTCAGGCGTTCCGTGCCGCCCGGCCAGGCAATAATCTGGCCCGCACCCTGCATAACACCCGTATCACCACCCATGGTCGCGACCTGGCCACGGTCTGGACCGAGTTCACCCGGCCGGGCAATTCCCGCACCGGGCGCCAGAGCCAGGTATGGGCGCGCCGCCCCGAGGGCTGGCGCGTCGTGGCCGCCCATGTATCGTTCATGGACGAGGGCTAAAAACAATGAGCGAGCAGTCATCTCCCGTGTCCGCCGTACCGTTACCGGTGGACACCGACCGCCCCCTGGCGGAGCAGATCCGTCGGGCACTGTCCGATGAGATTCTCGGCGGCGCCCTGCCGCCGGGCACCCGTCTGGACGAGATCGCCCTGGCGCGCCGCTTCGACGTGTCGCGCACGCCGGTGCGCGAGGCGCTGCGGGAGATGGCCTCCGCCGGGCTGGTGGAACACCAGCACCGGCGCGGCGTGTTCGTGATCGAGATCCCCGACCAGCGGCTGGCGGAAATGTTCGAGTACGCCGCGGAAATGGAAGCGGTGTGCGCGCGCATGGCGGCGGTGAAGATGACCCGGGCGGAGCGCGAGGAACTGCTGGCCGTGCACCTGGACAGCCATGTGCACGTGGTCAATGAGGACGTGGACGCCTACGACGCCGCCAACCTGCGCTTCCACGAACGGTTGTTCAGCGGCTGCCACAACAGCTATTTGTTCGAAGCCGCCATGGCCGCCCGCTCCCGGGTGCTGGCCTACCGCCGGGTGCAGTTCACCGTGGGTGATCGGCTTTCCACCTCGTTCGCCGAGCACAGCGGCATCGTCATGGCCATCGTGCGCGGCGAGAGCGAGCACGCCGCGGAACAGATCCGCGACCACGTGCTCAGCGCCCACCGTACCTCCCAGAACTACCTGGGGCGCCGGGCGCCCCGGGAAGAGGACGATCAGTCGTCCCAGGTTTCCTGAATGAAACGCAGGTCGTAGGCTTTCCGGTAATCCAGCCCCTCGGGCAGGGTGCCGGCCTCCACCATGTCCTGGTAGAACGTCTTCCAGCGCTCATCACTCATCATGCCGTAGCGGCCGCCTTCCGCGTCGGAGGCCAGCAGAAGATTCTGCGCCTGCATTTCCTTGATGCTGTAGGCGATCAGAGCGTCCGCCATTTCCGGGTTGTGGGCCTGGATCAGCGTATTGGCGGGCCCGGGGTTCTCGAAGTAGGCCGCCCAGCCCTTGGCGGTGGCGTCCACCATGGCCTGCACCACCTCCGGGTGTTCGTCGATCATCGCCCGGGTGGTGTCCAGGGTGCCCGCGTAGGCGCCCCAGCCGGCGTCCGCCAGCAGCAGGCTTTTGGCGGCCACCTTCTCCTTGCCAAGGAAATAACCGTCGTTGGTGATGTAGCCCTGCTGGGCGATGCGTTTGTCGGCGATAAAGGGACCGATGGTGTAATCGTAGGGACGCAGCTGATCGTCGGTGAAACCGTATTGCGCTTTCAGCCACGGCCAGTAGGCCACCCGGCCGGCGGTGGGGATGCGGATGCCGGCGCCCTTGAGGTCGGCGATCTCGTCGTAACCCTGCCCTTCATGGACCATCAGCGATTGCGGGTCCTTCTGGAAGAAGGCCGCCACCGTCACCAGCGGCAGGCCCTGCTTCACCGCGTTCAGCGACTGCAGGCTGTAGCCCATGCTGAAATCGGTGGCGCCGCCCAGCAGCAGCTGCACGTTGTTGACCTGAGGGCCGCCCATCTTGATGGTCACGTCCAGCCCTTCCTGCTCATAAAGCCCCAGGGCCTTGGCGGCGTAGATGCCGCCGTGTTCCGCCTGGGCGTACCAGGTGGTGCTCACCGTCACCGGCGTCAGCTCGGCGGCCTGCCCGACGGCGACCACGCCGCCCATCAGTACCCCGGCCAGCGCCCCGCGCGCATGCTTCCAACGTTTCATCGCGACCTCCACGGTCAGAAAAGGATCAACCGGCCGCCTGGCCGGGCATCCGGAAGTGATGGATTTCCTCGAAGGCGCGCACCCAGCCTTCGATCAGGGAGGCGAGCATCTTGTCGCCCTCTTCCCGGCAGGAGCCGGCCGGATCCCCCACCACCCCGCTTTTGCTCAGATCATGGGTCAGCCAGGCATAGCGGAAGCGCCCTTCCGGCGTCAGCAGCCCCTGGTGCGGCGGCGGGTATTCGCCCACCGCCCGGTCCGGGTGCACATGCTCCTCGGCCAGCGCCATCATCAGGCTGGTCTCGGAACGGCCGGCGTGGATGCCTTCCTCCAGCTCCCTGGTGGACAAAAAGTCGCTGGCGCAGTGGGGCACCGCCCAGGAGAACACCGGGAACAGACAAAAATCCTGGTATTCGGCGCGCAGGTCCCGGGCGATGATTTCCACCACCTGGGGCTGGCCGCCGTGGCCGTTGAGCAGCACCAGTTTGCGGAAGCCCATGCGGTAAACGCTTTCGCCGATGTCCCAGAGAATCCGCATCAGCGTTTCCGCCTTGAGGATCACGGTGCCGGAGAAATTGATGTGCTCATTGGATTTGCCGCACCACACCGGCGGCAACGCGAACGCCGGTATCGACGGCGGCAGCGCCGCCAGGGCGCGGCCGGTCAATTCCGTGGCGATGGCGGTATCGGTGCACACCGGCAGGTGCGGGCCGTGCTGCTCGATGGCGCCGATGGGCAGCACGATCACCGTGTTTTCCTTGTCCGGCAGCGCTTCGATGGCCGGGGCGGTGAAGTACGGCAGAAAACGGGACGGCGGCACCGCGCCGTGGAGCTGGGTCATGCCGCCGCCTCCTCGTCCCAGGTGCGCATCTTGCCGGGGTTGAGCAACCCCTGGGGGTCCAGGCGGCGCTTCATGGCCAGCTGTCCCGGGTCCACGGTGAGCTTGCCACCGTCCTCGAGAATGTAGGTGTGCGGGTTGCTGACGAACACGCCGTTGTCGCGGTGGAACTGGATGATGTCGTTCAGCCGTTCCTCGCTGGTATAACGGATCACCTGCAGGCCGCTGCAGGTCACCGCGCCGTCCGCGCGCAGAAACTCCAGATGCAGCATTACCTCTTCGCCGAAGTGGTGGTGCATCTGCTCCACCTTTTCCACGTTCTCCCAGGGGCGGAAGCCGCTTTGCAGATAGGTGATGTCCTTGTGCTTGCGGAAGATGTGCAGGGTGGTGTGGTTCCAGCTGTGTTCGATCATGCTTTTGGTGGTGCCGAACACCTCGGCGTGGGACTGCTCCTCGACCAACTGGCCGCCGAATTTTTCGCGCAGCTCATGGAGCGCGTCCATGCCCGGCCGATTGACGATGGCCACCACCGCGGTGTGGCCGGCGGGAATCCGGTCTTCCAGGCCACACATTTGCGGCAGCGGATCCGCCAGCAGCGTCAGCAGCTTTTTCATGGTGCCGCAGGTGCTGCCCAGGGCCTGGCAGAACCTCACCGCCTGCATGAAATCCGGGAAGCTGAGCAGGTTCTCGCGCCAGTCCAGGGCCGGGGCCAGGGCGAACTCCAGCTCGGTGATCAGGCCGTTGACGCCGTAGGCATGGTAAAGATCGCGGGCTTCGGCGCCGCGCAGTTCCTCGGCCTCGGGCTGCTCCGCCATGCTCAGGGCACGCACCCCGAGCACATTGCCCGGGTCGCCGATGGAGCCGTAGGTGATCGAGCCGACGCCGCCGAAGCCGCCGCAGAAGAAGCCACCGGCGGTGGCCAGCCGGTAGGTGGACGGCATCAGCCGCAACTCCCAGCCGTGCTCGCGGGCGGCCTTGTCGATGTCCACCAGCCGGGCGCCGGCCTGCACCCGAGCCACGCCGTCCTTGATCCAGAGAATCCGGTTGAGGCCGCTCATGTCCATCAGCACGCCCCCGTGCAGCGGCGTACTCTGCCCGTAGTTGCCGGTGCCGCTGCCACGCAGGGTGAGCGGAATGCGGTGCCGGCTGCAGGCCGCCGCCACCCGCTTCACGTCCTCTTCGCTGGCGGGCTTGACCACCAGCTCCGCCTGTTTGCCACGGAGCTGCTCCACCAGCACCGGGCTGAACCAGGAAAAATCCTTGGAATAGCGCTGCAGGGCGCGGTCCTCGGTGCTCATTTCAAGCCCGTCCAGATCCGCGCACAGCTGTTGCAAAGTCTCGTTGTCGGTCATCGTGCTCTCCATTGTTTTGCTCTCCACCTACTGCTCGACCTTGAGGGCGCTTTCGTGCCAGTTGCGCAGCACCCGGTCGGACAGCCACACCATCAGCGCGAACAGGGTGATGCCGGTCAGCGTGATCAGCCCCAGGGCGGCGAACATACGGGGAATGTCCAGGTTGTAGCCGGACTGCAGAATCAAATAGGCCAGGCCGGCCTGGGTGCCGCCGGTGCCGGCCACGAACTCGGCCACCACCGCGCCGATCAGCGCCAGGCCGGTGCTGATGCGCATGCCGCCGAAGAAGTACGGCAGGGCACTGGGGATGCGCAGGCGGATCAACTGCTGCAGCCGGCCGGTGCGGTACATGCGGAACATGCTGAGCAGATTCGGGTCGACGCTGCGCAGCCCCAGGGTGGTGTTGGAAATGATCGGGAAGATGGCGATGATCACCGCGCACACGGTGAGCGCCCAGGTGGTGTCGTCCACCCAGATGATGATCAGGGGCGCGATGGCCACGATCGGCGTCACCTGCATCAGCACCGCATAGGGGAACAGGCTCACCTCGATCCAGCGGCTCTGCACGAACAGCAACGAGGCGGCGGTGCCCAGCACCACCGAGATGGCGAACGCCATCAACGTGACCTTGAGGGTCATCAGCAGGCTGTGGAACAGCACGCCCCAGTCCTCCACGAACGCCTTACCGATGTCCACCGGTCCGGGCAGGATGTACACCGGCGTGCCGGTGGCGCGCACCACCGCTTCCCAGAGCAGCAGGAACACCACGCCCACGAACAGCGGCGCGGCGATCTGCACGAAACGTTCGTTTTCCAGCAACGGGGATTTCATGAGTTCGCCTCCTCGCCCTGGCGGCTGGCCACTTCCAGCGCCTCGGACACGCGCCGGCAGTAACCGGCGAATTCAGTGGATACCCGGAATTCCTGACCGCGCGGATAGGGCGCCTCGATGGGCACGTCCTCGATCACCCGGCCCGGCCGCGCCGCCATCACCACCACCCGGTTGGACAGATAGACCGCTTCGTACACCGAGTGGGTCACGAACACCACGGTCCAGCCATTGGCTTTCCACAGCCGCAGCAGGTCGTCGTTGAGCTTGTTGCGGGTCATTTCGTCGAGGGCGCCGAACGGCTCGTCCATCAGCAGCAGGTTGGGTTCGGTGACCATGGCGCGGGCAATGGAGACCCGCATCTGCATGCCGCCGGACAGCTCCCGGGGGTAGGCGTTGCCGAATTTGTTCAGGCCCACCATGTCCAGGGCCTGGTCGATGCGCTGCTCGGTGTCCGGCCCTTTCTCGCGGTTCAGGTCCAGGGGCAGGCGCACGTTCTTGCGCACCCGCGCCCACGGCATCAGGGTGGCGTTCTGGAACACGAAGGCCAGCTTGCGGCCTTTCTGGCCGACCACGTCGTAGCCCTGCTCCCACCATTTCACTTCGCCGCGGGTGACGTCGCCGAGGCCGGCCATCAGCCGCAGCAGGGTGGATTTGCCGCAGCCGCTGGGCCCCAGCAGGCTCACGAACTCCCCTTCCTTGACGGTCAGTTCCACGTCCTTGAGGGCCACGGTGCCGTTGTTGTAGACCTTGTCCACGCCGTGCACGTCGACGATGGGACGGCCTGCCCGGCCGTTGCCTTGCGGCGTGCCGGCGGTGTCCGGGTCCTGCCCGGCCACGACCACCTCGGGGCGGATTGCTTTCACGTGTGTCACGGGTTTTCCTCCTTCATGGCCAGGGATTGAGCGGGCAGCTCAACCCAGGACCCCTGGGTGTTCACGCTGAGGGTCAGAATGCGAAGGTCGGCGGCGCGGATCGCGCCGGGGGCGCGGCCGCTGCCGTCGTTGAGGGCGTAAGCGGGGTAGCAGGCGCCACTGACACTGAGGCGCAGGCGCTCGCCGGCGCGCAGCAGCGCGCAGGTGCCGCGCAGGTCCACGGTCACCGGGCCGTTGCCACGGGCGCGGGTGTAGCCCTGGGTCAGGTTGCGGGCGCGGCCGTCGGCGTCCACCACCGACAGCACCGCGCACAGATCGAAGCTGTCCGCGTCGGCGGCGGCGTTGAGCGTCACGCTCACCGGGCCGGCCAGCTGGTGATCCTCTCCCAGCGGCGCGCCGGTGTAGGTGAGCACGTCCGGGCGGGCGTCCACCACGGTGCGGTCGTGGATCCCCGGCGAGGGCGCCAGATGGCCGCCCACCGCCGGCACCGGCCGCCACGGATCGTGGATAAAGGTGTCCACCACCGGTTCACCGGTTGCGCCCAGGCGGCCACCGCCGATGTCGAAGCCGGCGCTGCCGTCACTGGCCAGTGGCAGGCGCGTGCCCGGTGCCGGCGGGTAGTCGGCGTAGGCGCGCCAGCGATTGGCGCGCAGGTCGTAGAGCTGCACCGTCGGGTCGCGGTCCACGCCGGTGTCGTGGCCTTTGAGAAAATGATCGAACCAGCGCAGTTGCAGGGTATCGATGGTGGATTGGGCGGCGTCGCCCAGCCACGCCTGGCCCACCGCCGGGGTCCACGGCAAATGGGTCCAGGGCCCGATCACCAGCCGCTGGTGGGCGGCGCCGGCGCGCAGGTGCTCGAAGGTGGCGAAGGTGCCGGTGAGAAAGCTGTCGAACCAGCCGCCCACGTGCAGGGCCGGCAGGTCCACCACCGGCAGGCAGCCGGCCACCGAGCGTTCTTCCCAGTAGTCACTGTCCAGGGAGCGGTCCAGCCAGTCGCCGTAGAAGGTGCCGCCGAGCAGGTCGCGCACCGCCGGCGAGGCCGGGTCGATCAGTTCATCGGCGCCGGGGCCGTGGCCCAGGCGGTAGCGTTGCGCGAAGCGCTCGTGGTTGCCGTCGCGGCGGTCGCTTTCGGCACCCAGCTGGGCCGCCCAGGAGAGGCTGTTCTGCAGCCGGAAGGCGCCGCCTTCGTAGGCCCAGTCCCGGTCCAGACGGAAGCCGGTCATGGCCGGCGCGATGGCTTGCAGGGCCGGGTGGCCGCTGGCGGCGGCGAACAACTGAGTGACGCCCTGGTAGGAAAAGCCGTACATGCCCACCCGGCCGTTGCAGGCGGGCAGCGCGGCCAGCCATTCCAGAGTGTCCTCGCCGTCCCGTTGTTCATTGATAAAGGGCTCGAAGCGCCCTTCCGAGGTGCCGCGCCCACGCACGTCCTGGATCACCACCAGGTAACCCTGGGCCGCGTACCAGGACGGATGGGCGTAGGTGACCGTGGAGGCGATGCGCCGACCGTAGGGCTGGCGCATCAGCAGCGCCGGGAACGGACCCTCGCCCTCGGGCACATAGAGGTCCGCGTCCAGCCGCACGCCGTCGCGGGTGCGCATGGACACCACTTCCGGCATCGGCGTTTTCATGCGCCCACCCCCTGCAGCACACGCAGGTCTTCCGCATCGAGCCGGTCCGGAACACCGTTGCGGATCAGCTCGGCGAAGTGTTCGTCCGGCACCATCACGGTGAGGGTGTAGAGGCGCCCGGCGCCGGTGTTCTCCACCACGTGCTCGGCGCCGGCGGGCACCACCATGGCGTCGCCCTTGCGCAGTTCCACCCAGCTGTCGTCGCAGCGGGCGCGGCCTTCGCCTTCCAGCACGAAGAACAACTCGTCGGCGGTCTTGTGGGTGTTGGGCGGCGTCAGGCCACCCTCGTCGAAGATTTCCACGCAGGCGATGAAATCCAGTTTTTCCTTGATGGAATCGAACATCACCACCAGACGGTTGCTTTCCCCCGCCTTGATGCGGAAGGCTTCGAACTGATCGGGGCGTTTAAAGAAGGGCAGCATCAACGGGCCTCCAGGGCGGCGATCAGATCGGTGGACAAGGCGGTGAACCCGAAGATCTGCCGCGCGTTGTAAAGCGTCGCGTCCCAACAGAACGCCGGCGAGGTGGTGGCGGTGCAGTCTTCCAGCAGCACGGTGTCGTAGCCGAGGAAGTTGGCGTCCGCCAGGGTGTGCAACACGCACTGGTCGGCGTTGACGCCGGCGAACAGGCAGGTGCTGACACCCAGGTTGCGGAGAATGGAATCCAGGGGCGTGTCCCAGAAGCCGCTCATGCGGAATTTGTCCACGCGCACATCGGCGTCGGCCACCGTCAGTTCATCGATGACGGCGGCGCCCCAGCTGTCTTTTTCCAGCACCGGCGCGCCGGAGGCGGGCACCGGATCGCCCAGCCCCACGTCCTCGCCGCTGCCGTTGTAAACATGGCGCAGGGCCGGGGAAATGTTCATCAGGTCCCGGCGGTTGCCCCAGTTCACCCACACCACCGGCACGTCGGCGGCGCGCAGCGCGGGCAACAGGGTTTGCAGCGGCGCCAGAGGGCGGCGCGCCGGCGTGGTGTCCACGCCGATATGATCGAGCCAGCCGCCGGGGGTGCAGAAGTCGTTCTGCATATCCACCACGATCACGGCCAGACGATTGAGATCAAGACGCAGCGCTTTCGGCTGCGCCGGAAAAGAGACGACACGGGGAGCCGGTGTCGGGCGGCTGAGATCGGCGAGCTCGCCGTTGACGCCCCACTGACTGCCGGGGCGGGTGCCCATCGGGTGCAGGGCGCTGTTCAGGTCGGAGAAACGGTCCGTCATGGTTCGGCTCGGCCTCTTCCGGAATCAGGGCGGCCTCCGGACGACGGCGCAGAGGGGCACCGCCGCCGGGGCCGATGGGTCAATCAGAACTTCAGGCGGGTGCCCACGCCGTAGCTGTCGCCGTCACCGAGGGTATCGATGTCGTCGTTCATGTAGTTGGCGTAGATGTCGAGCTGGTCGTTGATGATCCAGTCGTAACCCACGGTCCAGGTTTCGCGCTCGGCGTCGACTTCGCCGTCGAACTCGGACTTGGCGTAGGCGGCCAGGATGGAACCCGGGCCCACCGGAACGCCGACGCCGCCCTGGTAGGTGTCCACGTCCACATCACCGACGGTGGTCTCGGTATCCAGGCTGTGGTACATGCCGTACACCTTGACCACCTGGAAGTCGTAGCTGGCGCCCACCAGGTAGGCGTCCTGGTCGGTGACGGAGAACACGCCGCCGCCGATGGCCGCCAGACCACCGCCTTCACCGAAGCCCGGGCTGTCGCCGCTGTTCAGCGCGCCCTGCTTCACGGAGTGGGCCGCGGCGGTCAGCATCAGGCCGCCGGCGCGGTACACCAGGTTGCCGCCGAATTTGTTTTCGGAATCCTCACCGGATTCCTCGCCGAAGGCGTACACCACATTGGCGGTGAGGCCACCCATTTTCGGCGACACGTAGGAAATACCGTTGCTCCAGCCGGAGTCACCCACGGTGGCGCCGTAGTTGCCGCCCTGGAAGGAATGCAGGATCGCCGGGGAGAACACGAAGGAACCGCCGAACGGGTTGGAGAAGATCACCGGCAGGAACATGGGCGCGCCAACACGACCGGCGGCGATCTGACCCAGGTCACCGTTGAAGCCGACCTGGGCGGCACGAGCGAAGAACTCGTCGCCGTTGTAGCGGCCGTCGTCACCGGTGTCGGGACGCAGGAACATCTCCGCCTTGGCGAAAGCGGTGGTGCTTTCGTTGATGTCGGCGGTGGCGGTGAAGCCCACGAAGGACGTGGTCATGCCACCGGCATCCAGAACCTTGGAATCGTCGGCGGCGCCCGGTGCTTCCCGGCTGCCCGCGAACACGTCGAGCAGACCGTAGAAATCCACATTGACGTCCGCGCTGGCCATACCGCTCGCGCCCATCAGCGTGGCGGCCCCCAAAGTCGTCGCAACCTTTCTGTTCAGTTTCACAGGTTTTCCTCTCTGAAAAGTGGGGAGCAGTCCGCCGGCGGCGCCTTCAGTCGCGTCCGCCTTCGGGTGCCCGTGCCACCGGTACAGCCGGTGTCCCCCGGATTCGCTCCGTCTTCCCGACCGGTCACGAAACCCTCTTTAAATACGTCGCCAACGCATCCCGCGACGGCGGCTGTTCGAACCGGGTGATCAGGCAAACACCCGGTTCGTGATCCTGTGCACCGGACCGGCAACGGCCGGTCTTGCATACACGGTACGGTGATACTTTCAAGATGCGTGCCAGAGACGTGGCCGGGCGTGTGAAAGGCGGGAAACAGGTGAAAGGGCCGTCAAGGAATGCGTGGCCCGCGCGTCGACGCGGTGTTTGGCTGCCCGTTTTTGGGGCGGTCGGGCCCGAGTCGCCCTATCCGGGCGCGACGGTAATACAAGAATGACGAAGATCGACGGCGGAAAACAGGGAGAAGACCGGCTTCGATCTTGTGTTACCGCCCGGCAAACCGGCGCGGGCCGGTGGCTGACCCATAAAAAAAGCGGCGCGCCTTCGTCCAGGCATCGCCGCCATTTTGTATACAAAAGTTCGCTCAGGCGTCGGTGAGGGCGTGCTCATCGAGCAGGCGCTGCATCATGCGGCGCATCACCAGGCCCGGTTTATCCGACGCCATGTGCTTTTCTCCGCGCGGATCCAGCGGCATGTCCGGATCCGTGCTTTCCAGCACCCTTTTGTCTTCCAGCGTGACCTTGCGATCAAACGCCAGCAGCGCCTCGCGGTCGAAGCCGCCGCCGTGGTCCTGCTGCAGGCAGAATTGCACCACCTGGGAACGCCCCTGGTCGATGGGCACCTGGCAGTTGACGATCACATGGGCGGGGCCGCCGTCGGCGTAATTGATGCGCAGCCGGCACACGAAGGGGACGTACCAGGAGCAATCCAGGAACCGTTCATTGCGGTCCTGCTGGGCATGGTGGGCCTGGGTGACGCCCAGGCGACCGGTGTAATGGAAGCCGCCGTCGAATTCGGTGATTTCCGCGTCCTCCGCCACCAGATGCTCCGGGCTGCCGAAGGTCCCCAGATGCACATAGCTGGGGTGCGCCATATCGAGCTCGTTCTCCATCACGCGCAGCCCTGCCACCTTCCACTCCTCGTAGAATTCCTGAATCAGCTCGAAGTCCGGCTCGGCGGCCTCCGGGATGGCGGGAATATCGAACAGCGGCGTGTCCAGCGCCACCCAGGCATAACCGTAACGGCTGGTGCAGTGGTAGGCCGCCACCCGGCGGCGCGGGCCCGGATCACGGTCCGGCATCTGCGGAATGTGCACGCACTGGCCGGCCCGGTCGTAGCGCCAGCCGTGGTAGGGACAGGCCACCTTGCCGTCACACACCTCGCCCAGGGACAGTTGCGCGGTGCGGTGGCAGCAGCGGTCCTCCAGGGCCGCCGGCGCGCCGTCATCGTCGAGAAACAGCACCAGCGGCTGGCCCAGCAGCACGAAGCCGCGCGGGCCCTCGCGCAACCGGTCCAGCGGCATCACCGGATACCAGAAGCGGCGAAACACGGGATGATCCATCACGTTCATGGGGTGTCCTCCTCGGCGGGGTGAAGCGGTGGCGGGCGGAAAGTCAGTCCGAGCAGGAACGACACGCCCACCGCCGACAACAGAAACAGCATGGCCGCGGGAAACCCGAAGCCGTCGCGCAAGGCGCCAAACAGCAGCGGCCCCAGTGCGCCCATCAGCATGGCCAGCCCCTGCACCAGCGCCGACAGGCGGCCGGCCTCGGTGGGCGTGGCGGCGTAATCCAGCGGCAGGGTCAGCGCCAGCGGAAAGGAACCGCCCAGACCGATTCCCGCTATCACCGCCCAGGGCACGCCACCGGAGGCCGGTGCCCACCACAGGCCCACGATGCCCACCATCAACAGCAGCAGGCTGATCGCCATGGCCGGGCGCCGGTCCCGTGAAAAGCCGGCCAGCGGCGGCACCAGCAACGCGGCGGCGATCTGCGCGCCGGTGAACACGGTGAGCAGCGCCGCGCCCTGGGCCTGGCTGTGCCCCTGGGCCACATAGAACGGCACCAGCCAGGCCAGCAACGACATATAGGCAATGGAGCCGGTGCCCAGAAACGCCGCCATGCGCCAGGCACGGGCATCGGCCCAGGGCAGCGCCCGGGCGTTGTCGCCCCGGGGCCGCGCCAGGGTCACCGGCCACAACAGCGCCGCCACCAGCGCCGGCAACGCCCAGATGCCCAGGGCCAGCCGCCAGTCGCCGCCGGCGCCGTCCATCAGCGCCGGCGTGGCGGCGGCGCCCAGGGCCGCGCCCAGGTTCATGGCGGTGGTGAACAGGCCCATCATCAGCGCCGCCCGGCCCGGGAAATATTGTTTGATCACCACCGGAATCAGCACCTGCCCGCAGGCGATGCCCAGCCCACCCACCAGGGTGGCGGTGAACATCACCGCGGGATTGAGCCCGACCCAGCGCCCCAGGCAGCCCGCCGCCACCAGCAGCAAGGCCACGCGCAGCCCCTGGCCACTGCCGAGACGGCCTATCAACCAGCCGCCCACCAGCGCCACCGCGCCCATGCAGAAGGTGGGCACGGCGGCCAGCAGGCCGGCGGCGGTGCTGCTCAGGCCCAGGTCCATGCGCACCGCTTCCAGACTCACCCCCAGGGAAGTGAGCAGCGGCCGCAGATTGAGGCCGGCCACGGCGATCATCACCGCGATCCAGCCCAGGCCCACCGCCACCGGCCGAGCCGGCGCGGGCCGCACCGCCGGTGACGCGGGCAGTTCAGTGGCGGCCATCAGTAGGTGGCGTTCAGTTTGGCCATCAGATGCTCACCGGCCAGGATCGGCGGATAGCGCGATGGATGGTCGGCGTCCGCGCAGCTTTCGATGCAGCGGATTTCCGCGTCCGGGTTGGGATGACAGAAAAAGGCGATGGAATAGCGGCCCGGCGAATCGCCGCTGACGAACGGCGAGACCCGGTGCGGCGTGGAGCAGAACACGTCGTTGGTCCAGCGCTGCATCAGGTCACCGGTGTTGACCACCACGGTGCCGGGGATCGGCGGCGCGGTGATCCACTCGCCGCTGCGGGTACGGACTTCCAGGCCGGCCACGCCGTGCTGGAACAGCAAGGTGATGCTGCCGTAATCGGTGTGCGCGCCGGCGCGCTTCTCGCCGGCCTGGGGCGTGTAGCCCCTGGGCAGCGGCGGGTAATGCAGCAGCCGCAGGGTATGGTGCAGCTGGTCATGGGTGTCGATAAAGAAACCGTCGGGCAGATCCAGGGCCACCGCGAACGCTTCCAGCACCCGGTTGGCCGCGGCCACGCAGCCGTCCATCAAATCCAGCACCGTATCGCGGAAGTCCTCGGGCCTCGCCGGCCAGCGGTTTTCCCGGTAGGGCCGCTCTTCCTCGGCGAGGCTGTCCGCCGCCGGTTCCGGCCCGGCGTTGAACGCCTCCTTCAGATCGCCGGGCTTGCTGGCGTCGAGCCGTTCCCGGCGCACCGCCACATAGCCCCGGTTGCTGCTGGCGCTTTGCCAGGCAACGCCCATCTTCTCTTCGTAGGGCAAGGCAAAGAAGCGCCGCGATGCCTGAAAGGAGCGATCCAGAAGGGGTTCCGGCACACCGTGGTTGGCCAGATAGAAAAAGCCCCAGTCGGCGCTGGCCTGGCGCATGGCGGCGGCCACCGCCTTGCGGTCCTCGGCGCCGCCGTGGAGAAAGGGGCCGAAATCGATCACCGGAATGGCGCCGGCATCGGTGCGCCGGGCGGTGGTTTCTTGCAAGGTTTCCATCGGGCAGCTCCCTGGGGCACGGGGCCCCGTCCTCAATAAAGTTCCGCCACCGCTTCGGCGGCGCGGGCGCGCAGGCCGGCCAGGTCGAGGCCGGGAATGGCGCCATCGCGCACCCGCACCCGTCCGTCCACCAGCAGGTGGCGTACGGACGCGCTGCCGCCGCCGGCCACCGGCGCGATGGCCGGGTCGTGCATGCCGAAGTAACGCGGCTGGTCCAGGTCGTAGACCGCCAGATCGGCGGCCTTGCCCGGCGCCAGTTCACCCACCTGGTCCAGGCCGAGCACGCGGGCACCGCCGGACGTGCCCCAATGGATCACGTCTTCCACGGTGACCGCGTCGGCGCCGCCCAGGGCGCGATGGATCATCCAGGTGGTGTGCGCCTCCTGGATCATGTCGGCGGCCTCGTTGGAGGCGGCGCCGTCCACCGCCAGGGAAACGGGAATACCGCGGGCGGCCATCTCCGGCACCCGGGCGATGCCACTGCCCAGCCGGCAGTTGCTTTGCGGGCAATGGGCGATGCCGGTGCCGGTTTCCGCCAGAATCGGCAGTTCCGAATCGGCCACGTGCACCATGTGCGCGAACCACACGTCCTCGCCCAGCCATTCGTTCTCGCCGCAGAATTCCACCGGCGTCATGCGGTGCACGTCGCGGCAGTACTCCACGTAGTTGAAGGTTTCCGACAGGTGGCTGTGCAGGCGCAGCCCCAGGGCACGACCGGCGCGGGCCAGTTCGCGCAGGGTCGAGGGGTCCACGGAGAAGGTCGGCGTGGTGGGTGCCATCACCACCTGGCGCAGGGCCCGGGGGCCACTCTGGTGGTAGCGCGCCGCCAGCCGTTCCACGTCGGCCACGTACTGGTCCAGCGTCTCCGGCCGCAGATCATTGGGGTAGCCGGGGTGCCGGCCCTGTTCGGTGGCGCCGCCCCGGCAAAGGGTGAAGCGCACGCCGAGGCGCCCGGCCACCTCGAACAGCACGTCGCCCATCTCGCTGTCGAGGCCGCCGTAGTAGATGTAATGGTGGTCGGCGCAGGTGGTGGTGCCGGACAGCAACAGTTCCGCCAGCCCCACCTCCGCCGCCACTTCCAGATGGCGGTCGCGGATGCGCGTCAGGCGCGGATAGGGCACCGCCCCCAACCAGCCGAACAGCGGCTCGTTGATGCCTTCCGGCACCGCCTTGAGGACGCTTTGAAACAAATGGTGGTGGGTGTTCACCCAGCCGGGATAGACCACGCAGCCACGGGCATCCAGCACCTCCTCGCCGGCCGCCGGGGTCAACCCGGCGGCCATGTCCGTGATCAGGCCGTCACGCACGCGGATGTCCACCGCGCCGGCGCGGGCGGCGTCGCCCGCCCGGCCGGTCATCACCGCGTCCGCGCCCTGGATCAGCAGGTCGGTCACGACGCCTTCTCCTGCTTCACCGGAATGCGCGCGTGGTCGCTGCGTGCTTCACTTTCGCCGAAGCGTTCCAGCAGCGCCTTCATCATCTTGCGCATCACCATGCCGGGCTGATCCGAGGGCATGTGTTTTTCCTCGCCGCTGGCGGTGTCCAGGGGCACGTCGTAATCGGTGCTTTCCAGCACCCGCTTGTCTTCCTCGGTGACCTGCCGGTCGAAGGCGATGATCTCCGCCTCCGGTGCCTCCTGCTCGCTGTCGCTGCGGAACGCCCACTGGCAGATCATCGAATGCTCATCGTCGATGGGCGTGGCATAGGTGACGATGGAGTGCACCAGACCGTTGGGATAGCGAATGTTCAGCCGCCGCCCGAACGGCATGTACCAGTTGCTGGTCATGTGGCGCACGGTGGTGTCGCTGTCCATCTGCAGCAGCTTTTTCTGGGATTCCGGGTTGTTCACCGGCGCCTTGGTTTCGAAGTGAAACCCGTACTCGCCTTCCTTGATGTTCAGGTCGGCGGGGATCGGCTTGTCGAACTGGCCGAAGCTTTCCCGGTGCACGAAGCTGAAGTGGGCGTTGTCGAAGGAGTTCTCCATCAGACGCAGGCCGGCGGTGCGCCACACCTCGTGGAACTGATGGAACATGCGATAGCCCGGCTCCTTGGCTTCCGGCATGTCGGGAATGTCGGTAAGCGGTTCACCCAGGCAGACCCAGACGTAGCCGTAGCGCTCGTCGGCCTTGAAGGCCGGCACCTTGGCGCGGCCGGCGGGGCGGTCCGGGGTTTGCGGGATTTTCTTGCAGGCGCCGGTGCCGTCGTAGTTCCAACCGTGGTAGGGGCAAACGATGTTGTCACCCTCCACCCAGCCCAGGGACAGTTTGGCGCTGCGGTGGGCGCAGCGGTCCTCGGCGGCCTGCGGCTTGCCCTGGCTATCCAGCCACAGCACCAGATCCTGATTGAGCAGACGGAACGGCTTCGGGCCGTCGTTGAGTTGCGCCATCGGAATCACGGGATACCAGAAGCGGCGCAGGACGGGTTGTTGGGTTACTAGCATGGCTCATCTCCTATGGACGAGGCAGCCCCCGCCGAGAGCCTGTTCGCGCTCTTTAAGGCCGGCTTTTCCTCACTGTTGGCGGAAGGTTGAACGCGGCGCGGGCCTCCGCCATTCGGACCCGCGCCGGACATCAATAGGACGCGGCGCGTCGGCTCACCAGATAGTCGCCGGTCAGGATCGGCGCGTAGCGACAAGCGTTGTCATCACTCACGCACTGATCGAGCACACGGATTTCCGCCTCGTTGTCCGGGTCGTTGAAAAAGGCCACCGAATAGCGGGCACGGCCGCCGCCGGCGTGCTCGGGCAGACGCACGCGGTGCAAAGTGGAGCGGTACACATCGTTGGTCCAGCGGGCCATGATGTCGCCGGTATTGATCACCACACCGCCGGGCACCGGATCCACCGGTACCCATTTACCGTCGGCGTCGCGCACTTCCAGGCCGCCGATGTCGTCCTGGAACAGCAAGGTCACGCTGCCGTAATCGGTGTGCCCGCCGGCCCGCGCCTGGCCACGCTCGGCCTGGAACGCTGGCGGCAGCGGCGGATAATGCAGCAGCCGCAGAATCTGGCTGTGGGTGCGATGACGATCGCGGAAGTAGCCGGGTTCGGTACCCAGCCCCAGTTCGAACGCCTCCAGCACCCGCATGGACAAATCCGACACCGCCGCGAAGAAACCTTCCGTGGTGGCGCGGAACGCCTCCTGGCCCGGCGGCCAGCGATTCACCTGTCCGTAAAGAGCCGGCTCCCGGATCTGAAAACTTTCCTTCAGGTCCGGCGCGCGCTTCACATCCAGGCGCTCCTTGCCCACCGCCACATAGCCGGTGTTGGCATCGGTGTCGTCATAGGCGAAGGCGGCTTGCGCCTTGACCGTGTCCGGCAGCGCGAAGAAGTCCCGCTGGGCCTGGAACAGCGCCTTGAGCTGATCGTCCGGCAGGCCGTGGCCCACCAGACACATAAAGCCCACATCGCGGGCGGCGCGGTCGATGGCCGTGACCACCGCCGCCCGCTCGCCCTGTTCGCCGTCGAGAAAAGGGGCGAAATCGATCACCGGCACCCGGGTCGCACTCATGGCAGCACCGGCTCCTCGGGCAGGAATTCCAGGGTGTAGGCCTTTTTGTAGTCCAGGTCCTTGGGCACCATGCCGGCCTTGGCCATGAAATCGAAGGTGGCTTTCCAGCGCGCGTCGGTCATCACGCCGAGCCCCTTGGTTTTGGCGTCACCGCCGGCCACCAGGCCGTAGTCCTTCATTTTCTCGATGCCGAAGGCGATCTGCTCATCGGTCATCTGCGGGTTGTCCTGCTTGATCAACTTATTGGCCGGCGCCGGATCCTGGAAATAGCTTTTCCAGCCTTCCATGGACGCCTGCACGAAGCGGCGCAGCACCTCAGGTTTCTCCTCCACCCATTCCCGGGTGGTTTCCAGGGTCTGCGCGTAGGGCGGGTAACCGTACTCCGCGAACAGGAACACCGACGGCGTCACGCCGCCCTTCTCCATGGCGAACGGTTCGGAAGTGACATAGCCCTGCTGCACCACCGACTTGTCGGCCAGAAACGGCTGCACGCTGAAGGTGTAGGGCCGGATCATGTCGTCGGTAAAGCCGTAGTTGGCTTCCAGCCAGGGCCAGAAGGTTTGCTTGGCTCCGGAGAACACGTACACCGGCTGGCCCTTGATCTCTTCCAGGGATTTCACGTGGGGATGCGCCAGCAACGCCTGGGGGTCGCTCTGGAACGGCGCGGCGATGGTCACCACCGGCAGATCCTGCACCAGGGATTTGATGTTGCGGATCGGGTAGCCCATGGTGATGTTTTGCTTGCCGGCCAGCAGCAGCTGAACGTTATTGACCTGCGGCCCGCCCATCTCGATGTCCACGTCCAGGCCGTACTTCTTGTAAATGCCGGTGGCCTTGGCCTGATAGAAACCGCCGTGCTCCGCCTGGGCGAACCAGTTGGTGCCGAACACCACCTTGTCGGGCTCCGCCGCCCCGGCCAGCGCCGCCGACAACAGACCCGCCCCCAGCGTCACACCGGACAGCAGCCGCCGGCCCCGTTTCCACCACCCTTCGAAATGCGTTCCCCGTGCCTTTGTCATGGTGCGCTCCGTATAAAATGTATACAGCTTGGTATCCAGACTCAGATACCCGGGAAGAGGCAAAGGCTGTGCCAGCTTTGTGGGTATTGCCGGAAGCCTTGCGGCACGCGGCCTGGGGGCGAAAAGGAAGGAACAGCGGCGGAGCAAGGACGCACCGGGGTGGCGCGCCCGTGCCGTCTTTGTGCACAAGATCGCGCCCTTGGCGACCTTGTGCACGGCGGCTGGCTCAGGGCAGTACCGGCTCCTCGGGCAAAAATTCCAGGGTATAGGCTTCCTTATAGTCCACGTCGTCGGACACCAGGCCCGCCTTCACCATGAACTCAAAGGTCTTCTCCCAGCGCGCATCGTTCATGTAGCCGATGCCCTTCTCGCCGGCGTCGCCACCGGTGACGATGCCGTACTCCTTGAGCTTGGCCAGACCGTAGGCGAGCTGCTCATCGGTCATCTCCGGATTGTCCTTCTGGATCAGCGCATTGCCCGGCGCCGGATCGTTCAGATAGCTCTTCCAGCCTTCCAGCGTGGCCTGCACGAACTTACGCACCATCTCCGGCTTCTCCTTCACCAGCTCCCGGCGGGTCTCCAGAGTCGCCGCGTACGGCGGGTAACCGTAATCCGCGAACAGGAAGAAATTGGGCGTCACACCTCCCTTCTCGGCGGCGAACGGCTCGGAACTCACATAGGCCTGCTGCACCAGTTCCTTATCCGCCAGGAACGGCCCCAGACTGAACGTATACGGCTTGGCCTGGGAATCCTTGAACCCGTACTCCGCCTGCAGCCACGGCCAGTACGTGGACCGCGCCGACGTGGAAATCAGCACCGTGCGATCCCCCACGTCCTTCAGATCCTTCACCTGCGGATGGGCGATCAAACCCTGCGGATCCTTCTGAAAACACGCCGCCACGCTCACCACCGGCAACCCCTCGCCCACCGCTTTGATATTGCGCAGCGGATAGCCCATGGTGAAATCGTACTGACCGGCCACCAGCAACTGCAGACCATTCACCTGCGGCCCGCCCATCTTGATGGTCACATCCAACCCGTACTTCTCATAAATCCCGGTGGCCTTGGCCTGATAAAACCCGCCATGCTCGGCCTGGGCATACCAACTGGTCCCCACCGTCACCTTCTCCGCGGCCCCCGCCGCGCCGACGCCGGCCAGCCCCAGCACCGCCACCACCGCCGCCCCCAGGCGCCGGCACACACCACTCTTCAACATCACGCGCATCAGTGTTCTCCGTCAGATTGCTTGCGTTCGCTTCGAACTCTCCTTTCGTATACAAGCAACCTTCATGCCCACCCACCGACACCGCCCCCTCACCAAACCGGTGCACCCACCCTGAAGCCGCCCGGAGCCGTGTGGCCGGTGTCGCCCTCCCCGGACCGTCGTTGGCCAGGGATGGCCAACGCGAGCCTACAAGGACGTATTCACGGCGTGTCCGGGATGGGGCCCACTCCCGCTCCTGCGGCCCCGATGGAGAAAAAACCTTCACTCCCCATACGCCGCCAACTCCACCGACCCGGGCTCCGGCACTACCTGCCCCACCAACCGCCCCACCCGCGCCCCCAACGCAAACGCAATCGCCCGCTCGTTATCATCCACCCCGCGCGTCCCATCGAACCCGGTCACCGCCGACGCCCCATACGGCGACCCGCCCTTGGTGGTCCGCACCAGCTCCGGCACGCTGTGCGGCACCCCCACCAGAATCATGCCGTGTTGAAAAAACGGCAGAAGCAACGTGATCAAGGTCACCTCATTACCGGAATGCATGCCCCCGGTGGAGGTAAAGGCCGCACCCAACTTGCCGATCAACGCCCCCTGCCGCCACAACGGCGCCACCTCATCGATAAAGGCCCGCAACGGCGTGCTCATCAACCCGTAGCGGGTCGGCGAGCCCCAGACGATGCCGCGCGCCCAGATCAGATCCTCCTGGCTGGCCCGGGGCAGCGCCCGGTACTCCGCCTGCGCCGCCAGGAAATCCGCCCGCTGGGCATCGACGCTGTACTCCGGCGGCTCGATGTCGACGCGCCGCAACCGCACCTCCGCCCCCTCCGCTTCGGCACCGCGCACCACCGCGCGGGCCAGTTCCAGGGTGCTGCCATAGCGGGAATCACAGATCACACAGACACGTCGTGGTTCGGAAGGTCGCGATTCGGACATGAGCGTCTCCGGTTTGCGGTAAGGGATTGCCCCGAATTGGAGCCTGGCGCTGTATACAGGCAAGGCCCGTGCCACGCCGGAGGGCGGAAAGCGCCGCGCCCGGCCCGGCGACACGCACCGCCGCGGCGCATCGAAACACCATTCCGCACCACGCCGGCCCTTGGCCGGCAAGGCTTGCCGCACGCCCATAGAGCGACTAAAAAGGTGTATACATTCCCCCAAAAAAGAGGTCGCGATGGCGCAGCCCCTTCTGATCCGTGCCAGCCTGCTCAATCCGGTGGACGCCGACCACTGGGTGTTCTACCGGGACGGCGGCGTGCTGGTGCACGAAGGTCGCATCCTCGGCGTGGGCGCCATGAGCGAGTTCCGCCAGCAGCCGGTGGGCGCCATGCTGGAACTGGACAGCCTGCTGGTGCCGGGCTTCGTGGACGTGCACATCCACTGGGTGCAGCACCACGTGCGCGGCCGCTTTCAACGGGATCTGATGGAGTGGCTACGCAACCATATCTGGCCCGAGGAAATGGGCTTCGACAACGAACTGTTCGCACGCCGCCACGCGCAGAATTTTTTCCACGACACGGTGCGCGCCGGCACCACCCTGGGCATGGCCTACTCCAGCCCCCATGTGCGCGCCCTGGAAATCGCCGCCAGCGAAGCCATCGGCGACTGGGTGCTGGGCAACTCGATCATGGAAAAGGCAGCGCCGGAGCCGCTCTGCCGGGCCAGCCCGGACAACGCCGACCAGGTGGCGCCGCTGCTGAAAAAACTGGGCCGGGAACACTACGCGGTGACGCCGCGTTTCGCGCTCAATTGCAGCGCCGCTCTGATGCGCGACCTGGGCGATCTGGCCCGGCGGGAAAACGCCCTGATCCAGACCCATCTCTCGGAATCGGTGAACGAAGTTCGCGAAATTCGCGAGGCCTTTCCCGAAGCCCAGGACTATACCGACGTCTACGACCGGGCCGGCCTGCTGGGCCCGCGCTCGGTGCTCGGCCACTGCATTCATCTCAGTACCCGGGAACACCAGACCCTGGCCCGGCGCGGCGCCTGGATCGCCCATTGCCCATCGTCCAACGAGGCGCTGGACAGCGGGCGCATGGACCTGCAGGCGATACGCCGCCACGGCATTCGCTACGCGCTGGCCTCGGACGTGGGCGCCGGGCCCAGCCACAGCATGCTGCACGTAATGCAGCGTTTCCTGGCCCAGCACCGCGACGCCGGTGTCGACGTGAACGCCCGGGAGGCGCTTTACCATGCCACCCTGGCCGGCGCCGAGTGCCTGGGCCGGGGCGATCGGGCCGGCAGTTTCGCGCCCGGCAAGCGCGCCGACTTCGTGGAGCTGCCGCTGCCCGACGGAAGCGGCGGCCCGGACCACTGGTTTGAATCCCTGCTGGCCGGTGAAGCCCGGGATCTGGAAGAGCGCCCGCTGCGCACCTGGATCGAGGGGCACCCCATGGAAACCGACTTCGACGACGAGGACGACGACCACTGGCCGCCGCCGGACTGGGATTGATGTCGATCAGCCGCCGGCGCGGGCGGCCAGGCGCAGCCGCGCGATGCGGTTGACCTGGGCCACCGCGGTGGCGCGCTCGGTGTCCGCGTCGTTGTTCAGACGCGCCTCGAAGGCCTGAAGAATCTCCCGCCGGTGCAGGCCGCGCACCGCCACGATAAAGGGAAAACCGAAACGCGCCCGGTAGGCCGCGTTGAGTGTCTGGAAGCGCTCGAACTCCTCCTCCGTGCATTGGTCCAGCCCGGCACCGGCCTGCTCGGCGCCGGAGTCGGCGGTGAGCGCCTCGCCCACCGCCAGCTTGCCGGCCAGGTCCGGGTGGGCGCGCAGCACCGTCAATTGCGCGCCGGCATCGGCGGCGTCGAACACCGCCGCCAGCCGCGCCGCCAGCCCCTCAACGGTATCGTCCCGCGCGCTCAGTCCGGCGCGGTGGGCCTGGCGGGCGATCCAGGGGGAGTGCTCGTAGACGTCGCCGTAACAGGCCACGAAGGCGTCCTCGTCCAGGGTGCTGGGGCGCGGCGACAGCCGCTCGGTTTCAGCCATGCTGCGTCATCCAGTGTCGGGCGATATCGAGGCGCCGGGCCACCCAGACGTCCGGGTGGGCGCGCACGTGGCGCAGAAACCTTTCCAGGGCGGCGGCGCGTCCCGGGCGCCCCGCCAGACGGCAATGCAGCCCCACCGACATCATGCGCGGCCCCTCCGCGCCCTCCCGGTAGAGATAATCGAAGGTATCGCGCAGATAGCGGAAGAACGGCTCGCCGTCGCCGAACCCCGCCGGCGAGGCGAACCGCATGTCGTTCACATCCAGGGTATAGGGCACCACCAGATGGCGCTGGTCCGCCACCCGGGTCCAGAACGGCAGATCATCGTTGTAGTCGTCGGCGTCATAAAGAAAACCGCCGTGCTCCACCACCAGCCGCCGGGTATTGGGGCTGGTGCGGCCGGTGTACCAGCCCAGGGGCCGGTGGCCGGCGGCGCGGGTCAGCGCCTCCACGGCACGGCCGATGTGTTCCGCTTCCACCGCCTCCGGCACGTATTGGTAGTCGATCCACCGATAGCCGTGGCTGCAGATTTCGTGGCCTTCATCGACCAGGGCGCGAATCACCTCGGGATGGCGTTCGGCGGCCATGCCCACGGCGAACACGGTGAGCGGCAGCCGATAGCGCCGGAACAGGCGCAGCAGGCGCCAGACGCCGGCCCGGCTGCCGTACTCGTACAGGGACTCCATGCTCATATGGCGCACGTCGGGGCGCGCCTCGACCCCCGTCATCTCAGAGAGAAAGGATTCCGACGCGGGGTCGCCGTGCAGCACGCAATTCTCACCGCCCTCTTCGTAATTGAGCACGAATTGCACCGCCAGCCGGGCGCCGCCGGGCCAGCGCGGGTCCGGCGGCGTCGGACCGTAGCCGATCAAATCACGGGGGTAGCCGGACGCCGGCTCCTGTTCCGCCATGTGCCTGTCTCCTTTCACTGGCCGGATCTCGCTGGCCGGATCGAATTGCACCTGTATACATCTTTGTGGTTTTATTGTCGACATTGCAAAACACAATATCGAGGAGCGACCCATGGGGCGTCTCACCACGCACGTGCTCGACACCGCCAGCGGGCGGCCCGCCACCGGCCTGGCCCTGGAACTGTGGCGCCTGGACGATGAACGCCTGTCCCTGATCGGAGAATGCAAAACCGATGCCGACGGCCGCTGCCCGTCGCCGTTGCTGGAAGGGGAGGCGTTCACGCCCGGGCGTTATCAGCTGCTGTTCCGGGCCGGTGATTATTTCCGCGACCGGAACCCGGGCGACGCCCCGCCGGAGCCGGCGTTCCTGGACGAAGTGATCGTGCGTTTCGGGGTCGCCGACGCCGACCGCCACTATCATGTGCCCTTGCTGCTGTCGCCCTACGGCTACAGCACCTACCGGGGGTCCTGACCATGGAAGGGCATCTCCATGAGTGGGCGAACCTGCTGATCCGCTGGCTGCACATCACCGTGGGCGTGGCCTGGATCGGCGCCTCGTTCTACTTCAACTGGCTGGAGAATCAGCTGGAGCGCGACGGCGACAAACCCGAAGGCGTGGAAGGCACCCTGTGGGCGATCCACGGCGGCGGCTTCTATCACCTGCAAAAATTCCAGGTGGCGCCGGCGCGGCTGCCGGAGCGTCTGCACTGGTTCAAATGGGAGGCCTACTACACCTGGATCAGCGGCTTCCTGCTGCTGGCGGTGGTCTATTACCTGAACGCCCGCACCAACCTGATCGACCCCTCGGTGGCGGACCTGTCGCCGCTCGCCGCCAGTCTGATCGGTCTGGCCACCCTGGCGCTGAGCTGGCTGGTCTACGACGGCCTGTGCCGCTCGCCGCTGGGGCGCAGGCCGGTGGCGCTGGCCGCCGTGCTGTTCGCGCTGCTGGTGCTGCTGGCCTGGGGGCTGAATCAGCTGTTCAGCGGTCGTGGCGCCTATATCCACGTGGGCGCCGCCATCGGCACCTGCATGGTGGCCAATGTGTTCTTCGTGATCATCCCCGGTCAGCGCGCCATGGTGGCGGCCATGCAGGCCGGCCGCGCGCCGGACGGCGCCCGGGGCCGGGCCGGCGCCCTGCGCTCGCGGCACAACAACTACCTGACCCTGCCGGTGCTGTTCATCATGATCAGCAACCATTTTCCCGGCACCTACGGCAGCCACTGGAGCTGGCTGATTCTGGTGGCCCTGGCGGCGGTGGGCATCGTTATTCGCCATTACTTCAACGTGCGCCACCTGCCCGGCCGCCATTGGCCGCTGCCGGTGCTGGCGCTGGCCGGCCTGGTGACGATCGTGGCGGCCACCGCGCCGGTGGCTTTGCAGAAGGACGGCGGCGACGGCGCCGGCCCCACGGTGCCGCTGGCCCAGGTGCGCCCGGTGATCGAGCAACGTTGCGCGGTGTGCCACGCGGCCCGGCCCTCCTTCGGTGGTTTCGCGACGCCGCCCAAGGGCATTCGCCTGGACGACGACGACGCCATCCGCCAGCACCGCCGGCAGATCGGTCAGGTGGCGGTGCGCACGCACATCATGCCGCCCGGCAACATTACCGGCATCACCGAGCAGGAGCGCGCGCTGCTGGAACGCTGGCTGAACCAGACGGCGCCCTGAGGGTGACCGCGCGCGGTCACCTTGCGTGGCCAGGACAAGATGTATACATTTCGGGCTCGACGCATTTCGGGTTCGACCCAGAGGTTTCCTTCCATGGCCACGGCTCCCGACTCCGGCAAGTTCCCCTCCGCCGCCACCCTGGCCCCCGCCCGGGGCGCGCGCAAAGCCAGTGACCAGACCATCTACGATTCAATCTACGAGGCGGTGCTTACCCAGCGGCTGCCGCCGGGCTCGCGGCTGCCGGAGGTGGCGCTCAGCGAGATGTTCGGCGTGAGCCGCTCCATCGTGCGCAAGGCGCTGACCCGCCTGACCTCCGACCATGTGATCGAACAGCGCCCCAACCAGATGGCCATGGTGGCGCGCCCGGACGTGGAGGAAACCCGGCAGATTTTCGCCGCCCGGCGGCTGGTGGAAAGCGAGGTAATGCGGCTCACCGCCGGCACCCTGAGCAAGGCGCGGGTGCAGGAACTGCGCAAGCTGGTGAAGGATGAGAAGGCCGCCCACGACAGCGGCCGCGATCAGGACCGCGTGCATTGCTCCATGGAAGTGCATCGTTTCCTGGCCCGGCACTGCCCCAATCAGGTGCTGGGGCGGATGATGCGTGACCTGGTTTTGCGCACCTCCATCGTCATCGCCCTGTACAAATCCCCGGGCATCACCGCCTGTTTTCTGGGCGACGACCACGGCCGCCTGGCCACCCTGATCGCCAAGGGCGACGGCGAGGCGGCGGCGGCCCTGGCCCACGACCATCTGGTGGCGCTGGAAAACCTGCTCGACCTCAACGACGACAGCCGCCCCATCGATCTCGCCAGTATTCTGCGCCCGCCTTCCTGATTCCGGCACGGCTCCTGCTTGTCGTCAGTGATCCCGATTTCTGTATACAGTCCGATCTCTGCACCTCAAGGAGCCACGCATGCCCCGCACCCTGCTGCTGAAGAACGCCACCCTGGTCGCCACCCTGGACGACGACCAGGGTGAGATCGCCGACGGCGCCGTGCTGATTACCGACAACCGCATCAGCGCCGTGGGCGCCACCGCGGACCTGCCGCACAGCGCCGATGAGGTGATCGACCTGCGCGGTCATGTGGTGATTCCCGGGTTGGTGAACACCCACCATCATATGTTCCAGTCGCTCACCCGGGCGCTGCCGGCGGCGCAGAACGCGGAGCTGTTCGACTGGCTCAGCGCCCTGTTTCCGGTGTGGGGCAACATCACCCCGGAGATGATGACCGCCTCGGCCACCACCTCCATGGCGGAGCTGGTGCTGTCCGGCTGCACCACGGCGGCGGACCACGCCTATCTGTACGTGAACGGCTCGCGGCTGGAAGACAATCTGGAGGCGGCCCACGCGGTGGGGCTGCGCTACCACGGCGTGCGCGGGGCGATCACCCTGGGCCGGAGCCAGGGCGGTCTGCCGCCGGATCAGGTGGTGGAGCAGGACGAGGACGCGGTGCTCAAGGAGATGCAGCGGGTGGTGGAGACCCACCATCAGCGCGCCGACGACGCCATGATCCAGGTGGCCCTGGGCCCCTCGTCCCCGTTCACCGTGACCCCCGACCTGATGCGGCAAAGCGCCCTGCTGGCCCGCGACCTGGGCGTGCTGATGCACACCCACACCGCCGAGAACAGCAAGGATCTGGCCTTCAGCCAGGAACGCTACGGCATGACCCCGGCGCAGTTCGCCGAGCACACCGGCTGGGTCGGCGAGGACGTCTGGCACGCCCACTGCGTGCACCTGGACGACCACGGCATCGACCTGTTCGGCCGCACCGGCACCGGCGTGGCCCACTGCCCCTGCTCGAACATGCGCCTGGCCTCCGGCATCGCGCCGATCCGCAAGATGCTGGACCATGGCGTCAAGGTCGGCCTGGGCGTGGACGGCACCGCCTCCAACGACGGCAACGACCTGCTCGGCGAAGCCCGCCAGGCGATGCTGGTGGCGCGGGTGCGCCATGAGGACCCCACCGCCATGAGCGCCCGCGAGGCGCTGTGGCTGGCCACCCGGGGCGGCGCCCGGGTGCTCGGCCGGGATCACGCCATCGGCCGGCTGGCACCGGGCTACTGCGCCGACCTGATCGCCTTCGACCTGAACGACATCGCCTACGCCGGCGGCCAGATCGATCCGCTGGCGTCCCTGCTGTTCTCGGCGCCGCGCCGGGTCAGCTACAGCTTTATCAACGGCCGCAAGGTGGTGGACCGGGGCCGGCTGGCCACCGTGGACCTGCCCCGCCTGGTGGAAAACCACAACCGCCTGGCACGGCAACTGATCGGCGCCTGACGGTGCCGGCCCACGCCGGGAGAATGCCCATGAGCACCGATTTCGACGCCCTCCGGGTCGACCAGGACGCCCTGCCGATCATCGACATCTCCGGCCTGCGCTCGCCGCGCGCCGCCGAGCGCCGGGCCGTGGGCCTGGCCCTGCGCGCCGCCTGCACCGACAAGGGCTTTTTCTATATCCGCGAGCACCGCATCGATCCGGCGCTGCAGGCGCGGGTGTTCGAGGCGTCGCGCGCCTTCTTCGCCCTGCCCATGGAGCACAAGCGCCAGGTGGACATGGCCCATTCGCCGGCCAACCGGGGCTACGACCCGCTGCGCGGCCAGACCCTGGAAGCCGGCGCGCCGCCGGACCTGAAGGAGAGCTATTACATCGGCGAGGAGCGCGGCCCGGACGATCCCAAGGTGCGCGCCGGCAAGTTCAATCACGGGCCCAACCAATGGCCCGCCCAGGTGCCGGACTTCCGCCCGGCCATCGAGGCCTACTACCAGGCCATGACCGCCCTCAGCGAGCGCATCATGGCCGGCCTGGCCCTGTCCCTGGATCTGCAGGAGGACTTCTTCGCGGACTTCTGCGTGGAGCCCCAGGCCATCGTCCGCCTGCTGCACTACCCGCCGCAGCCGGCCAATCCGGCCCCCAACGAAAAGGGCTGCGGCGCGCACACCGACTTCGGCGGCATCACCCTGCTGCTGCAGGACGACAACGCCGGCCTGCAGGTCTGGGACGAGGCCGGCGGCGGCTGGCTCCACGCCGACCCGATTCCCGGCACCTACGTGGTCAACCTGGGCGACATGATCGCCCGCTGGACCAACGACCGCTATCGCTCCACCGTGCACCGGGTGGTGAATATTTCCGGGCACGAGCGGTACTCGGTGCCGTTCTTCTATTCCGGCAACCCGGACCATGAGGTGCGCTGCCTGCCCGGCTGCCTGGCACCGGGTGAACAGCCCAAGTACCCGCCGGTGACGGTGGAGCAGCACCTTATGGAAATGTATCGGCGGACCTATGCGTGAGGCGCCGACGTTGTCAGAGCCGGTACGCGATCTGATTCTGATTCACGGCGCCTGGGCCGCCGCCTGGGTGTGGGACGATCTGCTGGCGCCGCTGCGCGCGGCCGGCTTCCGGCCCCGGGCGGTGGAACTGCCGGGCAACGGGCACGGTCCGCTGGGCGGCCTGGACGCCGGTCTCGACGATTACGAGAACACGGTGCTGGCGCTGCTCGATACCCTGCCCGGCCCGGTGGGGCTGGTGGCCCATTCCGGCGGCGGCGTCACCGCCACCCGGGTGGCGGAACGGGCGCCGGAGCGGATCGCCGGCGTGGCCTTCGTCGCCGGCATGATGCTGCCCTCCGGCACCGGCTTCGCGGACATCACCGCCGCCCTCAAGGCCGACCACCCGGAGGCCGCCGGCATCGTGCCGCACCTGCTCTGGAACCAGGCACGCGGCGCCAGCCGGGTGCCACCGGAGGCCGCCCGGCGCATCTTCTTCCAGGATCTGCCCGAGGCCGCCGCGCGGCGCGCCGCCGGGCGCCTCACTCCGCAACCGGAAAAAGCCCGCGCGGCGGTGCCGGTGTGGAGCGCCGGACGGTTCGGGCGGGTGCCACGCCTGTATGTGGAAGCTCTGCGCGACCGCTCGGTGGTGCCCGCCGCCCAGCGGCGCATGCAGGCGCTGGTGCCCGGCGCCCGGGTGGTGTCCCTGGACACCGGCCACGCGCCCCAGGTGGCCGCGCCGGCGGCGCTGGCGGAAGTGCTGGGCGAGTTTTTCCGCGACCCCGCCGCCGGCCCTCAAGGCGCCTGAAAAGCCCGAATGGGCACAAGCTTTGCATACACTTCCGTATACAGAACATAACGAGGAGTGACGCCATGAAGGTTCGTGCCCTGCGATCCATTCTGTTTGCCTTGGGGGTAAGCACGCTGACGGCCGGCGCCCAGGCCGCCGACAAAATCCGCTGGCTCAACGACTGGCTGCCCGCCGGCGACAAGGCGGTGATCTATCTCGGCGTGCAGGAAGGCCTGTTCAAGGACGCCGGCATCGAGGTGGAGATCATGACCGGTCGCGGCTCCAGCGACGTGGTCACCAAACTCGGCACCGGCGCCGGCGACATGGGTTCCGGCGGCCTGTCGGCGCTGATGCAGGCCAAGGCCGGCGCCGAGGTGCCGGTGACCGCGGTGATGTCGATCTACACCCGGCAGCCGGACGCGGTGTTCGTGGCGGAAGGCGCCGGCATCGACGACCTCAAGGATCTGCAGGACAAAACCCTGGCCACCGCCACCTTCTCGGCCTCCAACGTGACCTGGCCGCTGGTGCTGGAGGCCAATGGCATGACCCCGGACGCGGTCAAGGTGCTGAAGGTGGACCCGGGCGCCATGGGCCCCATGTTCGCCACCGGCCGGGTGGACGGCACCATCAACTGGATCACCAAGCTGCCGGCCTTCCAGGCCCTGGCGAAGGACGCCGGCAAGACCGTCAAGGTGCTGCCCTGGTCGGAATACGGCTTCAACGGCTACGGCCTCTCCATGTTCGCCTCCGATCGTCTGATCGAGGAAAACCCGGCCCTGGTGAAGAAGTTCGTGGCGGTCTACAAGCAGGCCCTGGAGATGGCCGTGGCCGACCCGGCCAAGGCCGGCGCCGCCCTCAAGGCGATGGTGCCGGACATCGACGCGGACATCGCCGCCGAGGAATTCGCCGTCTCAGCGCAGCTGATCGATACCGACATCGCCAAGCAGGACGGCCTGGGCGCCTTCGAGCCGGAGCTGCTCAAGGAAACCTGGGCCTGGGTGGCCAAGGCCCAGAACCTGCCGGCGGATGCGCTCGATCCGGAAGACGCCGTGACCCGCGCATTCATCCCGGAGTGAGCCGATGAGCACCCGCCTCGAGCCCGGCGGCGAACGCCCGGCGATCCGCTTCGACCGGGTCGGCCAGGTGTTCACCTCTTCCGACGGCAGCCGCGTCACCGCCCTGGACGAGGTCAGTTTCACCCTGCGCCGCCACGAGTTCGTGGCGGTGATCGGCCCCTCCGGGTGCGGCAAGTCCACCCTGCTGCGGATCATCGCCGGACTGGTGAAACCCACCCACGGCCAGGCGGAAATCTATGGCCTGCCGGTGGCCGGCCCCCGGGAAGAAGTGGGCATCGTGTTCCAGCAGCCCACGCTGCTGCCCTGGCTCCGGGTGCGTGACAACGTGACCTTTCCCATGAAGCACAAACACGGCCGGGTCAGCGCCACGGAAAAGGCCCGCGCCGAGGAACTGCTGGAGATGGTCGGGCTGCGCGACTTTGCCCATAAACGCCCGGATGAGCTGTCCGGCGGCATGCAGCAGCGGGTGGGCATCGCCCGGGCGCTGCTGCACGATCCGGACATTCTGCTGATGGACGAACCGTTCTCGGCGCTGGACGCGTTGACCCGCGACGAGATGAGTTTCGAGCTGCTGCGCATCTGGGCGGAGCGGCCCAAGACGGTGCTGTTCATTACCCATTCGATCCCCGAGGCCCTGCTGCTCGCCGACCGCATCCTGGTGATGTCGGCGCGCCCCGGCCGGGTGCGGGAAATCATCGACGTGGGCCTGGCCCGGCCACGTTCGATGAAAACGCTGTCGGAGCCACGCTTCCATGACCTCGCCAACCAGATCCGCGCCCAGGTGTTCCGGCCCGAGGCGTTGGCCTGAGATGCGCCGGACGCTGCTGAGCGCCCTGGACCGGGGCGCGCCGCTGATCGCCGCCCTGCTCCTGTTGCTGATCTGGGAAGCAGCCTGCCGGCTGCTGACGGTGCCGTCCTATCTGCTGCCCACCCCCAGCGCCATCGTGCAGAGCGCCTTTCAGGTGCCTCTGAGCAGCTGGCTCGACCACACCTGGGCCACCCTGCGGGTGAGTCTGCAGGGCTACGCCCTGGCGGTGCTGATCGGTATCCCCCTGGCGGTGGCCCTGGCCAACAGCCGGCTGCTGTCCCGCGCGCTCTATCCGCAACTGGTGATCATCCAGTCCACGCCGATCGTGGCGGTGGCGCCGATCATCGTGGTGGTGCTGGGCGCCGGCGACGCGCCACGGGTGGTGATCACCTTTCTGATCACCTTCTTTCCGATCGTGGTGTCCACGGTCACCGGCCTGCTGGCCACGCCGCCGGCGATGATGGAGCTGTCCCGCTCCCTGGGCGCCGGCCGCCTGCGGGCGGTGCGCGATATCCAGCTGCCGTTCGCGGTGCCCTACATCTTCTCGGCGCTGCGCATCTCGGTGACCCTGGCGATCATCGGCGCGGTGGTGGCGGAGTTCGTGGCGGCGGAAAACGGCCTGGGTTTCTTCATCGCCTTTTCCACGTCCTTCTTCAAGGTGCCCCAGGCGTTCGCCGCGCTGGTGGTGCTGGTCAGCCTGAGCCTGGCGTTGTTCCAGCTGGTGGCACTGACGCAGCGCCTGCTGTTTCCCTGGAGCCTGCCGAAAACGGAGCCATGAGATGAACCACGAACACCACCTGCGCCGCGCCTTCGAGGTGGCCCGACAGGCCATGGAAGACGGCGGCCACCCGTTCGGCGCCCTGCTGGTGGGACCGGACGGCCAGGTGCTGATGGAGCAGAAAAACGCCTTCTTGCCGGACCACGACATGACCGGCCACGCCGAGCGGGTGCTGATGACCCGCGCCTCCACCACCTGGGGGCCGGAGTTCCTCGCCGACTGCACGATGTACACCTCGGCGGAACCCTGCGCCATGTGCGCCGGCGCGGTCTACTGGACCGGCGTCGGCCGGGTGGTCTACGGCCTGTCCGAAAAGCGTCTGAAGGCGCTGACCGGCGATCACCCGGAAAACCCCACCCTGGATCTGCCCTGCCGTCAGGTGTTCGACGCCGGCCAGCGACCGGTGGACGTGATCGGCCCGCTGCTGGAAGACGAGGCGGCGGCCCTGCACCAACGTTTCTGGGCGGCCACCGGGCACTGAGGGTCCTCCGATCCGGGACGGCCACCGTCCCGCCCCTGGCGACAATAACGCTTTGGCATTAACATATAACCACTTTCTTTACCCTTTCCCGCGCCGCGGCCCCGCCCTCGGGCAAGCGACGCCATCGTGGTTGATTCGCCGGAGTAACCGATGACCGTCTGGACGCGCCTGCTGCCGTTTTTGAGCTGGCCCCGTCCCACGCGCCGAGCCCTGCGCCAGGATCTGTTCGCCGGCGTCACCGTGGGCCTGGTCCTGATTCCCCAGGCGCTGGCCTACGCCACCCTGGCCGGCATGCCGCCGGTCACCGGGCTGTACGCCGCCCTGCTGCCCAGCGTGGTGGGCATCCTCTGGGGCTCCTCGCCGCTGCTGGCGGTGGGGCCGGTGGCCCTGACCAGCCTGCTCACCTTCGCGGCGCTGAGTCCCATGGCCACGCCGGAAAGCGGCGAATGGGTGACCCTGGCGATCTGGCTGGCGATCTATGCTGGCCTGATCCAGTTTCTGCTCGGCGCCCTGCGCCTGGGACTGATCGCCAACTTCGTCTCCAACGCGGTGATCACCGGCTTCCTCAACGCCGCCGCCCTGATCATTCTGGTGTCGCAGTTGCCGGCCCTGCTGGGGCTGGACGGCGGCGGTTGGGGGGCGGCCCTGGATTCACTGACCCACCACCTTGCCCACCCGGACCTGACCTGGCTGTGGACCCTGGCGTTCGGCCCCGGTGCCATGTTGCTGCTGTTCGCCCAGCGGCGGTTGTGGCCGAAGCTGCCCGGGGTGCTGGTGGTGTGCGTGCTCGGCATCGCGGTGAGCGCCACCCTGGGCTACGCCGCCCTGGGCGGTTCCGTGGCCGGCCAGGTGCCCGCCGGTCTGCCTCTGCTGCACTGGCCCGATGCCCTGACCCTGGAACAGCACCGGGCGCTGCTGCCGGCGGCGCTGATCATCGCCCTGATCAGCTTCACCGAAGCCATGTCCAGCGCCCGTTCCCTGCCGTCGCCGGACGGTCGCCTGTGGGATCAGAACCAGGAGCTGGTGGGCCAGGGCCTGGCCAAGGTGGCCAGCGGCCTGAGCGGCGCCTTCCCGGTCAGCGGTTCATTCTCGCGCACCGCCCTGAACCGCTACGTGGGCGCCACCAGCGGCTGGTCGGCGCTGTTCGCGGCGCTCTGCACGGTGCTGTGCCTGCTGTTTCTGACCGGCTACCTGCAGCATCTGCCCCGCGCCATCCTGGCCGCCATCATCATGGTGCCGGTGTTCAATCTGATCACCCCGTCCGCCTTCGTGCGGCTGTGGCGCGCCTCCCTGGACGACGGCATCGTGGGCATCGCCACCTTCGTGGTGACCCTGGTCTCGGTGCCCTATCTGCACTGGGGCGTGTTCACCGGCTTCGTGCTGGCGATGCTGTTCTTCCTCTACCGTCGTGCCCACCCGCGTCTGATCGAGCTGGGCCTGCACGCCGCCGGCACCCTGCGCGACCGTCGCCTGCACAACCTGCCGCCGATCGCGCCGGGGGTGCTGGCGCTGCGCCTGGACGCCTCGCTCACCTACCTCACCGCGCCGCTGCTGGACCGCTTTATCCGTGAACGGCTGCGCGATGAACCGGACCTGCGGGTGGTGCTGATCTGCGCCTCGGCCATGAACGCCATGGACGCCACCGGCGCCGATACCCTGGAAAGGCTGCAGGCCGACCTGCACGCCCGGGGCGTGCGGCTGGCGTTCTCCGGCGTGAAGAAGCAGGTACGCGATGTCATGGCGCACACCGGCCTGCTGGAACGGTTCGGCGAGGCCAATCTGTTCGTCAACAACCGTGACGCCATCGAGGCTCTGGGCGAGACAACGGCCTCGGCCACCTGACAAGCGCGCCGGTTTTGGAGAGAATCGGGACTCCGAGAAGCAGGATACGATCCGCCGCATGAAGCGATTTTTTCTTTCCGTACTGGGCTTGCTGGTGATCGCCGCCCTGGCGTCCCAGCTCTGGTACCTGGGGCTGGTGCTGCAGCTGCGCGGCCAGAACCCGAAGGACACCGCCTTCATGGAGCGCGCCCGCGCCCATGGCCAGGTGAGCTACCAATGGCGCGATTACGAGCACATCGCCGACGACCTGAAGCGCGCGGTGCTGATCTCCGAGGACGCCCGCTTCGTGGAGCACTCCGGCTTCGACTGGCGCGGCATCCGCCATGCCATGGAGCGCAACGAGGAAGCCGGCCGCCCGGTGGCCGGCGGCTCCACCATCACCCAGCAGCTGGCCAAGAACCTGTTCCTGAGCTCGGAAAAAACCTATACCCGCAAGCTTCAGGAAGCCCTGATCGCGGTGATGCTGGAGCTGTCCCTGTCCAAGCAGCGCATCCTGGAGCTGTACCTGAACACCGCCCAATGGGGCAACCGGGTGTTCGGCGCCCAGGCCGCGGCGCGCCACTATTTCGGTGTCGACGCCGACCAGCTGTCCCCGGCCCAGGCCGCGCAGATGGCCGTGCTGCTGCCCCGCCCCAGCTATTACGACGTGCGCGGTACCACCGACTACGTGCAGCAACGCACGCTCTGGATTCAGGAGCAGCTGCCCCTGGTGCGTATCCCGTCGCCTTGAACTTGTCGGGCGCGCGGGACTCTGTGTTCCGTGGCCCTGTGAAATTCTGGAGACCGCCGTATGAGACCGTTCCGGTTACTCGTCCCTCTTGTGTTCCTGCTCACCGCCTGTGACGACCCGGCACCGCCCGCCGCCCCCGAGCAATCCACGGAGGTGCCCGCCGAAGCCCCGGCCACCCAGGCCCGTGAGGGCCTGGCCGGCATCTGGCGCCCGGCCGGTGACAGCGAACTGAACGCCCTGGTGCTGGAAGACGACGGCCAGCTGTATCTGGTCAATGGCGGGCCCCGCCGGGGCCTGCGCTGGGAGAAAACCGACCAGGGCGCACTGGCCCTGCACTACCTGGACGACGGCGGCCTGATCGTCGACCAGACCCTGACCGCGACCCTGGACAACCCGGCCCTGACCCTGGAGGGCGACTCCCCCTTCGCCGGCGAATACCGCCGCGACGCCACCGACATCGGCACCGTGGAAGGCCGCCTGATCCTGCCGGAGGACGCGGCCATACCGGAAACCGGGGTGGTGGTGCTGACCCTGCGCGACCTGTCCGGCGGCGACAGCGCGCCGCTGGCCCAGCGGCTCACCCGCCTGACCCTGGAGGGCGACCTGGCCCAGCCCTTCCGTCTCTATTTCGACCAGAGCCGGGTGGCCGCCGACCGCCGTTACGGCCTGGACGCCCGCGTGCTCGCCGACGGCGCCACCCTGTTCGCGATGCCCGCGCCCCTGCGCGTGCTGGACGACGGACAGCGTCCGGTGACCCTGCCGCTGAGCCCGGCCAGCGCCAACGCCGGCCTGGAAGACACCTACTGGAAGCTGCTGCAGGTGGAGGGCCGCCCGGTGCCGGCGCCGGAGGGGCAGAATCGCCAGGCGCACCTGGTGTTCCATGACCAGCAAGGGGAAGTGAAGGGCAACACCGGTTGCAACACGCTCAGCGGGCGCTACCAAAGCGAAGGGCAGCGGCTTACTCTTGAGAACCTGACCAGCACGGAAATGGCCTGCGCCGGCGACAATGTGGCCGAGGGATTCATGGACGTGCTGAACCGCACCCGGCGTTTCCAGGTGGAAGGCCAGCGCCTCAATCTCTATGACGGTGAAAACGGTCTGCTGGCGGTGCTGCGGGCGGAGTACCTCTATTAGGAACCTGTATCGGGAAACCCTCTATGCGCGTCCACTATCTGTCCCATGTACCGTTCGAAAAACTGGGAACCATGGCCGGCTGGCTGGAGCGTCAGGGCCACACGGTGAGCGGTTCGCGGCTCTATCACGGTGACCCGCTGCCGGACCCGGACCAGTTCGACGCCCTGATCGTGATGGGCGGCCCCATGGGCGCCGACGACGAGCAACGCTATCCCTGGCTGGACGGCGAGAAACGCCTGATCGCCGCCAGCCTGGAACGGGACCGCAAAATACTGGGCGTGTGCCTGGGCGCGCAGATCATCGCCCGGGTGCTGGGCGCGCCGGTGACCCGTAACCCGCAGCGGGAAATCGGCTGGTTCCCGGTGCAAAGCACCGAGGCCGGCCGCGCCGACCCGATCGGCGCGGTGTTCGACGACGGCCAGCCGGTGCTGCACTGGCACGGCGACACCTTCGCCATTCCCCACGGCGCCGTCCATCTGGCGCGCAGCTGGGGCTGCGAAAATCAGGCGTTCCGCTACGGCGAGCGGGTGCTGGGCCTGCAGTTTCATCTGGAGCTGGCGCCGGACAACGTGCGCGCCCTGTGCCACGAATGCGCGGACGAACTGCGCGATGGCGGCCCCTGGGTACAGAGCGAAGCGGAAATGCTGGCCCACCCGCCGCTGTTCGACGACGCCCGCCGACGCCTGAACCGCTTGCTGGAAGTCTTCCTGCCGGAGCCCGGCTGAAGGAAGCAGCCCACAGCGCCGAGGCTCGCTGCTAAGCGGCTCAGGGCGCGCCCCCGCTGGAGGGGACTTCCGCCAAAGCGCGATGAACCAAAAAAAGCCCGCCCCTCTTTCGAAGGGCGGGCTTTTTCGTGGCCCGGGGGCCGTTCCGGTCAGGCCCGGGCGCGGGCCGGCTGCTCGGCCTCGGAGGCCGCCACCCGGCCGGCGGCGGACAGAATCGCCTGCAGCGCGGCGGCGGTGGTGTCCGCCGCCAGGGCCACGGCGCTCTGCACCTGCTCGCCCACCTGCACCCGCACACAGGCCATGGCGTTGGCCTCGGTGTTGTCGCCGAGGGAGTACTCGTCGAACGCCTCCACCCGGATCTGCCAGCCGTGGCGACGATTGAGCGCGTCCACCAGGGCACCCATGGCGCCTTCGCCGCGACCTTCCAGGTCCACCGTGGCCCCTTCCTCGTCGCCGACGCTGATGCGCGCCCGCACGCCGTCGTCGGCGCGGTGCAGGTCGTAGGAACGCAACGTCCAGCCCGCCGGCACGTTCAGGTAGTCGCCGTTGAAGCGGCGGTGAATCCGCTCACCGGTGATCTCGCCACCGTCTTCCTCGGCGTCCTGCTGCACCACCATGGCCAGTTCCTGCTGCAACCAGCGCGGCAGGCTGATGCCGAAGTCCCGCTCCAGCACATGGGCCACGCCGCCCTTGCCGGACTGGGAGTTGATGCGCACCACTTCCTCGTAGCGGCGGCCCAGATCGTGCGGGTCGATGGGCAGATAGGCCACGCGCCAGATGTCGCCCGGGGTATAGCGCGCCAGGCACTTGCGGATGGCGTCCTGGTGGCTGCCGGAGAAGGCGGTGAACACCAGATCCCCCGCATAGGGATGACGCGGGTGGGTGTCGATCTCGGTGATCTCTTCCACCAGGGCGCGGATTTCCTTCATGCGCGAGAAGTCGATCTCCGGATCGATGCCCTGGGCGTACAGGTTCATACCCGCGGTCACCAGGTCCATGTTGCCGGTGCGCTCACCGTTGCCGAGCAGGGTGCCTTCCACCCGGTCGGCGCCGGCCATCACCGCCAGCTCCGCGGCGGCCACGCCGCAGCCCCGGTCGTCATGGGTGTGCACGCTGATCAGCACGTGCTCCCGGTAGCGGATGTTCTCGTGCACCAGTTCCACCTGGTCGGCGAACACGTTCGGCGTGCTCACTTCCACCGTGGCCGGCAGGTTGATGATCACCCGCTGGCCCTGGTCCGGACGCCACACTTCGTTGACCGCGTCGATCACCTCGATGGCGAAATCGGTCTCGGTGGCACTGAAGGTCTCCGGCGAATACTGGAACGACCATTCGGTGTCCGGCTGTTTGGCGGCGGCGTCACGCACCCACTCGGCGGACTTCACGGCGATCGCCTTGCAGCCCTCCTTGTCCACGTTGAACACCTGCTCGCGGAAGGTGGGCGAGGTGGCGTTGTAAATGTGCACCACCGCCTTCTTGGCGCCCTTGAGGGACTCGAAGGTGCGCTCGATCAACTCCTGGCGGGCCTGGCTGAGCACCTGGATGTGCACGTCGTCGGGCACCAGGTCTTCCTCGATGAGGGCGCGGCAGAAGTCGTAATCGATCTGGCTGGCGGACGGGAAACCCACTTCGATTTCCTTGTAACCGAGCTCCACCAGCAGCTTGAAGAAGCGTTTCTTCTGGGCCACCGACATGGGCTTGATCAGCGCCTGGTTACCGTCGCGCAGGTCCACCGCCGCCCATAGGGGGGCTTTCTCGATGCGCTTGGACGGCCACTGGCGGTCCGGTTTGTCGATGGTGGGGAAAGGCGCGTACTTGCGATGATCGAAACTCATGGGTTGCTCCAGATTGTGTTGTTTTGCCGGGTTGGCCTTGGCGTTGGGCCGCGACCGGGATCACCGGTGGGGCGCGGCGTGGCGCCGGAAAATCGGTCCCGGTTCCCGCCCGGTAAGGCGGGAACCCGACCGACCGCGAGGCGACTTGTGATCGTCTCGCGGCACAGGAACCAGTCTAGGCATCCGCACCGACAATGTGCTTGCTTTTTTCTTCTTATTTCGCCACCTTCCGCAATGTTCCGCTTTTTATTTTAATGATTCCGAGGTTTTGTTGCGCCATGGAGAAAAAACTCGCGAAACTCGACCGCACCGACGTGCGCATCCTCGACGCCTTGCAACGCGACGGCGGCCTGACCAACCAGCAACTGGCGGAGCAGGTCGGCCTGTCGCCCTCGCCCTGCTCCCGGCGGGTGCAGAAGCTGGAGGAAGCCGGCGTCATCCTGCGCCGGGAAACGGTGCTCGACCCGCGCCGGCTGGGGCTGGATCTGACCGCCATGATCCAGATCAGCATGGACCGCCACACCCCGGAGCGCTTCGCCAACTTCGAAGCCACGGTGGCCGAGTACCCCCAGGTGCAGCAGTGCTATCTGGTCACCGGCCAGGAAGCGGATTATCTGCTCAAGGTGGTGGTGCCGGACATCGACCAGTACCAGCAGTTTCTGCTCAACAAGATCACCCGCATCGAAGGCGTCACCGGGGTGCGTTCCAGTTTCGTGATGCGGCGGGTGATCGATACGTCGGCGCTGCCGTTGACGTACATGGATTGAGTTGAAAGTTAAAAGTTAAAAGTTGAAACGCGGGCGGGCGCCGGGAAGCTGGCCCGCCGTGCCCGCGCTTATGGCACCGAGCTGCCCGCCGTCTGTCCATTTTGGCCAGCGCCGCCCGTTCAACTTTTAACTTTCAACTTTTAACTTGCCCCTTTTCTCATCCCCCCTGCTACCCTGGCCCCATGAAGCGTTTACTGATCGTTGCCCATGCCCCTTCCCCCAATACCCGCCGGCTTGCCGAGGCGGCGCTGGAGGGCGCGCGCGATGGAGACGTCGAGGGGGTGGAGGCGGTCTGGAAACCGCCCCTGGAGGCCGGCGCGGAGGACGTCATGGCCTGCGACGGCATCCTGCTGGGCACCACCGAGAACCTGGGCTACATGAGCGGGGCGCTGAAGGATTTCTTCGACCGCACCTATTACGCGGTGATCGATGATAAGCAGGGGCTGCCCTGCGCCCTCTATATCCGCGCCGGCCATGACGGCACCGGCACCCGCCGGGGGATTGAGTCCATCGTCACCGGGTTACGCTGGAACTGGGTCCAGGACCCGCTGATATGCCGTGGCGAGTGGCGCGATGACTTTCTCGAACCGGTGCGTGAGCTGGGGCTGTACCTGGCCGCCGGCCTGGACGCCGGGATTTTCTGAACCGGAAAAGCGCCGTTGCCCACCCTCCTCCGGATTGGGTGTACCCTTGAAATCCGGGTGGCGGGCACACACCACTCAATCACGAGTTTCATTTCCCGAGCAGGAGGACAGCATGCGCATCACCGTGGAAGGTATTTCCGAAGGACAACCGATTCCCGGCCAGTTCGCGTTCGCGGTGCCCCATGCCCAGGACCACATGGCCCTGAGCGACAACCGCAATCCCCGGGTAACGTGGGACGGCGTGCCGGAAGGCACCCGCAGCTTCGCCGTGGTGGTGGTGGACCCGGACGTGCCGTCCGATGCCAGCAACGTCAATCAGGAAGGCAAAACCCTGGCCGAGGAAATGCCCCGGGTGGACTTCTACCACTGGCTGCTGGTGGACATCCCCGCCGAAGTGCGCGAAATCGCCGAGGGCGAGGACTCCGACGGCGTGACGCCGCGCGGCAAGAGCACCGGCCGGGTGGAGAAAGGCGTGCGCGGCGCCAACGACTACACCGACTTCATGGCCGGCGACCCGGACATGAAAGGCGTCTACGGCGGCTACGACGGCCCCTGCCCGCCCTGGAACGACGAGCGCCTGCATCACTACACCTTCACCGTCTATGCCCTGGACGTCACCAGCCTGGGCCTGGACGGCGACTTCCGTGGCGGCGACGTGATGAAAGCCATGGAAGGGCACATACTCGACCGCGCCAGTGTTACCGGCACCTATACGTTGAAAGCGAACGTTTGAGCCGTCAGCACGGCGATAGCCAGTTAAAAGTTAAAAGTTAAAAGTTAAAAGTTAAAAAAGGGGGAGGCCCGGTCGGGCCTCCCTTTCAACTTTTAACTTTTAACTTTCAACTCTCCTAGACCACCGTGAACGCCCCCGGCAAATGCTGCCGCAGGGTGAGCAGATTCTCCTCCCGCACATCCATCTCGCCGAAGCAATTGGCCACCGTCCCCGTGTAGTGCAACCCGTCGGCGCGGATCGCCTCGGCGGTGAGCAGGGCGTGGTTGATGCAGCCCAGTTTCATGCCCACCACCTGGATCACCGGCAGGTTCAGTTCCACCGCCAGGCCGGACAGCATTTCCCGGTCGTTGAGGGGCACCCGCCAGCCGCCGGCGCCTTCCACCAGCACCAGGTCCGCCGGGTGGCTGTTGAGGGCGCCGCGCACGTAGCCGGCCAGTTGCGCCAGGGTGATGCGCCGGTTTTCCTGTTGGGCGGCGATGTGCGGCGCGATGGCCGCGTCCAGGGCCACCGGGTTCACCACCTCATAGGGCAGCGCCACCGAGGAGGCCGCCATCAGGTTGAGCGCGTCCTCGTTGCGCGGGCCCTCGGCGGTGCGCTCGCAACCGGCGGCCACCGGCTTGAGGCCGTAGCAGCGCAGCCCGGCGTCCCGGGCCCGTTCCAGCAGACGACAGCCGACCCAGGTCTTGCCCACCTCGGTGTCGGTGCCGGTGATAAAGAACACGCCCTTGAGCACGGGCAGCGGTGGACGGTCACTCATGCGGGGTCTCCTTGAACCCGGGTCAGCGTAGGGCGTGCACGAACAGCACCCGCCAGGTCAGCGGCAGGCCGGCGGGCTGACGGCGCGCTTCGTAGGCGTCGCACATGGCGCGCCAGGCGCGTTTGCCGGTGAGCCCGGTGGCGCCGCCCTGGACATGGTCCACGCCGGTGGCTTTGAACGCGCGCACCAGGCTTTTCACGTCCGGGTAGTGTTCGGTGAAGGTCAGGTTTTCGGCGTGCTGAAGACTCAGCCCGGCGCCGGCCAGGGCGCGCCGCCAGTCCGGTTCCGCCGGCAGCCGGTTGACGTGGGGGCGGCGGTCCGCCGCCGCCCAGCTGTCGGTCATTTCGTGCAGGGAGCCGGCCAGCGGCACCGCCAGCAACAGCGAGCCCGCGGGCATCAGCACCCGCGCCAGTTCCGCCGCGACCCGCTCCGGCGCACACCATTGCAGGGCGAAGCTGGAAAACACCAGGGCCTGCCCGGCGTCCGCCAGGGGCAGGCGCTCGGCGTCCGCGCACAGGGGCTGGAAGCGCGGGCCGGTACGGCCGCGCGCCGCCGCCTCGGCGAGCATGGCCGGCGACAGGTCCACGCCCAGCCAGCGGCTGGCCGGCCAGCGCGCCTGCTGGGCGCGGGCCAGGGGCGCGGTGGCGCAGCCCAGGTCCAGGGCGCGCTCGCCGACCAGCTCCGCCGGCGCCATGTCCAGCAGGCTGCGGGCGCAGGCCAGCTGCAGACCGGCGTGGGCGTCGTAGCTGGCGGCGGCGCGCCCGAAGCGCTCGCCCACCGCCTGCTTATTCATCCAGGAAGCGGTGCTGGCGATGGAAGTCATCGACGGCGCGATTGAAGGTATCGGGAGCGGACAGAAACGGCACATGGGCGACCTGCTCGATCAGCGCCGTATCGCCGCGCTCGTTGAGCAGCGGCTCGACGGCGGCCATCGCCGCCGCCGGCACGATATGATCGCGCTCGCCGAAGATCATGCGCAGCGGCGGCGTCAGCGACGCCAGGTCCGCGCGCAGGTCGGTGTCGCGCAGGATCGCCAGCCCTTCGCGCAGGGCGCGGTGGGCCGGCAGACCACAGAAATAGAGAATCTCCTTGAGGCGGGCCACATCCTGACGCATGGACTCGGCGCCCTTGCAGTTCAGCGCCAGAAAGCGCACCAGGGTGCCTTCGTAGTCCTCCCGGCACATCTTCTCGAAGGCGTCGAGAATCTCCGGCTTCATGGCCGCCGGCCAGTCGTCGGCGGCGGTGAAGCGGGGCGTGGTGGCCACGGTGACGATGGATTGCACCCGCCGCGGTCGGGTCAGGCCCAGGCGCAGGGCCACCAGACCGCCCAGGGACCAGCCCAGCAGATGGGCCCGCTCGGGCATCACCGCCGCCACCTGGTCGGCCAGAAAGTCCAGGGTGTAGTCGTCGTTGGGCAGCGGGCTCTGGCCCATGCCGGGCAGGTCGATCACCGTGACCCGGAAGTGTTCCAGCAGCGCCGGCACGATGTCGTCGAACACGATGGCGTGCAGCCCCCAGCCGTGCAGCAGCACGATGTCGCCGGCGTCCTGATCGGCCCGGCCGGTGCACCGGTAGGTGTTGTGAAAGGGCATCAGCTTGGGCACTTGGCGGCCTCCAGAGCGTTCAGCAGAACATCCACGTCCGCCTCCTCGTGAGCGGCGGACAGGGTCACCCGCAGGCGCGCCTGCCCCTCCGGTACCGTGGGCGGACGGATGGCGGTGACGCGCACGCCCCGCTCCGCCAGCGCCCGGCTCAGCGCCAGGGCGTCGCCGTCGTCGCCGAGCCGAATCGGCTGGATCGGCGTGTCCGACGCCATCAACTCGTAGCCAAGCCCGGCGGCGCCGCGCCGGAAGCGGTCGATCAGCGTGGCCAGCTTGTCGCGCCGCCATTGTTCGCGGCGGGCTTTGTCCAGGCTCACCAGGGTGGCGGCGGCCACGGCGGCGGGCAACGCGGTGGTGTAAACGTAGGTACGGGCGAATTGGATGAGTGTCTCGATCAGATCCTCGGAGCCGGCCACGAACGCCCCGGCGGTGCCCAGGGCCTTGCCCAGGGTGCCCATGTACACCGGCACCCGATCATTGACGTCCTGGGCGAACAGGGTGCCACGGCCCTGGCCATCGAGCACGCCCAGGCCATGGGCGTCGTCCACCATCAGCCAGGCGTCGTGGGCCTCGCAGGCGGCCAGATAGTCGGCCAGCGGCGCCTGGTCGCCGTCCATGCTGAACACGCCGTCGGTGACCACCAGCTTGCGCGGCGCCGGGCTGCGCGCCAGCTGCCCGCCAAGGGCCTCGGCGTCGTTGTGGGCGAAGCGCCGGGAGCGGGCGCCGCTGAGCTGGCCGGCGTCGAGCAGGGAAGCGTGGTTGAGGCGGTCCTGAAACACGGCGTCGCCGGGGCCCACCAGCGCAGTCAGGGCGCCCAGGTTGGCCATATAGCCGTTGGAGAACAGCAGCGCCCGCTGGCGGCCGGTGTGCTCGGCCAGCGCTTCTTCCAGTTCCTGGTGGGGACGCTGATGGCCGCACACCAGATGGGAGGCGCCGCTGCCCACGCCCCAGCGCAGGGCGGCGTCGCGGAAGGCGGCGATCACCTCGGCGTCGTTGGCCAGGCCGAGATAATCGTTGGAACAGAAATTCAAAACCTCGCGGCCGTCCACCCGGGTGACGCGCCCACTGGGCGCGTCCATCATTTGGGGCCGGCGATAGCGCTGCCGGGCGCGCCGCTGGTCCAGGCGCGCCTTGAGATCAAAGCCCAACGGAGCGCTCCGGGTCAGGCGTCCACCGGCCGCTGGGCCGGGCGTCCGGTGTCCTTGTCGAGCACGTGCTTGGCGGCCCGCTTGCCGTCGGCCTGATAGGCCATGGCGTCGTGGTAGAGGCCGCTGTCCGCCGCTTCCTGCTCGGCCACCTGCTGGCGCAGGGCCTCTTCGTGGGCCTCGTCGGAGGCCTCGTGGCGCGGGTCCAGCGGGTGGATGCCCAGGCGCTCGAACAGCTGCTTGTCGTGGTTGGCTTCCGGGTTGTCGGTGGTCAGCAGGCGCTCGCCGTAGAAGATCGAATTGGCGCCGGCCAGGAAGCACAGGGCCTGGGCCTCGTCGTGCATTTCCTGGCGGCCGGCGGACAGCCGCACGTAGGATTCCGGCATCAGAATGCGCGCCACCGCCACGGTGCGCACGAACTCGAACGGGTCCAGGTCGGCCACGTCCGCCAGCGGCGTGCCCTCGATCTTGACCAGCATATTGATGGGCACGGATTCCGGATGGTGCGGAAGGTTGGCGAGCTGCTGCAGCAGGCCCACCCGGTCGTCCCGGTTCTCGCCCATGCCGACGATGCCGCCGCAGCACACCTTCATGCCGGCGTCGCGCACGTTGGCCAGGGTGGAAAGGCGATCGTTGTAGGTGCGGGTGGTGATGACCTGGCCGTAGTACTCCGGCGAGGTGTCCAGGTTGTGGTTGTAGTAGTCCAGGCCGGCCTCGGCCAGATCCTTCGCCTGGCCTTCGTCGAGCATGCCCAGGGTCATGCAGGTTTCCATGCCCAGCGCCTTAACCTGACGCACCATGTCCAGCACATAGGGCATGTCCTTGGCGCGCGGGCTGCGCCAGGCGGCGCCCATGCAGAAGCGCGAGGCGCCCTTGTCACGGGCGGCGCGGGCTTCTTCCACCACGCGCGTCACTTCCAGCAGCTTCTCTTTTTCCAGCTCGGTGTTGTAGTGGCCGGACTGGGAGCAGTACTTGCAGTCCTCCGGGCAGGCGCCGGTCTTGATCGACAGCAGGGTGCTCACCTGCACCGCGTTGGGATCGAACCGCTCCCGGTGTACCTGGGCGGCGCGGAACACCAGATCGTTGAAGGGCAGCGCGAACAGGGCTTCGATCTCACCCCGATGCCAGTCATGGCGTACGGCATTCATGGCGGATGGCTTACGGGGCGTGGCGGCGGCTACAGGCATGATGGTCTCTCCGAACGGTTGCCCAAAGCCTAGCAGGCCGCCGGGCTCTGTCAACTTGAGAACCCTTGCAAAGGTTTACGGATGGATGTTTTTTGATCTTTTTCGCGATGACGTGCCGCGTGGCCGCTGCGTGCTGTGTGCCCGGCCGGACGACACCGGCCTTTGCCGGCATTGCCGCCGGGAGCTGGACCTCCACTGTGCCCTGGACGGCCCTCTTTGCCGTTGCGCCCTGCCGGCGCCGGGGCTGGCGCCCGGCGATCTGTGCGGGCGCTGCCTGCGCCAGCCACCGGGCTTCAGCGCCGGCTATTGCCACTGGGCTTACCGCTTTCCGCTGGACCGGCTGATCAATGCCTACAAACACCACGGACGCCTGCCGGTGGAGCGCGCCCTGGAAGCGCTGGCCACGGCGGCGCCGCTGCCCTGGCCGGAGGCGGACCTGCTGTGCCCGTTGCCCGCCCATTGGCGGCGCCGCTGGGTGCGCGGTTTCGATCAGGCGGAACGGCTGGCGACGGCGTTGGCGGCCCATTGGCGCCGTCCCGTGGTGCCGCTGCTGCGGCGCCAGCGAGCCACCCGGCCCCAGCAGGGCCGCAGCCGGGCCTGGCGGGTGCGCAGCCTGCGCCACGCTTTCCGGGCACTGCCCGCCAGCCGTGGGCGGCGGGTGCTGCTGGTGGACGACGTGATCACCACCGGCGCCAGCGTGCGCGCCGCCACCCATGCGTTGCGGGAAGCGGGCGCGGAGGAAGTGCGGGTCTGGGCCCTGGCCAGGACGCTGGACGCGGGCCCCTAGAGGTCTAGCGCCCCGCCGGTACCACGTCGATACGGGGCACCGGCTCGTAGGTCACCCCCATCACCAGCGCGTCTTCGCCGGCGTCCGAGGCCGCCATCTCGATGTCCTGGGGACGCAGACGGGGGTGGCGGCCGTCCAGAAACTTGCGCGCGGCGAAGGCGTTGAGGGTGCGCTCCCGGGCCTCCTGCAAAGAGATGCCTTCGCCGCCCAGCAGAGTACGCAGGTATTCGGCGCAGGCCACGTCCTCGTCGCCGGTGGGGTGGGAGGCCACCAGCACCACCGTGGGCGGTGCCTGCTCGAGAATATAACGGGCGGTGGCGCGGGCATTGACCAGCGCCGCCACCAGCACCTGTCGGCTGTCCCGGGCGCGCAGGGTGGCGGCCACGCCGTTGGTGGTGCGCATGATCAGGTAGCGGTCACGCACATCGGTGTGGCGGATTTCCCAGGGCGAGTTGCCGTGGTCGAACCCTTCGATGGGCAGCGCCTCCACCTCGCCCACCAGCAGACCCTGCGGGTAATCGCGGCGCAGCGCGAAGGCGTCGTCGGGGCTGGCCACCGGATAGACATGGCTGGCGCCGCCGAGAAACGCCTCGTGGCAGGTGGTGAAGGCGCGAATCACGTCGATCACCACGGTGATGCCGTGAACGTTGTGGGGCGGGTTGTGCCCCTGGGCGATCTTGATCTCCATGCGCGCGGCCGGGTTGCTGAACGAAGCGGGCATTATGAAGGATGGCGCCGCCCCCTGAAAACGGCGGCGCCCCTGACCAATCCCACCAACGGCCCGGTCAAACCCGATCAATGACGCCCGCCGGGCGGCCTGCTAGCGTCGGGGCATCGTCAATCGACCCGGTGACCGTGATGATCGAATGGAACGAACAACAACAGATGATCCAGAAGATGGTGCGCGACTTCGTGGCCAGGGAAGTGGTGCCCAATCTGGACGACATCGAATACAACGGCGTGCCGCCCTACGACATCCTGCGCAAGATGATCAAAACCTTCGGCATGGACGTGATGGCCACGCAGAGCTTCGAGAAGCGCATCGCCCGCGAGAAAGCCGGCGAGACCGCCGCCGACCGGGGCGACCGGGAGGAAGGCGGCGGCTCCGGCGAACAGGCCGCCATGACCATGATCCCGATCATCGAGCTGAGCCGCCACGCCCAGGGGCTGGTCACCGCCATGGGCGTGTCCATGGGCCTGGCCGGCGGCGCCATCATGAGCAAGGGCACCCTGGAGCAGAAAGAGCGCTGGGCACTGCCGCTGCTGACCCTGGAAAAGGTGGGCGCCTGGGCGATCTCCGAGCCCAACTCCGGCTCCGACGCCTTCGGCCAGATGAAAACCCTGGCGCGCCGGGACGGCAACGGCGGCTATGTGATCAACGGCAGCAAGACCTGGATCACCAATGGCCCGTTCGCCGACACCATCATCCTGATCTGCAAGCTGGACGAGGAAGGCGTGGCGCCCCGGGACCGCAAGATCGTGTCCTTTATTCTCGACAGCGGTATGGAAGGGCTGGAGCAGTCCAAGCCGTTCAAGAAGATGGGCATCGGCAGCTCACCCACCGGCGAACTGTTCTTCAGTGATCTCAAGGTGGGCGCGGACCGGCTGCTGGGCGGCAGTGAAACCGCCTATGGCCGCTCCGGCGCCAAAGCCACCTTCATGCAGGAACGGGCCGGCGTGGCGGCCATGGCCCTGGGCATGGTGGAGCGGGCCCTGGAGCTGTGCACCGGCTACGCCCGGGACCGGGTGCAGTTCGGCCGGCCGATCGGCGACAACCAGCTGATCCAGCTCAAGCTGGCGAAGATGGAAGTGGCCCGCGCCAACCTGCAGAACATGGTGTTCCGCTATATCGAGATGACCGCCGCCGGCAAGCAGATGACCCTGGCGGAAGCCTCGGCCATGAAACTCTACGCCGCCCAGGCGGCCATGGAGGTGTCCACCGAGGCGGTGCAGATCCACGGCGGCTACGGCTACATGCGCGAGTCCCGGGTGGAGCAGCTGATGCGCGACGCCAAGATTCTGCAGATCTACGCCGGCACCGACGAAATGCAGATCATCGCCATCGCCCGGGATTTGATCGGCCGGGACTGAGCCGCTTGGAGCTTGTCGCCTGAAACTTGTAGCCTGAACCTTGTCGCCAACAAGGAGGATGTGCCATGACCCTGCAACAACAGCACTGTGAAGCCTGCCGCGCGGACGCGCCGCGCATCACCGAGCAGGAGGCCCGTGAGCTGCGCCCGCAGATTCCCGACTGGAAGCAGATCGAGGAGGACGGCGAGGAACGGCTGCAGCGGCAGTTTTCATTCAAGAACTTCGCCGAGGCCCTGGCCTTCACCAACCGGGTGGGCGACCTGGCCGAGGACGAAGGCCACCACCCGGCCCTGCTCACCGAATACGGCAAGGTCACGGTGACCTGGTGGACGCACAAGATCGGCGGCCTGCACCGCAACGATTTTATCTGCGCCGCCAAGACCGACGACCTGTACGAGCACCGCTGATGGACGCGCCGGCCCCCTGGCAACTGCGCGGCCGCGCCTTCGTGGCCGCCCTGGCCCTGCCCGCGTCGCTGCGCCACCAGCAGGGCGGCGCCGCCCCGGAGCTGGGCGAGCCGGTGCGCGGGCCGGCCCTGGTGATGCTGGTGGATTACCGGCGCTCCGAGGTGGGCCCCTATCAGGAACTGCTGTTCATGCCGGGCCCGTTCCGGTTTCCCGATGGCCGGCTGCGCTGGAGCATCGGCCGCATTTATGTGTCCATAGGGCCTGTTCACACTCCTTGCATCGCGCCTGCTGGGTGTCATTTTGGATCTCCAGCTAGGCGGAGGGAGTGCCGTTTGGTCAGTCCAAATAAGCGACCGACAACGACGCTGGAGGCCAAAAGGGCGCCAGCCCTTCGGGTTGCGGCTATAAATCCACCCCTCTGCGTTACTCGTCGTTCATTTGGAGCCACCAAACTTCTCTCCTCGTGCCTTGATGGGTGGATTTATAGCCGCAACAGGCACGATGCAAGGAGTGTGAACAGGCCCTGGGACAGCGCCGACAACGGCAACCGTAACTGGGGGCTGGACAAGCGGGTGGCCCGCTTCGACTGGCAGCGCCGGGGCCGGCGCGAACGGGTGGCGGTACACCACCAGGACCGGGAAATCGCCGCCCTGACCCTGGACCGGCTGGGCCCGGCCCTGCCCTTTCCCGGCGGCCTGCTGCCGGCCGGCTGGCGTACCCTGGGCCAGATCCGCGATGGCCAGCGTTTTCTCTACACCCCGTCGGTGCGCGGGCGGCTGGGCCTGGCCCGGCTGCGCGAGGCGCGCGGCGACGGCGAGCACTTTCCCACCCTGCAGGCGGGCCGTTCCCGGGGCGCCCTGGCACTGCCGGACTTTCATATGCACTTTCCGGTGGCGCGCACCGAGCCGCACCGATAACGGCAGGAGACTCCCATGGCCTTGAGTGAAACCGAAAAAGAACAAATCAAAGCGGCGTCGGACCGGACCTTTCCGTTCGTGGAACGCTGCGGCGCCCGCACCCTGGACGTGGACCGCGGCTATTGCCGCATGATGATGCCGCTGGCCCCCAATCTGAATCACGTGGGCATCATGTACGCCGGCGCCCTGTACACCCTGGCCGAGCTGCCCGGCGGCGTGATCTACCTGTCCTCGTTCGACGCGCGCCGCTTCTACCCCATCGTCAAGGACATGCGCATCCGCTTCCGCCGGCCGGCCACCACCGACATCACCGTGGAAGTCCACCTGGCCGAAGCCGAGATTCAGCGCATCCAGGCCGAGGCGGAGGCCAACGGCAAGTGCGACTTTGAATGGGACACGGAACTCAAGGACGCCCGGGGCGAAGTGGTGGCCCTCACCCATAACCTCTATCAACTGCGTCTGATCGGCAGCTGAGACCCGCCGTGACACAAAGGTCATTGTTCTGTACGCAAAGGGGACAGACCCCATTTTCACGGTTAATTACGCATGCTTAACAAAAATTTTGCCGTGGATGCAAAGCGTTTCTTGACAGTTCACGGAGGCCGGGGCTAGCCTGTAAACGCACCCTGAGGCGGGACGCCAAAAGGGTGCGATTTCGAGTGATATGAGAGTCTCTGGAAATCTTGCGCGGCCTTCGGGCCGCGTTTTTCGTTTGCGGCCCGCGGCCACCGGGAAGTGAACCGCATCACCCTCTCCCCTCCCCGGTCTTCCCGCTTCGCCAGGATACGTTAGCATGCCCGCTTGTTTCCCAAGGAGCCGGGCATGGTCCTTCTGATCCTGAAGTTCATTCTGCTGATGGTGGTGATCCTCACCTCCCTGTATTCCGCCCTGATGTATTCCGCCCGCAAGCGCGAGAGCGCCCGGCAGCTGACCGAGCTGCGCGGCCGTGCCGAGCCGCTGCGGCGCCTGTCCCTGGACGAGCGGCAGGCCCTGGCGCCCTTTCTGTTCCGTCCGGACCGCCCCGGCAAGCCGGTGCGCCTGCACAGCGAGGAGGTGTTTCCGCTGAGCGGCGCCTACCACCGTCACGGCATCAGCAGCCAGGGCAACCAGACCTGGCATCACATGATCGGTGGCGTGGAGGTGATTCTGCCGTTCGACGCCGAGCACTTTCTGGACCAGGACAACCAGGCCGAGGTGGTGTTCGCCGACAAGCTGGCGGTGGTGGTGCGTCTCAACGGCTTCGAGCTGCTGGAAGGCGCCGCCCGCGAGCAGCGCCGCGAGACCGCCCGGGACCAATGGCGGCGCGGCGAGTCCGGCCATCTGCAGGACGTGACCCTGGACGATGAAGACGCCCCCGGGGACCCGGCGGACGAAGACCTTCATCGGGTGGAGATTCTGCACCAGCGGGACGAAACCCCGGCGGAGATCGAAGCGCGCCAGGGGCGCGGCCTGGGGCTGCTGTCCGGGCTGTGCTGGTCGCTGGCCTTTGTCGCCGTGGCGCTGGCCGCCAGCCGGCAGAGCACGCTCTGGCTGGGACTGTGGGCGGCGCTGGCCGTGGCCGGGGCGGCCCTCGGGCTGTGGCTGTTCTGGCGACGCTGGCGCCCCGGCCCGGCGGGCAAGGTCAACCGGGTGACCGGCTACCTGAACCTGATGCCGGTGTCGGTGGATGAACAGCGGCAGACCGTTTCCGTGGCGCCGGTGCTGGGCGACAAGTTTCCGTTCTCCCTGCCCGACCACTGGCGCCCGCGCATCGAACTGGAACAGGGCCGGCGGCTGGACCTGGGCCTGCGCGTGGACGACTACTCGGTAGTGGACTATTCGGAGGCCAATACACCGGGGCGCCGTTTTTCCGTGGACGAGGAACAGCGGCGCCATCCGCCGGTGTACTGGGGCCGCCATCTGACCCTGGCCCTGGTGGGGCTGGTGGCGCTGGCCGCCGCCCTGACGGGCCCGGCCCGCCCGGTGCTGGACGCGGCGCAGGCCGGTCAGTGGCTGGCCGGTAGCGTCCCCTTGCCGGTGGACGACCCGGCCTCCCTGGCCACCGACCCGCCGGCGCTGGGGCGACGGCTGATGATCAGCGGCCGGGGCCGTTGCCAGGTCTCCGCCGGCGAGGGCCGTGTCCGTTGCGACCGGGTCCGCTGGGGCGGCGAGGCGCCGGTGCCGCCGGACCTGGAGGTGGACCCGCTGACCCGCTCCCTGCTGAACGGCGAGGTGCTGGAAACCCGCCGGGAGCGTTCCCTGGAGGTGATGGCGCTGATGCGTGGCGGCGGCACCGGTGACCGCCGGCCGCTGGTGGTCAGCAACGCCCGCGCGGTGCTGGCCACCATCGAGGAGGCCTGCCCGGATGACGGCGACCGGGCCTGCGCCGAACTGCGACGCCGGGCGCTCGCCACCTTCTATTTTCCGGCGGCGCCGGAAGAGGAGGACTGGGCCACCCTGCGCCGGCGCCTGGCCGAGGAGGACGATGCCCGGCACCGGGAAGCGGTGGCCCTGCAGGGACGCGTGGAGAATCTGCGTGGCGTCATGCGGCGGGTGGCGGAGCAGCGCCTGCGGCCACTCACCCGGCAACTGGCCGAGGCCCTGGCGGAGCAGCAGCGCGGCGGCGTGGTGCTCGGCACGGTGCGGGGCACCGACCTGATCGCGCTCCCGCAACAGGATCCCCACGGCCAGCGCTGGGACACGTTACGCGCCCTGGCCGGCGAACCGCATGACTTCAAACTGGATGGGGTGGTGGTGCGGCGTGACCACACCGAGGACGGCGCGCCGCTGTGGCTGCTGGACCCGGAGCGGGTGGACCGGGGCGGGCCGGCCCTGGCGAGGCTGCTGTGGGTGGCGGCCGCCGCGGGCCTGCTGCTGGTGCACGGCGTGCTGGCGCTGCGCGGCTATCTGGCCGCGAAAAGCCGGCGCCGGGCGCTGGAGCGCCAGTACCCGGCCTGAAGGCGAGGCGGGCGCCCTAGCGGGCGCCCAGCTCCACCACCGCTTCGATAAAGGCGCGGGCGTGTTCCGGGTCCACTTCCGGCGTGATGCCGTGGCCCAGGTTGAAGATGTGCCCCGGGTGGTCGCCGAAATCGTCGAGGATGCGCTTTACCTCGGCACGAATCGCCGCCGGTGGCGCGTACAGCACCGCCGGATCCAGGTTGCCCTGCAACGCCACCCGGTCGCCCACCCGCCGGCGCGCCTCGCCGATGTTGATGGTCCAGTCCAGACCCAGGGCGTCGCAGCCGCTGTCCGCCATGGTTTCCAGCCACAGGCCGCCGTTCTTGGTGAACAGGATCACCGGCACCTTGCGGCCCTCGTGGTCGCGGATCAGCCCGTCCACGATGCGCTTCATGTAGCCCAGGGAAAATTCCGGGTAGGCCTCCGCCGACAGGGCGCCGCCCCAGGTATCGAAGATCTGCACCGCCTGGGCGCCGTGGCGGATCTGCGCGTTCAGGTAGTCGGTGACCGCCCGGGCCAGCTTGTCCAGCAGGGCGTGGGCCAGCTCGGGACGACCGTAGACCATGCCTTTCAGATGGCGGAAATCCTTGCTGGGGCCGCCTTCCACCATATAGGTGGCCAGCGTCCAGGGGCTGCCGGAAAAACCGATCAGCGGCACCCGGCCGTTCAGTGCCCGGCGGATGGTGCTCACCGCGCGCATCACGTAGTCCAGGTCGCGCTCCGCGTCCGGCACCGGCAGCGCCGCGATGTCCTGCTCGCTGCGCACGGTCTTGCGGAATTTCGGACCTTCACCGGGCTCGAAGTAGAGCCCCAGCCCCATGGCGTCGGGGATGGTGAGAATGTCCGAGAACAGGATCGCCGCGTCCAGCGGGTAGCGCTCCAGCGGCTGCAGGGTCACCTCGCAGGCCAGCTCCGCGTTGCGGCACAGATCCATGAAGGAACCGGCCTTCTCGCGGGTGGCGCGGTACTCGGGCAGATAACGGCCGGCCTGACGCATCATCCACACCGGGGTGCGGTCCACCGGCTCGCGGGCCAGGGCTTTCAGGAAACGGTCGTTCTTCAGTGCGGCATAGGTCATCGGTGAACCCTCTTCTAAAAGTAGGAGCGGCTTTAGCCGCGATTGACCGTCGGACCCGATGCCGGCCAATCGCGCCTAAAGCCGCTCCTACACAGCCTTGCTCTACCGGGCGGGTTAAACGTCCAGGTAGTCGAGAATGCCCTTGGCGGCTTCGCGGCCTTCCCAGATGGCGGTCACCACCAGATCGGAACCGCGCACCATGTCGCCGCCGGCGAAGATTTTCTCGTTACTGGTCTGGAACGGGAACGCCTGCTTCTCCAGCGCGGTGACGCGGCCGGAGTCGTCGGTGGTGATGTTCTTGCCGTCGAACCAGTCCGCCGGGCTGGGGCGGAAGCCGAAGGCCACGATCACCACGTCGGCGGGCAGCACTTCCTCGCTCTCGGGGATCGGCTCGGGGCGGCGGCGGCCGTTGTTGTCCGGCTCGCCCAGTTTGGTTTCCACCACTTTGACACCGACCACCTTGCCGTTCTCGCCGACCACCTCGATGGGCTGACGGTTGAACAGGAACTGCACGCCCTCTTCTTTGGCGTTGGCCACCTCGCGGCGGGAGCCGGGCATGTTTTCCTCGTCACGGCGGTAGGCGCACACCACGCTGTCCGCGCCCTGGCGGATGGAGGTGCGGTTGCAGTCCATGGCGGTGTCGCCACCGCCCAGCACCACCACGCGCTTGCCGCTGACGTCGATGAAGTCCGCCGGGTCTTTCTCGAAGCCCAGATTGCGGTTCACGTTGGCCACCAGGAACGGCAGCGCTTCGTGCACGCCGTCCAGATCCTCGCCGGGGAAGCCGCCCTTCATGTAGGTGTAGGTGCCCATGCCCATGAACACCGCGTCGAACTCCTCGAGCAGCTCGTCGATGGTGATGTCCTTGCCCACCTCGGTGTTGAGGCGGAACTCGATGCCCATGCCCTCGAACACTTCGCGGCGCTTGGTCATCACCGGCTTTTCCAGCTTGAACTCGGGGATGCCGAAGGTCAGCAGGCCGCCGATTTCCGGGTAACGGTCGAACACCACCGGCTTGACGCCGTTGCGCACCAGCACGTCCGCGCAACCGATGCCCGCCGGGCCGGCGCCGATCACCGCCACCTTCTTGTCGGTCCACACCACCTTGGACATGTCCGGACGCCAGCCCATGGCCAGGGCGGTGTCGGCGATGTACTTCTCGGTGGCGCCGATGGTCACCGCGCCGAAGCCGTCGTTCAGGGTACAGGCGCCTTCACAGAGACGGTCCTGCGGGCACACGCGGCCGCACACTTCCGGCAGGGAGTTGGTCTGGTGCGCCAGCTCCACCGCTTCCATCAGGTTCCCCTCGCTGATCAGCTTCAGCCAGTTGGGGATGTAGTTGTGCACCGGGCACTTCCACTCGCAGTACGGGTTGCCGCAATGCAGGCAACGGTGCGCCTGATGCTCCACTTCCCGGGTTTCGAACGGGTAGTAGATTTCCTCGTAGCGTTCCTTGCGCTCCTCGATGTCCTTTTTCTTGGGATCGACCCGCGGAACATCCAGGAACTGAAAGTGATTGTTCAAACGTTCAGCCATGTTCTTCCCCGTTATGCCGGATTGGCGCGCGTGCTCTTGAGCAGGTCTTCCAGGCTGGCCGCCTTGGGTTTGACCAGCCAGAACTTACGGCTCATGGCATCGAAATTATCCAGAATGTGCTGGCCCCACTCGCTGCCGGTCTCGTCCACGAACTCCTGAATCACATGACGCAGGTGGCTGCGATGGGATTCGGTGGACTCGGAGCTGATGCGATGCAGCTCGATCAGTTCCGGGTTGATCCGGTCGAAGAAGTCGTTGTCCTCGTCGAGCACATAGGCGAAGCCACCGGTCATGCCGGCACCGAAGTTGTGGCCGGTGCGGCCCAGCACGGTGACGCAGCCGCCGGTCATGTACTCGCAGCAGTGATCGCCGGCGCCTTCCACCACGGCGTGCACGCCGGAGTTGCGCACGCCGAAGCGCTCGCCGGCGGTGCCGGAGGCGAACAGCTTGCCGCCGGTGGCGCCGTACAGACAGGTGTTGCCGACAATGGCGGTGTCCTGGGTCTTGAACGGGCTGCCCTTGGGCGGGCGGATCACCACCTTGCCGCCGGCCATGCCCTTGCCCACGTAATCGTTGGCGTCGCCTTCCAGGTACAGATGCAGACCGCCGGCGTTGAACACGCCGAAGCTCTGACCGGCGGTGCCGGTGAAGCGCACGCGGATGGGCGCGCTTTCCATGCCCAGGTTGCCGTGGTGCTTGGCGATCTCGCCGGACACGGTGGCGCCCACGGAACGGTCACAGTTGGTGATGGTGTAGTGGAAGGAACCGCCGGACTTGTTCTCCACGGCGGTGCGCATCTCGTCCACCATTTTGGCGTTGAGCAGGCCCTTGTCGAACGGCTCGTTGCGCTCCACCTGGCAATGGGTGGGCTTGTCCGCCGGGATGTGATCGTTACGCAGCATCGGCGTCAGGTCGAGGCGCTTGTGCTTGTCGGTGGTGCCTTCGATGCGCTCCAGCAGATCGGTGCGGCCGATCAGGTCCGGCAGGCTCTTCACACCCAGGGCGGCGAGCAGCTCGCGCACTTCCCGCGCCACGAAGGTGAAGTAGTTGATCAGCATGTCCGGAGCGCCGATAAAGTGATCCTGGCGCAGGTCGTCACGCTGGGTGGCCACGCCGGTGGCGCAGTTGTTCAGGTGGCAGATGCGCAGGTACTTACAGCCCAGCACGATCATCGGCACGGTGCCGAAACCGAACGACTCGGCGCCGAGAATGGCCGCCTTGACCACGTCCAGGCCGGTCTTCAGGCCGCCGTCGGTCTGCAGACGGATCTTGTCGCGCAGGTCGTTGGCGCGCAGCGCCTGGTGCGCCTCGGACAGGCCCAGCTCCCAGGGCGAACCGGCATAGCGGATCGAGGTCAGCGGGCTGGCCGCGGTGCCGCCGTCGTAGCCGGAGATGGTGATCAGGTCGGCGTAGGCCTTGGCCACGCCGGAGGCCACCGTGCCGACACCGGGCTCGGACACCAGCTTCACCGAAACCTGGGCCGCCGGGTTGACCTGCTTGAGGTCGAAAATCAGCTGCGCCAGATCCTCGATGGAATAGATGTCGTGGTGCGGCGGCGGCGAGATCAGAGTCACGCCGGGTACCGAGTGGCGCAGCCGCGCGATCAACGCGTTGACCTTGCCACCGGGCAGCTGGCCGCCCTCGCCGGGCTTGGCGCCCTGGGCGATCTTGATCTGCAGCACTTCCGCGTTGACCAGATAATGCGGGGTCACGCCGAACCGGCCGGACGCGATCTGCTTGATCTTGGAGACGCGCTCGGTGCCGTAACGGGCCGGGTCCTCGCCGCCCTCGCCGGAGTTGGAGCGCCCGCCCAGCCGGTTCATGGCGGTGGCTATGGCCTCGTGGGCTTCCGGGCTGAGCGCGCCCAGGGACATGCCCGCGGAGTCGAAGCGCGGCAGGATGGTTTCGATGGGCTCGACCTGATCCAGATCGATGGCGGTCACGTCCGGGCGCAGCCGCAGCAGATCCCGCAGGGTCGCCACCGGCCGCTCGTTGACCAGCGCCGCGAATTCCTTGTACGCCTCGTAATCGTCGTTCTGGGTGGCACGATGAATGGCGTGCACCACATCCGGATTGAAGGCGTGGTATTCCTTGCCGTGGATGTACTTGAGCACGCCACCGGCGTCCACCGGCTTGCGCTGCTTCCAGGCGTCCTTGGCGACGATCTTCTGATCGTTCTCGAAGTCCTCGTAGGTGGCGCCTTCGATGCGGCTCTGCACGCCGCGGAAACACAGGTCCACCACGTCGCTGGCCACGCCGATGGCTTCGAACAGCTGGGCGCCGCGATAGGAGGTGATGGTGGAGATCCCCATTTTGGAGAGGATCTTCATCAGGCCCTTGTTGATGCCCTTGCGGAAGTTTTTCTGCAGTTCCACCGGGTCACCGAGCAGCTCGCCGCTCTTCACCATGTCGGCGATCACGTCGTAGGCCAAGTACGGATAGACGGCGGTGGCGCCGAACCCGAACAGTACCGCGAAGTGATGGGAATCCCGCGCGGTGGCGGTTTCCACGATGATGTTGGCGTCGCTGCGCAGCCCCTTGGCGGTCAGGTGATGGTGCACCGCGCCGGTGGCCATGAGGGCGTGGATGGTGAGCTGGTCCTGGGCGATGCCGTGGTCGGACAGCACCAGGATCACCTTGCCGTCAGCCACCGCTTTTTCCGCCGCCGCGCACAGATCGCGCACCGCCTGTTCCAGGCCGGTTTCCGGCGGGTAGTGCAGGCTCAGGCGCTCATGGGCGTAGCCGGGCCGCTCGATCTTGAGCAGATTGGTGAACTTGGAGTGCGACAGCACCGGGGTGGCCAGGATCGCGCGGTCGGCGTGATCGGAGGTTTCCTCGAACACATTGCGCTCGGCGCCCACGCAGGTTTCCAGGCTCATCACGATGGCTTCGCGGAGCGGATCGATGGGCGGGTTGGTGACCTGGGCGAACTGCTGCCGGAAGTAGTCGTACAGCGGCCGCTGGCGCTGGCTGAGCACCGCCATGGGGGTGTCGTCGCCCATGGAGCCGGTGGCTTCCTGGCCGGATTCCGCCAGCGGGCGGATCACCTGATCGCGTTCCTCGAAGCTGATCTGGAAGAACTTCTGATAGCTCAGCAGGTCCTGCGGATCGATGTCGTCGGTACGCTCCACCTCGTGGTCGTAGTTGGCCTCGATGCGCAGGGCATTGTCCTTCAGCCACTGGCGGTAGGGATGGCGTACCTTGAGACGGTCGTCGATATCGCGGGTGTGCAGCAGCTCGCCCTTCTCGATGTCCACCGCCAGAATCTGACCGGGGCCGACCCGGCCCTTGGCGACCACGTCCTCGGGCTGATAGCTGTACACGCCGATCTCGGAGGACAGGGTGATGAAACCGTTCTTGGTGATCACCCAGCGGGCCGGGCGCAGGCCGTTGCGGTCCAGCATGCACACCGCGTAGCGACCGTCGGTCATCACCAGACCGGCGGGGCCGTCCCACGGCTCCATGTGCATGGAGTTATATTCGTAGAAGGCGCGCAGATCCGCGTCCATGGTGTCCACGTTCTGCCAGGCCGGCGGCACCATCATGCGCACCGCGCGGAACAGGTCCATGCCCCCGGCGAGCAGCACTTCCAGCATGTTGTCCATGCTGGAGGAGTCGGAGCCGCTGCGGTTGACCAGCGGGCTCAGGTCCGCCAGGTCCGGCAGCAGTTCGTTGTCGAACTTGTTCTGACGGGCCAGCGCCCAGTTGCGGTTGCCCTGGATGGTGTTGATTTCACCGTTGTGCGCCAGGAACCGGAACGGCTGCGCCAGCGGCCACTGCGGCGAGGTGTTGGTGGAGAAGCGCTGGTGGAACACCACGATGGCGGTTTCCATGGACGCGTCGCCCAGGTCCGGGAAGAACGCCGGCAGATCCACCGGCATCATCAGACCTTTGTAGGACACCACCGAAGCGGACAGGGAACAGACATAGAAGTAGCCGTCGTTCTCGATGCGCTTCTCGGCGTGGCGGCGGGCATAGAACAGCCGGCGGTTGAGCTCCTGCTCGGAGCCGTCGTCATCGGCGGACACCAGCACCTGCACGAAGCCCGGCAGGGATTGCCGGGCCAGCTCGCCCAGACAGGACGGGTCGGTGGGCACGTCGCGCCAGCCCAGCACGTTCAGGCCCTGGGCCTGGAGCTGCTCCTCGACGATGGCCTTCTGGGCGCGGGCGCGCTCCGCTTCCGGGTGGGTGAAGATCATGCCCACGCCGTAGCGTTCCGGCAGCGCCACGCCCAATTCGTCCGCCACCTTGCGGAAGAAGGAGTCGGGTTTTTTCAGCAACAGCCCGCAGCCGTCACCGGTTTTTCCGTCGGCATTGATGCCGCCCCGGTGGGTCATGCAGGTGAGCGCTTCGATGGCGGTTTGCAGGAGCTCGTGGCTGGCCTGGCCCTCCATATGGGAGATCAGACCAAAGCCGCAATTGTCCCGGAAATCTCCGGGCTCATAGAGCCCCTGCACCAGCTTGGAATTCTGCTGCATCAAAACCAATCCTCTTGAAATTCAGAGACTTACAGAAGGCGGTACGGGCGTCGAAAAGACAGCGACGGCAAAAAAGGGATAGGCATTCTACACGCTGAGCCCGGGGGCGACAAACGTCGCGAAGGCCCGACCCGGACAGGTCAGGCCGTGAAGCGGTCCGTTTCGGCGACGTTCAGCGCAGTTCCTTACGAATTGCCCCCATGTCCCGGGGGAAGGGGCCGCCCCGGCGCAACGTTTCGGGCAGCGATTCGCGGGCCTTGAGGGCCGCGTCGCGGCTGGAATACGGGCCCGCCAGCACCAGATAGACCTGTTCTCCGCCTCTTTCCGTGCGGTAGTAGGCACCCTCGCGGCCGATCTGGTCAAGCACCGCGCGGGCGCCGTCCTCACGACCGGTGGCCACCAGCTGCAGGAACCACTGATCGTCGCCCCGGGTGGCCAGCCAGTCCTCCTGGCGGTAGCCCAGGCGCGCATCCAGGCCGGACAGTTCCGGCTGGCCGCCGGGCACCGTGCGGTCGTCGGCGGCGGCGGTCTTGGTATCGGCGGTGTCAGCGGCCTTGGTGTCGGCGTTCGAGGCGGGCCGGGACGGCGTGGCCGGGTCCCGCGACGGCGTCGCCGCGGGCGCCTCGGCCGGGACCGGCCTGGTCGGGGTTTCGGCGCGTGCCGGCGCGGCGTCCGGTTCCGTGGGCGGCACCGGAGCGCCACCGGCGGTGGACACCGCCTGCTCGTCGCGGCGGCGGCTTTCCGCCTGCTCGAAATCCGCGGCGTTATCGTGGAATTCCGCCAGGGCGTTGCGGCTGCTTTCCGGATCCGACACCAGACCGTAGTCGTGGCCGTCCTCGCCGGTGCGCGGCGCCAGGCTTTGTTCCGGCGTTTCCGCCGGCGCCGCGTCCACGGTGCTGGCGGGCCCCTGGGGCAGCTCCAGATTCACTACCTTGTCGGCGCGCTCCGTGTCGTCGTCGCCGCTGGCCAGCCACAGCACCAGCACCACCAGAACCAGCGCGCCCACCGCCAGGCCATGACGCCAGGGCACCGGCTTGCGGGCCACCGGCGCGGCCTCGTCGGCGCGCTCGTCCAGCAGATGAAGCACCGTGCCCAGCCGCCCCTGACTGCGCGCCAGAATCTCGTCGGCGTCTTCCCGGTCCAGGGACAGGGCGTAAAAATCGTCGGCCAGCGCGATCACGTCATCACCGTCCAGGGGCGGCAGGCTGAGCGTATCGACCACTTCCAGGCCGCCCGCGCGAACCGCCTCGGCGCTGCCCGGCGCGCCGCCGAACACGTAGGCCAGACGCTGGCCCAGCTTTTCCTTGAGCGAGGCCATGGTGGCCAGCGCCGCCTCCGGCATGCTTTCGGTGTTGTCCACCACCACCACCAGGCGGCTGTGGGCCAGGGCCTGCTTGAGGGTGTCGGCCAACTCCGCCCGCTCGATGCCGAAGTGCACCAGCATGGCGTCGACCACGGCGTTGGCGCCGGGCTCCTCGGCGCCGTCCAGGCGGATCAGTTCGTAGTCGCCGACCAGGGCCATGGACAGCATGCCCAGCAGCGTGGACACTCCGCTGCCGGCCTCCCCTTCCAGTACCACCGTGGCGCTTTCGTGGGCGTGACCGTTCAGCGCGTCGAGCAGGTCGCCGCGCTCCGCGCCCTCGTAGAAAAAGTCCTCATCTCTCACAAAAGGCCTCGAGCGTTCGCGTCAATGCATTCGGATCGTATTCGCCTGTGACCAAAGCGTCGCCGATTTGGTTCAGCAGCACCAGCCGCAGGCGGCCGTTCTGGACCTTCTTGTCCAGGGCCATGAGATCGCTGAAATCCGCCCGGGTCATGCCCGGCGGCGCGGTGACCGGCAGCCGCCAGGCGGCCAGGCTGTCGATCACCCGGCGGCGGTCGGCGGCGTCGACCCAGCCCAGCTCACCGGACATGTGCGCCGCCATCACCATGCCGGCGGCCACCGCCTCGCCGTGCAGCCAGTCCCGGTAGCCGGTGAAGGTTTCCATGGCATGGCCGAAGGTGTGCCCCAGGTTGAGCAGCGCCCGGTTGCCCTGCTCGGTTTCGTCGGCGGCCACCACCTCGGCCTTGTTGCGGCAACTGCGCAGGATGGCTTCCGCCAGCGGCGCTTGCTGGCGGGCGGCCAGGGCCGGCTGATGTTCGATCAGCCAGTCGAAAAAGGCCGGGTCACGGATCAGCCCGTACTTGATCACCTCGGCCATCCCCGCGGCGAATTCCCGATCCGGCAGGGTATCCAGCACGGCGGTGTCGATCACCACGGCGCGGGGCTGGTGAAAGGCGCCGATCATGTTCTTGCCACGGGGGTGGTTGACGGCGGTCTTGCCGCCCACCGAGGAATCCACCTGCGCCAGCAGCGTGGTGGGCACCTGAATAAAATCCACGCCGCGCTGATAGCAGGCGGCAGCGAAGCCCACCATGTCGCCCACCACGCCGCCGCCCAGCGCCACCAGGGTGGTGGTGCGCGAATGGCGGTTCGCCATCAGGGCGTCGAAGATCGTTTCCAGGGTGGCCAGGGTCTTGTGGCTTTCGCCGTCGGGCAGAATCAGGGTGTCGCACTGCAGATCCCCGAGCCCGGCGGTGACCCGCTCCAGGTACAGCGGCGCGATGGTCTCGTTGCTGATCACCATCACCTGGTTGCCGCGCACGTGCTCGCGGATCAGGCCGCCGTCGAGCAGACCGCGACCGATATGAATGGGGTAACTGCGCTCGCCCAGCGCCACATCAAGCTTGTGCATAGTGTCTCGAATCGCCGGTGGGAAGGATCGGCATTATCGGTTGGCGTGTTCGCCCAGACAACCGAGCACCTGATCGGTGACCTTCTTCAGGTTACCGGAAGCGGTGGAGACCACGGCGTGCGCCACTTCGCGGTAAAGCGGGTCGCGTTTTTCCAGCAACGCCTGCAGCTTGCGCTCCGGATCGCCGGTCTGCAACAACGGTCGGTTGCGGTCGTTGCGGGTGCGCGCCAACTGAAGCTCCACCGGCGTCCACAGATAGATCACGCAACCGCGCTCGTGCAGATGACGCCGGTTGTCGTCGTTGAGCACGGCGCCGCCGCCGGTGGCCAGCACGATGCCGTCCAGGGCGGTGAGTTCATTGATCACGTCCCGCTCGCGACGGCGAAAGCCGTCCTCGCCTTCCACGTCGAAGATCCACGGGATATCGGCACCGGTTTTTTCCTCGATGACCCGGTCGGAATCGTAGAAGGGGCGGTCCAGGACCTGAGCCAGGTGGCGGCCCAGGGTGCTTTTGCCGGCACCCATGGGCCCCACCAGAAAGAGAGAGGTTACTGCCTTTTCATTCACCGACTGACCATTGCGTCTTTCACCAGGCGAGGCGTGATAAAGATCAGCAGTTCCTGCTTGTTATCACGGTTCACCTTCTTGCGGAACAGGGCACCCAGCCAGGGAATGTCACCCAGGAAAGGCGTTTTGATCACGGAGTTTACCGTTTCCTGTTGGAAAATGCCGCCCAGAACCACGGTTTCCCCATCATTGACCAGCACCGTGGTTTCCACCCGGTTGGTGTTGATGGCCGGGTTGTCCAGGTTGGTGCCCAGGGAGTCGTTGTTGACCTTGAGCTGCATGATCACGTCGCCTTCCGGGGTCACCTGGGGAGTGACCTCGAGACGCAGTTCCGCCTCGATGAATTCCACCGCCGTGGCGCCGGAGGCGGTGGCCACGTTGAACGGCACCTGCTGACCGGAGGCGATCACCGCCGGCTGCTGGTCGGCGGTGAGCACCTTGGGCGTGGCCACCAGCTCACCGTGCCCCTCGGATTCCAGGGCCGACAGTTCCAGTTCCAGCAGGCCGGAGTCCAGGGAGGTGAAGCCGATGGAGAAGCGGGTGGCGTCGGTGGATTCCACGCCCATGTCCACGATCAGGTCGTTGTTCTGTTCCTCGTCGAACTCCTCGAACTCGCCCAGGGAACCGTCGTCGTCGCGGTCGATGTTGGCGTAATGCAGCTGGCGCAGGGAGGTGTGGCGCCCGGACACGGCCCAGGATTCGCCGTCGCTGTAGAGGCTGTCGGTCCAGCCCAGGCCGCCCCAGCGTACGCCGAACTCATCGGCCACGTTGGTGCTGGCCACCACCACCCGGGCCTCGATCAGCACCTGCTGGACCGGCACGTCCAGACGCTGGATCAGGTCACGAATGTCCTCCAGACGAGAGGCGGTGTCCTGCACGATCAGGGTGTTGGTGCGCTGATCCACGGTCACCGAGCCGCGCTCGCTGACCAGAGAGGAGCCGTCGCCGCCACCCTGGGCGGTGATCAGCCCCTGCAGCTGTTCGGCGCGGGCGTAGTTGATGCTGATGTATTCGGTGCGCAGGGGCGCCAGGGAGGCCAGCTGCTTCTGCGCTTCCAGCTCCTGCTTCTCGCGGGCGGCGATCTCGTCCGCCGGCGCCACCAGCAGCACGTTGCCCACCTGACGCTTGTCCAGGCCCTTGGTCTTGAGGATCAGATCCAGGGCCTGATCCCAGGGCACGCTCTGCAGGCGCAGGGTGATGCGCCCGGACACGGTGTCCGAGGCCACCAGGTTCAGATCGGTGAAGTCGGCGATCAGCTGCAGCACCGAGCGCACCTCGATGTCCTGGAAGTTCAGGGACAGCTTCTCGCCGTCGTACTTGAACGCTTCCCGGCGCTGGCGCTCCTTCTCCGCCGGCGTCAGCGGTTTGACGTTGATGCTGAACAGATTGTCGGCCTGATAGGCCAGGTATTCCCAGGTGCCCTCGGGCTCGATGGTGACCACGGTGCCGCCGTCGGTGCGACGGGTGTCCACGTACTTCACCGGCGTGGCGAAGTCGGTCACGTCCAGCCGGCGCACCAGGTCGTCGGCGATCTCGGCGCCCACGAAGCGGGCGACGATCTTGCCGCCCTCCTCGCTCACGTCCACCGGCATGGAGGCCTTGGACAGGTTGATCATGACCCGGCCCTCGCCGTCGCCGCCGCGACGGAAATCGATGTCGCTGATGGCCGCCTCGCTGGCCACCATCGGCGACGGGCTGGCCGGATCCATGCGCGGCGTGCTCTGGCCGCCCCCCAGGGTGATCACCAGCTGCTGGCCCTCCACCCGGGTTTCGTAGCCGGTCAGCTGCTCCATATTGAAGATCAGCCGGGTGCGGTCCTTGGCCTCCACCACGGTGACGCTGCGCGCATTGCCGGTTCCCAGGTTATGGCGCTTGATGCCCACCGCGCTGTTGGTGTTCAGCAGGTCCAGGGCGATGCGCGCCGGCCGTTCGATGCTGTAGCCCTGCACCTGCGGCGCCCCGCCCTGGAAATCCAGCCGCACTTCCACGCCGTCGCCGGGCAGGGTATTGGCCTGCAGGTCGGTGAGCGTCGCCGCCCGTACCGGGGAAAGCAGGCTCACCCCGACCAGAACCAGCAACGCCGCGAACCAATGCCGGGGCGCTGCGCCTGTTGTTTTCAAATTTAAGAAACTCATAACTGGCATCCCCAGCAGCAGTTAGTCAGCAAGCGTAATATTCCGGGAGCGTTCCACCCAGCCCCCTTGTCCATCCGGCACGATTTCCACCAGCCCGAGCTGGCCGGCGCCCACGTCCACCACGCGCCCGTAGTTCTTGCCCATATGGCTGCCCACCCGCACCCGGGTGACCGCGCCGGAGGGGTCGGCGATCAGCGCTTCCAGCGGATTGCCCGGCCGGGTGATGGTACCGACCATGGCCAGCGAGTCGAGGCTGAACCCTTCCAGGTATTCCTTGGGCCGGCTCAGATCCGGCTCCACCGCGCGGCCTTCCGGCACTTCCAGCAGTTTCTGGTCCTGCGGCGGGCTGAACGGCGGGCGCAGCTTGTGCGCCGCGTAACTGTAGGTGGCGATCGGCTTGAACTCCGGCGGCGGCTCGATGCGGCCGCGCGGTCGCGCCTTGATCTCTTCCAGCCGGGCGTCCAGCTGGCCCAGATTGGCGCCGCCGCCGCAACCGCCGAGCAGGGCCGTTACGGTCACCACCATGATCCCCCGCGCGATGGCGTTTCGTGCTCTCATCTGTGTTCCCCTCAGGAGCGACCCTTCTTCCCGGCCTGTTTCTTATTGCCGTCGCTGCCGTCCCCGCCTTCCGCGTAGCGGTAGGTCTTGGCCGTGATGGCCATGTCCAGCAGCCCCCCGGGCTCCTTGTTGTCGCTCTTCAGCGGTGCGATCTTGAAATCATGGAGCGTGACGATCCGTGGCAGTGCCGCCACCCCGGACACGAATGAGCCGAAGCCGTGGTAATCGCCGATCACCCGGATATCGATGGGCAGCTCGGCGTAGAACTCCTTCTTGACCTCGTCCTTGAGCTCGATGGTCTCGAACTCCAGACCGCTGCCCAGGCCGGTGTGAGTGATGTCCTCGAGCAGGCCCGGCACCTCGGTGTCCCGGGGCAGCTGGCTCTTCAGGGTCTCGAAGCTGGCCTCCATTTCCACCAGCTGCTGGCGGTACTGTTCCAGGTTGTGGGCCTGGAACGCTTTTTTCTCGTAGCTTTCCAGCAGCGAGGCCTCTTCCCGCTCCAGCTGCCCGTGACGCGCGTTCAGATCCTTGATGGCCAGGAAGTAGCCGAGAAACAGAATCGCCCCGAACACCAGGATGGCGGCGCCGATTTTCACCGGCAGCGGCCAGCCGCCCACGTTCTCGAAGTCCAGGCTGTTGAGCTCGTCGATCAGCTCGCGCACATCCAGATTTTTCAGTTCGGACGCTTTCATTGGCCGTCCTCCTGTTCGTCCTCGCCGCGCGGCGAGCCCTGTTTGACGGTGAGCAGGAAGGCGTTGGCCTGGGCCTCGCCATCACTGCCACGGCTGGATTCCAGAGCGCGCACATTGAGCAGGTTGGGCTCGACGAACCAGTCGGAGGCGTCCAGGTTGCGCATCAGCCGGGAAATGCGGTTGTTGGATTCCGCCACCCCCTCGATGGTGTAAGTGTCGCCATTGCGCTCCACCAGGGTGTAATAGACGCCGTCCGGCAGGGTGCGCACCATCTGGTCGAACACATAGACGATGGTGGGCCGGTTGCCCTGCAGCTCCTGAATCACCTTCATGCGCGCCACCAGCTCGTCGCGGCGGCGCTGCAGTTCCTTGATTTCCTTGATCTGGGTGTCGAGCTTGGCGATGGCGCTCTGAATATGGTTGTTGCGGCTCTGCTGGTCGGCGATCTGGCTTTCCACCGCGCCTTTCCAGAGCCAGAAGATCAGCCCGGCGACGATGGCGGCGAAAATCAGCCCGGCCAGGAATTCCTGTTTCTTCTGCTTGCGCCGTTCCTCGCGCCAGGGGAGCAGGTTGATGGTGGTGGTCATTGTTCAAAGCTCCTCAACGCCAGGCCGCAGGCGATCATCAGCGCCGCGGCGTCGTTCGCCAGCGCCCGGGCGTTGACCTTGTTGGCCAGCGCCATGTCGGCGAACGGATCGGCCAGGGAGCACCCGGTTCCCACCTTCTCCTGGATCAGCTCGGGCAGCCCCGGAATCGACGCGGAGCCCCCCGCCAGCAGGATGTAGTCCACTTCGTTGAACTGGGTGGAACCGTAGAAAAACTGCAGGGAACGGTTGATCTGCTGAACGATGGATTCCTTGAACGGAAACAGCACCTCGCTCTCGTAGTCCTCCGGCAATTCGCCGGTCTTCTTGGCGAGCCCCGCCTCTTCCATGGAAATGCCGTAACGGCGCTGAATTTCCTCGGTCAGCTGCTTGCCGCCGAACAGCTGCTCGCGGGTATACACGCTGCGGCTCTGATGGAAGACGTTGAGGGTGGTCATGGTGGCGCCGATGTCGAATACCGCCACCGTATCCAGCTCGCCGGCATTGGGCAGGGTCGGCAGGATCATCTGGAAGGTGCGTTCCATGGCGTAGGCTTCCACGTCCACCACCTTCGGCTGCAGCCCGCCGATTTCCAGGGCGTCGGCGCGCATTTCCACGTTCTCGGTGCGCGATGCCACCACCAGCACCTCGACCCGCTCGGCGTTGTCCTGCACCGGGCCCAGCACCTGGAAGTCCATGCGCACTTCATCGAGGGGGAAAGGAATGTACTGGTCCGCCTCCACCCGCAGCTGGTTTTCCAGGTCGTCCTCGCTGAGCGAGGCGTCCATTTCGATCAGCTTGGTGATGGTGGCGGAGCCGGGCACCGCCACCGCGGCGGTCTTCACCCCCGGCCGGGCACGCCCCACCAGCCGCGCGATGACATCGCCGACCCCTTCCACATCGCTGACGTTCTTTTCCACCACCGCGTTGGCGGGCAGGGGTTCCACCCCGTAGCTCTCCACCTTGTAGCGGCCCCCCGTCCTGGACAGCTCCAGCAATTTGACGGCGGTGGAACTGATATCGATCCCCAGCAGTGTCTGGGCCTTTTTTCTGAGAAAAGGCAGCACAGTCGTCGTCCCATGTGTTTTTTATGGAGGCTTTTTTGCTTCAAAAATATGTAGTTACGTGGCTTTTATGCTCAACCACTTTAGAAATTAGTAATAACAGAACGGATATTAGATCACAACAACCTTTCCACCGTATAATGACCTGCTTCACGGGTCTGCTAGCCCTTTCTTCTGATCGTCAGAGCTATTGCAACAATATGCACTTGACCGCCTCCTGGATCCGGGCCCTCGCGCTCCTCGCCCTCGCCGCCATCACCGGCGCCCTGCTGATCCTCGCCGCTTGTTATCTTTACCTCGCCCCGCAGCTGCCCGCGGCCGTGGCCATTCGTGAAGTGGAGTATCAGATTCCGCTGCGCATCTACACCGCCGACGGCAAGCTGATCGCCGAGTACGGCGAGAAGCGCCGCGAGCCGATCACCTACGACGAGATCCCGCCGCTGTTCGTCAAGGCGGTGCTGGCCGCCGAGGACGAGCGCTTCTTCGAGCACCCCGGCGTGGATCCCAAGGGCCTGCTGCGGGCCGCCCTGGAACTGGTGCGCTATCAGGAAATCCGCTCCGGCGGCTCCACCATTACCATGCAGGTGGCGCGCAACTTCTTCCTCGACCGGGAACAGCGCTTCCTGCGCAAGTTCAACGAGATCGTGCTGGCGATCCAGATCGAGCGCATCCTCAGCAAGGAAGAGATCCTGGAGCTGTACCTGAACAAGATCTATCTGGGCCACCGCGCCTACGGCGCCGAAGCCGCCGCCCAGGTCTACTACGGCAAGCCGATCGGCGAGCTGACCCTGCCGCAGCTGGCGATGATCGCCGGCCTGCCCAAGGCGCCCTCCGCCTACAACCCGATCACCAACCCGGAGCGGGCGCGGCTGCGCCGCAACTGGATTCTGTTCCGCATGGAGGAAACCGGCGCCATCAGCCAGGAACAGATGGAGACCGCCCGCCAGGCACCGGTCACCGCCCGCTACCACGCCGCCAGCCCGGAGGTGGAAGGGGCCTATATGGGTGAGATCGCGCGCATCGCCGCCCAGGACCTGGTGGACAAGGACGTGTACACCGAGGGGGTGCGCATCTACACCACCCTGGACAGCGAACGGCAGAACGCCGCCGTCACCGCCCTGCGCCAGGGCCTGCACGACTACGATGAGCGTCACGGCTACCGGGGCCCGCTGGCCCACATCGACACCGGCGACCTGCCGGACCCGGGCTGGCCACGCCCCCAGGACACCGAAGCGGCGCCGGACCAGGACCAGCCGGAACCGGAACTGGCCAAGGCCACCGAACCGGACGACAGCAACGAGTTGGACGACGACCGGGCGGCCTGGGTGAAACGCTTCGGCGACCAGCCCGCCTATGGCCCGCTGCACACCGCCGTGGTCACCGCCCTGCGCGAGCGCCAGGCGGCGGTGCTGCTGGCGGACGGCAACCAGGCGGTGCTCGAATGGGACGACCTCAAGTGGGCCAGACCCGCCCTCAATAAAGGCTACATGGGCGAAGCGCCGAACCGCGCCGGCGACGTGCTCAAGGTGGGCGACGTGATCTACGTGCGCCCGGTGGGCGACAACCAGGACGCTCACTGGCGCCTGGCCCAGCTGCCCCGCGCCCAATCCGCCATCGTGTCCCTGGACCCGGACACCGGCGCGGTGCAGGCCCTGCAGGGCGGCTACAGCTTCTACGCCTCCAAGTTCAACCGCGCCACCCAGGCCCGCCGCCAGGTGGGCTCGGCGTTCAAGCCGTTCGTGTACACCGCCGCCCTGGAGAACGGCTTCACGCCGGCCACCATCATCAACGACGCGCCGGTGGTGTTCGACAGCAGCGAACTGGACGAAGCCTGGCGCCCCACCGGCGCCAGCGAGCGCTTCTACGGCCCCACCCGGCTGCGCGAGGCGCTCTACCGGTCGCTCAACCTGGTGTCGATCCGTATTCTGCGTCAGGTCGGCATCGGCCAGACCATGAACACCCTCAACCATTTCGGGCTGCCCACCGAGCGCTTCCAGCGGGACCTGTCCCTGGCCCTGGGCAGCGCCTCCCTGACACCCCTGGAGCTGGCCGGCGCCTACGCCATCTTCGCCAACGGCGGCTACCGGGTAACGCCCTACTTCCTGGAACGCATCGAGGACAAGAACGGCAAGGTGCTGTGGAAGGCGCCCCGGGTGGAAAAATGCGAAGCGCCCTGCGCGGTGGTCGACGACGGCGACGCGGTGGCGGAAAGCACCCCGGACCTGGATGAGGACGGCAAACCGATCCAGCCGCCGCCGGTGAAGGCGCCCCGGGTGGAAGACGAGAACATCATCTGGCTGATGAACAGCATCCTTCACGACGTGGTGGAACGCGGCACCGGCCGCGACGCCCGCCGGCTGGGCCGGGGCGACCTGCACGGCAAGACCGGCACCACCAACGACCAGGTGGACGCCTGGTTCTCCGGCTTCTCGCCGGCCCTGGTGGCCACCGTCTGGGTGGGCTTCGACAGCCCCGCCACCCTGGGCTGGGGCGAATACGGCGGCCGCGCCGCCCTGCCGATCTGGATCGACTATATGGGCAAGGCCCTGGACGGCGTGGAGGAGCGGTACCCGCCGCAACCGCCGGGCATCGTGTCGGTGCGCATCGACCCGGAAAGCGGCCTGCAGGCCCGGCCGGACAATCCGAATGCGATCTTCGAGTACTTCCGCGAGGACAATGTGCCGGAGCTGGAGTCGCCGCACAGCAACGACGGCCGCACCCCGGAGCAGATTTTCTAAATCCGTTGAAAGCGACAAGTTAAAAATTGAAAGGCAAAAACAAGAAGGGGGCGCTGCCGATTGGCAGGGCCCCCTTCGCGTTTCAACTTTTCACTTTCAACTTTTAACTGCCGCGCCAGCGGCCTTACAGCTCCGGGAAGATCTCGCTCAGCGAGTTGAGCGGGTAGTGGGACGGGTAGCCCTTGCGCGCCACGCCGGATTCCACCGCCGCGTTGGCCACCGCCGCCGACACCCGGCCCAGCAGACGCGGGTCATTGGGCTTGGGAATGATGTAGTCGGCCCCGAACTTCAGCTCGCCGCCGCCGTAGGCGTCCAGCACTTCCTTGGGCGGCGCCTCGCGCACCAGCTCGGCGATGGCGTGCACCGCGGCGATCTTCATTTCCTCGTTGATGGAGGTGGAGCGCACGTCCAGGGCGCCCCGGAACATGTACGGGAAGCACAGTACGTTGTTCACCTGGTTTGGGTAGTCCGAACGGCCGGTGGCGATGATGGCGTCGGCACGGGCGGCCTTGGCCACCTCCGGGCGGATCTCCGGGTCCGGGTTGGCCAGCGCGAAGATGATCGGCTTGGGCGCCATCTTCTTGACCATCTCCGAGGTCAGCATGTCCGGGCCGGACACGCCGATGAACACGTCCGCGCCATCCACGGCGTCGTCCAGGGTGCGCTTGTCGGTGTCGTTGGCCAGCGCCGCCTTGTACTGATTGAGGTCGTCACGGCGGCTGTGGATCACGCCCTTGCGGTCCAGCACCAGGATGTTTTCCTTGCGCGCGCCCATTTCGATCAGCAGCCGCACGGAGGCGACACCGGCGGCGCCGGCGCCCACGCACACCACCTTGATGTCCTGGATGCGCTTGCCCTGGATCTCCAGGGCGTTGAGCAGACCGGCGCCGACCACGATGGCGGTGCCGTGCTGGTCATCGTGGAACACCGGCACGTCGCACTGCTCCTTGAGCACGCGTTCGATCTCGAAGCATTCCGGCGCGCGGATGTCTTCCAGATTGATGCCGCCGAAGGTGCGGTGAATGCGCATCACGGTGTCGATGAATGCCTGCGGGTCCTCGGCTTCCACCTCGATATCGAACACGTCGATACCGGCGAACAGCTTGAACAGGATGCCCTTGCCTTCCATCACCGGCTTGGAGGCCAGCGCCCCCAGATTGCCCAGGCCGAGGATCGCGCTGCCGTCGCTGATCACCGCCACCAGATTGCCCTTGGACGTGAACCGGTAGGCCAGCTCCGGTTCGCGCGCGATCTCGCGCACCGGCTCCGCCACCCCGGGGCTGTACGCCAGGCTGAGGTCGCGGCTGGTCGCCGCCGGCTTGGTCACCTCAACACTGATCTTCCCCGGACGCGGTTTGGCGTGGTATTCCAGGGCCGCCTTTTTCAGATCCTCGGACATGGGGGTCTCCACAAACACTCAATGACAAAAAACACACTTTGAAAAGCAAAAAGCACCCTGGCGGGTGCTTTTCACAGGCAAGACTTCGAGCTTGTAGTATTTACTTGTTCTTGCCTGAGCGCATCATGCCGAAGCGCTGTTTGAACTTATCGATCTGGCCACCGCTGTCCGCCTGCTTCTGCTTGCCGGTGTAGAAAGGATGGCAGGCGGAGCACACGTCCACTTCGAGGCTGCCGCCACGGGTGGAACGGGTTTCGATCACGTTACCGCAACTGCAGGTCACGGTGACGTCCTGGTAATCGGGATGAATCTCTGGTTTCATAGCAAAGCTCCTTCTGGTGTCGCCACCCGAGCCTCTCGTCGGGCACCACACTGGCTTGCGCCGGGCAAAAGTGAAGGCGAATCATAACAGCTTGACACCGATGCGCAAGAGATAACCGGACGCTCCCCGTGCCTTCTCCCTCCGTTGTACAGGTCGCCCTGCCGGTGCCCCTGCCCGGCTGCTTCGACTACCGCCTGCCGGCGGACGGCCCGCGGCCGGAACGCGGCTGCCGGGTGGAAGTGCCGTTCGGCCGCCGCACCCTGGTGGGCGTGGTGCACGGCCTGGAACCCAGCGACCGCAAACAGCTCAAGGCCGTCAAACAGGTGCTCGACGACGAGCCGGTCATCGACCCCTTCCTTTATAGCCTGTGCGAGCGCGCCGCCCGCTACTACCACCACCCCCTCGGCGAAGTGCTCAACTTCGTGCTGCCGGCGTTGCTGCGCCAGGGCCAGCCGACCCGCGCCGGCGGCGAGGTGCGCTGGCGCCTCACCGACCGGGGCCACCACGTGGCGCCGGAGCGGCTGGCGCGGGCGCCCCGCCAATTACAGGCCCTGGAAATACTGGGCGAGCACCCGCGCGGACTGACCCCGGCCATGCTGGAGGCCCTGTCGGTGTCGCGGCCGGCGCTGCAGGCCCTGCGCGACAAGCAATGGGTGGAGCGGGTGGAAATCGGCCCGGCGGCGCCAGCGGAGGTGGAGGAAGTACGCGCCGAGCCGGCCCTGCGCGCCAGCGGCGAGCAGCGCGCCGCCATCGAGGCGATCACCGCCGCCGAGGGCTTCCAGCCATTTCTGCTCGACGGCGTCACCGGCAGCGGCAAGACCGAGGTTTACCTGCAGGCGATGGCGCCGGTGCTGGCCGCCGGCAAGCAGGTGCTGGTGCTGGTGCCGGAAATCGGCCTGACCCCGCAGACCCTGCGCCGCTTCCGCCAGCGCTTCGCGGTGCCGGTGACGGTGCTGCATTCCGGCCTCACCGACCGGGAGCGACTGGACGCCTGGGTGGCCGCCCGGGACGGGCGGGCACGCATCCTGATCGGTACCCGCTCGGCGGTGTTCACGCCGCTGGCCCGGCCCGGCCTGATCATCGTCGATGAAGCCCACGACGCCTCCCTGAAACAGCAGGACGGGTTCCGCTACCACGCCCGCGATCTGGCCACCTGGCGCGCCCAGCAACTGGACGTGCCGGTGGTGCACGGCAGCGCCACCCCGTCCCTGGAAACCCTGCAACTGGCCCGCGCCGGCCGCTACCACTGGCTGCGCCTGCGCGAGCGCGCCGGCGGCGCCGTGGCCCCGGCCATCGAACTGCTGGACGCCCGCGACGCCACCCCGGACCGGCCGCTGCTGCCCGCTTCGCTTTCCGCCATCGAGCGCACCCTGGCCAAGGGCGAGCAGGCGCTGGTGTTTCTCAACCGGCGCGGCTTCGCGCCGGTGATCCTTTGCCGGGATTGCGGCTGGCAGGATGAATGCCCGCGCTGCGACAGCCTGATGACCTGGCACCGCAGCGAGCACCAGCTGCGCTGCCACCACTGCGGCCACCAGCACCGGGTGCCGCAGCGCTGCGGCCAGTGCGGCTCCACCAACCTTACCGACGCCGGCGCCGGCACGGAAAAACTGGAAGCCCTGCTCAGCGACCATTGCGACGCCCCGGTGGTACGCATCGACCGCGACACCACCCGCCGCAAGGGCAGCCTGGACGCCAAGCTGGCGCAGATCCAGAAGGGCGAGCCGGCGGTGCTGGTGGGCACCCAGATGCTGGCCAAGGGTCACCATTTTCCGCGCCTCAGCCTGGCGGTGATCATGAACATGGACGCCGGCTTTCTCAGCGCCGATTTCCGGGGCCCGGAGCAGGCCGCGCAATTGCTGCTGCAGGTGGCCGGCCGCAGCGGCCGTCAGGACCGCCCCGGGCGGGTGCTGATGCAGAGCCGCCACGGCGACCACCATCTGGTGCGCCTGGCCGCCGCCGGGGACTACCACGCCCTGGCCGATGCCCTGCTGGACGAGCGTCGCGGGGCCGGCCTGCCGCCGTTCGGACATCTGGCCCTGCTGCGCTGCGAGGCCATGGCCATGGAGCAGGCGATGCAGTTTCTCGACGAATGCGCGCAACGGCTGCCCGGCCATCCCCAGGTGCAGGTGCTCGGCCCGGTGCCGGCGCCCATGGAGAAACGTGCCGGCCGCTACCGCGCCCAATTGCTGCTGCAAAGTCCCCAGCGCCCGCCCCTGCACGGCGTGCTCGACGCCCTGATGGCGCTGGCCCGGGACCTGCCCTCCGGCCGGCGCTGCCGCTGGCACCTGGATGTGGACCCCATCGACCTGCTCTAGGGCCCCTTCAGCCGAAGACGAAGGCGCCGATAGAAAATTCCGATGGAAATAAGTCATCTAAGTTGACTAAAATACCGGCCTTTCCAATCTCAGCCGGGAGACCTCCATGAGCCAGGTCGACGCCCTGTTCGACCGCTATGGCACGCGCTATCGCCTTTGGGTAACCCTCACCGTAATGCTCGGCCTGGTGGCGCTGGGCATGTCGATCACCATCGTCAACGTGGCCATTCCTTATATAAAGGGCGCCTTCGGCATGAGCGACAGCCAGGTACAGTGGCTGTCCACCGGTTTTCTGGCTTCCACCACCGTGTCGCTGCTGATCGCCCCCTGGCTGGTGGCGTCGGTGGGCCAGCGCGCCACCTTCATGGGGCTGTTGCTGGTGTTCATCGCCGCCTCCTTTTTGGGCGGCCTGGGCCAGAGCATGGGCATGCTGATCGCCGCCCGGGTGATCCAGGGCGGCATGACCGGCCTGATCCGGCCGGTGGCCATGGAAGCCCTGTTCGCCGCCTACCCGCCGCAGAACCGGGGCATGGCCACCGCCATGTACGGCATGTGCCTGGGGCTGCCGCTGACCCTGGCCACGGTGATCGGCGGCTGGCTGGTGGAGCACTTCACCTGGCGCTATGTGTTCTTCATTACCCTGCCGATCTGCGTGGCGGCGGTGGTGATGGGCTTCTTCTTCCTGCCGCCCCGCGAGCACAAGGGCCCCCGGCCGCCGTTCGATTGGGCCGGCGTGGTGCTGCTGTTCACCGCCGTGTTCACGGTGCTGGCGGCGCTGTCCAATGGCCAGCGCTGGGGCTGGGACGACCCCTATGTGCCCACCCTGCTGCTCACCGGCCTGCTGTGCGCGGTCACCTTCGTGGCCTGGCAGAAGCGTACCGCCCATCCGCTGCTGGATCTGGCCATCTTCGAGAACCGCACCTTCGTGATCGGCACCCTGGCCATGCTGCTGTTCGGCGGCACCTTCTACGGCATCATGTATCTGCTGCCGCAGTTCGTGCAGTCGATCCTGCATTACAGCCCGATCAGCGCCGGCCAGATCTTCCTGCCTTCCACCGCGGTGCTGGCGGTGCTGGTGCCCATGGTGGGCCGGCTCAGTGACCGCTACCCACCGCACTGGATCACCCTGCCGGGCCTCGCCTGTACCCTGGCGGCGGTGTGGCTGATGACGCACATGGACTGGAACACCAGCTTCACCTACCTGGCGGTGGCCATGGCGGTGCTGTCCATCGGCATGGCGGCCTTCCCGCCGCCGACCCTGTCCAAGGCCATCGCCGCGCTGCCGCCACGGCTCACCGGCCACGGCTCCGGCGCCATCAACTTCGCCATGCAACTGGGCGGCGCCATGGGCACCGCCGCGCTGGTGATCCTGCTCGACCGCCGCACCGCCAGCCACGGCCAGCACCTCAACGCCGGGGTACACGCCGGCAACAGCCAGGCCCGGGAGCAACTGGGGCAGCTCGCCGAGCTGGCCGGCCGGCTGGGCGTGCCGGACACCCAGCAAGGGGCCATCGCCGGCCATCTGATGGGCCGGGTGGAGGCCATCTGGGCCTCGATCCTGGCCTACCAGGACGGCTTCTGGATCCTGGTGGCCAGCCTGGTGGTGGTGGCGATCCCCTCGCTGCTGCTCAGCCGGCAGGGCGGCACCGCCACCGCCCGCTGAGTTCATTCACGTGACCGAATCAAGGAACGCACCATGACTTCGTCCTCCTCCGTCTCCCCGCGCCGTCCGTCGCGGCGGCTCAAGCTCGCCGCCCTGGCGATCCTGGCGCTGCTGTGCCTGGTGTGGATGGCGTTCGCCATTGCCCACCGGCTCACCCACGTGAGCGCCCAGGACGCCCGCATCATGGCCAGCCAGGTCACCGTCAGCAGCCGCCTGGACGGCTGGGTCACCGACTTCACCATTACCGAGGGTGACCACCTGAACCAGGGCGACACCGTGGCCCGGTTGTACAGCGAGCCGGAGCAGCGGCGGCTGGCCTCCCTGGAAGCGGAGGTGGCCACCCGGCAGGCCAAGGTGGACTACGAGCGCACCCGGCTGGCGCTGGGCGAACAGCAATTCCAGGGCGGGCTGACCATCACCGGCCAGGAACTGGACTCGGCCAAGGCCGCCGAGCAGGCGGCCCGCTCGCGCCTGACCAGCGCCCGGGAGGACTACAAACGCACGGAGGCCTTGTATAAGAAGGGCTCCATCTCCAAGCAGCGCCGCGACCAGGACTACTACGCCTACCAGACCGCCCGCGCCGAGTATCAACGCGCCAAGCAGGAAGTGGCGGTGAGCCGGTCCCAGGCCGACAACGCCCATGTGGGCTTTCTGAACGGCGTGCAGGTGCCGCTGCCGCCGCCGGAGGTGATGCGCTCGCGCATCAAGGTGGCGGAAAACGAGCTGGCCCGCGCCCGCGCCGATCTGGAAGAGGAACAGGTGCGCATGCGCGACCTGCGGGTGCCCAGCCCGATCAGCGGCGTGGTCAACAAAACCCTGGTGGACCAGGGCGAGTACGTGAGCGCCGGCCAGCCGCTGCTGATGATGCATAACCCGGACGACCTGTGGGTGGAGGCCAACATCAAGGAAACCGACATCGGCGAACTGCACCCGGGCCAGCCGGTGGCGATCACCGTGGACGCCTACCCGGACCAGCATTTCGCCGGCGAGGTGCGCATTGTCGGCCGCGCCGCCACCAGCCAGTTCGCCCTGCTGCCCGACCCCAATCCGTCCGGCAACTTCACCAAGATCACCCAGCGCATTCCGGTGCGCATCGCCCTCACCGAGGGCCCGGTGGAACGCATCGGCCCCGGGATGATGGTGGAGGTGGATATCGATATCAGCGGGGATTGAGGCGCCCCGGGGGGCGGCATTCCGGCCTGCTTTGCCGTACAATCGGCGGCCCATCCACGGCCCCGGAAGACCATGAAAGACCGTCTTGTCGCCCTGATCGAGCAAGCGCTCGAGACGCTGACCGCCAACGGCACCCTGCCCGCCGACGCCCGGCGGCCGGTGCAGATCGACCGCACCAAGGACAAAAGCCACGGCGACTTCGCCACCAACATCGCGCTGATGCTGGCCAAGCCGGCGGGCAAGAAGCCCCGCGATCTGGCCGAGGCGCTGGTGGCGGCCCTGCCCGCGGACCCGGCGGTGGCGCGCACCGAAATCGCCGGCCCCGGCTTCATCAACTTCTTCCAGGCGGAAAGCTGGCTCACCGATCAGCTGGAGGCTGCCCTGGCGGATCCGCATCTGGCGGTGCCGCGCCCGGCCCGGGCGCGGACCGTGGTGATCGATTACTCCTCGCCCAACCTGGCCAAGGAAATGCACGTGGGGCATCTGCGTTCCACCATCATCGGCGACGCCGTGGTGCGCACCCTGGACTTTCTGGGCCACAAGGTGGTGCCGCAGAACCACGTGGGCGACTGGGGCACCCAGTTCGGCATGCTGCTGGCCTACCTGGAAGAGCGTAAGGACGAGGACGGCGACCAGGCCCTGAGCCGCGAGTTGTCCGACCTGGAGACATTCTACCGGGCCGCCAAGCGGCGCTTCGACGAGTCCGCCGACTTCGCCGACCGGGCCCGCGCCCTGGTGGTGGAGCTGCAGTCCGGCGACGACTACTGTCTGAAACTCTGGCGTGAATTCAACCAGGTGTCGCTGAGTCACTGCTTCGCGGTCTATGAGCGCCTGGGCGTGCGTCTGGGCCCGGACGATGTACGCGGCGAAAGCGCCTACAACGACGACCTGCCCAAGGTGGTGGCGGACCTGGACGCCGCCGGGCTGCTCACCGAGGACCAGGGCGCCCTGTGCGTGTTCCTGGACGAATTCCGCAACAAGGACGGCGACCCGCTGCCGGTGATCGTGCGCAAGGCCGGCGGCGGCTATCTGTACGCCACCACCGATCTGGCGGCGGTGCGTTACCGGGCCGGCGCCCTGGGCGGCGACCGGCTGCTGTATTTCGTGGACCAGCGCCAGGCCCTCCACTTCCAGCAGATCTTCACCGTGGCCCGCAAGGCCGGCTTCGTGGACGCCCATGTGGAGATGGAGCACATGGGCTTCGGCACCATGAACGGCGCCGATGGCCGCCCGTTCAAGACCCGCGACGGCGGCACCGTGAAGCTGATCGACCTGCTCGACGAAGCCGAACAGCGCGCCTACGACCTGGTCAAATCCAAGAACGCGGATCTGGCCGAGGACGAGCTGCGCACCATCGCCCGGGCGGTGGGCATCGGCGCGGTCAAGTACGCCGACCTGAGCAAGAACCGCACCAGCGACTACATCTTCGACTTCAACCAGATGCTCAGCTTCGAGGGCAACACCGCGCCCTACCTGCTGTACGCCTACACCCGGGTGGTCAGCGTGTTCCGCAAGGCCGGGCTGAGCCTGGACCGGGTGGGCGATCTGGACGGCGGTTTCCGCCTCGGCGAGGACGCGGAGCAGGCCCTCGCCGCCCGGCTGGTGCAGTTCGGCGAGGTGGTGGAACAGGTGGCGGCCAAGGGTCAGCCCCATTTCCTTTGCGCCTATCTGTACGACCTGGCCGGCCTGTTCTCGGCCTTCTATGAACATTGCCCGATTCTCGCCGCCGATGACGAGGCGGTGAAAACCAGCCGACTGAAACTGGCCGCGCTGACCGCCCGCACCCTGGGCCGCGGCCTGACCCTGCTGGGCCTGGATCCCCTGGAGCGCATGTAATGGCGAAGAATACCCCCCGCCGCGGTGCCAGCCGTGGGCCAAGCAAGAAAAAAAGCCGCCAGGTCCCGGGCTGGGTCTGGCTGTTCACCGGTCTGGCCGCCGGCCTGTTCGTGGCCTTCCTGGTGCACCTGACCCAGGTTCAGATGGACCAGGGTCGGGCGCCGAACGGCAACGCCGGCGCCGAGCCATCGGCGACCCGGGACGGCGATAAGGAACAATCGGATCAGAAGGCGGGCCAGGACGACGATCAGCCCAAGTTCGACTTCTACGCGGTGCTGCCGAAGATGGAAGTGATCGTGCCCAAGGGCGAGGACGAGGACGGCCCGTCCCGTCCGGTGAAGGAGGCCCAGCCGGCCCGCCCCGCCGAGCAGAAACAGCAGGACGACGACGCCCCGGTGGCCGGCCGCAACGACAAGCGCTTCGTGCTGCAGGCCGGCAGCTTCCGCAGCCAGGGCGACGCCGACCGGCGCCGCGCGGAGCTGATCCTCAAGGGCTACGAGGTGCGCATCCAGCCGGTCAAGCTGGACAACGGCGACACCTGGCACCGGGTCATGATCGGCCCCTACAACAACATCAACGCCCTGCACCGCGCCCAGGACAAGCTGGCCGCCAACGGCGTGGAAACCCTGCCCATCCAGCTCAAGGAATAAGCACCGCACGCCCGGCCTGCCGCGCCGGGCGTCCGCGCCACCTTGAATTTCCCCGGCGGCCCCTCACATCCTTCTCAAATCAGGATAAGGAGACCTCCGTGGAGCAATATCACGGCACCACCATCGTCTCCGTCCGGCGCGGCAACAATGTCGTGATCGGCGGCGACGGCCAGGTGACCCTGGGCAACACAGTCATGAAAGGCAACGCCCGCAAGGTGCGGCGCCTCTACCACGGCAAGGTGATCGCCGGATTCGCCGGCGGCACCGCCGACGCCTTCACCCTGTTCGAACGCTTCGAGGCGCAGCTGGAAAAACACCAGGGCCACCTGGTGCGCGCCGCCGTGGAGCTGGCCAAGGACTGGCGCACCGACCGCGCCCTGCGCCGCCTGGAAGCCCTGCTGGCGGTGGCCGACAAGGAAAACTCCCTGATCATCACCGGCAACGGCGACGTGGTGGAACCGGAGGAAGGCGGCCTGATCGCCATCGGCTCCGGCGGTCCCTTCGCCCAGGCGGCGGCGTCCGCCCTGCTGCGCAACACCGACATGCCGGCCCGCGAGATCGTCGCCCAGAGCCTGAAAATCGCCGGCGATATCTGCATCTACACCAACCAGTCTCACACCTTCGAGGAGCTTGAATAGTGGCTTCCCTGACTCCCCGCGAGATCGTCAGCGAACTCAACCGGCACATCGTCGGCCAGGAAGAGGCCAAGAAGGCCGTGGCCCTGGCCCTGCGCAATCGCTGGCGCCGCATGCAGCTGCCGGCGGAAATGCGCGCCGAAGTGGCGCCCAAGAACATTCTTATGATCGGCCCCACCGGCGTGGGCAAAACCGAAATCGCCCGGCGCCTGGCCAGACTGGCCGACGCCCCCTTCCTGAAAATCGAGGCCACCAAGTTCACCGAGGTGGGCTACGTGGGCCGCGATGTGGAATCGATCATCCGCGACCTGGTGGAAGTGGGGGTCAAACTGCTGCGCGAGAAAGAGATGGAGCGCCAGCGGCACAAGGCCGAGGACGCCGCCGAGGAGCGCGTGCTGGACGCCCTGCTGCCCGCCGCCCGCGGTGGCCAGTCGGACTCCGACTGGGCCGAATCCCGGGAGACCAGCACCCGCCAGGTCTTCCGCAAGAAACTGCGCGAAGGCGAACTGGATGACAAGGAAATCGAGGTGGAGGTCACCGCCCAGCCCCAGGGCGTGGAGATCATGGCGCCGCCGGGCATGGAAGAGATGACCAGCCAGCTGCAGCAGATGTTCTCGCGGATGGGCAACAACGGCCGCAAGAAAACCCAGAAGCTCAAGGTGCGCGATGCCCTGCGTATCCTGCGCGACGAGGAAGCGGCGCGCTTCGTCAATGAAGACGAACTGAAGGTGCAGGCGGTGGATCTGGTGGAAAACCACGGCATCGTCTTTATCGATGAGATCGACAAGGTGGCCAAGCGCTCCGAGACCGGCGGCACCGATGTGTCCCGGGAAGGCGTGCAGCGCGACCTGCTGCCTCTGATCGAGGGCTCCACGGTAAGCACCAAGTACGGCATGGTGCATACCGACCACATCCTGTTCATCGCCTCCGGCGCCTTCCACCTGGCCAAGCCCAGCGACCTGATCCCGGAACTGCAGGGCCGCCTGCCGATCCGCGTGGAGCTGGACGCCCTGACGCCGGACGACTTCGAGCGCATTCTCACCGAGCCGAAATGCTCGCTCACCGAGCAGTACCGCGCCCTGCTGGAAACCGAGGGCCTCAAGCTGGAGCTCACCAAGGACTGCATCCGCCGCATCGCCGAGGTGGCCTGGCAGGTCAACGAACGCACCGAGAACATCGGCGCCCGCCGGCTGCACACGGTGCTGGAAAAGCTGCTGGAAGAAATCAGCTACGACGCCGACGACCTGGCCACCCAGTACCACGACAAACCGCTGGTGCTGGAAGCGGAAGCGGTGGACCGCTATCTCGGCGAACTGGCCAACGACGAGGATCTGAGCCGGTACATTCTTTAAGAAGTTGAAAGTTAAAAGTTGCAACGCGCCCGCCCCCTATGGGGCCTGCAACGATGAGGCCGCGTCTCAGGCTTGGGCGCGGCCTCGTTGTTATTGGTCCCCACCACCGGTGCCCGCGTTGTAACTTTTAACTTGTCACTTTCAACTGGGTTTTATTGCTATCATCCCTCGCCGGAGGGACCCATGAGCGCCGGCGAACATCTGCAAGACTCCCTGAACCGCTTTTTCCAGCTGCGACAGCACCAGGACGACGACGTCTTCCTGGCCCGTCTGGCGCGGCTGCGCGCGTTTCAGCGGAACCGCTTCCTGGCCACCCATCGCGACCTGTTCGACGACCCGCGCCTGCGCCCGGGCATCGGCTTTTTGCTGGACGACGTCTACGGCGGCCGCGATTTGCCGCCGGTGGCCCGGGAAATCCGCCGCGCCCTGCCCAAGGCCATGCGTCTGCTGCCCGACCGGGTGATGGTGACCTCCGCCAGCGCCCTGGAAGCCGCCATCCTCACCCAGGAACTGGACGAAGCCCTGGCGCGGGACCTGGACCGGCGCCTGGACCAGCCCCTGGCCGAGGCGGACTATCTGGCCGCCTACCGGCTCGGCGATGAATCCGCGCGCCGCCGCCAGCTCACGCTGGTGGCCGGGCTGGGCCACCATATCGACCGCTATGTGCGCTCGCGCACCCTGCAGACCACCTTCCGGCTGGTACGCCGCCCCGCCCATGCGGCGGGCTTCACGAACCTGTATGATTTCATGGACCGCAGTTTCCGGGTGATGAAGCCGGTGCCCAGCGTGGGCCGGCTGCTGGAACAGGTGGCCCACCGTGAGGGCGCCATCCTGGACCGGGTTCTGGCCGATCACCCCGCTCCCTTCAAGGACGTTCCATGACCGACCCCGACATGACCGAACCGAACACCCCCAACGCCGGCCAGGCCGACGCCAGCCGTGACAAGGTCACCCACTTCGGCTACCAGCAGGTGCCGTGGCGGGAGAAGCAGCAGAAAGTGGCCGGCGTGTTCCGCTCGGTGGCCGCCCGCTACGACGTCATGAACGATCTGATCTCGATGGGCAGCCACCGGGTGCTCAAGCGCATGACCATCGAACTGGCCGGCGTGCGCCCGGGCCAGCGGGTGCTGGACCTGGCCGGCGGCACCGGCGACCTGGCGATCAAGTTCTCGCGGCTGGTGGGCGACACCGGCGAGGTGGTGCTGGCGGACATCAACGACGCCATGCTGGCGGTGGGTCGCGACCGGCTGATCGACGCCGGCTGCGGCCACAATACCCGGGTCGCCCAGGTCAACGGCGAATGCCTGCCGTTCGCCGACAACAGCTTCGACTGCGTGACCATCGCCTTCGGCCTGCGCAACATCACCGACAAGGACGCCGCCCTGCGCTCCATGCTGCGGGTACTCAAACCCGGCGGCCGGCTGCTGGTGCTGGAGTTTTCCAAGCCGGTCAATCCGCTGCTGGGCAAGGCCTACGACACCTATTCCTTCGCGGTCTGGCCGCGCCTGGGCAAGCTGGTGGTCAACGACTCGGAGAGTTATCAGTACCTGGCCGAATCGATCCGCATGCACCCGGATCAGGACACCCTCAAGGCGATGATGGACGAGGCCGGTTACGGGCGCACCGAGTACTTCAACATGATCGGCGGCATCGTCGCCCTGCACCGGGGTTTCAAGCTCTGATGCGTCAGCCCGGCCTGCTCTCCACCACCACCGTCGCCACCGCCGAGCGCGCCATCAACGCCGCCCTGCGCGGTGACCCGGCCACCGCCGCGCGCCTCAACCGGCACGCCGGCCGGCTGCTGGCGGTGCGTCTGACCCTGCCCTCCGCCGCCTTCTACGCGCTGATCGTGGAAGACGGCGTGGAACTGTACCTGCGCAGCGACGCCGAGCCGGACGTGGCCGTCACCGGCAACCCGGTGGATCTGGCCGCGCTGCTGCTGGACTGGCGCCGCCAGCCCGGTGTCATCGGCGGCCCGGTGCGCGTGGAAGGCAACCGGGAGCTGTTGCAGGACCTGCGCGACCTGGCCGGCGACCTGCGCCTGGACTGGGGCGCCCTGCTGGAGCCGCTGATCGGCGGCGAACTGGCCCAGCAGGTGGACCTGGGCGCCCGCCGTCTGTTCGGCTGGGCCCGCGCCACCCTGGACCGGCTCGGTGACCAGCTGGGCGACTATCTGGGCAGCGAGGCCGGCCTGCTGGCGCTGCGCCGGGACCTGTACGAGTTCTACCAGGACGTGGATGAACTGCGCGGCGACGTGGACCGTCTGGACGCCCGCGTGCAACACCTGACCCAGCGGAGCCCGCGCCCCTGATGCCTCCCGTTATCCGTTTGCTGGTGGTGGTCCATGTGGCCTGCCGTTACCGCCTGTTTTCCCTGCTGCCCGCCCACCCGGCCCGCCCGCTGCTGGTGGGCCTGCAATACCTGGTGCCCTCCAGCTGGCGCGGCACCGGCGGCCTGAGCGACGGCGACCGGCTGCGCCTGGCCCTGGAGCGGCTGGGCCCGATCTTCATCAAGTTCGGCCAGCTGATGGCCACCCGCCGCGACATGCTGCCGCCGGAATGGACCGAGGCGTTGGCGAAACTGCAGGACAAGGTGGCGCCGTTCGACGGCGCCGAGGCCCGCGCGCTGGTGGAAGGCGCTCTGCCGGCGCCCATCGATCAGGTGTTCAGCCGCTTCGACGACACCCCGCTGGCCTCCGCTTCGGTGGCCCAGGTGCACCCGGCCACCCTGGCCGAGGGCGGCGAGGTGGTGGTCAAGGTGCTGCGCCCGGGCATCGAGCAACGGGTGGACCGCGACCTGAAGGTGATGGACTTCGGCGCCCGCCTGCTGGAACGGCTGTGGGCCGACGCCCGCTATTTCCATCCGGTGCGGGTGGTGCGCGACTACCAGCACGTGATCCGCGCCGAGCTGGACCTGGAGCGGGAAGCCCGCAACAGCGAAACCATGCGCCGCCACTTCCTGTTCAGCCCGCTGCTGTACATCCCCGCCGTGCATCTGACCCTGTCGTCCCGGCGGGTGATGGTGTCCGACCGCATTTACGGCATCCCGGTGAACGACACGGCGCGCATCGAGGCCGCCGGCATCGACCGGCGCCAGCTGGCCGAGCGCGGCGTGGAGATCTTTTTCACCCAGGTATTCCGGCACAATTTCTTCCACGCGGACATGCACCCGGGCAACATCTTCGTCAATCCGGAGCACCCGGAGTCGCCCCAGTACATGGCGGTGGACTGCGCCATCGCCGGGCGCCTGTCCAAGCAGGACCTGAACGTGCTCGGGCGCATGGTGCTGGCGGTGATGCGCGAGGATTACCCGGGCCTGGTGGATCTGGTGATCCGCGCCGGCTGGGCGCGCGGCCCCATCGACCGGCACCGCTTCGAGCAGGCGGTCACCGAGCTGATCGAACCGGTGCGCGGCGCCTCCCTGGAGGCGCTGGAGTTCGCGCCGCTGATTCTCAAGCTGTTCGATCTGGCCCGCGCCTACCACATCGAAGCGCCGGTGCAGTACATCCTGCTGATGAAAACCCTGGTGCACATCGAGGGCCTGGGCCGCAGCATCTACCCGCAGTTGGACATCTGGACCACCGGCCGGCCGCTGCTGGAGCGCTGGATGATGGAGGAATACGGCCCCACCGCCACCGCCCGCAAGCTGCGCAACCGGCTGCCGGAATGGACCGCCCAGCTGCCGGACATGCCGGACCTGCTGCGCGATGCCCTGGAGAACCTGCGCCATCAGCCCCAGCAGCAGCGCGAGACCGCCCGCCGCTTCGAGGACGGCCTGCGCCGCCACCGCCACACCCTGCTGGGCGGCCTGGGCGGCCTCGCGCTGGCCGGCCTGGCCGCCGGCGATGCCCTGTTCGCCGGGGCCGTCGCCGCGCCCTGGCTGGCCGCCGGCGGGGCCGTCCTGCTGATCTGGGCCTGGCGCCGATAGGCGCCGGCACCGCTGGGGTATCGCCGGCGCCGGTGCTAGACTGGCACCATCATTGAAACCCGAATCGTCGTGAATCCGCCCCCCATGTCCGATATTCTCAATCAGCTCCATCAGGTCCTGGAAGCCCGCAAGGGGGCCGACCCGGACTCGTCCTACGTGGCGAGCCTGTACGACAAGGGCCTCAACAAGATTCTCGAAAAGGTCGGCGAGGAAGCGGTGGAAACCCTGCTCGCCGCCCGCGACACCGAAGCCGGCGGCGACCCGGAGGCCCTGATCGGCGAAACCGCCGATCTGTGGTTCCACTCCATGGTCATGCTGGCGCACCTGGGCCTCGGCCCGGAACAGGTTCTGGCCAGGCTGGAGCAACGCTTCGGTCTGTCCGGACACGATGAAAAAGCCGCGCGGAAAGCGCGAGGAGAGTAACTATGCTTGGCGGTATCAGTATCTGGCAATTGCTTATCGTTCTGGCCATCGTGGTGCTGCTGTTCGGCACCAAGAAGCTGCGCAATATCGGCAGTGATCTGGGCGGCGCGGTGAAAGGCTTCAAGGACTCGGTCAAGGACGGCGAGAAGGAACAGGATCAGAAGCGCATCGCCGGCGACGACGACGGCGAAGGGCAGACCCGGGAACAGGAAAAGCACAAGGACCAGGCATAACGCACCCCGGCCGGACACGGCCAGGTTTTATTGAGCCCGGTTTTATTAAGAGGGTCCCGGCGCATGTTTGATATCGGCTTTTCCGAGCTGACGCTGATTTTCGTGATCGGCCTGGTGGTGCTGGGCCCGGAGCGGCTACCCAAGGCGGCGCGCACGGTGGGCTACTGGATGGGCCGTGCCCGCTCCACCTTCAACCATCTCCGCAACGAGCTGGAGCGCGAAGCGCTGAACCAGGACATGCGCGAGCGCATGGAAAGCCAGATGCGCGAGATGGGGCTGGACGAGGACAGTATCCGCGAGGCCCGCGACAATCTGCTGTCCGAACAGGAAGTGGCCCGCGCCCGCCGCCGGCCTTCTACCCTGGAACATGAGCGCCTGGAACATGACACCGGCGACTCGCCGTCGCCCGCCGCGGAACACCCCGAGTCCGAGAAGAAATCGAATGACTGAGGAACACGGGGAGGACACCCCGCAAACGCTGATCTCCCACCTGCTGGAACTGCGCAACCGCCTGCTCAAGGCGGTGATCGCCGTGCTGGTGGTCTTTCTCTGCCTGTTCTACTTTTCCCGGGAGCTGTACACCCTGGTGGCGCGGCCGCTGATGGACGCCATGCCGGTGGGCACCCAGATGATCGCCACCGGCGTGGCCTCGCCGTTCCTGGCGCCGTTCAAGCTGACCCTGTACCTGAGCATCTTCGGCGCCATGCCGTTCATCCTCCACCAGGCCTGGGCGTTCGTGGCGCCGGGGCTGTACAAGCACGAGAAACGGCTGGCGGTGCCGCTGCTGGTGAGCAGCGTGCTGCTGTTCTACGCCGGCGCCGCCTTCGCCTACTTCGTGGTGTTCCCGCTGATGTTCCAGTTCTTCACCACGGTGGCCCCGGAAGGGGTGGCGGTGACCACCGACATCAGCAGTTATCTGGACTTCGTGCTGGCCCTGTTCCTGGCGTTCGGCTTCGCCTTCGAGCTGCCCATCGCCATCGTGCTGCTGGTGGCCACCGGCCTGGTCACGGTGGAGAAGCTGTCCGCCTCGCGGGCCTACGTGGTGGTGGGCTGTTTCGTGATCGGCATGCTGCTGACGCCGCCGGACATCGTCAGCCAGACCCTGCTGGCGGTGCCCATGTGGCTGCTGTTCGAGATCGGCCTGCTGTTCGGCCGCGCCGTGCAACGGCGCCAGGCGGACCAGGACGACCCGGCCACCGACGGCGACTGACCCGCCCTAACGGAGTCAGAAACGGTAGGCGCCCACCGGCGTAATGCCGATCTCGCCGGCCGGCTCATCCGCGTCCACGGCCTCCCGGGCCACCGGCGCGGGCCGCGCCCGGGGGAGCGGAGCGGACGCCGCCGGCGCGCTGGCCATGCAGCCATTTTGCTCCAGAAACGCCAGCAGGCGGTCGCGCACCGCCGGATCCCGGGTGCCCTGCCCGTGCCCGCCCTTGAGCGCCTGGAAGGTCTTCGGCTCGGCGGCGGCCTGGAACAGCGCCTCCCCCTGACGGAACGGAATCACCGGGTCTTCCCGGCTGTGCAGGATCAGCAGCGGGCGCGGCGCCAGCGCGGCGATGTGGCGCTCCGGGTCCCGGGCCCGCTCCGGCAGCGTCGGCAGCACCATCCAGCGCAACGGCCACAGCAGCCAGCTGCGCCGCATGACGTCGTCGGCGATGCCGCGATAGCTGGCGAAGCTGGCCTCCAGCATCACGCAATCCACGCGGCCGCGATTGTCGTCCCGGGCCAGCACGCCGGTGCCCAGGGCACCGCCCAGGCTCTGCCCGAACAGCACCAGAGGCTTGCCGTCCAGGCGCCCGGACGCGGTCAGCCAGTCGAGCCCCAGCTGTACGTCCGCCAGCGCGCCGGGCAGGTCCGGATCGCCCTCGGACAGACCGTAACCCCGGTAATCCAGCAGGAAAACGTTATAGCCCCGCTCCGGCAGCCAGTGCACGTTCATCAGATGGGTGCTGATGTTCTCCGCGTTGCCGTGCAGGAAGTAGACGGTGCCCCGTTCGAACCCCTGGGCCGGCAGCCACCAGCCGTGCAGCCGCAGCCCGTCCGGATGGATCAGCACCACGTCCTCGTAGGCCAGGCCCTGGCGGGCCGGATTCTGCACCCAGGGTTTGGCCGGATAGAAAAACAGACCGCTGCACCCATACAGAGCCGACAGGCCGAACAAGGTGACGATCAACCCCAACGCTTTCAAAGCCGGTACCCTCAAGAGAACTCCCACGCCCTGACCCCACGCCGAACGGTCGCTACCGTTCAGTCGTAATACCAACGCCACTGCAGTTTGAATTCGGTTTCGCCGTCGCCGCGCCAGCCCTCGCGCTCCACTTCCGCGCGCAGGCCCTGCTGACGGGTAAGCGCGTACTGCACCGCCAGGGTGGAGCGATGGCGGTAGACGTCGTTGACGAAGTAGTGACCGGCGCCGCCGGCCTGCCACTGCCAGCGCCCGGCATGATACAGGATTCCCGCCTCGGCGCCGCCACCGGTGGTGATCAGGGGCGCGAACTCGCTGTTGTTCTCGGCCCGGGCACTGGCCAGTACATAGGGCTGCAGGTTACCCAGCCGCCAGCTGGCGCCGGCGCCACCCTGCACATAGCGCACCAGGCGACGGCGCCCGGCCCAGGCCCGCTCCAGGCCCCCTTCCACGTACCAGCTCAGGGGCTTGGAAAAGCGGTCCCGGGGCGCCAGGGAACGAATGCTGACCAGATCCAGGGCTTCCAGGTCCACGGCCTGGGATTCGGTGCCGCGCAGGGTGATGCCCAGCCCCTGGATCTGCGCGCCGGACAGAAAGCCGCGATTGTTGTCCAGCAGGTCGTGGTAGGTGAGCCGGTAGGTGAACTCGCCAAAGTCATCGCTGCCCCGCTGCCCGCCGGCGACGGCCAGCATTTGCGAGCCGTGGCCCTGCTCCGGCGGCACCCGCTCCGCCGGCGCCGGGTCCGCCACCGGTGGCAGCCGGTTCATCAGGCTCAGCAACGCGAAGGAGCGGCCGGCCACGTCCTCGGAACGCTGCGCCTTGCGGTTCACGAAACGCACATAGCGGTAGGCGGTGTGCGCCATCAGGGCCTGCCTGTCCGGCGCGAAGGCCCGGAAGTCCGCCCGCTCCGCCACCGAAGGGTCGTCCGCCAGGGACCGGGCCAGGGCGCGCTCGCGATCGTCCAGCCGGTCGCTGAACGCTTTCAGTTCCTGCTCCTTGGAGGGTCGGTAATGGCGCTCGGTGACCAGGCCTTCCTGGTCCAGGGCGCGCACCGTGTTCACCGGCAGCTCGGCGAACCGCAGCTCGTCCAGCAGGCCGCTGCCCGGCCTTGCCACCTCCACCAGCTCCAGCAGACGGAACGAGCAGTTCTCGTCGAAAAAGTAGTAATCGAAATTGATGTCCTTCAGTTCCCACAGGTGATCGATCATCCAATCGATCTCCTGCTGATTCAGGTCCAGGCTGTACTCCCAGATGTCGCGGCTCTCCATATTGGAGTACTGCTGGATTTTCTGGACGTAGGGCACCAGGTTGAAGCGGCCCGGGTAACCGCCGGCCAGCCCCCGGTAGATGTAGAACAGGGAGTTGTCCTGCTCGGTGGTGACGGCGCCGAAGTTGATCGCCCAGGACAGCCACACGGCCCCGTCCTCGCCCTGGTCCAGGCGCATCAGGGTATGACCGAACATGGAGGACGGGCTGTTCAGATAGGAAGCCGGAAAGACCAGCACCGCCCGCTTGGCGTGCACCGCCGCGCGCCACTCCCGGTACTCCGCGCAATGGCTGAACGGCGCCGGGTCGCGCCAGTTCAGTTGCCCGGCGAGAAAACGGTAACGGGCCGGGAAGCGGCAGCGCGCCGGGGCTTCGTCGGGTCGCAGGGCGACCACGGACGCCCGCAGTTCCGCCAGCGGGTCGTCGGCGCCGCGCTCGGCGAGAAAGAAATCGTCGTCGTCCACGTAGCTGCGGTGGCGATCACGGAGGGTGGCACCGGGGTTGATGTGCAACAGCGCCCGCCAGCGGGGATGCTCGGCGAGATGTTCCAGGTCGTCGGCCCAGGCCGGCGCGCAAAAAAACACAACCGCGCACAGCAGTGCGAAACGCATGAGGTTTTCCGGGAAAGCGGATACAAAAAAGCCCGCCCTTCATAAAGGGCGGGCCCGTTGGAGCCGGCTTATACGTATTTGGCCAGCTTCTGGTCCTGCTGCATCACCGCGGTGATGTTCTGCATCACTTCGGCGGCGCTCACGTCCTGGCTCGGGAAGATGGCGGCGAAGTTGTCGCGCATCAGACCGTTGAAGTGGGCGCGGTCCTCGGTGGAGATGCCCATGGAAACGGACAGCGCGGTCAGGGCTTCGCCCTCGCCGGTGGCCATGTCCTGAGCCACTTCCTCGAGCACGCCGTTCATGCTCAGCAGGCTCTCGCCGGAGTAGGTCAGCGCGCCGCTGGTGTCACAGCCGTTGGTGCCGCTGGTCATGCCGAAGGTGGCGTTACCGGAGGTGCCGTTGACGATGGTCGCCAGCAGGTGCACCGGCATGCCGGACTTGCCTTCGAAAATCAGGTTGCCCCAACCACAACCGGGACCACCGGGTGCCACGGCGTGGGCGGAAAAGGAAGCACCGAGCAGTGCTGCAGCCAGAAAAGCTCTTTTCATGGGTCAGTCTCCTGTTATCAAAATGTTATCCATAAGCTCCCCATGCGGGTTCCCCGGGAGCCGAGCCTTCATCATAAAGAAGGGTCATGAGGTTGCAATATAGCGGCGGCAAGGAAATGGTCGCGCAACAAAATGCAATCGGACCTCGATCACAACTCCAACAGAAAGGTCACCGGTCCGTCGTTCACCAGATGGACCTGCATATCCGCGCCGAACCGCCCCCGCGCCACGGCGACACCCCGGGCTTCCACGGCGGCGATCAGCGCCTCATAGAGTTGCTCGGCGCGGGCCGGCTCGGCGGCGCTGGAGAACGAGGGACGGCGGCCCTTGCCGGTATCCGCCGCCAGGGTGAACTGGGACACCAGCAGCAGCGCGCCGCCGGCCTCGCGCACATCCCGGTTCATGCGGCCCTGGTCATCGCTGAACACCCGGTAGCCCACCAGCCGTTCCGCCAGCCGTTCGACGACGCGCTCGTCGTCGTCCTTCTGCACGCCCACGAACACCAGCAGACCGGGCCCGATCCGGCCAACCGTCTCGTCGTGTACATCCACACGGGCCTCACGGACGCGCTGCAAAAGCAGTTTCATGATTTCCCCTGTATGAAGGCGCGCGATTGTGCTGTATTAAACGCGCCATGAAAATATTGCCCCTGTTGCTGACCCTGCTGCTCGCCGGCTGCGCCCTGTGGGCCGGCCCGGACGCCGTGCCCCGGCCGCTGGCGCCGGCGTTCGGCGAATACCGCAGCTTCCAGCGCGATCTGACCATCCGCTTGGGCGACCTCACCGTGCACTATCGGGTGTCGCTGGCGCTGACGCCGGAGCGCACGCGGATCCGGCTGCTCGCCGACGACGGCGAAGCGGTGCTCACCTATGAGCAGAGCCCGGGCCGCAGCGAGATCAGCCGCACGCCCGGGCTGCCGGCGCGACTGTCGGCGGACGCGCTGATCGGCGATATTCAGTTGGCGTTCTGGCCGGAGGCCCGCTTGCAGCGCATGGTGCGCCCGCCCTGGCGCCTGGAGCGCCTGGACAATACCCTGCGGCTTTACGAAGGGCGCCGTCTGGAAGCGCGGGTGTCGTTTCAGGGGGACAACCCCAAGCTCACGACGATCCCTGTGTATAACGCCCGCTACGATTATCTTCTGCTGCTCGTGCCGCCCGGGCAGTCAGCGCCTTCACCGAGCGCACCAGCGCCTGACTGATGGCCGGCTCGGCGCTGGAGTGGCCGGCCGCCGCCACCCAGTGCAGGCGGCTGTCCGGCAGCACCTGGTGCAGCAGCCAGGCCTGCTCCGGCGGGCACACCATGTCATAACGGCCGTGCACGATTTCCACCGGGCAGCGGATTTGATCGGCCCGGGGCAGAATCGGCCGGTCCAGAAAACCGCCGTTGACGAAGTAGTGGGTCTCCAGCCGGGCCATGGCCCGGGCGTTGTGGTCCACGTTCAATTCCGGGGGCGGGGTGAGGCTGGACAGGCGCGCCTCCCAGAGCGTCCACTCGCGGGCCAGCCGTTCACCGTCCGGGTCGCCGTCCGCGCCGTTCAGGGCGTGGTGATAGCGGTGCATCAGGTCCCCATCGCCTTCCGGCAGGGCCTCGATCAGCCGTTGCCAATGATCCGGGTAGAAGCGGCCCGCCCCTTCGGCGGTATAGAGCCAGTCGATGTCCTGTTGGCGGCAAAGAAAGACGCCCCGCAGCACCAGCCCGGCCACCGACGCCGGGTACGCCAGGGTGTAGGCCAGCGCCAGGGTCACGCCCCAGGAGCCGCCCAGCACCAGCTCCCAGCGGGGCACGTTCAGGTGTTCGCGAAGGCGCTCCAGGTCATCGACCAGATGCGGCAGGGTATTGTGCTCGGTGCCGGCGTAGGGCTGGCTGCGCCCGGCACCGCGCTGGTCGTAGACCACGATGCGGAAGCGGGTGGGATCGAACAGCCGGCGCAGCAACGGCGAACTGCCGCCGCCGGGGCCGCCGTGCAGCGCCACCACCGGCAGGCCATCGGGATTACCGCTTTGTTCCACGTAGAGGCGATGACCGTCCCCCACGTCCAGAAAATCACGGTGGTAGGGTTCGAGCGGGGGAAACAAGGACATGGAAACGGCATCCGAGGAAAAGACCGGGTCAGCTTAACCGGGGAGACAACGGGCGGCCAGCCGGCCGCCCGCCGCCTCAATCGTCGCCGCTGAACTCCGCCTCCATGTCCAGCTCCTTGATCTTGCGGGTCAGGGTGTTGCGGCCCCAGCCGAGCAGCGCGGCGGCGTCCCGTTTGCGGCCGCCGGTGTGCTGCAGGGCCACTTCGATCATGGTGCGCTCGAAGGCCGGCACCGCCTGATCGAGAATGCCACGGTCACCGCGGGCCAGGGCCCGGTCGGCCCAGTGGCGCAGGGATTTGAGCCAGTCGCCGCCGGTTTCCATGGGCTTGCTGGCGCTCTGCCGCAGCTCCGGGGGCAGATCGTCCACCAGCACTTCCCGGCCGGAGGCCATCACCGTCAGCCAGCGGCAGGTGTTTTCCAGTTGCCGCACGTTGCCCGGCCAGGGCATGGCGGCCAGGTATTTCTCGGTGTCCTTGTGCAGCACCTTGGGCTCCACGCCCAGCTCGCTGGCGGCGTGCTGCAGAAAATAGCCGGCCAGGCGGGGAATGTCCTCGCGGCGCTCGGCCAGCTTCGGAATATGGATGCGGATCACGTTGAGGCGGTGGAACAGGTCTTCCCGGAAGTCGCCATCGCGAACCAGCTTCTCCAGATCCTGGTGGGTGGCGGCGATGATGCGCACGTCCACATGGATCGGGGTGGTGCCACCCACCCGGTAGAACTCGTTTTCCTGCAGCACCCGCAGCAGCCGGGTCTGGGCCTCCAGCGGCATGTCGCCGATTTCATCGAGAAACAGGGTGCCGCCGTTGGACTGCTCGAAGCGCCCCACCCGCTGGCTGTTGGCGCCGGTGAAAGCGCCTTTCTCATGGCCGAACAGCTCGGACTCGATCAGATCCTTGGGGATCGCCGCCATGTTCAGGGCCACGAACGCTTTTTCCCGGCGCATGGAGTGGTTGTGCAGAGCACGGGCCACCAGCTCCTTACCGGTACCGGACTGACCATTGATCAGCACCGTCACGTTGGAGTGGCTGAGCCGGCCGATGGCGCGGAACACCTCCTGCATGGCCGGCGCCTCGCCGATGATCTCGGTGGGCGTCTGCTCGGCGGTGGGCGCCACTTCCTGCTCCGCCTCCTGGCGGTGCTTGATGGCGCGCTTGACCAGCGCCACCGCCTCGTCCACGTCGAACGGCTTGGGCAGGTACTCAAAGGCACCGCCCTGGTAGGAGGCCACCGCCGAGTCCAGGTCGGAGTGGGCGGTCATGATGATCACCGGCAGATTCGGATTGTTGCGCTGCAGGATCTTGAGCATGCGCAGGCCGTCGGTGCCCGGCATGCGCACATCGGAAATCAGCACGTCCGGTTCGGCGGCGCCCTCGTCCAGCCGGTTCAGCGCTTCGTCGGCGTCCTCGAAACAGGCCAGCTGGAACCCTTCCTGGCTGAGCGCTTTTTCAAGCACCCAACGAATGGAACGATCATCGTCGATCACCCAAATGGTTGCCGTCATGATCCATTACTCTCCGTCGTATCCAGCGGTTCCATGGGCAGCAGCAGGCTGAACAGGGTGCGTCCGGGCACGCTTTCGCATTCGATCAGGCCCTGATGCTGGCTGATGATCGACTGGGCGATGGACAACCCCAGCCCCGAGCCGTTGGCCCGGCCGCTGACCATGGGATAGAAAATCGTTTCCTGCAGGTCCTCGGGAATACCGGGACCGTTGTCTTCGATGTCCACGCGCAGCACCAGCCGGTGGCGCTGGGCGCCGATGGTGAACTGGCGCAGCACCCGGGTGCGCATCACCACCCGCGCGTTCTCGGTGCCGGCTTCCAGCAGCGCCTGCATGGCGTTGCGCATCAGATTGAGCAGCACCTGGATCAGCTGATCCCGGTCGGCGGTCACGTCCGGCAGGCTGACGTCGTAGTCGCGCACCAGGGCCACGCCCCGCGGGTATTCGGCGAGCAGCAGCTGGCGCACGTGCTCCAGGCATTCGTGCACGTTCACCGGGGCGAACGCCGGCGGTTTGCGCGGGCCCAGCATGCGGTCGGCCACCGAGCGCAGGCGGTCCGCCTCGTCGATGATCACCCGGGTGTATTCCGCCAGCTCCGGGTCCGGCAGCGCCCGCTCCAGCAACTGGGCGGCACCGCGAATCCCGCCCAGCGGGTTCTTGATCTCGTGGGCCACGCCACGCACCAGCGCCCGGGTGGCCTGGTGAGCATGAATCAGCCCCTCCTCCCGGGTGATGCGCAGCAGCCGGTCCAGGGACTGCATCTCGATCAGCAGCGCCATGGGCTGGCCGGGTTCGTGGATCGGGCTGACGCTGTAATCGACCATCGCCTGCTGGCCCGGGGCCACGTTGAGCCGCGCCTCCCGGCGGGTAAAGGGGTGCCCTTCCTCAATGCACTGTTTGAGGGCACCCCGGGCGTCCTCGTCATCGAAAAAGTAGTCCGGCAGGGGCTGGCCCAGCACCCGGGCGGCACTGGTGGACAGCAGCATTTCCGCCGCCGGATTCAGGTAGCGCACACGCAGGTCGGCGTCGAGCATCATCACCGCGGTGCGGAGGTGGTCGAGCAATCGTTTCTGCAGCACCGTTTCGGAATTCATCATTCGGCCCATAACAGGGCATAAGCAATTATCAGGCCACCCGGAACGGGGCTCCTGGCCCCGTCAGCGGGCGATCCGCCGAATCTTACCGGTGCAGTGTAGAAAGTCGGCGCGAAGAATGCACCGATTCAGTGCATTCAGGGGTTGGCGGGACGGGTGACGCGCTGGGCACCGCTGCCCATGGAGGCGCCGCTGCCCCGTTGGGCGGCACCGCCGGAACGGGCGGCGCCGGCCCGGCCGGCGCTGTCGCCGCGCTGGGCGGAGCCGGCGCGGGTGGGAAAGGCGCTGCCGCCGCCGGCCTTTCCGGAGCTGTCGATATTGGTGCGGTGCACATAGAGCGTCACCGGGGAGGAGGTGATCAGCCGGCGGCCGTTTTCGTCCTCGATGGCCGCCTGCAACCGGTGGGTGCCGGGGTTCGGAAAATCCAGCGCGCCGCCGTCCACCGGCTGGCCATTGTCCAGGATCACCAGCCGGTGGCCGCTGAGCAGGGCCGGCTCGGCGCTGGCCTGCACCGCCACCGGGTTGTCCTGGGGCATGCGCACGGTGGCGCCGTCCGCCGGGGTGGTGATGCGCAGGGCCCGGTAGCCGGTGTCCGCCGGCGCGGGTTCCTCGCTCTCCCCGACCGATTCCGGGCGGTCCGGCGCCATCACCGGCAGTGTCTCCCGGCGGCCATCCATGGTATTCACCGGCCCGATCCGGACCGGTTCGGCGCGGCCCTTGTCCGGCGGGTTGTCGGTGAACAGCACGTTGCCGTTCTCATCCACGGTGCGGTAGATGGCGCCGCCCTCGTCGCCGGGCCGGTCCACCCGGGTGTCCACGGTCTGGGCCGGCGCGGCGGCGGCCACCACCATCAAGGAAACGGCTGCGAGAATCTGCCTGGTGCTCATGGATCCTTCCCCGGATACGGTGCGGTAGTGGTTTGATTCTGCGGGCTGGCGAGCCGCGAAAAAAGGGCCGGTGCCACAAATCTGGCTGGCGGGACCGGCGGGCCCCACCGCGATAAGCCATAAAAAAACCCCGCCGGAGCGGGGTTTTTCGTGACTGCGTCGCCGGAGCTTAGCAGCTGTAGTACATGTCGAACTCGACCGGGTGCGGAGTCATGTTCAGGCGCTCCACTTCGTCGCGCTTGAGCTGGATGTAACCGTCGAGCATGTCCTCGGTGAACACGTCGCCGGCCATCAGGAACTCCTTGTCCTGCTCCAGGGCGTCCAGCGCCATGGTCAGGGTGTGGGCCACGGTCGGGATGTCCTTGGCTTCCTCGGCGGGCAGGTCGTACAGATCCTTGTCCATGGCGTCGCCCGGGTGGATCTTGTTCTTGATGCCGTCCAGGCCGGCCATCATCAGCGCGGCGAAGCACAGGTACGGGTTGGCGGAGGGATCCGGGAAGCGGGTCTCGATACGACGCGCTTTCGGGTTGCTCACCCACGGAATCCGGATGGACGCGGACCGGTTACGGGCGGAGTACGCCAGCATTACCGGAGCCTCGAAACCGGGCACCAGACGCTTGTAGGAGTTGGTGGAACCGTTGGTGAAGGCGTTCAGCGCGCGGGCGTGCTTGATCACACCGCCGATGTAGAACAGCGCTTCCTCGGACAGACCGGCGTACTCGTCACCGGCGAACAAGTTCTTGCCGTCCTTCGCCAGGGACATGTGCACGTGCATACCGGAACCGTTGTCACCGATCAGCGGCTTGGGCATGAAGGTGGCGGTTTTGCCGTAGGCGTGGGCCACGTTGTGCACGCAGTACTTGAGGATCTGCACTTCGTCGGCTTTCTTGGTGAGGGTGTTGGCGCCCACACCGATCTCGCACTGGCCGGCGGTGCCCACTTCGTGGTGGTGCACTTCGATTTCCAGACCCATCTGCTCCATGGCGGCACACATGGCGCCACGCAGGTCGTGCAGGCTGTCCACCGGCGGTACCGGGAAGTAGCCGCCTTTCACGCCGGGGCGGTGACCGATGTTGTTCTTCTCGAACTCATCGGCGGACACCCAGGCCGCTTCCTCGGAGTAGATGTTGTACATGGAGCCGGACATGTCGGACTTCCACTGCACGGAATCGAACACGAAGAATTCCGGCTCGGGACCGAACAGGGCGCTGTCGGCGATGCCGGTGGACTTCAGGTATTCCTCGGCGCGCAGCGCCACGGAACGCGGGTCGCGCTCGTAACCCTGCATGGTGGCGGGCTCAACGATGTTGCAGCGCAGGTTCAGGGTGGCCACGTCGGTGAACGGGTCGAGAACCGCGGTTTCGTCTTCCGGCATGAGGATCATGTCGGATTCGTTGATGCCTTTCCAACCGGCGATGGAGGAGCCGTCGAACATCTTGCCGTCCTGGAAGAAATCGTCGTCGATTTCGCCCACCGGCAGGGTTACGTGCTGCTCCTTACCACGGCTGTCGGTAAAACGCAGGTCCACCCACTTCACGTCGTTGTCTTTGATCAGTTTCAGCGTCTTTTCAGACATTGTTGAGCGTCCTCCTGGAACGGGTATGTTTCTGGCTGCTCGCCGCCGCGGCGCGGACACGCGAAAAACCGGTATTCTCGGCCACCTGGGCCTGCACGCCAATAGGGAGAGCAATTATTGTGCCAGCCCTTTTTTGGCGCATTCCGGGCCGTTGGGGGCTTACAGCGCTCCGCGTCGGGCCATGAAGCACCAAATTAGTGCGCACCTCAAGCTATGCGCACCACTACAGTGCAACCGAAGGCTCCCCCACCCGGAGAGTGATCACCACGTCGTGGTCATCGCGCCGGGTTTCCAGCACTTCGTGGCCGTTGATGCGGCACCAGGCGGGAATATCGTTGAGCGCGCCGGGGTCCGTGCAGGTTACCCGCAGCACGTCCCCTCGCGCCAGTTGATTCACCCGGTTCTGGGTTTTGATCACCGGAATGGGGCACAGCTGACGACGCACATCCAGATCGTGAACGGTTTCGGTCATGATTCAGCCCACATTCCACTGCAGCGGGATCTGATCCGGCCGCGCCGGGGCCACCGCCACTTCCCGGGCCACGCCGCCGGGTTCCTTCACTTCCACCACCACCTGGTCGTCGGCGCGGCCCTTGGAATAGCGCGCCACGATGGCGGCGGCCTGGCGCAGTTCGTCGTCGGATTCGAACCGGCCGTCCACCAGGGCCAGGGGCCCCGGGCAGCTGGCCGTGGTCAGGCTGGTGAACTGGTAGCGGTAGCCTTCCAGGAAGCGGTTCTCACCCTCCTCCCGGCTGATGATCAGCTTGTAGTGCCGAGCCGGGCGGATATGGCGGCCCACCTTCAGCAGCATGATGTCGTCCAGCTCATAGCGGCGCTCGTTGCGGGCATGCCACAGGTCGGCCAGCTTGCGGGAGTAGGACTCGTCGGTGAGGAAGCAGCAACCGCCGGCGGGTTGGGCGTATTCCTCCAGGCCGAAGCGTTTGGCCAGCGCCATCTGCGGCTTGCGGTTACGGCCGGAGAAATCGTAGAGCTGGTCCCGGTCCACCCAGCCTTCACGTTCGGGCAGGGTTTCCGGCAGGTTGCGCGCGCTCAGCGGCCGCAGCAGCCGGTCGTCGGCGCCGGACTCGCTGCTGATGATGGGCATGGTTTCCTTGCGCTGGCTCTTCGGGCGCTGGCCCACCACCTCGCCGGTGACGATGAAGTCGAAGCCCTTCTCGCCGGCCAGCTCGCGGGCCTTGTTGAGCATCAGGGTGGCCTGGTTGACCATGAAGATCTTGCAGTCCAGGCAGGGGTTCAGGTTGGCCCCGTAGCCGTGCTTGGGGTTGAGCACCACATCCTTGTACTCCTCGGAGATGTCCACGATGTGCAGCTTGATGCCCAGCTTTTCGGCGACCCAGAGGGCGTTGTTGCGCTTGTTCTTGTCCTGATCCTTCTTGCGGATGGCGTGGGTGTGGCCTTCCACGCAGAAGCCGGTGAAGAAATTCACCCCTTCCACATGGATGCCCTGCTCCTGCATCACCTTCACCGCCAGCATGGAATCCAGCCCGCCGGACACCAGCGCCACGGCGCGACGCTGGAGGGGTTCGGGTGGGGCGATCGGGGTTGCGGCCTCGGACATAACTCTGCTCAGCGCGTTGCTCAAAAATTGGGCGGCAGAGTATAGCAAATCCCGGGCCCTCAAATCACGGGGCCTTCACCGTCGATAGAAACGGGACATGTCCTCCAGCACCCGCGCCAGCGGGTCCCGCACCCGCACCATCACCGCGTCGGCGTCCACCACCGGTTGGTCGCCGGCCCGGGCCACGGTCATTTCGCCGAGGCCGCCGGCGTTGGTGGGCATCGCCACCTTGTAGTCCGGGCCCAGGTAGGCCACCGCGTCCCAGCTGGCGGCCAGCCGGTAACGGCCCGACCGCGCCCGGTCCAGGGGCACGCCCACGGCGAAGTCGGCGGAGGGATTGGTGACCCCCAGCCGCCGCAGCAGGGTCGGCGCCACGTCCAGGTGGCTGGTGGGCCGGTCCACCACCGCCGGCGTGACGCCGGCGCCGGCCATCACCAGCGGCACGCGCACCTGCTCGTCGTGGAAGGCGGAGTTGTGCCCCCAGCGCCCGTGCTCCATGAATTCCTCGCCGTGATCGCCGGTGATCACCACCAGGGTGTCGTCCAGGCGCCCGTCCCGCTCCAGACGGTCCAGCACCCGGCCCAGCTGCTGGTCCAGGTGATGCACCGCGTTGATATAGCGGTTCAGGATGCCGGGCATGTCCCGCTGCACGTCCATGGTGGCGTAGTTCAGCTCGCGCAGATAATCCGGCCGGATCACGCTCTCCTCGGGGAAGTAATAGCGGGCGTGGGGCGACTCGAAGAACATGAAGCCGAAGAACGGTCGCGGCTGGTCATCGCCGGTCCGGTCATCGCCAATAAAGTCCAGCAGGCGGCCCACATTGCGCCGGTCCCGGCGCCAGCCCGGGCCCTCATCGTCACTGACCATGGCCGAGGACGGCACCGAGGCGAACACGGTGCGGTCGAACTCCGGATAACTGAAACGCGCGCTGGTGTAGAGGCCGAAACGATAGTCCCGGCGCTGCAGCTCACTGATCAGCACCGGCGGCCGGCGGCTTTCCAGGAACGGAAACCAGTAGTTGCCCGGCAGCCCATAGAACAGGGAAAAAATGCCCATGCGCGTGCCGTTGCCGCCGCTCATATGGTCGGTGTAGCGACGCCCGTGACGTTCGGCGAAGCGCCACAGATTGGGCATGATCTCCGGCTTCAGCATGTCCGCGCGCAGGGATTCCGCCACCAGCACCAGAATGTTCGGCGACGGCGCATCGGCGGCCACGGTCAACGGATGAAGCGGATAATTGAGCGGCCCGTCGGCGGACACCGACAGCGCCGTGCGCGGCGCCGGGGTGTAGCCCAGATCCCGGGCCAGGCTCTCGAAGGTGGCCGGCTGATAGAACGGCACCGCCCGGGCGGCGTTGAGCACCGGCCGGTAGGCGTCCAGGTCGCTGAGCCCGTAGGCCACCCGTTCGCCGGCCATGCACAGCAGCAGCCCCGCCAGCACCCAGCGCCAGCGCAGCCTCGGGGGCGGCCGGCGCCGCGCCAGCGCCATCAGCCCGGTCTCCAGGCCCACCACCCCCACCGCGATCAACACCACGGTCAGGGTGGTGCCGTCACCGCCGCCCATGGAGTCGATGCCGCCGGGGGTGATCAGCAGATTCCAGACAAAGCCGTTGATGTGGAAGCCGTAGAGACGGTGGATCTGGCTGTCCACCAGCAGCAGCAACAGGGTGGCGGAGGCCAGCGCGACCGCCAGCCAGCGTGCCGGGCGGGGGCCCGGCCAGCGATGGCAGAGCGCGCTGAGCAGCCAGGCGGGCAGCAGATACAGGGCGGTGTAGCCGGCCAGCGCCGCGATCACGAACAGGGCCGCGGGCCCGTCCTTCGGCGGCAGCCATTGGCCGTGGGCGATGTACAGGCCCACCGCCAGCAGCAACAGGTAGTTGAGCACGAAAAACAGCCCGGGAAACCCGGCGCGGGGGGAGGCAGGCTTCATGACGAAACAGGGGGTCGGCTGATAACGAGCCGACGTTACGTCGCCTGCCTTAATAAAAACTTAATGGGCCGGACGGTTCAGGGGGCGCTGGGCGCCTCCGGCAGCTCCGCCACGGCGAACCACTGCTTGGAGCGCTCCACGCGGCTGGCGGTTTCCTCGGTGCCGGCCTTGCGGCCCCGTTGCTCAATGTGCTTCTCGATGATCTGGCAGCGGCGCACCAGGCCATCGTCATTGGCGATCTGGATGTTCAGCCCGGGCCGCGCGTTGAGTTCCAGCATCAGCGGGCCCTTGTGCTTGTCCATCACCAGATCCACGCCCAGATAACCCAGACCGGTGAGGTCGTAGCAGCGCGCCGCCAGCGCCAGGCACTCTTGCCAGTCCGGCATCTGCACGCCGGCCACCGGGTGAGCGGTGTCCGGGTGGCGGTCGATTTTCAGGTTGTGCCAGGTACCGCTCAGGGTAATGCCGGTGGCGATGTCCACGCCCACGCCGATGGCGCCCTGGTGCAGGTTGGCCTTGCCGTCGGACTGCCGGGTGGGCAGGCGCAGCATGGCGGCCACCGGGTAGCCCTGCAGCACGATGATGCGCACGTCCGGCACGCCGCCGATGCTGATGCGGTCGAACAGGTCGGTGGAACGCACCCGGTATTCGATCAGGGCGCGGTCGCGGTGGCCGCCCAGGGAATAGAGGCCGGAGATGATGCCGGAGATGTGGAACTCCAGTTCCTCGGGGCTGACCATGCGCCCGGAGGCGGTGCGGTAATAGCCTTCGAAGCGGTCGGAGATCACCAGGATGCCGTCACCGCCGGCGCCCTGGGACGGCTTGATCACGAAGTCGCCGTGGGTCTCGACGATGCGCTCCAGCTTGCTGATGCCCTGCTCGGTGTCGACGATGCCGTACATGTCCGGCACCTGGATACCGGCGTCCAGCGCCATCTTCTTGGTGCGGATCTTGTCGTCCACCAGCGGGTACAGCCGGCGGTCGTTGTACATCAGCACGTAGTCGCCGTTGCGCTGGTTGATGCCCATCACGCCCCGGCGCCGCAGGGCTTTCCAGGTCTGGATGCCGAACATCAGCGTTCACCCTGCTCGGTCATGGCCCGGAAGCGCACCAGTTCCATCAGGCGGTAGCCCCGGTAGTGGCCCATGAACACCATCACCGACGCCAGGATCAGCAGCACGCCCGGGAAGGTGAATACGAAGTAGACCAGCGGTTTCCAGACCATCAGCAGATGGCAAAGCACCGCCGCCACCAGGGTGCCCAGGGCGACCTTGAGCGACTGCACGCCGCCGCGCTCTTCCCAGACGATGGAGACCCGCTCGATCACCATGGTCAGAATCACCATCGGGAACAGCGCCACCGACAGGCCGGTGGAGAGCCCCAGCTTGTAGGTCATCAGGCTGATCAGGCCGATCATGATCACCACGAAGGTCAGCACCACCGACAGCCTGGCCAGCAACTGTAACTTCAGGTGTTCCAGATACCCCCTCACCGACAGACCGATGGCGGTGATGAAGGTGAACAGCAGCACGCCCCAGATCACCTGGGTTTCGCGGAACGCCAGGGCGATCAGCACCGGCGTGAAGGTGCCCAGGGTTTCCATGCCCACCAGGGAACGGATCAGCAGCACCAGCAGCACGCCCACCGGAATCATCATCAGCACCCGGAACAGCTGCTGGGACGGCACCGGCAGTTCATAGAGGGAGTAATCGATAAAACTGGAGGCGTCCTGGGAGCGCAGGGTCTGCGCCAGCCGCAGGGCGCTCATCTCGTTGCGGTGCACGCTGAACGACACCCGGGAGTTGCGGGCGCCTTCCAGGGTCAGCAGCGGCTTGTCGCCGCTCCACCACACCAGCCGGTCCTGGGGCAGGCCCTGGCGGCCGTCCACCGGGTTGAAGTACAGCCAGTTCTGGCCGTTGAAGCTGCGCAACCACAGCTCCGGCTGCTGGCTGTTGGATTCTTCCAGTTTGAGGGTGTGCACCGGCTCGGCGGGAATGTGCGCCACCGCCAGCAGCAGGTCCACCACCTTGGCCTTGTTCTGGTCGCTGTGGTCGCCGCCCAGCAGCAGGCGCACGTTGTCGCTGTCTTCGTTGTTGACCCGCTTGATGGTCTCGCTGATGAAGGTCTCCACATCGGCGGAGTGCTGGCGGATCGGCGCCAGCAGCGCGTCCGCGGCCACCCGCTCGGCGCCTTCCAGGGCCGGGCTGGGGCGGAACTGGGGGCCGTTTTCCGGCAGCGGCGCCGGCTCCGCGTAGCGGGCGGTGATCATCAGCCGGTAATAGAGGTTCTGCTGGCCCTCGCCACGGCGCGCCGACCAGGTCACCAGCCGGTTGCCGTTTTCCCGGTTCACGTTGACGCCGTAATTGTTGGAGATAAAGCTCTCGTTCAAGGCGGTGAAGCCGCTGGCCAGCGGCGGCACGTACATGCGCGCCTTGATCGGGGTATTGGGACGCGCCTGGAACGACACCTGGGTGTCCACCACCCAGACCGGATCGCTCTCGCTCTCGGTCACCGGCACCTTCTGAATGAAAATCTGGTAAGCAATACTGCCGCCGCCCAGTACCAGAAGAAACAGCGCCAGCAGGCGGGCGTGCAATTTAACAGAACGCATTTGTCAGCCTTATTCCAATCCTTCGGCGAGGGTGCCGCGACCGCCGCACATGGTCCAACAACGGGGCCTCAATGTCACCGCCCCGGGGCACCGAAACCGCCCCCGGGACGCAAATAGTTGTCAAACCTGCCCGCCCGGGGGCCCCTTTCGGGCGCAAAAGATTGCACTGGTCGGCGCGGCGGCGAACGGCGGCCTATTCTGCCACGAAACCGGCCACTTTGGCGGTGTCACGGTGTATTGGTGGCTTCATCGGGCGAAGGGACTGTACAATGCGCCGCCTATTTGCCCGCCTCCCCCTTTGCCGTTGCCCTTGCACGGCCCGCCGCCGTTGACCGGCCGGAGGCACTTTGATCCCTACGGAGCCACAATCTGTGATTGAACGCCTGCGCAATATCGCCATCATCGCCCACGTTGACCACGGCAAGACCACCCTGGTGGACAAGCTGTTGCAACAGTCCGGCACTCTGGGAGACCGCGCCGGCGACGTCGAACGGGTGATGGACTCCAACGACCTGGAAAAGGAACGGGGCATCACCATCCTTTCCAAGAACACCGCCCTCAAGTACGGCGACTACCGCATCAACATCGTCGACACCCCCGGCCACGCCGACTTCGGCGGCGAGGTGGAACGGGTGATGTCCATGGTCGATTCCGTGCTGCTGCTGGTGGACGCGGTGGACGGCCCCATGCCGCAAACCCGCTTCGTGACCCAGAAAGCCTTCGCCGCCGGCCTTAAGCCGATCGTGGTGATCAACAAGGTGGACCGCCCCGGCGCCCGCCCGGACTGGGTCATGGACCAGGTGTTCGACCTGTTCGACAACCTGGGCGCCAGCGACGAGCAGCTCGACTTTCCGGTGGTCTACGCCTCGGCGCTGAACGGCATCGCGGGCCTCGACCAGGACAATCTGGCCGACGACATGACGCCGCTGTTTCAGGCCATCATCGACCGGGTGCCGGCACCGGAAGTGGACGCCGACGGCCCGTTCCAGATGCAGATTTCCTCGCTGGACTACAACAGCTACCTGGGCGTGATCGGCATCGGCCGCATCAAGCGTGGCCAGGTGAAGACCAACACCACGGTGAAAATCATCGACCGGGAAGGCAAGGTCCGTAACGGCCGGGTGCTGCAGATCATGGGCCACCACGGCCTGGATCGGGTGGATGTGAGCGAAGCCGGGGCCGGCGACATCGTCTGCGTCACCGGCATGGACCCGCTGGACATCTCCGACACCCTGTGCGACCCGAACAACGTGGAAGCCCTGCCGCCGCTGACCGTGGACGAGCCCACCGTCAGCATGGTGTTCCACGTCAATACCTCGCCGTTCGCCGGCCAGGACGGCAAGTTCGTCACCAGCCGCCAGATCCGCGAGCGCCTGGAAGCGGAGCTCAAGCACAACGTGGCCCTGCGCGTGGAAGAAACCGGCAGCGCCGATCAGTTCCGCGTGTCCGGTCGCGGCGAGCTGCACCTGTCGGTGCTGATCGAGAACATGCGCCGTGAAGGCTTCGAGCTGGCGGTGGGCCGCCCGCAGGTGATCGTGCGCGAAGTGGACGGCAAGAAGCAGGAGCCCTACGAGAACGTCATGGCCGACGTGGAGGACCAGCACCAGGGCGCCATCATGGAGCACCTGGGCCTGCGCCGCGCCGAGATGACCAACATGGAGCCGGACGGCAAGGGCCGCGTGCGCCTCACCTTCGTGGTGCCCAGCCGTGGCCTGATCGGCTTCCGCAGCCTGTTCCTGACCCTCACCTCCGGCACCGGTATCCTCAACAGCACCTTCAGCCACTACGGCGACTACAAGCCCGGCGAGATGGCCCAGCGCAACAACGGCGTGCTGGTGTCCATGGTGAAAGGCAAGGTGCTGGCGTTCGCCCTGTTCAACCTGCAGGAACGCGGCCGCATGCTGATCGATCCGAACGTGGAAGTGTACGAAGGCCAGCTGATCGGCATTCACAGCCGTGGCAACGACCTGGTGGTAAACCCCACCAAGGGCAAGCAGCTCACCAACATGCGCGCCTCCGGCACCGATGAGAACGTGATTCTCACCCCGCCGGTACGGTTCAGCCTGGAGCAGGCCCTGGACTTCATCGAGGACGATGAGCTGGTGGAAGTGACCCCCAACCACCTGCGTCTGCGCAAGAAGCTGCTCACCGAAACCGAGCGTAAGCGCGCCAGCCGCTAACCCCTATCGCGACTGAAGTCGCTCCTACGGCAAATGTAGGAGCGGCTTCAGCCGCGATAAGGCGCTACTCGCCGCATCCCCCCCTAGGCAAGGAACCAGGCCATCAGCGCCGCACCCAGCAACACCCCCACCAGCAGGCCCTGACGAAAAGCCCGGCCACTGTCCGGCTCGCCACGACCCGGCTCGCGGATCCGTTCCCGCAGGGTGGGCGCGGACGCCGGCGGCTGGCTGGCCTCGAAGTCACCGATCACCTGCCGGGCCCGCTGCTCGTCGCCGTCCGCCACCCAGACACTGGCCAGCCCGGCGGCGGGCAGATCGCCGACGCCGCCCTGCAGCATGTCGCCGTTCACCTGCGCCATGATGCCGGCCTGCTCGATCAGCCCCGCCACCATGTGCGCTTCCAAGCCGTCGCGCGCTTCGTAGACCCGTTTCATGGCTCCTCCGGCCGCCTGGTCATTCCGCCATTATCGGCGCCACCGCCAGCGGTTACCATGGGCACCCCCGCCACCTGGTCGACCCCGTTATGCTGCACATCGCCCTGTTCGAACCGGAGATTCCCCCCAACACCGGCAACATCATCCGGCTGGCCGCCAACACCGGCGCCGCCCTGCATCTGATCGAACCGCTCGGCTTTCAACTGGACGAGAAGCGTCTGCGCCGGGCCGGCCTGGACTACGGCGAGTTCGCGCGGGTGCGGGTGCATCGGGATTACCCGGCCTTTGTGGAGGCCATGGACGGCGCGCGCCAGTTCGCGCTCACCACCAAGGGTGGGCCGGCGCCCAGCCAGGCGGCGTTTCGGGACGGGGATGTGCTGCTGTTCGGGCCGGAGACCCGGGGCCTGCCGGCGGCGATCCTGGAAGGGTTGCCGGCGGAGCGGCGGCTGCGCCTGCCGATGGTGGCGGACAGCCGCAGCCTGAATCTGAGTAACGCGGTGGCCGCCACCCTCTACGAGGCCTGGCGGCAGTTGGGTTATCCTGGATCTGATCGCGGCTAAAGCGGATCGCCGCCCGGCCGCTCCCACTTGCTCTGACTGGCGCCGTGGTATCGCGACTAAAGTCGCTCCTACACAGCATTTGTAGGAGCGGCTTCAGCCGCGATTAACGGGCGGTGGTTACTGCACCGTGGCGGCGCCGGCCTGCTGCTGCTCACGTTGCTGCAGGTACAGCGCCTCGAAATTGATCGGCTGCAGCAGCATCTGCGGGAAGGAGCCCTTGGCGACCAGGTCGGACACCACCTCGCGGGCATAGGGGAACAGCAGGTTCGGGCAGTAGGCGCCCAGCAGCTGCTCGCGCTCCTCGCCTTCGATGCCGGCGATGGTGAAGATGCCGGCCTGCTTCAATTCCACCAGGTAGAAGGTTTTCTGCTCGTCCTCGGATTTGGCGGTCACCGTGACGGTGATTTCCACCTCGTATTCATTGCCCTCGCCCAGGCGGCGGGCGGCGCTGTTCAGCTGCACGTTCATCTTCGGCTTCCACTCCTGGAGGAAGATGTCCGGCGCCCCCGGGCATTCGAAGGAGGTGTCCTTCAGATAGACACGCTGCAACTGGAAGGTTTTCTTCTGTTCTTCGGCCATGGTCCTTCTCCGTTAGCTGTCGGCGAGCAGGGAGTCCAGTTCCCCCGCCCGCTCCAATGCGAAAAGTTCATCGCAACCGCCCACGTGGCGGTCGCCGATCCAGATTTGCGGCACCGTGCGGCGGCCGCTGCGCGTCATCATCTCCTGGCGGGCGCCGGGCTCACGGTCCACGTCGATCTCGTGCACGGTGGCGCCCTTGGCGGCCAACAGACGCTTGGCGCGCACGCAGAACGGGCACCAGGCGGTGCTGTACAGCGTGACCGTCACGATCAGCCCTTGGCGACCGGCAGGCCGTCGTTGCGCCAGGCGGTGACGCCGCCCTGCATGCGGTACAGCTCGGCGAAGCCCTTGCCGCGCAGCTGGCGGCCCAGGTGCGACGCCTGGTTGCCCATCTTGCAGGTGAGGATAAGAGGTTTATCCTTGTGCCGCTCCAGCTCGCCCATGCGGTCGGTGGCCTGGCTCGCCGGGATGTTCAGGCTACCCGGGATATGGCCGGCACGAAACTCGTCGGCGGGGCGCAGGTCCACGATCACGGCGTCCTTCTGGTTGACCAGATTGGTGGCCTGCTGGGGCGAGATCGGGTTGCCGCCGCGCCGCGACTCGATCACGAAGAACACCGCCCACAGCAGAAAGAAGGCGGAAACCAGGAGATAATGGTTGCTGGCGAATTCGATCAGACGATCCATACGGGGTCCTGTTAGCGCTGGCGCCGTCTTGCCGGCGGAAAATCGGCGCCAAGTATACACATCACCGGTCGGTTAAGGTAAAACCCGCAGCCATGAAGCCGCTTTTTCTGCTATTTCTGATCTTGCCCGTGCTGGCCCGCGCGGAGTCGCCCAGCGAAGCCGACCTGGACAAGCTCAAGGACCGTATCGAGACCCTGTCCGCCGAGCAACAGCGCGAGGCCGAGCAGCGCGACGACCTGCAGACCCGCCTGCGCGAGACCGAGACCCGGGTCGGCGAACTGGCCCGGGAGGGCCGCCGCCTGGAACGGGAGGCCGCCGCCGCCCGCCAGCGGCTGGACAAGGTGGAAGCCGACCAGGCGCGGCTGGCGGCGGAGAAGAAAACCCAGCTCACCTGGCTGGCGCGCACCGTCCGCGCCAGCTACCAGAGCGGCCGGGAAGCCCGCATCAAGCTGCTGCTCAACCAGGAGGAACCGGACCGCATCGCCCGGCTGCTGCGCTATCAGGAGTATTTCCAGCGCGCCCGCACCGACCGGCTGGCCTCCCTGGAAGGGGAACTGGTGGAGCTGCGCCGGGTGGCCGAGCAGGTGGCCAGCGCCCGCGCCGACCTGCTCGACCGCCGCACCCGGCTGGCGGACAGCAAAAAGGAACTGGAAGCGGCGTCCAAACAGCGCGAGCAGGCGCTGGCCAAGCTGGACCGCTCGATCAAGCAGCGCGGCGGCGACATCGACCGCCTCAAGGCGGACCAGCAACGGCTGGAGAAGCTGCTCGCCGACATGCAGCGCAGCATGCCGTCGATCCCGCCGGCGGACCGGGGCGAGCCGTTCGGCACCCTGGCCGGCAAGCTGCCCTGGCCGGTGCCCGGCCAGGTGGTGTCCAGTTTCCATTCCGCCCGTGAAGGCAAGCTGCGCTGGGAAGGGGTGGTGCTGGCCGCCGACGAGGGCGCGCCGGTGCGCGCCATTCACCCGGGCCGGGTGGTGTTCGCCGACTGGATGCGCGGCTATGGCCTGCTCACCATCGTCGATCACGGCGGCGGTTACCTGACCCTTTACGGCTACGCCCAGAGCCTGCTGCGCGACGTGGGCGAATGGGTGGCGGCCGGCGATCCGCTGGCCCTGGCGGGCCGCTCCGGCGGCAACGCCAGCAGCGGTCTGTACTTCGAAATCCGCCGCAAGGGCGAGGTGGTGAACCCGGCGCGCTGGTGCGACCGCCGTGTTACACTGCCGCCCATTGCCCGCAATGACTGACACGCTCCCGGGACCGGAGCGCCCGAATTGGGGAAACACATGCTGAAAACCTCCCGTCTTGTTTTGCGCTGCGCGCTGGCCACCCTGGTATTCATTGCCCCGACCGGCCAGGCCCGGGATGCGCAAACCGATCAGCTGGCCGAACAGGACGGCGTGCCGGTCACCGAACTGCGGGCCTTCGCCGAGGTGCTGGAGCGGGTACGCGGCGCCTATGTGCAGGAGGTGGACGAGAAGGAACTGATCCAGGCGGCGATCCGCGGCATGCTCATGGAGCTGGACCCGCACTCCGCCTATCTGACCCCGGACCAGTTCGAGGACCTGCAATCCAGCACCACCGGCGAGTTCGGCGGCCTGGGCCTGGAAGTCACCATGGAGGAAGGCTTCGTCAAGGTGGTGGCGCCCATCGACGACTCCCCCGCCAGCCGCGCCGGCCTGCGGGCCGGTGACCTGATCCTCAAGATCGACGACACCTTCACCAAGGGCATCGGCCTGGCCGACGCGGTGGAACTGATGCGCGGCGAAGCGGGCACCGAGGTGACCCTGTCGGTGCTCAGCGAGGGCGACGAGAAGCCGCGCACGGTGACCCTGAAGCGCGACCGCATCCAGGTGGAAAGCGTGAAAAGCGAACAGCTGGAGCCCGGCTACGGCTACCTGCGCATTTCCCAATTCCAGAGCCGCACCGGCCAGGACGCCCAGCGGGCCCTGGAGAAGATGGCCTCCGACGGCCAGCTGCGCGGTCTGATCCTGGACCTGCGCAACAATCCCGGCGGCGTGCTGGGCGGGGCGGTGGAAGTGGCCGACCTGTTCCTCAACAGCGGCCTGATCGTCTATACCCAGGGCCGCGACCCGCAAAGCCGCAACGACTACAACGCCACCCCCGGCGACCTGCTCGGCGGCCTGCCGCTGGTGGTGCTGGTCAACGGCGGTTCCGCCTCGGCCTCGGAGATCGTCGCCGGCGCCCTGCAGGACCAGGGCCGCGCCGTGGTGGTGGGCACCCGCACCTTCGGCAAGGGCTCGGTGCAGACGGTACTGCCGATCAGCGGCGACGCCGCGCTGAAACTGACCACCGCCCGCTATTACACGCCGGACGGCCGCTCCATCCAGGCCGACGGCATCCACCCGGACATTCCGGTGGAAGTGGCCAGCGTGGAGCTGCTGCAGGAGAACCGGCCACGGGAGTCGGACCTGCCCCACCACCTGCTCAACCAGCGTGACGAGGAAGCCCGCGCCGGCGACCGGGAAGCGCCGCTGGCCAGCCGCGACTATCCGCTGTCCCAGGCCCTGTCGATCCTCAAGGGCATCAACCTGGCCGAGCGCCGCCGGGCCGGCGACGACACCGAACAACGGTGAGGCGCGCCGCCACCCGGGTGGCGGCGCTGTGCCTGATGCTGCTGGCCGGGTCGGCCGCGGCGGCGCCGCGCATCGCCATTATCATCGATGATCTGGGCTACAACCGGGCCGCCGGCGAAGCGGTGCTGGCGCTGCCGGCGCCGCTGACCTGCGCGGTGATTCCGGAAACGCCCCACGGCCGGCGCCTGGCCCGGGAAGCGGCCGCCGCCGGCAAGGAAGTGATGATCCACCTGCCCATGGCCACCCTGGATGCCCGCCGGCTGGACGCGGGCGCGCTCCACGACGGCATGAGCGAGGCCCAGATCGGCGCCGTGCTGGACCGCGCCCAGCGCGCCCTGCCCGACGCCCGCGGCCTCAACAATCACATGGGCAGCGCCCTCACCGCCGAGGCGGAGCCGATGCGCCGGCTGATGGAGCAGTTGCGCCACCGCCATTTGTATTTCATCGACAGCCGCACCAACGCCGCCACCGTGGCCGAGCGCAGCGCCCGCCAGGCGGGCCTGGCCGCCGGCCGCCGCGACGTGTTCCTGGACAACCAGCGCGACCTGCTGCACATCAATGCCCAGTTCAACCGGCTGCTGCGGCTGGCCCGCCGCCACGGCCAGGCCATCGCCATCGGCCATCCCTATCCGGAAACCCTGGATTATCTGCGGCAGGTGCTGCCACTGCTGGAGCAGGCCGGCGTGCGGCTGGTGCCGGTGTCGCAGTTGCTGACCGCCCCGGTGGCCACCGCCGGGGCGGCGGCGCGGCCGGGGCGCGAAAACGGCTAGCGGGCCGGGGCGGCGCGGCCGATGCCGGTGAGCCGGCTGTAGCCGAGCATCAGGAAGCCAAACAGGAACATGAGCACGCCGTACACCGCCGCCGGCACCGACATGGCGTCGGAGTGCAGCAGGGTCAGGGTCACCATCAGCCCCAGGGTGCCGTTCTTGATGCCCAGCTCGATGGCCACGGTGAACGCCTGGGGCCGGTCCAGACCGAGCAGCCGGCCGCCCACCATGCCCAGCACCAGGCCGATCACGTTGAGCAACACCACCGCCAGACCGCCCTGACGCAGCAGCACCAGGGCTTCCTCGCCCAGATCCACCAGCAACAGAGCGATCACCAGGATCAGCACCAGCAAGCCGAACACGCTGACCAGCTTCTCACCCTTCTCCGCCCAGTGGCGTTTGAAATGACGGATGGTCATGCCGATGGCCACCGGCACCAGGATGATCACCAACAGGGTCAGGATGGTGCGCAGCACCGGCAGCTCCAGCACCCGGCTGCTGTCCTGGAAGTGGCCCAGGGCCCAGCTGGTGAACATGGGCAGGGTGACGATGGTGATCAGGCTGGCGGCCACCGTGAGCACGATGGACAGGGCCACGTCGCCGCGCCCCAGAAAGGCGAACAGATTGGAGGTGGTGCCGCCCGGGCAGGCGGCGATGATCACCAGCCCCACCGCCAGCGCCGGCGACAGGTCCAGGCTCACCGCCAGGCCCACGCCCACCAGCGGCAGCAGCACGATCTGCGCCACCAGGCCGAACACGGTGGCGCGCGGCGCCACCAGCACTTCGCGGAAATCCCGGGGCGTCAGGGTCAGGCCCATGCCCACCATGATCAGAAACAGGGCGGCGGGCAGTCCCACGGAAATCAGAGCGGCCTGGTCCATGCGTTGTTCCTCGTTCTTTTATCGCGTTGTTGTTATGGAACGATCGTACCTTAGCCGGCCGCTCCGGGGCTATTGCGCCGAATGGGACTGCATCAGGTATTCCCAGGTATTGTTGCGCCGCATCGGGAAGCCGATCCAGCCCGCCCGTGGGGCACGGGCGTGGCGCGGCTCGCCGGGCTCGGCGGTGTCACCCGGGCCGGCCAGGGCCACCAGCTCGGTGAACCAGGTGGCGGCGTTGTCCAGCAGCTGCTCCGCCGGGCGCCCCAGCAGGTTCGGGTCACCGGATTCCACGTGTGCCTTGAGCACCACCCGGCCGGCCTCCGGCGCGTACCACAGCAGCTCCCGGGTGAAGCCGTCCACCTGCCCGTCGCCGCCGTTCTCGATGCGCTCCAGAGCGTCGCCTTCGCCGCTGGCCTGATCCTTGCGCCAGGCGATCTCGCGGCTGATGCGCAGCGCCTTGAAGGTGCCGGCGCCCACCTGGATGGTTTCCACCGCGCTGACCTTGCTGGTGGTTTCGGTGCGGTAGCGGTACTGCCAGTGGGCGCCGTCCGCGGCCGGCACCTGGACGATATCCTCGGTGCGGTAGTGCCACACGTCCCCGGGGTGCAGGGGGAAGCGCAGCATCGGGCCGTCTTCCTGATCCACCGGCTGATAGCGGTCCAGGTCCTCTTCCAGGGTGGCTTCGCCGCCCCCCACCTCATAGCGGGCCAGGTCGCCGTCCTTTCCGGTCAGGGTGAGCGCCACCGGCTCCGCGTCGTTGAACTGGTACAGCCAGGTGGTGCCCACCTCGGGCAGAGTGCGCGCCACTTCCTGGAACGCCTCCGGCACGCCGGGTTTGCCGTCGTCGTCGAGGACCACCAGATCGGCGCCGATTTGATAGCCGCCCTGGTGCTCGCCGTTGTCGTCGTAGCGGGTCACGGTCACCTGGCCGCTGTCCGGGTCCACCTCGAACCAGCGACCCACCGGCTGGTCATTCCGGTAGAAACCCCGGGCCAGCCAGGTGTCGCCGCGCCGGCGGGTGAACTCACCTTCCCGTTTGCCGTCGCGATAGTGATCCACCTGGCGCACGCCATCGTCGTCGGTGAAAATCTGCTCGCCGTCCTGTTCGTATTCCGGCAGCAAACGGCGCTCCCGCGACACCAGCTCGCCGCTCTCGTTGAAGCGCTCGCGCACGGACCAGGTGTCCGCCAGGTCCGTGGTAAGCCGCTCCACCACCCGGCCTTCCTTCAGTTCCTCACTGACACGGGTGGCGTCGTCCGTCACACGGCGCCGGGTCAGCTCGCCCGCCGCGTCATAGCTCAGCTGCACCTGGCGGACACCGCCACCGTCCGCGGGCTCGGAGTACTCGCTCAGCATCAGCGTGCCGTCTTTCCGGTACTGCTTCTGGCGGTTGGTGCGCCCGCCCTTGTCCGGCAGGTTTTCCAGAGCCACCCCGCCGTCTTCGTGGAAGCCCTTGAGTACCCGATAGCCGCCCGGATTGAAGTCACGGACTTCGCGCACCTGGCCGTTCTCCCAGTACAGGGTGGCGCGGCCGTCGATCCGGCCCTGGTCGCTGTAGCGGCCCTCCATGCGCGGCTGGCCGTTGTCGTAGTAGTAGGTGAAGGGACCGCGCCGGTTGCTGTCGTCGAGCAGGTCCTCCGCGTCCGGATCGGCGATCCGGCCTTTGAAATAAAGGGTGCCGTCGGCCTTGTCGACCACCACCCGCCAGCCGCCCTCCCCCTGTTCCAGCGGCCAGTGCAGCTGGTAATACGGCTCGCCGTCGGTGAACAGCATGTTGCCGTCCAGCGCGCGGGTATCGGCACCGGCCAGCGCGCTCAGCAGTAAAGCAAACAGGCCGGTCAGGATCGGGAGTCGGTGAAACATGGGCATCCTTCCTTGAAGCGGAACCATCGGGATCGGGAAATTCAGGGGCGCACCTTGCCGCGCAGGGCCTTGGTCTGGCCATGCCGGGTCTTTTTGTCCATGCGCTTGTTGCGGGCGGCCTTGGAAGGCCGGGTGGCTTTGCGTTTCTTACGCTCCACCGTGGCGCTCTGGATCAGCGCGCGCAGGCGCTCCAGGGCGTCGTCCAGGTTCTTTTCCTGGGTGCGGAAACGCTGCGCCTTGATCACCACCACGCCCTCCGCGGTGATGCGGCGGTCGGACAGAGCCAGCAGGCGTTCCTTGTAGAACTCGGGCAGGGAAGAGGCGCGGATGTCGAACCGCAGGTGCACGGCGGAGGCCACCTTGTTGACGTTCTGGCCGCCGGCGCCCTGGGCACGGATCGCCTGCCACTCGATCTCCGCCTCCGGGATGGTCACGTTGTTGGAGATGTTCAGCATGCTCCGTCCTTGAAGGTTGCGTCGTCGATACCGCGTCAGCGGGCGCGGGCGAGAAACCGGTCCAGGGCGTTGGCGAAGGTCTGCACGTCGCCCTTGCTCAGCGACGAGGGCCCGCCGGTCTGTACCCCGGCGGAACGCAGCTCCTCCATGAAGTCGCGGCGACCGAGATGTTCACGGATGCTCTCCGCGTCGTAAAGCGTGCCACGGGGGTTGAGCGCCGTGCCACCGCTTTCCACCACCCGGGCGGCCAGCGGTATGTCACCGGTGATCACCAGATCCCCGGCGCTCACCTGGGCGGCGATGTGATCGTCCGCCTTGTCGAAGCCCGACGCCACCTGGGTGGAGCGCAGGTACGGCGAGCGCGGCACGCGGATGTGGTGATTGGCCACCAGCGTGGTGGTGATGCCCAGCCGGTTGGCGGCGCGGAACAGGACGTCCCGGATTACCGCCGGGCAGGCGTCCGCGTCCACCCAGATCTTCAACGTCACCCCGTCTCCTTGCGTCAGAGGCGCATCTCGATGCCGGCGCGGGCCATGTATTCCTTGGCCTCGGCGATGGAGTACTCGCCGAAGTGGAAGATCGAGGCCGCCAGCACCGCGTCGGCGCCGCCCTGGATCACCCCGTCCACCAGATGCTGCAGGTTGCCGACGCCGCCGGAGGCGATCACCGGCACCGGCACCGCGTCGGAAATGCCGCGGGTCAGGGCGATGTCGAACCCGTTCTTGGTGCCGTCCCGGTCCATGCTGGTGAGCAGGATTTCGCCGGCGCCGTAATCGGTCATGCGCTTCGCCCATTCGATGGCGTCGATGCCGGTGGGCTTGCGGCCACCGTGGGTGAAGATTTCCCAGCGGTTGTTTTCGCTCTCGCCGCTGACCTTCTTGGCGTCGATGGCCACCACGATGCACTGGGAGCCGAACCGTTGTGCCGCCTCGCGCACGAAGTCCGGATCCTTGACCGCCGCCGAGTTGATGCTGACCTTGTCGGCCCCGGCATTGAGCAGGTTGCGGATATCCTGAATGGTGCGCACGCCACCGCCCACGGTAAGCGGGATGAACACCTGGCTGGCCATGCGCTCCACGGTTTCCAGGGTGGTGTCCCGGTCCTGGTGGCTGGCGGTGATGTCCAGGAAGGTGATCTCGTCGGCGCCGGCCTCGTTATAGCGGCGCGCCACTTCCACCGGGTCGCCGGCGTCACGGATCTCGACGAACCTGACCCCTTTGACCACCCGGCCGGCGTCCACGTCGAGACAGGGGATGATGCGTTTTGCCAGCGTCATGTCGCGGCCCTCATTCACGTACTCCACTGCCGGTGGTGCCGGACATGCCGGGCCCACGGGAATCCAGCTCGTCGGCCAGCGCCTGGCCCTTCTCGAAGTCCAGGCTGCCCTCGTAGATGGCGCGCCCGGTGATGGCGGCGGTGATGCCGGCGGACTGGCTGCCGCACAGCTTGCGCACGTCTTCCAGGTCGGTGATGCCGCCGGAGGCGATCACCGGGATGGAAACGGCGTCGGCCAGCCGCTCGGTGGCTTCCACGTTGACGCCCTGCAGCATGCCGTCGCGGCTGATGTCGGTATAGACGATGGCGACCACGCCGTCGTCCTCGAACTGGCGGGCCAGGTCCACCACGTCGATATCGGTGACCTCGGCCCAGCCGTCGGTGGCCACCTTACCGTCCTTGGCGTCCAGGCCGACGATGATGTGGCCCGGGAACCGGCGGCACATGTCCTTGACGAATTGCGGTTCCTTCACCGCCTTGGTGCCGATGATCACCCACTGCACGCCGGCGTCCAGGTAGGCCTGGATGGTCTCGGCGCTGCGGATACCGCCGCCGATCTGGATCGGCAGGCCGGGATGGGCGCGGGCAATGGCCCGCACGATTTCGCCGTTCACCGGCTCTCCGGCGAAGGCGCCGTTCAGGTCCACCAGATGCAGGCGGCGGGCGCCCTTTTGCACCCAGTGATCGGCCACCGAAACCGGGTCTTCGGAGAACACCGTGTCATCGTCCATGCGGCCCTGCTTGAGGCGCACGCATTTACCGTCCTTGAGGTCGATGGCGGGAATCAGCTGCATGGGGTTCTCTCTTTCGATTCAGGATTTTCAAAAAGGGCGAGCCAGCGGCGTGGAAATTCAGCGCCGCCAGCGCCAATACCAGGGCCGCCAGCGCGAATATCAAGGCTGCCAGCGCAGGAAGTTGCCCAGCAGCCGCAGGCCGGCGTCGGCGCTTTTTTCCGGGTGGAACTGCACCGCGAACACATTGTGCTTGGCGACGGCGGCGGCGAACGGCAGGCCGTACTCGCAGCGCCCGGCCATTTCCTCCTCCGGCACCTCGACGGCGCAGTAGCTGTGCACGAAGTAGAAGCGGCTGTTGTCGTCGATGCCGTCCCAGAGCGGGTGGTCCACGGTCTGCCGCACCTGGTTCCAGCCCATGTGCGGCACTTTCAGACGGCCGCCGGTCTCGCCGTACTGTTCGCCGAAGAAGCGCACCCGGCCGGCGAACACGCCCAGGCAGTCGACGCCGTCGTTCTCCTCGCTGTGGTCCATCATCGCCTGCATGCCCACGCAGATGCCGAGCACCGGCTTATGGGCGTCGATGGCGTCGAGGATGGCCCGGTCCAGGCCGGTTTCGGTGATCACCTTGATGCAGTCGCGGATCGCGCCGACACCGGGAAACACCACCCGGTCGGCGGCGCGCAGGGCGTCCGGATCACCGGTGATGTGAATGCGCTGGCCGTCGGCGGCCATCTTCTCCAGCGCCTTGCCGGCGGAGTGAAGATTGCCCATGCCGTAATCGACCACGGCCACGGTTTCAGTCATGGGGGAGCCTCTATCCAATACGCTTGCACAAAATAGCAAGTCAGCATTGACTTACTATTAGAGCAAATTTAGGAATTGTCAGCCTCGGTCAGGGTACCCTTGGTGCTGGGCGTCACGCCGTCCATGCGCGGGTCCGGTTCCACCGCCACCCGCAGGGCCCGGCCGAACGCCTTGAACACGGTTTCGGCCTGGTGGTGGGCGTTCTTGCCGCGCAGATTGTCGATGTGCACGGTGATCATGGCGTGGTTCACCAGCCCCTGGAAGAACTCGTAGAACAGGTCCACGTCGAAGCCGCCGATCTGGCCGCGGGTGAAATCCACGAACATTTCCAGACCCGGGCGGCCGGACAGGTCGATCACCACCCGCGACAGGGCCTCGTCCAGGGGCACATAGCTGTGGCCGTAACGGCGCACGCCCTTCTTGTCGCCCCAGGCCCGGGCCAGGGCCTGGCCCAGGGTGATGCCGATGTCTTCCACGGTATGGTGGGCATCGATGTGCAGGTCACCGTCGGCGTGGATCTCCAGGTCGATCAGGCCGTGGCGGGCCACCTGGTCGAGCATGTGCTCCAGGAACGGCAGGCCGGTGTCCAGCTTGCTGTGCCCGGTGCCGTCCAGATTCACGCTGACGCGGATCTTGGTCTCCAGGGTGTTGCGCTCCACGGTGGCGCGGCGTTCGCTCATCGGTACCTCCAGAAAACAGAACCCCGTATTATACGTGCCCCCCGCGCCCCTCACCAGCGGGCGCGCCATCGCGTTTGGGAGACCGCATGCCGATCACCGTCGAATTTCACCCGTCCCGCCCGGAATTGGCGCAAACCTTCGCCCAGGTACTGCGCGACGATCCGGACTACGCCGCCGAACTGGAGTTGACCCTGCAGGAAGGTGCCGCCAACGGCGGCGAAATCGCCGCCGCCCATTTCAACGGCCGGCCGGTGGGCGTGGCCGTGCTGCACGGCGACAATCTGGCCTGGATGGTGATTCACCCGGCCACCCGCGGGCGCGGCGTGGGCCGGGATTTCCTGCGCGGCATCGAAGCGAAGCTGGGCCACGGCGTTACGTTGCCGGAGAAATGTCGCTAGCGGCCTTTGGCCGCGATACAGGTTGCAGGATACAGGATACAGGCGCGGTGAGGGCCGAGGAGCCTGCCACGCCGTGCCCGCGCAGCACCGGTTCGGCGCGGGGCCGGAGCGAGCAGAACGCACCGAGCGAGTCCCGCGCCTGTATCCTGCATCCTGAATCGTCCTTTCAGGCCAAAGGCAGCCGGATCACCAGGGCGAAGCCGGTGCCCGGCCCGTCGCTTTCCGCCCAGATGCGGCCCCCGGCCTGCTCGATCATGACCCGCGCCATGGCCAGGGACAGGCCATAGCCTTCCTCGTGGTGCCGTGAGCCGACCACGAAGAACGGCTCGAACAGGCTTTCCAACTGATCCGGCCCGGCACCCCGGCCGTGGTCGCGCACGCGAATCTGCGCCTCGCCGGCCAGGGCCCGCCCGGTCACCTCGATGCTGCCCCCGGGGCCGCCGAAGCGGATCGCGTTGTCCAGGGCCATGCCCAGCACCTCACCCAGCTCCCCTTCATCGGCGAGCACGGTAAGATCCGCGTCCATATCCGCGTTCACGGTCAGCCCCTGCCGGGCCAGCACTCCGGCGCGGCTGGCCAGCAGGGCATCCAGCAGAGCGCCGGGGCGGCAGCGCCGCGCCGCCGGCGGCCGGTCCCGGTCGGCCAGATCGAAATAGCGCAGCGAGGTGCTGACCATGCCGATCAGCCGCTTCTGTCCCTTGCGCACCAGCTGCCAGACGCCTTCCTGATCGTCCCCGCTTCCCAGGGAGTCGGCGGCGCCGATCCAGTTGATCGGCGTGTTCAGCTCATGGCTGACGTACTGCAAAAAGGTGGATTTGTCCCGGTTCATCTGCTCGATCTCGGCCAGGTGCCGCTCCAGAGTGTCCCGCGACTGGCGGGCCAGCAGATTGCGCTCCTGCTCCAGAAAGCGGATCCGGTCGCCCAGGGCCAGGGACAGCATCACCACCACCCAGAGCGCGCCCAGGTGCGGCAGCATGCTGATCAGCGAGTCGTAGGGAATCCAGTCCAGATTGCCCAGCACGAACACGAAGATCAGCCCCAGAAACACGAACCAGGCGGCCACGTACAGCCGCGCCGCCCGATAACCCGCCGACCACACCGTCCAGCCCAGCCAGCTGAACAGCAGCACGGTGACCACCACCAGCAGGGTGGACAGGTAGTAGGACCAGGGCGCGGCCACCAGCAGCTGCACCGGCAACAGCAGCGCCACGCCCAGCAGGTACCCCCGGATCAGCCGGTCGTAACGGGGGAAGCGCTCTTTGAGGCTCAAAAAATGGCGCGAGTACATGGCCAGCGCCGGCGTGCAGATAAAAATCCCCAGCCAGTAGTATTCGTTGAGCTTGGGCACCGACGGCCACAGAAACTGCAGCCCGAAGCCGTTCACGTTCAGGTTGAACACCGTGATGCCCACCAGGAACGCCACGAAATACAGGTACACCGGCTCCTTGAGGGACAGCGCCAGCAGCGCGTTGTAGACCACCATGATCAACAGGCAGCCGTAGAAAATGCCGTACACCAGCAGATCCCGATAGGTGTATTCCACCAGCCCGCTGGCGCTGTACAGCATCGGCGACATGTTCAGGGCGCCCTTGCCGCTGACGCGCACGAAATAGTCCCGGTCCGCCGACACCGAGGTATCCAGCGGAAAAATAAACGCCCGGTGTTTCATCAAGCGATGATCGAACGGCAGGGTGTCGCCCATGTCCACCCGCCGGTAGCCACCGTCGGGCAGGGGCGCGAACAGGGTAATGTGGTCGAGAATCGGGTAGCGCTCCACCAGGTACCAGTCCTCGCCGGCCACGCCACGGGCGTCCACCGCGAAGCGCAGCCAGATCACACTGCCGGTGAAACCGAAATTGAGGGCATCGCTGTGATTGGCCTGGAAGCGGCTGGCGAAGCGGTCGCGCACCGCCTGGAAGTCCCAGCCGCCCTCCGGGTCCACCAGCACCGACATATGGCGCGCCACGGCCACCGCGTCCCGCTCACCGGTGAGCACGGCGGGGGTGCCGTCGGCGGCGCGGGCGATGCCGCCCATCGCCACCAGGATCAGTAACCCCGCCCACACCAGGATATTACGGAACTTTAACAAAAGAAGGCCCCCAAAGCGTGATACTGGAGCATGCGCCTGCGAGCTTCGCGCCGGCCCGTCCGTGCGCGCTATACTCGAAGGCTTATTGTCATGCGTTATCATGTCCCGCAGATATAATCCCGGCCCCCGGCCCGGGGCGCAAGGAGAGGCTTGTTATGGCACGCGCGATAAAAATCGTCGTTATCGTCCTGGTGGCCATTGTGGTGCTGCTGGCCGCCACGGTGTTCGTGATCACCCAGGTGATCGATCCCAACGACTTCAAACCGCAGATCCGTGAGCAAGCGCTCTCCCAGGCCAATCTGGAACTGGAGATCCCCGGCGAGCTGGATTGGCAGTTCTGGCCCAGCCTGGGCGTCAGCCTGGGCCGCACCGAGGCCCGCCTGCCCGGCGAGGAAGACCTGTTCGCCGCCATCGACAGCGCCAGCGTCGGCGTCGCCCTGTGGCCGCTGCTGTTCGGCAACGTGCAAATGGACGGCGTCACCCTGGACGGCCTGGAGCTGAACCTGGTGGAAACCGCCGACGGCGGCAACTGGGAGAAAATCGGCCCGCAAGACGGCGCCGCCGACGAAGCCACCCCGGACCAGCCCGCCACCGAACAGGAAGAAGGCGGCGCCATGGACATCCCGCTGACCATCCCCAGCGTGGCCATCACCAACGGTCAGGTGCGCTACCGCAACACCACCGACGGCACCGACATCCGCGTGGAGCATTTCAACTTCAACGCCCAGGACGTGAGCCTGGAAGAGCCGTTCCCGATGCAGCTCTCCCTGCGCTACCAGGACCAGAGCGACGTGCGCGTGGACCTGAACCTGGACACCACCCTGGCCGCCGACCTGAACACCAACCACTTCGTGCTCGACCCGATGACCCTGGACGCCCAGATCGGCGGCCTTACCGTCAATCCCGTGGACGTGCATCTCGAGCAGAAGCTGGACGTGAACCTGGACGAGGACCGGGCCGCCGTCACCGACCTGGTGCTGGAAGCGGCCGGCACCCGCACCACCGGCCAGGCCACCGTGACCGGCCTGACCGGCGAAATGAAAGTGGCCGGCCAGATCAATACCGCTCCGTTCGACGTCAACAAGGCCCTGGAGGCCATCGGCGAGCAGCCCATCGAAACCCGTGACGACGCGGCGCTCAGCAAGGTGGCCCTGGACGCCACCCTGGCCGGCCCCGCCGGCAGCGTGATGGCCGACCCGCTCAAGGTGACCCTGGACGGCAGCACCCTCAGCGGCAAGGCCGGCCTGGAGAGCCTGGACACCGGCAAGATCGTGTTTGACCTGGTGCTCGACAAGATCACCCTGGACGGCTATCTGCCTCCGGAAAGCGCTGACGACGAGAGCGCCCCGGCCAGCACCGCCGGCGCCGGCGGCAACGCCGGCAAGCAGGCCGGCACCGAGCAGCTCTCCGAGGCGGAGCTGATTCCGGTGGAGAGCCTGCGGCCGCTGCTGATGGACGGCAAGCTCAAGATCAACGAATTGAACTACGAGACCATCCAGGCCAAGGACCTGACCGTCAAGGTCACCGCCAACAACGGCGTGCTGCGCCTGGCCCAGGCCTCCGGCCAGACCCTCAACGGCAGCTTCTCCGGCAGCGGCAGCCTGGACGTCTCCGGCAAAACGCCCCGCATCAACTACAAGCAGCAGGTCACCAGCATGCAACTGCAGCCGCTGGTCACCCTGGCCCTGGGCGAGGATCTGGCCAAGGGCCTGTTCTCCCTGGACCTGGACTTCAGCGCCTCCGGCAACAGCGAGAAGGCCCTGGTGCAGTCCGCCAAGGGCAACGCCACCGTCAATCTGGCGGACGGCACGGTGCGCGGCCTCAACCTCTACAACACCCTGGTGGGCGGCGTGAACGACATGCTCGGCCGCTTCCAGGCGCTCAGCGCCCTGATCCCCAACCAGGAATCCGGCAAGCTGCCGGCGGCGCTGTCCGAGGACACCAAGATCATCGACCTGACCACCAAGGCCAGCCTGGACAAGCAGGTGGCCAACCTGAACAGCCTGGAAGCCAAGCTGGATAAAGGCACCATTTCCGGCAACGGCTGGCTGAACACCCTGACCCAGGAGTTCGACCTCAAAATCGGCATGCAGTCCCCGGAACTGGGCGGCAGCAAATACCTGGAAGGTGCCACCTGGCCGCTGCGCTGCCAGGGCAGCCTGGCCGGCAACCCGGCCAAATGGTGCGGCCCGGACCGCGACGGCTTCGCCAAGATCGCCCAGCAGGCGGCCACCAACGCCGCCAAGAGCAAGCTCAAGGACAAGCTCGGCATCGACGCGGAAGGCGACACCACCGAGGAAGTGCTCAAGAACGCCGCCAAGCAGAAAGCCGAGGAAAAAATCCAGGAAGAGCTGGGCGACAAACTCAAGGGGCTGTTCAATCGTTAAGGCAATGTTGAGCGAACCCGCCTTCAGCGACGCCGTGCTGGCCTGGTACGACCAGCACGGCCGCAACGACCTGCCCTGGCAGCACCCGCGCACCCCCTACCGGGTGTGGGTCTCGGAGATCATGCTCCAGCAGACCCAGGTGGCCACCGTGATCGGCTACTTCGAGCGCTTCATGGCCACCTTCCCGGACGTGCACGCCCTGGCCGCCGCCGACGTGGACCAGGTGCTGCACCTGTGGACCGGCCTGGGCTACTACGCCCGCGCCCGCAACCTGCACAAAGCCGCCCGCCAACTGGTGGAGGAGCACGGCGGCGACTTCCCCGAGACCGTGGAGGAAGTGGCCACCCTGCCCGGCATCGGCCGCTCCACCGCCGGCGCCATCCTGGCGCAAAGCCGTGGCGTGCGCGCCCCGATCCTGGACGGCAACGTCAAACGGGTACTCGCCCGTCTGCACGCCGTGCCCGGCTGGCCCCGCAAGAAACCGGTGGAAAACCGCCTCTGGGAACTGGCCGAACGGCACACCCCCGATGCCCGGCTGGCGGACTACACCCAGGCGGTCATGGACCTGGGCGCCACCCTTTGCACCCGCCGCCCGGACTGCCCGCGCTGCCCGGTGATGCACCTCTGCCAGGCCCACGCCGACGGCAATCCCCAGGACTACCCCGGCCGCAAACCGGCCAAGGACAAACCGGTGCGCGCCACCCGCATGCTGATCCTCCAGGACGACCAGGGCCGCGTCTGGCTGGAACCGCGCCCGCCCAGCGGCATCTGGGGCGGCCTCTGGTGCTTCCCGCAGCTGGATCCGGAAGACGCCCGCCGCGACGCCCTGGAACGCCGCGGCCTGACCGCTGGCCACCAGGAAAACCTGCCCGGCTTCCGCCACACCTTCAGCCACTTTCACCTGGACATCGAACCGCAACTGATCCGGGTGGACAGCCACGGCCACGCCGTGCAGGATGCCGCCCAAGGCCGCTGGATCGACCCCGCCGCCCCCGGTGAACTGGGCCTGGCGGCACCGGTAAAGAAACTGCTCGACCAGCTCCACGGCCCCCGCCAACGGGGCCTGCTGTAAACCGAACCACGAGGACGCCATGACCCGCACCGTGTTCTGCCGCAAGCACCAGCAGGAACTGGAAGGCCTGGACAAACCGCCCTTCCCCGGCCCCAAGGGCCAGGACATCTACGACAACGTGTCCCGCCAGGCCTGGCAGGAATGGCTGCACCACCAGACCCTGCTGATCAACGAGAAGCACCTGAACGTCATGGACCCCAAGGCCAAGGCCTTCCTGGACGAACAACGCGAGCGTTTTTTGAACAACGAAAGCGTAGAAAAAGCAGAGGGTTACGTTCCCCCCACCAAAGACGCCAATCAATAGCCCCGCACCCTTGACGGGGCCAGGGCCAGCCGCTTTAATACGCCCCCACGCCCGGATAGCTCAGTCGGTAGAGCAGGGGATTGAAAATCCCCGTGTCGGTGGTTCGATTCCGCCTCCGGGCACCAGATACAAAAAAGCCCCGCTCGCAAGAGTGGGGCTTTTTTGTATCTGGTGCCCGGAGGCTGGATGATGAACCACCGCCTGGTTCGACCAAACGCACCGCGTTTGGCGACGAGCGCGCAGCGCGAAGCCCGCAGGGTCGGAACAGCCCAAAGGCTGTTCCGATCAATCCGCCTCCGGAATAAAAAGCCCGCTCGCCAGAGCGGCGCCTTTTTACACCCGGCCCTTTGCGGCCTCCCGCACCGTCCGGCCACCAAACCGTCATTCCCCAATACCCTCCCCGTAGTCCCGCCCACTCAACAACAACCACTTAGCGGCCCCCCTGGCCCGATCGGATTCCGGCTGCCCTTCCCCGCACCCCCTGACAACGATCTGTCGTTTCCCGGAAGCGCAAAATTATTCGTAATGGAACCAAAGCGACATTCGCTCTCGATAGCGTAATTCATGCGGCACCCGCCGCGGGGATTACTCATAAATCGCACCCAACATCGAGGGAATGACTCATGAAGACCATCATCAAGAAGGCGGCCCTGGCCGCCGCCATCATCAGCGCACCGTTGGCCGCTTCCGCCACCGATCTGGTCGGCGGCGGCGCCTCTCTGCCGGCACTCGCCTACATCGGCGACGGCTTCACCACCACCAACCCGGAATCGCGTCTGTCCACCGACGCGGGTCTGTTCGCAGGCTTCGATCCGACGTTCACTCCGTATCAGCAAGTCGGTGTGACCTCCGGCTCCATCTTCGCCGCTTTCCAGAGCGCCAATCCGTCCGATACCGCCAGCTACTGCCAGACCGGCAGCGGCACCGGCAAACGGGTTCTGGTAGGTGTCAGCGGCTTCAGCGCCGACGGCGACTGCCGTGACTACAGCGCCAGCCCGGTGGGCTTCAGCGCTCCGGCCGGCCAGAGCCGCCCGGACTTTATCGGCTCCGACGCTCCGCTGACCGCCGACAATGTGGATGACTTCGTCAACGGCCCCAACACCACCGGCGACGGTATCTTCCAGATGCCGGCCCTGGGTGCTCTGATCGCGCTGCCCGTGAACCTGATCGGCAGCTCCCGCCCGGATCTGTCCAACCAGCAGGTGTGCGAGATCTTCTCCGGCACTTCCCAGACCTGGAACGACGTGGACAGCAGCCTGCCGACCCAGCCCATCCACGTGATCGTGCGTCAGGACACCAGCGGCACGGTGTTCGCCTTCACCCAGTACCTGGCGGCCACCTGTAACGGCAACTTCGGCCTGGCGTCCAACTTCTTCAAAACCTCCGAAAGCTTCACCGCCGCCATTTCCCCGGCCAATCCCAGCAGCCTGTACGCCAACTACAGCGAAGAGTCCGGCAACGCCGGTGTGGTTGCCGGCGTCGGCGCCAATTCCTGGTCCATCGGCTTCGCCAACCTGGCCAACGTACTGGACGCCGGCCAGGACTACGCCGACGTCAACAGCACCGACCCGGCCACCGTCACGTCCGTGAACTACGGCACCGGCGACCTGCTGGCCGACACCGTTCTGGGCGATGTGGACCCGAACACCGGTCTTCCGCAAACCCAACCCGTCTCCGACATCCCGGTCAGCAACCCCAACACTCCTGACGGCTGCGTCAACGTCATCGACCCGGCCGCCCAGCTCAACCAGGGCTACCCGATCGCCGCGGTCACCAACCTGCTCGGCTACACCGCGAACAACGCCGATCCGCAGGCCCTGCGTGCCCTGGCCCGTGAAGTGGTAAATGGCTCGGGCTCCCTGCCCACCGGCTATGTCCGCCTGGGCACCGCCAACGCCATGGATCAACTGGCCGGCACCTGCATCAACTGATCGACCCATCAAACGCACGCCAGTGCGGAGGGCGCCCACCCGGCGCCCTTTTTTTATGCGGTTTGTTCGGGGACGGTCGTCGGCGTCGGCAGGAAGAAGCGGTCGTACAGCTGATAAGAAAGCAGGGCCTTGGTGATGGCATGCTGGCGATTACGGGCACGCAGCTTGTGGCAGGCCCGCTGGATATGGCTGGACACGGTGCGTTCACTGATACCAAGCGCCGCGCCGATCTCGGCGTTGCAAAGCCCCTCACTGGCACCGCGCAAACAGGCCCGTTCACGATCACTGAGCGGTTCCTCGGGGCGCTCGTCGGGCTCGGCGGCATCGGCAAGAAAACGCCCGACCCGCTCCAGCAACACCCGGCCGAGCAAGGTGGCGCAGGGCAGGTAAGTCCGGATATGCAGCCAGGCCTGGTCGTCATCACGGTCCATCGCCAGATCCAGCCAGGCCAGTTCACCGGGACCATTCAAAAGCGGCACCGTGCAGCCCGCCCGTAGCCCAAGGGCGGCACGGCGACGCATGGTGACCCGATAGGCCCGTTCCTGGAAATCCGCGCGCATCATCAACGCCCGCCAATCGATCGGCAGCGCCCCTTGGGTGGCGTACCGGGCCAGCGGGTCGTTGTCCACCGGCCAGTCCGGTGAGATCGGGTTCAGGGAGAGGTTATGCAGCGTGAACAGACCCGCGCCCCCCAGCGACTGCCCCCGCCAGGTGAACACGTAATGTCGGAAGCCGTGCGCTTCCATCAGATAGCTTAAACCGGCCCGCAACCGGCCCGGGGTGGTGATCCGGGCCAGGGACAGTATCTGGCCGGCGGTATCCTGTTCGTAGAACATCCGTGTTCCCCCTTCCTTTCTTATCGTTAATAAAACGCCCCCCTGCGCGGGACGGCGTATTCGCGGTTACAACATGCTGCGGCGCTCCGCCTCGGTGAGTTCGGCGCTTTGCCGTTCGTCCAGGGCGCCGGCGCCCAGCACCCGCACCGCGCCATCGGGCCGGTAGTCCGTGGTACCGGCGCTGCGATCCTGGTCAGGCACCAGCCGCTCCTCGCCGTAGCCGAGGATCTCCACCGTGATCACCGAGGGCCGGTCGCCGCGGTTGCCACGGCTCACCTGCTCCGCCGCCTGCACCGCGCTGTTGGCGGCGTTGGTGGCGTTGGTGAGGGCCCCCACATTGACCCGCGCCACCGCCGGCAGGCCACTGGACTCGCCTTGCACCTGGATGTTTTCCGCATTGACCACTTGCAGGGCGGCGATGTTCACGTTGCCGGATACCCGAATACCCGCCTCGCCGGCGTCGATCACCCCCAGCGGCGCGATCAGGTCGATATCGCCGGGCGGCACTTCCGGGATGGGGGCCAGGGTGGCGATACCGGCCCCGGTGGTCGGCGCCACCGGCGACAGGCTCACATTGCCCAGGCCGTCATAGACCCGGCGCGGCGGCGTGTACACCAGGGTGGTTTTGGCGCCACGGCCGGCGTTGATGTCGCCGGCGGCGGACCAGGCGAAGATGTCGCCGCCGTAGGTGGTGAAAATGCGCGACAGCCCCAGGGCGATATCGCCCTGGCTATATAGCTGGATATCGCCCCGGCCCTGGGTAAGGATGCCGTTGTCGCCGCCCTCCGGGCGCACGCCGTCCACGCCCACGATCAGATCGCCGCCGGGCACCAGCATTTGGATATCGCCGCCGCCCTCGGTGCGCACCAGGCCGGAATATTCACCGGTGGAGAACATGGTGTAATCACCTTGGTAGCCGGAGGTGCCCGCCTCGCTGTCCACCTTGGGCAGGAAGGTAGAGATAACACGACGGCCGCGCAGGTAGCTGCCGGTGCGGTCACCATCAGCATCGTTGTATTCCCGACCGCCGGCGCGCAGTTCCGCATAGTAGAGCTCGCGCAGGAAGATGCGTTGCTGTTCCGGCGACAGCGCCTCGAAATAGGCCAGCGCGGTGGTGCCGTCCAGGGCGGCATCGCCGTAGCGGTCTTCCAGCCAGGAGCTCAGCTCCTGATCGTAAACCTTGACCACCTTGTCCGGCTGGTCCGCCAGGGGCCGGCCCGGATCGGCCAGGTTGGCCGGGTTCAGGTAGGCGTCGATCAGCGCCTGATAATCCGGGCCGTCCGCGCCCATGCCCACGTTGATGGCAATGTCCGCGCCGCTGCCGATATCGCCGGAAAGGCCCGCCATGCTGCGCACCCAGCCCCGATCCGCCTGGTAGAAGTTACGGCCCGCGGTGACCTCCAGTGTGCCCGGCCCTACCGCGGCGGCGTCGATATAGATCAGGTCGCGGCCCGCCTCGATCAGGGACACGTCCGTCGAGGCGTTGTGACCGAAAGCCGCCGTCCGACGCTGGAAGGTACCGTCGAGGTTCACGCCCAAGCCCACAATATCGCGACCGGCACGAATCCAAGCCGGCCGGCCCAGCAGCCCCGAGCTTCCTGTGGACGGCAAGGTTCCATAGCCCAGGCTGTAGATATCGCCGTCCACCGCGTAGAAGCGGGTCGGCGCCAAACCAGAAACGCCCTCGGCATCTTCATACGCCTCGCCCCCCAAACCAAAGCGGTAAATGGAATCCGCGGCGAGCACCTCCACCCCCCCATCCAATGAAGGACGCACTTGAATGCTATCCCCCGAGTTACGCGTTCCGTAAATAGAGCCTTCGGACGCCACCAGACTGAGAGTGGAGGGGGCCTCGATACCCGTTGATAGGCTGCTCATCGTTATGTCCCCACCCGCCGCGAAAACAGAGGTTTTTGTCCCGTCGGTCCATAGCCCGGCGCCCGGCAGACCGGCGGTCGGGTTCAGGGTCCGGAATACCGCGTCCCCCACGCTCAACAGACGAGCCGAGCCATCACCCTGTGTCACTGAAAGAATGCCGTAGGCATTAACACGGGCCCGGGTGATCAGATCGTCCGGCCGAGGATCAGAGTTGCCTGGCACCTGAAACGTCTGCCAGGTCTGCCCGATGGCGCCGGCCCGCACCCGGATATCACCACGCAGATTGGCCACGTTACTTCTCGTACCGTCCCGCAAAGGATTGATCGCCCCGGCGCTGACGCGAAGCTCGCCACCCCCGGTTTGCCGGACGGTACCGTCCGCGTCACGCCAACCGCTGGCGCCCACCACCAGGTTCAGGGCCCCCACCGGTGTGGCGTCGGCACCGATAAAGGCGTAGGTGCCAAGCTGCTGGGCGGCGGACACCGACAGATTGCCGCCACCCAAGGCCCCGATGCCCTGGAACGTGGAGAATTTGGCCCTGGAGGTACTGTTTTTGCTATAGGTGCCCGGATGAATCCACCAGGCGTCCAAGGCGCCGTCGGCGGAGGCGCCCTGAGTCCAAAGCCAATCCGACGCCGGTAGATCGCCATTCAAATCGCCGCTGGTATAGCCATGGAGGTTACGGCCGGCCTGTACCAACACCTCGCCACCACCGGTCAGGAAACCGGCCTGCACATCGGTAACCGCCTCGGAATCCTGGTACTCGGCATAGCTCGCTCCCAGCTCTCCCCCGTCCGGGCGGGCCACGTCGGGCACCTCCCCGGCCGGCAGCGCATTGCCGACGGTGTAGACACCATAGGCGGAGTCATGCCGGTAATCCCGGGCGGCAAGCAGTTCCAGGTCCCCCTGGCCGGTGCGGATCACACTGGTGACTGGCCGCTCTTCGTTGGTGATGCCCCGAAATACCAGAGGTGCGTCGGGATTATCCAATACCAGGTCTCCGGCCAGGGCGCCGGCACGCACCGCGCGCCGGCTGGCGGAGGCCAGATCGGCGCCCGCCACCATGCGGATATCCCAGGACTCCTGGCCCCGGTCCAGCACCGGTGCCAGCGGTTGCAGGGGCACATTGATCGTTTCCGATCCGTTGAGACTGGAAATTCTGAACCCCTCGGGAAGAACCATGCCGGCTGTCAACTTGATCTCTCTGTTCGTCTCCGTGAGAGGCAAGCTAATACTTTGATACCTGGAAAGATCGGTTCCGGCGGGGATGGTATCCACCTGAATCTGCGGCGACAGGAAGAACACATAGCCGGCGGCGAATTCCGTCGCGGGCGGCGCGAGAAACGTAGCCGAGGTTCCTGCGGGAACGAGACCCGGACCATAAGTTACCCCCGTGCGAAGATCCCTGACCGCAACGGGTAACACTACATCCGCCGCCAAAACACCACTCACGACGGTCTGTACGGCAATGACCACGCTTTCCTCAATTGGAACCCCGGCAGGGAGGGCCACCTGAGAGGGATTGATCGCGAAGGGAAGGCTCCCGTCCACTTGAGAGATGTTCCATCCACCTGCCAGGGTCAAATCCTGCGGCAAGGTGTAGTCCGACTGGAAACGATTAGCGGTATCCAACAGACCCGGCTCCAACTCGAAGTCCACGGAAATTTCACTGTCCGGGCTGGTCAGCGGCACGCCGAAGCCGTCGCTGATATTGCCGTTCACGGTGAGATCGCCGCCGGCCCGCAGGTTGAAGACGCCGGCGGTGCCGGAACCTCTCACCGCCGGGTCCACATCCGGACCGTAGCGGTAGTTCGCCAGGTCCAGATCCCCTTCCACGCGCAGGTTACCGTCCTCGGTGGCGGAGACGATCTCCACGCCGGGGCGCAACTGGAAGGTCTCGGTGGCGTCGCGCAGGCCGGCCAACCGTGCCATCAGGTCGGCATTGGCCAGCGCGCCGTTGACGAAGGCTTCGCTGTCCTGGTGAATGCCGTCCATATAGGCTTCGTCGACCACCTGAGTGGTGCCGTCCTCGGCGTCCACCGGGGCATCGTCGTAGGTCCAGAAACCGTTCACCGCCAGTCGCTTGGCACCGCGCACGGTGAGCGGGCCGCCGGCGTCCACCGCCACGTCGTCGCCCTGGCTGCCGCCCAGACGGGGGGCATTCAGGTTGATCAAGCCACGGGCCTCGCCGCCGGCGCTCACGTCCAGGGTGGCGCCGTCCGCCAGCACCAGGCGGCCATCCCGGGCGGTGAGATCCAGGGTGGCCCGGTTGCTGCCCTCGATGGCGCCGCCGTGGCTGTCGCGTTTGAGCGTGTCGCCACTGGCGTCGAGCACCGCGCCGCTCTCGATGGTCAGATCGTCGCGGGCGGCCAGCCGCAGGCTGCCGGCGTGGTCGCCGCCGGCGCGAACCGTTCCGGCCACGGTGAGGCTGCCGCCATCGGCGGTCACGGACAGATGACGCGCCCGCAGTTCATCGCCGATGACCAGGTCACCGCTGCCCAGGGTAAAGTCCCGGCCGTAATCGAAGCCGCCTTCGCCAAGCCGCTGGTTGAGGCCGACGAAGTCGAGGATGGTCAGCCCCTCCACCTGAATCGAGCCGCCTTCGAAGCCGTTGTCCGGCTGATCCCCGGCGCGGGCGATCAGGTCACCTTCCAGCGCCACCTGCCCGTTGGCTGCGGTGGCCTTGACGGTGCCGGCGTCGCTGCCCCGGGCGGACACGTCCAGGGTCGCGCCGGCGGCCTGGCGCACATCGCCCTGGCGACTTTCCAGCACCACATCACCGCCGAAGCTGTGGCGGGTCACATCGAAGAAGGTCACTTCCCGGCCGGCCACGTCCAGGACGCTGCCCGCCGCCAGTTCCACATCTTCCTCGGCGCGGATTTCAATATGCCCGCTGGGCGCCGCCACGGTGCCGTCGATGCGCACCCGGTTGCCGTCCAGGGTGAGCCGCCCGCCCAGGTCCAGGCCGCTCCGGTCCACCGGTTCGGCGCCCTCCGGTCTGGCCACCGTCAAATCACCGCCAGCGCGGAAGGTCATGTCCGAGCGTGCCTGGCCGGTGAGCACCGGCGCGTTCAGCGTCAGGTTACCGCCCTGATAGTCACCGTCGCCGATCGCCCGCTGGTACACCGAGAGCTGGCTGGCCCGTTCACTGCTGATGCGATCCGAGGCATTGAAGGTCACGTCCGCGAAGCCCAGCATCCATCGCTCAAGGGTCAGGTTGGTCGATTCATCGGTGAGAGGCCCGTTGAATCCGAACAGCACTTCATCGGCGTCCACCTGGAAGGCCCCCGTGCCGGTGCCGGCACCGCCGTCGATTACCGGGCCCGGCTGCGCCGCCACCGGATCGGCGCCTTCCATATAACCCAGCCCGCTCCAGGTGAACCGTTCGGTGCGAATGGTGGCGGTGTCCCCGTCTCCACCCAGGCCGTAGATGGCCGGTGTGATAAAGCGCAGATCCGCGCTGGATTCGCCGGTGCCCGGGTCGAAGGTATCCAGACTGACCGGCCCGATGAAGTTAATGGAATTGGAGGCCTGGAAGCTCAGGCTTTCGATGCCGGGCCCGTCGGCCGGGCGCAGCAGACCGTCGAGCACACTTTGAGTCAGCCGCCAGCCGGAGGACAGCACACCGTCGGAAGCAGCCTGAGCGAGCGCCGCGTCGGTGCCCACGTTGATGTCTTCCACACCCAGCAACAGGTCCCGGGCGCCCAGGGAAATATCACCGATTTCCGCGCCGCCGGATGCCAGCAGCGCCACCGAGCCTTCCCCGAACAGCGCCGCGCCGTCCTCGACCCGCAGGCGGCCGTCGCCGCTGGCGCCGCCGAAGGTCATCAGATCATTGCCGACCACCAGCAGGGCCTGATCCTCGGCCGGGGCCAGAACAATACCGTTGGCCGCGGTCCAGCCCGCCGCCTCGAAGCCCCGGGTGTCGATGGTGGCGCCGGATTCCACCACCACGTCATCGGCACCGTTGACCTGCCCGCCCAGCACCACGGTCCCCGCGCGCAGGGTGGCGCCGGAACGCACCACCGTGGACACCCGGTAGGAATCCAGTCTGCCGTCGAATGACGGCGCGCTCACCCCCAGACCGAGAATAGTGGCGCCCAGGGCGTTGATGTCGTCGTCCACCAGGGTGATGCGGTCCCCCGCGCCCTGCCCTTTGTCGGCCACCACCTCCAGCGGTTTGCCGGTAAACGCCACCATGCCGCCGGCGCCGCCCTCGACCTGCCGGTTGCGCAGCTCCCCGTCGAAACGAAAGACCTGTTCCCCATCGTCCCGCGCGCCACCGAAATCGAAGGTCAGGCTGCGCATGTCCTCGGGAATCAGATACGGCGCCCGCGCGGCACCGAACTCCGCCTGGCGGTTCAGCACCCATTGCGTCAGCGTGGTCTCATCAAAGTCGCCGTAGCGGCGTACCTGGGCGCCGGACATGATCGAGGCCCGGCGCGGCTGCCGGGCCAGCAGCCCGGTATGCGCCACCCCCAGATAAACGCTGGCATCGTACAGCCCGGGCGCGCTGCTTCGAACACCCTGGTCGAAACGCTCGGAAGCGCCGAGTTCCACCCGGTACCCACCGGGCATCAGGGCGTATTCGGCGGGCAACAGGGTATAGGTGCCCGCCGGCAGGCCAGGCACGCCGGCGCCGATGGTTATCCGCTCACCCACCCGGGCGGGCCCGGCCAGGGCCGGGTCGATCGGCGCCACATCGCCGTAGTGGCCCGGGACGATGGCATACACTTCGGCATCACTGTCGCCAGCGTGCCAGGGCGCCGCATTGGCCAGGGCGGTATCAAGAATATTCACTGAGCCCCGCTGGCCGGACCGGAATCCGATGCCCTGGAGCACGCCGCCGGCGGAGGTGTCCACCACCGCGCCTTCCCGGGCGAGGAAAGTGGCGACATCAAAGACGATGCCACCGCCGGTACGCTGCCTCTGGGCGGCGTCGGAATTCGTTTCGTCAAACTCAACCTTTTCGCCGTCGTAGTAGTAGTTGATGCCATCGCTGGTGTACCCGTAGGGCAGGATCAGACCATCGGCACTGATCGAGGTGATGCTGTTTGCCCCTAGCGCCACATCCACGTGCACATTACGGACGTCATAGGGCGGGTTGGCCCCGCTTCCGAAAGCGGTGTTCACGACGTCCTTCCCCACCGAGATCAACCCCAACGGCGCCATCACCGCGCCGTTCTGTTCGATGTTCGGTGCCAGTAAATACAGCGCACCGAATACCGAAGGTGGCAGATCCGGGGTCCCCTCCCCTCGCCGCCGGATACTGAGCACGGCGTCGCCGGCGTTTTCGATGTCCGGATTGATATCACCGACTCTCAGGGCATTATTGGTGCTGTGGGTAACCGGATAGAGGCGCTCGGCGATCACCTCCAGCTCGTGCTGCGCGGTCAGCACGGCGTTGTCCATCCGGATATCGCCCCGGCTGTCCAGGGTCACCCGCGCGAAGCCCGGCAAATCCACCTCTGCTTCACCGCCGCCGAGCAGTCCCCGGGTACCATGCCCGCCGAAAGCCACCGCCCCCTGGCCCAGATCGATCAGGTCCGCGCTCACCGAAAAGCGGCTGCTCTCATGGGTGGAATTCGGTGAGATATGGCCATTCTCGAACTCGAAGAACGGACCGGTGCCTTGCTGGTTGCTGCTGCCGGGGACCGTCGGCAGCTCGGTACGACCGGCCAGCCTGACGTAGGGCGCGGCCAGCGCCACCTCGATATCCGGGGTTTCCGGGGCGGCGCCGATCACGGCGGCGGACAATTCAATCTTGCCGCCCAGGTCGAGGCCGGTGTCGCCCTCGAACAGGATCGCGTCTTGAGCCCACAGCGACAGACTATCAACCCCCCAGTCCTCGATGTCCTCGCTGTCGAACCGGGCCTGGCCGAAACGCAGGGCGGAATCGTCCTTGCCGGCGGTCAGGTCCGAGGGCAGACCGGACTCAATGCCCTCGCCAACCACGATGGTACGCAACTCGGTTTGGCGTTCGTCACCGATGTTCACCGGCAACGCGATGGTTTCCAGCATCACATCCAGGCTGCCACCGGCGGCGCCATCACCACCGCTTTCGGCACGCAGCTCACCATCGAAGTAGATGCCGGCATTGGAGCGCATCGCCAGGCCGCCGGCGTCGCCGGATACCGTGGTGGGTCCTTCGAGGCCCAGATCCAGGTCCGCCTGCGCGCCGGACACGTCGATGACCGCGCCATCCCGGACAATGATGAATTGATTGTTGACCGGATAAAGGCCATCCACCTTTTCCCGAGGCAGGTTGCTGCCCAGGGTCACCTGCCCGCCATTCAGTACCTCTCCATAGCGACGGCCTCTCAGGTCGGTGCCGGTGTGAGCAACCCCGGAGACGTCCAGCAGCGCATTCTCGCCGATCCAGATGGAACGAGCCGGCGTCGCCGCCTGCAGTTGAGCATCGCTGGACGGGTTGAGAATATCGATGCGCCCGGCCCGGGCCCTCAGGGTACCGTCCACGGTGGTCTGGCCACCCCGCAGGACAATGGACTGCTCCGGGTCCACCTGGATAACCGCATCTTTGCCCACGCTAATGGCACCGGGCCGGCCCTGGCCCTCTGATCTGAGGGTAAGGCTGGCTCCCGGCCGCCGGGACATTCTTTCGTCCTGGTCCGCCATCGGCAGGTACAGGGGCGGTGTCCATACTTCCAGGGCATCGTCACGCGTCGTCGCCGAGGCGGCGTTCGATCGGAAGCGATATACGGGCAGGGTTACATCAATGCGCTCGCCTTCGGCGACGGATACCCCTTTATGGCCGTTGACGTCGTAATGGGAAAAACCACGCTGGAAATCCTCGGCGGCCAGTTGCAGCACCGGCTTCACCCGCACATCGCGACTCAGCACGCTGCCCGCGGCCAGGATTTCCCCGGCGGCGAACACCACATCGTTGGGTAGGGGCGTACCCGCCGGCAGCGTTTGCTGGCTGGGCTGCACGGGAATGCCGTTGGGGAAAGCATCGGCGGGCACGATGTAATCGGAAGGCAAGGTGCCGACGGAGGCGCCCACCACATTGGTGATCACCGATCCGGCCGGCACCGTCTGGCTGGAACCATAGACCGTCCGGCCGACCAGGACCCGGAAGGTGCCCGTGGCCGACTCGGGTATGGTCCAGTCCGCCGCCAGGGTCAGCGTATTGGTGGGGCTGATGGTGATGGCGCTGTTACCGAGCGCCTCACCGGGCACGGCGACGGTGCGTTGGTACTGATAGTCGAACGGCAGGGTCTGGCCGGCGGCGATGACCACTTCCTCCAGCAAGGTCAGGTCCACCGGTGCCGTTTCACCGGCGGCCAGCAGCCCGCTGGTTTCGAAGGCGTCGCCGCCCACCACCACCGCTTCCCCGGTGCGCAACGTAAGCGTGCCGCCGCCGTCCACGCCAAACCCGCGCAGATCGCCATCCAGGGTCAACACGCCGTTTTGCTGGGCGCCGCTGTTTTCATTGACGGTGGTGGCGGCACTCAATGTGATGTCGCCGCCACGGCCGCCCATCAGGTTGCCGTCGGCGCCCACTGCGGCGCCAGAGGAAACATCGATGCGGCTGCCCGACTCCAGGGTGACATCCTGGCTGGAAATGACCTGGACGCGGCCGCCATCGCGGTGCGCCAGGGAAGCCCGGAATGGTTCACGGCGCTGATTGCTCCACAGGCCCCGGGCATCCAGGAATCCTTCGGCGCCCAGGCGCATCCGGGTTTCGCCGTCCGCGCCTTCCAGGGCGGTACGCACCCGGGAACCGCTGCTGTTGTACGCCTCGATAATGTTGGTCAGCGTAATATCACCGCCCCGCGCGGTAACGGTGGCGTCCACGTCCACCCGGCCGGAGGCCAGGCGGACATAGCCGCCCGGAGTGACGGTCAGATCGTGGTCCACGCGGATGGCGCCGGCGGACACCAGATCCACGCCGCCCAGATTTTGCTGGTTGAGGTGTTCAGCATCCAGCCAGACGGTGTTGAGTCGCTCGCCGAGTTCCCCATCCCTTTCCAACTGGTCGGCGATGGCGTCGAAGTCGCCGATGCGCACATCAGATTCGAAGCCGCCGGCAAGTCCCCGCACGCCGTATTTCCCGATCAGCAATCGTCCGCCCAGGGCGACGCGATTCTGAGCTTGCTGGTAGCCGTCCAGGCCGGCGTCACGGGGACGGTCCTGACGTTCGCCGTTGTAGACGCTGGCATCGATGTCGCCCTCAAGGACGACGGTGGGGGCGCTGACGATCAGTTCACCGGCATCGCGACCGGTGACATAACCACTTTCCAATCGCCGCTCGCGGATCACAGCCGGGTTGTAATAGGCATCGGTCTGCCCCCAGCGCGCACTGTGACGCTGATAGCCCCGGTAGACGCCGGTATAGCGCAGATAGCCCGGCGCCGAGGCGGCGTTGTAAACATTGCCGTCGGCGCCCATCAGCCAGGTCTGACGCACATAGCCGCTTTCCACGTTGAGCGTGCCACCGGACAAATTAACGCTGGAACCACTCTGGCTGATCACCGCGTTACCTTGCAGGCGCACGGTGCCGCCGGCGGCGGCCCATTCCCGGGCGGAGTGTTCGCTGGTGTCCAGGTAGCCGCTCACTTCCAGCAGACCGCCGGCGGTGTACCAGCGGTCTTCTTCGTAACCACCGGTGCCGGCCGGCACCAGGATAAGGTCACGACGGTCAAGCCACACGTCGCCGTTCTTCAGCGCCGCGCTGTCCCGGTTGAAGGGCGAATCGCGCAGCTCATTACTTTGCACATCCACCAACACATTGTTGGACTCCATCGCCACGCGCACGCCGACGGCGCCGGCCACGTCCACTTCGGCGCCGCTTTCCAGGCGTACCCGGTCCGCGGCGGCCACGGCGACCTGGCCGCCGGTGGCCAGGGTCAGAGAGTCTTTTTCGAACATCACGTCGTTGCCGGAGACGATCTCCACCCGGGACTGGTCGCGGCGGTCCGGCAGATCCGCCAGATTATCGAAATGGCCATCGGTCATCTGGTCGCGGAGCAGGTCCTGGTCCGCGGACTCGTCGATCAGTTGCTGGCGGCGGCTGTCCGTGGCGGTGCCGCTGTCCTCGTCGATAAGCACGGCGGTGACGCTGTCCGCGCCCAGGGTGACGCTGCCTTCCGTGTCGCTGGCGGCGTTGAGCAGGTGCACCGTGCCGCGGGCATCCACGCTGGTGGTCGCCACCGCCACCCCTTGCTGGCGCACCTCATGGCCGGTGAGCGTGATGTCGCCTTCCGGAGAAAGAATCAGGCCCTCGTTGAGGACCTGGCCGGCATCGCTGCCGGCGTCCAGCGAGGCGGCCACTTCGTTGCCCCGGGTGGTGGAGGCGGTGTTCTGTTCGGTGCCCTGTCCCTTGCGAATATAGAAATCGTCACCGGCGGCCAGGGTGGTCTGGCCCCGGTCGGTGACGATCTCGCCGCCATTGTTGACGCTGCGCCCCAGAAACATGGCGTAGCCGCCACCCTGGGTGCTGGCTCCCGGCGCCCGGGTGGTGATGCGCGCGCCAGCCTGAATATCGATATCACCGGCGGCATCGGTGAACACCGGCTGGCTGCCTTCCGCGTCGAAGTAGATGCCCCGTTCACGAAACTGCTGGTCACTGATATCGGCAGCGGCGGCCACCAGATTACGTACGTTGACCTGACTGGAGCCGCTGAACACCACACCGTTGCGGTTCACCACCATGACGGTGCCGTCGCCCTGGATGCGACCCTGAATCTGGCTGGGTCGTGCCTGCGGGTCATTGATGCGGTTGAGCGCCGCCCAATTGGATTGCTGTTCGAAGTCGACGGTGGTGTCGCGGCCGACATTGAAGGTCTCCCAATTGAGAATGGCCTTATCCCCGGTTTGCTTCACCGTCACCGTGGTGTGACCGTCCTTGATCGACTGGCTGGGCCCTTCCGCGTTGTGCCATCCGGCGGTATCCGGATTGGCGTCCACCTTGAGCCCGCCCTCGGCCAGACCGTTGGGAATATTCGATGCGGCGTGCCGCGCCGCCTCGCGGGCCGCCTGCTGGGCGGCCCGCTGCGCGGCGAGGGTGCCGGCGGTACGGCGCAGGTTATCGATGGAGTGACGCAGCTTCGCCGCCGCCTGCTGTTCCGCCAGGGTGGCGGCCCGGGAGCGCCCACTCACCGCCGAGGCGGACGCCTGGGCAGCAGCCCGCGCCGAGGCCTTCGCGGCCATCCAGTCCGCACCCGCCACCCGCGATCCGGCCTCCGCCACCGGCAAGGCGCCCACCGCCAGCATCAGGGCCATCGCTCGCGCCAACGGCTTGAGGGTAAAGGTGGCGTCACCGGGGCGTTTCGCCGACGGGCGCGGCGGGGCGGCATGCTTCAGCTTCATGGGGTTCTCTCAACGCGGACAAAAAAGGGTCGGCCGACGTGGCAATGATCGCCGGTCTTCCTGGCATAGACGTTCCGGAACGCCGTGGAATGAACCCATTTCATGGAAAATTCATAAAGCCGGCGAAACACGCTAGTCGTGAAATATTTCCGACATACTTCCGCGCCATAATGCGAAGTTGCGCATTCATAACCGTTTCTTCCCGATCCATGACCGGACCGTTGGCGCCGTGGCCGTAGCCGCTGTTAAACGCTTTGGGGCGACCGTTTCAACCACATTGCGCCTTCTCGCAATTGGATCCCTGCTTATCGGTACCACGGTATTCGGCGACGACGACGCACGGGAATTCGACGTTCCCGCGCAGGCTCTGTCCCGTGCGCTCGAACAATTCAGCGAACAAACGGGGGTGTCGATTTTGGTGACCAGTGATCTGACCAGCGATAAGAAATCCAGCACGGTACGCGGACATTTCAGGCCGATGGCGGCGCTCACCCGGCTATTGGAGGGCACCGGATTGCGGGCGCGTCGCATCGGCCCCTCGGCCCTGACCCTGGTGCCGGCTCCGGCGGCACCCGCCGCCACCGATACCGCCACCGTTCCGGTACCTTCCCTCTACGCCGCCCGGTTGCAACAGCACTTCGCCGACCGGGTTTGCCAGCGGCTTGGCGATGCATACGGTCGGATCCGCGTGGCGGTTCAGCTCTGGATCGCCGCCGACGGCACCGTCGAACGGGTTCATGTGCTGGATTCCCACGACGCGCCGCGCTGGGGGGACAAGGTGCGCGCGGCGCTGGCCGGCAGTCGGCTGGCGCCGCCGCCGCCCGGCCAGCCCAATCCGGTAACGGTACTGTTGATTCCGTCGGAAGCGGCGACGCCCTGCCCGTCCTCGGGGAGCCGCTGACATGCCCGATACACTGCAACAACCGCTGCGCGATTTGTTCCTCGAACGCTACGAGGAGTTCCGACAACGGCTGCGTACACGGCTGGGGTCCCATCAACTGGCGGAGGACGCCCTGCAGGAAACCTGGCTGCGTCTGGAAACCCTGCGTGGTAGCACCGTGGTGGTAAAACATCCCGCCGCCTATGTGTTTCGCATCGCGCTGAACGCGGCCGAGGAACAGCGACGTAAGCAGTCCAGACTGATGACACTCGATGACGTTGAAGATCTGTATGCCATGGCCGACGAACTGGCGGACCCGGCTCGGGAAGCGCTGGGCGAACAGGAAATCCTCCTGTTCCGCCGCGCCCTGTCGGAGCTTCCCCGCCGGCGCCGCGCGATTGTCACCGCGGCGCGCCTGGAAGAAGTGCCCCACGCGGAAATCGCCGCCCGCCACGGCGTGTCTCTGAGAACCGTGGAAAAGGAACTGCGCGCGGGATTGGAACACTGTTGCCGGCGCCTCGATCGTGAATACGTTCAACGTTTCGGCCCCAAAAACAGAAGGCCCTCTGAATGAACCACCCTTATGATCCCGGTCTGATGGAGGAGGACCGGATCCAACGAGAAGCCCGGGAATGGCTGATACTGCTCGAATCCGGTCGCGCCACCGCGGCGGACGGCGATGCCTTTCGCCAGTGGTGCGCGCGCAGCCCCGCCCACGCCCGGGCTTTCTCTCACTGCCGGCGTGTCTGGCAGGGCATGGGACAGGCCGCCCGTGCCGACCAGCAAGACGCCGAGCAGCGTCACAAGGTGGTGCCACTCACGTCGCGCCGCCCCGCCGGCTTCAGCCGGCGCGCGTTTCTGGGCGGGGCGGTGGCCGCGTGCGCCGGCTGGGTGGCGCTGCGCTCCCCGCTGGATCTATGGCCCGGAGCCGACGTTCTGAGCGCGGATCTGTGGACCGCCACCGGCGAGCAACGCCGGGTGGTGCTCCCCCACACCGCCACCCTGGAGCTGAACACCCAGACACGTATTGATCTGCGTAAAAGCGGCGACACCGTGACCGGGCTGATGCTGCGCGCCGGAGAAACCGAGGTGACCACATCGACCACCAACCATCAGCGTTTCACGGTGACGGCGGGACGCGGCCGCGTGGAAGCCCGGCACGCTCGCTTCAATGTGCGCTTTACCGACGACCGGGTGCAAGTCACCTGCCTGAGCGGCGACCTGACCGTGGCCCATGGGCAGGACCGGGCGCGCCTGCAATCCGCCCAGCAGGTTGTGTACAACGAGGAAAGACTGACCGACGTAAAGGCGGTGGACACGGACCGGGTAAGCGCCTGGCGCGAGCGCCTGCTGGTTTTTGACGGGACGCCCTTGTCAGCGGTTGTCGAGGAAGTGAATCGTTACCGGCCGGGCCGTATCCTGCTGCTTGATGACCGCCTGGGCCGCACCCCGGTGCAAGCCTACCTGTCCCTGGACCGGCTGCAGGACTTCGCGGCACTGGTGCGCGAAGTCCATGGCGCCACCGTGCGCGATCTGCCCGGCGGCGTGCTGATCATCAGTTAGCCGGTGGGCGCGGTGTAATTCCTGAGAAATAACAGAAATTCCCGCATCAGGCGGTCCCAGAGCTCCACGGCAGTACGCAGGTACCCCTGACTGACACCGCCGGCCACCAGCACGTCCATCTCCAGCACCAGAAAATCTCCCTGCTCACTCAGGCGCCCAAAGCGTTTTCCCCGGTTCCAGGCCGTCACCATGCCTTCCGGCAACTCGCCGTCGATGCGCAGGGCGCAGCTGAGCGTAAAGTCGAGCAAACCGGTTCCGCCCTCCCGGGTGTTGCCCGGGCGTACCGCGAAACCGATCCCCTGGCTGGCGCTGAGCAACTGCCGCGTGCCGTTCTGTTCGCTGTCGTTGGTGCGATAGCCCGCTTCCTGCAACAGCGCGGCAACGCCGTCGAGCTCGATGTCTTCGATAATGTCCTGCTTTTTACTCATTACTGGTCCCCGTCGGGTGTCGGTTTGGACTCGGCATCCGGTACCACCGCATCCACCTGATTGTTGTAGAGCCGGTCGCCGTAGGCCTGCGCCCCTTCTTCAAACTCCACCCGCGCGGAGGCCGCCAGCGGCTGGCGTAGTTTGAACAGACCACCGGCGCCCAGACTCTCGTAGGCATCAAGAATTTCACGCCCGGCGCGGTACAACTCACCGTTGCGTGCCGCACAGGTTTCCAGCGCCTGGGCCTGTTCAGTGACGCGCCGCGCCAGCTGCCGGCGTTCCACTTCCTTGTCGCGGGCCATGCCCAGCAATTGGTCGTAGGCATCACGCACTTGCTGATTGCGTTCGCGGCTTTCCGCCAACCGGCCGGCGCTGGCCCGGCGCTGAGCGGCCAGCTTCTTCTCGCTGTCACTCAGGTGCGCCTGCATCGCTGCCAGCTTCTCCTCGGCGGCGCGGCGCTCCGCTTCGGCACGGGCCGCCCGGGCCTCCCACTGCGCCTGTTGTGAGCGCAACATTTGCAACTCCTGCCGATTATTGCGCAATTCGGCACGCAGGCGCTCTTCCAGGCTTTGCCCGGTCTGGGCGAGGACCGGCAGGCTCAGGGCCAGGCACAGGCCGGCCAAAAATAACCGCGGCGTCGGTCGCCGCCCTGGGTTTGCATTGGTCATGACATTTCTCCCGCGCCTCGCTTAGAAGCGCGCATTGAGCTCCAGTTGCAACACATCGATGGCGAAGGGCTGACCATAGACTTCCTCTGCGCTCAGCCAGCGGCCACGGGTGGAGAGCCGCTCGGTAAAGGCGTAGGCGCCACCGAGGAAATAACCCTTGGCGTTGGTGCCACCGAGGTGGAAAGTGGAATCGTTGAAACCGTCCGGCAGCGCATCCGGCTCGATATACTTGTAGCCCAGGAACATCTGCCAATCACCGGAACGCTTCAGATCCAGGCCTTCGCCAAAGGCGGCCTGCAGCATCCAGGCATCGGAACCGCTTTCCAGCTCGCCATTAAAGTCGAAGTTGTTGTAAATCTGGCCTTCGGAATGCTCCAGCATTTCGTCTTCGTCGTAGGCCAGGTTGTGCACATAATTGGCGGCCATGCGCAGCTGGTAATCGCGGAACAAAGAGGTGTCCCAACGCAGATTGATATCCAGCAATTGGAACTCCGAGGCCAGGCCCACCAGCTGCGGCTGGGGGGTGGCGGCTTCATTACCAGGTTCCAAAGCGATGTCACGCAACAGGAAAATGGTATTGCCTTTTTGCATGAAAGCCGGTGCCGACCAGTCGGTGTCGCAGGTCTGGTAATCCAGATACAGGAAGCACTGCTGTGAACGCTGCCCCCGAATATTGTCGAAGTCGTAATAGGCCACCGCCGCCAGCAGACGATTCTGGTCGGTAAAGCGCCAATTCACACCCAACTGGGCGCCGAACAGCCACTTGTCCTCGCTTTCCGTTTTGTTCTGTTCATCGGAGGGAAAGTCATCGGACAGATATTCCAATGGGAAGGCCCCCAGCGTGCCGAAAAAGCCGCCTCCCCGGGCCATGCCGGTACCGCGCCAGGCCGCCGAGACGCCATCGAAGGCGAGCTCATCGGAATACAGAATATCGGTGGACACAAACGGATTGTCGGCGCGGCCCGCGGTGAAGCTCCAGGCGCCCGGTGTCCAACGGATATGGGCGCGGTCCAGCCAGATGTCCTTTTTGCTCAGCCCGCCCCCGAGTGTCTGGGTGGTGGACACCGGGCTGTCGCTACTGCCGGTGGCCAGCCGCACACCGGCGCTCCATTGCTTGCCCAGTTCCGCTTCCAGACCGAACCGGGCACGAATGCGCATGAGATTCTCGCGATCCTTACGAGTGTTCAGTAATGGAGGAAAAGTATCGTCGTCAAGACGCACATCGTACTTATCCTCGTTCCACTCCTGGAAATCGACGATCAGGTTGCTGTTGTCGTCGGCCAGGAAGCGGGACTCATTGCGCACTCGTACGTCACCGGACAGGGTGATGCGCGAAGTCCAATCCGGGACGGTATTCGGCGCCGCCCAGTTTTCCCGTCGGGCTTGTGCCATCACCTCCTCCTTGACCTCGTCGCGGATGCCTTCGCGCACGGTCTCCGGGATGTACGGTACCCGCACATCGCCTTCTTGCACCTGGGGCTGCCGACGCTGTTCCGCCAGCGCATCGCGGCGGGCCTGTTCCAGCAGCCCCTGGGCCTGACCTTCGGTGATCACGCCCTGCTCCACCAGCAAGCGGATCAGGTGTACCGTGGTATTGCCCGACGCCGACGGCGCCTGCGGTTCCGGGGTCTGTGCCCGGACCGGACCGGCCAGCGTGGCGGCCACCGCCACGGCCAGGGTCCAGCGAGAAATTTGCCTGTTCATGCTATCGGCTCCTGAAAGAAGTCTTAGGGAGGGCGGCCGGCGGGTCATCCCGGACGGCGCCCTTGCAGGGACATGTGCACCGGCAACGTCAGCGACGCGGGCGGCTTCTGGTCGAGCGGCTCGAGCTCGCGCAGAGCAGCGACGATGCGTCGGTCCACGTCCTCGTCACCACTGGATTCCAGCACTTGTACCCGGGTCACTCGGCCGTCCGGGTCGAGCCACAAATTGACCTCCAATCGGTAGCTCAGATGCCGGATGTCACGGTCTTCGCGCAGCCGCCGTTGAAAGGCGTAGGACAGGTACTGACCATAGGTCGCATTACCCACGCCGGCGCCGGATCCGCCCCGACCGCTGCCGCTGCCAGCGGCGATATTGAAGGCATCACCGCCGGCCTGGGCCTCGCCATCGATCTGCATGGCCTCGGAGAGATCCTGGGACGGCGACGGCTGCTCTTCCGGCGTCGGCTCTTCCACCGGCGTGGGCTCCGGCACCGGCTCCGGCTCCACCACGTCCTCCGGTTCCGGTTCCGGCTCGGTTTGCTCCTCCGGCGGCGGAGGCGGCGGCGGTAGCGGCACGATCATGTCCGGCTTTGGGACCTGCCGTTGCACGCCCGCGCTGTCGTTGGCCCATCGCCACAGCAGTACGCCCAGTACCACCAGCGCCAGCAACACCGCCGGCGGCCAGGCCAGGGCGGCGAGGCGTCGCTGCCGCGCCGTCCGCGTCCGGCTTGATTTGCGTGATTGGTGTGGCATCTCGGTCGGATCCGTTCCAGTCAGTTCTTCGGTTTACCGGTCACCAGGCCCACCTGGGCGAGCTCCAGGCGACGCAGGACGTCGAGCACTTCCACCACTTTCTGGTACTGCACCGCCGCGTCACCGCGCACCACCACCGGAAAATCCGGATTGGTGGCCTTTTCCGTACGCAGGCGGTCCTCGAGCTCATCCAGGGTCACCGGGTAGGCGTCGAGAAAAATCTGACCATCGTTGTCCACCGATACCGCCTTGGTCTTCGGCTCCGACAGCGACACCGACGCGCTGGCCTTGGGCAGATCCACCTGAATACCGGCCACCTGGGCGGTGGCGGTGAGGATGAACATCACCAACACCACCATGAGCACGTCCACCAAGGGTGTGATGTTGATGCCGTCGACCGGACCGTCCTGCTCGTCGTCATCCATGGATGCTTTTACTGAAGCCATCTCGCTCTCCTTACACCAGGGCGTCGTGTCGGGTGTCGGTGGTGCGGTCGTCGGCGTGGTGGGCCACGCCGGCACCGGCACCGCGCAGCTCGGCCAGGCGGGTGACGAACTCGTCGAGAAAAACGCGCATGTCGGAGCTGATGTCCCGATTGCGGCCGTTCAGGCGGTTGTAGGCGAACAGCGCCGGGATCGCCACGAACAGACCGGCGGCGGTGGCCAGCAGCGCGGCGGCCATGCCCGGCGCCACCGCGTTGATGTTCACGTTGCCGGCCATGGCGGTGCCGAGAAACACCACCATGATGCCCAGCACCGTGCCGAGCAGGCCGATATAGGGGCCGCCCGCGATGGCATTGGAGAGCACCCCCAGCCGATGGCCCAGCGCTCGGTTCTCATTAGTGCGTACCGCATCCATGGACGCGCGGATCGCCTCCAGCGTTTCCGAGGAAATGCGATCGGTATCGGCGCCCTGTTCACGGCGAATCCGCAGTTCGCGCACCGCCACCTGGTAGAGGCGCCACAGCGAGGAGTACTCCAGACGCTCGGCCAGCGCCCGGTCATCTGCCAGCTTTTCCAGCCGCGTGCCGACCCCGGCAAAAACTTCGCGGAATTCGGCGTTGGCTTCGTCGGTACGCCGTGCCTGGCGGAACTTCTGGAACATCACTACCCAGGTTTGCAGCATCATGATCGCCAGCACGCCGATGATGACCCAGGCATCCACCGGTACCGATGCCAGCAGGAAGCCCAGCGCGCCAAAGCCGAAACCGGATTGCTCCTCGTCGACGCCGAACGTCAGCAGGCTTGCCCGCGGTCCCTGGGACAGGGCGCTGGCACGGATCAGCGCGGGGGAACGCGCGACGCGGGACAGGCGCACCTCGTCCATGGCCCCGGTAAAGCCGGCCGCCGTGGCGGGCGCCTCGCTTTCCGCGCCGGCCCCGGCGGCGAGCTCGCCGGAACCGTCTTCTCCGACGCCTTGCGTCCCATCGGTGATGGCACCCGGATCAACCGCCGCCTGATGGCCAAGCGGATCGCCGCCCAGGGCGGCGGCGCCGTTGAAGGCCGGCAAGGCGACGACCATGCGACCCGCCGGCTGGCCGTTGAGATAGAGAGTCACCCCCCGGGCACCGACGGTGACCGCCAGATGCTGCCATTGATCGGCGACCAGCGGCTGATCGGCGCGCGCACGCTGACCGTTGATCGCCACGAACGGCACCCCGTTATCAATGCCGATCAGCAAGCTGTTGCCGGCGTCCCGGCGCAGATAGAGGGTCTGCTCGCCGGCCGCCTGCGGTGCCTTGATCCAGGCGCTGAAGCTGAACGCGCCGCCGGCGCCAATCGCCAGTGACGGGGCCGCCGGCAGCATCAGCGGCTCGCCACTGAAGCGGGCGGCCTGACCGATCACACCAGCCGTGGAGGCCGATACCGGACTATCGGAGTCGTTGCCGTAGGCGGTGGCATCGCTCGCCGTAGCGCCCGGCGCGCCGTCGAAGTGATACACCCCGGTGTAGTCCGCATCGTAGATCTGGCTATCGCCGGGCGCCGGCGCTTCAGCGTTGCCGTAGTACATCCAGATGTCCTGGCGGGCGCCGCCCTGCACCTCCGGCACATCCACCCAGATGTAGGCCACGCCCAGCAGAGCGTCGAAGCTCTCGATCCGGTGGTTGAAGACGGTCTCGTCATCCGCCGAGACGAAGCGAATGTCGGCGCCGTTCTCTCGCACCCCATCGAAGCTGAAGTTGCCCGTGTGCAGGCGAACCAGCACCGGCATTCGGCCCACCGGCTCACCGATGTCCGCCCCCGCCGAAGTGGTGTCAATGGTGATTTGTTTCCGGTAACTCCAGTCTTCCTGCCACCAGGCCTGTGCCAGGGAAGGCGCCAACGCCCCCAGGCAGGACAGGATGAAGACGAGCAAACGTTGTCGCATGGTCAGGCACTCCGAAGATAACTCTGTAATTCGTTTGGTTTGGATGGTCCCGGGTAGTTAAAAACGCGCGGTCACACTGAAATGAACGCGCGGGTCGTATTTTTCCGTATCGCCGGTTTCCAGCAGCGGATAGCCCAGGTCCACGGAGCCGCTGAGAAAATCCCAAAGCTGAGCTCGGGCGCCGACACCGACGCTGGCCAGATCAAACCGGTAGTCCTGCTCCGGCAGCGGGTCCTGCAGTCTCAGCCAGGCGCCTTCACTGAAAACGTGGAACCGCAGCAATCTCCAGGGATTGCCAAACCAGCTATCCAGCGAAGGCGTGCGCAATTCCAGGCTGGCCAAATAACCTTCATCACCGGCCTGCTCGGCGGCCAGGTAGCCACGGACCGTGCCGGCGCCGCCGACCGCGAACTGTTCATTCGAGACCAGCGGTCCCGAGGCGAATTGGGTGGAGAGCTTGCTTGCCAGCACCCATTCATCCAGCTGCCATTCCAGAGAGGCGTCGGCCTTGAACAGGGCGAAATCCGGACTCGCCTGGTAACGCTTGTCATCGAACTCCTCCCAGCCGCTGCCTCCGGAGGGGACCTCATCGGAAGCCGTGACCACACTGAGATTGATGTAGCCCTGATGGTGATCGGTGAAGAAGTAGCCGTTATAGGCAAAGGTAAAAGGCGCGTACTCCAACGGCACATCGTCCTCGCTCTGACCAAAGACCAGGGATTCCGTGAAGTCCTTGAAATCGATACCCGCGGAGAACGAATGCCCCCAGGTGCCGTTGAACGGCAGGCTGTAGATCAGCGAGACACCGACGGAGTGGCCCTTGCCCACCACATTGGTGCCGCCCACAGTGGCCACGTCGCTGTCTGAGATATAGCCATTGACCCGCGTGGACCAGCGGTCCGCCAAGGGCGCTTCGTAGCTGGCGGACCACACCTCCGCATTGTCCGTATCCTGAGGGGCGGTAAAAAAGGTCAGCGAGGCGCTGTGCCCTCTTTGCCAGAGATTGGCATGCGAGAGAGTGGCGATGGTGCGCAGCTTTTCGGTGTCGGCGCTGTAGTCGTTATTGGCGGTGAGGCTGGCGTTCCAGGGTCGCTGATCCTCCACTGATAGATCCACATCCATGGTTCCCGGAATCCGGCCTTCCTTGACCAAAGGCATCACCTGGCGCTTGCCGGATCGGTTTACCCGAGTGAGTTGCTCCTGAACCAGCTCGAAGTCCGGCACCGCCCCTTCGCTCAGGGCTGGCACGTCACGTCGGATCATCAGCGGCGAGTGGTAACGTGAGCCGATCACCCGCACCCGCCCCACCGTAACCTCGGTCACCAACAGATAGACCACACCCGCGGACACTTTCTGCTCCGGCAGTTCCACATACACCGATTGGTAGCCGTGTTGCTGATAGATTTTTTGCAGCGCCTCGCGGGCCCGTTGAATATCGTCAAGAGTTTTGTCCGGCCCCAGGAACGGATAAACCGCGCGCTCGATGTCTCGGTTGTCCAGAACGGTGTTGCCGCGCACGATGTACTCGTTAATGGTAACGGTGGCCACCGTGGGCAGTTCGTCATCGGCCCTCGCCGTCGTCGGACTCAGCCATAGATACAGGCTCAGCCATAGAAGGACGAACAGCTTTGCTTCCCCCCTTCCGATCAAACCTGGCATTCTTCCGTGCGCATTGAACATGAATAAAACCCGGCGCTAAAAAAGGTGCCACGGCGTCGTTCATCCCGAAGGCCCCATTGATCGACGACCGCCACCGAAATATCCACCGGCTAAAAACCGGTGATCCAGTTAACACTTTTTAAGATGCCACCCGAGTGCCCAGACCGAAGCTTTGTCACCAAAAATTCATCAATAAAAAAAGCCGCCGCCGGCCTGGGGAACGCTCGCCGACGACGGCCACCTGATTGCCGACCGTGGTCACCGATCCGCGGCGGGAAAAGTGAACATGCTCCGATCAACAAAGAGAGAGTGTGTTTCAGAACGAGGAAACCGAAAAACGGTCATGAAAAGTTCACGGAAAATGCTGGCTTCGACATTGCGGTGGACGCCCTCGGAACGCAGGCTCGACGTTCACCAACGTGAGGGCGCAACGATGGGGCTGCATGGGAAAAGCCGGCGGAGCGTGCTGAGCACCGCCGCGCTGATGCTGCTATCAGGGCTGGCCGCCCCCCGGGCGGGTGCCGACAAAACGGAACAGGTCGAGGCCGGATCCCCCTGCGTAACCGTGGAGGTAGATGGACATCGCGCGCTGCCACTGGACTGTTTGCAGCGGCGCATGACACCCTCAGACGGCGCCCGACGGGGCGCACCGGAGGGCTTCGACTCGGAAGACATCGTGCGGCAAGCGCCTAACCGGATCGGTCAGTTCAGCCGCTCGGCGCTGCGCAATCGCATGGGCAACGCCCTGGGACATGGAGTCCGGCCGCAACGACCCGAAAAGCCCTCCACCGGTCGCTAATGAGCGCGGCCGGCCACTTCGGTACCGCCCTGCCCCGGCTCCGGGAGATCAAAGTAGGCCGCGTGCTGATTCCGGAACCGGGTCAGTTCATCCTTCGTCAACGGCCCACTGGTGGGCAGCGCCGCTTCCATGGCGTTCACCGCGCGGCCCTTGAGGCGCAGTTCGTAATGCGGGTGGGGGCCGGTGCTGCGGTCGGTATTGCCGCTGGCGTGCACCAGCAGCTCGCTCAGGTGCACATAGCGGGCCTGGTAGCCGTCGCCGTAGTCCCCGGGCGGCGATACGCTTTAGCCGCGATATCTTTAAAGCTTCAACAACTCAATCAGCCGGCCGGTGAAGAAAGGAATCTCTTCTTCCAGGCGGAACAGGCGCGGCGAGAACAACCAGGTCTGCGTTACCCCCATCAAGTGGGTGTAGCACAGCAGCCCCAGCTCTTCGGCGCCGTGCCGGCGCGGGATATCCCCGGCCTGTTGGGCACGGGCCACCTGCCTGCCCAGCGCCGACACCAGGTCCCGGGTCAGCTTGCGCTCGCGGCGCAGGGTGTGGTCCAGATTGTTGGTAAGTTCGGTTTTATTGAGAAAGATCTCGAAGGACTGGCGGTAGCGGGTGTCCTCCACCAGCAGCCGCAGCCAGCGGTCGGCGAAGGCGCTCAGCACTTCCAGCGGCGGCCCCTCGGCCTGATGGGTTTCCCGGGTGAGCGCCAGCAAGGGCCCCTGGGACAGCAGTAACACCGCCTCGAACAGCTCGTCCTTGTTCTTGAAATGCCAGTAAATCGGCCCGCGGCTGAAGCCCGCCTGGGTGGCGATGTTGGCCAGGGTGGTGTTGGTGTAGCCATTACGGCTGAACAGCACCAACGCGGCGTCGATAATCTTCAACCGGGTCTGTTCGGCTTCTTCCTTGGTGCGTCTCATTGAACCTTCGGCGAACGGGATAAAAAGTAAGGTTAAAGCGCCCGGCGGGGATCGCCAAGCGCCTTGTCCAGGCCACCATCACTCAGAACATTTTCAGGTAACGGCGCACCTCCCACTCCGATACCTGGTTGTGGTACTGCTCCCATTCATTCCGTTTGAAATCCACGAAGGTATCGAACATCAGATCGCCAAAAACTTCCCGGGCCAGCGGGTCCGCCTCGAAGGCGTCCACCGCCTCGCCCAGAGTACGCGGCAGCATCTCGATGCCCATGTCCCGAATCTGCGCGCGGCTGTATTTGTTCATGTTTTCCCGGTGCGGCGCGCCCGGTTCCAGCTTCTCGCGGATGCCCTCCAGGCCGGCGGCCAGCAGCATCGCCGCGCCCAGATAGGGGTTGCCACCGATGTCCGGAGCCCGGCATTCCACCCGGCCTCCCTGGGAAGGAATACGCAGCATGTTGGTGCGGTTGTTGTTGCCGTAGCAGCAGTACACCGGCGCCCAGGTGGCGCCGGACATGGCGCCGCGCTGCACCAGCCGTTTGTAGCTGTTCACCGTGGGGGCGATCACCGCGCAGATGGCGCGGGCGTGTTTCAACACCCCGGCGATAAAGTGATAGGCCAGCGGTGACACACTGCAGCCATGGGGATCGTCGCCGTCCGCCTCGAACAGATTGCGGCCGGTTTCCAGATCCGCCAGGGACATATTGAAGTGAGCGCCGCTGCCGGTGCGGTTGGCGAACGGTTTCGGCATGAAGCTGGCGAAGGCGCCGTGCTTGCGGGCGATCTCGTTGGCCATCATGCGGAAGTACACCAGCCGGTCGGCCATGTTCAGAGCATCGGTGTACATGAAGTCGGTTTCGAACTGACCGTTGGCGTCTTCATGGTCGAAAGAATAAACGTCCCAGCCCTGGGCGTTCATGGCCTCCACGATATCGGCGACGATCGGCAGGTTGTCCATCAGCGGCCGGGGGTCGTAGCAGGGCTTATCCAGATCATCCCGGTCGCTGACCGGCGCGAAGCCGCCGTCCTCGGTGTCCTTGAACAGGAAGAACTCGGTTTCGATGCCCAGATTAAAACCCAGCCCCAACTCCGCCGCCGCCGCGAGCTGGCGTTTGAGGATACCGCGCGAGCAGGCCTGGAAAGGCCGGCCGTTGAGGTGCAGGTCGCTGGCGAACCACACCAGCTCCGGGTTCCAGGCGCAGGGCGTGGCGGTGGCCGGGTCCGGCATGGCCGCCACTTCATCGTCGTTGATGTCCTGGGGCACGCCGTCCAGGGCGGCGCCGGTGTACAGCTCGGAACCGGTCAGCATGCGATCCAGATGGGCAAGCGGCACGAACTTGCCCTTCACCACGCCATGGATATCCACATAGCTGGCCATGGCGTACCTGGCGCCCTTATCGAGCAGATCCCGCGCCAGAACATCGGCGCTTGGAATGGTGGCCGCGGACGGCCCGGTGGCTTTCGCGTTCATGGGTGTCTCTCCAGATATTGCCGCACGGAAAATCAGGTACAGCCTTTGCATTCAATATACATGCCAGCTTGTATATATAATCCGGAGACCCGGCCATGACACTGTTGGAACGCCACATTTCACTGGGAGATTGGCCGCTGTGCGGCGGCGGCGTGCTGCGCGCGGCGCGCCTCACTGCCCTGCAATATGGCACGCTCAACGCCCGGCGCGACAATCTGGTGCTGATCCCCTGCTACTACGGCGGCAGCGCCCGGGGCAGCGTCCCTCTGCTGGGCCCGGGCAGCCCCCTGGCCGGCGGCGATTACTGCGTGGTGTTGTTCGATCTGTTCGGCAACGGCCACGCCACCTCCCCCAGCAACGCGCATCCCTCCCAGCGCGGCCACCGCTTTCCGCGGGTGACACTGGAAGACAATGTGGCCGCCCAGGCCGCCGCCCTGGAAGCCTGGTTCGGTCCGCTGGACATCGCCCTGGCCACCGGCTGGTCCATGGGCGGCATGCAGTCCTATCAATGGGCCCTCCGCCATCCGGACCGGGTCCGGCGTCTGCTGCCGGTGTGCGCCACCGCCCGATGCTGGCCCCACAACCGGGTGTTCCTGGACGGTGTGCGCAGCGCCCTGCGGGCCGACGCCACCTTCAACGGTGGCGACTATCAAAACCCACCGGAGGCGGGCCTGCGCGCCTTCGCCCGCGTCTACGCCGGCTGGGCCTACAGCCAGGCGTTCTTCCGCCGCGGCCTGTATCGGGATCTCGGATTCGACGACATCGAGGCGCTGCTGCGCTTCTGGGAGGAGGATCATCTGGCCCAGGACGCCAACGACCTGCTGGCGGTGCTCGCCGCCTGGGAAGCGGCGGACCCGGGCGCCGGCGACCTGGCCGCCGCCCTCGGCGCGATCCGGGCCCGCACCCTGGTCCTGCCGTCGCGCACCGACCTCTACTTCACCCTGGAAGACGCCGGCCACGAAGCCGGCCTGATCCCCGGCGCCACGCTGGAAATACTGGATTCGGACCTGGGCCACGCCGCCGGTGCCCCGGGCCGCGACCCGGCCAGCACCGCCGCCTGGTTCAGCGCCATGGCGCGTCTGCTGGCCGAGTCCCCTTAATCGCGGCGGCCGCCGGCGCTCCCGCTCCGGGCCGGTTGATTACCGCGGGTCGCGGTGGGCCACTTCGGTGCCGTCGTTGGCGTCGGCGGGGAAGTCGAAGTAGGCCGCGTACTGATTGCGGAAGCGGGTCAGTTCATCCTTGGCCAGCTGCCCCTTGGTGGGCAGCGCCGCTTCCATGGCGTTCACCGGACGGCCGTTGAGACGCAGCTCGTAGTGCAGGTGGGGACCGGTGCTGCGGCCGGTATTGCCGCTGTCGGCGATCACCTGACCCTGCTCGACGGTGTCGCCGGCGTGCACCAGCAGCTTGCTGAGGTGCATATAGCGGGTCTGGTAGCCGTTGCCGTGGTCCAGCACCAGATAGTTGCCGGCCAGGGCGCCACGGGTGGCGCGGCGCACCACGCCGTCCGCCGGGGCTTCCACGGCGGTCCCCACCGGCATGGCGAAATCGGTGCCGTAATGGGGGCTGATGCGGCCGGTGATCGGATGATGGCGGTGCAGATTGAACGGCGAGCTGATGCGGTAACGCAGGTTCTGCGCGTAGGGATAACGCCAGAAGCTGGGCAGCAGGCTGGTGCCGTCCGGCTTATAGAAGCGGTCGTCGTCGAAGCGGGCGGCGCTGGCCCGCAGGCGCGCGCCCTGGTAATCGAACCCCATCAGCTTGGCGGAGTAGGCGCGCTCGCTGCCTTCCAGATTCTCCACGTCCACCAGTACCGAGAAGCGGTCGCCACGGCGGGCCTGGCGGCCCAGGGGCAGCAGCTCGGCGAGCTGGGCGCTGACCGAGCCGGCGGCACCGGCCAGGGCCGGCTGCGCGGCCAGCGCGGCGCCCAGGGAACTCTGCACCACGCCGGTAATGCGCACCCGATGGCTGGTGCGGGCCTTCTCCAGAGGCCGTGCGCGGATCGAATCCGCGTCCAGATTCCACTGGTAGCCGCGCGCCTCGTTTTCCCACAGCCGCAGCGCCAGCAGATTGCCGTCACTGTCCGCGCGCCATTCCAGATGCTGGCCGGGGCGCAGGCGGTTGAGCAGCTCGCCGTGCTCGGCGGTCTCGATCAGCCGGTAGAGGGTGGCGGCGGGCAGCTGCCATTGCTCTTTCCACAGGTGGGTCAGGTAGTCCCCGGGCGCGATGGTGTAGTGCTCCCAGGGCAACGGCGCCGGCGTCGGATCCAGGTTGTGGAAGTCGGTGTCGGCGGCCAGGCGCAGCAGCGCCTGTTCGGTCATCGGCGGCAGTTCCGGGCGCGGGTGGTAACGCCACCAGAAGGCCACGGACAGGGCGATCAATAACGGTGGCAAAAGAAGGCCAAGCGGCGGCCGGTTCAGGGCTTTCGCCGTAATCTCGGGCATGAGGGTCCCCGGGACGCAAAAAATGGATCGGGGAATGTTAGAGGATTGTAATACCCCAAGGGAAGCCCGGCGGGCCGAACCGGTACCGGCGTACGGCCCCCGGCTCAGCCCTGGCTGAGGATTTTCTCCGCCGGCCTCGACATCAGTTGATTAAGCAGCGGGTTCTGAAAACGCCGGTCCGCGGTGATGATGTAAAAGTCCTCGAACAGCCCGGGCAGCGCGCAGTATTCCTGCAGCGTTTTATTCTGCAGCTCATCGCGCACCACCACCGGCGGCAGCAGCGCGATGGCGCCGGTATCCCGGGCCAGCAGACGCATCATGGCCATGTCGTCCACTTCGGCAATGATGTCCGGGCGGCGCTGCAGCTGCTCGCAGAGCAGGTCGAAGCCGGTGCGAATACTGCTGCTGGGCCCGGGTACCACCAACGGGCACTGATCGAGCGCCTCGGGAAAGCGGAAGCGCTTGCCGCGCCCCAGTGGCGGCCCCACCAGACTGATCGGCTGGCGGGCGATGCGGCGGCAGCGCACCGGCGTGCGGGCGCTCCCCTGAATCGCCTGGTTGGAGAGAATCGCGTCCAGGTCATGCACGTAGAGACGGCGGGTGAGCTCGTCCAGCGTGCCCGATTGCAGCACCAGCTCCACGTCCGGTTTCCCCATCAACGGTTGAATCAGGTTCTCCTGAAAGTTCCGCGACAGGGTCGCCACGCTGCCCAGGCGCAGGACCTGCCGCTGGCTGGTCTGGCCGTCGCGCAGCATAGCCTGCATTTCACTGCCGGCGCGGAAGATGGTTTCCGCGTAATTCATGGCCAGGTGGCCCGCCTCGGTGAGCACCAGCTTGCGGCCTTCCCGCGTGAACAACGGCTGCCCCAGTTGCTCCTCCAGTTGCTTGATCTGCGCGGACAGGGACGACTGCGACACATGCAGGTGCTCGGCGGCCCGGGTCAGATGCTGTTCCCGGGCCACGGCCCAGAAATAGTAGAGATGGTTGTAATTGAGCCGCGCCATTCCTGTTCTCTTTTATAGAACGATTTCATATTTAATTTGTATTTTACCGAACACCGGGTCCGCCGCAAGAATACCCCCGTCGCTGCAAAGGAGGGTATATGGAAACGTTCATCGGCTTGCTCGGGCCGCACTGGTACAGCTGGAGCATCCCCGGCCTTTACCTGCTCACCGCTCTGGTGACCGTTTTATGGCGCGCTCCGGAACCGGGCTGGCGTCTGGCCCGGGCCGCGTCGCTGGCCGCCCTGCTGCTCGCCCTGCTGGTTCCGGTCTCCCTGCTGTTCGGCGCCGCGCCGCCGGCGGCCCTGCAGCTCGCCGGCACCGCCGGCCTGCTGCTGGTTACCTTTCTTGGCTGGGTGATCGTTCATTTTTCCGCCCCCTACCTGGCCGGTGAGCCCTGCCAGAAACGCTTCCTGTCCGGCGTGCTGGTGACCCTGGCCGGCGCCGCGCTGGTCAGCGCCACCGACCATCTGGCGGTGCTGGCTCTGGCCTGGAGCGCCACCGGCCTGGGCCTGCAACGGTTGCTGACGCTTTACCCGGAGCGTCCGGGAGCACGCCGGGCCGCCCATAAGCATTTCGTCAGCGGCCGGCTCGCCGACGTCACCCTGGTGGTGGCGGTGGTGCTGGTGGCCCGGGAAACGGGATCGCTGTCCCTGGCCGACCTGGCCGGCGCCGGCCAGCCGATGACCGCCGGCCTCACCGCCGCCGCCGTGCTGCTGGCGATCACCGCGATGATCCGCTGCGCGCTGTTGCCCCTGCACGGCTGGGTCCTGCAGGTCATGGAAGCCCCGACCCCGGTGTCGGCGCTGCTGCACGCCGGGGTGGTCAACCTCGGTGGTCTGGTGCTGATCAAGATGGCCTGGCTGATCAACCAGGCGCCGGCGGCACAGTGGCTGCTGCTGGCCGGCGGCCTGACCACGGTGGTGGCGGCGGCGGCCATGATCGCCCAGTCCAACATCAAGGTTCGTCTGGCCTGGTCCACCTGCGCGCAGATGGGTTTCATGCTGGTGGAGTGCGCCCTGGGCGCCTGGCACCTGGCGCTTCTGCATCTGCTCGGCCACTCCCTGTACAAGGCCTTCGCCTTCCTCAGCGCCGGCGGCCGGGTGGCGCGGGCACGGCGTGCCAGCCTCTCTCCGGCGCTGTCCGCCGCCCCGGCGCCGGCGCTGATCGCGACCCTGGTGCTGGCCGCGCTGCTGGTGCCCGCGCTCCACGGTTTGCAGCTGCTCCAAGGCGGCTGGGCGGTGTTCGCGCTGATCAGCCTGATCGCCCTGGCCCCGCTGCTGACCGGCTGGGGCGCGCGGCAGGGCGGCGCCGCGCCGCGCACCGGCCTGGCGGCGGTGGTCGTGGTCGGCCTGGGCCTGGCCTGGCATCTGCTTTTCGGTGCGCTGCTGTCGCCGCTGCCCGGCGGCGAGCCGACCACCGCTCAAATCCTCTGGGTGACCACCCTGTTCACCTTGCTGCTGCTGTTGCAGAGCTGGCTGCGCTCCGGCGGCCACCACCGCCGGCTGCGGCAGACCCTGGCCCGCGGCCTCTATCTGGATGAATCGATCAATCGGCTGCCCGGCCTGGGCCGGCCGCTGTTCGGCAAGCAACGGCCCGGCACACCGGCCTGGCGGAAACAGGAGCACACCTCATGAACGCCCATGTCCATCTCGCCGACGACAAACTGATGCCCGGCGTCGAGGCGGCCTGCGAGGCGATCGCGCCGATCTGGCCCCTGGACAGCTTTATCGCGGTCAACCCCTACTGGAGCCACCGCCACCGGCCCGTGCAGGAGGCCGCCGCCCGGCTGGGCTGCCTGAGCGGCACCACCCTGCTGATGCCGCCGGCCTACTACCAGCAGGCCTGGCGGTCCGGGCGGATCGACCGGCCCGATCTGGAACGGGCCATCGCCGCCACCGGCTACCCGGGGGACCCGGATGCCCTGTTGCGGGCGCTGGACGAATCGCCGGAAACACCGGCCCCATTGCCCACTCTGGCGGCCCTCGCCCCGACCGGGGGCCCGCTCCTGGCCGGCCAGAGCCCGGCGGACCAGGCCCGGGACCAGATCAGCGCTTTCTGCGCCGCCTTCTTTGACGACGCCGAAGCGGAATGGGGTGTCGACCACCAGGAAGGCCTGTTCGCCCAATGGCGGACCCACTTCCTGGCCGACCCCGCCGGAGCCGCGCTGCGCGAACGCGCGGCGGCGCTGCCGGAGCAGGCCGGCGAGCTGTTCACGAAAGTCCTCGCCGACCTGGCACCGCCGGAGGACCGGCTGGAAGCCTACCTGCTGGCCCTGCTGCTGGACATCAATGGCTGGGCCTCCTGGTGCGCGGGCGAGCGCTGGCGCGCCCGGCAGGCCGGCGGCGACGACCGGTCCATCGTCGACCTGCTGGCCATCCGGCTGGCCTGGGACTGGCTGCTGGACGATGGCCGGCGTGGCCCGGGCAGCCGGCACCAGGATTGGCTTAAGCAATGGCGGGCCCTGCCCGACCGGCGGCAGCAGCTGCGGGCGCACTTTCAGGCCCTGTGGACCTGGCAGTACGCCGGCGAGCTCGCCTATCAAACCCGGCTGGCCGGGGTATTGCAGAGCCCCGGGGGCGACACGGCGGCGCCCCGGGTACAGGCGATCTTCTGCATCGACGTGCGTTCCGAGGTGATCCGGCGGGCGCTCGAGACCCTCGACCCGGGCATCGAGACCCGGGGCTTCGCCGGCTTTTTCGGGCTGCCGCTCCAGTACCGGCCCCTGGGCACCGAGGCGCCGCGGGCCCGATTGCCGGGCCTGCTGGCGCCGGCGCTGGAGGCCACGGACCACGGCCCCGACCCGGCCAGGACCGCGCAACGGCGGCGCCGGCGGCTGACCGCCGCCGCGCGCTGGAAACAGTTCGAGTACGCGCCCACCTCCATCTTCACCCTGGTGGAAACGCTGGGGCCGTTGTTCGCCGGCAAGCTGGCCAGCCAGACCCTGGGCCTGAGCGCGCCGGCATCCCCGGACACCGCCGGCCTGGGCCGGGGCGACCGCCTGCGCCCGGCGCTGGAAAACCTGAGCGCGGAAGACGGCGCCCGCCTGGCGGCCGGCATCCTCACCGCCATGGGCCTGGCCGATCGCTTCGCGGCCCTGGTGCTGTTGACCGGCCACGGCAGTCAGAGCGCCAACAACCCCCACGCCGCGGGCCTGGACTGCGGCGCCTGCTGCGGACAGACCGGCGAGGTCAACGCCCGCGCGCTGGCCGGCCTGCTCAATGATCCGGCGGTGCGCCGGGCGCTGCGCGAACACAACATCCAGATCCCCGACAGCACCTGGTTTCTGGCGGCGCTGCACAACACCACCACGGAAGAGGTGCGGCTGTTCGACGCCGATCAGGTGCCCGACCGGCTACGGCCGGACCTGGACGGTCTGCGCACCACGCTGGCGGCGGCCGGCGAGCGCGCCCGGGCCGAGCGGGCACCGACCCTGGGGCTGGGCGCACTGGCGAACAGGCCCGCGGCATTGCACAAGGCCATGCGCAAGCGCGCCCGGGACTGGGGTCAGGTGAGACCGGAATGGGGGCTGGCCAACAACGCCGCCTTTATCGCCGCCCCCGGCGATTGGACCCGCGGGCGCGACCTGGCCGGCCGGGTATTTCTGCATCACTACCACTGGCGGGAGGACCGGGACTTCCAGACCCTGCGTCAGATCATGACCGCTCCGCTGGTGGTGGCGCACTGGATCAACATGCAGTACTACGCGTCGGTGGTGGACAACCGGCGCTACGGCAGTGGCAACAAGGTGCTGCACAATGTGGTGGGCGGCCACCTGGGGGTGCTGGAAGGCAACGCCGGGGATCTGCGCATCGGCCTGCCCTGGCAATCCCTGCACGACGGCGAAAAGCTGATGCATGAGCCGCTGCGGCTGAGCGCCTGCCTGGCCGCGCCGGAACAGGCCATCGACCGGATTCTGGACAGCGAACCCACGGTGCGCGATCTGGTGACCAACGGCTGGATCCACCTGTTCCGGATCGACGACCGGTCCCGGGCGCTGATCCGCCGCGACGCCGACGGCTGGCAGCCGCTCTGACCGCTCTGCCCGGCGGCGGGAAGCCGCCGCCGGATCACAGCGTGCTCAGGTCCACGCTGACATGGGCGGCCACCACCTTCCAGCCATCGGCGAACCGTACCCAGGTCTGCATCTGCCGCCCCACCCGCTCGCTGACGCCGTCGCGGAACTGGGTGCTGACCGTGGCGCAGTCGTCGCCGAAGGTGGTGATCACGGTGTTGAACAGCTTGCGGCCGGGCCCCACCGGCTGGCACTGACGCCGGTAGCGGGCGATCTCCCCGGCGCCGTGCAGGTTTTCCGCCACGCCGTAGCGCACCGTGGCGTCGTGGTCCCAGAAGTAGCCATCCAGCACCGCCAGGTTATTGTCCAGCAGGGCGCGTTCGTAGTCCTCGAACGCGGTGCGGACTTCCGCCACCACCCGCGGCCGGTTGATCTCCGGTGAAGCGTTCACATCAGGATTCCTTGTTCCGGAAGGCGGCCCGCAGAGCGGCCAGGCCGGCCACCTGGCCGACGATGCCGCCCTGGGCGACGACCATCTCCAGAGTGGCCCGTTTGAAGTCGGGGAAATAACTTTCCGTGGCGTCCTCGATCAGCAGGCCGCGAAAGCCCCGGTCGCAGGCTTCGCGCATGCTGGTCTGCACGCACACTTCGGTGGTGACGCCGGCGAACAGCAGGGTCTCGATGCCCGCGTCGCTCAGCCGCCGGTCCAGGCCGGTGGCGTAAAACATGCCCTTGCCGGGCTTGTCGATCACCCATTCGCCGTCCAGGGGCGCCAGCTCCGGCACGATCTGATTGCCGGGTTCACCACGAATCAGAATACGGCCCATGGGCCCCGGGTCGCCGATGCGTAGTCCGGGCTTTCCCTGTTGATGCTTGGCCGGCGGGCAATCGGACAGATCCGGAGCATGGGACTCGCGAGTGTGGATCACGGTGAGGCCCTGGTGGCGGGCCAGGGCCAGCAGGTCCGCCACCACCGGTACGATGGCGCGCAGCGGCGTCACGTCGTTGCCGAGGGCGGCGCCGAAGCCGCCCGGGTCGAGGAAATCCCGCTGCATGTCGATCACCACCAGGGCGGTGGTGGCGGGCTCGAACCGGTATGCGCCGGGACGCGCGTCCACCTGGATCATGAGGCCTCCCGGTGACCGCCGCCGGCCATGTGCGCGCCCAGTTCGGCGCGGTCCGCGTCGCCGACGGCGGTTTCGAACACCAGCTCGCCGTCGTGGATCACCAGGATGCGGTCCGCCAGCTCCAGCAGTTCGTCCAGGTCCTCGCTGAGCAACAGCACGGCGGCGCCCCGGTTGCGGGCGTTCATCAGACGCTGGTGAATCAGAGCCACGGAATTGAAGTCCAGACCGAACACCGGGTTGGACACGATCAGCACCCGCACCTCGTCGGTGAGCTCCCGGGCCAGCACCGCCCGCTGCACATTGCCGCCGGAGAGGGTGCCGATGGGCCGGTCCGGGTCCGGCGGCGTGACCTGGAAACGCTCGATCAGATCCCGCGCCTGGTCGCGCATGGCGCCGCGGCTGACGCGCCAACCCTGGCGCCGGATGGGGGCCCGGTCAAAGGTGCGCAGGGCCAGGTTCTCGGCCACCGAAAGATTGGCCACGCAGGCATTGCGCAGCGGCTCCTCCGGCAGGCTGTGCACGCCCCGCGCCAGCATCTGCTTGCGGGTGGCGTGATACGGTTCGCCGTGCACGCGCACCGCGCCGGCTTCGCGCTTGCGCTGCCCAAGCAGCGCTTCGGTCAGCTCCCGCTGGCCATTGCCGGAGATGCCGGCCACGCCCAGGATCTCGCCGGGGCGCACCTGAAAGGAGGCGCCGTGCACGGCGCGCACGCCCTTGTCGTTGTTCACCTCCAGGCCGGCCACTTCCAGGGCCGGGGCGCGATTGCGGTCCACCGGCGGCCGTTCGCCGGCCACCGTGCGGTCATCACTGCGCCCCATCATCCATTCCGCCAGGGCCTCCGGCGTGGTATCCGCCACCTTGCAGGTGCCCACCAGGGCGCCCTTGCGCAGCACGGTGACATCGTCGGCGAAGGCCGTCACCTCGCGGAACTTGTGCGTGATCATCAGCACCGACACCTGGCCGTCGTGGGCCAGGTCGCGCATCAGGCCCAGCACCTCGTCCGCTTCCTGGGGCGTCAGCACCGAGGTGGGCTCGTCGAGAATGATCAGGCGCCGGTCCAGGTACAGTTGCTTGAGAATTTCCAGCTTCTGTTTTTCCCCGGCGGCCAGCCCGGCCACCGGCCGGTCCGGGTCCAGCTTGAACGGCATCTTTTCCATAAAGGCGCGCAGCCGCTCGCGCTCCGCTTTCCAGTGAATGCGCGCCGGCAGATCGCCCCGCGCCAGCACCAGGTTCTCCGCCACGGTGAGGCCCGGGGCCACGGTGAAATGCTGATAGACCATACCGATGCCCAGGCCGTGGGCGTCCCGGGGCAAGCGCACCGCGTATTCCCGGTCGTCCACCAGAATATTGCCGTCGTCCAGAGGCGCATAGCCCACCAGCCCCTTCACCAGGGTGCTTTTGCCGGCGCCGTTCTCGCCGAGCAGGGCGTGCACGGTGCCGGCGCGCACCGTCAGCGACACCTTGTCCAGGGCACGGAAGGTGCCGAAGGTTTTACTGGCGCCGATGGTCTCCAGTTTCAGGGCGCGCATCTCAAAGCGCTCCCAGACCGTCCAGCAGCGCGCCGGAATCGGACACGCTGCCGAACACCCCGCCCTGCATTTTCACCATCTTGATGGCGGCATCGTGGTTGCCTTTGTCGGTGGCGCCGCAGCAATCCTCCAGCAGCAGGCATTCGAAGCCCCGGTCGTTGGCTTCGCGCATGGTGGTGTGCACGCACACGTCGGTGGTGATGCCGGTGAGGATGATGTTGTCGATGCCCCGGGTACTGAGGATCAGCTCCAGGTCGGTGGCGCAGAACGAGCCCTTGCCGGGCTTGTCGATGATCACTTCGCCGTCCAGCGGCGCCAGCTCCGGAATGATGTCCCAGCCCGGTTCACCCCGCACCAGGATGCGACCGCAGGGGCCGGCATCGCCGATGCCGGCGCCGATCCGTTGCGAGCGCCAGCGCTTGTTGGCCGGCAGATCGGCCAGGTCCGGGCGGTGCCCTTCGCGGGTATGGATGATCAGGAAACCCCGTTCGCGCAGGGCCGCCAGCACCTTCTTGATCGGCCCGATGGGTGCCCGGGTCAGGGACAGGTCGTAGCCCATGCTGTCCACGTAACCGCCTTCGCCACAGAAGTCGGTCTGCATATCAATGACGATCAACGCCGTATTGTCCGGGCGCAGGTCGCCGTTGTACGGCCAGGGATAGGGGTCGGCGGTGATGAAGTGCTCGCTCATGTCAATGTTCTCCTGGCGTGTAGTTGCGTTCCGGCGGCGCGAAGCCGAAGGCGCTGCCGTCGGTGTGCTTGACCTTGTCTTCCCAGGGCAGACGGTAGCGGCCCGCCGCCAGGTCCCGCATATAGGTGTAGGGGCAATCGCCGGCGCCGCCCTTCACCGCCACATAACCACGGTGACCGAACTGGTAGATGTTGTTCTCCACGCCCCAGTGCTCGCGCGCTTCGCGCACCAGGTCCGGGCGCAGCTCGCAGCAGACGATTTCGTCGGCGCGGCCGCTGCCTTCCACCAGCGGCACGCCGTCGAAATTGACGAACATGGCCTCACCCATGGAATCGAAGGTGCCGTCGGAGCCGCACATGCAGACGCTGGCGGTCTGCATCAGGTTGGTGAAGGCATTGGCCTGATTGGTGATCTTCCAGGAGTGGCGGATCGGCGCCGTATAGCCGGCGGTGCGGATCATGATCTCGGCGCCCTTGTAGGCGCACTCCCGCGCCATCTCCGGGAACTGGCCGTCGTGGCAGATGATCAGCGCCAGGGTCGAGCCGTTGGGCCCTTCGCACACCGGGATGCCCTGGTCGCCGGGCTCCCAGGGTTCCACCGGCACCCAGGGATGCATCTTGCGGTAGTAGAGTTTCAGGGCACCGGTGTCGTCGATAATCAGACCGGAGTTGAACGGGTTGCCGTTGGGGTTGGCTTCCATGATCGAGAAGCAGCCCCAGATTTTATGATCGACGCAGGCCTGCTTGAGCGCCGCCACTTCCGGGCCGTCCAGGTCGCACAGGATGCCCGGGGAGGTGTCCATGGACAGGCCGTGCAGGGAATATTCCGGAAACACGATCAGGTCCATTTCCGGCATGCTGCGCCGGGCCTTGCCGATCATCTCGATGACGCGTTGCGTTTGTTGCCAGAGCTCGTCGCGGGTATGGGGATCGGGCAGCGCCAGTTGCGCCAGGCCCATCACCACGCCGTTGGGGGTTTTGTTCAAACCGGAGAGTCCGCTGGACATGGGAATACCTTCTCTCGTCGGGTTATCGGTTCAGGCTGAGTTCGCCGGGCGCGCCGCTGAGGGTGCGATCCGGCCGGCAGGTGATGACCATCACCGCCAGGGTCAGCACATAGGGAATGGCGTTGAACAGGTAGTAGCCCCAGCCAATGCCGATGGCCTGCAGGGCCGGGCCCACGGCGCCGGCGGCACCGAACAGCAACGCCGCCCACAGGCAGTTGATCGGTTGCCAGCGGGCGAAGATCACCAGCGCCACCGCCATCAGGCCCTGGCCGCTGGACAGGCCCTCGTTCCAGCTGCCGGGGTAATAGAGCGACAGATAGGCGCCGCCCACGCCGGCCAGAAAGCCGCCCACGCCAGTGGCCAGAATGCGCACCCCGGCGGCCCGGTAACCGAGCGCCTGGGCGGAGTCCTCGTGGTCCCCCACCAGCCGCAGCACCAGCCCCCAGCGGGTGCCACGCAGGCCCCAATGCAGCACGAAGGCCAGCGCCACGCCGATAAAGAACAGCACATTGACGTTGAGGGCCGAGCGCACCCGGGTGTCGTCACTCCAGAACCCCAGGGGAATGGACGGCAGCATGGGCGCGCTGGGTTGAATGAAATCCTTGCCCAGGAAGAACGCCAGACCGGTGCCGAACAGGATCAGGGCGATGCCGAAGGCGATGTCGTTGACCCGGGGCAACGAGCAGATCACTCCGTGCACCAGCCCCAGGGCCAGGCCCGACAGGCCGGCGGCGAACACCCCCAACCAGGGGGAGCCGGACAGGTAGGACACCGCGTAGCCCGTCATCGCCCCGGTAACCAGAATGCCCTCCAGGCCCAGGTTGATGCGCCCGCCCTTCTCGGTCAGGCATTCGCCCAGGCTGACGAACAGAAACGGCGTGCCCACCCGGATGGCGCCGGCCAGCAAGGCCAGCAGGAAAATCGACAGATCCGTCTCAGCCATGGCTGACCTCCGTGGTGCCCGCGCGGGATGACGGCGCCGCGATCCAGTGGCCGCGCAGCCACAGGCGCCAGTCCAGGGTGCGGCGGCTGAGCGCCTCCCAGGCCAGCAGGTTGATGAACAGAATGCCCTGCAGAATCAGGGTGGTGGCGTCGGGCAGCCCCAGGCGCCGTTGCAGCAGACCGCCGCTGGCCTCCAGACCGCCAAGCAGAATCGCACAGACGATAATGCCCAGCGGGTGGTGGCGGGCGGCGAAGGCCACCAGAATGCCGGCGGTGCCGTAGCCGGAGATCAGCGCGGTATTGGCGCTGCCCTGCACGGCGCTGACTTCGTACATACCGGCCAGGCCGGCGGCGGCGCCGCCCAGCACGCAGGTGAGCAGCACCAGGCGGTCCACCGGCAGCCCCAGCATGCGCGGCGTACGGGGATTGCCCCCGACGATGCGCAGGGAAAACCCCACCACGCTGTAGCGCACAAATACCCAGGCCAGCACACAGGCCACCACCCCGGCCACCAGCCCCCAATGCACGTAGAAGCTGTCGCTGATCACGCCGATCTGATAGCCACTGTCCAGCGGCGGCGTGGACGGTTTGTTCAAACTGTTGGGATCGCGCAGCGGCCCTTCCACCAGATGGCGGAAAATGGCCAGCGCGATGTAGGAGAGCAGCAAGCTGCCGATGGTCTCGTTGACGCCGCGCTTCTGGCGCAGCCAGCCGCTCAGGCCGATCCACAGGCCGCCGGCCAGCATCGCCGCCACGCCCATGGCGATCAGCATCGGCCAGGCGGGCAGCGCCGGCAGCCACAGCGGCGTCACCGCCGCCGCCAGGCCGCCCAGCACCAGCGCCCCTTCACCGCCGATGATGATCAGGCCGGCGCGGGCCGGCAGCGCCACGCACAGGGCGGTAAGCATCAGCGGCGCCGCGCGCATCAGGGTGTTTTCCCAGGCGAACATGGAACCGAAGGCGCCTTCGAACACCAGCGGACCGGCCTGCCAGGCGGGCTGCTCCTGGATCAGAAGAAACAGGATGAACAATACCGCCGTGGTCAGCATCGCCAGCAGCGTGGGCAGCGCCGGCAGCGCCAGCACCGCCGCCCGACCGAGCCAGGGCTTCAACATGACGGGCTCCCGCCGTGGAAAGGATCAGAGCTGGCCACGCACGCCCTCCACCAGGTAGTCCATGCGCTCCAGTTCCACGGCGGTCTGTTTGTAGTCGGTGCCGTCGGCGATCACCACCTCGCCCCGGTTGTTCTTCAGCGGGCCGCCGAAGATCACGTAGTCGCCGCTGAGCATTTTCGCTTTCACCGCGTCCGCGTTCTTCTTCGCTTCGGCGCTCACCGCCGGCCCGTAGGGCGAGGTTTTGACGAAGCCTTCCTTGAGGCCACCGCGCAGGAAATTGATCATCGGCTCGCCGTTCATGGCCGCCTTGACGTGTTCCTGGTAGGGCGTCACCCAGTTCCATTCGGCGCCGGTGAGGTAGCCTTCCGGGGCCAGTGCCGCCTGACTGGCGTGGTAGCCGCAGGTCATGACGCCGCGTTTCTCGGCGGTTTCCACCAGCACCTTGGGGCCGTCCACGTGGCAGGTGATCACGTCACAGCCGCTGTCGATCAGGCTGTTGGTGGCTTCCGCCTCCTTCACCGGCATCGACCAGTCGCCGGTGAAAATCACCGAGGTGGTGATGTCCGGGTTCACCGAGCGGGCGCCCAGGGTGAAGGCGTTAATGTTGCGCAGCACCTGGGGAATCGGCTTGGCGGCCACGAAACCGAGCTTGGCCGACTTGCTCATATGGCCGGCCACCACGCCGTTCAGATACTGGCCCTCGTCGATATAGCCGAAGAAGCTGCCCACGTTCATCGGGTGCTTGCCCTTCTCCCAGAGGCCGCCACAGTGGGCGAAGCGGGTGTCGGAGAAACGCTGGGCCACTTTCAATACGTGCGGGTCGAAGTAGCCGAACGAGGTGGGGAAAATCAGGCTGGCGCCATCCTGGCGAATCATCGCTTCCATGGCGCGCTGCACCGCCACCGTCTCCGGCACGTTCTCCTGCTCCACCACCGTGACCCCGGGCATCTTCTTGACCAGGGCGGCGGCTTCCGCGTGGGACTGGTTGTAGCCGAAGTCATCGCGGGCGCCCACGTACAGGAAGCCCACGGTGATCTCTTTCTGCGCCGCGCGCAGCGGGTTGAACGGCAGCGCCGCGGCGGCGCCCAGCAGGCCGGCGGCCTTGATGAAGTTTCGGCGATTGATGTGCGACATGGTGAGGCGTCCTTTAACACTGACCTTGGATGGAAGGCGCCGCCGGGCGGCGCGCGAAGGTGGAGTGCATCCTGGAATGCATGCTGGTATACAAGTAAGCAGCCTTCATGCCATTCGCGGGAAACCCCTTAAAAACAAGGCTTTCCCGGCAAATCGCCGGTCCTCCTCAAAGGCCCGCTCGCACTGCTTGTGTGCAAAAGGACGCGCCGCGCACCAGCGGCGCGCACCGCCTCAGCCGCGGGACGCCCAGAAGGTCAGGCGACGCTCCAGCCACTCGAACGCCTGGTAGAGCACGATGCCCATGGCGCCCACCACCACCAGACCGGCGAACACCAGCGGCACCTCGAAGCGGCTGCCGGCCACCATCATCATGTAGCCGACGCCGGCGTTGGCGGCCACCGTCTCGGAAATCACCGAACCCACGAACGCCAGCGTCACCGCCACCTTCAAGGCGGCGAAGAAATACGGCAGCGTGCGCGGCAGCCCCACCTTGCGCAGCACCGTGAGGCGGTTGGCACCCAGGGAACGCATCAGATCGTTGAGTTCCGGCTCCACCGTGGCCAGGCCGGTGGCGATGTTGACCACGATCGGGAAGAACGAAATCAGGAAGGCGGTAAGGATGGCCGGCACCGTGCCAATGCCGAACCAGATCACCAGAATCGGCACCAGCGCCACCTTGGGAATGCTGTTGAAGGCCACCATCAGCGGATAGAGCCCTGCGTACACCTTCTCGCTGGCACCCACCGCCAGCCCCAGCACCACGCCGAAACCGACCGCCAGCGCCAGCCCCACCAATGTGGTCATCAGCGTCTGCAGGGAGTGCTGCAGAATCGGCTCCCACTGAGCCGCCAGGGTGGTGGCGATCAGCGACGGCGGCGGCAGAATAAAGGTCTTGATGGCGAAGCCGCGCACCACGCCTTCCCACAACAGAAAAGTCCCCAGAGTCACCAGCCAGGGCAGCACCCGCCGGTTGAGTATCCAGTCAGCCATGGGCGGGCTCCTTGTCGGCGTCGGTTTCACGGACTTCCACGATGTGGCCGCGCAGACGCTGCACGTACTCCACGAACGCCGGCTCGAAGGTACCCTCCACGGTACGTGGGCGGGGCAGATCGATAGTCTCCCGGTGGACGATGCGCCCGGGCCCCTTGGAAAACACATAAACCGTGTCGGCCAGGTAGACCGCTTCGCGCAGGTCATGGGTAACCAGCACGGTGGTGGGCCGGCGCTCCCGCCAGATCGACTGCACCAGGCCCCACAGATCCTCGCGGGTAAAGGCGTCCAGGGCGGCGAAGGGCTCGTCCAGCAACAGCAGGTCCGGTTCGTGGATCAGAGCGCGACACAGGGAGGCGCGCTGCTGCATGCCGCCGGACATTTCCCAGGGGTAGCGATGGGCGTACTCGCCCAGGCCCAGCCGCGCCAGCAGAGCCAGCGCCCGCTCGCGATACTCCGCCCAACGGGCACGGAAACCGGTGGGTCCGCTCACCACTTCCAACGGCAACAGCACATTGTCAAGCACCGTGCGCCAGTCGAGCATGGTGCTTTTCTGAAAGGCCACGCCCACCGCGCCCCGGGCGGCACCGGGGGCGCCGCCGCCCACGGTCACCCGGCCGCCGGTGGCGGTTTCCAGGCCGGCGATCAGCCGCAGCACCGAGCTCTTACCACAGCCGCTGGGCCCCACCAGCGCGACACTGCCGCCGCTGGGCACGCTCAGGGAGATGTCCACCACCGCCGGCGTTTCACTGCGCGGATAACGCAGGGTGGCCTGGTCCAGTTCGATAAAGCCCTCGCTCATGATCCATTCTCCACGATCACCGCCAGCGGGCCGCCGCCGTCCGGGCCCTGGTGCTCGGCGCCGCCGGACACGAACAGGGCCAGGTCGCCGGTGCGCCCGCCCAGCACCCCGCCCACCAGGGCGCGGGCATGACGGGTGGCGTTGATGTCGCTGTCGTCCCACATGGTGTGGCGGCGGCCGCGGATTTCGCCGCTGCGCGACGGCTCCGCCTTGGCCAGCAGCGCCACCAGTTGGCCGTCGCCCAAGGTGGCCCGGGCGCGGTCCAGGGCCTCGCCGTCCAGGGCGTCGGCCATCACGTCATGGCCGATGCGCAGGGCCGGGTCCCAGCCCGGCGCGTTGCCCAGCACCAGGATTTCGTTGCGCATCAGCTCGATGCCGGCGGAGGTGCTGGCGCGGCCGGACCACAGCGTGAAGTCATGGCAGACGGCGGCGTCGCTGAGCGCGCGCTCGTCCACCTCGCCCAGGGCCAGGGCCACGCCCAGGGCCGAGGCGCCCCGGGAATAGCCCATGGATTCGTAGGTGTCGGTGGTGGCCACGGTGGCGCCACGGCGTCGTGCCTGCTCGCAGCGGGCGGCGGTGAGCAGCGGGCATTTGATCTGCACGTAATGCACGTCCCCGTCCCGTTCGATGCCAGCCTCCGCCATGGCCCGGCGCACCGCCGCGGCGGTGGCGCGCACCTGGTCCAGACGGCCGATCTGTTCCGGCGCGAACGTTTCGGTGAAGGCGATACCCGCCGCCAGACCGGGCTGCTCCGGCGCCGGCGAAACGGCATCGTCCACCTCGAACACCAGCCAGTGCGGCGACAGGCCGCCCTCGGTGCCGCCGGACATCACGAAGGCGATGCGCTCGGCCACGGTGTCCTCGGGCAGGGCCAGCTGCTCGGCGAAGAAGCGCTTGAGCACACTGGTGGCGAAGGCGCGGGTGAAGTCGTTGACGCAACCGTTGCCCTCGGTCTTGCCGAGCACCGCCACCACCCGTTCCGGATGCAGGCGGCCGTCGGCCAGGGCGTCGCGCAGCGGCGTCAGGTCATCCGGCCCGGCGCAGGGAAAACGCAGAACACGGGTTCTCATTGCAGCACGCTCCGGTCTCCCAGGGCGTCCAGGAATTCACCGTCGAACACCTGTTCCGGCGCCGGCGGGTTGTCCAATTCCAGCGCACCGGCCACCACCTGGATGGACGCGGCCAGACGCTCCGGGTCCACCGCGCCCAGACCGTTCTGCTTCACCTCTTCGGTGATCAACTGGTTGTCGATCAGGAAGCGCATGCGGCGTTCTTCCAGATCCACGTTGATCAGGCTGTCCTTCTTGCGCAGTGCCTGGGCGGCGGCCAGCGGATCATCGATGCTGGCCTTGAGGCCGCGGTGGGTGGCGCGCACCAGACCTTGCACCACCTCGGGCTCCTGCTCGATCTGGCGCTCGGTGACGATCAGACCGTTGCTGTACAGCGGCACGCCATAGTCGGAGTAATAGAAGATGCGGATGTCGTCCTGGTCGATGCCCAGCTTGAGCAGGTTGGGCACCGCGCTGGGCGGGAAGCCGGCGATGGCGTCCACCTTGCCCTGCACCAGCAGGGCCTCGCGCAGATTGGGCGCCACGTTTTCGAAGCGGATTTTGTCGCTGTCCAGGTCGGCGGCCTCGGCGAACAGCGGGAACATGCGGTAGGCGGAATCGTTGGCCGGTGCGCCGATGGCCTTGCCTTCCAGTTGCTTCGGCGCCTCGATGCCGGACTCCTTGAGAGTGATGATCGCCAGCGGCGGCCGGTTATAGATCATGTAGACCATGCGCTGACGGTTGTCCGGATGGCGGGCGTTGAATTCGATCAGGGTATTGATGTCGCCGAAGCCGGCTTCGTAGCTGCCCCCGGCGATGCGCGTGATCACCGCCGAGGAGCCTTCACCGGCGTCCACGGTCACATCCAGCCCTTCTTCCTCGAAGTAGCCGCGCTGGGCGGCCAGCACGAAGGGCGCGTTGGAGGCTTCGAAGGCCCAGTTGGCGGTGAAGCGCACCTTGCGCTCGGCCTGGGCCGCCGGCGCCAGGCACAGGGTCAGCGCGGCCAGCAGACCTAACAGGGAACGGAGCGGCCGGCCACGGCCGGCCCCAGGTAATAAAGCGGTTCTCGATTGCATGCACATCACTCCTGCTCGCGTTGCGGGTGCCCGGCTCCGGGCCTGGGCGTTCAATGCGAGGCAAGATAGAATCCTTGGAGCGCAGCCCACCAGCGCTATTTTCTGGTCATGGCGATGCCGTTTCGGCATCGCTCATCCGACGGAGCCCGAGATGCAGAACATCCGCTTTCTTCGTTATGTGGACGCCGTGGCCCGCAGCGGCTCGATCCGCAAGGCCGCGGAACAACTCAACGTGGTGTCGTCGGCGGTGAACCGCCGCATTCTGGATATCGAGGCGGAAATCGGCACCGACCTGTTCGAGCGGCGGGCCCGGGGCGTGCGCCTGACCGCCGCCGGCGAACTGTTCGTCGCCTACGCCCGCAAACAGATGGCGGAGCTGGAACGCACCCTATCGGAGATCGAGGACCTGCAAAGCGTGCGGCGCGGCGAGGTGCGCATCGCCGCCATCGAGGGCATGGCGGCGGAGCTGTTGCCCCGGGCCATGTGTGCGTTTCAGAAAACCCATCCGAAGATTCGCTTCACCACTTTTATTTGTGGTCGCGAGGAGGTGTACCGGTACCTGAAGGAGTTCCGCGCCGACATCGGGCTGGTGTTCAACCCGGCGCCGGACCCGGAGATCCGCACGCTGATGGACGTGGAACAACGGTTGTGCGCCTTCGTCTCGCCGGACCATCCGCTCACCCGGCTGGACAAGGTGCGGCTGTCCGATTGCGTGGCCTACCCGCTGGCGCTGCCGGACCGGTCCCTGGGCGGGCGGGCCCTGCTGGACGAGTTTCTGGCGCGCCGCTCGCTGCGCCTGGAGCCGGCGCTGGAATCGGATTCCTTCGAACTGATGCGCAACTTCGCGGTGAAAAGCGGCGGCGTCTGCTTCCAGATCCAGATCGGCATGCCGCCCTCGCACCTGCCCGGCGGCATGCGCGCCCTGCCGCTGGCGGACCGGGGCCTGAGCCGGGGGCGTCTGGTGCTGGGCATGGAACACTCCCGGGCCCTGCCGGTGGCCACCGCGCGCTTCGTGGAGCACCTCAAGAACGAGCTGGCCGACGCCGCACAGTAATAGTGCCGCGCGCCCCGTGATGAAGCAGAACGCCACCCCGGAACACCAGCGCACCTTTACACCAAACCGCCGCCAGCACCCGTAAACACTGGCACCGCGCCGCGTCGCCGGGAAGCTGGCACCGGCCTTGCACTGATCGGCATACCTACTGGTATACAACGAGGTATGCGAACGTGCTTGGCTGGACCATCGATCAATGGCGCTCCGCCTACCGGCGCAAAAAGCTGACGCCGGTTTCCGCCATGAAGGCGCTGTCCGCTCTGCTGCAGGACAGCGAACGGGCTCTCTGGATTCACCTGCTCGACGAATCCAGTCTGCTGGCCCAGGCGGAGCGGCTCAGCGATCCGAGCCTGCCTCTCTACGGCGTGCCCTTCGCGGTGAAGGACAACATCGACGTGGGCAGCCTGCCCACCACCGCCGCCTGCCCGGCCTATGCCTATACCGCCCGGGAAACCGCCCCGGCGGTGCAAGCGCTGCTGGACGCCGGCGCCATTCTGGTGGGCAAAACCAACCTGGACCAGCTGGCCACCGGCCTGGTGGGGGTGCGTTCGCCCTACGGCGAGGTGCCCAATCCGTTTAACGGCGACTTTGTCACCGGCGGTTCCAGCTCCGGTTCTGCCGCCGTTGTCAGTCTGGGTCTGGTGCCCTTCGCGCTGGGCACCGACACCGCCGGTTCCGGCCGGGTGCCGGCGGCGCTCACCAACATCGTCGGCCTCAAGCCCACCAAGGGCAGCATGAGCACCCGCGGCGTGGTGCCCGCCTGCCGCACCCTGGATTGCATCAGCGTGTTCGCGCTCAGCGTGGACGACGCCGAAACCGTGTTCGATCTCTATAAAGGCTACGACGAACAGGACGGCTACGCCCGCCACGCGCCCGCCGGCGTGCCCACCGCCCTGCCGGAAAAGCCGCGCCTGGGCGTGCCCAAGGACACACCCTGGTTCGGCGACGATCAGGCCGCCGCCGCCTGGCAACGGCAACTGGAGGAACTGGATGCCATCGCCGAGCTGGTGCCGGTGGACATGGAAGTGCTCCATGAAACCGCCCGCCTGCTCTACCAGGGCCCCTGGGTGGCGGAGCGCTACACCGTGGCGGAGCCGCTGCTGGAAGACCCGGACGCCCTGCTGCCGGTGATCCGCGATGTGATTCTGCCGGCCCGGGACATGAGCGCCGCCGACGGCTTCCGCGCCCAGTACCAACTGGCGGACCTGCGCCGGCAAGCGGACCAGCTGATGGCCGGCTTCGACGCCCTGGTGGTGCCCAGCACGCCGGGCATCTATACCCGCGCGGCGGTGAACGCCGACCCGATCACGCTCAACAGTCAGCTCGGCACCTGGACCAACTTCGTCAACCTGCTCGATATGTGCGCCCTGGCCCTGCCCGGCGGCTTCCGTGACGGCGACGGCCTGCCCACCGGCATCACCCTGATCGGCCCGGCCTGGTACGACGCCGCCCTGGCGGAGTTCGGCCGGCGCTGGCAGCGCCACCGCCCCTGGAAAGCCGGCGTCACCGACCAGCAGCCGGCGCTGCCGAAAGCGGAAGACGACAAGAGCCGGGACGACGGCACCGTCACCGTGGCGGTGGTGGGCGCCCACCTGTCCGGCATGCCTTTGAATTACCAACTCACGGAACGCCAGGGCGTGCTGCTGGAAACCACCCGCACCGCGCCCTGCTATCGCCTCTACGCCCTGGCCAACACCACGCCGCCCAAGCCCGGCCTGATCCGCGCCGACGACGGCGCCGCCATCGAGATCGAGCTGTGGAAGCTGCCGGTCACCGAATTCGGCAGCTTCGTGGCGCTGATCCCCGGACCGCTGGGCATGGGCACCCTGGAAACCGAGGACGGTCGCCGGGTGAAAGGCTTTATCTGCGAAGGCTGGGCAATTGCCGACGCCAAGGACATCACCGCCCTGGGGGGCTGGAGACACTACATAAAGGGGGTATGACGTGGCTTTGAAGAAGGTCCTGATCGCCAACCGGGGCGAGATCGCGGTGCGCATCTGCCGCACGCTGAAGAGCATGGGCATCGCCTCGGTGGCGGTATACTCCGACGCCGACCGCAACAGCCAGCACGTGGCCGCCGCCGATGAGGCGGTGGCGCTGGGCGGCCAGACCGCGGCGGAGAGCTACCTGCGCAGCGACCTGATTCTGCAAGCGGTGAAGGACACCGGCGCCGACGCGGTAATCCCCGGCTACGGCTTTCTCTCCGAGAACGCCGACTTCGCCGAGGCCTGCGCCGCCCGGGGCGTGGTCTTCGTGGGGCCAACCCCGGACCAGCTGCGCCGCTTCGGCCTCAAACATGAAGCCCGCGCCCTGGCGGAAGCCGCCGGCGTGCCCCTGGCCCCTGGTACCGGCCTTTTGAAGAGCCTGGATGAAGCCAAACAGGCCGCCAGCGATATCGGCTACCCGGTGATGCTGAAGAGCACCGCCGGCGGCGGCGGCATCGGCCTGAGCCGCTGCAACGACGAGGCGGAACTGGTGGCCGCGTTCGAATCCGTGAAGCGCCTGGGCGAAAGTTTCTTCTCGGACTCCGGCGTGTTCATCGAACGCTTCGTGGCCCGCGCCCGCCATATCGAAGTGCAGATCTTCGGCGACGGCCAGGGCAAGGTGCTGGCCCTGGGCGAACGGGAATGTTCCCTGCAACGGCGCAATCAGAAAGTGGTGGAGGAAACCCCGGCGCCCAACCTGCCCCAGACCACCCGGGAAAAACTGCACGAAAGCGCGGTGCGCCTGGGCGAATCGGTGAACTACCAATCCGCCGGCACGGTGGAATACATCTACGACGACGAGCGCGATGAATTCTATTTCCTGGAGGTGAACACCCGCCTGCAGGTGGAGCACGGCGTCACCGAATCCGTGTTCGGCGTGGATCTGGTGGCCTGGATGCTTCAGTTGGCCGGCGGCGACAGCGTGCCCCTGGACCGGAATTACCGGCCCGACGGCCACGCCATGGAAGTGCGTATCTACGCCGAGGACGCCCTCAAGGATTTCCAGCCCAGCCCCGGCGAACTGACCGAAGTGTTCTTCCCGGACAACATCCGCCTGGACGGCTGGGTGGACACCGGCACCGAGGTGAGCCCGCACTACGACCCGATGCTGGCCAAGGTGATCGTACACGGCGCCGACCGCGCCGCCGCCCTCGACAACATGCGCGACGCCCTGGCCGCCACCCGCCTGTCCGGCATCGCCACCAACCTGGACTACCTGCGCCAGATTCTGCGCGACCCGGCGGTGGCCGAAGGCAAGGTCTCCACCCGCTACCTGGAGAACTTCCAGTACACGCCCACCGCCTTCGAGATCGTCGACCCGGGCACCTACACCACGGTGCAGGACTACCCGGGCCGCGCCGGTTACTGGGACATCGGCGTGCCGCCGTCCGGCCCCATGGACGACTACGCGTTCCGGATCGGCAACCGCATCGTCGGCAACCACGCCAGCGCCGCCGGGCTGGAGGCCACGCTGGTTGGCCCCTCCCTGCGCTTCCACAGCGACACGGTGATGGCGATCACCGGCGCCGGCTGCGACGCCACCCTGGACGGCGAACCGGTGGCGCTCTGGCAACCGGTGGCGGTGAAGGCCGGCCAGACCCTGGTTACCGGCAAGGTGACCAGCGGCTGCCGCACCTATATCGCCGTGCGCAACGGCATCGATGTGCCCGACTACCTGGGCAGCAAGTCCACCTTCGTGCTCGGCCGGTTCGGCGGCCACGGCGGACGTACCCTGCGCAAGGGCGACGTGCTGTCGATTTGCCAGCCGCGACTGGCGGGCTGCCCCACCCCGGCCCCGGAGCATGAACCGGCGGCGCCGGACGCCGCGCTGATTCCGGATTACCCGCAACAGTGGAAAATAAAGGTGCTGTACGGCCCCCACGGCGCGCCGGACTTTTTCACCGAGGAAGCCATCGAGGAATTCTTCAGCGCCGACTGGCAGGTGCACTACAACTCCAACCGCCTGGGCATCCGCCTGGTGGGTCCGAAACCAAGCTGGACCCGCACCGACGGCGGCGAGGCCGGCCTGCACCCGTCCAACATTCACGACTGCGAATACGCCGTGGGCAGCGTCAACTTCACCGGCGATTTCCCGGTGATCCTCACCAAGGACGGCCCCAGCCTGGGCGGCTTTGTGTGCCCGGTGACCATCGCCAAGGCGGAGCTGTGGAAGGTGGGGCAGTTGAAGCCCGGCGACAGCATCCGCTTCGTACCGATGGCGTTCGACGAGGCGCTGGCGTTGGAGAAAGCCCGCGATCACGCCATCGAGACCCTGCAACCGGCCACCCCCGATGTGCCCGCCGTGCCGAAACCGGAAACCGCCTTCACTTCGCCCACCATGCTCGCCGAACTGGACGCCACCGACCAGGCGCCGCGCATCACCTACCGGCAGGCCGGCGACAAATACATTCTGATCGAGTACGGCGACAACGTGCTGGATCTGGACCTGCGCTTCCGCGTCCACGCCCTGATGGAAAACCTCAAGGGCGACAAAGTAGAAGGCATCCTGGAACTGTCGCCAGGCGTGCGCAGCCTGCAGGTGCACTACGATTCCCGGGTGATCCACCAAACCGACCTGGTGAACACCCTGCTGGCCCGGGAAGCCGCGCTTGGCTCAGTGGCCGATATGACGGTCACCTCCCGGGTGCTGCACCTGCCCCTGGCGTTCGAGGACAGCGCCACCCTGGACGCGGTGAAGCGCTACCAGGAAACCATTCGCGGCGACGCCCCCTGGCTGCCCAACAACGTGGAGTTCATCCGCCGCATCAATGGCCTGGATTCCATCGAGCGGGTCAAGGAGATCGTCTACCAGGCCAGCTACATGGTGCTGGGCCTGGGCGACGTTTACCTGGGCGCGCCCTGCGCCGTGCCGGTGGACCCGCGCCACCGGCTGATGACCTCCAAGTACAACCCGGCGCGCACCTATACCGCCGAAGGCACGGTGGGCATCGGCGGCGTCTATATGTGCATCTACGGCATGGACTCCCCCGGCGGCTACCAGCTGGTGGGCCGCACCCTGCCGATCTGGAACAAGCACCTGAAGAACCGTCAGTTCAAAGCCGGCGAACCCTGGCTGCTGCGCTTCTTCGATCAGGTGCGCTATTACCCGGTCAGCGAAGACCAGCTGGCGGGCCTGCGCGATGCCTTCCGCGAAGGCCGCCTGGAAGTGGAGATCACCGAGGAACAATTTTCCCTGGCGGAGTACCACCGCTTCCTGGACGACATCGAACCGGAAATGGTCGCCTTCCGCGACAACCAGCAGGCCGCCTACCGGAAGGAAGTGGCCCGCTGGCGGGACGAGGACGCCCAGATCGAGTCCGCCATCCTGGGCGGTGGCGGCGCCGACATTGGCGAGGTGGACGGCCACCTGGTGAGCGCCGAGATCAGCGGCAACGTCTGGAAACTGCTGGTGGAGGAAGGCGCCACCGTGGAGGAAGGCCAGACCCTGGTGATCGTGGAAGCCATGAAGATGGAATTCGAAATCACCGCCAGCGCCGCCGGCACCGTCACCGGCCTGCACTGCCGGCCCGGGGCCGTTATCAACGCCGGCGACCCGGTGGCGGTGATCGACACGGACGTGGCCTGAAGGAGCCGCCATGAAGATGGTCCTGAAAAACCAGACTCGGGAAAACCTGGCCGAGCGCATCTACCGACAACTCAAGCAGGACATCTTCGACTTCCGCCTGCTGCCCGGTGATCGCTTCAGCGAGAACGAGATCGCGGAACGCATGGGCGCCTCCCGCACGCCGGTGCGCGAGGCCCTGTTCCGACTGGAACGGGAAGACTACGTGGAGGTGCTGGCGCGCAGCGGCTGGCAGGTCAAACCCTTCGACTTCAAATACTTCGAGGAACTCTACGACGTCCGCATCGTGCTGGAGTGCGCCGCCGTGCGACGGCTCTGTGAACAGAACGGCCCCACCCCGCAACTGGAGGCGCTCACCGCGCTGTGGAGCACGCCCAAGGAAGACCGCCCGCGACAAGTGGGCCCGGTCTCGGCCCTGGACGAACGCTTTCATGAAATTCTGGTGGAAGCCGCCGGCAACCAGGAAATGGCGCGCATCCACCACGACCTCACCGAGCGCCTGCGCATCATCCGCCGCCTGGACTTCACCAAACCCCCGCGCATCGACGCCACCTACCAGGAACACGCCGCCATCCTCGACGCCATCGCCCACCGCCGGGTGGATCAGGCCCAGATGCTGCTGCGCGCCCACATCGAAGCCAGCCGCAACGAAGTCCGCAAGATCACCCTCCACATGCTCCACGAAGCCCGCGCCCACGGCCGCGCCTCTGGCACCTCCGGGGTCGGACCACGGTAACCCTCTGATTCGTAACGATTTCACCTCATAAAACGGCGCCCGACGGCCGCTAGATGGGCCTTTTTCACCCCAAAAACGAGCGCTAACGGGCTAATCCGACGCTCTGTTCTCGTGCCAGGTGAGCAGCCGGTCGAGAACCGGGCAAAGCGCCTGACCCCATTTCGTCAGCCGGTATTCCACCTTGGGCGGCACCTCCGGATAGACTTTGCGCGCCACAAGCCCATCCGCTTCCAGCTTGCGCAGCTGCTGAGCAAGCATCTTTGGCGAGATGCCCGGAATACTTTTTTCGGGTATCCGGATTAAGTGGTAGATGGAGCCCCCTTGCTCCTTCGAACCCTTAACT
>NZ_JADDOL010000052.1 GCF_016906305.1 Alloalcanivorax marinus
CTTTTTTACCCAACAAGCTGCTGGAAACGAAAAGTAAGGCACCGAGGACAATTGCAATATCAGCCAGGTTGAAGGCCGGCCAATGCCAGTCTCGCCAATAGAAATCAAAGGAATCCACAACATAGCCGCGAAAGACCCGGTCAATCAGGTTGCCCATGGCGCCACCGAGGATAAGACTGTAAGCGATGGCTTCTCCTTTATGACGATTTTCAAGGATCAGGTTGATCAGAAAAATCGAGACCACTACCGCGATTCCGATAAAAAAGTAGCGCTGCCAGCCTCCACCATTCGCAAAAAGACTGAATGCGGCACCGGTGTTCCATAGGTGCACCCAGTTAAAGAACGGGGTCACCGAAACATACTCGCCATAGGCCATTGATTGCTGCACCAGCCACTTTACAGCCTGATCAGACGCTGCCAGCAGGCCCGATATGGACAATAGGGCATACGGCGAGAGCTTTTTGCCAATAATGAGCATTATTTAACCCTTCAACGCCAAAATGCGTCTGGCACCGTTAAGTACAATGCCCCCCGCGATGGTGCCGATAATCAGATCCGGATAATTGGAACCGGTCCACGCGACCAGGGCGCCGGCGGTGATGACCCCCAGGTTGATCACCACGTCGTTGGCCGAGAATATCCAGCTTGCCTTCATGTGCGCCCCGCCTTCCCGATGTTTGGATATGAGCAGCAGACAACTGGTATTGGCAATCAATGCGACGAATGCGATAGCCATCATCACCAGCGATTCAGGCTCACTACCGAATACAAAGCGTCTCACCACCTCTACGAGCACGCCCACAGCCAAGATCAGTTGCAGTACACCAGCAAGATGCGCGGCACGTACCTGCATTTTCACGCTATGTCCAACCGCATAAAGGGCAAGCCCGTACACCGCCGCATCGGCAAAATTGTCCAGGGATTCTCCAATCAGGCCGGTGGACTGGGCGATCAGACCGGCAGTCATTTCCACCACGAACAGAAGTGCATTGATGCCGAGCAACCAGCGCAGGGTCCCGGATTCTTGCTTAGCAGAAGCTGCCGAAAACTCGGCGGCCTTGATGGTCTCCGGATTTGCAGCGACGGTTTCCTGAAGCGAGGCGCCTAGCCCCAAGGTCTTCAGTTTCGAGGTGACGGGCTCGACCTCGCCGTCATGCACGACCTTCAGCCGGCGGTTCGACAAGTCGAAGGACAGCGCCCGAATCTCCTCAAAGCCGTTCAGGGCTAGGCGAATCATTCGTTCTTCTGATGGACAGTCCATCTTCGGCACGGCATAAACACTGACCCATCTCCCTGGCGCCTCGGAGGAGGCCTGTATATCGGTATCCGCTGCGGACGTTGCATCACCGCCACAGGCGCCACCACAGGATTTGCTCATGATACGACTCCACTTGAACAATGTTGTGGTACCATTTAAAACTATAAAGCTACTATAAGGTCAATAGAGTAAAGAATCCGTTGGGGAGGAGGCTGATGCGCATTGGTCAGTTGGCGCAGTTGGTAGGGGTCGAAACACAGACGATCCGCTTCTATGAACAGCAGGGCTTGTTGCCGCCGCCTGATCGGCAGGACAACGGTTACCGTGTCTATACCGAGAAGCATGGTGAGGGGCTGGCCTTCATCCGTCGCTGCAGAATCCTGGGCCTGTCACTGGCTGAGATTCACGAACTACAGAGCTATCAGGACGACCCTCATCAGCCTTGTACCGCCGTCAACGCCTTGCTCGATGATCACATCTCTCATGTGCGGTCGCAGATAACCGCTCTGCAAGCGCTTGAGAAACAACTCGTTTCACTGAGAGCGAGTTGCAACGATGACCGGGAAGTTGAGGCGTGTGGGGTTCTTGCTGGAATTAGCGAAGGAAACATGCACCAGCAGTAGGTGAAGCATCAACCAGATAATCCGATGAGATGCCG
>NZ_JADDOL010000054.1 GCF_016906305.1 Alloalcanivorax marinus
TAAAAAAGCAAACACCAATGCCGAGCCGGATGGATCTGACTGACACCTACGCCTATACAACACCATGACCGAACTTCCCGACAACATCCTTCACCTGCCGCAATACCAAGTACTGGGCTGCAAATCAACCGACGACGAAATGCACTTCCAGGTGGACGTGCCCGATCCCATCGCCTGCGAGGAATGCGGCGTGCAGGGTGAGTTCGTACGGTTCGGCAAGCGTGACGTTCCCTATCGTGATCTGCCCATCCACGGCAAGCGGGTCACTCTCTGGGTGGTCCGCCGCCGATACACCTGCCGGGCCTGCAAGACAACATTCAGGCCCCAGCTACCGGAGATGGTGGACGGATTCCGTATGACACTGCGGCTGCATGAGTACGTGGAGAAGGAATCCTTCAACCACCCCTACACCTTTGTGGCGGCACAGACCGGCCTGGACGAGAAGACGGTGCGCGACATCTTCAACGCCCGCGCCGAGTTCCTGGGGCGCTGGCACCGCTTCGAGACGCCCCGCATCCTGGGCATTGACGAGCTATACCTGAACAAGCGCTACCGCTGCATTCTGACCAACATTGAGGAGCGAACCCTGCTCGACCTGCTGGCCACCCGCCGCCAGGACGTGGTGACCAACTACCTGATGAAGCTGAAAGACCGGCAGAAGGTCGAGATCGTCAGCATGGACATGTGGAACCCCTACCGGGCAGCGGTCAAGGCTGTGCTGCCCCAGGCCCGTATCGTGGTCGATAAGTTCCATGTGGTGCGCATGGCCAACGATGCCCTAGAGAGAGTGCGCAAGGGCCTCAGAAAGGAGCTGAAACCGTCCCAGAGCCGGACTCTCAAGGGAGACCGGAAAATCCTGCTGAAACGCGCTCACGAAGTCTCAGACCGGGAGCGCCTCATCATGGAGACCTGGACAGGCGCGTTCCCGCAACTGCTGGCCGCCTACGAGCACAAGGAGCGCTTCTACGGCATCTGGGACGCCACCACACGGCTCCAGGCAGAAGCCGCCCTGGACGAGTGGATAGCCACCATCCCGAAGGGCCAAAAGGAAGTCTGGAGCGATCTGGTCAGGGCAGTGGGAAACTGGCGCGAAGAGACCATGACCTACTTCGAGACGGACATGCCCGTCACCAACGCTTACACGGAGTCCATCAACCGACTGGCCAAGGACAAGAACCGTGAAGGGCGCGGTTACTCCTTCGAGGTGATGCGGGCACGAATGCTCTACACCACGAAGCACAAGAAGAAGGCACCGACTGCGAAGGTCTCTCCTTTCTACAAGAAAACCATCGGTTACGGACTGCCGGACTTCGCAGAGGAACTCAACTACGGAGTCGATCTATCAACCATCTGAGGGTGGTATCAGATTGATGGGGTGAAGGTGCCCCATCAACCATTAAATCCGTAT
>NZ_JADDOL010000055.1 GCF_016906305.1 Alloalcanivorax marinus
CACTGCTGTCCCACAGTTGAAGGGACATAAAGAAAAAGCCTGAACCACCCGGGTACAATGTTTTTGTCGAGAAAACGTTGTATTCCGGGAGGTCCAGGCTTTGTCACATCATAACACCGCGTTTCACCAACTGCTCAAGCCCCTGTCCAGACATGACTTTGAGAGGCTGGCGCGGGAGCACCATCACGGCCAGAAACTGCGCTCGGCGTCGCGCTGGGATCAGTTCGTCGGCATGGCCATGTCGCAGCTCTCCGGTCGGCAAAGCCTGCGGGATATCCAGTCGAACCTGGAAAGCCAGCGCCACAAGCTCTACCACCTGGGCGCCAAGCCGATCCCCCGTTCGACCCTGGCCCGGATCAATGAGAAGCAGCCGGCGGCGTTGTATCAGGCCTTGTTCGGGCGATTGCTGCAGCACTGCAAGAGCCTGCCGGGGCGGCACAAGTTCCGCTTCAAGAACCCGCTTTACTCACTGGACGCCAGCGCCATCGATCTGTCGCTGAAGCTGTTCCCGTGGGCCGCCTATCGGCCGGACGCGGGCAACGTGAAGCTGAGCGTGGGGCTCAACCACGGCACCGATGTACCGGAGTTCGTGGCGCTGGGTGACGGCAATGAGAACGACCTGGTGCAGGGACGGCGGTTCGCCTTCCCGAAGAGCAGCATCGTGGTGTTCGACAAGGGGTATGTGGATTACGGCTGGTATAAGTCGTTGACGGACCAAGGGGTTTTCTTCGTTACCCGGCTCAGGCCGAACGCCATTTACCGGGTCGAGGAGCGGCGTCCGGTGGACCGATCCAAGGGGCTGACCTGCGACCAGACCATCCAGCTCAACAGCGCGCACGCCCTCAAGCGCGGAGCGCCGCGCCTGCGGCGGGTAGGCTTCGTTGACCGGGAGACGGGCAAGCATTACGTGTTCCTGACCAACCATTTTGGTCTGAGCGCGGCGACCATCGCGGCCTTGTACAAGGACCGCTGGCGGATCGAGATTTTCTTCAAGACGATCAAGCAGAACCTGAAGATCAAGGCGTTCGTGGGGACCTCGAGGAACGCGGTGCTGACCCAGTTGTGGATCGCCATGATCACTTACTTGCTGGTGGCGTTTGCCCGGCACAGCGCCCGGGCGGGCTGGACGGTTCAGCGGATCATGCGGGTGCTGCAGTTAAGTCTGTTCGACCGCCGAACCCTGGCGGAGATCCTCAATCCGGACCCGGGGCGAAGTAAAAAGGGCGAACCTCAAATGAGGTTCGCCCT
>NZ_JADDOL010000056.1 GCF_016906305.1 Alloalcanivorax marinus
TGACCTTTCCCCCAAGTTAGCACCATCTGATCGATGAGATTTCATCAGATTACGCCGCCCTGCGAGCGTACTCAACGGGCGACAGATAATTCAGAGCACTGTGTGGCCGAACGTGGTTGTAGTGCTCGCGCCACAGATCGATTTCCGCTTTAGCTTCCTCCAGGGTTCTGAACCAGTGACGGTTCAAACATTCGTTACGGAATTTACCGTTCAGGCTCTCGACAAAGGCATTCTGGGTGGGCTTTCCTGGCTGGATAAAGCCAAGCGCGACTCGCGACTCTCTACTCCAGAAAAACATCGCTTTACTGGTGAATTCAGTGCCGTTGTCGCAGACAATCGTCTTGGGCTTATCACGTGATTCAACAAGCTGGCTTAAAAATCGGGCGACCTGGCGGCCACTGATCGAGACGGACACCAGTTGCCCTACGACCTCTCGGGAAAAGTCGTCGACCACATTCAGGATCCGGAACCGTCGACCATTGGCGAGTTGGTCGGCGACAAAATCCATCGACCAGCGTTCGTTGACCGCTTGGGGCAGCACCAGCGGTTGGCGTGGCCGTTGCAGCTTCTTACGGCGCTTCGTACGTACCTGAAGGCCTTCCTCAGTGTATATGCGATAGGTCCGCTTGCGGTTGATGACCAAGCCTTCGGCTTTGAGCAGCCCATGCAGCAGCAAATAGCCATACGCGGACTGTTCCGTCGCCAGCTCTTTCAGGCGCGCTCGTAACGCCTCATCGTCGCGTGGACAAGCCCGATACCGATAACCGGTCCGGGAAACACCCGCCAACCGGCAGGCCACCCGTTCACTCAGGCTGTGGTTCTCAATCAGATGGCGTGCCGCCTGCTTGCGCCCCACAGGCGTCACCACTTTTTTGAGAGCACGTCCTTCATGGCCTCCACTTCCAGCAGCTTGTCCGCCAGAAGCTTCTTCAGCTTGGTGTTTTCCGACTCCAGCTCCCGCAGCCGTTTAGCCTCGTTGACCTCCAGGCCTGCGTATTTGCTGCGCCAGTTGTAGAAGGTGCCATTGGAGATGCCGAGCTTGCGGCAAAGATCTTCGACCTTGGCGCCCGCTTCATGCTCCTTGATGGCCCCGATGATTTGCTCCTCAGTGTAGCGCTTCTTCTTCATGCTGAGATCTCCTCCAAGTCAGGGTAACTGGAAATCTCATCGTCTTCATGGTCTTAATTTCGGGGGGAAGGTCA
>NZ_JADDOL010000057.1 GCF_016906305.1 Alloalcanivorax marinus
GTAGATACCGTCTCTCCTATCCGGACTCAACCCCCAATGGGTTGGGTCTGGAAGGGGGTTTGTCGATTCAGTACGCCGAAGGCGATGTGCACCAGTTTGCGCATTGCAGCGCCCAGGGCAGACATCGGGGGCTTACCGGCCTGCCGCAATCGGGTGTAAAACGCACCCACCACCGGGTTGTGACGACTCGCGACCACCGCCGCCATATACAGGCGCCGACGGATCGCCGACGACCCTTTCTTGCTCAGGCTCGGACGGCCACGCACCGAAGAACCGGATGTCCATTCGCTCGGCACCAGCCCCACGAACGCCGCCGCCTGGCGGGCGCTGCGGAACGGCTTGCCTCGCAGCAGAACCATCAGATGGACCGATGTGACCTCACCGATCCCGGGGATGCTCTCAAGCAGCGACTGATCGCGTTTGAGGTCCCCATGGCCATCGATATGGTCTTTGATCTCTTCGCGCAGTCGTTTCGCTTCACCCTGTAGGGCCAGCAGCACCAGATCAATCGACGAGGCGGTTTCCGTATCGCGGTTGAACCGGGCCTTCTCGAGCCGATTCTGTTCACGCTGGATGTCCTGCTGGACCGTCTCCAAACGGCTGGCAAGGCGCCGTAGGCGACGGACCGGCTCCGGTTCCGGCTGCCACCGGGGTGGCTGGCGGTCGATGCCATAGCGCGCCAGAAGCTGGCTGTCCTTCTTGTCCGTCTTGCCCGCGCTACCCAGCGCCTTGGAGTAATGGTGAACCTGGGCCGGGTTCACCACATGGACCTGGACACCGACCTCATGCAGCCACTCGGTCAACGGCTCGTGGTAAATGCTGGTCGCTTCCAGATATACGCGCAGATCCTGGGCTTGCTCGCCGGTCTGGCGGGTCAGCCAGTCCATCAACGCGGGGTAGTGTTTAGGGTGGTTGGTGAAGACCTTGGTCTTCACTTTGCCGCGTTCGCGCAGCCAGCACAGGTCCAGTTTGTTTTTACTGACATCAATACCAATGTGGGCCATCTCTCCACCTTTCCTTGTTCGTGCAGCCTCTCTTCCAAATGGAAGTGGCTTGGATACCGTTCAAGTTTTGAGAGAAACAGCCCGGTGGTCCGATCTACGGCACAGGTTCAAGGACCTCAGGAGCGACTCGGGTTGCCACCGGGCTGACAGGGGATGGTAGCTAATCATCTCCCTGCGGAGAGACACAAGGAGCG
>NZ_JADDOL010000058.1 GCF_016906305.1 Alloalcanivorax marinus
TCCTGGTGTGGCCTGAAGCGCCCGGCTCAGGCGGGCCGGTAACTCTGTTGGTAATACATTAAGGCCCAACTAATGCGAGCCATCTTGTTGGCGATGGCGCCCACGGCCTTATGCTTGCCGCGTCGCTCCGCGACCTGGCGGGCCCAGCACGACAGCCGGTCGTGATTCCTGTGGGCGTTACGCAGCACTGACCAGGCACCCTGGATCAGCATTCGTCGTAGATACGTGTTGCCGCGCCGTGTCAGGCCTCCGAGGTTCTGTTTACCACCGCTGGAGTGTTCGCAGGGTACAAGACCAAGATTGGCAGCCAGCTCTCGGCCATTGCGATAGGCCCGCCCGTCACCGGCGTGGGCAACGAGAGCAGTGGCGGTCTTCTCGGCGATGCCTTTAACGGTCATCAGACGCTGGGCGGCGTCGCTGCCTTTGGCCTGCCGGTCAATACGCCGGTCGAGTCGGTCGATGGCGGCGTCGCGTTGGTGCCACTCGACCAGCAGCTCCTCAAGCAGCACTCGGGCCTCGGGGGTCAGCTCGTTGTCCGCGTCTTCAAGCAGACCCGGCAAGGCGCTCTGGAGCCGCCGGCGCCCTTGAGGGAGCACGATGCCGTATTCATTGAGCAAGCCCCGGATTTGATTGGTGAGGGCGGTGCGCTGGTTGACCTGGCGTTCGCGCACCCGGTGCATCTGGATCAGGTCAGTTTGGGCCAGGGTGCGCGGCGGCACACACCGCAGCTGAGGCCGCTGCGCGGCTTCGGTGATGGCGAAAGCATCGTTGCGGTCGTTCTTATTGCCTTTGACGAAGGGCTTAACATGCTGGGGCGGGATGAGCCGAACGTCCATGCCGTGCCTCTGAAGGGTGCGCCCCCAGTAGTTGGAGCCACTGCAGGCCTCCATGGCGACCAGAGCTTGCGGGTATTCCAAGAGCAGCGCCAGCAGTCGCTGGCGCTTCACCTGCCGGTTAAAGACCGGCTTGCCGGCTTGATTCACGGCACAGACTTGGAAGACGGACTTTGCGAGATCAATCCCGATCAAGGTAACGTTCATGTGGGCACCTCTTGTTGTCGATTGATTCAGGTAACTCAATCTTGGCGCATCGTGACGCCGTATTGGCAAGAGGTGTCCATCTCATCATCCCTGTAGGCTCCCTTTCGAACGTCCTGTTCTCAAGGGTCCCG
>NZ_JADDOL010000006.1 GCF_016906305.1 Alloalcanivorax marinus
CATCTGTGATGGGTGGCCGGGCCCGCTTGCGGGTACTCGCGGCGTTCCCGGAAGGGCGTCGCGCCCTGAGTCGCGCCCCGGCTGGAGCGAGACGTCCCGCTAAACTGCGATGAACCAAAAAAGAGCCCTCAGCGGGCGTAGAGAGAGCCCTCAGCGGGAAACTAACAAAAGCCTTCAGCGGCGCCGTTTGAGCGGCGCCGAAAGACGCTCCGGATGGCGGGGCGTCACGTCGTCCAGGGCCGCATAGATCGCCTCCAGGTCCCGCTCCAGGTCGCCCTCCGGCCAGAACGTCTCCAGAATGCGTGCCTCGCGCCGCCGGTAGCAGAAGGTCACCACGATGATCGGCAGCCCCAGTTCCACCGCGATGCGGTGGAAGCCGGTCTTCCACTCCCCGGCACCACTGCGCGTGCCCTCCGGCGTGATGCCCAGCCAGAACGGATCGCCGGCGGCCAGCAGCCGCTGGGTTTCCGCCACCACGCCACCGGGCCGGCGGCGGTCCACCGGAATCCCCCCGGCGGCGCGCAGCAGCCAGCCGGCGGGGCCGCGGAACAGGCTGTGCTTGGCCATGAAGCGGATATCCAGACGCAGCCCGAGGATCGCGGCGATGCCCACCAGGCCGTCGTAATTGGAGGTGTGCGGCGCGGCGATCATCACCGCCCGGGGGCGATCCGGCAGCCGCCCCACCACCCGCCAGCCGATGCGGCGCAGGATAAACCGGCCCAGCCAGGCCACCCCGGCGCCGCCCCGGCGCGGCACTTGCGGGCCGATGTCCGCCGGCGTCAGCGGCGGCAACGCCCGGTTCGGTTCGGACCCGCTCATCTCAGGCGAACACCACCACGGTCTGGCGGCTGAACGCCACCGGGGTGCCCTGCTCGTCCCAGATCCGCGAGCGGGTATGGCCGTAACCGTCGGCGAAGGCGTCGGTGACCACGTCGTACTGCCAGTCGCGGGTGGGCGGCAGCGTGGCCGGGTCCACCAGGAAGTCCATGGTCCAGGTCAGGGAACTCATCGGCGCCGGCTTTTTCAGCATGGTGATCACCGAGGCCGGCCAGGTGTCCACCAGACAGGCCAGGCTGGCGGTGTCCTGGGGCTGGCCGTCCTCGGCGAAGCGCATGTAGCCCTGAAAGTCCGGCCGGGAGGAGCCGGTGTAGGGGTAGTTGTCGTCGGCATAGAGCAGATCGAAATGGCGCAGGAAGTCCGGCGTCAGGCCCTCCACGAACGGCACCGGGACGCAGTCCGCCGCCGGGCGGATGGCCGGGGCCGGACGGGGCGCCACCGCCAGCGAGGAGGGGCGTGGCTGGCCCAGGCTGCCCAGCATCACCGCCACCACCTGATCGTCCTGGTGGGCGCTGACCTGCACCTGGGTCACCGACTTGCCGGCGCGCAGGGTTTGCGCCGACAACCGCAGAGGCCCCGGCGCCATGGGCGCCACGAACGACAGGGAGAAACTGCGCAGCGGCGCCCGCTGGTCGCCCTGCTCGGCGGCCAGATGGGCGTCCATGTGAGCGATCAGGATGGCGCCGACGATGCCGCCGAAGGTGGCGCGGCCCTGGCCCCAGCCCTCGGGCACGGTCATCGAGGTGCCGGCGGCCGCCTCGACAATGGAACTGTATTTCATAAATCGCTCCCGACAAAAGCGGCTATTGATAGCAGAGCGGCCCCGGCTTGGAAAGGGGGGTTCTGTTAAGGGCGGTCGCGCAGGGCCCGCTTGGTTTTGCCGGTGGCCTCGGCGTTCAGCGGGTCCTCCGGCCAGGGGTGCTTGGGGTAGCGGCCGCGCAGATCCTTACGCACCGCCGCGTAGCCCTCCCGCCAGAAGCGGCCCAGATCCCCGGTGATGGCCGCCGGCCGGCCCGCCGGGGTGAGCAGCTCGGCGGTCAGCGGCAACCGACCCTCCGCCAGGGCCGGCAGCGCCTCCATACCGAAGCATTCCTGCAGCTTCACCGCCAGGCGGGGACCGCCCTCCGCCCGGTAGTTGATGGCCACCGCCCGGCCCGACGCCACCGTCCAGCGGGCCGGCAGCGCCGCGTCCAGGGCCCGCCGCCGGCCGTCGCCCAGGCGCAGGGTCAGGGCGTCGCCCAGGGGCAGCGTTTGCAGGTCCCGGCGGCTGCGCCGCCCGGCCAGAAACGGCGCCAGCCAGTCCGCCAGATCGGCCAGCAGTGCCTCGTCGTCCATGGCCGGCCACTCCGCCGGGGCCAGTTGGTGCATCCAGGCGGCGCGGGCGCGCAGTTGCAGGGTCTGCTCGTCCCAGGGCAGCAGATCCAGGCCCCGGGCGCGCACCGCCGCCAGCAGGCCTTCCTGCAGCAGCGCCGGGGACGGCCGCGCCAGTGGCTGCCGGGACAGCACCAGGGCACCCACCGCGCGCACCCGCTCCGCCACCACCCGGTCCCGTTCCGGGTCCCAGTGGACCTGCTCCCGCTCCTCGGCGCGGCGCGTGAGCACCCGCGCCACGGCGGCGTCGTCCAGGGGCCAGGCCAGCCGCACCCGGCCATCCCGGCTGTGGCCGTCGGTGTCCAGAATCAGCAGCCATTCCCGGGCCGCCAGCGCATCGCCGGGGGCGAGGCGGGCGCCGCCGCCGTCGGCCAGCAGATAGCGGTGGTCCTCCGGGCCCCGGCGCCGCGCCAGCCGTTCCGCGAAGGTGTCGACCAGGATCTCGTCCAGGGGGTCGCCGTCCGCCCGGTCCGGGCGTTCGCCGGCCAGGCGCTGCCATTCCCGCCGCAACGCCGGCCAGCGGGCCGGCTCATCCTGGAAGCGCCGCAGGCGGCGGGCCAGGTCCGGTTCCCGGTCCAGGCCCGGGGCCCGTTCGTTGAGCAGCACCGCCAGGGCGGCGGCGGTGCGCGCCCGTCCCCGGTCGCGGCCGGCCAGCACCAGGGCGCCCAGATCCGGCGGCAGCGGCAGGCCGTTGAGGCGCCGGCCCAGGTCGGTGATGCCACCGTCCCGGTCCAGAGCGCCGGCGCCGATCAGTCGCCTGCGGGCGGCCCGCCAGGGCCCCGCCGGCGGCGGGTCCAGCCAGAACAGGTCGGCGGGGTCGCGGCAGCCCCAACGGGCCAGATCCAGCACCAGAGCGTCCAGCGCGGTCTGCTGAATCTCCGGCTCGATATGGCGGGCCAGCACGTCTTCCCGGGCCCACAGCCGCAGGCAACGGCCCGGCCCCAGGCGACCGGCCCGGCCGGCGCGCTGGTCCGCGTTGGCCTGGCTGATGCGGCGCGTCACCAGGCGACTGCGGTGGCGACGCGGATCGTATTCGGGGCGGCGTTCCAGACCACTGTCCACCACCGTGGTGACACCGCCGATGGTGACGCTGGTCTCGGCCACGTTGGTGGCCAGCACCACCCGGGGCGCCCCGTCGCCGTCCTCCAGCACCGCCGCCTGGGCGTCGCCGTCCAACCGACCGTGCAGCACCCGCACCGGCGGGCCGTCGCGGAGCCGTTCCCGCACCCGCTCGATCTCGCGCACGCCGGGCAGGAACACCAGGGTGGTGCCCTGCCCGGCCACCGCCGCCACCTGGCGGGCGCAATGGTCCAGGGGATCCGTGTCCCGGGGCGACGGCGCATGATCAATGGCGACCGGGAACGCGCGGCCCTCACTGCGCACCACCGGCAGCCCCAGACCCTCCGCCAGCGGCCCCACCGCCAGGGTGGCGGACATCACCAGCAGACGCAGATCCTCACGCAGGGCGCCGCGTACTTCCTGCACCAGCGCCAGGCCCAGATCCGCCTGCAGCGACCGCTCGTGGAACTCGTCGAACACCACCGCCGCGTAGCCTTCGAGGGAAGGGTCGTCCAGCAGCAGGCGCGTCAGTACCCCTTCTGTGACCACCTCCACGCGGGTGGCGGCGCTGACCCGCGAATCCGCCCGGGTGCGGTAGCCGACCAGGCCGCCCACCGCCTCGCCCTGCTGTCTCGCCATGAAGGTGGCCACCGCCCGCGCCGCCACCCGGCGCGGCTCCAGCACCAGCACCCGCCCGTCGCCCCGCCAGGGGGCGTCCAGCAGCGCCAGCGGCACCCGGGTGGACTTGCCGGCCCCCGGCGGCGCCTCCAATACCGCCCCGCCCTGCTCCGCCAGACAGCGCAGCAGCGCCGGCAATACCGCCTGCACCGGCAATTCAGGGGAAACCGTGTAGGACATGGCGCTGGTACCGTGGCCGCAAAACGCACAGGGTAAAGGAAAGCGGGGGGCGGCGCAGGGGAAAAGCGACGGGGGCTCAGTCGGGAAACGCCTGCCGGGTCACCGCCCTGCTGAACCAGTACCCCTGCCCCGCCTGGCAGCCGAGCTGCAGCAACAACAGGGCCTGCTCCTCGTTCTCGATGCCCTCGGCGATCACTTCCAGATCGAGACTCCGGCCCAGGCTGATAATGGCTTTGACGATGGCCAGATCGTCGCGGTTGGACACCAGACCGGTGACGAAGTGGCGATCGATCTTCAGCCTCGTCAGCGGGTATTTCTTCAGCAGGCTGAGGGAGGCGTAGCCGGTACCGTAGTCGTCGAAGGCGATGCGCACCCCCACCTCCCGCAACCGGAACAGGGCACCCAGCACCTCCTCGTCCGCTTCCAGAATGGTGGTCTCGGTAATCTCCAGTTCCACCGCGTCCGCCGGCAGGTCGAAGCGCGCCAGCAGCGCCTGCATCTTGTCCACCAGCGCGGTGTCGCGCAGCTGGCACGGGAACAGGTTGATGCCGATGTGAAAATCCGCGTCCCGGGCGCGCCGTTCGGCGGCGAACGCGCAGCCGGTTTCCAGAATCCAGTCGCCCACCTGCAAGGCGAAGTCACTCGCCTCCAGAACTTCGACAAAAACGCCGGGGGACAACAGTCCGCGCTCCGGGTGGCGCCAGCGCAGCAAGGCCTCGGCGCCGGTCACCCGGCCGCTGGGCAGGGCCACCTGCGGCTGGAAATGAATCTCGAGATGGTGGGCATGGAAAGCGCGGCGCAGTTCCTGTTCCAGCCGGTGGCGCCGCTCGGCGCGCTCGCGCAGTTCTTCGCGGAACCACACGGCCCGGCTGCCGCCCTCCAGTTTGGCTTCCTGCAGCGCCAGCAGCGCGCGCTTGACCAGATCGTGGCAATCCGGGACGCCGCCACCGCCGGCACTGGCGGCGACGCCGGCGCTGGCGGTGAGACGGCATTCGAAACCGCGTACCCGGTAGGGTGCGCCGAGCCGGGCCAGAAGGGTGGCGCACAGCTCGCCGACCCGCTGCTCAGCCCCCTGGCCCGTGTCGCCCTCCAACAGCACCCCGTACTCGTCGCCGGCCAGGCGCGCCACCAGGCTGCCCGACGGCACCGTGTCCGAGATCCGGCGCGCGGCTTCGCGCAGTACCGCATCGCCCACCGCCATCCCCAGGGAAGAGTTGACCGCCTTGAAATGACCCAGGCCGATCTTGATCACGGTCACCCCCTGCCCCCGGTCCAGGGCGTACTGGGCTTGTTCCAGAAAGCGGGACCGGTTGGGAAGATCGGTCAGGCGGTCGTAGTCGCGCAGATAGCGCAGCCGGCTCTGCATGCTGTACCGCTGGGAGACATCGCGGATCACGAAACCACGCTGAAAGACGGCATCGCTGGCCCAGATGGTGGAGGAGACTTCCACCGGGCAACGGCCGCCGTCCGGCAGCATCAAAAATCCGGAGCGGTTGGCGAACGCTCCGGTCGGCTCCGCCGGCGGTTCATCGCTGTTGAACAGCGTGGTTTCCAGGGTGGCGCCGAACAGCTTGCCGAACGGCTGCCCCATGGCCTTATCCTGCGGCACGCCAGTCAGCCGCTCGGCCCCCTGGTTCCAGAAGGTGACGCGGCGGCTTTCGTCGGTGCAGACAATGGCATCGGGCATGGACGAGGCGAGCTTGAAGGCGGCGCGGCGGATCCCCTGAAGGCGCCGGCGGGCCAGATAGTCCATGGCCATGCCGGCCAGGTGTCGCAGGACTTCGGCCTGGGCGGCGGTGAGCGGCACGCGGGGCTGATAATCCACCACGCTGACGGCGCCGATGCTGATGCCCTCATCGGTAATCAGTGGCGCGCCGGCATAGAAACGGATCGCCGGCTCGGCGCGCACCAGGGCGTGATCGCGATAGACCGGGTCGGCCAGGGTATCCGGCACCACCAGCAGTTCGCCCCGGGCCACGGTGTCCGCGCAAAAGGACAGGGCATTATCCAGGGAACAATGTTCAAAGCCGCGACGGGCCTTGAAAACGTGCTGATCCGCATCGGTGAACCCGACCAGGGCCACCGGTACCTCGAAAAAGGCGGCGGCCAGGGCGACGATGCGGTCAAACTCCTTTTCCGGCGGCGAGCCGAGCACTCCATAATCCTTGAGCGCGGCCAGGCGCGACGCCTCTTTCCCGGGACCGGTATCCATAGAACTGACGCCGATTAATTCATGTTTTAATGAAAAAAACGTGAAGGAGCTCTCAGTTCCCTTCTCCCAGAAAATAGCCTCGTAAAAATCACCGGTCCAGTGCTTTTCGTGTTTTTATTCCGAGGAAATGTAGTTTATTTCATGCCCAGGGTAATAACGGTCGCCGCCACTGCGATAGCAATCGTCCAGCGCCAGCAGATAATACTCAAGCCCGCGCACCACGGCCTCGAAAGCGCGGCGGCGCGCCGGTTCATCCACCGCCAGGCGCTTGATCAGTTCCATGGCCTCGTGGGGATGGGCGTCGTCGTAACTGGCGTGGGCGCGCAGCCAGGCCATGGTGTGCCGGTTGATCTCGGCGCGGCCCTGCTCCTTGTAGTGCTTGACGCCGGCCACCACGCGCTGGCTCCACTCCCCGGTGGCCCACTCGATGGCCAGGTTGGTGGCGGCGATGCTCTCTTCCAGGGTGCCCTGGTGCCCGGTGGCCCACAGGAACTGATTGACCGCGTCCATGGCCGGCGGCGGCGTGGTGCTCTCCAGGCGCTCCAGACTCAGCCCGAACCCGGCGGCCCAGTCCTGATACCAGTAGGCGTGACGCTGCTCGATCTTGATATTGCCGATCAGCCAGTTGCGGGTCTCTTCATGGCCGGGTTGTCCGGCGCGGGTCTTGGCCAGCGCCAGCCCCATATATTTGGGGAAGTTCTCCACCAACGGGTAGAAGTGCAGCAACGCATCACGGAAACGTTCCAGGGACAAGGTGCCCTCGCCCATCTCAATGAACAGCGGATGGTCCACCACCCGATCCTTCAGCGGCACCAGCGCGTCCCAGAACCGTTGTGCCCAGCCCGGGTGCTCCGTCAGCGTCAGGGCTTCCTTGTAGCGTGCGACCGCCATAGTCCTTCTCCCTAGCGTGAAATTATTGTGACCCCATGCTAGCGAGGCGCTTTCAAGGCGGCCAGTACCAAAAATCACCGACGCCGCCGGCGCGGATCAGCCGCGCAGGGCACGCATCAGGGCGCGGCGGCGGCGCGCCAGTTGCAGGCGCTCCGAGCGCGGCGGGTCGCCGTCCCGGCGATAGGCGAGGTGTTCAAAATAGCGGCGCCAGTGGCCGGCGGCGCCGGTGGCGGCGGGCCAGCGGCGCGCCACCGCCGCTTCCAGGCCGGCGGCGGACACCGCCTCCGGCAGCGCCAGCCCGCGCCGCCCCAGGGCCTGGCGCAGGCGCCGGAATTCCCGTTCCAGGGGCCGGGCGGGCTGGTCCCGGCGGCGGTTGAGCACCAGCAGCGCCAGCAGGCCCGTGACCAGCAGCACCGCACCCAGCAGCGCCAGGGCGATGCGCGTGGGGGTGACCGCGCCCAGCAACCTTTCCAGCAGGTCCCGCTGTTCTTCCTGGCGGTAACCGAGCACCCATTTCTGCCAGTTGAAGTCCACGTAATCGGCCCATTGCTGAAGCCGGAACAGCACCGGCAGCCGGCCGAAGGCGCCGCCCTCCCCGTCCGCCTGGTCGGCGGACCGGTTGCGCATGGCCTGGCGCAGGCCCAGCTCGATGCGGTCCGGGGCCACCGCGCCGGTGGGGTCCACGCGCACCCAGCGCCCCGCCAGCCAGACCTCGCTCCAGGCGTGGGCGTCGTACTGGCGCACCTGCAGGTAATCGCCGTTGGGCTCGCCACCCTGATAGCCGGCCACCACCCGGGCCGGGACGCCGGCGGCGCGCATCAGGAAGGTGAAGCTGGAGGCGTAGTGCTCGCAGAAGCCGCGCCGGGTATCGAACAGAAAGCGATCCACCGTGTCGCCGGTGACCGGCGGCGGTTCCAGGGTGTAGAAAAAGGGCTGCTCGCGGAAGTAGCCCAGCGCCGCGTTCACCAGGGCCCGGTCGTTCGGGTAGCGGCGGCGCCAGTCCGCCGCCAGGGCCCGGGCGCGTTCGTTGCCCTGCTCCGGCAGGCTCAGCATCAGCGCCCGCTCGGCGCCGTCCAGGGTGGCGCCGGCGCCGGCGGCGGGCACGCTGCGCACCCGGTAGCCCAGGGTGCCGGTGACCGGTGCGTCCGCCACCAGCCGCAGATCCCGGGCCAGGGCCAGGCCGTCCAGATCGGTGAACGGTACCGCCAGGGCATACAGCCAGCGCTGCTGGCTGGGCTCCATGATCACCCGGTACTCCCAGGCCGGTCCGCCGGCGGCGGCGCGCAGGCCGCGATACCAGTCCGGCGCCGGGCCCCGGCCATGGTAGAGGGTGTCCCGTTCGCCCCAGCCCGGGGGGCGGGCCTGGCGCCAGGTGGTGCCGTCGAAGTAGCTGTAGGTGAGGCCGCGCCAGTAGCGCTGGGACGGGGCCGGTGCCGGTCCGTCGAACTGCACGCGGAAAGCCAGCTCGGCGGATTCGGTGAGGCGGCTGACCTGGCCCGGCGACATGCTGTCGCTCATGCCGGTGCGCGCCTGGCCACTGTCCAGGTGCATGTTCCACAGCGGCGCCACCCTGGGCACCAGCACGAACAGAATGGCGGCCAGCGGCAGCGCCTGCAGCACCATCACCGCCGCCACGCCCAGGTGCTGACGGCCCCGGGCGTGGGTGTCGCCGTAGTTGATGCCGGCCAGGCTGGCGGTGAGCAACACCAGGCAGCCGACCACATACAGCGCCGCCAACGGCCCCTGATGAAACAGCAGAATGGTGGCGCACACGAAATAGCCGAGCACGATCAGCACATAGGCGTCCCGTTTACCCACCAGCTCCAGGTACTTGAGCGCGAACAGCCCGGTGATCAGCGCGGTGCCCGCCTCCGGGCCGTGCAGCCGGCCAAAGCTCTGCCAGGTGGCCGCCACCGTGGCCAGCAGCAGCGCCAGGCGCACCACCCGGCCGGGCAGCAGCAGCCGCTGGCGGTCCACCAGCGCCCGCCAGCCCAGCACCAGCAGCAACAGCGGGCTTTGCCACCAGGGCCCGTCGACCAGCTGCGGCAGCGAGGTGGCGATGATCGCCAGGGTCAGCCAGCCCCGGGCATGACTGGGCACCTGATAGATACGCGCCATCAGTCGACCTCCCCGTGCCGGGCCAGCAGATCCAGGGCGCGCTGGCGCTGTTCGCCGCCGCGCGCCGGCGCCAGGGTGGCACCGGGCAGGGTCAGGGCGAACGGCCGGTTCTCATCGCTCAGGCGCAACACCCAGTAGCACAGGATCGACAGGCGCTGTTCCAGAGGCAGCCCCTCCAGCAGATCGTAGCGCAGCCACAGGCGGCCGCTGGCCGGTTCCTCGAACAGCTTGACGTTGAGACCGCGGCCCCGGGCGAACCCCTTCCAGTCCACCTGGGTCAGGGCGTCGCCGGGCACGTAGCCGCGCAGGCCCCGGAACTCCTCGCTGCCGTTCTGGCCGGTGGGCGCCGCGCGGCGCTCCCGGTCACCGCCCCGCGCCGGGCAATCGCGGCTTTCCTGGGGACGCGGCCAGGCCAGGCACACCTGATCCAGGGCCACCAGGGACCAGGCGCGGAGCAGGCCCAGGGGGTAGCGGCTCTCCACCCGCAGCCGTGGCGGCCGCAGAGCGCCGCGCCGGGACAGGGGCAGGTTCAGCCACACGCCGAGTTCCTCGCCGCCTTCCACGCTGGCCTCCTGGGCCGGCTGGTCCAGCCAGCGCAACCACAGGGCGCGGTGCCCGCGACGGCGGGCGATCAGCACCACCTCCAGGCTGCCCTGGCCGCCCACGAAGCCGGAACGGCCGCCGCCGGCGCGCAGAATCAGGCCGGACAGGTTGCGATAGGTGTGCAGAATGGCGACCACGAACAGGCCGATCATCAGAAAGCAGAGGCCGAGAATCAGGTTGTTCTCGTAATTGATGCCGCCGAAAAACAGCAGCACGGCGACCAGCAGATAGAGATAGCCGTAACCGGTGGGCAGGATAAAGATGCGCCGCTGGTCGAGCCGCACCTGGCGGGCCCGGGGCAGCCGTCGATCGAGCCAGCATTGCCAGGCGTCACGGACCATGGCCCCTCCTCCGTCGTGCCGCTAGGCGCGCACCACCGGCACGGTCTGCAGCAGGGACTGGGTGAGCGCCGCCACCTGGCCACCCTGGCGGGCCTGCAGGCGATGTTCCGCCACCGAGGGCCACACCGCCTGCACGTCCTCGGGCAGCACATAGTCCCGGTTATGAATCAGCGCCCAGGCACGGGCGGCGCGTAGCAGGCCGAGACCGGCCCGGGGGGACAGGCCGGCGCTGAAGCGGTCATCGGCGCGGGTGGCTTCCAGCAGGCGCTGCACATAGTCGAGCAGGTCGCGGCTGGCGCGCACCTTGCCCACGTGGGCCACCAGCTTGACCAGACCGGCGGGCTCGATCACCGGCCGCAATTCACGCACCGCCTCGCGCAGGTCACCGCCGGCCAACAGTTGCAGTTCCACTTCCGGGGCCGGGTAGCCCAGGGAGATGCGCATCAGGAAACGGTCCAGCTGGGATTCCGGCAACACGAAGGTGCCGGCCTGGGTCACCGGATTCTGGGTGGCCACCACGAAGAACGGCGACGGCAGCGGCCGGGTCAGGCCGTCCAGGGTCACCTGGCGTTCCTCCATGGCCTCCAGCAGCGCGCCCTGGGTTTTCGGGGTGGCCCGGTTGATCTCGTCGGCGAGCAGCAGCTGGCTGAACACCGGGCCCTCGCGCAGGCTGAACTGGCCGGATTCCGGATCGAACAGGGACACACCAAGGATGTCGGCGGGCAACATGTCGCTGGTGAACTGCACCCGGCGATAGTCCAGCCGGAACACCCGGGCCAGCGCATGGGCCAGGGTGGTCTTGCCCATGCCGGGCAGGTCCTCGATCAGCAAATGGCCGCCGGCGAGCAGGCAGGCCAAGGCCAGTTTCAGTTGTTCCGGCTTCCCCAGCACCACGCTGCCCACCTGGGCCAGCGCTTTGTCCAACGCCTGCATAAAAACCCCAAAGGAGAAAGTTGAAAGTTGAAACGCGGAGGGGCGCCTCGTGACCCGGCCCCCTTTTAACTTTTCACTTTCAACTTTGAACTGGTTTCAGAAACCCAGCGCCGTGATCCCCCGCGCCAGATCCTGCTTGAGATCGTCCACGTCCTCCAAGCCTACCGCGATACGGATCAGGTTGTCGGTGATGCCGGCCCGTTTTTTCTCGTCGGCGTCCACGCGGCCATGGGTGGTGGAGCCGGGATGGGTAATGGTGGATTTCACGTCGCCCAGGTTGGCGGTGATCGACATCAGCTCGGTGCCGTCGATAAAGCGCCAGGCGGCCTGGCGGTCGGCGCGGCCGTCGCTGTCTTCCACCTCGATGGCCAGCACCGCGCCGAAGCCGCTTTGCTGACGGGCCGCCAGGGCGTGCTGGGGGTGGCTCTCCAAGCCGGCATAGTGGACCTTGGCGATGCCCGGCCGCCCTTCCAGCCAGCGCGCCAGCTCCAGGGTGTTGGCGGAGTGCGCCTTCATGCGCAGGCCCAGGGTCTCCAGCCCCTTGAGGAACACCCAGGCGTTGAACGGGCTGAGGCTGGGGCCGGCGGAACGCACGAAACCGTGCACTTCCTTGACCAGCTCCGCCGGGCCCACCACCGCGCCGCCCAGGCAGCGGCCCTGGCCGTCGATGTATTTGGTGGCGCTGTGGATCACCAGATCGGCCCCCAGGGCGATGGGCTTCTGCAGCGCCGGCGTGCAGAAGCAATTGTCCACCACCAGCAGCGCGTCGTTGTCGTGGGCCAGTTTCGCCAGCGCCTCGATGTCACCCACCTCGGACAGCGGATTGGAGGGGGTTTCCAGAAACAGCATTTTGGTTTCCGGACGGATCGCCGCCTTCCACTGGTCCAGGTCGTCCAGATCCACCAGGGTGGTGTCGATGTTGAATTTTTTCAGATAGCGGCTGTAGATCACGTTGGTGGTGCCGAACACGCTGCGCGAGCTCACCACGTGATCGCCGGGCGCCAGCAGCGCGAAGAAGGTGCTGCTGATGGCCGCCATGCCGGAGGCCAGGGCCTGGCACTGCTCGCCGCCCTCCATGGCCGCCAGCCGTTCCTCGAAGGCGCGCACCGTGGGGTTGGTGAAACGCGAGTAGACGTTGCCCGGCTCGTCGCCGGCGAACCGGGCGGCGGCCTGGGCGGCGCTGTCGTAGACGAAGCTGGAAGTGAGAAAAATCGGATCCGAGTGGGCCATCTCGTCGGTGCGCAGTTGCGCCCAGCGGATGGCCAGCGTGTCGGTGTGAAAATCGTTCGGATCCGGTTTATCGCTCATTGCTGTCTCGGTAACGGTTGGGCTCGGGATCAGTTGGAATTGTGCAGGTCGATGACTTCGTTATCGGCCAGAGCCCGGGATTTTTCCCGGTTTTTCTTGGCGCCGTCGCTGCGCCGGGCCTCCAGGTCATCCAGATAATTCTGATCGATGTTACCGGCCAGATAGTGGCCGTTAAACACCGAGCAATCAAACTCGCGAATCTCCGGATTGCCTTCCTGGCAGGCGCTGACCAGATCCTCCAGGTCCTGGTAGACCAGCTTGTCGGCGCCGATCAGCTGGCACACTTCCTCGGTGGTGCGACCGTGGGCGATCAGCTCGCTGGCGGCGGGCATGTCGATGCCGTACACATTGGGGAATTTCACCGCCGGCGCGGCGGACGCGAAGTACACCTTGCGGGCGCCGGCCTCGCGGGCCATCTGAATGATCTCGTGGCAGGTGGTGCCGCGCACGATGGAATCGTCCACCAGCAGCACGTTCTTGCCGGAGAATTCCAGCTCGATGGCGTTCAGCTTCTGGCGCACGGATTTCCGCCGCTGCTGCTGGCCGGGCATGATGAAGGTGCGGCCGATGTAGCGGTTCTTGATAAAGCCTTCGCGGTATTTCAGGTTGAGGCGGTTGGCCATCTGCAGCGCCGAGGTGCGGCTGGTGTCCGGAATCGGAATCACCACGTCGATGTCGTGGTCCGGCCATTCCCGCTCGATCTTCTCGGCCAGCTTCTCGCCCATGCGCAGGCGCGCCTTGTAGACCGAGATGTCGTCGATGATGGAATCCGGCCGCGCCAGATACACCTGCTCGAAAATGCAGGGATTCAGTTCCGGCTGGTCGTAGCACTGGCGGGTGTGCACCTCACCGCCGTCGGTGATGTAGATGGCTTCGCCGGGGGCCAGGTCACGCTCGAGATGGAAACCCAGCGACGACAGCGCCACCGATTCCGAGGACACCATGTACTCGGGGCCGTGCTCGGTGTCCTTGCGGCCGAAGCACACCGGGCGGATGCCGCGCGGGTCGCGGAACGCCAGGATGCCGTAGCCGGTGATCATGGCCACCACCGCGTAGGCGCCTTCGGCCCGGCGGTGCACCGCCGCCACCGCGTCGAAAATGTCGTCCGGCTCCGGACGCAGTTTGCCCTTGCCGCGCTCGTGCAGCTCGTGGGCGAACACGTTCAGCAGCACCTCGGAGTCCGAGGTGGTGTTGATATGCCGCAGGTCGGAGCGGTACAGGTGCTCGGCCAGCACCTCGGAGTTGGTCAGGTTGCCGTTGTGCGCCAGGGTGATGCCGTAGGGCGAGTTGACGTAGAACGGCTGCGCCTCCGCCGAGCTGGAACTGCCGGCGGTGGGATAGCGCACATGGCCGATGCCCATGTTGCCCACCAGCCGCCGCATGTGGCGATTGCGGAACACGTCCCGCACCATGCCGTTGTCCTTGCGCAGGAACAGGCGGTCGCCGTCGCAGGTGACGATGCCGGCGGCGTCCTGGCCGCGATGCTGCAGAACCGTGAGGGCGTCATAGATCGCCTGGTTCACGTAGGAGTGGCCGACAATGCCAACAATGCCGCACATTTTGCGTATCCTCTAGCTTGCTTGGCTAAGTGAGCGTTTAGCTTCCGCTGACGTTCATGAGATAAGCGATCAGATCTCCGGCGACGCGCCGCGTCCAGTCCTCCAGCATGGCGAAATGCGGAACCAGCATCGACTGTTGCCACCAGACATCCTGGGCGAAGAGATGGTGGCCCAGGGCCACCAAAACAATCACCACCAGGGCGCCCCGCAGGGCGCCGAATACCATACCCAGCAGACGATCGGTGCCACTCAGACCGGTGACACGGATCAGTTCGCCGAGCAAATGATTAATCAGAGCACCCACCACCAGGGTGATCGCGAAGAGCACGCCGAATGCCACCGCCAGGCGCAGGCTGGGTGTGTCGATGGAATCGGCCAGAAGCACCGTCAGGGCCGGGCTGAACAGGCGCGCCACCACGAAGGCCGCGACCCAGGTCAGCAGGGAAAACGCTTCGCGCGTAAAACCGCGTCGTACACTGAGCAGTGCCGATACGGCGATGATGAACAGAATGATGCCGTCTGCCAGATTCATGAACACGCGCGTGGTTGGAACAGGCGGCAAAGTCTACCAGAGCGGCCGGACCCGTCCCAGGGCTTTGTGGGGGCGTTTCAGGGCACAAACGGCCGCACCAGACCGTCCAGGGCGAAGGTCTTGTCGTCGGCCAGACGCTGGCGCAGGGCATCGGCGTCGGCGCGGCGGATTTCCGGCCCCACGAACACCCGCTCCCAGGTGTTGCTGTCCTGGCGCACGGTGCGGTGGTAGGCGTTGTAGCCGCCGTCGCGCAGCCGTTTGACCAGCGCCTCGGCGTTGGCGGCGTCGCTGAAGCTGGCCACCTGCACGGTGAAGCCCGGGGCCGGCCCGTCCTCGGTGGCGTCGGCCGGGTCCGGTTCGTCGCCGCTCGCCGGCGGTTCCACGGCCGGCCCGGCGCCGTCTTTCGCGCCCTCTTCCTCCGGCTCTTCCCCGCGCTTGGTATCGTCCCGGGCGGCGTCCGGCTCCGCCGGCGCCTCCTTGGGCCGGGCCAGCTGGCGTTCGCCGGCGTCGGCCACCGCCTGGCGCTCCTCGTCGATCTGCCGGTCGGTGGCGGCGGTTTCCTCCTCGCCGACCACCGGCGCCACCTCCGGCTCATTGACCGCCGGGGGCTCCGGGATGCTCATGTCCAGGGCCACGCGGACCTGGTCCGGAGTGCGCAGCACCAGCGGCGCCAGGATGGCGGCGAGCAGCAGCAACAGCAGCAGACCGATAAGACGTTGGCGGGTTTTCAGATGCATGGGGCGGCCCCGTTCAATCCGTGGAGTCCTCGTCCATGGCGTCGAGCGCCTCGGCGACGGTGTAGAAGGATCCCACGATCAACACCTGGTCGCCAGCCCCGCAGTCGTCCACCGCGCACCGCAGGGCCTCGGCCACGGACGCGCAGCGCCGTACCGGGGTGTCGGCGGGCAGCGCCGCGGCGAGCCGGTTCACGCCGGCCGCGCGGGGCAGGTCCGGCCGCGCCAGGTACCAGTCCGCCGGCCGTTCGGCCAGCAACGCCAGCGCCGCCTCCACCGGCTTGTCGGCCATCATGCCGATGACGATCCGGCGGCGGCCGGCGCAGGGCGGCAGTCGCTCGCGCAGGCGGGTCAGGGCCTCCAGATTGTGCCCCACGTCGAGCACGCACTGGGCACCGTGGAAGCGGCGTACCTGGCAGCGCCCCACCAGGCCGGTATCGGCCACCCGGTGCGGCAGATCGCCGGCCGGCGCCAGGCCGGCGGCGGCCAGCGCCTGGCAGGCGGTGGCCAGGTTGTCGGAACCCAGCCGCGCCGGCAGCGGCAGCGGGTAACGGCGCAGCCGCTCGCCCACGCGGATCGCCAGGTGGGCGTCCGCCACCCGGTATTCCCGGCCGGCGCGCAACGGCACCACGCCCAGGCGCGCGATTTCCTGGTCCAGGTTGGACGGCGCGTCCAGCTCCCCGTACACCAGCGGTCGCCCGGCGCGGCCGATGCCCAGTTTTTCCACCGCCACCTTTTCCCGGCTGTCGCCCAGCCAGTCGGTGTGGTCCAGGCCCACGGAGGTGACCACCGCCACGTCCGCGTCGATCAGATTGACCGCGTCCAGCCGCCCGCCCAGGCCCACTTCCAGCACCGCCAGATCGGCGCCGCTGTCGCGGAACAGCCACAGCCCGGCCAGGGTGGTGAACTCGAAATAAGTCAGCGGCGTGTCGCCACGGGCGGCGTCCACCGCCTCGAAGGCGGCGCACAGGGCGTCGTCGTCCACCGGCCCGTCAGGCAGGCGGATGCGCTCGTTGAAGCGTTGCAGATGGGGCGACGTGTAGACGCAGACCTGCAGACCGGCGGCTTCCGCCAGGGCCTGGGTCAGCGCCACCACCGAGCCCTTGCCGTTAGTGCCGGCCACGGTGATCACCGGCATCGGCAGGCGTTCCACGCCCAGGCGGGCGGCCACCGTGCGCAGGCGCTCCAGCCCCAGTTCGATCTCGCTGGGGTGGAGACGCTCGATGCGGGCGAGCCAGGCGTCGAGCCGGGAGGTGTTCATCGGGTCGGGTTCATGAATACGCTCAGGCGTGATCCGCCTGTTCCGACAGCGGCGCGCCGGTCAGATTGGCGAGTACCCGGTGCAGCGTATCGCGCAGCTGCTGGCGCTCCACGATCATGTCGATGGCCCCGTGCTCGAGCAGGAACTCGCTGCGCTGGAAGCCTTCCGGCAGTTTCTGGCGCACGGTCTGCTCGATCACCCGGGGTCCGGCGAAACCGATCAGCGCATTGGGCTCGGCCACGTTCAGGTCGCCGAGCATGGCCAGGGAGGCGGACACGCCGCCGTACACCGGGTCGGTGAGCACCGAGATGAACGGCAGGCCGGCTTCCCGCAGGCGCTCCAGGGCGGCGGAGGTTTTCGCCATCTGCATCAGCGAGAACAACGCCTCCTGCATGCGCGCGCCACCGCTGGCGGCGAAGCACACCAGCGGCAGGCGTTGCTCCAGGCACACGTCCACGGCACGCACGAAGCGTTCGCCGACCACCGAGCCCATGGAGCCGCCCATGAAGCGGAATTCAAAGGCCACCGCCACCAGCGGCATGCCGTGCAGCTTGCCCTTCATGGCCACCAGGGCGTCTTTTTCCTGGGTGTCCTTCTGGGCCGCCGCGATGCGGTCCTTGTACTTCTTGGAGTCCTTGAACTTGAGGCGATCCACCGGCGCCAGGTCGGCGCCGATCTCACTGGTCTGGCCTTCGTCCAGGAACAGGCGCAGGCGCTTGCGCGCGCCCACGCGCAGGTGGTGGCCGCATTTCGGGCACACGTCCTGGTTGCGTTCCAGTTCCGGCCGGTACAGCGCGCTGTCGCAACGCGGGCACTTTCGCCACAGCCCCTCGGGGACGTTGCTGCGCCGGTTTTCCGGGGTGCGGCGCACCGTGGGAAGAATCTTTTCCAGCCAGTTGTTGCTCATCGCTCGAGCCTTTTCCAGATGATCAGGGCTTGTCCATGGCGGCGCGCATGTCGGCGAGAATCTCCGACACGGCCGGCGTAATGGCCATGGGTTCGTCGGCGTGGGCGGCCACCTGATTGACCAGGGCACTGCCCACCACCACGCCATCGGCCACGCGGCTCACCGCCCGCGCCGATTGCGCGTCCTTGATACCAAAGCCCACCCCGATCGGCAATTGCGCCAGGTTGCGAATTGTTTCAACCCGTGCCGCCACTTCCTCCACATTGAGGCTGGCGGCGCCGGTGACGCCTTTCAGGGACACGTAATACAGGTAACCGCTGGCCGCCTCGGCGATGCGCGCGATGCGCGCCTCGGTGGTGGTGGGCGCCACCAGGAAGATCAGGTCGATGCCCCGTTCCTTGAACAGCGGCCCGATCTCATCGCACTCCTCCGGCGGCAGATCCACCAGCAGCACACCGTCCACGCCCACTTCCTGGCAGGTCTCGGCGAAACGCTCGTAGCCCATGATCTCCACCGGGTTGAGGTAACCCATCAGCACCACCGGGGTCCGGTCGTCGCCACGGCGGAACTCGCGCACCATGGCGAGCACGTCACGCAGGCCGGTGCCGGCGGCCAGCGCCCGCTCACAGGCCTTCTGGATCACCGGGCCGTCGGCCATGGGATCGGAGAACGGCACGCCCAGTTCGATCACGTCGGCGCCCGCCTTCACCATGGCGTGCATCAGCGGCACCGTCACTTCCAGGCCCGGGTCACCGGCGGTGATGTAGGGAATCAGGGCCTTGCGCTGTTTTTCCTTGAGCTGCGCGAAGGTGGTTTCAATACGACTCATGATGCCTTGCTCTCCCCGATCCTCAGAAGTTGATGCCGTCGATTTCGGCCACCGTCAGAATATCCTTGTCGCCACGGCCGGACAGGTTGATGACGATGTCCTGGTCCTTGCCCAGGGTGGGCGCCAGCTTGCGGGCGTAGGCCAGCGCGTGGGCCGACTCCAGCGCCGGCATGATGCCCTCCACGCGGGTCAGCTCGCGGAAGGCGGCCAGCGCCTCCTGGTCGTCGGCGGACACGTAATTGACCCGGCCGATGTCCTTCAACCAGGCGTGTTCCGGGCCCACGCCCGGGTAGTCCAGGCCGGCGGACACCGAGTGGGTTTCCACGATCTGGCCGTTGTCGTCTTCCATCAGGTAGGTGCGGTTGCCGTGCAGCACGCCCGGGCGCCCCACGCTCAGCGGCGCCGCGTGACGGCCGGTGTCGACGCCGTCGCCGGCGGCCTCCACGCCGTACATGGCCACGCCTTCATCGTTGAGGAAGGGGTGGAACAGGCCGATGGCGTTGGAACCGCCGCCCACGCAGGCCACCAGCGCATCGGGCAGCTTGCCGGCCTGGGCCAGACTCTGCTCGCGGGCCTCGCGGCCGATCACCGACTGGAAGTCACGCACCAGCATCGGGTACGGGTGCGGGCCGGCCACGGTGCCGATGATATAGAAGGTGTCATCCACGTTGGTGACCCAGTCGCGCATGGCCTCGTTCATGGCGTCCTTGAGGGTGCGTGAACCGGAGGTCACCGGAATCACTTCCGCGCCCAGCAGCTTCATGCGGTAGACATTGAGCCGCTGGCGGCGGATGTCTTCCTCGCCCATGAACACGTGGCATTCCAGGCCCAGCCGCGCGGCCACGGTGGCCGAGGCCACGCCGTGCTGACCGGCGCCGGTTTCCGCGATCACCCGCTTCTTGCCCATGTGCTTGGCGAGCAGCGCCTGACCGATGGTGTTGTTCACCTTGTGGGCGCCGGTGTGGTTGAGGTCCTCACGCTTGAGCCAGATGCGCGCGCCGCCCAGCTGTTCGGTCCATCGCTCGGCCAGGTACAGCGGCGAGGGACGGCCCACGTAGTGCGCCAGGTCGTAATCGAAATCGGCCTGGAACTGCGGGTCGTCCTTGAGCCGGCGGTACATGGTTTCCAGCTCGTCCAGGGCGGCCATCAGGGTCTCGGAGACGAAGCGTCCGCCGAACCGCCCGAAATGCCCCCGTGCGTCGGGGAAGGCCCCGTAGTCCGGGGTTTGAGTGCTGTCAGGACGTTGAGTCACCTGTTGCTCCTTGGGTTCATGGTGCCTGATATCTTGCCTGAACCGCCCGGCGCGGGCGTCACGGTCAGGCCTTCGCGGCGCGGATGAACGCGGTCACCGCGCGCGGGTCCTTGATGCCGCCAAGGCGGCGGCCATCCTCGCCGAACGCTTCCACCCCGCCGCTTACGTCCACCGCCCACGGGCGCACGGCGCGCACCGCCTCGGCCACGTTGTCCGGGTCCAGCCCGCCGGCCAGGATCAGCGGCAGGGCCAGATCGCCGGGCAGCCGGGACCAGTCGAAGCGCTCGCCGGTGCCGCCGGGCACGCCGGGCACGTAGCTGTCCACCAGCAGCCCCCGGGCGCCAGCGGCGGCGTAGCGCTCCGCCTCGGCGGCCGGGTCGGCGCCATCGCGCATGCGCAGCGCCTTGATCCAGGGCCGCCGGAACGCGGCGCCGTATTCCGGCGTTTCGTCACCGTGGAATTGCAGCAGGTCCAGGGGGACCTGATCGAGGACGGCGGCGACGCTGTCCGGCGCGGCGTCCACGAACAGCCCCACGGTGGTCACCAGGGGCGGCAGCGCGGCGGCGATGGCGGCGGCCTGCCGGGGCGTCACGTAGCGGGGACTGGCCGGATGAAAGACCAGGCCGATGGCATCGGCTCCGGCGAGGGCGGCCTGGCGGCCGTCCTCGGGGCGGGTGATGCCGCAGATTTTGACCCGGGGTGTGTTCATGCGGTGTCCATCATAGCAGAGCGAAGCGATCAAGGCGTCAATTATGGGGATCGTTCAGGCCGCTGAGCCAGAGCGGGCCGAGCGGTTCCCGGGGCAGCGCGAAGCGCTCCGGGTAGCCGATGTCCACCAGATAGAGCCCATAGGGCGGCGCGGTGACGCCGCCCCGGGTGCGGTCGCGGGCGGCCAGCACCTCCGCGGCCCATTCCGGCGGCCGGTAGCCGGCGCCGATGGTCATCAGCACGCCGGCCATATTGCGCACCATGTGCATCAGAAAGGCGTTGGCTTCCACTTCCAGGACGATCATCGCCCCCAGCCGCCGGATTTCAAAACGGGTCAGGTCCTTGATCGGCGATTTCGCCTGGCAGTGCACGCTGCGGTAGGAGGTGAAGTCGTGGGTGCCGATCAGATGGCGGCTGGCGGCGACCATGGCGTCCACGTCCAGGGGCCGGTGGTTCCAGGTCACCTGCCGGCGGAACAGGGCCGGCGGCGTGGCGTGATTGTAGATCACGTAACGATAGCGACGGCGGAAGGCGCTGAAGCGCGCGTGGAAGTCGTCGTCGATGGGCACCGCCCAGCGGATCGCCGCGTCATCGGGCAGAAAGCGGTTGCCGCCCATCAGCCAGGCCTTCATGTCGCGGGGCGCGTCGGAGTCAAAATGGCAGACCTGCCCGGTGGCGTGCACGCCGGTGTCGGTGCGGCCGGCGCAGATCAGCGTCACCGGATGGTCGGCCACCCGCGACAGCGCCTTTTCCACTTCCTCCTGCACCGTGCGCACGCCCGGTTGCTGGGTCTGCCAGCCGTGGAAACCGCTGCCGTCGTACTCCACCGCCACCGCGATTCGCGCCATAAGGGATCCGCAACGCCTGCTCAAAGAAAAGGGGGCGATACCTTAAGGTATCGCCCCCTTTCGCACCAGCCTCCGGCTCAGCTTACCCGGGACAACAGCTCCCGGGCCTCGCCCTGCTGTTCCTCGCTGCCCTCGCTGAGCACCTCGTTGAGGATATCGCGGGCGCCTTCCGCGTCGCCCATGTCGATGTAGGCGCGGGCCAGGTCCAGCTTGGTGGCGTTTTCGTCGGTTTCGCCCAGAAAGTCGAAATCGTCGTCGTCGCCGAGCATGTCGTCGTCCTCGCCGGGGCCGCCGGCCATCGTGTCGTCCGGCACGGGCGTGGCGGGCTCCGGCGCGGCGGGTGCGTCGTCCAGCTCCAGGCTCAAGTCCTCCAGCTCATCGCTGGCCGGGGCGTCGTCCTCGTTGAACGTCAGAGTGGTGTCCCCGGCACGGTCCTCGGGAGCGTCGTCGTCGCTCAGGTCCAGGTCGTCCAGGGACAGATCCAGTTCGTCCACGTCCGTGCGTGGCCGGTCTTCGTCCAGGGTGAGGCCGCCCAGGGTGGTCTCGTCCCGGTCCGCCTCACCCAGATCCACGTCCAGGTCATCCAGCTCCAGATCGCCCAGATCGTCGTCGCTCACGGTCTCGCGGGCCTGGCCGTCGGCGCCGTCCAGCGCGGTCAGCTCCTCCTCGGTGAACGACAGGTCCTGGTCGTCCTCCAGGGAAAACTCGAAGCGTTCGTCCTCGCCGTCGAGAGACGTGGCTTCCGCGGTATAGGGCGACTCGCTCTCCACGTTGGTCGCCGGCGCCTCGCCGCCGGTGGAGGAGAAATCCAGATCCTCCAGGTCCAGCGTTTCCTCTTCCAGGGACGGGCCCCGGTCGGCGACGGCGGGGTCGCGGGCGGGCTCGTCATCGAGCTGGAAGTCGAAGTCCTCCAGCTCCAGGGTGTCCTCGTCGTCATCGGCGGGACGGGCGGCGTACGCCGGGTCCCCGTAGGACTGGCCGCCCAGGGTGCTTTCGTCGGAGTCGGACAGGTCCGAGGCCAGATCCAGTTCCAGATCGTCCAGGGACAGTTCCTCTTCCGGCTCGCCGTCCTCCTCCGGATCGTCGGCGATGGCGGCAAAGGCCTGGTCGTCACCGTCGAAGGCCTCGCCGGGGTCGCCGCCGAGGCGCTTGATGGCCGCGTCCACGGCCACGCTGGTGCCGGCGAACATGGCGGCCTGCTGCTTGAAGCCGCTGTCGTCATTCATTTCGCGCAGCAGTTCGAGCAGACGGATTTTCAGGTCCGCCCGTTCCGGCGCCTGGTTGATCTCGTGGCGCAGAAAATCCACCGCCTGCGGGTACTGGCCGTAGGCCACATAGACGTCGGCGCGTTCCATGGGGTCCATGGTGTCGTCGTCCAGGTCTTCCTGCAGCGCCGCCGTGCGATCCGCCTCCGGCTCGTCGCGCTCCGCCATCAGCGGGCTTTCATCGAAGCCGCCGTCATCGTCGTCGGACAGCGGAGCCCGATCGTCGTCGCCACCGTCACCGCCGTCCCGACGCCGGCGCACGGCCAGCAGCAACAGCAGCAGCAAAACCAGCAGCGCCACGCCGATGTAGAGCAGGTTGTTCATCACCGTGTCGATCAGGCTGTCGAGGAAGCCGCCCTGCTCGCCGGCGCCGGTATCGGCGCCCCGGTCCGCCGCCGGGGTGACATCGGATGCGTTGGGCTCACCGCTGGCGTCGGCCCCGCCCGCCTGGTTCGGGGTCGCGCGATTGGCGCCGGCCTGGTCGGCGACGGCCGGCCGCGCGTCGGTATTGGTGTCGGTGTCGGTATTGGTGTCGGTGCCGGAGGCGGCTTCCTCGCCGCCGCCGTTCGCCGGCGCGGTCGGGTCATCCGTGCCGGCGGTTTCGCCGTTCGGGCCCACCGCGCCGTCACCGATGCCACCGTCCGGTTCCACCGGCATCGGCGTGGCCGGCTGCTCCAGCAGTCGCGGATCAATGTCCGCGCCCTGCTCCTCGCCGAGCCGGCGCAGTTCTTCCTGCAGGGCCGCGATCTTCTCGTTGCGCAGCTCCAGCAGCCGCTGGCTGGTACTTACCTGGGCGTCCAGGTCGCCAATGCGGCTGCGCAATTCGTCGTTTTCCCGGCGCAGGCTGTCCAGGTTCTCGTCGCGGATCGCCAGTTCATTCTGCAAGGCGGCGGTGTTGGCCTGGCCGCCGCCCTGGCTGCCGGTGCCGTCGCCGTCCTGGACACCGTCGGTGCTGTCCGGGGTCACCAGGGTGACCCGGCCGTCACCGCCGGCACCGTCGCGCGGCGCGCTGGCGGTGTCCCGGCCGGTGGCGTCCACCGGCGCCGGTTCCGGGGTGCCGGCACGCTGCTGGCGCAGCCGCTGCCATTCCTGATTCTGGGTGGCCACCCGGGCCAGGGCGTCGCGGTTCGACAGGCGGCGCACCTGATCACCGTCGGGCAGACGCAGCACGGCGCCTTCGCGGACCAGGTTCACGTTGTCGTCGATAAAGGCGTCCGGATTGCTCTCCTGGATCGCCAGCATCATTTGCTGCACGGACACGTCGGTACCGGGGCGGGTGCGGTCGGCGATGCGCCAGAGGGTGTCGGAGGCCCGCACCCGGTAGGTGTCCGGGGTGGCGCTGGCGGCGGTGGAAGACGACGTGGGTGCCACCGGGGCCGGTTCGGGGCGACGGGCCGCCGCGGGTTGCGGCGGGCGTTCCCGGTCCGGCGATTGCTGAGCGGAACGGGAAGGTTGCGGCGCGGCCGGGGGCGGCGTGGTGCGCGCCCGGGAGGGCGCCGGTTGCGGACGCTCGGCGGCGCGCGGCGGCGCCTCGCTGCGGGCCGGGGTCACCGGGGTGCCGCGATCCGCGTAGCTGGGCGGATCCAGCAGCACGGTGTACTCGCGCATCAGCCGGCCGGTGGGCCAGAGAAATTCCACCAGGAAATCCAGATAGGGTTCGCGGACCGGCTGCTCCGAGGTGATGCGCAGCTGCCCGGTGTCGCCGTCCAGCGTGACCTGGAACTCCAGATCGTTGAGGAAATAGCTGCGTTCCACGCCGGCGGCGTCGAACTGCTCCTGGGACGCCAGCTCGACCAGGATCTGCTCCCGGGACAGATCGCCCAGGTCCTGCAGTTGCACGGTCATGTCCAGGGGCTCGTTGAGGTAGGAGTTCAGCTGATACTCCCCTACCCCCAGTGCAGCCGACATCCCCGGCGCCAGCGTCGCCAGAGTGATAAAGCCTATCCCAACTTTTCGGAGCATCAATCGAACCCTTTACTTATTATGCCGTCTGTAATCCCGTCCCCGCTCAGAGGCCCCACGCCCGGATTTTGCAGGATATTGGGCACACCACCTAGAAACTGTGTCACATAATCCCGCTAAGTATTCATTACAGATAGTCTTTTATCAACTTCTCCACCAGCAGCACCGCGTTGTACGCCGCGCCGGTCTTGATGTTGTCCGCCACCGTCCAGAAACTCAGCGCGCCCTGGCCGTCGATGTCCTCGCGCACCCGCGCCAGCCGCACCCCCAGGTCGCCGCGAATCTGCGTGACCGGCGAGGCGCTGCCGGCGTCCTCGCCGCCTTCGTCCATCTGCAGGCCCGGAGCCCGATCCCAGCAGGCCTCCGCCTGGGCCAGGCCCAGCGGCAGGGTGCCCTGCACGGTGACGGTCTGGGCGATGCCGTGGAACACCGGCACCTGCACGCAGCTCACGTCCACCGCCAGTTGCGGCTGCCCCAGCACGCGCCGCGTTTCCAGCATCAGTTTCAGTTCCTCGCTGGTGTAGCCGTTGTCCTGCAGACGGCCGGCCACCGGCAGCAGATTGAAGGCGTGCTGAGGGGCGCCGCCCTCCTCCGCGTCCAGACCGTTGAGCAGACGGGCGCTCTGACGGGCCAGCCGTTCCACGCCGTTGCGGCCGGCGGCGGAGGCGCCCTGCAACTGGGTCACCGAGACCCGCAGCAGATCGCCCAGCTCCAGCAGCGGCTTGAGCGCCAGCAGCAGCTGTACCGTGGCGGCGTCCGGCGCGGCCACGATGTTGCGCTCCCGGGCGGCTTCCAGCTGCTCCTCGTTGACGCCCGCCGCCACCAGCGGCACGTCCGGCTCGTAGCGGAACGCCGGCGACAGATCCAGCACCAGGGCGCCCGCTTCCGCGGCCTTCGGCGCCAGTTCCTGGGACACCCGGGCGCCGGCGGCGAACACCGCCAGTTGCACCCGGGAAAAGTCGAAGTCCGCGGCTTTCTCCACCTTCAGATTGCGCTTACCGAACCTCAGGCTTTTGCCCAGGCTGTTGTCGGAGGCCAGAACGAACAACTCGCCGACCGGAAGCTTCCGGTCGGCGAGCAGTTCGAGAAAGGCCTCGCCTACCAGGCCGGTGGCTCCCACCACGGCCAGATCGACGGTGCTTGTCATCAGTGCTCCAGCAAAATACGCAGCATCCGGCGCAGCGGCTCGGCGGCGCCCCAAAGAAGCTGGTCGCCCACGGTGAAGGCGTTCAGATATTCACCGCCCATATTGAGCTTGCGCAGACGGCCAACGGGTACCGTCAGGGTACCGGTGACGGCGGTCGGCGTCAGGTCACGCAGGGTGGCCTCTTTCTCGTTGGGCACCACTTTCACCCAGTCGTTGGCCTGACCGACCAGATCGTACACCTCGTCCAGGGGCACGTCCCGGGTCAGCTTCACGGTGAGCGCCTGGGCGTGGCAGCGCATGGCGCCGATGCGCACGCAGGTGCCGTCCAGCGGAATCGGCTGGTCGCCGCGACCGAGAATCTTGTTGGTTTCGGCCTGGGCTTTCCATTCTTCCTTGCTCTGGCCGTTGTCCATTTCCTTGTCGATCCAGGGCAGCAGGGAGCCGGCCAGCGGGAAACCGAAATGCTCGTGGGGCAGGCCCTTGCCGCGCATGGTGGTGGCCACCTGGCGGTCGATGTCGAGAATGGCGCTGGCCGGATTGGCCAGTTGCTCGGCCACGTCGCCGTGGATGGCGCCCATTTGCGCGATCAGTTCGCGCATGTTCTGGGCGCCGGCGCCGGAGGCCGCCTGGTAGGTCTGGGCGCTGGCCCACTCCACCAGACCGGCATTGAACAGGCCACCCAGGGCCATCAGCATCAGGCTCACGGTGCAGTTGCCGCCGATGAAATCCTTGACCCCCTGATCCAGGGCCTGGTCGATCACCTGACGGTTGACCGGGTCCAGCACGATCACGCTGTTGTCGGCCATGCGCAGCGCCGAGGCCGCGTCGATCCAGTGGCCGTCCCAGCCGGCTTCGCGCAGCTTGGGGTAGACCTCGTTGGTGTAATCGCCGCCCTGGCAGGTGACGATCACGTCCAGTTGCTTCAGTTCATCGATGCTCTTGGCGTCGCCGAGCACCGGAATGTCCTTGCCCACGTCCGGGCCCTGCTGGCCCACCTGGGAGGTGGAGAAAAACACCGGCTCGATGTCGTTGAAATCGTTTTCCGCGCGCATGCGGTCCATCAGTACGGAACCGACCATGCCGCGCCAGCCGACAAAACCGACTTTCTTCATTGAGTCTTTTCTCCCGAAGGGCCCGGCCCTTCATTGCGATGGATGAACGGGGTGGCGATCACTTCGCGGTCAGCCGTTGGCCAAGGCCTCGGCGACGGCGGCGCCCATTTCCCCGGTGCTCACTTTACGGCTGCCCTCGGTGTGAATATCCGCGGTTCGCAGTCCCTGATCCAGCACCTTTTCCACCGCCGCCTCGATGGCGTCGGCCACATCACCGCGCTGCAGGCTGTAGCGCATCAGCATGGCCAGCGACATGATCGTGGCCAGCGGGTTGGCGATGCCCTGCCCGGCGATGTCCGGCGCCGAGCCGTGGCAGGGTTCGTACAGGCCCTTGCGGTTTTCGTCCAGGGACGCGGAGGGCAGCATGCCGATGGAGCCGGTGAGCATGGCGGCTTCATCGGACAGAATGTCACCGAACAGGTTGCCGGTGACGATCACATCGAATTGCTTGGGCGCGCGCACCAGCTGCATGGCGGCGTTGTCCACGTACATGTGCGACAGCTCGATCTCCGGGTAGGCCTTGGCCTCCTCGGTGACCACTTCCTTCCACAGTTCGGTGACTTCCAGCACGTTGGCCTTGTCCACCGAGCACACGCGCTTGCCGCGCTGCATGGCCAGGTCGAAGGCGACCCGGGCGATGCGCTTCATTTCGGATTCGGTGTAGACGTAGGTGTTGAAGCCCACGCGCTCACCGTTCTCTTCCTTGATGCCACGCGGCTGGCCGAAGTAAATGCCGCCGGTCAGCTCACGCACGATCAGGATATCCAGACCGGACACCACTTCCGGCTTGAGGCTGGAGGCGCCGGCCAGCTGCGGGAACAGAATGGCCGGGCGCAGGTTGGCGAACAGGCCGAGGGACGAACGCAGCCGCAGCAGGCCGCGCTCCGGGCGCTTGTCGCGCTCCAGCTTGTCCCACTTGGGCCCGCCGATGCTGCCGAACAGGATGGCGTCGGCGGCGCGGGCCTTCTCCAGGGTGCCCTCGGGCAGCGGATCGCCCTCGGCGTCGCAGGCGGCGCCGCCCACCAGACCGTGGTCCAGTTCGATGTCCAGACCGAAGCGGGCCTGGGCGGCCTCCAGCACGCGCAGGGCTTCGTCGACAATTTCCGGGCCAATCCCGTCGCCGGGCAATACCAGAATACGGCTCATTCAAATTCCTTAAACTTTTGATTCACCCTGCTCAGAACAGGGTCTCGTCATAAACGTTGACCACACCACTGCCCGCCGGCACCAGTACTGCGCCGTAGGGCTTGTCGCCCTCGCCTTCGCCGACCCAGATCAGGTAGTCAGCGCCGGCTTGGAAGTCATGGCTCAGAGTACCGAAGCGCAAAGTGCCCTGGTGGTCGGCGAAAAATGCCACGTTGTGCTCGCCGGGCTCCAGAAGCACTCTTTGCTCGCCGCCGTTTTCCGCCAGGCGTTTGCCGTCCACCTTGAAAATCGCCACGGTGCTTTCGCCAGCGCCGCGCTCCCCATTGCCGCCCAACATGGTCTCTATGCTCAGCCGCGCCTTGGGAGCACCGTCGCCGGGCGGATCGTACAGGGTGGCGCCGGTACACCCGGTGACCACCAATGCCAGGGCCAGCAACAGGCCAGCGCTACGAACTCTCATTGCTGCCTCTGTACTCTATTGCTGTTGCGGCTCCTGGAAAACCCAGGGCTCGGCGGCCTGGCGGCGGCTTTCGTAGGCACGGATGGCGTCCGCCTGCTGCAGGGACAGACCGATCTCGTCGAGACCATTGAGCAGGCAGTGCTTGCGGAAGCCGTCGATGTCGAACGGCAGCGCCTCGCCGTCCGGGGTCAGCACCTGCTGATTTTCCAGATCGACGGTAAGCCGGAAGTCGTCGCTGGCCGCCTCGGCCTTGAAAAGGTTCTCAACGGTAGCGTCCGGCAACACGATCGGCAACAGGCCGTTCTTGAAGCAGTTGTTGTAGAAAATGTCGGCGTAGCTGGGCGCGATGATCGCCTTGAAGCCGAAATCCATCAGCGCCCAGGGAGCGTGCTCGCGGCTGGAACCGCAGCCGAAGTTACGGCGGGTCAGCAGCACGCTGGCGCCCTGGTACTGCGGCTTATTCAGCACGAAGTCCGGGTTTTTCGGGCGTACGTCGTTGTCCTGACCCGGCTGGCCCTCGTCCAGATAACGCCACTCGTCGAACAGATTGGGGCCGAAGCCGGTGCGTTTGATCGACTTGAGAAACTGCTTGGGAATGATCTGGTCCGTGTCCACGTTGGCGCGATCCAGGGGCGCCACCAGGCCGGTATGTTTAACGAATTTTTCCATGACCACCGCTCCTTAGGCGTCCAAATCACGAATGTCGACGAAGTGGCCGGCCACCGCGGCGGCGGCGGCCATGGCCGGGCTCACCAGATGGGTGCGGCCGCCGTTACCCTGGCGTCCCTCGAAGTTGCGGTTGGAGGTGGACGCGCAGTGCTCGCCGGGCTGCAACCGGTCCGGGTTCATGGCCAGACACATGGAGCAGCCGGGCTGACGCCATTCGAAACCGGCCTCCAGGAAGATTTTGTCCAGCCCTTCCTGTTCGGCCTGCTGTTTGACCACGCCGGAACCGGGCACCACCAGCACCTGCTTCACCGAGTCCGCCTTCTTGCGGCCCTTGACCACCTCGGCGGCGGCGCGCAGGTCCTCGATGCGGGAGTTGGTGCAGGAACCGATGAACACCCGGTCCACGCGGATGTCGCTGACCTTGATGCCCGGCTCCAGGCCCATGTACTCATAGGCGCGCTGCATGCCGGAGCGCTTCACTTCGTCCTGCTCGGCGGCGGGATCCGGCAACAGCGCGTCCACCGCCACCACCATCTCCGGGCTGGTGCCCCAGGACACCTGCGGCCGGATGTCGGCGGCGTCGATCTTCACTTCGGTGTCGAATTCCGCGTCGTCGTCGGACACCAGGGTGCGCCAGTAGGCTTCCGCCTTGTCCCAGTCCGCGCCCTTGGGCGCCGCCGGGCGGCCGCGCACGTAATCGATGGTGGTGTCGTCCACCGCCACCATGCCGGCCCGGGCACCGGCCTCGATGGACATATTGCAGACCGTCATGCGGCCTTCCAGGCTCAGTGACCGGATGGCGCTGCCGGCGAACTCGATGGCATGGCCGGTGCCGCCGGCGGTGCCGATCACGCCGATGATGTGCAGCACCACGTCCTTGGCGGTGACGCCGGGGCCCAGCTCACCGTCCACCTGCACGCGCATGTTCTTCATCTTGCTGGCCACCAGGGTCTGGGTGGCCAGCACATGCTCCACCTCACTGGTGCCGATGCCGTGGGCCAGACAGGCCAGCGCGCCGTTGGTGGAGGTGTGGGAATCGCCGCACACCACCGTCATGCCGGGCAGCACCGCGCCCTGCTCCGGCGCCATCACGTGCACGATGCCCTGGCGTACGTCGCCGATGCCGTACTCGGTGATGCCGAATTCGCGGGTATTGTCCTGCAGAGTGGTCACCTGGATGCGCGAGGTCTCGTCCTCGATGTCGGCGGCGCTGTCGAACGGCGTGGTCGGCACGTTGTGGTCGATGGTGGCCACCGAGGCGCCGGCGCGCCAGGGTTTGCGACCGGCCAGACGCAGGCCCTCGAACGCCTGCGGCGAGGTCACCTCATGGATGATCTGCCGGTCGATGTAGATCAACGCCGAGCCGTCCTCGCGTTCGGCGACCAGGTGGGCATCCCACAATTTGTCGTAAAGCGTCTTGCCAGCCATAGGTCTTGGTCCAGGTATAAAAGGAAAACGTCAGGGTAGGCACACCATACGCAGGGGCTTTCGATAATTCCAATTCATAATTTTTATGTTTAGGATTCCATACGGTTATCTGAAACACCGCGCCCAGCGGCGTGTGCCGGCGACGGAGGCCGGCTTTCATGGACACACATTCCCTGACGGTTTTCATGGCCGTGGCGGAAAGCGGCTCATTTTCCGCCGCCGCCGAGCGGCTGTTCCTCACCCAGCCGGCGGTGAGCAAACGCATCGCCCAGCTGGAGCAGCAGTTGGGCACCCGGCTGTTCGACCGGGTGGGCCGCCGCATCCGCCTCACCGAGGCCGGCGAGGCGCTGCTGCCCCGCGCCCGCCAGGTGCTGCTGGACCTGGAAGACATGGGCCGGGCAATCAGCAACCTCACTGGCCGGGTGGCCGGCACCCTGCGCATCGGCACCAGCCACCATATCGGCCTGCACCGCCTGCCGCCGGTGCTGCGGCGCTTCTCCCGGGAGTACCCGGACGTGCGCCTGGACATCCAGTTCATCGATTCGGAGGAAGCCTGGGAAGGGGTGCTCCACGGCGACCTGGAGCTGGGGGTGGTGACCCTGCCGCCGCGCCCGGACGGCCGCCTGCGCACGCAAACCATCTGGAACGACCCGCTGGTGTTCATGTGCGCGCCGGAACACCCGCTTACCCGCCACCCGGCGCTGACCCTGGACGCCCTGACCCGCTACAGCGCCATTCTGCCCTCCCCGGCCACCTTCACCCGGGGCATCGTCGAGCAGTTGTTCCACGAGCAACAGGCGGCGCTGCACATTTCCATGTCCACCAACTACCTGGAGACCATCCATATGATGGTCTCCATCGGCCTGGGCTGGAGCGTGCTGCCCGCCACCATGCTGGACGAAGGCGTGGTGGCGCTGAACGTGGACACCCCGCTGCCGGTGCGCAAGCTAGGGGTGGTCACCCACCCGGGCCGCAGCCGCTCCAACGCGGCGCGGGCGTTTCTGGAGATTTTGCAGGGCGATGACGCAGGGGCGTTACCCCCGCCGTCCTAGGCGGGCGGTTCCCCGGCCTCCCCCGCCACCGGCAGCCGCAGGGCCAGCACCGAGGCGATCAGCGTCAGCGCGCCGGCGACCAGGAAGCAGTAGACGCCCAGATAAGGCCAGGCCAGGCCGCTGAGGCCCGAGCCCAGGCCCCAGCCGGCGCCGTAGCCGAGGCTGGAGTACAGCGCCTGGCCCTGGCCGGCGAAGGCGCGGCCAGAGGCGCGCTGCACCCAGGCGATGCCGCCGGCGTGGAAGCAGGCGTAGCTGGCGGCGTGCAGCAGCTGGGCGGCGCCCAGCCAGGGCAGGCTGTCGCCGCACAGGGCCACCACCAGCCAGCGCACCGTGGCCAGCATCAGGCAGGTGAGCAGGATGCGGTTGAGGGCGAAACGGGTCATCAGCCGGTGCATCAGCAGAAAGGCCGCCACCTCGGAGGCCACCGCCACCGACCACAGGGTGCCCACGGTCATCTTGCGAAAGCCCATCTCCTCCAGGTGGATGCTGTAGAAGGTGTAATAGGGCCCGTGGGAGGCCTGCATCAGAAAAGCCACCAGCATGAAGATCTGGATGTCCCGGCGCTTGAGCAGTTTGACCAGGCCGCCGTCGGCGTTGCGCCGGGCCTCGCCCTTCTCCGCCGGCAGCGCCAGGGTGGCCAGCCACAGCAGCCACAGCAGGGCCGACATGACCCAGGGCAGCAGGGTCATGGGCAGATGGTCCAGGGCGGTGCCGACCAGGAACACGCAGGTGATGAAGCCCAGGGAACCCCACACGCGCACCTGACTGTAGCGATGGGCCTGATCGCCCAGGGTGTGCAGGGTGACCACCTCGAACTGGGCCAGCACCGCGTTCCAGAAGAAGCTGAACACCGCCAGCAGGATCGCCATGGACCACACCTGGTCGGCCCAGAACACCGGCAGGAAGGCCACCGCCGCGGCCAGGTTGCCGAGGCGGATGACGCGCATGCGCGCGCCGCTGCGGTCGGCCAGCCAGCCCCACACATTGGGGGCGATCACCTTGGTCAGATGCGGCACCGCCATCAGCAGGCCGATGGTGGTGGCGGAGAAGCCCAGGTCCTTGAGGTACAGGGACCAGTAGGGCACCAGGGTGCCCAACAGGCCGAAATACAGAGAATAAAAGGCGGACAGGCGCCAGTAATACGGCATGGCGATCTCGTCAGGCCTGGCCGGGAATGGGGGCCAGGGGGGGCGTCACATCTCCGTTCTGCGCGCGGTGGCGCAGGTAGTGGTCCATCAGTACCAGGGCCAGCATGGCCTCGGCGATGGGCGTGGCGCGCACGCCCACGCAGGGGTCGTGACGGCCCTTGGTGACCACCTCGGTGGGCTCGCCGTCCAAGGTGATGGAGCGCCCGGGGATGGTGATGCTGGAGGTGGGCTTGAGCGCCAGGCTGGCGCGCAGGGTCTGGCCGCTGGTGATGCCGCCCAGCACACCGCCGGCGTGATTGCTGAGGAAGCCCTGGGGGGTGATCTCGTCACGGTGCTGTTCACCGCGCTGGTTGACCACCTCGAAGCCGTCGCCGATCTCCACGCCCTTGACCGCGTTGATCGACATCAGCGCCTTGGCCAGATCCGCGTCGAGCCGGTCGAACACCGGTTCGCCCCAGCCCGGCGGCAGGTTGTCGGCGTACACGGTGACGCGGGCGCCGATGGACGAGCCGTCCTTGCGCAGGTCGTTGATCAATTGCTCCAGGGCCGGAATCTTGTCCACGTCCGGGAAGAAGAACGGGTTGCCGTTGACCGCGTCCCAGTCGAACTTCTCGGCGCGGATCGGACCGATCTGCTCCACCCCGCCGTACAGGCGCACGCCCAGGCGCTCACTCAGAAACTTGCGGGCGATGGCGCCGGCGGCCACGCGCATGGCGGTTTCCCGGGCCGAGGAGCGGCCGCCGCCCCGGTAGTCGCGGAAGCCGTACTTCTGGGTGTAGGTGTAGTCCGCGTGGCCGGGCCGGAAGGTGGCGGCGATGTTGCCGTAGTCCTTGGACTTCTGATCGGTGTTCTCGATCAGCAGGCCGATGGACGTGCCGGTGGTCTTGCCTTCGAACACGCCGGAGAGAATGCGGACCTGGTCCGGCTCCTTGCGCTGGGTGGTATAACGGCTGGTGCCGGGCTTGCGGCGGTCCAGCTCGTGCTGCAGATCCGCCTCGCTGAGCGCCAGCCCCGGCGGGCAGCCATCGACGATGGCGCCCAGGGCGGCGCCGTGACTTTCACCGAAGGTGGTGACGCGGAAGCGCTCACCAAAACTGTTTCCGGACATAGGGTTCCTCGTCGGGCGGTCAGCCCGTGAAATGCGCTCGCTTGAAACTCTCGTGATGCTCGATCAACTGGCGCCGATCCAGCATGAACACCCCGTGGCCGCCACGCTCGAATTCGAACCACAGGAACGGCACCTCCGGCCAGGCGGCCATTACGTGCCGGTCGCTGTTGCCGACCTCGACGATCAGCACGCCGTCCTCACTGAGCCGCTCCGGCGCCTCGATCAGCAGCCGCCGGGTGAAGTCCAGCCCGTCCGCCCCGGAGGCCAGGGCCAGTTCCGGTTCGTGGCGGTACTCGGCGGGCATGGCCGCCAGATCCTCGGCGTCCACGTAAGGCGGGTTGGAGACGATCAGGTCGTAGGGGCCGGTCAGGCCGTCCAGGCCGTCGGCCCGCACCGGGAACACGCGGTCCTCCAGGCCGTGCCGCTCCACGTTGGCGCGACACACCGCCAGGGCGTCCTCGGAAATATCACTGGCGTCCACCTCGGCGTGCTCCAGGGCGTGGGCACAGGCGATGGCGATGCAGCCGCTGCCGGTGCACAGGTCCAGCACCCGGCCGACCCGGTCCGGGTCCAGCCACGGCTGGAAACGCGCCTCGATCAGCTCGGCGATCGGCGAGCGCGGAATCAAAACCCGCTCATCGACCCGGAACGGCAGGCCGCAGAACCAAGCCTCGCCGGTCAGGTACGGCACCGGCACCCGTTCGTTCACCCGCCGTTTCATCAGCGCCACGAACGCCGAGACCTCGTCGGGCAGCAGGCGGGCGTCCAGCAGGCGCGGATCGCTGTCCGCCGGCAGTGCCAATATATGCAGCAGCAGCGCCAGACATTCGTCGCCGTGGTCGTCGGTGCCGTGGCCCAGGAAGGCGTCGCTGCGGCGCAGCGCCGACTCGCCCCAGCGCAGACAGTCGCGCGGGGTTCGCAAGGTGGCCTGAGCCTGCTCCTGTTCGCGGGGTTCGATCACGGGTACGCCTCCAGAATGGGCGTCGAAGCGTAGCACAAAATCGGCCCGTTGACCGTCACCGGAATGACACCTTGGCGGCCCATGGTGAGGGCTAATGAAGTCATTACTTAAATAAGGATGACTTTATTGACAGACGTGATACATTGCCCCTTCACATGCGGGAGGATCGGTATGCGCAGTTGGCTTTTCAAGACCGAGCCCAAGGACTTCAGTCTGCAGGACTTGCAGAACGCACCCGACCAGACCACCGGTTGGGACGGGGTACGAAACTACCAGGCACGCAACCGCATCCGCGACGAGGTGCAGGAAGGCGACCGGGTACTGATCTACCACTCCCGGGGCAAGAACCCTTCCATTGTCGGGGAAGCCCGCGTGGTCTCCGCGCCCTACCCGGACCCCACCCAGTTTCAGCCTCAGCACCCCGGTTTCGATCCGCGCAGCAGCGAGGACATGCCGCGCTGGTTCCAGGTGGACGTGCGCTACGTCAGCACCTACTCCGAGCCGTTGCCGCTGGCGCGCATGCGTCAATACCCTGAATTCGCCGATCTGGAGCTGGTGATCCGCCCGCGCCTGTCGATCCAGCACATCACCGACCGGCAATATCAGCAGATTCTGTCGCTGTGCGAGCCCGAGCTGTCGGTGCCCGGCGGCCTGGCACCCGCCCTCTACGGATAGCCCTCCCCCGCACGCCACCACGGCTTGGCATAGTCGTTGCAGCGCTTCCCCTCGACAACAATGATCGAGGGGGTCTCATGGAACGACGCGCCATTCTTCCCGCTTTTTCCACCTCTTTACTCGCCATGGTTCTGCTGCTGCCCGCCCCCGCGCTGGCGGCGACGCCGCGCTACGACGGCGCCGACGTGGTGTGGGTGGCGATCGCCGCCGCCCTGGTGTTCCTGATGCAGGCCGGCTTCGCGCTGCTGGAAAGCGGCCTGAGCCGGGCCAAGAACGCCGTCAACGTTCTCATGAAGAATTACATGGACCTGTGCGTGGGCACCCTGGCGTTCTGGGCGCTGGGGTTCGGCCTGATGTTCGGGGCCAACCCCTCCGGCTGGCTGGGCCAGAGCCTGTTCGCCCCCAGCCAGGGCGACAGCGACCTGTGGACGCAGATGCTGTTTCAGCTGATGTTCGCCGCCACCGCCGCCACCATCGCTTCCGGGGCGATGGCGGAGCGCACCCGCTATGTGGGGTATCTGTGCGGCGCGGTGGCGATCACCGGGCTGATCTACCCGCTGTTCGGCAACTGGGCCTGGAACGGCAACGGCTGGCTGGCGCGGCTGGGGTTCGTGGACTTCGCCGGCTCCACGGTGGTCCACAGCGTGGGCGGCTGGTGCGCCCTGGCCGGCATTCTGGTGGTGGGCCCGCGGCTGGGCCGGTTCGACCGCCAGGGCGCGCCCCGGGAGATCCGGGGCCATAATCTGTCGTTCGTGGCCCTGGGCGGCTTTCTGCTGTGGTTCGGCTGGTTCGGGTTCAACGGCGGCTCCACCGTGGCGGCCAGTGTCGACATCGCGCTGATCAACCTCAACACCCAGCTGGCGGCCAGCGCCGGTGCCCTGGGCTCGGCGCTGTACCGGCTGGCGGGGCGGCGCCCGGTGCTGCTCACGGAAACCGTCAACGGCAGTCTGGCGGGGCTGGTCGGCATCACCGCCGGCTGCGCCACCATGAGCCCGGGGTTCGCGGTGCTCACCGGGCTGGTGGCCGGCCTGCTGGTGGGCCCCGGTGGGCGCCTGCTGCTGGCGTTGAAACTGGACGACGTGGTCTCGGCGGTGCCGGTGCACGCCTTCGCCGGCGCCTGGGGCACCCTGGCGGCGGGGCTGTTCTACAGTGGCGATCTGTTCGATCCGGAGCGCATTACCGTGCAGCTGCTGGGCATCGTGGTGGCGTTCGCCTGGGCGTTCTTCGCCGCCCTGATTCTGTACATGCTGCTGGCCCTGAGCGCCGGCCTGCGCGCCCCGGCCCTGCACGAGCAGCGTGGCCTGGACGTCAGCGAGCACGCCGAACTGGGCTACCCGGAGTTCTCCCAGCCGCACCTGTACGACGCGGAGGTGGCCGGCGGGCTGGAGTCCCGGCGATGACCCCGGAAGAGCGCCGTCGCCGGGCGCTGGCCACCGGCCTGGCGCCCTGGCTGGAGGCGGATCAGGTGGTCGAGGCGGTGGCCCTGTGGCAGCGCGACTTCGCCGACCGCCCGCGCTTCTCCCTGCAGGGCTATGTGAGCGAATTGAGCCGGCGCTTCGATCTGGCCCACCGCCGCCACGACCTGCATCTGAGCCTGGTGCAGGCCATGTCCCTGCCCGACCGGCAACTGGTCGCCGACCCCCTGGCCGGCAATGGCGAGGGCGCGGGCACGGACCCTCATCCCGCCACCCGCGCTTTCCAGGCCCTGATGCGGACCCTCTGGGCCGGGCTCGGCGAGACCGAAGCGAGCACCCTGCGCCTCGACCAGTCCACCGATCTCCGCCGCGGCGGGCTCGCCAGCGCGCCGCGCGGGGCGGTGGATCACTGGCTCAATCATCCGCGCGCGGATCTGGCGCCGCTGGATCGCGACACCCTGCGCACACTGCTCAACCGGAGCTACGTATTGCTGTGCGAACGCTACGGTCCGGTGCGCGCCGACCGGCTGCTCAAGGAGGCCGCCGACCGGGTGCGACGGGAGCATCCGGCCCTGGGCCCGGCGCTGAACGGGCTGTTATGAGCGCCGCCGGGTTGCCAGTGGTTCCAACCGGTCATTATGCTTGCCCGTTCCAGCACAAAAAGGGCGGCTGAATGAAACTACATCACCAGATCTTTCTGGCCATGGTACTCGGCGGCGTGGCCGGGGCCTTCACGTCGGAAAGTACCGCCCTGGTCGGGGTGCCGTTACTGTCGGTCTACGACCTGCTCGGCGATCTGTTCATCAACGCGCTGAAGATGGTGGTGGTGCCGCTGATCACCACCGCCATCATCAGCGGCATGATCAATGTGGGCGACGGCGACAACCTGGGCCGCCTGGGCGCCAAGACGGTGGCCTTCTATCTCACCACCAGCCTGATCGCGGTGCTGGTGGGCCTGGTGGTGGTGAATGTGATTTCCCCGGGCATCATCGACGGCCAGCCGGCCCGGGACCTGCTGGGGCTGTCCGCGGACACCGAGCAGACCCTGCAGAGCATCGAGGGCCGGGGCGCCGCCGATTTCACCCAGATCCTGCGCCAGATGCTGCCGCCCAACCTGTTCCAGGCGGCGGCGGAAACGCAGATGCTGGGGCTGATCGTGTTCTCCCTGTTTTTCGGCTTCTTCCTGCGCACCCTGCCCGGCGCCCCCGGCGAGCATCTGCGCCAGACCATCGAGGGCATCTACCAGGTGATTCTGCGCATCACCATGGTGATCATCCGCTTCGCGCCGGTGGGCGTGTTCGGCCTGATCGCGGTGACAGTCAGCCGCACCGGCCTGGACGCGGTGGAGCCGCTGGCGCTGTTCTTCGTCACCGTGCTGCTGGCCCTGGGCCTGCATATGTTCGTGGTCATGCCGCTGCTGATCCGGGGGCTGGCCAAACGCTCTCCGTGGCGGCACCTGCAGGCCATGACCCCGGCCCTGCTCACCGCGTTTTCCTCGGCCAGTTCCGCCGCCACCCTGCCGCTGAGCATGGAGTGCGTGGAAAAGCGCTCCGGCGTCTCCAACCGCACCGCCAGCTTCGTGCTGCCGCTAGGCGCCACCGTCAATATGGACGGCACCGCCCTGTATGAGTGCGTGGCGGCGATTTTCATCGCCCAGGCCTACGGGCTGGATCTGTCGCTGACCACCCAGTTTCTGATCGTGATCACCGCCCTGCTCACCTCCATCGGCGTGGCCAGCATTCCCGCCGCCAGCCTGGTGGCGATCACCGTGATCCTGGGGGTGATCGGCCTGCCCGCCGAAGCCATCGGCCTGATTCTGGTCACCGACCGGCTGCTGGACATGTGCCGCACCGCCGTGAACATCTGGGGCGACAGCGTCTGCGCGGTGCTGCTGGCGCGCAGCGAGGGCGAGGAGGACGTGCTGCGGGGCCCGATGCGCGAACTCAACGTGGAACGGGACTGAATGAACAGCAAACCGGTCATGCTGATCACCGGCGCCGCCCACGGCCTGGGCCGGGCGCTGGCGGAACGGGCCATCGACGGCCACCGGGTGGCGCTGTTTGATCGGGACGAGGCCGCCGGCCGCGCCACCGCCGAAGCGCTGCGGCTGGCCGGCGGCGAGGTGCTGTTCCTGCACGGCGACGTGTCCAGTGAGCGCGACCTGCGCCAGGCCGTGGAACGCATTCAGCGCCGCTGGGGGCGGCTGGACGTACTGATCAACAACGCCGGGCTGGCCGCCGCCGGCCCGTTCGAGGCCCTGGACGAACAAAGCTGGGAGGCGCCCTGGCGGGTCAATGTGATGGGCGCGGTGTACGGTTGCCGGGCCGCCCTGACGCTGATGAAACGGCAGGGCCACGGCCAGCTGGTCAACGTGGCCGCCCTGGCCGGCCTCACCGCGCCGCCGGGCATGGCCAGCTACGTGGCCTGCAACGCCGCCCTGATCCGCCTCAGCGAGGCCCTGGCGGCGGAGCTGTCGGTGCTCGGCATCCGGGTTTCGGTGGTTTGCCCTGATCTGTTTCCCAGCGATCTGGACCAGCGCATGGCCGGCGCCGACGCGCTCAGCCGGGCGCGCCTGCAACGGGCCCTGCGGCGGGCGCCGGACAGCGCCGGGCAGGTGGCGGAGCGGATTCTCGCCGCCCTGCCCAAGGCGCCGCTGCACATCCTGCCCCAGCGCGAGGCGAAAAAAGCCTGGCGCCGCAAGCGCCGCCGACCGGCGCGGTTCCTGGAAGCGATGAAGGAAAAGGCGCGCCGCCTGCGGCGGCATACCTGAAAGACGATTCAGGATAAAAGACGATTCAGGATACAGGATGCAGGATACAGGAGGTGGCACGGCACCACGCCTGCATCCTGTATCCTGGATCCTGTATCGCCGTCAGGCCCCCGTCAGGCCTGGTGATGCTCTTGGATATAGCGGATGGTGTGCCGGTAATCCCCCTCCAGGGCCTGTTCGAAGCGCTGCGCGATCAGGCTCTCCAGTTTGCGCCCCACCAGCGGCACAGAGGATTTCACCGCCACCCGGGTGGTCTGCACCGCCTCGTCGCCGTCGGCGCCCAGCGCCATGGTGCCCCCCACCTTCACCGGCACGCTGCCGAGCACGAAACGGTAATCCGCCTGGTAACCGGCCCGGGCCGGCCGCCAGCGGAATTCGGTGGTCAGTTCCGCCTGCTCGGGCAGGAATTTGCGGGCCACGCTCGGCACCTTGTCCAGGCGGATGGCGATGGGCTGAACGATGCGAATCAGAAAACCGTCGCCCTGGGGCTCGAACGCCTCGAACCGATAATCGTCCACCCCGCCCCAGGCGAAGCGTTGTTCGAAAAACGCCTTGCTGGTGAGAATGCCGTACAGCTCTTCCACATTCACCGGATAACGGCGCTCGACGATCTCTTCCATTTTCTCTCCTGATGAAAAGCGTCACGGTCATGGGCCGACCTGGCCGGCAACGCTACACTGACGTTTGTGCCAATGCCACTTGTACCAATGCCACTGACCCGCCCGGCAACAAGGAGATGCCATGACCACACGTCCCTACGCCCTGGTACTGTTCGGCGCCACCGGTTTCACCGGCGGACTGACCGCTCACTATCTGGCCCGCCATCTGCCACCGGGCACGCCCTGGGCCCTGGCCGGCCGCAACCGCGCCAAACTGGAACAGGTGGCCGCCGGGCTGCCCGGCGACGCCGATACGCCTGCCCTGCTGGAAGCGGACAGCGCCGACCCGCGCGCCCTGGCGGAACTGGCCGCCGCCACCCGCGCCCTGGCCACCACCGTGGGCCCCTATATGCGCCACGGCGAACCGTTGGTGCGGGCCTGCGTGGAACAGGGCACGCATTACTGCGATCTTACCGGCGAGCCGGAGTTCGTGAATACCCTGATTCCGCGCTACCACGAAGCCGCGCAAAAGGCCGGCTGCGCCATTGTTAACTGTTGCGGCTTCGATTCCATTCCCCACGACGCCGGCGCCCTGTTCACGGTGCGCGAACTGGCCCGCGCCCATGGCGGCCGGCTGACCGCGCCGGTGAGCGTGGAGGGGGCGGTATCGTTCTCCGCGTCGTTCTCCGGCGGCACCTGGCAGTCGGCGCTGGAAGCCTTCGCCCGGCCCCGCCAGAACCAGCAGCGTCTGCGCGACGCCCGCGTGCGACTCAAGCAATGGTATCCGCGTCCGGTGGGCGCGCTGTCCTCGCGGCCCCATAAGGACGGCGAGCTGGGCGGCTGGCTGGCGCCCATGCCCACCATCGACCCGCTGGTGGTGCTGCGCTCCGCCAGTGCCCTGGAGGACTACGGCCCCGCTTTCCGCTATGGCCACTACCTGGTCACCCCGAGCCTGGCGAAACTGGTGGGCGGCGCCGCCGGCGTCGGCGGCCTGGTGCTGGCCGCCCAGATCGGCCCGCTGCGGCGACGGTTGATGAAAAGCCGCCCCTCCGGCGCCGGGCCGGACCCGGAAACCCGCGCCCGCTCCTGGTTCCAGGTCCGCTTCCGCGGGCGCTGCGGCGACACCGAGGTGCGCTGCCGGGTGGCCGGTGGCGACCCGGGCTACGACGAAACCGCCAAGATGCTGTCGGAAACCCTGATGGGGCTGGCACTGGATCCGGGCGCGCCGGACCATACCGGCGTGGTCACGCCGGTGATGGCCCTGGGCGACCGTCTTATCGAGCGGCTGCAAGCGGCGGGCATGGTGTTCGAACGGGAAGCCTGATCAGCCGTCGAGGAAAGCGCCGATCTCCGTGGCCACCGGCGCCGGATCGTCCATGTGCAGATGGTGGCGGCCGGGCAGCCGGCCCACGGTGACGTCCGCCAGCCAGGCGATGCGATGGTCGAAGCGGCCGTCGCCGCCCAGGCCCTGGTCGCCCAGGATCAGCAGCGTGGGCGCGCGGATCGCGCGCACGAACCCTTCCACCTGTTCCTCGGTGAGGCGCAGCGACGAGGTCAGCCGCAGGCGTGCGTCGGCGCGCCAGGTCCAGCCGCCGTCCACCGGCTCCAGGCCCCGCTCGCAGAGCAGCCGCGCGGACGCCTCCTCCAGACCGCCCAGGGCCGGCAGCCGGGCGGCCACCGCCTGTTCCGGATCGGCGTAGACCGGTTTGCGCTTGCCCGGCAGGGTGAGCATTTGCTCAATGGCCTTGCGCAGCGTGTCCGGGGCGTCGTCGCCGGCGGTGGCCGGCGGCCCCAGGCCCTCGATCAGCACCAGCTTCTCCACCCGCTCCGGGAAGGTGCCGGCGAACAGGCACGCCACCCCGGCGCCCATGGAGTGCCCCATCAACACGAAGCGCTGCCAGCCCAGGGCATCCGCCACCGCCAGCACGTCGCGGACATGGTCCACATAATGCGTGGCCTGGTCCGCCGGCCGGTGGTCGGAATGACCGTGACCGGCGAAATCCAGGGCCACCATGGGGTTGGGCAGCTTGCCGGCCAGCGGCAGGAACGAGGCCGCGTTGTCCAGCCAGCCGTGCAGGGCCAGGATCGGCAGCCCCTCCCCGTCCCATTGCAGCGCTGCCAGGTCCTGGCCATAAACGTGGAAACAGCGTTCCGCCGGCGGTTCAGAGCGCCACATCGCGCTGCTCCCGATGATCGGCGCCGAGCAGGTCGTCCAGGGTGGCGAGCACCAGCGCGGCGGTGCCCTCCGGACGTTCCAGGGGATACATATGACTGCCCGGCGCGAACAGGCGCTTCATGCGATGGCGCCGGGCATGGCGGGCGCCGCCCTTGTGGAACAGATCCGGCGATTTTTCGCCGGTCACCAGGGCGCCGGGCACCTTGAGGCGCGGCAGCGAGGTGACACCGGTGGGCGTCTCACGGAACACCGCCACTTCCACTTCCGGGCGAAAGCGCAGCCGCCAACCGTCACCGTGGCGCTCCAGGCCGTGCTCCAGATAGTGCTTCAGCGAGCGCGGGTCGAACGCCTTGAACAGGCCCCGGGAATTGAAGTAGCTCTCCACATCGTCCCAGCTGGCCCAATAGTCCAGACGGCCCTTGCTCTTGTGCGCCGGCGAGAACCGGTCTTCCAGGCCGGTCAGCCTGGCGAGCCGATAGACCAGGCCCTGCAGCCCGTTGGCCACCGGCGGGTCGAGCATCACCAGGGCGCTGAACCAATCCGGATGGCGATGGGCCACCCAGAACATCAGCACCGACCCCATGGAGTGGCCCAGGCCGATGATCGGCTTTGGCAGGGGTTCGAGAAAGGCTTCCAGCTCCAGGCTCAGGCTCTCCCAGTTGGCATCCACCGGGTAGCGGGGGTCCTGGCCCAGGCATTCCACCACGCGCACGTCGTAGTGGTCGCGCAGGGGGTCCAGAAAGGTGTCGTAGCTGTGGCCGGGAACACCGTTGGCGTGGGCGAACGCCAGCACCGGCTTGCGGCCGGCCAGCAGGGCCGCGTCGTTCATTGTCCGTCTCCTCGAAACCGAACGCCGATGATACCCGCCTGGCGGGTCAAACTCATGGACCGATTCAACCGCGTGCCGATCCGGTGGTGTACAATGCGCCGCAAACGGAGGTGATATGACGCTGATTTCATTCAACATCAATGGCATTCGCGCCCGTCTCCACCAGCTGGAGACGTTGCTGGAAAAATACCGCCCGACGCTGCTGGGGCTGCAGGAAACCAAGGTGCAGGACAGCGAGTTCCCGGAACAGGCGGTGCGCGATCTGGGCTACCACCCGTACTATTTCGGGCAGAAAGGTCATTACGGCGTCGCCCTGCTCACCCGTGAGCCGCTGGAGGATGTGCGTTATGGCTTTCCCAACGACGGCGAGGATTCCCAACGGCGCATGATCATCGGCCGGCTCCGCGACGCGGACGGCAAACCGGTGACCGTACTGAACGGCTATTTTCCCCAGGGCGAAAACCGCGAGCATCCGGTGAAGTTTCCGGCCAAGGAAAAGTTCTACCAGGACCTGCAGGACTACCTGGAACAATACCATCGCCCGGATGAGCAACTGGCGATCATGGGTGACTTCAACATCTCCTCCACCGATCTGGACATCGGTATCGGCGAGGCCAACCGCAAGCGCTGGCTGCGCGAGGGCAAGACCAGCTTCCTGCCGGAGGAACGGGCCTGGTGGCAGCGGCTGGTGGATTGGGGCCTGGTGGACACCTTCCGCCACCACCATCCGGACACCGACGATATTTTTTCCTGGTTCGATTACCGGTCCCGGGGCTTCGAGCGCGACCCGCGCCGCGGCCTGCGCATCGACACCGTGCTGGCCACGCCGGCGCTGCTGGAGCGCCTCACCGATACCGGCGTGGACTACGATATTCGTGGCATGGAACGGCCCTCGGACCACTGTCCGGTGTGGAGCCGCTTCGATAACCTGCCCTCATGAGCGTTCATGTCCACCTGAAGAAGCTGCGCCCGGGGCTCGATTCCCTGGGCTTCCTGATCGATGTGCTGATGATCGTGCTGGTGATCGTCAACCTGGCGTTGATCGTCTTCGATTGGGTGTATCGGGTGGAATCGGTGCAGGCCCTGCTGCAAACCTGGGTGCCGGGTTTCTACACCTTCTACAAGGAACGGATCCACGCCAATTTCTTTGAAATCGATCTGGCCTTCGTCACCGTCTATCTGACCGAGTTCGTGATCCGCTGGGGCTTCGCCATCGCCCGGCGCACCTACCACCGCTGGTTCTTCTATCCGTTCGTGCACTGGTACGACCTGCTCGGCTGCATCCCGGTGGGCAGCTTCCGCTGGCTGCGGATTCTGCGCGTGGTGAGTCTGATGTTCCGGCTGCAGAAGATGGGCGTGGTGGACTTCCGCGACACCTATCTGGGCCGCACCCTGATCAAGTACTACAAGGTACTGATGGAGGAAATCTCGGACCGGGTGGTGATCAACGTGCTGGAAGGCGCGCAGCGGGAAATCCGCACCGGCGGCCCGATGATGCACCGCATCGAACGGGAGGTGCTGGCGCCCCGCCGGGAGCAGCTGGTGGACTATCTGGCCGGGCGCATCGCCGCCGCCACCCACCGCAGCCACGACCAGTATCGGGACCGGCTCGGCGAGTATCTGGTCTACCTGACCGACGAAGCGGTGCAGCGCACCGCCGCCGGTCGACGCCTGGCGCAGATGCCGGTGGCCGGCCCGCGGGCCATCGCCCTGCTTGGCGACACCGTGCGCGACAGCGGCACCGCCCTGGTGGATCAGCTGGTGGAGGACATCAGCTCACCGGCCAACCGGCCCCGCCTGGACGCCCTGATCGACGACATCATCAGCGCCTCCGGCGGCGGCGGTGAACAGCTCAACGAGATGGTGAAACAGACGCTGCTGGAAATTCTGGACCATGTGAAGGCCCAGGTGGCGGTGCAGCACTGGAAGGAAGAAGAGGATTTCTAGGGCCCGCTCAGCCCGGGCCGCGCATCCACAGCAGACGGGCGCCGCCGGGGGCCGCTACCTCCACTTCCAGGGCGGCCACGGTGCCGACGCGAAAGGCCGGCCGCGCAGTGGGTTCGCCGATCCAGACGGCGGTGAGCAGGGACACCAGCGGCATATGGCTGACCAGCACCGTGTTGTCCTGCTCCGGCTGCAGGATCAGCCAGTCGAGAAACGCCTGGGGCCGCGCCTCCGGCACCAGCCAGCCACAGGCCTCCTGATCCTGACCGCCGTAGGCGCGGGCAATGCACAGGGCGGTTTGCTGGGCGCGCCGGTAGGGGCTGGCGATCAACCGCTCCATCCGCACGCCCTCCGCGCGCAGATCCTGCCACAACGCCATTACCTCCAGACGGCCCCGCTCGGTGAGCGGCCGTTCCGCGTCGGTGGGCGCCTGCGCCACGGCCTCGCCGTGGCGGCACAGATAGACTCTCAAGCGGTTCCCCCGTGAAAGCTGAACTCCACGTCGTGCTTGTGCTCGCCGCTCATCAGCCGGGCGATCATGGTGTCCAGCGGCTTGCCCTCGTAGATGATCTCATAGAGAGCGGTGGCCAGGGGCATATAAACGTTCAGTTCCCGGGCCCGGGTCGCCACCAGCCGGATGGTGTTCAGGCCCTCGGCGGTCTGCCCGAGGGCCTCCAGCGCCTGATTCAGGTCCTGGCCGCTGCCCAGGGCGTGGCCGAGGCGGTAGTTGCGTGACAGCGAGGAGGAACAGGTGGCGATCAGGTCGCCCACGCCGGACAGCCCCAGGAAGGTGAGCGGGTTGGCGCCCAGCTCCACGGCGAAGCGGCTCATCTCCGCCAGGGCCCGGGTCAGCATGAAGCTGCGGCTGTTTTCGCCGATGCCGATGGCGGCGGCCATGCCGGACGCCACCGCGTAGATGTTCTTGAGCGCGCCGCCCAGTTCCACCCCGTAGATGTCCGGGTTGTCGTAGACGCGGAAATAGTCACAGCTGAGCGCCTTTTGCACCGTCTGGCAGAGCGCCTCGTCGGGGCTGGCGATCACCGTGCCGGTGAATTTGCGCTCGACGATCTCGCGGGCCAGATTCGGGCCGCTGAGCACGCCGATGCGCGCCTGGTCCCATTCCCGCTTGAGCAGCTGGCTCATCAACAGGAAGCCGTCTTCATGGATGCCCTTGGTGCAACTGACCACCAGGGTGCCCTCGGCCACCTTGGGGCGGGCCTGCCGCAGCACCTCCACGAAGGCGCCGGAGGGCACCGCCACGAACACCAGATCGGCGCCGTCCAGCACCTCGTCCAGGCTTTCCGTGGCGTGCACCCCTTCGGGCAGGGACTGCCCCGGCAGATAGCGGGGGTTCTCCCGGTCCTCGTTGATGGCCGCGGCGGTTTCCGGGTCGCGCACCCACAGCCGGGTGCGATGGCCGTTCTCGGCCAGGATGCTGGCCATGGCGGTGCCGAAACTGCCGCCGCCCAGGATCGCGGCGGTGTGTGGCTGATGCTGCTTCACGGGCGATGCCCCTCGAATCCGACGCGCGCCGCGCCCGACCAAGGGGCCACGGCGCGCGGAAAATTTCCGGCATCATAGGACCTGCCGGAACAAAATGCGATCAGGCGCGCTCCGCCTGGGCCTGCAGCAGCCGGTTCAGGCGCCGGGCGGTGGCCGCTGGATCCTTGGGCAGGCGCCCCTCGGCGAGCAGGGCCTGGTCCAACAGCAGCTCGGCGATCTCGTCGAACCCGGCCTGATCCTCGATGCCCTGCAGCCGTTCCAGCAGCGGGTGGGACAGGTTCACCTCCAGGGCCGGTTTGCTTTCCGGCACCGGCTGGCCGGCGGCCTCCAGCATCTGGCGCAGCTGCGGACCCAGTTCGTCCTCGCCGAGCACCAGGCAGGCCGGCGATTCCACCAGACGACCGGTGGGCCGCACCTCGGTGACCCGGTCGCCGAGGCTGGCGGCCAGCCGCTCGATCAGCGGGTTGTCCTGCTCGGCGGCCTTGGCCTCCTCTTCCCGGTCGTCCATGTCGAGCTGACCACGGGCGGCGTTGACCAGCTTCTTGCCCTGGTACTCGTCCAGGTAGTTGACCATCCACTCGTCCACACGGCCGGTGAGCAGCAGCACCTCGATGTTTTTCTTGCGGAATACCTCCAGGTGCGGGCTGTTGCGCGCCGCGTCCAGATTGTCGGCGAGCAGGTAGTAGATCTTGTCCTGCCCTTCGCCGGCCCGTTCCAGGTAGCGGTCCAGGGACACCGCGCCGGGAGCGGTGTCCTCGGTGGAGGGGAAACGCAGCAAGGCGGCGATCGCCTCCCGGTTATCCGGGTCCTCGCCGATGCCCTCTTTCAGCACCTCGCCGAACTGGGCCCAGAAGGTGGCGTATTGCTCGTCGTCGTTGCCCAGTTTCTTGAGCATCTGCAGCACGCGCTTGGTGAGCGCGGCGCGGATCTTGCGCACCGGGCCGTAGTCCTGCAGCAGTTCGCGGCTCACGTTCAGCGGCAGATTGGGCGCGTCGATCACGCCCTTGATAAAGCGCAGGTACATGGGCAGAAACTGCTCCGCGTCGTCCATGATGAACACGCGTTGCACGTACAGCTTGAGCCCGCGACTGGCCTCCCGGTGGTACAGATCGAACGGCGCCCGGGCCGGCACATACAGCAGGCTGGTGTATTCCAGGGCCCCTTCCACCTTGTTGTGGCTCCAGGTCAGGGCATCCTGAAAGTCGTGGCTGATGTGCCGGTAGAAATTCTGGTATTCCTCGTCGCTGACCTCGGTGCGCGGGCGCTGCCACAGGGCGGTGGCGGAGTTGATGGTCTGCCATTCGCTTTCGCCCTGCTCGCCCTCCTCGCCGGCTTTCGCTTCGCTGGCCATGAGGATCGGAAAGGCCACGTGATCGGAGTACTGCTGTACCACCGAGCGCACCTTGCCGGCATCCAGGAACTCGCGGGCGTCTTCCCGCAGATGCAGCACCACGGCGGTGCCACGCTGTTCGCGGGTCACCGTTTCCACGATGAACTCGCCCTGGCCGTCGCTCTCCCAGCGCACGCCCTGCTCCGCCGGCTCACCGGCCCGGCGGCTGAACACTTCCACCCGGTCGGCCACGATAAAGGCGGAATAGAAACCGACCCCGAACTGGCCGATCAGCTGGGCGTCCTTCTTGCGGTCGCCGGTCAGGCTGGCCAGGAATTTCTCGGTGCCGGAGCGGGCGATGGTGCCCAGGTTGTCCACCGCGTCCTCGCGGGACATGCCGATGCCATTGTCGGCGATGGTGAGGGTGCCGGCGTCCGGGTTCACCGTGAGCCGGATCCAGGGCTCCGGATCGCTTTCCATCAGGCTGTCGTCGTCGAGCGCCTGGAAGCGCAGTTTGTCGCAGGCGTCGGAGGCATTGGAAATCAGCTCGCGCAGGAAGATTTCCCGGTTGCTGTAGAGGGAATGCACCATCAGATGCAGCAGGCGGGACACTTCCGCCTGGAAACCACGGGTCTCGCGGTCCTGACTCATCGTTTTGTTCTCCACCAGAAATCAGTGTGTACGGCTGGCTGCAAAGATAGGCCCGCGGCGCCGGATTTCAAGAGTCGCCGACCAGATCGGCCAGGGCGTCTTCCAATTGCGGGTAGCGGAACCCGAAGCCCTGGTCCTCCAGGCGTCGCGGGTAGACCCGCTGGCCGCCCAGCAGCATGCCGGACAGCTCGCCCAGGGCCAGCTTGAGCAGCGGCGCCGGGGCCACCCAGGGGGCGGGCCGGTGCACGGCGGCGGCCAGCGCCCGGTGAAAGTGCCGCTGGGTCACCGGGTGCGGCGCGGTGGCGTTGAACACGCCCTCCACCGCCGGATTCTCCAGGGCACGCAGCAGGATGGTGGTCATGTCGTGCAGGTGGATCCAGCTCAACCACTGGGCGCCGTTGCCCAGCCGGGCGCCCAGCCCCAGCCGGTAGACCGGCAGCAGCTTGGCGAGCATGCCGCCGTCGCGGCCCAGCACCACCCCGGTGCGGATCAGGCACAGGCGCATGTCCAGGCGTTGCGCCTCGCGGGCGGTCTGCTCCCAGGTGTCGCAGAGCCGGTAGCCGAAATCCTTGCGGCGGGCGGAACTGTGCTCGGTGAGCTCGGCGTCGCCGGCATCGCCGTAGAAGCCCACCGCGGAACCGCTGACCAGCACCGGCGGGGTCTGTTCCAGCCGCCGGCAGAGGGCCACCACCGCCCGGGTGGTGTGGATGCGCGATGCCATCAGGCGGTCCTTGCGCGGCGCCGTCCAGCGACCGGCGAACAGGTTCTCGCCGGCCAGATTGACGATGCCGCCCAGGGTCTCGCCGCCGTCGATTTCGTCCAGGGAGGCCACCACCCGGGTGTCCGGGGGCAACACCGACCGGGCCCGGTCGGGGCGGCGGCTCAGCACCACCGGCTGGTGGCCCTGGCGGACCAGTCGGGCGCACAGCGCGCTGCCGATAAAGCCGCTGCCGCCGGTGACCAGAACCTTCATGGGGTCTCCTTGAGGGTCTCGATGTCCTCGATGGGGAAGAAGTATTCCATACTGCCCGCTCCCATGGGCACCGCCAAGGTCAGACGCCGTTGATCCAGCGCCCGCAATACACCCTGGCGCCGCTCGCCGCTGGTCAGGGTGACCGTGACCCGGCGTCCGATCCACTGTTCCGCGCCGGCCAGGGTGGCCGGGCCGGCGGGCGCCGCCGCCGGGGCACGCTCGTCCAGCTTGCCGCCGTCGGCGGCCGGCCCGTCGCCCGGCGGCAGCAGGCGGGTACCATCCGCCAGGCGCACCGCCGCCACCCGGGACGCGGCCAGGGTCAGTTCCACCTGCCCGGCGCCGATCCGGCGGTTCAGCCACAGGCGGTCCGCGCCCACCCGGATCAGCTGTCCCTGGTGGGTCTGCCCGCCCGCTTCGACCACCGTCACCGGCTCGCCGACGTGGGCGGCCAGCTCGTCGAACCGGGCCAGCGAGCGCTCCACCCGCGGCGCTGGCCGGTCCGGGGACGCGGCCCCGGCCGCGGCCGGCTCACCGGCGTCACCGCCCTGGCCGTCGAGCACCTGGCGGTCCAGGGTCCCGGGTGTCACCGCCCAACCCGCCGGCCCTTCTTCCAGGGCCATGCCAAGTCGTTCCACGGTGCCGTCACGCAGCGCCACCCGGGCCTGTACCTGGCCGTGGCCGTCGGCGCGACGCAAGTTCACGTTTTCCACCACCACGCTCTCCACCGCCCCATCGGGATACTGGGTGCGCAGATACTGCCGGGCCACCCAGGCCAGCGTGTCCGGATGGTCGAAGAACAGATCCACGGCGCCATCACGGTAGCGCAGGTGATCGGCGTGGGCCGTGAAATTGCCCACCAGATAGCTCTTGCCGGCGTCCGGCAGCAGCAATTGAAGGGTGCCGCTGAAACGGCCCTCGCCGAGGGGCGCCAGAGCCAGCTCCAAGCGGTATCCCCCGTGGAAGATGCGGGTCTCCGGATAGCGGCCGCCCTCCGGGGTCCAGGACAGATGCACCGCCGGGCCGTCGGTCTGGCCCGGGTCCACCAGCAGGGTGCGGCGCTCGTCGATGTCCTCCGCCCGCCAGCCGAGCAGCAGGCTCAGCGAACGCTCGGGAAGAAAGCCCTCCCCTTCCTGCACGCTCAGCACGCCGTTGATCAGCGTCACCCGGGCGGCGGGGTCCAGGCCGGTGCCGTGCAGGCGCCCGCTCAGCGGCCGGCCCTCGCCCCGGGCAATCAGCAGGCTGGCCTCCGGAGAATGCACGAAGGCGCTGGCCGGTGCGTCCTTGGCACCGCGCAACACCTGCCCCGGCGCCACCGCCGGCGTCAGCACCTCCCGCTGCAGATAGAACAGCCCTGCGCCGGTCAGCAGGCACACCAGCCCCAGCACGCGCAGCAGGGCCAGCGGGCCGTAGCTTTCCCAGTGGGCCTGCACCTGGCGCCAGCCGGCCAGCGGCAGCAGAAAAAGCAGCGTACTGTGGCCCCGGGACGCGGCCCGTCTGACCAACCCCGCCGTGGCGATGATCAGCAGGCTGACGCCGGCCACGATAAGCCATTCGGACATGTTGTTCTGTTCTCCCCACCGCACGCGGCACGCTCCCGGCCCAGCTTACAAAGGGCGCGGGGTGCAATCCACCGTTTCGCCCCCCGCCGGCGGCCCTCGGGGCCGGGCTTTGACGGCGGTCACAAAGGCGCCGGCCCCGACCGGCGCGGGCCGGCCAACGGACCGTAACCCGGGCTGCTTTTCCGGTCATCGGATTTCATCAAAAAAGGCTTGTGTGGACGAAAATCAGACGTTATATAGGCGCTGAGGTGATCAGGAAAACGACCGGCGACGAAGGCACTCAGCACCGCGCCGTCCGGTTCGGCTCCTTGGCACCCGGTTGTTTGAGGCCGTTCCCCCATTTCCCGAAGGAGGCGACCATGAGTAACCGACGCGCTGAGACAGACTATGAGTCGGATGAACTACTGATGAATGATGACTACGAAGTGGATGAAGACCTGGAAGAGGATGTCCAGGAGGAAAAGGCGACCCGTGCCCGCGGTTTCAATATGGACATGCGCCATCGTATCGAGGATCGGTTGGAGGAACGTCGTCTCAAGCGCGAGCTGAACGATTACGATTTCTTCGAGCTGGAGGATGATGAGGACGTGCTGCATTAAGGCGGGTCCGGATACAAAAAAGCCCGCCGGATGGCGGGCTTTTTTTCGGTGAAGCGGGTCCGGCTTACCAGCCGGTGGCCTTCTTCACGCCCTCGCCGATTTCGGCGGGGTTGCGGACGGTGACCACACCGGCCGCTTCCAGGGCGGCGAACTTCTCGTCCGCGGTGCCCTTGCCACCGGCGATGATCGCGCCGGCGTGGCCCATGCGTTTGCCCGGAGGCGCGGTGACACCGGCGATGTAGCTGACCACCGGCTTGGTCACGTGCTCCTTGATGTAGGCCGCCGCTTCATCTTCCGCGGTACCGCCGATCTCACCCACCATGACGATGGCTTCGGTCTGCGGATCGTTCTGGAACATTTCCAGCGCGTCGATGAAGGTGGTGCCCGGGATCGGGTCGCCGCCGATACCGATGCAGGTGGACTGACCGTAACCCAGCTTGGTGGTCTGGTTGACCGCCTCGTAGGTCAGGGTGCCGGAACGGGACACGATGCCCACCTTGCCCGGCTTGTGAATGTGACCGGGCATGATGCCGATCTTGCATTCACCGGGGGTGATCACACCGGGGCAGTTCGGGCCGATCAGGCGCACATTGCCCTTGCGGACGATGTATTCCTTCACGTACAGCATGTCCAGGGCGGGAATGCCCTCGGTGATGCAGACGATCAGCTCGATGCCGGCGTCGGCGGCCTCGATGATGGAGTCCTTGCAGAACGCCGCCGGTACGTAGATCACGGAGGCGGTGGCGCCGGTTTCCTTGACCGCGTCGGCCACGGTGTTGAACACCGGCAGGCCCAGATGGGTCTGGCCGCCCTTGCCCGGGGTCACGCCGCCGACCATCTTGGTACCGTACTCAATGGCCTGCTCGGAGTGGAAGGTGCCCTGGCTGCCGGTGAAGCCCTGGCAGATTACCTTGGTGTTCTTGTCGATCAATACGCTCATTTGGCACCTCCCGCGGCTTTCACCACCTGCTCGGCGGCGTCGTCAAAACTCTTGGCGGCAATGATGTTCATGCCGCTGTCGGCCAGCTTCTTGGCGCCCAGTTCGGCGTTGTTGCCTTCCAGACGCACCACCACCGGCACTTCGACGCCCACTTCTTCCACGGCGCCGATGATGCCTTCGGCGATCAGGTCACAACGGACGATACCGCCGAAGATGTTGACCAGAACCGCTTGCACCTGATCGTCGGAGAGGATGATCTTGAACGCTTCGGTGACGCGCTCCTTGGTGGCGCCACCGCCCACGTCCAGGAAGTTGGCGGGCTGGCCGCCTTTCAGCTTGACCAGGTCCATGGTACCCATGGCCAGGCCGGCACCGTTCACCATGCAGCCGATGTTGCCTTCCAGGGCCACGTAGTTGAGTTCCCACTCGGCGGCGCGACGCTCGCGCTCGTCTTCCTGGGAGGGATCTTCCAGGGCCTTGATGTCCGGGTGACGGAACAGTGCGCTGCCGTCCACGTTGATCTTGGCGTCCAGGCAGTGCAGATCGCCCTGCTCGGTGATCACCAGCGGGTTCACTTCGATCAGCGCCAGGTCCTTGTCGTCGAACAGCTTGGCCAGACCGGTGAAGATCTTGGCGAACTGACCGACCTGTTTGCCTTCCAGGCCCAGTTGGAACGCGATCTGGCGAGCCTGATAGGGCTGTGCGCCGACCAGCGGATCCACTTCCGCCTTGAGAATTTTTTCCGGGGTTTCCTCGGCGACCTTCTCGATTTCCACGCCGCCCTCGGTGGACGCCATGAACACCACCCGGCGGGTGGCGCGATCCAGCACCGCGCTCAGGTACAGTTCCCGGGCGATGTCGGTGCAGGTTTCCACCAGGATCTTGGAGACCGGCTGACCGTGCTCGTCGGTCTGGAAGGTGACCAGACGCTGGCCCAGCCATTTCTTGGCGAATTCCGCCGCTTCCTCGGGGCTGTCGACCAGCTTCACACCGCCGGCCTTGCCGCGGCCGCCGGCGTGTACCTGGGCCTTGACGACCCATTTGTCACCACCGATTTCCTTCGCCTTGGCGGCCACCTCTTCGGGGGTGTCGCAGGCGAATCCCTTGGAAACCGGCAGGCCGTAATCAGCAAACAGCTGTTTAGACTGATACTCGTGGAGATTCATGCCTTAACTTCCATCAAATGTCTGTGGATAGCGCTCCCGGCGCAAAATCGGGCCGCGCCGGGCCCCGACCGGATCAGGGCCCGTGCACGCGGGCCTTATTTCTTGCGGCGGCGTTGCGCTACGTGAATGGCTTTGTAGTCCGCGGCCAGAGCGGCCTCATGGACGGTCTCGGAGAGGCTCGGGTGGCCGAATACCATGAGCTGCAGATCCTCGATGCTGGCACCGAATTCCATCGCCACCACACCCTGTTGAATCAGCTCGGAAGCCTGCGGGCCAAGCACATGCATGCCCAGCACCCGGTCGGTCTTCTCGTCCACCACGAACTTCACCAGCCCGGCCGGCTCGCCGGCGGCCAGCGCACGGCCATTGGCGGCGAAGGGTACGGCACCGATTTTGTACGGTTCGCCGGATTCCTTCACCTCTTCCTCGGTTTTACCCACCCAGGCCACTTCCGGATGGGTATAAATGACGCCGGGCACGGCATCGTAATTCACCTGGGTATGTTCCCCGGCGATCACTTCCGCCACCATCACGCCCTCTTCGATGGCCTTGTGAGCCAGGGCGGGACCGCGCACCAGATCGCCGATGGCGTATACGCCGGGCACATCGGTACGGCACTGGTTGTCCACGTAAATGAAATTACGCTCGTCCAGGGTGACACCGGCGTCCTGACTGAGCAGGCCTTCGGTGTACGGACGGCGGCCCACCGCCACGATCAGACGATCGAAGGTTTCCTCGTGCTCTCCGTCTTTGTCTGTATAGGTGACGCGCACGGAATTCTTGTTTTTCTTGGACGCAGTGACCCGGGCACCGAGCTTGATGTCGAGTCCTTGCTTGGTAAACAGTTTCTGGGCTTCCTTGGAGATCTGCTTGTCGACCGCCGGCAGGAAGGTATCGACCGCTTCCAGCACGGTCACTTCACTGCCCAGGCGCGACCACACGCTGCCCAGTTCCAGGCCGATGATACCGGCGCCGATCACGCCCAGCTTCTTCGGCACGGCATCGAATTCCAGAGCGCCGGTGGAATCGACGATGATCTTCTGGTCCACCTCGGCGGGCGGAATCTCCACCGGCACGGAGCCGGCGGCGAGAATCACGTTGTCCGCTTCCAGGGTTTGCTCGTCGCCCTCGTTGGGAGTGAACACCACCTGCTTGTTGGCCTTCAGCTGGCCGGAGCCCTGCAGCCAGGTCACCTTGTTGGCCTGGAACAGGGACGCCACGCCGCCGGTGAGCTGCAGGACCACTTTGTCCTTGCGCTCCTGCATGGCCTTCACGTCGATGTCCAGCTTGCCCACCTTGATGCCGTGGTCGGCGAAGGCGCCTTCGGCTTCGTGGTACTTCCAGGACGAATCCAGCAGCGCCTTGGACGGAATACAGCCCACGTTCAGGCAGGTGCCGCCCAGGGCCGGCTTGCCCTGCTTGTTGATGCGCTTCTCGATGCAGGCGGTTTTGTAACCCAGCTGCGCGGCGCGGATCGCGGCCACGTAGCCGCCCGGTCCACCGCCGATGACGATGACGTCGTATTTGTCACTCATAACCTATCCCTTTGTTCAGATGTCCAGCAGCAGACGGGCCGGATCCTCGATAAAGTTCTTCACGGTGACCAGGAACTGCACCGCTTGCTTGCCGTCGATCAGGCGGTGGTCGTAGGACAGCGCCAGATACATCATCGGCAGAATCTCCACCTTGCCGTCCACGGCCATGGGCCGTTCCTGGATCTTGTGCATGCCCAGGATGGCGGTCTGCGGCGGATTGAGAATCGGCATGGACATCAGGGAGCCGAACACCCCGCCGTTGGAAATGGTGAAGGTGCCGCCGGTCATCTCATCGATGGACAGCTTGCCCTTCTGGGCTTTCTGGCCGTAGTCGATGATCTGGGACTCCACTTCCGCCAGACCCTTCTGGTCGGCGTCGCGCACCACCGGTACCACCAGGCCGCGCTCGGTGGACACCGCCACGCCCACGTCGTAGTAACCGTGGTAGACCACGTCGTCACCGTCGATGGAGGCGTTCACTTCCGGGTAGCGCTTGAGCGCTTCCACGCAGGCGCGGGTAAAGAAGCCCATGAAGCCCAGGCGCACGCCGTGGGCCTTCTCGAAGGCGTCCTTGTAGTTCTTGCGCATGTCCATGATCGGCTTCATGTTGACCTCGTTGAAGGTGGTCAACATGGCCGCGTTCTGCTGCGCGGACACCAGCCGCTCGGCGATGCGCTTGCGCAGACGGGTCATCGGCACGCGGCGCTCTTCGCGCTCGCCGGGCTCCGCCTCGGGGATCGGCGCCGCTTTCGATTCGGACGAGGAGGAAGCGGGCTTCTCCTGGCGGTTGGCCAGGGCCTTCTCCACGTCTTCCTTGGTGATGCGGCCGTCGCGGCCGGTGCCTTTCACGTCACCGGCGGACAGACCGTGCTCGCTCATCATCTTGCGCGCGGCCGGACCGGCCTGGGCGTCGTCGTCACCGCCCTCGGCGTCGGCGGGCTCGCTCTTGGCTTCCGCCTTCGGCTCGTCGGCTTTGGCGTCGGCCTTGCCCTCGTCCTTGCTTTCTTCCTGCTTGGCGTCGCCGCCGCCGGAGCCACTGCCGGCCTCCAGGGAACCCAGGACTTCCTGGCTTTCCACGGTGTCGCCTTCGTCCTTGAGAATCTTGCCCACCACGCCGTCGCTGGGGGCCACTACCTCGAGGACCACCTTGTCGGTTTCGATGTCCACCAGCAGCTCGTCACGCTTGACCGCCTCGCCTTCTCGCTTGTGCCAGGTGGCCACGGTGCCGTCCGCCACGGATTCCGGAAACTGTGGGGCTTTGATTTCTGTCGCCATGCTGATTCCTTTAAACCCTTTTCGGTTCGCTTTCGCTCATTTGATCTGGAATGCGTCTTCGACCAGACGCTGCTGCTGTTCAACGTGCAGGGACATGGAGCCCGCCGCCGGTGCCGCCGCCATGTCGCGGCCGGCGTAGTGCACCGGGAGGTTGTCCTTGACCGCCCGCGCCACGCGCAGGAAGTGGTGCTGGGAGCTGAACCAGGCGCCCTGATTCATGGGCTCTTCCTGGCACCAGACCAGGGTCTCCAGGTTCGGGTAGCTCTCCAGAATCTCGGTCAGACGTTTCTCCGGGAACGGATAGAGCTGCTCGATGCGCACCACCGCGGTGTCGTTGAGGTCGTCGCTTTCGCGCTTCTCCAGCAGGTCGTAGTAGACCTTGCCGGCGCACATCACGACTCGCTTGACGGCCTTGCGGTCAAACTCCGGCTGCTCGTCGATCACGGTCTGGAAGCGACCCTCGGCCAGATCCTCCAGGGAGGACGTGGCGCGCTTGTGACGCAGCAGACTCTTCGGCGTCATCACCACCAGCGGCTTGCGCAGCGGGCGGATCGCCTGACGGCGCAGCAGATGGAAAATCTGCGCCGGCGTGGTCGGCACGCACACCTGCATGTTGTGCTCGGCGCACAGCTGCAGGAAGCGCTCCAGGCGCGCGGAGGAGTGCTCCGGGCCCTGCCCTTCGTAACCGTGCGGCAGCAGCATGGTCAGGCCGCACAAACGGCCCCACTTGGCTTCACCGGAAGAAATGAACTGGTCGATCACCACCTGGGCGCCGTTGACGAAATCGCCGAACTGGGCTTCCCACAGGATCAGCGCCTTGGGCGTGGTGGTGGCGTAACCGTACTCAAACGCCAGCACCGCTTCCTCGGACAGCAGGGAATCGTAGATGTCCATGCGCGGCTGGCCCTCGTAGAGGTGCTGCAGCGGCACATAGTTGTCGCCGTTTTTCTGGTTGTGAATTACGGCGTGCCGGTGGGAGAAGGTGCCCCGGCCCGAGTCCTGGCCAGTCAGACGCACCATGTATCCCTGGTCCAGCAGCGTGGCATAGGCCAGGGTCTCGCCGTAGCCCCAGTTCAGGGGCATGGCGCCGGCGGTCATCTTGCGGCGGTCCTCCAGGATCTTCTTGACCTGACGCTGGGTGACCACGCCCTCGGGCAGGGTCTCCAGGCGGCCGGCCAGGTCCTGAAGTTTCTTCAGCGGGTAACCGGTGTCCCAGTCGTCCTCGACCTGGTGGCCGATGAACGGAGACCAGTCCACGAACAGCGCCTTGTTGGGCTCGCGCACCAGGGCCTTGACCACGTGGTTGCCCTCGTCGAGGGCGTCCCGGTAGTCGTCGACCATCTTCTGGGCGTCCTGCTCGGACAGCACCTGCTCGTTGATCAGACGCTCCGCGTACAGGGTACGGCTGGAGGGGTGGGACTTGATCTTCTTGTACATCAGCGGCTGGGTGGAGGACGGCTCGTCCGCCTCGTTGTGGCCCAAACGGCGGTAACAGATCAGGTCGATCACCACGTCCTTCTTGAACTGCATGCGGTAGTCCACCGCCAACTGGGTGACGAAGTAGACCGCCTCCGGATCGTCCGCGTTGACGTGGAAGATCGGCGCCTGGACCATCTTGGCCACGTCGGTGCAGTACTCGGTGGAGCGGGCATCATCACGACGGCTGGTGGTGAAGCCCACCTGGTTGTTGATGATGATGTGCAGGGTGCCGCCGGTGTGGTAGGCACGGGTCTGGGACATCTGGAAGGTTTCCATGACCACGCCCTGGCCGGCGAAGGCGGCGTCACCATGGATCAGGATCGGCACCACCTGGTCGCCGCCGCTGTCGTCGCGGCGGTCCTGGCGGGCACGCACCGAACCTTCCACCACCGGAGACACGATCTCCAGATGGGAGGGGTTGAAGGCCATCGCCAGGTGCACCTCACCGCCGGAGGTCTGCACGTTGGACGAGAAGCCCTGGTGGTATTTTACGTCGCCGGAGCCGTTCTCGTTGAAGCTCTTGCCCTCGAACTCGCCGAACAGGTCCCGCGGGCTCTTGCCCAGGGTGTTGACCAGCACGTTGAGGCGGCCCCGGTGGGCCATGCCGAGCACCATTTCCTTGGCGCCGTAGCTGCCGACCCGCTGAATCATCTCGTCCATCAGCGGAATCAGGGACTCGCCGCCTTCCAGGCCGAAACGCTTGGTGCCGGGGTAGCGACTGCCCAGGTATTTTTCCAGCCCTTCGGCGGCGGTGAGCCGCTCAAGAATGTGCTGCTTGATGTCGGCGCCGTACTGCGGATGGCTGCGCACGCCTTCCAGCCGTTGCTGGATCCACCGCTTCTCGGCGGTGTTGACGATGTGCATGTACTCCGTGCCCACGGTGGAACAGTAGCTGCCCTGCAGGCAGTCCATGATCTCACGGAGGGTGGCTTCCGGCTTGCCCAGGAACAGGTTGCCGGTCTGGAACACGGTGTCCAGATCGGATTTGCTCAGTCCGTGGTGGGCCAGTTCCAGATCCGGTACCGCTTCGCGTTCCATCAGACCCAGCGGGTCCAGCTTGGCCACCTGGTGGCCACGGTTGCGGTAGGCGGCGATCAGGTGAAGCACCCGCACCTGGCGGCGTTCGTGCTCGGAACTGACGGCGCTGGCGCCCATTTTCTGAACCCGGGAGCGATTTTTGGCTTCCAGCAGAAAATGTTCGCGTACCGCGGAATGGGGAACGTCGGATTCCACGGCGCCGTTGACGCTGGGAAGCTTCTCGAAGTAGGCGCGCCAGTCTTCCGGCACGGAGTTGGGATCGGTCAGGTAGGATTCGTACAGTTCATCAACATAGGCCGCGTTGGCGCCCCCGATGTGGGAGGACTGCCATTGGCGGTGCATGGAACTGTCTTGCATCGTCGCTCGTTCCTTAGCCGGGCGAACGTCACGCCTGTGGGCATGCATGCTTCTGTCCACAGGGCCGCGACCCTGTTACCCGTGCTTATCGCTGTTTACGGAAACGGCGCCTTTTAAGCACCGTCCCCACCCTGCTTTGTCGCGCTCCCGGGGTTGCCGGAAACGCCCGGTATTGTAATACGTTTATGGGGCCATTGTTAGGCACTACAAGACCATGGTAGGGGCAATTTGCCCCGATACGGCCCGTCTACCCCGGCAACGTGCCCTGAATCGCCCGGAAACGCCGTCCAGCTTAACGAAACCCGCCGGTCACGGCCCCACCCCGTCGCATTCGGAAACAAAAAAACGCCGGGAGCGTTTTTTGACGTCGCGCCAGCGACGGCCCGAAGGGCGCCCGCCAGGGACGGTGGGCGCAAAAAAACGCCTGGAGCGTTTTTTGACGTCAAAAAAAAGGCGGCCCGCAGGCCGCCTCTCTTCTCTCACACGCCCCGTTCAAGGAGCATGGAGCGGATGTGCCCGATCGCCCGGGTGGGGTTGAGCCCCTTCGGACAAACGCTGACACAGTTCATGATGCCGCGGCACCGGAACAGGCTGAACGGGTCGTCCAGCCGGGACAGGCGCTCCTCGGTGGCATCGTCGCGGCTGTCCGCCAGGAAGCGGTAGCTCTGCAACAGGGCCGCCGGGCCCAGGAACTTCTCCGGGTTCCACCAGAAGCTCGGGCAGCTGGTGGAGCAGCACGCGCACAGAATGCACTCGTACAGACCGTCCAGCTTGGCCCGCTCTTCCGGCGACTGCAGGCGCTCGATGGCCGGCGCCGGCGACTGGTTCTGCAGGTAGGGCTGCACTTTTTCGTACTGCTCGTAGAACACGCCCATGTCCACGACCAGGTCGCGGATTACCGGCAGGCCGGGCAGCGGACGCAGCACCAGCGGTTTCTTGCCTTCCTTCACGCCCGGCGCCACTTCGGACAGCGGGGTGATGCAGGCCAGGCCGTTCTTGCCGTTGATGTTCATGCCGTCGGAACCGCACACGCCCTCGCGGCAGGAGCGGCGATAGGACAGGCTTTCGTCCTGCTCCTTCACCAGTGCGAGGATATCGAGCACCATCAGGTCCTTGCCCTGGGTGTCGACCTCGTACTCCTTCATGGTCGGCTCGCGGTCGGTGTCCGGGTTGTAGCGGTAGATACTGACTTTCATGGCTACACGTCTCCGATTAGTAGGTCCGGACCTTGGGCTGGAAGGTCTCCACGGTCTTCGGCTTGAAGTTCACTTCACGCTTGCCCAACTGCTTGGTGCGCGGGTCGTAGATGGAATGGCAGAGCCAGTTCTCATCGTCCCGGTCCGGGTAGTCGTAGCGGGAGTGGGCACCACGGCTTTCGGTGCGGTTGTAGGCCGCGATCGCGGTGGCTTCCGCCACTTCCAGCAGGTTGTCCAGCTCCAGGGCTTCCACGCGGGCCATGTTGAAGGCGCTGCTCTTGTCGTCCAGGTGCGCCTTGGCGATGCGACCACGCAGGTCGGCCAGCTTTTGCACGCCCTCTTCCATCAGGTCGCCCTTGCGGAACACACCGAAGTGGTTCTGCATGGTGGTTTGCAACTCCTTGCGCAGACTGTGCACGGATTCGCCACCCTTGGAGTCGTTCCAGCGGTTGACCCGGGTCAGCGCGGCTTCGATGTCGTCGTTGCTGGGCTCGTACTGGGTCATGCCCTGGCGCAGCGCGTCCTCGATATAGAGGCCGGCGGCGCGGCCGAACACCACCAGGTCGAGCAGCGAGTTGCCGCCCAGCCGGTTGGCGCCGTGCACGGACACACAGGCTACCTCACCCACCGCGAACAGACCGTTAACGATCTGATCCTCGCCTTCGTGGCCGCCGCTCATCTTCAGCGCCTGGCCGTGAACGTTGGTGGGAATGCCGCCCATCATATAGTGGCAGGTCGGCACCACCGGGATCGGTTCCTTGACCGGGTCGGTACCGGCGAAGGTGATGGCCAGTTCACAGATGCCCGGCAGGCGGCTGTGCAGCACTTCCTCGCCCAGATGGTCGAGCTTCAGGTAAACGTAGTTACCGTCCGGGCCGTCGCCACGACCGTCGAGAATTTCCATCATCATGGACCGGGCCACCACGTCGCGGGACGCCAGGTCCTTCGCGTTGGGGGCATAACGCTCCATGAAGCGCTCGCCGTCCTTGTTGATCAGATAGCCACCCTCGCCCCGGCACCCTTCGGTCACCAGTACCCCGGCGCCGGCGATGCCGGTGGGATGGAACTGCCACATCTCGATGTCCTGCACCGGCACGCCGGCGCGCAGGGCCATGCCCACGCCGTCCCCGGTGTTGATCAGGGCGTTGGTGGTGGACGAGTAGATGCGGCCGGACCCGCCGGTGGCGAACACCGTGGCCTTGGCCTTGAAGAACACCGTCTCACCGGTTTCGATGCTGATCGCGATCACGCCACAGACGTTCTCGTTGGCGTCCTTCACCAGCTCGGCGGCGTACCACTCGTTGTAGAACTGGGTGCCGTTCTTCAGGTTCTGCTGGTACAGGGTGTGCAGCAGAGCGTGGCCGGTACGGTCGGCGGCGGCACAGGTACGGGCGGCCTGGCCACCCTCACCGAAGTTCTTGGACTGGCCACCGAACGGACGCTGATAAATGCGGCCTTCCTCGGTGCGGGAAAACGGCAGACCCATGTGGTCCAGCTCGAACACCGCTTCCGGGCCCACCTGACACATGTACTCGATGGCGTCCTGGTCACCGATATAGTCGGAGCCCTTGACGGTGTCGTACATGTGCCAGCGCCAATCGTCATTGGGATCGGCGGAGGCAATCGCACAGGTGATGCCGCCCTGGGCGGACACGGTGTGCGAGCGGGTCGGGAACACCTTGGAGATCAGCGCGGTCTTGAAACCGGACTGGGCCATTTGCAGGGAGGCACGCATGCCCGCGCCCCCGCCGCCGACGACGATCGCGTCAAAGGTAATGGTACGAATGGACATGGATTATGCGCCTCCCCAGATCATCAGCAGACCCCACAGGATGTACACCAGCAGCAGCAGGCCGATGAGGGCCTGGGCCACCAGCCGAACGCCGGTGGCGGCGCCGCCGAGGGCCAGACGGGTCAGATAGTCGGTGGTTACGGTCCACAGGCCCACCCAGGTATGGGCGGCCACGGAGAACAGCAACAGGGTGTTGGCGATTTGCATCGGCAGGGAACCCATGAAGGCCGCCCAGGTGCCGTAATCCAGATCCGGGTGGGCCAGCAGGTAGCCCAGCAGGCCGATCACATATACGCCCATTACTACAGCGGACACCCGCTGAATCAGCCAGTCGTACAGGCCGTTGCGGCCCAGGCTGGTTACGCTGGTTACCATATCCAGCCTCCTGCCAACAGAATCAGTACCGCGGTGATCACGAACGTGGCGGTAGCGCCGCGTCGACCACCTTCCAGGGTTTCACCTACACCGTTATCCATGATCAGGTGACGGATACCGGCCACCAGGTGATATAGAAGAAGGGCGAGGATCGCCCACACCACCAGTTTCACCAGCGGCGAGGTCATCAGCTGTTTCAGGTCCGCAAAGCTCTCGGGGGACGCCAGGGAGCGATCCATCATCCACAGCAGCACGGGCAGCGCGAAGAACAGCGCGACGCCGGTAATGCGGTGGGTGATGGACGCAATGGCGGTGACCGGGAACTTGATCGTCGTCAGATCGAGGTTAACGGGTCTCTTGTCGTTCACGGTAGCCTACACTTTTGCCGGGCTCCGGCGGTGACCGGAGCGGTTGTCGGGAACTTGGCACCAACGGCGGCGTCGTAACACCTGTGAGGTTTGGCCGCTGCTGCCCGGGCCGGGGTGGAGCCCACTGAAGCCAGAAACCACGCCAGACCGGGCCAGGGGTCCGGGCGGCGCAGGCGGGAGACTTCGTCGCGGGCGGCAGTATATCGCCGCGCCTGCGGCAAAACAAACGTCAACCACCTGTTTTTATAGTAGCCGGAACCCGGGTGGGCGGATCGTGAAGAACGACGGCGCCGCTCCCCTCCCCCACCGTTAATCGCTTGTTTTCCAAAGCGCTTTGCCGGCGACGAGCGGCGGTGGTCGGACCGGCGCGCCCCGTCAAGGTGCGCGTAATCGCCTGTTTACCCTACAAAAGTCGCCGGGGCACGGGCGGGCTTCTCGTTGACAAAGACCCCTCAAAACTTTAACGTCCCCCGCGCTCTGGAGGACCTTCCCCACGGGACCCACGGCGGTTAAGCCACGATATTAATCGCGCGCCCGGCGGGTGTACCCTCTATTCACCGAGGAGAAATTCCCATGACCGAGAAGAAAGCCATTCTCAAGGTAGAGGGCCGCGACGATCTGGAATTGCCGATCCTGACGCCCACCCTGGGCCGCGACGAGATCGACGTTTCCTCCCTGACCGCCAACGGCCTGTTTACCTTCGACCCGGGCTTCACGTCCACCGCCTCCTGCGAATCCAAGATCACCTATATCGACGGTGAAGTCGGCAAGCTGTTGCACCGGGGCTATTCCATCGAGGAACTGGCCGCCAAGTCCGACTACCTTGAAGTGTGCTACCTCCTGCTCAACGGCGAACTCCCCAACGCCGAGCAGAAAGAGGCGTTCGTCGGCACCGTGAAAAACCACACCATGGTGCACGAGCAAATTCGCAATTTCTTCAACGGCTTCCGCCGTGACGCGCACCCGATGGCGATCATGTGCGGCGTGGTCGGTGCCCTGTCCGCGTTCTATCACGACTCCCTGGACATCACCAACCCCGAGCATCGCGAGATCACCGCCTACCGGCTGATCGCGAAAATGCCGACCATCGCGGCCATGTGCTACAAGTACGGCCTCGGCCAGCCGCTGATGTACCCGCGCAACGACCTCGGCTACGCGGAAAACTTCCTGCACATGATGTTCGGCAATCCGTGCGAGGAAACCCAGGTCAGCCCCACCCTGGCGCGGGCCATGGACAAGATCTTCATCCTGCACGCCGACCATGAGCAGAACGCCTCCACCTCCACGGTGCGTCTGGCCGGCTCCTCCGGTGCCAACCCGTTCGCCTGCATCGCCGCCGGCATTTCCGCGCTCTGGGGCCCCGCCCACGGCGGTGCCAACGAAGCGGTGCTGAACATGCTCGACGAGATCGGCGACATCAGCCAGATCGAGACCTACATCGCCAAGGCGAAGGACAAGAACGATCCCTTCAAGCTGATGGGCTTCGGTCACCGGGTCTACAAGAACTACGACCCGCGCGCCACCGTGATGCGGGAGTCCTGCCACGAGGTGCTCAACGAGCTGGGCGTCAACGATCCCAAGCTCGAGCTGGCCATGAAGCTGGAAGAGATCGCCCTGAGCGACCCCTACTTCAAGGAGAAGAAGCTGTTCCCGAACGTGGACTTCTACTCCGGCATCATCCTCAAGGCGATTGGCATTCCGACCTCCATGTTCACCGTGATCTTCGCTCTGTCCCGTACCGTGGGCTGGGTCGCGCACTGGAACGAAATGATCTCCAATCCCTACAAGATCGGTCGTCCCCGCCAGCTCTACACCGGCGAGAAAGAGCGTCACCTGGTGCCGCTCAACGAGCGCAAGTAAAACCGCGTCTCGTGCCGATCGAAAAGGCCGCCCCCGGGCGGCCTTTTTTTATGGCCGGCGAGTGCCTACACTTCTGGCGGCCATCGCGGGCATTTTTCTGGATCAGACTGATAGGGAATGACAATGAAAAAAATCGTCGCCGTGCTGATCATCGTGGCGCTGGGCGCCTACCTGTTGTTCTGGCCGGTGCCGGTGGAGCCGGTGGCCTGGAAGGCGCCGGCGGCGCCGCCCCTGGAAGGCCGCTTCGCGGTCAATGATGCCCTGGCCGGCGCCCGCCGGCTGGCCGCCGGCGAAGGGGTGGGCCCGGAGGACGTGGCCATCGACGCCGACGGCAATCTCTACGTGGGCTACCAGGACGGCCGGCTGGTGCGTTTCGGCCCGGACGGCACCGACCCGGACCTGATCGCCAGCACCGACGGCCGCCCCCTGGGCCTGGATTTCGCGCCGGACGGCACCCTGGTGGTGGCCGACGGCTACCGGGGCCTGCTGCGGGTGAACCCGGACTCCGGCGCGCTGACGGTGCTCGCGGACAGCGCCGACGGCGTGCCGTTCCGCTTCACCGACGATGTGGACGTGGCCAGTGACGGTACCGTCTATTTCACCGACGCTTCCTCCAAGTTCGGCCCGGCCATGCACGCCCGGGACGACATCATCGAGCATGGCGGCCATGGCCGCTTCCTGCGCTACGACCCGGCCAACGACACCACCACGGTGCTGATCGACGGCCTTCAGTTCGCCAATGGCGTGGCCCTGTCCCGCGACGAGGACTTCGTGGTGGTGACCCAGACCGGCAGCTACAACATCGTGCGTTACTGGCTCAAGGGCGAGCGGGCCGGCGAGCACGAGGTGTTCTTCGACAACCTGCCGGGTATTCCGGACGGCATCTCCGCCAACGGTGACGGTACCTTCTGGGTGGCGCTGTTCGCGCCGCGCAACGCCGCCCTGGACGCCATGTCGGACAAGCCCCTGCTGCGCGAGGTGGTGTACCGCCTGCCCGCCTTCATGCAGCCGCAGCCCGCGCGCCATGCTTTCGTGCTGGGCCTGGACGAGCAAGGCCAGGTCACCCATAACCTGCAGCATCAGGACGAGGGCGCCTTCGCCCCGATCACCAGCGTGGAACAGCACGGCCAGCGCCTGTACCTGGGCAGCCTGACCCGGGACAGCTTCGCCGTTTACCCGCTTACCCCCAAGGAGTAACGCCATGACCACCGCCGCCTTTATCGGCCTGGGCAACATGGGGTATCCCATGGCCGGCCACCTGGCCCGCGCCGGGCTCGAGGTCACCGTCTACAACCGCACCCGGGACAAAGCCGACCGCTGGGTGGAGGAGTTCGGCGGGCGCGCGGCCCTCACCCCCGCCCTGGCCGCCCGCGACGCCGAGTTCGTGTTCGTGTGCGTGGGCAACGACCGGGACCTGCGACAGGTCACCCTGGAAGACAACGGCGCGGTGCACACCCTGGCCCGGGACGCGGTGCTGGTGGATCACACCACCGCCAGCGCCACCATGGCGGAAACCCTGGACGCGGCCTGCCGCGAAAAAGGCGCGTGCTTCATGGACGCACCGGTGTCCGGCGGCCAGCAGGGGGCGGAGAACGGCCAGCTGTCGATCATGTGCGGCGCCGAGCCGGTCACCTTCGAACGGCTGTCGCCGGTGCTCGCCCACTACGGCAAGACCGTGGTGCACATGGGCGCGGTGGGCCAGGGGCAGCTCACCAAGATGGCCAATCAGATCTGCGTGGCCAGCGTTATCGAAGGGGTGGCGGAGGCGCTTTCCTTCGCCCGCGATGCCGGCCTGGACGCGGAAAAGGCCGCGCGGGTGATCGGTGCCGGCGCCGGCGGCTCCTGGCAACTGATCAACCGCCACGCCACCATGCTCGCCGACCAGTACGATCACGGGTTCGCGGTGGACTGGATGCGCAAGGACCTGGACATCTGTCTGGCCGAGGCCACCCGCCTGGGCACCAGCCTGCCGGCCACCGCCCTGATCAACGAGTTCTACAAGGAAGTGCAGTCCATGGGCGGCGGCCGCTGGGACACCTCCAGCCTGCTGCGCCGGCTGCGCCGCCACCGCGACGACTGATCAGGACGCACTTTTACTTGCGCGGCCGGGCGCCCTGCTCCGGCACCAGCGCCAGGGCGTTGTCGCGGGCCAGGGCCCGGGCCACGTCCGCCGGCAGCGCGTCCAGCAACGGCCGGTAGGCGTCGAGAATCTTCTTCATGCTGTCGAAATGGCCCACCAGGTCCGTGCCCAGGGTAAAGCGGTCCGGGTGGTCCTCGATCAGCGCCAGCCAGGTTTCACTGGGCTTGTCGTCGTCCAGCAGGTAGTGCTCGCGCACGCTCCAGGACAGATCAATATAAAGATTGTCATAGCGGTCCAGCAGCGCGCGGATGATTTCCGGCAGGGTGTCCAGCGGTGCCTGGCGCTTCTCCACCCCGCCACTGGTCCCAGCGTGGGCCAGCACGAAGCGGGTGTCCGGATGGGCGGCCAGCGCCTCCTCCAACTCCTGCAGATAAATGGGCGTTTCCTCGCGCAGCGAGGTCAGGTTGCTGTGCAACAGCACCGGCAGATGGTAACGGCCGGCCAGGTCGTACACCTTCATCAGCGCCGGGTGGTTGGCGCGGGGCGTCTCGCCATGGGTGAGCGCGGTCAGATCATCGTGACGGGTGATCACCTCGCCGATACCGCGCCACAGGCCCGGGTAACGCTGGATCAGCGCCTCCACCTGACGGGCCGCGTTCATGTCGGTGGGATTGAAGCCGCTGATAAAGGGCATCAGGCGCCGCTGCTGTTTCTCCGGCAGCGACAGGACCGCCTGGGCCATGATGTCGTCGGTGGCGCTGTAATGGTACAGGGGCGCCTCGTCCCCCAGATAGTAACGGGGACGGCGCGGCGCGCTGGCTTCCCATTTCTTCATGACCGGCATGCCGAACAGCCACGCCTGCTCCACCCCGGCCCGGTCCATGGCCTTCAGCATGGCGGCGGTGCCCTCGCTTTCCTGCATGAAATCCACATAGTGCAGATGGGCGTCCACCCAGGCGGGGCCCTCCGCCTCTCCCTGTCCGGCCCGGCCGGGCCCGGCGGCCAGCAACCCCGCGGCCAGTAGCACCAGCATCATGACGACGCGCATTCCCTTCTCCCTTCCCTGATCGGTTGGCAAAGACTCGGTAAAGAGACCCCACCCGTCAATGGCGGTTTCCGGTATCGGCGGGCTTTGAACATTTTTTGACAGTCCGCGCGGCGAACCGGACCGGATCCCGGCGGGAAATGTCCATTTGTGGACTTTTAATGCTCAATGTGCTTATTATGGACTCATTGGTCGAGGCCTGCTTACAAGGAGAAAGGCGATGCAAGCGCTTCCGGCGTCCCCGCCACTGGACGATTCAGCCCGTCACGCCGCCCTGCGCGCGGTGTTGCGCCTGTTTGACCACTGGCAGTGTTCGGAGAAGGAAAAGATGGCCCTGCTCGGGGTGGGACGTTCCACCCTGCACAAGTATCAGAGCCGCCCGGACAGCGCCCGGATCGGCAATGATCTGCTCGAGCGGCTCAGCTATCTGCTCAATATCCATCAGGCGCTGCGCACCCTGTTCGGCAACAAGGAGAACGTGTACGGGTTCGTGCGGCTGCCCAATCACAACCCCTTCTTCAACGGCGCCAGCCCGATGGACGTGATGAGCAACGGTCGCGTGGCCAGCCTGTATGAGGTGCACCGGCAACTGGACAGCCTGCGCGGAGGCCAGTGGTGACCGCTCCGGACGACCTGCCTCTGCGGGCCTTTCCGGAACAGGACGCCTACCGGCTGGTGAACGGCAAGTACCCGCCCATCGAGATCTTCGACGACGTGGCCGACCAGGCCGACTTCGAAGCGCTCTACGCGGTCCAGGCGCTGACCAATCCGCGCCTGCAGATGCTGGTGGGCGAACTGCACCGGGTGCCACCGCACCGGCGCCCGTGGGGCATCCCCGGGTGCAATTACGCACTCGGGCCGTTCGTGCATCTGAGTCCGCAGGGCTCGCGGTTTTCCGATGGCGGCTACGGCGTGTTCTATTGCGCCGAGCGCATGGCCACCGCCCTGGCCGAGACCCGTTTCCATCAGGAGCAGTATTTCCGCCGGGTGCCGGGGCTGAAATACGATCGCATCGTGATGCGCGGGCTGCGGGTGCGGTTCAGCGCCCGGCTGCGGGACATTCACACGCCCTACCGGGACGACAGCGGCTGGTACCGGCCGGACGACTACGGACCGGCACGGGCCCTGGGCCAGCGCCTGTTCGACGCGGATGAACACGGCCTGGCCTACGGGTCGGTGCGCCACGACGGCGCCCTGTGCTTCGCCCTGCTCTCGCCGCACCTGATCGAGTCGGTGACGCCGGCGACCCATTACGAGTACGTGTGGGACGGGGAGCGGATCGCCCATGTGTTGACGATCCGGCGGCTGTCGTAGGGCAAGGTAGAGAATGAACGCCACATAAAAAAGCCCCGGCTCTTTCGAGCCGGGGCTTTTTTATGTGGCGTCCCCTAGGGGAGTCGAACCCCTGTTACCGCCGTGAAAGGGCGGTGTCCTAGGCCACTAGACGAAGGGGACGTATTTGGTGGAGCCAGGCGGGATCGAACCGCCGACCTCTACAATGCCATTGTAGCGCTCTCCCAGCTGAGCTATGGCCCCAAAACTGTCCCACCGGGTCATGCCCTGTGTGGAGCCGCGTATTTTACGCAGCGGCCCTACCCTGTCAAGCACTCCCCGGCGGTTTTTGACGGTTCGGTGTCCGTCTGCTCAACGCTTAATCAGTTTGTGGAAAAAGTGCGCTGAATTCCTTCTCCAGCTTCTTGGTTTGCTTCTTCGACACGCCGCCCAGCACCTCGATGGCATGGCGCAGGCGGGCCCGGCTGATGTCCGAGCCGAGCAGTTCCATGCTGTCCACCACCGAGAAGCTGGCGCTGGTACCGGCGATGGCCACGAACACCGGGAACAGGAAGTCCTTGATCTTCACTTCCAGCGCATCGGCCAGGGCCTTGGCGTCGGCGAACAGCGCATCGCGGCGCCAGTCCCGTTGTGCCTCGCAGGCCCACAGATAAAACTGCAGCCACTGCTTCTGGGTCTCCAGGTCGATCTTCGGATGCTCGAAATCCGCTTCCCGCACCGTCACCTGACCGGCGAAGCAGAAGCCGGCCTTGTCCACCACCTCGCCGAAGGTTTCCACCCGCTGCTTGATATGCGGCAGCACCTGCATGGCGTAGTCGCGGTTGAACGCCCACTGCACCAGTTGCTCGAGAAACTGCTCGTCGGACAGGTCACGCAGCCATTGCCCGTTCAGCCAGCTGAGTTTTTCCACGTCGAACACCGGCCCGCCCAGGGACACCCGCTGGATGTCGAAGGCCGCCTGCATCTCCTCCAGGCTGAAGCGCTCGCGCTCGTCGGGCATGGACCAGCCCATGCGACCCAGATAGTTGACCACCGCCTCCGGCAGGAACCCCATGCGGCGGTAAAAGTTGATGCTGGTGGGATTCTTGCGCTTGCTGAGCTTGGACTTGTCCGGGTTGCGCAGCAGCGGCATATGGCACAGCACCGGCATGTCCCAGCCGAAGTACTCGTAGAGCAGCTTGTGCTTGGGCGCGGAGTTGAGCCATTCCTCGCCGCGCAGCACATGGGTGATGCCCATCAGGTGATCGTCCACCACGTTGGCCAGGTGGTAGGTGGGCATGCCGTCGGACTTGAGCAGGATCTGCGCGTCCACCAGGGCCCAGTCCAGTTCCACCGGCCCGCGCAGCAGGTCGTGGATTTCACACCGGCCGTCACGGGGCACGCGCATGCGCACCACAAAGGGCGCGCCGTCGGCTTCCCGGCGGGCCTGCTCGTCCGCGTCCAGTTCCAGGTCCTCGGGTTTCAGGGCGCGGTTCTCGCCGGCCTCCTTGAGGGCGGCGCGCAGTTCGTCCAGCTCGCCGGCGGTGCGGTAGCACTTGAAGGCGTGCCCGTCGGCCAGCAGCTTGTCCGCGTATTCCCGGTACAGATGGGCCCGCTCGCTCTGGCGGTAGGGGCCGTGGGGGCCGCCCACGTCCGGGCCCTCGTCCCAGTTCAGGCCGAGCCAGCGCAGGGAGTCCAGGATCGCCTGCTCCGAGGCCTCGGTGGAACGGCTCTGGTCGGTGTCCTCGATGCGCAGAATGAACTGGCCGCCGTGCTGACGGGCAAAGCAGAGATTGAACAGAGCGATATAGGCGGTGCCCACGTGGGGGTCGCCGGTGGGCGAAGGCGCCACCCGGGTGCGAACGGTCATGCTGACTCCGTGGCCGGAAACAAAAACAAGAGGGCCCGCATTATAGAAGATGCGGGCCCTCTTATCAGCCGGTCAGCGAGCGACCGGCCACGGTTCGGGGAACAGCCGACGCGTCAGCGTCGTCCCAAGACCAGACTGATGATCCAGATAACCAAAAAGACCACAAACAGAATCTTGGCGATGCCGGCCGCCGTGCCGGCGATACCGCCGAAACCCAGTACCCCGGCGATGATGGCAATAACCAGGAAAATCAGACTCCATCCCAACATGGTTTTCTCCCTGCTTCGTCTTAGGTGGCTTTTATGAAAAACGAAGCAGCGAAACCCGGCAAGACGCTTTTACACGAATATACCTTTGTTTGCGGTGTTTTGCGGTTTTCACGATAATCGGCGCCATGCTGACCTGCCCTTCTTCCCCGCCCCCCGCTCCGCTGTCCCGGCGTTTCTCCATCGCGCCGATGATGGCCTATACCACCCGGGACTTCCGTTACCTGGCCCGGCTGATCACCCGTCGCACCCTGCTCTACACCGAGATGGTGGTGGCGCCGGCGGTGATTCACGGCGACCGGGATCGGCTGCTGGGCTTCGACGCCGCCGAGCATCCGCTGGCGGTGCAGCTGGGCGGCAGCGACCCGGCCCAGCTGGCGGAGGCGGCGCGGGTGTGCGCCGATTACGGCTACGACGAGATCAATCTCAACGTGGGCTGCCCGTCGGACCGGGTACAGCAGGGCAAGATCGGCGCCGTGCTGATGGCGGAGCCGGACCAGGTGGCGCGCTGCGTGGAAGCCATGGCCACCGCCACCGAGGTGCCGGTGACGGTGAAGACGCGCATCGGCATCGACGACCAGGACGACTACGCTTTCCTGCGGCGCTTCGTCACGCATATGGACGGCGCCGGCTGCCGCAGCCTGACGATTCATGCCCGCAAGGCGATCCTCGCCGGCCTGTCGCCCAAGGAGAACCGTGACATTCCACCGCTGATCTATGAGCGGGCCTACGCCGTGAAAGCGGAGTTTCCGCACCTGGAGATTATCCTCAACGGCGGCCTCAAGGACATCGACGGCATGCTCGCCCATCTGGGCCAGGTGGACGGCCTGATGGTGGGCCGCGAGGCCTATATGAACCCCTGGTTCCTGGCGGACGTGGACCGTCGCGTGTTCGGCGAACCCGGTCCGGCGCCCGACCGGCGCGCCGTGGCCGAGGCCTTCCTGCCCTACCTGCAGCGCCGCTACGCCCAGGGGGTGCACCCCAAACACGTGCTGCGTCACGCGCTCAATCTGTTCCAGGCGGTGCCCGGCGCCCGCGCCTATCGCCGCCATCTGAGTGAGAACGCCCATCGCCGCGACGCCACGCCAAAGGTGTTCGAAGAGGCGCTGGCCCTTTTGGATGCGGCCACCGTTGGCTATGCTGCTTCCTGAACATTCATGCGAAGCAGGCCAACAGGAAGGTGGACATCATGACGAGCAAACGGCAACAACTGGAACAGTGGACCACCGTGGTGGCGGACACCGGCGACCTGGAAAAAATCGCCGCCCTGCGCCCCCATGACGCCACCACCAACCCTTCCCTGCTGCTCGCCGCGGCCCGCGACGAACGCTTCCGTTACCTGCTCGATCAGGCCCGCGAACTGGCCCGGGAAATGGGGCACGGCGACGACCTGGCCTGGTGCTGCGACGCCTTCGCCTGCGTGGCCGGCCAGGCAGTGCTGGAACATATCCCGGGGCTGGTCTCCACCGAGGTGGACGCGCGTCTGTCCTTCGACACCGCCGCCACCGTGGCCAAGGCGCGCCGGCTGATGGCGCTGTACCGGGAGCTGGGGGTGGACGGCGACCGGGTGCTGATCAAGGCCGCCGCCACCTGGGAAGGCATCCAGGCGGCGCGCATCCTGGAAGAGGAAGGCATCCACTGCAACCTGACCCTGGTGTTCGCGGTGGAACAGGCCCTGGCCGCCGCCGAGGCCGGCGCCACCCTGATTTCACCGTTCGTGGGCCGGATCCGCGACTGGCACGTGAAGCAGGGCCTGGAGATCAATCACATCGATCAGGACCCGGGCGTGCAGTCGGTGCGTCGCATCTTCCATCTGCTCAAGGCCCGCGGGCTGGAAACCATCGTGATGGGCGCCAGCTTCCGCAATGCCGCCGAAATCGAGGCACTGGCCGGTTGCGACCGCCTGACCATCAGCCCCGCTCTGCTGGACGAGCTGGGCAACGACGACGGCAAGCTGGAGCGGCGCCTGGAAGACACCAACGTGGAACCGGACACCGAGTGGCAGCCAGTGAACGAAGCGGCGTTCCGCTGGTCCCTGAATGACAACCCCATGGCCTGCGATCTGCTCAGCGACGGCATCCGCCGTTTCGCCGCCGATCAGCGGGCCCTGGAGCAACGGCTTACCGAGGAGGAGATCGCCGCGTGAAATGGCTTGCCCGCCTGTTTCCCACCGATGACTGCGCCAGCGAAACCAGCACCGATGACCTGCACCGCGCCGCCGCCGCCCTGTTGATGGAGGTGGCGCGCACCGACGGTGAAGTCGACGAACGTGAAGAGCGCCTGTTGATTCAGGCGGTGCAGCGCCATTGGCGGCTCGATGACACGGAGATGGCGGACATCGTCTCGGAGCTGCGCGAACGGGTGGAGGCCGCCACCGACCTGTTCGAATTCACCCGTCCGCTGCGCGAGCGCTGGGACCCGGAAACCCGGGTGCGGCTGATCTACGACATGTGGGCCATCGCCGCCGCCGACGGCAAGGCCGACGTCCACGAAGAGCAGCTGATCCGGCGGGTCTCCGAGCTGCTCTACGTGTCCCACGGCGACTACATTCGCGGCAAGATGGCGGCCCTGGGCGAGGACGGCTGACCGCCGTCCCCGCCGGCTTCCGTTACTCCCAGCCGTCGTCCTCTTCCAGAGCCGGATCCTCGTCCGGCAGCGGCGGCGCCGCCGCGTCCGGCCCTTCGATCTGAATCAGCCGACGCTGCAGATAGGCGTTGCGGATAAAGGTATAGCGGTCGCCGACGATGTTCTTTTCCAGGTCCAGCAGGTCGGCGCGCAGATCCACGCCGTACAGCGCCGCCACCCCGTAGCGGGTCAGGTCGTCCTCGATGTAGGTGGGCGGCCACAGGTAGGAGCGCGGGTACAGGGTGCCGGCGTCCCGTACCGAGGACGGCCCGAAGATCGGCAGCACCAGATAGGGCCCGGAGGGCACGCCCCAGCGGCCCAGGGTAACGTCCAGATTGGTGTCGCTGTTGTGCAGATTCATGTCGCTGGCCACGTCGAACAGCCCGGCCAGACCCAGGGTGGTGTTGACCGTGAAGCGCCCCAGGTTCTGCCCGGCGTCGCCCCACTGCCATTGCAGCGCGTAATTGATCGAGTCGCCGATGTCACCCAGGTTGCTGAAGAAGCGCGTCACGGTGTCGTCCAGCCACTGCGGGGTGATCCAGCGATAGCCCTTGGCCGCCGGCTTGATGGCATAGCGGTCGACGAATTCGTTGAAGCCGAAAATCTTGCGGTTGAAACCTTTCCAGGGATCCCTCGCCTCGAAGGCGGCGGCGCCACCGCGATCAAAGGGGGTGGAGGCCTCGCCCCATTCGTCGTCGCCGGCGTCGGCGTCGGCCTGCTCGCTGGCGGCGGCACGGGGGTCATGACGGGCCGGGGCGTCCGCCGGCGGTGCGTCGTCCGCCGGGGTCTGGGAAGGAGAATGAGCACAACCGGCCAGGGCGATCCATAACAGAGCGGGAATCCATACGCGCACGGGCAACGTCCTTTATTCGTGATTTTATCGTCGGCGCATTATAGCGGCGCGCCCGGTGGGCAGAGCAACCACCCCCTGGCCGACCCCGGCGGTTGCGCCAGCCAGTCAGCGCCCGGACGTCTCCTCGCGGGTACCGAGAATCAGCCCGCGCCGGCGCAGCCCGGCCAGCAGGTCGGCGCCAAAGGCCCGCACGGCGGCCGGATCGGGGTGCCCCATCTCCTCCGCCAGCCGCGCCAGCAGCCGTTCGCCGCTGTCCGCCGGATGTTCGCCGATCAGCGCCAGCAGGCGGGCGGTGGCCGCGTTGATTTCCATGAACGCCACCCGCTCGTCGCCGTCCCGGTAGATCAGCAGCCAGACCGGCTGCGACGGCGGCTCGACGGGCCGGTGCTCCGGGCCGATGCGATGCACCGGCCAGCGGTATTGCAGCACCGCGTGCAGGGGCGACAGACAGGGCACGCCGGTGAGCGGATCGCCGTCCGCGCGGATGCGATCCGGCGCCGGCGCGTCGGTGGTCTCCAGCACCACCTCCATCCACTCGTAATGGGCCAGCTCGGCCAGAAACGGCGGGGCGCCCTCCTCCGGCGTGTACTCCTCCGCCAGAAAGGTCACGAACTCCCGGCCGATCTCCAGAAAATACGGTGAGCGGGAGGTGTGGGCGTCAAAAAAAGTGCGCACCAGCCGGCGCCAGCCCGGCTCGTCGTGGAGCGCCCGGAGGACCGGGAAGCCCTTTTCCAGAAAGCCGTTGATGTTGTTGAAGAACAGATTGCGATAGACCGCCAGACGCCGCTCTTCGATGCCCTCCGGGGCCGGGTGCCGCTCCGGATCGCGCAGGTGGGCGGCGAACCGCCGCTGGATGCGCTGAAACTCCGGTTCTCTCCCGCTGCCCGGCGCCCCCATCAGGCGCTCCGCAACGACGGTCGGCCGGCGCCGTGGGTGTGCTGCAGCGCGCCGATATGGCGCAGCTCATCGCACAGGGTGTCGAACGGCGGAAAGTTGAAGTCGCGCTCCAGCAAGGTGGGCAGTACGCCGAACGCCTGGTAGGCCACCTCCAACAGGCGCCACACCGGGTCGATCACCTCGGCGCCGTGGGTGTCCACCTTCAGGTCCTCGGCCTCGTCGAAATGACCGGCCACGTGCACATAAAAGATGCGCTCACCGGGCAGACCGCGAATGAAGTCGGCGGCGTCGTAGCCGTGGTTGATGCCGTTCACGTAGGCGTTGTTCACGTCCAGCAGCAGGCCGCAGTCGGCCTCTTCCAGCACCGCGCGCACGAACTCCAGCTCGCTCAAGGCGGCGCTTTCGCGCACCGGCGGCGCCGCGTAGTAGCTCACATGTTCGATGCCGATACGCTGGCCAAGAAAGTCCTGCACCTGGCGGATGCGCTGCGCCGCGTGGTGCACCGCTTCCTCGGTGAAGGGGATCGGCATCAAATCGTAAAGATGGCCGTGGTCACCGCAATAGCTCAGATGCTCGGTATAGCAGCGGATGCGGTGTTCGGCGAGAAAGGTTTTGATGCGGCCGAGCAGGTCGAAATCCAGCGGCTCCGGGCCGCCCAGGGACAGGCTCAGACCGTGGCTGACAAAGGGAAAGCGCTCGGTGAAGGCGCGGAACTCGCGGCCCAGGCGGCCGCCCATGGGAATCCAGTTCTCCGGCGCCACTTCCAGAAAATCCACCGGTGGCGACGGGGCTTGGGACAGCGGGCCCATCAGGGCCCGCCTCAGCCCCAGACCGGTGCCGGTCACGGGGAACGTCTTCATGGGTTGGCCGATCAGCCCTGGCCGCCGCAGCTGCCTTCGGACTTCTTGTCACCGCCGCAGCTGCCTTCACCTTTCTTGTCGCCGCAGCTGCCTTCGCCGCATTTGCCTTCACCGTCCTTGGAGTGATCGCCGGCGAGCTGATACCCGCTCTGCAGATCGGTGGCGCCGAACGGGTTGTCGGCGGCGTGTACCGCGGGGATGGACATCGCGGACGCGACGACGGCGGCACCCAGGGTGGCGGCCAGCGGGTTCAGTTTGCTTTCTTTAGCCATGATCGATCTCCTGAAACGCATCATTCTCGGAATGTATGAAACTTATTGTCGACGGCGCCTCGGGACGCCGTGACCCTATGGAGGCACGGGTCAGGTAAAGATTACGTGGAGATCGGAATCTTTTTTTCAGCGCACCCGGTTGACCACCACGCTGCCGATGGAATAACCGGCGCCAAAGGAGCAGATCACGCCGTGAGTGCCCGCTTCCAGGTCAGTGTTGTATTTGTGAAACGCAATGATCGAACCGGCGGAACTGGTGTTGGCGTAATCGTCGAGAATCACCGGCGCTTCCTCGCGGCTGGCGTCGCGGCCCAGCACCCGGCGGGCGATGAATTCGTTCATGCTCAGGTTGGCCTGATGCAGCCACATGCGTTTCACGTCGCTCACCGGCACCTGGAGATCGCTGAGGTGGGAGGTGATCTGTTCCGCCACCATCGGGCACACTTCCTTGAACACCTTGCGGCCTTCCTGACGGAACAGCTTGTCGCGGGCGCCCACGCCGGACGGGTCCGCGCGGTTCAGAAAGCCGAAGTTGTTGCGGATATTATTGGAGAAACGGGTCTGCAAACGGGTGCCCAGCACTTCCCACTGGGTGGCGCTGGTGGCGTCCTCGGCACGTTCCAGAATCACCGCCGTGGCCACGTCACCGAAAATAAAGTGGCAGTCCCGATCCTGCCAGGCCAGATGGCCGGAACAGATCTCCGGGTTGACCATCAGTACGCGACGGGCGGAACCGTTGCGGATGGCGTCCACGCCGGCCTGGATGCCGAAGGTGGCGCTCGAACAGGCCACGTTCATGTCGTAGCCCCAGCCGTGCTCCATGCCCAGCGCCTGCTGCACTTCCACCGCCATGGCCGGATAGGCGCGCTGCATGTTGGAACAGGCCACCAGCACCGCGTCCAGATCGTCCGGCCCCAGGCCGGCGTTATCGAGCGCCTGGCGCGCCGCCTTGACGGCGATCTCCGCCTGCACCGACAGTTCCTCGTCGCCGCGCTCCGGAATGTTCGGGCACAGACGGTCCGGGTCGAGAATGCCTTCCTTATCCAGCACGTAACGCTGTTTGATGCCGGACGCCTTTTCGATAAAGGCGCTGTTGGACGGGGTCAGCGCCTCGCGCTCACCGGCCTCGATGGCGGCCGCGTGTTCGCGGTTGTGCCGCTCCACGTACTCGTTGAAGGAGGCCACCAGCTCATCGTTGGTGATGGATTGCTCAGGGGTCCAGAGTCCGGTCCCGCTGATCACTACGGAATGGGTCACAAGCCTGTCCTCGCGCAAAGGGCGGTAAATAGGTCAATTATCCGGATATGACAGGTCCGGCGCAAAGGGCGGAAGCGGCGCGGCCCTCAACAAGCCTCCCACTGCTTGTTGAGGCGCTTGGCGGACACCGGCACCTTGGTGCCCAGGGGCTGCGCGAACAGGCTGACCCGGTATTCCTCGATCATCCAGCGAAACAGGCGCAGCGGCGCCGGCTGCCGCCAGGGCGGCGTGTCGCCGGCGCGACGCCGGAAGCGCTCCTGGTAATCCTCCAGCTCGGCCACCAGGGCGCGGTCGCGGCCGATCTGGCCGCCCATCTTTTCCAGACGCTGGGCCACCGCCGCCAGATAACGGGGGTACTCGCTCAGCCATTCCGCTTCCACCGCCAGCGGGAAGGCGTCGCTGAACAAACCGCCGAGCTGGCTCTTCAGGTCCCGGTGGGCGTGGGCCCAGGCCAGGGGAAAATTTTTCTCCAGACGGGCCATGGTATCCCGATAGGCCGCGAACAGTTCCCCGTAGCCGGTGAGCGCCTTCTCCGCCGCGCTGACGAAGTTGCCGCGACCGGCGTCGAAGCGCGCCCGCCAGGCGTCGCCATCGCGCACCGGCTCGGCGTGAAAACGGAAATGATCGGCGGCGAACCGCAACAGCACCCGCTCCAGACCTTGCCGGCCCAGTTCGGATTTGTCCGCCTTGAGTTTCTGAAAGCCCGGGCGCTGGCCGGCGAAGCGCTTCAGGGCGCGGACCTGATCGCCCAGCGCCAGCAACGCCAGGCGCGCGCAGCCGTAGCCGTGGTGCCAGGCGGCATCATCGGCGTCCGCCCGGCGCCGCAGCGCCACCCGGTCACCCAGGTCTTCCAGGGCCGGATAATGGCGCAGCCGCAGGCCGCCCTGCTCCCGCTCCTCGCTGGCCGGCACACTGCCGAAACACCAGTCCCGGCCTTCCGGGTCCGGTTCGTCACGGACCACCGGCGCCGCCGCCACCTGCTCCGCCAGGGCCCGGCGCAAGGCGGCGGGGTCCCGGCTCTCCCGCAGGGTGGCGCCTTCCCCGTCCACCACCCGCACGTTCATGCGCAGATGGTCCGGAATGCGATCCACCGGCCACTCCTCCTGCTCCACCCGCACGCCGGTGATGCGTTGCAGCTCCCGGGTCATGGCCGGCAGCAGCGGCTGGTCCGGCGATAACGCCTCCATCAACGCGTTGACGAAGTCCGGCACCGGCACGAAATGACGCCGGCGCGCCTTGGGCAGACCGCGAATCAGCGCTTCCAGCTTTTCCCGGAGCAGCCCCGGCACCAGCCAGTCCAACCGCTCGTCGGGCACCTGTCCCAGGGCCGCCACCGGCACCACCAGGGTGACCCCGTCGGTGTCGCCGGTGGGGTCGAAGCTGTACTCCAGCGGCAGGCTCAGACCATCCAGATCGAGCCGGTCCGGGAAGGCGTCCTCGCGCAGGTCCGGGCTGCGCGACAGCAGAAAATCGTCGTCCATCAGCAGCGCCCGGCGCTGCGCCTCGGAGGCGGTTTTGCGATACCAGGTTTCCAGGTGCGTGAGGGTGTACAGCCCCTCCGGCAGCCGTTCGTCGTAGAACGCCACCCGGGTTTCCTCGTCCACCAGAATGTCCCGGCGACGCAGCTTGTGCTCCATGGCCTCGAGCTGTTCCAGGCGCTCCCGGTTGGCGCGCACGAACACCGGCTCGCGGCTCAGCTGGCCGGCCACCAGCCCCTCGCGGATCATCAGTTCCCGGGCCAGGGGCGGATCCAGCGGGCCATAGTTGACCCGTCGCCCGGACGCCAGGATCAGGCCGAACAGATTGACCTGCTCCTTGGCCATCACGCAGCCGCGTTTTTTCGACCAGTGCGGCTCGAAGTACTGGCGCTTGATCAGGTGCGCCGCTTCCTGCTCCACCCAGTGCGGTTCGATGCGCGCCACGCAGCGGGCGAACAGGCGGCTGGTCTCCACCTGCTCGGCGGCCATCAGCCAGCGCGCGCCGTTCTTGCGGTTGGCGCTTTTGCTCAGCGACGAGCCCGGCCAGATCAGGGGCTTGCGGTTGCGGGTGGACAGCCACTCGCCCTCCTCGCCGCGCTGCATCACGTTACCGAGCAGGCCGGTGAGCAGGGCCCGGTGCACCGCCTCGTACTCCGCCGGCTCGGCGTTCAGCGTCCAGCCCTGCTCCCGGGCCAGCAGCAACAGCTGCCGGTGGGTATCGCGCCACTCGCGCATCCGCGACGGCGCCAGGAAGGTTTTCTTCAGGGTCTTTTCGAACTGCGCCCGGGACAGTGCCTCGCGCTGCTCTTCCGCCCAATGCCAGAGATTGAGAAACCAGAGGAAGTCGCTGTCCTTGTCCTCGAACGGCTGGTGCGCCTGGTCCGCCTGCTGCTGTTTGTCCCGGGGCCGCTCACGGGGATCCTGCACCGCCAGGGCGGCGACGATCACCAGCACCTCGCGCAGGGCTTTCTTGTCGGCGCCGCCCACCACCATGCGCGCCAGGGTCGGGTCCAGGGGAAAGCGCGCCAGCTGGCGCCCCAGGGCGGTGGGCCGGCGGCCCTTGTCCAGGGCGCCCAGCTCCTCCAGCAGCCGATAGCCGTCGCGGATAAAGCGGCCATCCGGCGGCTCCATGAACGGAAAATCCTCCACCGCGCCCAGGCGCAGGTCCGCCATCTGCAGAATCACCGCCGCCAGATTGGTGCGCTGGATTTCCGGATCGGTGAACACCGGACGCTGCAGGAAATCGTCTTCCTCGTAGAGCCGGAAACAGACGCCGGGCATCAGCCGGCCACTGCGGCCGGCGCGCTGGTTGGCGCTGGCCTGGGACACCGGCTCCACCGGCAGACGCTGCACCTTGGAGTGCACGCTGTAGCGGCTGATGCGCGCGGTACCCGCATCGATCACATAGCGGATGCCGGGCACCGTCAGGGAGGTTTCCGCCACGTTGGTGCTGAGCACCACCCGCCGTCCCCGGTGGCTGGAGAACACGCGCTGCTGCTCGGCGCCGCTCAGGCGCGCGTACAGCGGCAACAGTTCCGTGTCGCGGAAATCGCAGCGCTTGAGATGATGGTGCACGTCCCGGATGTCGCGCTCGCCGCTGAGAAACACCAGCACGTCGCGGGCGGAGGGCGGGCCACTCCGGCGTTCCTCGCGCTGGATCTCACGGAGCACGTCCTCCACCTGCAGCCCCAGGTCCCGGTCCGCCTCCGGCGGCCGGTAGCGGATGTCCACCGGAAAGGTGCGCCCGGACACCTCGAACACCGGCGCATCGCCGAAGTGGGCGGCGAAGCGCTCATGGTCGATGGTCGCCGAGGTGATGATCACCTTCAGGTCGGGACGGCGCGGCAGCAGTTGCTTGAGGTAGCCGAGCAGGAAATCGATATTGAGGCTGCGTTCGTGGGCCTCGTCGATAATCAGGGTGTCGTACTGATTGAGGAAGCGATCGTTCTGGATCTCGCTGAGCAACATGCCGTCGGTCATCAGCTTGATCAGGCTGTCCTCGCCCACCTGTTCGCTGAAGCGCACCTTGTAGCCGACCTTCTCGCCGACCCGGGTGTGCAGTTCCTCGGCCAGCCGCGCCGCCACCGAGCGCGCCGCCAGACGGCGCGGCTGGGTGTGGCCGATGTAACCGTCCACGCCGCGCCCCAGTTCCAGACAGATCTTGGGCAGCTGGGTGGTCTTGCCGGAGCCGGTTTCGCCGGCCACCACCACCACCTGATGATCGCGGATCGCCGCCGCCAGCTCCTCCCGGTGGCGCACCACCGGCAGGTCCGGCCATTCCAGCGGCGCCGCCCCCAGAGCCTGGCGCCGCGCCCGGGCGGCCACGGAGGTTTCAATGGCGGCGGCCACCTTGTCGCGGCCGCCTTCACTGAAACGCCGGGCCAGGCCGTCCAGGCGTTTTTTCAGGCGCGGCCGGTCGCCGGCGCGCGCCTGCCGCAGACGTTGATAAAGATCCTGCAATGAAGTCTCGGTCATGAAGGTCCGTGTCAGCGGCGATTGAGCAGCCAGGCCCGGCCCTTGTCGTTGAGCACATCGCCGTCCAGGCTCAGCCAGGCGGTGGTCGGCTCCGACGGCGCCAGGTCCACGGTGAACCGCATCAGTTCGTCACGACGGAAGGCGTGCACCTCCACCCGCTCGCCCTCGCAGTAAGCGGCCAGTACCGTGTCCAGATTGCCGGCGTCCACCTTGAGTCCGTCCACCGCGATGATCACATCACCGGCGGACAGGCCGGCCGCCATGGCGGCGCCCTGCTCGTAGGCCAGCTGCACCCGGGCGCCCCCCGGGTCCGCGGCCACCCGCACGCCCAGGTTCACCGGCGCCGCCGTGGCGCCGGCCTTGTTGCCGGGTTTGCCACCCCCCGGTTTCCCACCTAAGTCGCCATGGCCCTCGGCGGCGCGCCAATGCAGGGTAACGCCACGCTCCGCCAGCAGCTCCGCCAGCGGCAGATCCTCGGTGCTGTACAGCGCCTGCTCGAAGAAATCGCCGAGATCGACGCCGGCGACTTCCTCCGCCAGCGGCCGGATGCCCTGCTCGGGCACGCCTTCGCCGGTCTGGCCGTGGCGCCGCCACAACAGCCGCATCAGATCGTCCAGGCTCTTTTCGTCGTCGGTCTCGCGGCGCAACGTCAGGTCCAGGGCCAGGGCGATCAGGGCGCCCTTGGCGTAATAGCTGACGATGGCGTTGGGAGCGTTCTCGTCCTGCTGGTAGAAGCGCGTCCAGGCGTCGAAGCTGGATTCGGTGACGGTCTGCTTGAAGCGGCCCTGGCCGCGATAGACCCGGGTCAGGGTCTGGCCGAGCAGCTCCAGATAGCTCTGCGGGGTGATCAGCCCGGTGCGCGCCAGGGACAGATCGTCGTAGTAACTGGTGATGCCCTCGAACGCCCACAGCAGCTCGGTGTGCACTTCGCCGCGCAGGTCGAAGGGGGTGAACGCCGCCGGCTTGATGCGCTTCACGTTCCAGGTGTGGAAGTATTCGTGGCTGCACAGGCCCAGGTAGCTACGATAGCCGTCGCGGACCCGGTCCGGAGCGTCGGTGCGCAACGGCAGATCGGTGCGCGGGCTCATCAGGCTGGTGGAGTTGCGGTGCTCCAGCCCGCCGTAGCCGTTGGTGACCAGGGTCATGAACACATAGCGGTCCATGGGCGCCGGTTCGCCGAACAGCTTGATGTGGTGTTCACAGATCGGTTTCAGGTCCCGGCACAGGCGCGCCATGTCGGCCCGCTGGCGGCCGCTGAGCACCACCTGATGGGGCACCCCGCAGGCCTCGAATTCGGCGTGCTCGAAGTCGCCCATCTCCACCGGGTGGTCCAGCAGGGCGTCGTAGTCGTCGGCGCGGAAGCGGCCGAAGCCCAGCGCCGGACCGCTGACCCGCTCCAGGCCGGTGGCCAGTTTCCAGGTGCCGTAGGCGGCCCCCGCCGGCGCCTCGATGTCGACCTCGCAGGGTTGATCCTCGAATCCCATGGCGGCCAGGAACACGCAGGGCCCGTTGAAATAGCCGTGGGTGGTGTCCAGGTGGGCGCCGCGCACCGACAGGTCCCAGGCGTACACCTGATAGTCCACGGTCACCGGGCCGTCCACCGGCGGCAATTGCCAGGTCTGTTTGTCGATCTTGGCCACGTCCAGGGCCCGGTCGCCGGCGTGCGCCTCCAGGCTGACGATGTGACGGGCGAAATCGCGAATCATGTAGCTGCCCGGAATCCAGGCCGGCAGGGTCAGGCCCTGCCCTTCCGGGGTGGGCTCGGCCACCGTCAGGGTTACCTGGAAAAGATGGGCTTCCGGTCTGAGCGGACGAATCCGATAGTGAATCACACCGACTCCTTAACTGGCGGGGAAGCTGGTCACTGGAAGCCCATCATGATACATGTTCAGCACGTTTTCAGGGGACCCCATCCACGATGACTTCGGATTGTTTCGAACTCGACGCCGGCGACGGCCACACCATCGGCGTGCACGAATGGCGCGCCGCCGATCCCATCGGCACCTTGATCTGGCTGCACGGCATGGGCGAACACGGCGCCCGCTACCAGGCGCTGGGCGAAATCCTCGCCGAGCACGGCTGGAATTTGTACTGCCCGGACCATCGCGGTCACGGCCTCAGCCAGGACGCGGACCAGCCGCCGGGCCATTTCGGTGACCGGGACGGCTGGGCCAAGGTGATGGGGGATGTACAACGGGTGGTGGAGGCGGTGGCCGAACGCCATCCCGGACCGCTGGTGCTGGGCGGCCACAGCATGGGCTCGTTCATCGCCCTGGCCGGCGCCGAGCGCTTCGGCGAACGGCTGGATGGCCTGGTCCTGTGTGGCAGCGACTACCATTCCGCCTGGTACTATCGAAGCCTGCTGCCGGTGATTCGCTGGCAGCAACGGCGCCAGGGCCCGCGCGGCCAGAGCGCCCTGATCGACAAGCTCACCTTCCGCGCCTGGGCGCGCAGCGTGCGCGACGCGCGCACCGACTTCGACTGGCTCAGCCACGACCACGCCCAGGTGGACGCCTACATCGACGATCCCAAATGCGGCTTCCAGTGCACCAACGCCACCTGGGTGGCGCTGGTCTCGGCGCTGGCCCGGGTGCAGAGCCACGGCGGCCTGGCCGCCCTGCCCGCCCGCCTTCCGATCTTGCTGCTGGGCGGCCGCCAGGACCCGATGAGCAACTTCGGCAAGGGCATGGACCGGCTGGAAAACGCCCTGCGCCGGCGCGGCCTGCCCCTGCAGCGCCTGGACTGCCCGGAAGGCCGCCACGAAATCCTCAACGATTATTGCGCCCCGGAAGTGCGGCAGGTGTTGGTGGAGTGGTTGAATCGGCGGCTCTAGCGGCGTCTCTCATTCCGGCTGCGCGGAGATATTGTTCTCCACCGTGAACTCCACGTAGCCCAGATACCGGTTGCGAATCTCGCGCACGTATTTCACCGGCTCGGAACCGCGCACATAACCGAACCGGGCCTGGCGGGCGTATTGCGGGCGCGAGAGCAGCAGCATGGCGGTTTCCACATTGTCGAACCAGACGTCCGGGTCCTTGCCGAGCCGCTGGGCCAGCCGCCGGGCGTCCTCCACATGGCCGGCCCCGGCGTTGTAAGCGGCCAGCCCGAAGTACAGTTTCTGAGCCAGCTCCAGCCGCTGCGGGAAACGGTCCTCCAGCCATTGCAGATAGGCCATGCCGGCGGCGATGCCCTGCTCCGGATCGTGGGGGTCGCTGAAACCGAACTGGCGGGCGGTGCGCGGCATCACCTGCATCAGTCCCTGGGCGCCGGCGAAGGAGCGGGCGTCCGGATTGAAGCGGCTTTCCTGATACATCTGCGACACCACCAGACGCCAGTCGAAGCCGTACTTCAACGCGTATTCCTTGACCAGATCGTCGTAGGGGGAGATTTCCTTGCCCGCCTCCACCCGGTATTCCTCGTGCAGGCGGATGGTCTTGGGCTCCTTGAAATAGCGATTGAAAGTGACGTTGTAGAACAGGCCCTTGTAGTGCCGGCTGATGTAGGCATCCAGTTGCTTCTTGAGGCCGGGCTGGTTGGCGCGCAGCCCCCAGGCGATGTCGCGCTCGCCCTCCAGGGTCCAGAGCGGCTGGATGTCGTCCCGGTAGGTGCTTTCCAGGGCCGCCAGGTGGCTGTCCACCAGGGTCAGATCCAGCTCGCCGTCGGCCACCTGCTGAATCAGCATTTCCGAGGTGGCGCCCTCCTCCCGGCGCACGGTCACGTCGATGCCACGCTCGCGCAGCCGCTCCAGGGAGTCCACGAAGGCGCTGTCGGCGGCCACCGCCACGGTGCGTCCGGCCAACGCTTCCACCGATTCCAGCGGCTCTTCATCGGCGGGACCGATGATCTGCTCGTGGACTTCCAGATAGCGCTTGCTGAAATGCCAGCCGGCGCGGCGCCGCTCCTCGGTGACCGTCATGGAGGCGGCGATCACGTCACCGGCGCCGTCCTCCAGGGCCTGGAACATCTCCGAGGCGCTGTTGCGCACCACCATGCGCACCCGCAGGCCGTGCTGCTTGGCGAAATGGCGGATCAGATCGTAATCGAAGCCCATCAGCTCACCGCGCCACAGGAAGTAGCTGGCCGGGTTGTTGGAGGTGATCACGCGCAGCACGCCTTCCTCCTTGATGGCGGCCCAGTCGCGCTGCACCCGGGTCTGCACCGAGGCGCTCACATGATGGCTGACGATGAATTCATTGATCGCCGCGCGCAGTACCGGATTGTCCTGGCGCACCGCCCAGGCGATGCGGCGGCGCTCCTTGACCACCGGTCCGCGGCGCAGGCCGTCGTAATCCAGCAACAGGCTCTCGAGCATGTTGCCGTCGACGATGGTGGCGCCGTAGCGCCCCTCCGCCACCGCCTCCAGCAGGCCGGCGTCGGAGGTGTCGCCGGGCAGGGTCTCCACCTTGATGGTGTCGAAGCGCCCCGCCAGTTCCTCCGCGGTCTCCGCGTAGGCGGTGCCCTCCGGGACCGCCAGGGTCATGGCGCCGAGGGCGGCCAGGTCGTCGCCCTCGCGGCTGTCGGGCACCACCAGGTACTCGTCGATCACCGCCACCGGCGTGCAGAACGCCACCGCCTCGCCGCGGGCCTCGGTGACCGAATAGTTGCTGACGATCATGTCCGCGCGGCCCTCGTTGAGCAGGTCCGCCAGCTCCCCGGTGCCGTCGGTGTACACCCAGCGCGGTTCCAGCCCCAGGGCCTCGGCGGCGGCCTCCGCCTGCTCGCGGAACTCCTGCAGGGGCACGCCTTCGCGTACCAGCGCCTGCTCCTCGTCGAAGCGCGGCGCCGCCAGGCGCAGCACGCCCCGCTCCTGCAGGGCCTCCAAATCGCCGGTTTCGGTATAGTCCGGCCCCTGGCCACAACCGGCCAGCAGCACAAGCGTGAGCACCGCCAGCAGCGTGGCGGTCACGGGGTGGTAGGTCATGCCATCGATCCCTCCTGCGCACCAATCTAACCGAAAAGGATGACCGTCGGCGAATTGTTAAATGGCGGGCGTGAAACCGGGGCGAGGACGAGGCGGCCGGACAAAAAACGGGGGCGAAAAAAAAAGGGCGCCCGAAGGCGCCCCATGATCTGCCTGATCAGAGAAGGAAGATCAAGGTGCCGGCGTGTTGCCGGCGCACACCCGGTGGATGCGCAGGCTGTCGTTGACGTTCAGGAAACCGGCGTACTCCAGTTCCACGCTGTCGAAGGTGGTGGCGCTGGTGTCCACTTCGGCGGACAGGAAGCGCTGGTCGCTGTTCAGGGACAGGCCCAGCAGTTCCAGATCCAGCAGACCGCCATCCACGGTGAAGCTCTGTACCACTTCACCATCGTCGATCAGGCGCAGGGTCAGGAAGTTGCCCAGCAGGCCCAGGCTGAGCAGGGACGAGGCCGGATCGGAGATCACGACACCGATGCGGTTGATGCCGGTGATGTCATTGCCCGGGTCGGCGGCGTCGGCGCTGATCTGCGCACCGCCATAGATCAGCGCGGCGGAGACGTTCAGCTCGGCGAAGTTCTGCTCCACGTCGTCGGTCAGGTATTCCGGGTTGTCCACACTGGCGATGGCGACCCCGAGGGAACCCCCATTGCCCTCGTAGTCCGGGCTCAGCAGGGGCTGATAGGTGCTGGTGTCGTTACAGGTGAAGCCGTCGGTGTCGCACACATCGCCGATGCCGTCACCGTCCGCGTCGGCCTGGTCGGCGTTGGCGATGGTCGGGCAGTTGTCGATATCGTCCGGCACGCCGTCGTCGTCCTGATCCTGGGTGTCGTCCACCGGGCAGCCGTTGTTGATGGCCGGGCCGGGGGTACGCGGGCACTCGTCGTCCACGTTGTCCACGCCGTCGCCGTCGGTGTCGTCGTCGCACACGTCGCCCACGTTGTCACCGTCCAGGTCTTCCTGGTCCGGGTTGGGGATCAGCAGGCAGTTGTCGTCCTGGTTGGGCACGCCGTCACCGTCGGTGTCGCCGTCACAGGCGTCGCCGGTGCCGTCGCCGTCGGTGTCGAGCTGGTCGAAGTTGGCCACGTAGGGGCAGTTGTCGTTGTCGTTCTGGATGCCGTCGTCGTCGATGTCGTTGTCGCACACGTCACCGATGCCGTCGCCATCAATGTCGGACTGGTTCGGGTTGGGGACCGCCGGACAGTTGTCCTCGTTGTCCTCGATACCGTCGTCGTCCTGGTCGATGTTGTTGTCGCAGGCGTCGCCGATGCCGTCGTTGTCGGTGTCGGTCTGATCCGGGTTGACCACGCGCGGACAGTTATCGTCCTCGTTGTCGACGCCGTCGTCGTCGATGTCATCGTCGCAGGCATCGCCGATGCCGTCCTGGTCCTGGTCCAGCTGGCTGTTGTTGGGCACCGCCGGGCAGTTGTCCTGATCGTCGGGAATGCCGTCGTTGTCCTGGTCTTCAGGCGCGTTCGGCGTCGGGTTGCCGCCGCCGCCACCGCCGCCGTCGCTATCGCTGGCGTTGCAACCATAGATCCCGGCGCCGAGCACGGCGAGCAGGACCAGCATGGTCAGGTTTCTGAATTTCAACATGTGGGTTCTCCTCACTTCTCGGTAACGCGGAATTCAACGCGGCGGTTCATGGCACGGCCGGATTCATTGTCGTTGCTGGCGACCGGATCCAGTTCACCGTAGCCCCGGGCGGTAACACGGTCGGCGTCGACGCCGCGCATCACCAGATACTGACGCACCGCTTCGGCACGCTGACGGGACAGCTCCTCGTTGTAGTCGGCGTTGCCGACGCTGTCGGTGTGGCCGGCCACTTCCACGCGGAAGTCGGTCTGTGCTTTCAGGGAATCGGCGATCCGGTCCAGGGTGGATTCGGAACCGGCGGTCAGACGGGCGGAATCGAATTCAAAGTTGATGTTGCTGAGGGTGACGGTCTGGTTGGCGATCAAGCAGCCCTTGGCGTCCACCTGGCCACCCTGCAGGGTGTTGGGGCACTGATCGCGATCGTCCGGCACGCCGTCGCCGTCGGAATCCACGGCCGGTTTGGGCTGGACGCGCACTTCACGGGTCTCCACCACCACTTTTTCCTTGGTGATGACCTTGGTGTAACCGAGCGGGAATTCCACGCCCAGGGACAGCCGCACGTCGCCGAAGGCGCCGTCGCCACGGGCCGGGCCGGCGCCGTCGAAGTCGTCGTACACATAGCGCACGTCGCCACGGAATTTCAGACCGTTGTCGAACACCGGGCCGGTGACCGCGCCGAGACCGGCGGTGGCGCCGAAGTTGGTGTCCTGGTCCTCGTCGGGCAGCACTTCCTGGTCGATGGCGCCCACGGTGACGATGGCGTACGGGGTGAAGCCGGTACGGTCACCGAAGGCGTAGGCCAGACCGGTGGTCAGGTGATACTGATAGAAATCCTGGGTGTTGGGGATACCCGGATCCATCTTGTAGAAGCCGAATTCGGTCTCCCACCAGAAGTGATCGGACAGCTGACGACCGTAAAAGACGCTGTAACCGGCGGCATCGTCGTCATACTGGCGGTCCTCGTCCAGATCCACGTAGGAGCCGAAGCCCCCCACGTACTGGCGCGTGTTCACATCCTCTTCGTAATGCTCTTCCGCCAGAGCCGGCTGCATCGCCAGCCCCACGGCCATTACCAGCGGGGACAATTTCAAGCTTGCTTTCATGGTGTTACCCCCCTCGGGTATCAACGGATTACACTGCAAGCATTGGAATAGTCGGAGGGCTTAAAAAAAACAGACTTCCGGTGACTTCCAGTAGGATTAGTGTTGAGAACTTCGCTCTGCTTTTGCACAACTTGTCCCGGCGGTGTCGTTTTGTATCCGCTCTGTACCACCGTCACCGAAGCACCGCCTTTGTGTTGTGGGCGCCACTCCAAAGTGGTACGTTCGTGCAAAAATAAAAGGATCCGCCCCTGATGTCCTCCCGCCGCCGATTCCGCCGCCCCCTGGGGCTGGCTCTGCTGACCCTGCTGCTGCTTGCCGGCGGCGCCCTGCTGCACACCGCCTGGCCGTTTCTGTTCTATCCCCGCGAGGCGCTGCGCTTCGAGGTGCCGGCGCCGCGACCCGCGTCCCCTTCCGACGTGGCCCTGGCCGGCGTCGCGGAGGTGGACATCACGCCGGCCATCGGCCTGCCCAAATTCGGCTACTCCGCCTGGGCGGCGGACGGCGACGGCCTGCGTACCCGGCTCAAGGCCCGTGCCTTTTATCTGCACGGCCCGGGCGGCACGCCGCTGGCCCTGGTGCAGCTGGACCTGGGTGCCGGCTCCCTGCCGCTGCACTACGCGGTGGCGGAGCGCATCGCCGCCGCCACCGACGTGCCCGCCCACGGGCTCAGTCTGCTGGTCACCCACACCCATTCCGGGCCCGGCCAGTACCTGGGCAGCGACTTCTATAATGTGTTTGGCGGCAACCGGCCGGGCTTCGACCCGGCGCTGTTCGATTTTCTCGCCGACCGCATCGCCCGGGCGGTGACCCGGGCCTACCAGGGCCGCCGCCCGGCCCGTCTGGCGGTGGGCGGCCGGGACGTGTGGGGACTGACCCGCAACCGTTCCCCCCAGGCCTGGGCGCGCAATCACCACCTGGACCCGGAGCGCGTGGACGGCAACACCGCCCTGGGCGCGGTGAACCCGCGCATGACCCAGCTGCGCATCGACCTGCAGGCGGACGACGGCCGTTACTACCCGGCCGGGGCCCTGACCCTGTTTTCCGTGCACGGCACCGCCATCCCCGCCTTCACCGGCCCCTACCACGCCGACGTCTGGCACTGGCTGGCGCGGGGCCCCGGACGCCGCTTCGCCGCCGGCGACCTGCCCTGGCCCTTCGTGCACGGCGCGGTGCAGGCCACCCACGCCGACAACAACCCGGCCTGGCACCCGGACCACCGCGGCGACCTGGAGGCCCGGCGCATCGGCACCGCCCTGGGCGAACAGGCCGCCGACCTGTTCCAGTCCCTGGACGGGACGCTTTCCCCGCGCCTGGTCACCGCCGCCGGCGCCCGGCAGCTGGACCTGCTGACGCTCAGCGACCCGCAGCGCCACGGCCTGTGCGCCCGGCCGGTGGTGGGCGCGTCGGTGGCCGGCGCCGCCAACGGCGACGAAGTGTTTCCGGTGTCCTATCTGCCGTTCCTCCAGGAGGGCTGGCCACGGCGCTGGTTCACCGACGGCTGTCAGGGCGCCAAGCAGTGGATGCTGTCCAAGGCGCAGCTGCTGCTGGCGCCGGAGGCCTTCCCCCACCGCGCCCTGTTCCAGGTGCTGCGCGTCAACGATCTGGTGCTGGTGCCCCTGCCCTGGGAAATCACCCTGGAAAGCGGCAATCGCATCCGTGGCGCGGTGTTGGAGGCGCTGCCGGAGGGCCGTCCCTGGCGGGTGGAGATCTCCAGCCTGGCCAATGGCTTCTTCGGCTACGCGGTGACCCCGGAGGAGTACGGCGCCCAGTACTACGAGGGCGGCCACACGCTGTACGGCCCCCACACCCTGGACTTTCTCGCCGCCCAGAGCGCCCGGCTGGGCGGCGACCTGTTCGCCGCCGGCCAGGTGGACGAGCTGCCGGCCCGCGCCGACTTCGACCTGCTGCGCCACGACTACTGGCCCAATGCCCCCGCCGACCGCCGCTGGGCCCGGCAGTGGCGGCAACCGGCCCGTTTCCAGGAACCGGAGGGCGAGAAAGGTGCCTACTGGGCGTGGCGCTTCCACGGCGAGCCCCCCGGCGCCCTGGCGCTGGACCAGCCGTTGCTGCGCATCACCCGGGCCGACGACCGCGCGCCGGTGATCGACGACGAGAGCGGCGATCTGGCCCTGCGCCTGATCGACCAGGACGACCAGGGCGCGCTCTACGAGGTGCGCTGGTACCATCCGCCGCCGGCCCCCGCGGGCCGCTTTCAATTGGAAGTACGGGCCGGCGCCCGGGCGCCCGCATTGACCTCGCCGGCCTTTCCCTGATTTTTTTGGCGCGGGTGCTCTTTCCGGCGGGATTTGCGGCGTCATCCGGTGACAGCGGCGGGCGCGCTGCTACACTGGCGCCTTATTGATAGGAGATCGTCCATGAGGGCTCTGTTTTTCCCCCTGACCGTCCTCGCGGCGGCGGCCCTGGCCGGCTGCGCCAGCACCACCCAGGTCACCACCCGCACCGTCACCGATACCCCGCCGCCGCCGGCCACCTCCCTGCTGCTGGCCGCCCAGAGCCCGGAAAGCGACACCCGCGAAACCTGGGAGCTGACCTGCCGGCCGATTTTTGCCCGCACCGGCGTCACCGTGCGCCTGGCCCACCAGGAGGTACCGTTCTGGGACGAAGATGGCCGCCAGGCGCTGAGCGACTGGGCCGGCGAGCACGGGGCCGACCGTATCCTGCTGGTGGACCTGACCCGGCTGCTGATGTCGGCCCCCAATCTGCCCGGCGACCGGGAACTCAACCCGCTCAACCAGGACACCGAGGTGCAGCCCACCTGGCGCCTGGGCCTGGACGGCCAGCGCATCCCGCGGGCGCCCCTGGAAGACACCGAGGACCGCTTCCCCGCCTATCTGATGGACGGCACCGGCGCCTCCCTGTGGTACGGCATCGCCCGCACCCACGAAGCCAACGACCAGGCCGCCATCGCCAAGAGCCAGTGTCGCGCCCTGCGCGACAGCCTGCGCCAGAACGGCCTGTTGCCCTGACGCCCGCCCGGCCCGGGATTGATACCCGGGGCCGGTGCCCCCACCCATCAGGACGTGCCGCGCGATGCCGCGCGCCAATGCCCGTGCGAATGGAGGTACCATGAAAGCCGTGATTCCCGGAACGTCCCTGGCGATGCACCCGGACCGGTTCCCCGACCCGGCCGATCCGCTGCCCGCCGACCGCGACAGCGGCCGCGCCATCCTGGCCGGCGGCTGCTTCTGGTGCGTGGAGGCGGTGTACGCCGCCCTGGACGGCGTCAGCAGCGTGGTCTCCGGTTACGCCGGCGGCAGCGCCGACAGCGCCCACTACGAAGCGGTGTGCGGCGGCCGCACCGGCCACGCGGAAGCGGTGGAAATCACCTACGACCCGGCCCGCATCGGTTTTGGCGAGCTGCTCAAACTGTTCTTCTCGGTGGCCCACGACCCCACCCAGAAAGACCGCCAGGGCAACGACCGCGGCCCCCAGTACCGCTCCGCCATCTTTCCCGTGGACGCCGACCAGGAGCGCGTGGCCCGCGCCTACATCGCCCAGCTCGACAACGCCGGCGCCTTCACCGCGCCCATCGTCACCACCATCGAAACCGGCCACCCGTTCTACCCGGCGGAGGACTACCACCAGGACTTCGCCCGGCGTAACCCCAACCAGCCGTACATTCAGCACGTGGCCCGGCCCAAGCTGGACAAGCTTCACGCCGCCTTTCCCGACCTGCTGAAACCCTGAACGACTCATTGAATCAAGAGGTCCGCCCATGAATACGTCCGCCAGCGGCCATGACCTGACGCCGCTCACCGACGCCGAAAAACAACAGCGCGCCGCCGGCCTCACCGCCGAGGAGCGCCGCATCCTGCTCAACCAGGGCACTGAACCGCCGTTCTGCGGCGGCCTGCTCGACAACAAGGAAAGCGGCACCTACCTGTGCAAGCTGTGCCACCTGCCGCTGTTCCGCTCCGACGAGAAATTCGAATCCGGCACCGGCTGGCCCAGCTTCTATCAGCCGGTGGACCCGGAACACGTCAAGGAACTGCGCGACGACAGCCACGGCATGGTCCGCACCGAGATCCGCTGCGCGCGCTGCGACGGCCACCTGGGCCACGTGTTCCCCGACGGCCCGCCGCCCACCGGCCTGCGCTACTGCCTGAACTCCGCGTCACTGGTGTTCGAAGCCGGCGACTGAACGATGACCACCCGCCGGGCTTGTCTCGGCGGGCGGTCCTGCTAAACTAGCCCGCCTCGCCCGTCCGGGCGGGGGCGTGCCGGAATAGCTCAGTCGGTAGAGCAACTGATTCGTAATCAGTAGGTCGGAGGTTCGATTCCTCTTTCCGGCACCATTCTTCCCCTTCCGAACGACTTCTTCAGGCGGCCAGCGACTGCGCCGGACCGAAGAATTCGTAATGGATATCCTCCGGCGGTACGCCCCGGCGCGCCAGCAGCCGGCACAGATGCCGCAGCATGGGTGTGGGACCGCAGAAGTAGTACTCCGCCTTTTCCCTGCCCAACAGTTCATCCAGCAGCGCCTCGTCGATCAGACCCTCGCCGTCGTGGGCGGCATTGAGCCGGTCCTCCGGCAGCGGCTCGCTATAGCGAACATGAACGCGCAGGCCGGGATAACGACGTTTCAGCTGGGCGATCTCATCGGCGAACGGATGCACGAGACCATTCAGCGCGCCCTGGATCAGCCACACCGTTCGTTCCGGCGCAGCCGCCAGCGCTTCGTGCGCCATGGAAAGTATCGGCGTGATACCCACGCCGCCGGCGATCAGCACCAACGGCCGGGCGCCGGGCGCCGCCAGCGTGAAATCACCACAGGGCGGGCTCACTTCGACCCGGTCCCCCACGCGCACCCGTTCGTGCAGATGGTGGGAGCACACTCCCGGCGGCGTCCCCTCGCCCCCTTCCCGCTTCACACTGATGCGGTAGCAGTCCGCGCCCGGTTCGTTGGAGAGGCTGTAGTTGCGCATGATCGCTTCGCCACCCGGCAGCACGACCCTCAGCGTCACATACTGGCCGGCTCTGTGCGCCGGCAACGGCGCATCGTCCGCGGGCTTGAGATACAACGACACGATGTTGTCGCTGGCCGCTTCCCGGCGGCTGACCACGAAGCGTTTGAAGCCGTTCCAACCGGCGCGTTCACGTTGCTCCTGATAGATCGCCGCTTCGCGCTGAATAAAGAGATCGGCGAGCGCGCCGTAGGCGACCGCCCAGGCGTCCAGGATCGGATCGTCCTCGGCCAGCCCGAGCACTTCCCTGATCGAGGCAAGAAGGTTCTCCCCGACGATGGGATAGTGCTCGGGCCGGATACCCAGGGACACGTGCTTCTGGGCGATCAACTCCACCGCCCCGGCCAGCGCCGAGGGATCATTGATGTGTTGGGCGTAGGCGCAGATGGCCCCGGCCAGCGCGCGCTGTTGCTGACCGGAGTGTTGGTGCGCCGGATTGAAGAAGCCGCGGACCTCCGGGTTGTGCTGGAACATGCGCTGATAGAAATGGCGGGTCAGCGCCTCCCCATGCTCCTGCAGGATGGGAACGGTTCGTTGAATCGCGGTGAGCTGGCCGGGTGTGAGCATAGTGTGTCTCCAAAGAGGTATTTTACATGCCTGTTTTAAACAGGAATACTATATACCTGTTTAAAAACGGTCAAGGCCCCATGCAACTGACAACCCACACCGACTACGCGCTGAGGTTATTGATCTATCTCGCGCTGCCAAAGGACGCCGCGCCCGCGACGGTTCAAAAGGTCGCGATGGCGTATGGCATCTCGGCGAATCACGTGGCCAAGGTGGCCCAAACACTGGTTCAGACCGGGCACATCAAGAGCGTGCGCGGCCGTGGCGGCGGTCTGGCGCTGGCCAGGCCAGCGCCAGAGATCGGTGTTGGTGAGGTGGTGCGCGAGACGGAGAATCTCCGGCTTCTGGAATGTTTTGGCCCGGCTTCCCAATGCCCGATCGACCCGGCCTGCCTGCTCAAGCGGGCACTGGTCAAGGCCCAGGAAGCCTTTCTCCGCGAACTGGATCGCTATACCTTGGCGGACCTGGTGGACAACGGCGACGACCTGCGGCGCCTGCTGCGCTAGGCGGAGAGTCAGCGTGCTTTCATCAGCCCGCCCGGGCGGCGGTCTCCTTCTTCGAGGCGACGCCGGCGGGCTTTGAGAATATCGCTGCGTGTCAGCATGCCGATCAGCTGGTCGGGCCGGTCCCCGGATACCACCACCAAGCGGCCCACGTCATAACGCACCATATGGTCCGCGGCCTCTCTCAGGGTGTGTTCGGGCGTAACCACCAAGGGCGCCCGCCGTATCAGATCGCCTACCGGCGTATCGCCGCCGATCTCCAGAGCCATCAGATCCCGGCGCGTCAGTACGCCACGCAGATGACCGGTTTCGTCGGTCACCGGAAAGCCCTGATGATGGCTTTGCACGCTGTCCTCCAGCAACCAGGCGCGAACCCGCGCCAGGCTCTGTGCCCGGGACAGACTCACCGGCGACCGGCTGTACACCTGCTCCACGGTAATTTGCGCCAGAGGGTCGGCGTCATATTCCGCCGGAACCATCACGCCGCGCCGGGTAATCTTCTCGGTCATGATGGTGGTCCGCATGCACAGCGTGGACAACAGATAAGCCATGGCACAGCCGGCCAGCAACGGCAGCAGAGCGTTCGGTTGATGGGTCACCTCAATGGCGAACACCACGGACGTCAAGAACGCCCGCGAGGCGCCCGCGAACATGGCCGCCATACCGACCAGGGCCGCCAACCCGGGGTCGACGCCCCAGCCCGGTAGCGCTTCGGATATCAGCAAGCCCAGGCAGGCGCCCAGGGCGCCGCCAATAATGAACAGCGGCGCCAGCGTTCCGCCCGACGTGCCGCTGCCCAGCGCAATCGACCAGGCAAGAAACTTCATCAAACACAAGAACGCCAGCGTGCCGACCGCCAATTTGACGTTCAGAATTGACTGGATGAGCTCATAGCCGACCCCTAACACCCGAGGCTCCACGTAGCCCGCCAGGCCCACCGCCAGGCCTCCCAGCGCCGGCCACCACATCCAGTGCACGGGCAAACGCTCGAAGCCATCCTCGATCCAATACAATATTCGCGTCACCGCCACGCTCAGCACGCCCATCAACAGGCCTAACGCCGCATACATCGCCAGTGCGGAGGGTACGGCCGGCGCAATCGCGGCCATGGAAAATACCGCCCCGGTGCCAAGCAGGACGTAGCGAACACCGGTGGCGGTGACCGCCGCAAGCGCCACCGGCACCATCGAGCGACCCCGGAACTCAAACAGCAACAACTCCACGGCCAGCAGAACCGCCGACACCGGCGCGGAGAACACCGCGGCCATGCCGGCCGCGGCGCCAGCCGCCAATAAAATCTTCCGCTCCGACGCGCTGATGTGCAGGAGCTGCCCCAGCAATGACCCCAGAGCGCCGCCGGTGGCGATGATCGGTCCTTCCGCGCCGAACGGTCCACCGCTGCCAATGGAAATGGCCGACGACAGCGGCTTCCAAAAGGTAATACGGGCGGGAATCCGGCTTTCGTTGGTCAGCACTTGTTCCATGGCCTCGGGGATCCCGTGTCCCCGGATCGCCTTGGCGCCCCAGCGGGCCATCAGACCGATGACCAGCCCACCCAGCACCGGCACCGCGATCACCCATCCCCCCAGGCCATGATCCACTGGCGTGGCCGGCGCAAAGGATAGCCGTGCGAAAAAGAACAGCTGCGTAAAGAGATCGATCAGCATCAGCAATAACTTCGCCACCGGCCCGGCCAGCAAACCCAGCATCACCGCCAGGGCACAGACCCAAAGCAAGCGTCCCCGGCTTTCACCGCCCCCCGGGGGCAGACTGGCCGGCGGATTATTTTCCGCCAGGGCGGGAGAGACGGGAATCGGATTGGACGAACTGATGTGGGTCACCAGCATCTCCTTGACAATGCATACAGCCAGGGACGCCCGGGCGGCCTGGCACCATGGCCCCTAAGACGGGGAGAGAATCTTCAGGCCCGCCAGGCCGATAAAAATAAGCAGCAGGCAAAACAGACGGGCAGGACTGGCGGAATCGCCGAACAGCACGATGCCGAGCGTCACCGTGCCGATCGCGCCGATTCCCGTCCACACCGCGTAGGCGGTGCCGACGGGCAGCTCTCTCATGGCGAGTCCCAGCAACCCCATGCTGATGCCCATCGCCAGAAGCGTGGCGACGGTCGGTAACGGACGGGTGAACCCCTCGGTGTATTTGAGCCCGACGGCCCAGGCGACTTCGAACAAGCCGGCGATGAAAAGTACCAACCAGGACATGATAAAACCTTGAACATCCGGGGCCGTCCCCGGTGAGTCGGCCAACGCGGGGTCGTCCCCGCGCGCGCCATTATAGGTCACCGGTCGGGCACATCCAGTGGTGTCTCTTGCTTCGGGGTCGCGCCGTCGCCATTCACCAGCGTCCGCAAGGTGTCGATCACCCTGGCCATCACCGGGGATTGCTGTTGCCTGCCGTAGATCAGGTAAACCGGGTAACTGAATTCCGGCGCCGTGTCTTCCCGCCGCAGTTCACCGCTCTCCAGGTAAGGCTGCGCCACCCGGGTGCGGAAATAGCCGCTCCCCCCGTACCGGAGAATATAGCGCAACGCCAGGGGACCGAGGTCGATACTGACGCCCGCCCGCGCCCGCTCCGGCCAGGCACTGTCGTGCTGACGTCGGAAGTCCGCGCCCCAATCCACATACACATAGGGCGAGGCGGTGTGCGCGGCGCGCACCAAAATCAGCTTTTCCTCCATCAGCTGCTCGACCTGCATGCCCGGCCAGTAATCCGGCTGGTGAACCAGCGCCGCGTCCAGCACCCCCTGCTCCAGCTTTTCATTCAGAGTGGCCCGCTCCCCGACTTCGGCGCGAACGGCGGCGTCCGGGGACGCCTCGCGCAGCGCCACCAGCCAATCCAGCAACCAGGGATTCCAGAGGCTGATCTCCGCGCCCAGGGTCACCGTGCGCCCCGCGCCCTCTGGCAGCGGCAGCGACCGCCGCGCGGCGTCCCAGGTTCGTACCAGCTGGCTGGCATGGCCGGCGAACTGTTCGCCATTCAGGGTCAGGCGCGCGCCGCTGCGATTGCGCACGAACAGCCGGCAGCCGAGTTGCCCTTCCAGGTTGTGGACACGGGCGGTGACTGTGGTCTGGGTGACGTGCAGACGCTCCGCCGCCGCCATGAAACTGCCGGAGCGAACGATCTCCAGAAAAGTGCGGGCCAGCTCAATATCCATGATTTGTATCAATATCTTTAAAGTGAAAGCGCATTGTATTTCATTATTCGTCACCAATTCAGCCCGGCATACTGCCGCCCGTTCACTCATCGGACGGAGGCCGCGATGACCGCCCACGGGTTGGCGCACCCCTTCTCGGAAACACAATGGCAGCGTATCCACGCTCTCCTGGAGGATCTCGATCCTCGCCAGGCCCTGTGGTTGAGCGGTTATCTGGCGGGCCAGCGGATCGACCCCGGCGACGCCGCACCCGCCGACCCGGCCCCCACCACCGGTCCGGCCGTCCTGATCGCCTATGGCACGGAGACCGACAACAGCCGCCACCTCGCGGAGCGTCTGAAGGCGCTCTGCGACCAGGCGGGCATTGCCTCGGATCTGCAGAACCTTGAACGGGTGCGCGTCCGCCAGTTGGCACGGCGCGCTTATCTGGTGGTGATTACCGCCACCCACGGCGACGGCGAGCCCCCGGAGCCGGCCTTGTCGTTTTTCGAGGAACTGGCGGACGACACCGCGCCGAAGCTGGACGGAGTGCGCTTTGCCGTCCTGGCACTGGGCGACAGTACCTACGAGCATTTCTGCACCGCCGGTCGGACCCTGGACGCGCGGCTGGAAGCGCTGGGTGGCCAGCGGCTGATCGAGCGGCAGGAATGCGACGTGGATTTCGAAACCCCGGCCCGCCAGTGGCTGACCAGGGTGTTGGCATCGCTTCCCCGCCCGAAAGGCGCCACCGTGTCCAAGGCACCCGCCACCCCGGTGCCGGCCCGCCCGGCCTACGACAAACAGACGCCCTTGGAAACGGAGGTCCTGGTCAACCAATGTCTCAGCGCGTCGGACCGGGCCAGCCCCATCCATCATCTGGAGCTGGCCCTGGATGTGGCGGATTTTCCGGCGGCCCCCGGCGATGCGGTGGGTATTCTGGCCGACAACCCTCCGGAACTGGTGGCCGCCGTTCTGGACGCCAGCGGCCTGTCCGCGGAACAGCCGGTGACGGTGGACGGCCAGGCGCGCCCCCTGGTCGAAGCCCTCAGGCAACACCGCGACCTGACCCTGCCGGGAAGCCGCTTCCTGGAATACTGGGCCGGACTGAGCGGCGACGCCGGGCTGCGACGTGTGCTGGAAAACGGCGCCCGCGATCAGCGCGCTTTCCTGCGCCGTCATCAGGTGCTGGACATCCTGCATCATTACCCGGCCCGGCCCGAGGCCGCCGCCCTGGTGGACGCGCTCCGGCCCCTTCAGCCGCGGCTCTACGACCTGGCGAACAGCCTGGACGTGGAAAGCGATGCGCTGCATCTGACCGCCAAATTGTTCCGCTATCCATTCGAGGGTCGCCTGGAAACCGGCATCGCCTCCCGTTACTTGCTGAACCTGCAACCCGGGGACCCGGTGCGTCTGTATCCGCACCGCAACGCGCGCTTTCAGCTCCCCTCGGATCCGCGCGCGCCGTTGATTCTGATCGCCGAGGGAACCGGCATCGCTCCCTACCGCGCCTTCGTACAGCATCTGGCGGCCAGCGGCCGACCGGCGCCGTGCTGGCTGGTGTTCGCCGAGCAGCGGTTCGAGGAAGACTTTCTCTATCAACTGACGTTCCAGGACGCCCACGCCCGGGGCGTGCTCGAACGCGTCGACACGGTGTTCCACGCGGATCAGCCGGACCGCGACCTGGCCGACCCGCTGCTGGCCCGGGCCGGGCAGCTTTTCGATTGGCTGAACCGGGATGCCCATCTCTATTTCTGCGGTGACAAGGACCGGCTCGGCGACACCGAGGCGCGACTGCGCGAGGCGGTGGACGCACACCTCGGAGCCGGCCACTGGAAGCAACTCTCGAAGGCCAGACGCCTTCATCGAAACCTTTATTAGGAGGCGACATGATCCAGCGTGATCGCGATCTGAGCCAGCCGTTGGACACCTTGCACGACAACGAGCAACTGAAGGCTCGCAGTCGTCATCTGCGTGGCACCATCGCCGAAGGCCTGGAGGACACCCTCACCGGGGCGGTGCCGGGCGAGGATCCGCTGCTGATGAAGTTTCACGGAATCTATCAGCAGGATGATCGGGATCAGCGGGCGGCGCGGCGGCGTCGCCATCTGGAGCCGATCTATCAGTTCATGGTGCGCCTGCGTATTCCCGGCGGCCTGCTGACCAAACAACAATGGTGGGGTCTCGACGACCTGTCGCGGCGCTACGCCGAGCGGGGCATCCGCATCACCACCCGTCAGACGGTGCAGCTGCACGGAGTGCGCAAGCCGGCCCTGCGCGCATTGATGCGTGGTCTGCGCGACATTGGCCTGGACACCATCGCCGCCTGCGGTGACGACAGCCGCGGCGTGGTGTGTGGCGCCAACCCCTTTCTGTCCCGCGCCCACCGTCGGGTGGCTGAACTGGCACGCGCCACCAGCGACCGGTTGATTCCGAAAACCCGCGCCTACCCGGAGATCTGGTATCAGGAAGCCGGCGCCCGCGTCGAGCATGAGGAACCGGTCTACGGCGAGCTCTACCTGCCGCGCAAGTTCAAGGTCGGCTACGCCCTGCCGCCGGTCAACGACATCGATGTGTACGGCCAGGACCTGGGCCTGATCGCGGTGGTCGATCGCGGGGAACTGCTCGGTTTCAATGTGTGCGTGGGCGGCGGCATGGGGCAGTTGGACAATCGCGACGACAGTTATCCCCGGCTGGCGGAGGAAATCGGCTTTATCGACGCCGACGACGCCCCCCGGTTCAGCGAAACGGTGATGTCGATTCAGCGGGACTTCGGTGATCGCAAGGACCGTCACCGGGCGCGTTTCAAGTACACCCTGGATCGCCTGGGCCTGCCCTGGTTTCTCGATGAGCTGGCGACCCGTTGGGGGCATCCGCTGGCGCCGGCCCGGCCACAGCGCTTTGACCATAACGGCGATCGGCTCGGCTGGCACCAGGGCGACGATGATCTGTGGCACGCCACGCTCTATATCGAAAGCGGGCGCATCGACGATGCGCTGAGAGCCCGGATCAGCGGTCTGTTGGAACAATACGGCGGCCGCCTGCGGCTGACCACCAATCAGAACCTGCAGTTGACGCACGTCGAGGATCACGAACGGGAATCACTCCAATGGCGTCTGGATGACCTCGGTTTATCCTGGCGCCTGACGCCGGACCTCCAGGCGGCTCACACCCTGAGCTGCGTGGCACTGCCCACCTGCGGTCTGGCCATGGCCGAGGCGGAGCGCTACACCCCCCGCCTGCTGGATTTGTTCCAGCGACTCAAGAGCCAGTACGGGCTTGCCGCGGTGCCGATTTCACTGCGACTGACCGGTTGCCCCAACGGCTGCGCGCGGCCCTATCTTGGCGAGATCGCGCTGACCGGTCGGGCGCCCGGCCTCTACAACCTCTATCTCGGCGGCAGCTTTAACGGTGACCGCCTCGCGCTTCTGTATGCGGGCAATGTGGACGAGGCGCGCTTTCTGGATCTGCTCGCGCCGCTCTTGGAGCGGTTCGCCCACGACCGGCACGACGACGAACACTTCGGTGATTTTCTGCTGCGTCGGGAATTACTCGCCGACTGCCCGGTGTCGTTGACCTCTTCTTCCTGAAACCGGAGTTCTCCATGTCCAAGTATCTGTTCATTCAAAGTCAGGACCCTTTTACCGAACAGCGGACCCGTCATCAGTTCGAACTGATCGGGCAACTGCACGACGCCGGTCATGACGTCTCCGTTCTGCTGGTTCAGAACGGTGTCACACCGGCCCGCCGCGGCGCCCTCGGTGAGGGGCTCGACCGGTTGCTGGACGGCGGCGTACCGGTTTATGCCGATGCCTTTTCCCTGGCACAACGGGAACTGGAAGAAGACGATCTCAAGGACCGCGTCGGCCTGTCCGACCTGCACATCATCATTGATGCGATGCTCGCGCGCGGCAAAGTTATCTGGCACTGAATCCAAGGAGAGCGCAAATGAGCCATGACCGTATCCTGACCTTCGCTTTCATGGAGCCCCCGTTTGAAAGCGAACGCACCATTACCTTCTTCCGGCTTCTCGACGCCGCCCTGGATCGCGACGTGGGGGTCCGGGTATTCGCCTACGAGGGCGCGGTAGCGCTGGCTTTCGCCCATCAGCAGCCGCACGGCAACGCCGTGCATGGCCGCGATAGCGGCGAGGAAGCGCACCCACTCACCAAGGACTGGATCCAGGCGCTGCAGGAGAAAGCACAGGCAAGAAGGATCGGCTTCGAGTGGATCAACTGCGGCTTGTGCGTGGACGAGCGCGGTGTCAACGACGTTATCGACGGCTGTGGCCGTGGCGGTCCGCCTGACCTGTGGCGCTACGCCAGCGAGGCACGCAACACCCTGACCATTGGCACGAGGTAATCATGAACGTACTGCAGGTGATCGATCAGGCCTACCGCACCACCACCGAGGAACAGGACGACACCATTCTGTGGCTGACCCGCTCGATGCGTGGCGCCGGTGGCAATCTGACGGTGCTGCTCAGTGGCCATGCCGTGCATTACGCGGTGCTGCGCCGTCGGCAGCCGGCGCTGACGTTGGGCCAGTGGCGGCAGACCCAGCCGGCGGAGCTGCCCCGCGATATCGCCGAGCTGGTCGCGAGCGGCGTGCCGGTTTACGCGGTTCAGGAGGATCTGGAAGAGCGCGGTCTCGGCCAATTGCCTTTACAAGGGGGTGTCCGTCCCATCGCTCGTCATGCGCTGCCGGGGCTGTACGAACAAGTGGACCAAGTCTGGCAATGGTAGGCCCTTCACTGCACAGGCCCCTGTGCGATCTGCTGGGATGTCGCTGGCCGATCCTTCTGGCCGGGATGGGCGGAGTGGCCCGGTACCGGCTGGCCGCCGCCGTGTCCCGAGCCGGGGGCTTCGGTGTGCTGGGCATGGTCCGTGAGCCGGCCCAGCGCATCCGGGCCGAGGTCCAGGCGCTGCGAAATGCCGGCATCGAGCGCTTCGCCGTCAATCTGATTCCCGCCGCGACGGACTCCGCGCGACTGGACGAACAGGTCGCTGCCTGCCTGGACCTGCAGGTGCCGTGGGTAGTGCTGTTCTGGGACGTGGATACCGTGCTGGTGCGCCGGCTGAAAGCAGCCGGGCTGGGCGTTATTCACCAAATCGGAGGTCGCGCCGATGCCGAAGAGGCCGTGAGCGCCGGCGCCGACATTCTGATCGCTCAGGGCCTGGAAGCCGGCGGTCATGTGCGCGGCACCATGACCACTTTCGGTCTGCTCACCGAGCTGGTGCCGTGGAGCCCGGTGCCACTGGTCGCCTCCGGCGGCATCGGCGGCGGACGGGGGCTGGCGGCCGCGCTTGCGCTCGGTGCCCAGGGGGCGAGCCTGGGCAGCGCGTTTTTGGCCACCCACGAAGCCAATGCCCACGACCACCACAAACTTCGTCTGATCAAGGCCCGGGGCGAGGACACCGTGCGTACCCGCCTGTTCGACCGCAACTGGCACGAGGCCGCGCCAGTGCGGGTACTGAACAACCGGGTCACCCGGGGTGAGTACGACGATTTGAAACGCAACGGAATCAGCGAGATCATCGGCGAACAGGACGGTCAGCCGGTCTATCTGTTTTCCACCGACTCGCCCCTCGCCGACGCCACCGGCGAGCTCGACGACATGGCGCTGTACGCCGGCCAGTCGTGCGGCACCATCAACCGGATCGACACCGCCGGCGAGCGTGTCGAACAGATTGTTCGGGAGGCTCTCGCCACTATTCGCCGACTTCAGCCGGCGCTCTGATATCCCGCTACTGTGTATCAGGAGATCCCATGAAACAGCCCTCTCGCATTCAGTGCAAACGTGTCCAGGATCCGGCGGAACCGTCTGACGGCTACCGCGTGCTGGTGGACCGGATCTGGCCCCGCGGCATCAAAAAAGAGGTCCTGAAAGCCGACGATTGGCGCAAGAACCTGGCGCCCTCCACCGAGCTGCGCAAATGGTTTGGCCACGATCCGGCCCGCTGGGCGGCGTTCTACCAGAAATTCCACGCCGAACTGCGTCAGCGACCGGACGAGGTGGACAGCCTGCTGGCCGCCTGTGACGGCCGCGTGCTGACCCTGCTGTTCGCCGCCCGCGACCGTGAACACAACAATGCGGTGGCGCTTCGGATGTTCCTCCTGGGCGAGTCGTAGCGCCCGCCTCCGATCAGACTCAAAGGTAAATTCGCCGACCCGGGGACAGAAATCCATCGCCGCCGGCAAGGCATCGCCATGGCCGGCGACCGACACTAGGGCTCTCGGATAAGAGAATAAAGAGTCCTGGATGAGCGATCACAGCACCGAGACCGGCGTCGATGGTGGTTACATCGGCCGGTCCCAGACCCGTTTCGAGGATCAGGCCCTGCTGCGTGGCCTGGGCCGATACGCCGACGACCTGGCGACGCCGCCGGGCACCCTGCACGCCGCCGTCGTGCGCTCCCCCCATGCCCATGCCCGGGTGCTGTCCGTGGACGCCTCCGAAGCGCTCGCCCTCAAAGGCGTGCGCGCGGTGCTCACCGGCGAGGACGTGAAGCGCTGGGCCCATCCGTTTCCGGTGGGGGTGCGCGGCGCGCCCATGGAGCACTGGTGCCTGGCGGTGGACAAGGTGCGCTATGTGGGCGAGCCGGTGTGCGTGGTGATCGCCGAGGACCGCTACCGGGCGGAGGACGCCCTGGAGCTGGTGCGCGTGCAGTACGAGCCGCTGAAGCCGGTGATTGATCCGGAAAAAGCCGCCGCCGAGGACGCGCCGGTGCTGCACGAGGCGGTGGGCGGCAACGTGGTCAACGAGCGCCACTTCCGCTACGGCGATCCGGAAAAAGCCTTCGAGGAGGCGGCACACCGGGTGTCCATCAAGGTGCGCTTTCCGCGCAACTCCTGCACCCCCATCGAATGCTATGTGGTGGTGGGCCAGTATCAGCCGGCCACCGGCGTGTACGACATCCTCTCCAATTTTCAGGGCCCCTATGCGCTGCATTCGGTGATGGCGCGGGCGCTGAACGTGACCAGCAACCGGCTGCGGCTGCGCACGCCGCCGGATTCCGGTGGCAGCTTCGGCATCAAGCAGGGCGTGCTTACCTATGTGGTGCTGATGGGGCTGGCGGCGCGCAAGGCCGGCGCCCCGGTGAAATGGGTGGAAGACCGGCTTGAGCATCTGCAGGCCTCCTCCAGCGCCACCAACCGGGTGGCGGACATGGAGGCGGCGGTGGACGCGGACGGCCGCGTCACCGCCCTGCGCTACGACCAGATCGACGACTGCGGCGGCTATTTGCGCGCGCCGGAGCCGGCCACCTTCTATCGCATGCACGGCAACCTGACCGGCGCCTACGGCATCCGCAACCTGGCGGTGCGCAACCGGGTGGTGCTCACCAACAAACTGCCCAGCGGCCTGAACCGGGGCTTCGGCGGCGGCCAGATGTACTTCGCCCTGGAGCGCCTGATGCACCAGGTGGCCCGGCAGCTGAACCTGGACCCGCTGGAAGTGATGCGCCGCAACCTGGTGCCGGCGGACGCCTTCCCCTACCGCACCGCCTCCGGGGCGCTGCTGGATTCCGGCAACTACGCCGACACCGTGGACCTGGCCCTGCGCGATGGCGGCTATCAGGAACTGATTCAACGCCGCGACCGGGCCCGCGCCGAGGGCAAACTGTACGGCGTGGGCCTGTGCGCGGTGGTGGAGCCGTCGATCTCCAATATGGGCTACATCACCACCGCCCTGACGCCGGAACAGCGCCGCAAGGCGGGGCCGAAGAACGGCGCGGTGAGCACCGCCACCATCGGCATCGATCCGCTCGGCGGCATCACCGTGCACGTGTCCTCCACACCCCAGGGCCAGGGCCACCAGACCGTGGCCGCCCAGGTAGTGGCCGAGGTGCTGGGCGTGGACCCGGCCAGCATCCTGGTCAATGTGGAGCTGGACACCGGCAAGGACCCCTGGTCGATCGCCTCGGGCAACTATTCCAGCCGCTTCGCCGGCGCCGTGGCCGGCGCCGTGCACAAGGCGGCGCTGCAGGTGCGCGCGCGGCTGGCGAACATCGCGGCGACGATGTGGGAGGCCGACGCCGAGCGGGTGCGCTTCGCCGACGGCAAAGTTTTTATCGAGGACGGGCCGAGCCTGGGCTTCCATCGCGTCGCCGGCACCGCCCACTGGTCCCCCGCCCTGCTGCCGGACAATGAAAGCGGCGGCCTGCGCGAAACCGCGTTCTGGACGCCGCCGCAGCTGGAAGCGCCGGACGACGACGACCACATCAACAGCTCGCTGTGCCACGGCTTTATCTTCGATTACTGCGGCGTGGAGATCGACCGGGTCACCGGCGAGGTGCACATCGACCGCTACGTGACCTGCCACGACGCCGGCCGCCTGCTGAACCCGATGCTGGTGGACGGCCAGATCCGCGGCGGCTTCACCCAGGCCCTGGGCGTGGCGCTGATGGAAGAGTTCGCCTACGGCGAGGACGGCAGCTTCCTGTCCGGCACCCTGGCGGACTATCTACTGCCCACCGCCCCGGAAGCGGTGGAACCGCTGATCCTGCACACCGAAACGCCCTCCCCGTTCACCCCTCTGGGCGCCAAGGGCGTGGGCGAAGGCAACAACATGAGCACGCCGGTGTGCATCGCCAACGCGGTGGCCGACGCCCTGGGCCGCGACGACATTCAATTGCCGCTGACCCCGTCCCGGGTGCGCGGCCTGATCGGCATCGACGAGCCGCCGGCGCCGGAGGGGCTGGAGCCGTTGGCCGCGCCGCGCGCCGGCGGGCCTGCCCTGCAGGCGCGCGACTCGGTGGTGGTGCCGGCGTCGCCGCAAACCGTCTACGACACCGTGCTCGACCCGGAAACCCTGCGCGCCATCATTCCCGGCTGCCATGCCCTGGAGCTGGAAGGCGAAAACCAGTACCGCGCCGACGTCACCGTGGGCGTGGGCATGATCAAGGCGCGCTTCGCCGCCCGGGTCCGTCTCAGCGACCTGGACCCGCCCCACTCCCTGCGGCTGTCCGGCTCCGGCGATAGCGCCATGGGTTCCGCCTCCGGCAGCGCCCACGTGACACTGGTGGAACTGGACAACGGCCACACCCGCCTGGAGTACGTCTACGAAGTGGACGTGGGCGGCAAGATCGCGGCGGTGGGCGGCCGCATGCTGCAAAGCGCCTCGAAAATCATTATCGGCCAGGTGTTCAACCGGCTCGCCCAGCGCCTCACCGGCAAGCCGGTGGGCGGCGGCCTCTGGCAACGGCTGCGCGCGCTGATCGCGCGGCTGCTCGGCAAGGGAGACGCATCATGAAGGCGGCCTCATTCGACTACGTCCGCGCTTCCAGCAAAAAGGAAGTGCTGCAACTGCTGCATGAGCACGGCGAGGACGCCCGTGTGCTGGCCGGCGGCCAGTCCCTGATGGCCACGCTCAACATGCGCCTGACCCAGCCGAAGGTGGTGATCGACATCAACCGGGTGGACGAGCTGAACCGCATCCGCAACGAAAGCGGCCACCTGGCCGTGGGCGCGGCGGTGCGCCAGGTGCAGCTCACCGACCGCGCCGAGCTGGCCCGGGAGGTGCCGCTGCTGGCCCGGGCCCTGCCCTGGATCGGCCACTTTCAGACCCGCAATCGGGGCACCGTGTGCGGCTCCGTGGCCCACGCCGACCCCAGCGCGGAAATTCCGCTCTGCCTGGTAACCCTGGGCGGCACCGTGGTGCTGGAATCGCTCAAGGGCAAACGCCGGGAGGTGCCGGCGGCGGACTTCTTCCAGGGACTGCTGACCACCGACCGCAAACCCGGGGAGCTGATCAGCGAGGTGCGGTTCCCCCTGGCGGAGGACGGCACCGACTACCGCTTCCAGGAAATCGCCATGCGCCACGGCGACTTTGCCCTGGTGGCCCTGGCCCTGTGCCTGCGCGCCGACGGCGCCCACCTGGGCGTGGGCGGCGTGGCCGACCGGCCGGTGGCGCAAACGCTGCCGCTGGGCGACGACTTGCCCGACGCCCTCAACACCCTGGCCTGGTCGCTGGGCGCCCAGGACGACGTTCATGCCTCCGCGGCCTACCGGCGCCAGCTGGTCCGCGAACTGGGCCAGCGACTGATCGAGGAGCCTTCCCATGCACGCCCCCGCTGAACAGCGCACTGAGATCGAACTGGAACTGAACGGCGAAACCCGCCACGGACGCGCCGAGCCGCGCACCCAGCTGTGCGACTTCCTGCGCCACGACCTGGGCGCCACCGGCGTGCACGTGGGCTGCGAGCACGGCGTGTGCGGCGCCTGCACGGTGCTGGTGGATGGCGTCGCCTCGCGCTCCTGCCTGATGCTCGCGGTGCAGGCGGACGGACGCCGCATCGACACCGTGGAATCCCTGGCCCGCGACGACGTGATGAACGACCTGCAGCAGGCCTTCAGCCGTCATCACGCCCTGCAATGTGGCTTCTGCACCAGCGGCATTCTGATGTCCTGCGTGGAATTTCTGCAACGGGTGCCGGCCCCGGATGAAGCGCAGGTGCGCGACATGCTGTCCGGGCATCTGTGCCGTTGCACCGGCTACACCGGCATCGTGCGCGCGGTGCTGGAGGTGGCCCGCCAACGCCAAAGCGGCGAATCACAACAAAATGCTTCGGAGAAACCCTACGATGTTTGATCTTGGACGCAGCTTTCTGGCCGCCGTGGAACGTCGCCCCCGGGCGACGGCGATCAGCGACGGCCCGCAACGCCTCAGTTACGAGGCCTGGTTCGATGTCATTCAGCGCGCCGCCCGGGGGCTCGAGGATCTGGGACTCGCCAAAGGGGACCATCTGGTGGCGGCGATGCAGAACCGCTGGCAGATGGCCACGCTGCACTGGGCCTGTCAGTTCAGCGGCATCGTCATGACCCCGCTCAACTGGCGCTGCACCGCCGAGGATCTGGCCTGGACCCTGGAAAACGCGGACGCCCGCGCCCTGGCCCACGACGAATCGGTGCTGGAAGCGGTGCGCGCCATGGGCCGCCCGGCGGTGCCCTGCATCAGTGTCGGCGAAGCCGCGTTCCCCGAGGCCCTCGGCTTCGACGATCTGTGCGCCCGCGCGCCGGCCGGCACCCTACTGCGCGCCGGCCCGGAAGACTGGTCACTGATGCTGTACACCTCCGGCACCACCAGCCGGCCCAAGGGCGTGCCACGCCGGCACCGCGCCGAGCGCGCCGCCGCCCTCGCCCATGTGGCGCAGAACCTGTACAGCCAGGAAGAATGCACGCTGGGCGTGATGCCGCTGTACCACACCATGGGGGTGCGTTCGCTGCTGTCCATGGCGCTGCTGGACGGCCACTTCGTGTGCGTGCCGCGCTTCGACGTGGAGGCCACCCTGGACGCCATCGAGCGCGAGCGCATCAGCAACCTCTACCTGGTGCCGACGCTCTATCACATGCTCATCGAAGACCCGGCCTTCAGTGCCGAGCGGGTGGCCAGCGTGCGCAAGATCGGCTTCGCCGGGGCGCCCATGAGCGACGGCCTGATGCGCCGGGTGCAGGACGCCTTCCAGCCGGACCTGTTCGTCAACCACTACGGCAGTTCCGAGGTGTACACCTTCACCATCGATCAGGCCGCCAACCGCAAGCCCGGCTCCTCCGGCCGCAGCGCGCTCAACCAGCGCATCCGCGTGGTGCACCTGACCAGCGACTCCCCCGCCGAGGTGGCAGCGGCCGGCGAGGAAGGCCAGATCATCGCCGACCTGGCCAGCGACGAGGCGTTCGAGGGCTACTGGCGCCGTCCGGACGCGGACGCCAAATCGATCCGCGAAGGCTGGTACTTCACCGGCGACACCGGCTTCTTCGACGAGGACGGCGACCTGTTCGTCACCGGCCGGGTGGACGACCTGATCATCACCGGCGGCGAAAACGTGAGCCCGGCGGAGATCGAGAACGTGCTGTCCCTGCACCCCGCCGTGGAGGAAGTGGCGGTGGTGGGCCTGCCCGACGAGCAGTGGGGCAAGTTGATTACCGCCTTTATCAAGGTGCGGGAACCGATCACCGACGAGGTGCTCGACGCCCATTGCGTGAGCTCCGGGCTGGCCCGGTTCAAACGCCCGCGCCGCTACGAATTCATTGACCAGATTCCCAAATCCCCGGTGGGCAAGATCCTGCGCCGCGTACTGGTGGCCGACTACAGCGATCCGCAACCGGCGGAACAGCCCTGAATGACCCAGAAAAGGAAAAACACGATGAACGTGTCCGAGATTGAACAGTTTCTAAATACCGAGTTCGACGGCTTCAAGGTGGAACTGCGCACCGACCAGGAGCGTGGCGACATCATCCTGGGCCGCCCGCCCTACAACGTGATCGCCATGAGCCAGCGGGAATACCTGCGCCAGGTGTTCGAGGCGCTGGACGCCCATCCCGGCGTGCGCGTCATCGTGCTGCGCGCCGAGGGCCAGCATTTCTCCAGCGGCGGCGACATCCGCGGCTTTCTGGAAGCCTCCCCGGAGCACGTCTCCAAACTGGCCTGGAACGTGGCCGCCGCCGAGCGCTGCAGCAAGCCGGTGATCGTCGCCAACCGGGGCTACACCTTCGGCGTCGGCTTCGAGCTGTCGCTGGCCTGTGATTTCCGCATCGCCTCGGAAACCGCCCGCTACGCCCTGCCGGAACAGAACCTGGGGCAGATCCCCGGCTCCGGCGGCTCCGCGCGCCTGCAGAAAATGATCGGCATCACCCGCACCAAGCACATGGTGATGCGCGCCAAGCGGGTCAGCGGCGAACAGGCCCTGGCCTGGGGCTTCGTCACCGAATGCGTGCCGGACGACGAGCTGGAGAGCGCCACCGATGCCCTGGTGGAAGAACTGCGCCGGTTCTCGCCGCTGGCCCAGCGCACCGCCAAGAAGCTGATCAACGACAACGAGGACTCGCCGCTGAAGGTGGCCATCGAAATGGAAGGCCACTGTTACAGCCGCCTGCGCAGCTCCGCGGATTTCAAGGAAGGCGTGGAGGCGTTTCACGCCAAGCGTCCGGCGGTGTTCAAAGGCGAATAGGCCCGCGCCCCGCGCTCAACAGCGGCCCCGGCCGGTCTTCCCGGCCGGCCCGGGCCGCGCCCGGTGGCTAACAACATTCGGTTGATAACACCCGGTTGATAACAAAAACGGAGGCTTAGCATGCCCCACGAAGTGCCCGTCGATACCGGCGAGCGGAGCCGTCCGCCGCTGCGTGCCGCCTTCAACAGCCGCACCCTCAGCACCGGCGTGGTGGCCGCCCTGTTCGGCTGCACCGGTCCGGCGGTGATCGTCATGAACGCCGCCGAGGCCGGCCGGTTATCCAACGCCCAGACCGTCGCCTGGCTGTTCGGCATCTATGTGCTGGGCGGTCTGATCAGCCTGTTCTTCGCGTTGCGCTATCGTCTCCCGATCAGCGGCGCCTACACCATTCCCGGCGCCGCCATCCTGGCCGCTTCGCTGCAAATGATCCCCTTCAACGAAGCCGTGGGCGCCTTTATCGCCAGCGGGCTCCTGGTGCTGGCGCTGGGCTTCAGCGGCCTGATCGGCCGTCTGGCGCACTGGCTGCCGGTGCCCATCGTCATGGCGATGATCGCCGGCGCCCTGTTCCGCTTCGCCACCGGCGCGGTGGACTCGGTGGTGGCGGCGCCCTGGGTGGCCGGCATCGCCGCCCTGGCCTTCTTCCTCACCGGCCGCCTGACGCGCGCGGTGCCGCCGGTGTTGGTGGCCGGCGTGGTGGGTCTGGGCATGGCGCTGTGGCTCGGCGAGCTGCAAACCGCCCAGGTGTCCCTGGAACTGGTGATGCCGGCCTTCACCGCGCCGGCGTTTTCCTGGCAGGCGTTCTTCGCCATTTCGGTGCCGCTCACCGCCCTGGTGATCGGCGCCGAGAACGCCCAGGCCATCGGCGTGCTGATGGCCGAGGGCTACCGCCCGCCGGTCAACGCCATGACCATCGCCAGCGGCGTCGGCGGCCTGCTGGCCGGCCTGTGCGGGGGCCATAACGCCAATATAGCCGGCCCCATGACCGCCATCTGTTCCTCGGACCAGGCCGGCGAGGACCGCCGCCTGCGCTACGGCGCCTCGGTGGTCAACGGGGTGCTGTTCATCTTGTTCGGCCTGTTCGCGGGCTTCGCGGTACCCTTTATTCTGGCCCTGCCCAAGGCGCTGATCATGGTGATCGCCGGCCTGGCCATGATCGGCGTGCTGCTGGGCGCCTTTCAGCAGGCGTTTCGCAAGAACGGTCCCTGCCAGGTGGGCGCCTTCGTGGCGCTGACCGTGGCAATGAGCAAGTTTTCCCTGCTCGGGATCAGTTCGCCCTTCTGGGCGTTGCTGCTGGGCGTGGCCACCTCCGCCCTGCTCGGTGAACTCGGCGCCGCCCGGCGCCAGGAGGCACAGGCATGAAAAAGTACTGCAACCCGGCCAGCGTGGTGGCGCTGCTGTGGGCCCTGTTCCAGATCTGGATGGTCTACGGCTCGCCGCTGGAGTTGATCGTGGCGGTGCCCATCCACGTGATGTTCGGCGTCATGCTCACCTTCATCACCCATCCGCTGATCGCGCCGCCGGAAGGCGGCCCGCGACACTTCGGCGTCAGCCGCGCCAGTGACTACCTGCTGGTGGCGGTGGCCGCCGCCATCGCCGTGCATTACTACCTGAACGGCGAAACCCTGATCACCCGCATCGCCATGGTCGATCTGCCCACCACCTTCGACCTGGTGGTGGGCGTGGTCACCATCGCCCTGGTGGTGGAGGCGGTGCGCCGTTCCCTGGGCATGGGCCTGACCACCGTGATCCTGGTGTTCCTGGTCTATCAGTTCTGCGGCCCGCTGCTGCGCGAGGTGCCGCTGCTGCGTATCATCGGCCACGACGGCCAGCCCAGCCGCATGTTCTTCGAGACCTTTATCGATCTGCAGACCATGCAGAATGAGGGCGTGTTCGGCATTCCCAGCATCGTCTCCTACGGCCAGGTGTTCTATTTCCTGCTGTTCGGCGCTTTCCTGCAACTGTTCGGCGGCGGCCAGCTGTTCATGGATCTGTCCATGCTGCTGGTGGGCCGCCTGCGCGGCGGCATGGCCAAGGTGTCCATCGTTTCCTCCACCCTGTTCGGCGCGGTCAGCGGCAGCGCCACCGCCAACGCGGCGGTGATGGGCATGTTCACCATTCCCGCCATGAAGCGCTCCGGGATGCGCGCCGAGCAGGCCGCCGCGGTGGAGGCCACCTCCTCCACCGGCGGGCAACTGATGCCGCCGGTAATGGGCGCCGCCGCCTTCCTGATCGCCCAGTTCATGGGCATCCCCTACGCCGAGGTGGCACTGGCGGCGATCATTCCGGCGCTGCTGTTCTATCTGGCGCTGTACTTCGTGGTCGATCTGCTGGCCCGCCGCAATAATCTGAGCGGCCTGACCAAGGCGGAGCTGGAGACCGACTGGGGCAGCGTGCTCAAGCGGCTCTATCTGCTGATCCCGGTGTGCGTGCTGGTCTACCAGATCATGGCCGGCCGCGCGCTCAGCTCCGCCACCCTGGAAGCGGTCTGGCTGACCGTATTCCTGGGCCTGTTCACCCGCTGCTGGGACGGCGTGCGCGAGCACGGCCTGGCCGGCCTGGCCGGCGCCGTCCGCTCGGTGGTGGGCGACTCGGTGCAGGCGCTGGACTCTGGCGCGCGCAGCGCCATCGCCGTGGCCATCCCCTGTGCCGGCGCCGGCATCGTGGTGGGCATCGCGTCCAGCACCAACCTGGGCCTGACCTTCGGCACCTTCGTCACCACCCTGTCCGGCGGCCAGATGATCCCGGCGCTGCTGCTGGTGATGGTCATGGTGATCGTGATGGGCATGGGCATGCCCACCACCGCCGCCTACATCATGGGCGCCATCCTGGCCATTCCGGCGCTGGACAAACTGGGCGTGCCGCAGCTGTCCTCGCACTTTTTCGTGCTGTACTTCGCCGCCCTGTCGATGGTGACGCCACCGGTGGCGCTGGCCGCCTTCGTGGCCGGGGGCATCGCCAAGGCGGACGTCTGGAAAACCGGCTGGGCCGCGTTCCGCTACAGCCTGGCCGGCTTCCTGGTGGCCTTCGCGTTCGCCTTCAGCCCGGCGCTGCTGCTGCAGGGCGAGTGGATCAAGATCGCCACCGCCACGGTCACCGCCGCCATCGGCTGCTATGCGCTGGCCGGTTGCGTGGCCGGCTTCCTGCGCACCCGCAATTCAAGACTGGAGTCGGTGCTGCTGCTGGCCGCCGCGGTACTGCTGATCACGCCCAAGCTGGCCGTTTCGCTGGTCGGCCTGGTGCTGCTCGCGGCGGTGCTGGGCGCCCAGATTTGGCGCCGGCGCGCGGGCGACACCGCGTCCATCTCCACCGCACAAGAATAACGGTCGACCTTACTTTTCATTATCAGGAGAACAAAAAATGCCACATCTCAGCGTACGCTCTCTCGGCCTCGCCCTGTTCGCGGTCCTGCTCGCCCTCACCGGCGCGGCGCGGGCCGCCGACCCGGTCAAGGTCAAGTTCGCCGCCGGCCCCACCGGCACCACCTGGTACGCCTACGCCGGCGCCCTGCGCACGGAAATGCTCAACGGTCTGCCGCAGGGTTCCACCGTGGACATTCTCGGCACGCCGATGGCCATCGCCAATACCAAGCTGCTCACCGCCAAACGCACCGACGTGGCGCTGATCTTCCCGCCGGTGGCGTCCTGGGCGGAGCGCGGCTTCGGCCCGTTCGAAAAGAAAATCGACAACATCCGTGGCCTGGTGGGCGGCCTGGATCAGTACTACCAGCGCGTTACCGTGCAGAAGAACAGCGACATCAAAAGCCTCGCCGACATCAAGAAAGGCAAGCTGGCGGTGCGCATCGGCACCGGCCCCCAGGGCAGCCTCAATGAGTACATCGCGCGTTTGATCCTGGCCGCCAACGACCTCAGCTACGAGGACATCGAAGCCTTCGGTGGCAGCGTCAGCCGCTCCAGCCTGAGCATCCTTCAGGACCAGTTCGGCGACGGTAAACTGGACATGATCATCGGCATCACCACCGCCGGTCATCCCAACACCTCGCAACTGTCGATCACTCCCGGGCAGCGCTTCCTGAGCCTCAGCGACGACGCCATCGCCTACCTGGAAAAATACGGCTTCACCCCGGCCACCATGCCGGCGGACCTGTTCGAAGGACAGAGCGAACCGGTCAAGGGCGTGGGCTTCAGCACCTCCATCTACGCCAACGCGGACATGCCCGAAGAGGAAGCCTACCGGATCACCAAGGCGATCATGGAAGGCCGTGAGAGCGTGCAGCGCTCGTTCGGCTCCATGTCCGGCTGGACCGTGGACGGTTCCGCCGCCAATGAAAACCTGGCGGCACCGCTGCACCCCGGCGCCAAAAAGTACTACCAGGAAGCGGCGCAAGCACAATGACCACCGCCAGCGCGCAAGGCCGCACCGGCGGCCAGGTGATCGTCGACCTGCTGCGCCGCAACGGCGTGGACCGGGTGTTCACGGTGCCCGGCGAAAGCTTTCTGCCGGTGCTGGACGCGCTCCACGATGCCCCGGACATTGCATTGGTGGTGTGCCGTCAGGAGGGCGGCGCCACCATGATGGCCGAGGCCCATGCCAAGCTCACCGGCCGCCCCGGGGTGTGCTTCGTGACCCGCGGGCCGGGCAGCGCCAACGCCCTGGCCGGCCTGCACGTGGCGTCCCAGGACTCGACCCCGCTGCTGGTGTTCGTCGGCCAGGTGCCGAGCGGTTTTCAGGAACGGGAAGCCTGGCAGGAAGTGGACGTGCAGGCGCTGTTCGGCTCGGTGGCGAAGTGGGCCATCGATCTGCAGCACAGCGCGCGGCTGCCGGAGTATCTGGGTCGCGCCTTCGCCACCGCCCGCTCCGGCCGCCAGGGGCCGGTGGTGATCGGGCTGGCCGAGGATCTGCTCTATGAATCGGTGACGGCGGTGGATACCGCCGCCGTCACCCCGGCGCAAAGCTATCCGGCGGTGCGCGACGTGCGCGCCCTGGAGCGCCGCCTGGCGGCGGCGCGCCGTCCGCTGGCGGTGTTCGGCGGCTCCGGCTGGGACAGCGAAAGCCACGACAAACTGCGCCGCTTCGCGGAGGCCCACGGCGTGCCGGTGGTCACCGGCTTCCGGCGCCAGGACCGCTTCGACAACAGCCACCGGCTGTACGCCGGTGACGCCGGGCTCGGCATGAACCCGGCGCTGGCGGCATTGATCGAGGAAGCGGATCTGATCCTGGCGGTGGGCACCCGGCTCGGCGACATCACCACCCGCCACTATCAACTGCTGGAGGTGCCCCGGCCCCACCAGCAACTGATCCATGTGCACCCGCAACCGGAAGAGCTGGGGCGGGTTTATCACACCGATCTGGCGATCTGCGCCGGCGTGCGCGGCTTCGCCGAAACCGTCGCCCTGCGCGCCGACCGGCCGCTGGACGACAAACGCCGCGCCTGGCTGGAACGGGCCGGCCAGGTGTACCGGGACTGGGCAACGCCCACCGAATCCCCCGGCCCCATGCAGCTGGCCCGGGTGGTGCAATGGCTCGGCCAGCGGCTGCCGCCGGAGGCGGTGGTCAGCAACGGCGCCGGCAACTACACCCTCTGGGTGCATCGCTTCTACCCGTTCCGCGCCCTGGGCAGCGCCCTGGCGCCCACCTCCGGCTCCATGGGCTACGGTCTGCCGGCGGCGATCGCCGCCAAGCTCGCCGATCGGCAACGGCCGGCGGTGTGTTTCGCCGGCGACGGCTGTTTTCTGATGACCTGTCAGGAACTGGCCACCGCCGTGCAATACGGCGCCAACGTCATCGTCATCGTGGTCAACAACGGCTCCTACGGCTCCATCCGCATGCACCAGGAACGGCAGTATCCGGGCCGGCGCTACGGCACCGACCTGGTCAACCCGGATCTGATCGGCCTGGCGAAGTCCTTCGGTGCGGACGCGGAGCGTGTGGAAGACAGCGAGGGTTTTCCTGCGGTGTTTGAACGGGCCCTGGAGGCGGATCGCCCGTTTCTGATCGAGCTGACCATCGACCCGTCAATTCTCAAACCCTGAGCCGGTGGTGATCGCGGCCTCAGCCGCGATCCGCCACTTGCACCGGGATCACTCCCCCGCCGGTGCGCCCCGCTCCGGTCGAGGCTGCTTCTGAGCATCCAGTTTTTCCTGAACCTCCGGCTTGCGGGCGGCATCGGACTGGCCGTTGAACAGGGTGCCGATCACGCCCTTGTTCAGATCGCTGGTGCCGAACAGGGCGTCGCAGAGCGGAAACGTCAGGTTGAAATTGTGGGTGTGCATGAAGTCCGGATTGTGGTGCAGCACGTGCATGCGCCGCACCGTGTTCACCAGCGGCAGGCGATCCAGAATCGGATGTTCCAGGTGGGAGAGGGTGTGCAGACCCTCGTACATCAGGAAGTACGCGGCCATGGTCAGCACCGCGATGTAGCCGGCGTTGGCGGACCACAGCATGCCCAGCAGCAGCGCCGGGGGCACCGCGGCGCCGACGAACAGCACCGGCGCGAACGGGGGAAACAGCAGCGCCCGCCAGTCGCGCTGGCCGTGGTAGTCCAGGGTCCGGTGGGAAAAGAACTGGTGGTGGGTGGCCACGTGGCGCTTGTAGGCGGACTTCAGCAGACTGCGCGGGCTGTGCAGCAGGTAACGGTGCCCGGCCCATTCCGCCCAGTTGCCGAACACCAGCATGGGCACCACCACGAACAGCCATTCCGACCAGCTTGTGTCGTGCAGTCGGGTGGCGCAAAACAGAATCACGCCGAAGGTGAAAATCAGGGTGAACGCCAGATGCATTTCACCCCGGTACCAGGCAGGCGTGGACGCCCGATACTGCTCGCGAAAAGCGTGCGACTTTTCGACGATGACTTCTTCTCTACTGGGTTTCATGGTCCTCTCCCATACTACTTTGTTGGAATGTTTATTGATGACGGAGGTGTGGGGTGCCGGGCGAGCCCGGCGAGGCTCAGTGCATCACCGAGCCACCGTCCACCACCACGGTCTCGCCGGTCATGAAGGCGCTGTCATCGGACGCCAGAAACAGCAGCGGCCCGATCAGATCGTCCGGCATCTGGTCGCGCTTGAGGGCGCGGCTGGCCAGGACCGGCGCGGTGAGTGTGTCGCGCATGGCTTCGTTGGCGATCACGCCTTCGCTGAGCACCAGCCCGGGGGCCAGCGTATTCACGGCGATGCCGAATTCCCCGAGCTCCCGGGCCAGGCCCCGGGTCAGGGTCAGGATGGCGCCCTTGGAGGTAACGTAATGCAGCAGGCCCGGGGTGCCCTTGAACGGCGTGCCGGAGGAAATATTGATGATGCGGCCGTAATTCCGCGCCTTCATCATCGGCGCCACCGCGCGGGCACAGACAAAGGGGCCGCGCACGTTCACCGCCATCACCTTGTCCCACTCGTCCAGATCGATCTGGTCGAACGGACGCATTTGCAGGGAGGCATAGATGGCGGCGTTATTGACCAGCACGTCGATGCGGCCGAACCGTTCCTGGACGGTTTCCGCCATGGCCCGGGCCTGGTCCTGGTCGGTGACGTCGGTCTTGATGTACAGGGCCCGTTGCCCGCCGGCCTCGATCTCAGCGGCCACGGCGCTGCCGTCGAGCACGTCGGCGATGGCCACGTCGGCGCCTTCCGCCGCCAGCGCCCGGGCGTAGGTGGCGCCGATACCCTGGGCGCCACCGGTGACGATGACGACTTTATTCTTCATGCGATTCATAACAGTTCTCCTTATAGGAAGGCGGTGACCAGATCGGGCATCCAGGTGATCAGCAACAACACCAGCACCGTCACCAGCAGGAACGGCAGCAGCGCCTTGATGATGTCGCCCGGTTTGCAACCGGTGACCCGGGACGCCACATACAGGGCGGCGCCCACCGGCGGCGTCAGCAGCCCCAGGGTCAGGTTGATGCACATCAGCACGCCCAGGTGATAGGGATTGATGCCGTACACGGATTGCGCCACCGGCAGCACGATGGGCACCAGCAGGATCAGGGCGGCGATGCCGTCCAGCACCATGCCGACCATCAGCAACAGGCCCATCAATAGCAGCAGATAAACAAACGGGTCGGAGGTCATGCTTTGCATCAGCTCGCCCAGCCGCTGGGGCAGCTGTTCGTAGATGATCACCCAGCCGAACACCGCCGCCGCCGCCACCAGGGCCAGCACCACGCCGCTGTTGATGGCCACGCGCAGCAGCATGTCGCCCATGCGGTCGGTCTTCATCTCGCCGTGGGCGAAGCGGCCCACCAGCACCGCCATGGCGGCGCCCACGGCGGCCGCCTCGGTGGGGGTGGCCAGGCCACCGACGATGCTGCCGATCATCACCACCGGCACGCTCAGCGACGGGATACTGGCCACCACGTTGCGCAGTGCCTGACGCGGGGTCAGCCGCTCGTTCTTCGGGTATTCATGAATAAAGCCGAGCACGGCGATGACCAGAATGAAGCCCACCGCCATCAGCAGGCCGGGGACGATGCCGGCCACGAACAGATCACCGATGGAGATCTGCGCCAGCACGCCGAAGATCACGAACAGCATGGACGGCGGGATCACCGGCGCCAGCAAGGCACCGGCGGCGGTGGTGGCGGTGGCGAAACTGCGGTCGTACCCCTTGCGGTGCATTTCCGGCACCATCACCTGGGACATCACCGCCACCTGGGCGTTGGCGGAGCCGACGATGGACGCCAGCATCATGTTCGCCAGGATATTGATATAGGCGAGCCCGCCGCGGATGGAGCCCAGGAATACCGAGGCGAAGGCCACCAGTCGACGGGTCAGCCCGCCTTCGTTCATCAGCTCGCCGACCAGCATGAACAGCGGAATGGCCAGCAGGCCGTACTGACTGAGCCCGCCGAAAAACTGCTGCGGGTAGGACAGGAACAGCACCGCGTTGTCACTGCTGACGATGTAGGCCATGGCACTGACCGCCAGCACCAGCGCGATGGGCACGCCGATAAAAAGCAGAACGAGAAAAATAACGGCTACCATGGAGTTACTCCGCCACCGGGTGGGCTTCGGGAGGATCGACGAACGCCGCGCGCGGCGTCCGGCAGGTGCGCAGCAGGTTGGCCAGGGCGTGCACGCTGCTGGTCACCGAGACCACCGGCAGGATCAGCCAGAACCAGAACTTGGGCACGCCCAGGGTTTCCGTGGGCTCCTGATAGATGTAGTTGAAGCTGTCCGCCGCGAAGGTCTCGATGTTGAAATCACTGTGGATCAGCAGCAGCGGATTGAACCAGCGGTAGCACAGCACGATCAGCGCCACGCAGAACCCCAGCACCACCAGATCGGAGATCAGCTGCAGCCCCTTGCGGGCGGCCGGCGGCACCGCGCCGGTGAGCAGCGTCACCGCCACCGCGTCGCGGCTCTTCAGGGTGATGCTCAGGCCCAGCATGGCCAGCCACACCATCATCAACACGGCCAGCTCATCCAGCCAGAAGATCGGCGCCTTGAAAAAGCGCCCAAATACATTCACCAGGATCATGATCGGCAGGGCGACCACAAGAAAGCGGACCATGCCGCGCTCAACGCGGGCAAACCCGTTGCTCAACGCCTCAATCATAGGGGGAGTTCCTGACGGTGATTCTTTCGGACACCGGGCCGCCGGGGCGGCGGCCCGGGCGGCCTCAGAGTTGCCCGGCTTCCTTGCGAAGCTCGGACAGAACCGGGGCCTTCTTGGTCCAGATCCGTTCCCACTCATCCAGCTTGTCGCCGAAGTAGTCGGGACCGGCTTCCACCACGTTGACCCCTTCGCTTTCGATGTCGGCGCGGGTTTTCTCGCCGAACGCCATGTAGTAGGCGGCCAGCTCGCCCAGGTGCTTGCGGGTCAGTTCGCGGAGAACGTCCCGGTCCGGCTCGCTCATGCCGGCCCAGGTGCGGCCGGATACCAGCCCCACCACCGGGAACATCATATGGCCGCTGAGCAGCAGGGTTTTGGCGCGCTCATAGAGACGCAGTTTCCAGACCAGTTCCAGGTCGGCGTCGACGCCGTCCACCTGACCGTTGGCCAGGGCGTCGTACACGTCGGTGAGCGGCATGGGCGTGGATACGGCGCCCAGCAACCGGTAGAAGTCCTGCACCGGCGGGAACGGGGTGATGCGGATCTTGCGGCCTTCCAGGGCGGCCACGTTATCGGAGGGGAAAGCGTTGAGCATCATGCGCATGCCGGCCACGCCATAGCCCAGGCCCACGGTGCCGGTCTTGACCGGCAGCTTTTCCAACAGCCCCTGGGCGGCGGGGCCCCTGAGCAACTGGTCCGCCTGCTTCTCGTTGTCCACCAGATAGGGCGCGAACAGGGCGCCGAACTCGGGCACCCGGTTGACCACCTGGGCCACGGTCATGAACGACATATCCAGCGCGCCGGTCTGCATCTGCTGCAGCATTTGCGCTTCGCTGCCGAGCTGGCCGGCGGGGAACAAGGTGACGCTGTAACGGCCGTCGGTGCGCTGCTCCAGTTCCTTGCCCATCTCCCGGGCGGCCTGACTCCAGGCGTGGTCGCCGGGCACGATCAATCCGAGTTTCAATTCCTTGGCGCCGACTACCGTGCTAAATGCCAGGACGGCCACACAGATCAAGGCTCGAAAGCAAAGGGTTGTTGTATTCATCGCACTACCTTTTTTCTGCAAGTATTTGTTTTTAGTTATTTCCTGATCTGAAAGGACGCTATCACAGCGCCCTGAAAGCCGCCCATTAACTTATAGTGATTCGTCCAATCACCGAACATTATGGAAAGGCACGACGCTTTTTTCTTATATGGCGGAACAATGTATGGCGTGGCGCGGGGCCGTGATATCGCCGGCGCTGATGAAGCGCATCAGAAATGCTTAATAGGAAGGTGGCAAACCGGCTTATAGCATGGCGGGCAAACAAAAACGGACAAAGGATGATGACATGCCCACCCTGCCCTCCGACACGACCCGGCCGGACAGCCCGCCCGGAACCAGCCTGCGCGGCTGGCTCGATCACCTGCAGCAAAGCGGGCGGCTGAGCGTGATCCGTCCGGGGACCGATCTGCGTTTCCAGGTGGCCGCCATCGCCAACCGGCTCGACAGTCACAGCGCTTCCCTGTTTCTTGAACCCGGTGGCCACCCGATTCCAGTGATTTCCGGCCTGCTTTCCGATCGCGGCTGGATGGCCGAGGCCATGGGCGTGGCGCCCGCCGACGTGCTGGCCCGCTTCCAGGACGCCAGCCTCAATCCCATCGCCTGGCGCGAAGTGGACGAGGCACCCTGCCAGGACGTGGTGCACCGGGAGGTGGACCTGCTGAAACAGCTGCCCATCCCCACCCACAACGAACACGACAGCGGCGCCTACATCACCGCCGGGCTGCTGATCAGCCGCAACCCCCGCACCGGGGTGCAGAACGTGTCCATCCACCGGCTGCAGGTGAGCAGCGCCAACCGGCTCGGCGCCCTGCTGCTGCCGCGCCACACCCTGGCCTATTTCCAGGAGACGGAAAGCGCCGGTGAGGATCTGGAAGTGGCCGTGGTGGTGGGCAACGATCCGCTCACGCTGATGGCGTCCCAGGCCATCGTGCCGCTGGATCACGACGAACTGGAAATCGCCGGTGCCCTGCACGGCGAGCCGCTGAAAGTGGCGCAATGCGTGACCAACCGCATCCGCGTGCCCGCCGACGCGGAGATCGTTATCGAAGGCCGGCTGCTGGCCCACACCCGCGAGCAGGAAGGCCCCTTCGGTGAATTCCCCCAGTACTACGGCGAGCGGGCCGAACGGCACGTGATCGAGGTGGACGCCATCACCCACCGTCAGGCGCCCATGTTTCACACCATCGTTGGCGGTGGCCTGGAGCATCTGTTGCTCGGCGGCATCCCCCGCGAGGCCACCATGCTGGCGCATCTGCAGCGCAGTTTCCCGTCGGTGCGCGACGTGCATCTGGCCCGTGGCGGTGTGTGCCGCTACCACCTGTACGTGCAGATCGACAAGCGCTCCGAGGGCGAAGGCAAGAACGTCATCCTCGGCGCCCTCGGCGGCCACTACGACATCAAGCACGTGGTGGTGGTGGACACCGACGTGAACATCCACGACCCCAACGAAGTGGAATGGGCGGTGGCCACCCGCTTCCAGGCCGACCGCGACCTGGTGCTGGTGCACGACAGCCAGGGCTCCAAGCTGGACCCGTCCACCCGCGACGGCGTCGGCTCGAAGATGGGCTTCGACGCCACCGTGCCCCTGGACGCCCCGACCATGCGCTTCAAGCGCATCCGTGTTCCCGGTGAGCAGGACGTGGATCTTGCCGCCGTCAGCGAACCCGCCGGCGACGACTGGCAGCATCGGCTCGCCCCCTCCCGTTAACCTCGGTGCCGGCCGTCGCCCTCGTGGTGGGAGGCGGCCGCGCCTTTTTTTGGGACGCCTCCCAGGAGAACAACAACATGCAGGTACGACATCACATCAATGGCGACTGGCTCGACGGCGACGGCTGGGTGGACAGCCTGGACCCGGCCACCGGTGAACGGCTGGGCGCCTTCGCGGAAGGCGGCGAGGCCCAGGCCCGGGCCGCCGTGGACGCCGCCACGGCCGCCTTCGCCCAGCCGCTGTGGAGCCAGAATCCCCGTCTGCGCCAGCAGGTATTGCTGGCCTGGGCGGCGGCGCTGGAGCCGCGCCGCGATGAACTGGCGCGCCTGCTGACCCTCGAGAACGGCAAGCCCCTGGCCCAGTCCCTGGGCGAGATCGGCGGCGCCATCTCGGAAATTCTCTATTACGCCGGCCTCGCCCGGCACAACCCGGGCCCGGCCATGGAAGTGGCCCCCGGGGAATTCTCCGCCCTGTTCCGCGAGCCCGCCGGCGTGGCCGGGCTGATCATCCCCTGGAACGCCCCCGCCGTGCTGCTGATCCGCGCCCTGGCCCCGGCCCTGGCGGCGGGCTGCACCACGGTGGTCAAGCCGGCGCCGCAGACCGCCCTGTTCAACGCCGCCATTCTGGAACCGCTGCTGGCCCTGGACGCCCTGCCCGCCGGGGTGGTCAACCTGTTCATGGAAAGCGGCCATCAGGGCGCCGCCCATCTGGTCACCAGCCCGCGGGTGGACGTGCTCAGCTTTACCGGTTCCACCGCCACCGGCACCCGCATCATGCAGGACGCGGCGCCGACCATGAAAAAGCTGTCCCTGGAACTGGGCGGCAAATCCTGCTGCCTGGTGTTCGAGGACGCGGACGTGGACGCTATCGCGCCGCGGCTGGCGGCGGCGGCCACCATCATCTCCGGGCAGCAGTGCACGGCGGCGCGCCGGGTGCTGGTGCACGCCAGCCAGCTGCCGGCCATGAAGACCGCCCTGCGCGCCGCCCTGGCCGCCCTGCCCCTGGGCCACGGCCTGGCGCCGGACAGCCGCATCGGCCCGCTGATCGACCATCGGGCCCGGGATCTGGTGGGCCGCCGCATGGACGAGGCGGAGCAGAGCTGCGACCAGGTGATTCTCGCCGGCGGCCAACCGGGCGATCCCGCCCTGCGGGACGGCGCCTTCCTGTTGCCCAGCCTGATCCATCACCGCGACAGTGGCGCCTTCTTTTGCCAGGAGGAAATTTTCGGCCCGTTACTGGTGCTGGAGGCCTTCGAGGACGAGGCGGAAGCGGTGGCACGCGCCAATCACACCGAGTTCGGATTGTCCGCCAGTGTCTGGACGCGGGACGGTGCCCGCGCCTTGCGCGTGGCCCGGGCGCTCCGCGATGGTACAGTATGGATCAACGACCATAACAAGCTGTTCGCCGAGGCGGAGACCGGTGGCTATCGCAAGAGCGGCCTCGGCCGCCTGCACGGCTTCGATGCGCTGATGGACTTCACCGAGCTGAAGCACGTCTATCAAAACGTCGGTACGGTCTGAACCCACCCCGCCGAGGCCGCCATGGAGCTACGCCAGCTGAAGTACTTCACCTGTCTGTACGAGGAGGGCTCGGTGACCCGCGCCGCCCAGCGCCTCAATATCGTGCAGCCGGCGTTGTCCATGCAGATCTCCAAACTGGAGGAAGAGCTGGGCCAGGCCCTGTTCGAACGCACCTCCAAGGGCATGATTCCCACCGAGGCCGGCGAACAGGCCTACCGCCTGTTCATGCCGCTGCTTGGCGAGCTGCTGGAGGCCCGCCAGACGCTGATCCATCGCAACGGCGAAATCAGCGGCCGCATCAACGCCGGGCTGATCGCCTCGGCGGCCAACCAGGCCCTGGCCAGCACCCTGGCCTACTTCGTCGAGCATCACCCCAACGTGGATCTTCAGGTCAGCTACGGCTACAGCCAGAACCTGATCGACCGGGTGCTGGCCGGCGATCTGGATTTCGCGGTGATCAACCAGGCCTTCCAGCAGGAACGGCTCAACCGCATCGACCTGGTGGACGAAGAACTGCTGGTGGCCACCGGCGCCGCCAACCGGCTGCGGGTGCCGGCGCCGGTGCCGCTGGCCGCCCTCGGCGGCATGAAGCTGGTGCTGCCGTCGCGCCTGCACGGCCTGCGCATCGTCATCGACCAGGCGCTGGCGGCCCTGGGTCTGGAGGTGACGCCGCATCTGGAGCTGGACGACCTCACCGTCATCGAAAGCTTCCTGCGCCGCAGTGACTACGTCAGCGTGCTGCCCGCCACGGTGCTGCGCCAGGGCCTGGAGGAAGGCGCCCTGCGCGGCTATCCTCTGGACCGCCCGGGCCTCACCCGTCGCATGGTTTGCGTGCACGACAGCCGGCGGCCGCTGACGCCGGCGGCGCATCTGTTCGTCGACATCATCGGCAAGACCCTTGCCACCGGTCTCAACGCCATTCATTTCTACAAGGAAGGCGCCAGCCAGGATCCCGACCATGAACTCGGTTAATACCCGTCCACAACGACTGATCATCGGCATTTCCGGCGCGTCCGGCGCCATCTACGGCGTGCGCCTGCTGGAACTGCTGCGCGATACCCCCATCGAGACCCATCTGGTGGTCAGCAAGTCCGCGCTGATCACGATTTCCCACGAAACCGGCCTGTCCTGGTCCGATCTCAAGCCGATGGCCTCGGTGTGCTATTCCAATCAGGACATCGGCGCCGCCATCGCCAGCGGCTCGTTCAAGACCCTGGGCATGATCGTGGCCCCCTGCTCCATGCGCTCCATGTCGGAGATCGCCAGCGGCGTCACCTCCACGCTGCTGACCCGCGCCGCCGACGTGGTGCTCAAGGAACGGCGCCGGCTGGCGCTGATGGTGCGCGAGACGCCCCTGCACCGGAACCATCTGCGCACCATGACCGACCTGACCGAGCTGGGCGCCATCATCGCGCCGCCGGTGCCGGCCTTTTACGCCCTGCCCAAAACCCTGGACGAGATGGTCGATCACAGCCTGGGCCGGGTGCTGGACCTGTTCGACATCGAGCTGGGCATCGTGCGGCGCTGGCGCGAACACGACGCCGGCTCCGCCACCGATCCGGCGGACGACGACCATGCAGCCTCTTGACCTGCAGGTGATCGAGCAGGCCCTGAGCTGGGCCGCCGACGGCCACCCGGTGTGGCTGTGCACGGTGCTGTCCACCTACGGCTCGGCGCCCCGTTCCCCGGGGGCCATGCTGGTGGCCCGCGGCGACGGCGCCCATGTGGGCTCCCTGTCCGGCGGCTGCGTGGAAGAGGAATTTCTCGAGGGGCTGGCGCGGGGCGGATTCCCGGCCCCGGCCCAGGTGGTGCGCTACGGCGAAACCGAGGACGAACGCCAGCGGCTGGAACTGCCCTGCGGCGGCAGCCTGCAGGTGCTGGTGGAACGCCGGGCGGCCACGGCGGACTGGATCGAGCACCTGACCACCCTGCGCTACACCCTGCTCGGCCAGCACCGCCGGGTGCGTCACGTGGATCTGAGCAGCGGCGCCCTGGCCCTGGGCGCGGACCAGGGCGGCGAAGCGGCGCGGCTGCTCGGCGAGCGGGTGGAAATCCGCATCGGCCCGGTGCTGCGCCTGCTGCTGGCCGGCGTATCGCCGGTGGCGCGGGTCTGCGCCAGCTTCGCGGTGGAGCTGGGTTGCGAGGTGATCGTCTGCGACCCCCGCGAAGACAAACAGGGCGTGCTGGCCGCCGGCGTTCCGGTGCGCCCGGTGATGCCCTCGAAATTCATCGCCGAGGGCGGCTGCCACGACACCACCGCGGTGGTGGCGCTCACCCACGACCCGCGCATCGACGATCTGGCGATGATGGAGGCGGTGCGCACGCCGGCGTTCTATATCGGCGCCATGGGCTCCCAGCGCACCTCCGAGCGCCGCGCCGAGCGGCTGCGTCGCATCGGCGGGCTGAGCGACGCGGACATCGCCCGCATCCGCATGCCCATCGGTCTCAACCTGGGCAGCAAGACGCCGGCGGAAATCGCCCTGGCGGTGATGGCCGACGTGCTGCGCGTGTACCGCGGCAAGTCCCGCGACGAACTGTAGCGTCAACAGGCCCGAGAGGAAGCCGACCATGTCCATTGCACAACGCGTCTTTCACGGTTCGTTCGGCCGGGTCGCCCTGCTCGACATGGACCACACGCTGGTGACCCACTCCCACCATGAATGCCATGTGCTGGTAAAAGCGGCCGGCGCCGATACCTTTTTCAACGTCAATGGACGGCGGGTTCCGCTCACCGACCGCCAGGCGGTGCTGGTCAATGCCTGGCAACCGCACTTCTACGATCACCAGAGCGGCGCCGGCCCCACCCAGATCCTGGCGCTCTACATCGAGCCATCCTGGCTGGCGGAGATCCAGCATTCCCTGGCGCTGAGCGCTCATCCAGGCTTTTTCACCCAGTCCGGCATCGAACTGAACAGCAAGAACCGGCGCCTGGCGGATCTGCTGATCGCCGAGGCCTATTCGCCGGAGCTGGTGCCTCGGGAACGCATCGAATCCCTGCTGTTCGACTTTCTGATCGAGCTGATTGAGGACCACTCCGAGTGGCGCCAGCTGCGCCGCCTGGGCGCCGGTTCCCGGCTCGGTTTCCAGGACACCCGCATCCGCCGCGCCTGCGATTATCTGCGCACCCACTTCAACGATCCGGAGTGCCTGACCAACGCCGCCCGCGCCGCCAACCTGTCCCGGGCCCACTTCTTCACCTTGTTCCGGCGCGACACCGGCATGTCGCCCATGCTGATGCTCAACGACACCCGCATGCGGCGCGCCTTCGACTGGCTGGAAACGGAACGCAACGGCACCCTCGGTCAGTTGGCCGAGGACCTGGGCTTCTCCGAACAGGGCCATTTCACCCGCTTTTTCCAGCAGCATATCGGCGCCGCCCCGAGCCAGTACCGGCGCGTGATCGACACCTACGCGGCCCGCTGACGGGGCCGGCCCCACCGGTCCACGGCCCGAATCCGGGCCGTTTCCCCCGGCCGGGGTAAAAGCTTTATAAAAACCCGCCGACGACCCGCTTGTCTCACGCCTCCTTCATTGACTCAGACCTCACCATAGGCAAATGTAATCGACACACTGAACGCCGCTGCATAGCCGGCGGCCCTAGCACGGAGGCACCATGACGCCATCGGTAACCGTTGAGGGAAACGAACCGCTCAGTAACGGTCGTTTTCGTCTGCACGACCCGGTGGAGGACGCGCGGCACCTTCTCGATACCGCGCGCAACGGCGACGGCCGTGCCCAGGCCCGCCTGGCGTTGCACCGGACTTCCTCCGCAAGCACGCCCCTGGAGATGAAGGACGCCCTGCACACCGTGGCAAGGGAAATGGGTTTCCTCGGCTGGCAAAGCTTTGAACAGTATGTGAATGAACTGGACGCCGCCGAACGGCGCTCCGGCAACACCGTGGACGGCGAACAGAACACCGTGCATATCCGTTGCGGCGACGATCTGCGCGACAGCCTGCCCCGCTGCGGCCTGCACGGCCGCTGTCTGACCTTCGCCGATCCGTTCTGCGTGGGGCCGGTGCAACGGCCCTCCGACGGCGACCGCTTCGTGGAGGACCGCTCCCGGTTCCTGTCCGAGGCCCTGCATCTGGACCCGCAACAGACCCTGGACCGGCAGCGCCGGGAGTACCGGGAACTGGGTGAGGTAGGCGGCGAGGAACGGGTGGTGCTGTGGTTCGAGCACGACAGCTACGACCAGCTGATTCTCGCCTACGTGCTGGAGCATTTCGGCCGGCGCTGGCCCCGGGTGCGGTTGGAACTGGTGGCCACCGACGCCATTCCCGGCGTCAAACGCTTCGTGGGCCTGGGCCAGCTGGCGCCGGAGGTGCTGGGGTGGCTGTGGGACCGCCGGCAGCCGGTGGAAGAACCGCTGCTGGTGCTGGGCCGCCGCGCCTGGCGCTCGATCAGCGACGAGACGCCGGAAGCCCTGGACCGGCTCACGCAACGCAATACACCGGCGCTGCCGATGCTGGGCCGCGCCCTGCGCCGCCATCTGCTGGAGCTGCCCGATGAGGAAACCGGGCTGGGTCTGAGCGAACAGCTGATCGTGCAGCTGGTGGCCGAGCGCGGGCCCAAACCCGCCGGCGAGGTTTTCCGGGATCTGATGCTGGAACGGGAGCCGCTGCCCTATCTCGGCGACAGCCTGTTCCATTGGATGCTGCAGCCGCTGCTGTCCGGGCCGTCCCCGGTGCTGGAATGGCACGGTGACGATGACGGACGCTGGCAGGACCGGGACCTGGCCATCACCGACCATGGCCACGCGGTGCTCAGCGGCCACCAGAACTGGCTCGACACTCATCCGCCCCGACGCTGGGTGGGCGGCGTGCCGGTGGATGGGGATCGGCAGAGCTGGTGTCTGAACAAAGCCAACGGCCGGCCGCAGCGGCGGCCCGCCAATTCGCTTTAAGGATGGGTGATTCGCCGTGATGCCGGTGGCTTAAGCCACCGCCGGTGATACCGCCCCCCGCGGCATCACCGACCCCGGTGGCGATGCATCCGGCATCGCCACCCCTGGCGACACGCCTCCCCTTCCGGCGTGGTCGCCCCCAGTTCGATACCGGCGGCGCAATCACACACCCGCATCGACCGGCTCAGTATCGGCCTCCCGAGGCGACAGTGTCAGTCTCATTTCTCTCAAACCTCTCACGCGTTTTCCTCATCCGGGTTCCCGCACCTGGCCGGTGAACACCACGCCCTTGCCGAAGATCGAGCGGATCGGAAGATCGATCCCCTGCTCCCGGGCCTTGCGCCGCAGCCGGCTGAGAATCACGTCGATACGATGGGTGTCCGGGTGCGGCGCGTGGGCGAACAGGAGGTCGTGCAAGGCCTCCTTGCTGAACACCTGGTGCGCCGCGCGCAGCAGGATTTTCAGCAGTTCCGCTTCCTGCTGGGACAGGGGCACCTGGCGATCGCCGGGCGCCCGCAGACGCCCCCCGGCGGCATCCAGACACCAGGCCCCGGGCCCGTCGCCGTGGCGCACCCGGCCCGGGTCCGCCTCGGCGGCCTGGCGCAGGCGGTGGCCCAGGGTGTCCAGGGAACGGTGCAGCTCGGCAAAATTGAGCGGTTTCACCAGAAACAGGTCGGCGCCCAGGTTCAGCCCGCGCAGCCGCTCCGGCTCGCCGCCCTTGGCGGTGATGATGATGATGCCGTAGCCGGTCAGTTGGTGCAGGTATTCCACCACGCTGAAGCCGTCCTCGCCGGGCAGGCCCAGATCCACCAGCACGATGTCCACCGGATTGCGGTGCAACTGCCGCCAGAACGCCTCGGCGCTGTCCGCGCCCCACACGGCGTAGCCGTTGTGACGCAGAAAAAACAACAATTCCTCGCGCAGGTCGTCGTTGTCCTCGACGATGGCGAGGCGTGGCGCGGTGTTCTCCATCAGAGCGATACGTCCTCCGGCAGCAGCGGTAAGGTGAAAAGAAAACAGCAGCCCGGGCCTTCGTCATCCGCCAGCACCAGGTCCCCGCCGTGGGCGCGGGCGATGCGGCGGCTGACAAACAGCCCCAGGCCGACCCCGCCCTGCCGACCGCCGGGCGAGGCCGGCGTGGCCCGGCGATAACGCTCGAACACCAGCGCCCGCCGATCGGCGGCGATGCCCGGTCCGTGATCGCGGATCGCCACCCGCCAGGCGGTACCCTGGCGGCTGATGTCCACCCACGGCTCGCCGTCGCCGTGCTTGACCGCGTTGTCGATCACGTTGGACAGGGCGATGCGCATCATCGCCGGATCCAGCCAGGCCGGCAGCGGCGCCGGCGGATCGGAGGGCGCGCGCCCCTCCACGGTCAGCCGCCAGTTGTGTCCGGCCGGCTGGACCAGCGAGGCCGCCTCGATGACCAGCTCCCGCAGACACACCCGGCGCCGGTCCACGGACAGGTCATCGGCGTCCAGCCGGGCGTCCGCCAGACAGTTGTCGGTGAGCTGCACCAGCCGGTCGGTGGCGCGGCCGATCTTGTCATAGCGGCTGGTGTGGCGCGGGTCCGGCGCGCCCAGATAACGCAGATTCTGCAAGCTGGCGGCGATGATCGCCAGCGGCGTGCGGAACTCGTGGGCCACCAGCCCCATGAACTGGCGCTGATTGAAGCGCGCCTCCCGCTCCACCTCCAGGGCCCGTGCCAGCTGATGCTTTTCCTGCTCGCGCAGGTGCCGGATGCGCACCTGATAGACCGCCAGCCCGGTGACCATCAGCATGTTCACCACCAGGGCGTACTGCCAGACCACGTAGATCTCCTCGCGAAACGGAATCCACCCCACCGCCGAAAACAGGCCGAACAGACTGGCCAGCATACAGATCAGGGGGCTCAGGCCCAGCAACACCGAGGACAGTTGAAAACGGTCCCGCCACCAGATGTACCCGCAGGCCAGCAGGAACACCGCGCCGGTGGTCAGATAGACCAGGGTATGAATGCGGATCGCCGCGCCGTAAAGATCCAACGGCACGCTCAACAGCAGCACCAGAATCAATCCGCAGGCGGCCATCAGCAGACGATGCGCCCAGGGCAGCCGCCGCCGCAATTGCAGCGCCTCGGAGGCCATCCACAGCAGCAGGCCGTAGGACGCCAGGGTGAGCAGACCGGTCAGATAATGCTGCAGCCGCCAGCCCACCTCCGGCACCAGCCAGGCCACATAGCCTTGCACGCACGCCACCAGCACATAGGCGGCGGAAATACCGGTCACCGACCACAACAGGCGACTGCCCAGCACCACCGCGAGCACCAGGGCGAGCAGCGCGGAGAGCGTGGCGAGCCCGAAATAGAAACTCCAGAACCCGGCATCCCGGGCCGCCGCCGGCAGAAACTCCCGGGGCGACCACAGTTTCATCTGCAGCAATACGGCGCTGCTGCTGGCCACCCGCGCCAGCATCTCGTAGCCGCGCGGCTCCGCCGGCAGCACGAACAGAGGGAAGCGGTGATCGATGTCGCCGATGGGGCCGTCGAAGGTGTCCCCGGCCCGCCGTTGCCGCCAGGGACCGTCACCGCCGAGGGGGCGGATGAACAACCGGATGTCGTCGAGAAAGGCGGGCTTCACCTCCAGCCAGTGTTCGCCGTCGGCGACCCGGTCCGGCGGCAACGTGAACCTTAGCCAGAAGGCGGTGCGGGTGTAACCCCGGGAAAACACCTCGCGGTGCGCGGCGCCGTCGCGCAGCGCCGGCAGCACCTGCTCCAGGGTGGCGGAACCGCCGGGATCGGCCACCAGGGTGTAGGGCAGATCCGCACCCAGCCGCGCCGGCGACGCGGCCGCCGCCGTGCTCAACAACAGCCCCAGCAGTATCACCAGGGCGAACCCGGCGGGCAGAAACGCCGGCCTGGTCGAGGCCGGCGGTGGTCGCCTGAACATCAAAAGCAGGTCCCCTCCCGCGGGGACCCGTCACGGTGTTACAGGTCCCGGCAAAGCTGCGCGGCGATGTCGAACGAGCGCAGTCGTTTATCGTGATCGAAAATGCCCCCGGTGATGATCAACTCGTCCACATTGGTGTGGTCGCGGAAGGCACGCAGCCCTTCCATCACCGTTTCCCGGGAACCGATCATGGCGTATTTCATCGCCTGACGCACGCCGTGGGCTTCCATCGGCGACCACAGTTCGTCCATGTTCTCCACCGGCGGCGGCAGCGGCCCCGGGCGGCCCCGGCGCAGATTCATGAACTGCTGCTGCATGGAGGTGGCCAGATAGGCCCCCTCCTCGTCCGAGTCGGCGGCGAACACGCTGATGCCGGCGGCGGCGTAGGGTTGCTGCAACTGGGCGGAGGGCTGGAAATGGCTGCGGTAGACGTGCAGGGCCTCTTCCAGGGACTCCGGCGCGAAGTGCGAGGCGAACGCGAACGGCAGCCCCATCTGCGCCGCCAGGCGGGCACTGAACAGGCTGGAGCCGAGCAGCCACAGCGGCACCTTGCTGCCCTGCCCCGGTATCGCGCGCACCCGCTGCTCCGGGCCCGGATCGTCCAGGTAGCCCTGCAGCTCGGCCACGTCCCGGGGGAATTCCATGGCGTTGCTGTTCAGATCCCGGCGCAGTGCCCGGGCGGTTTCCATGTCGGTGCCCGGGGCGCGCCCCAGGCCCAGATCGATGCGGCCGGGGAACAGGGCCGCCAGGGTGCCGAACTGCTCGGCGATCACCAGCGGCGCGTGGTTGGGCAGCATGATGCCGCCGGAGCCCACGCGGATGCGCCGGGTGCCGGCGGCGATGTGCCCGATCACCACGCTGGTGGCGGCGCTGGCCACGCCGGGCATGTTGTGGTGCTCCGCCACCCAGTAGCGGGTGTAGCCCCACTGCTCCGCGTGGCGGGCCAGATCCAGGGAATGGCGCAACGCCTGACCGGCGTCGCCGCCGCGCAGGATGGGCGCGAGATCAAGAATGGAATAGGCGGTCATTGAGCCTCCCGAGCCGGCATGACTTGCGGTAACGAACCCTTGCAAGTGGGGGCACCGCCCGCCTTTTCAATCGTGGCCGCCGGCCGTCAATCGTGATTGAGGCGCCGCAGAATGGCGTCCTTGAGGCGCAAGCGCTCGGCTTTCATGGCTTCCATGTCCTGGTCGGCGATGGGACTCTCGCGCAGCTCCAGGCCACGGATGATCTTGTCCAGCCGGTCGTGCTCCTCGACCTGGGCATGAAATTCGGGGTGGTCTTTCATCAGCGCGTCGATGCGCGCGTGGTGTTCGGGAAACTCGTGGTGGATGCTGTGGGATTCTCCGAGCATGGCTGCTACTTCCTCCGCGAAACACTGAATATCACGCTACTATCGGGCACCGGGCGGATCAACGAAAACCGCGCGATTCCTTGATCATTTCGTAGGCCTTGCCGATCTCGGCGGTTTTTTCCGTGGCCACCCGGATCATCTCTTCCGGCACGCCCCGGGCGGCCAGCTTGTCCGGGTGGTTCTCGCTCATCCGCTTGCGGTAGGCCTTCTTGATCTCCTGGTCGGAGGCGGACTCGGACACGCCGAGCACCTGGTAGGCCTGGCTCAGCGAGGGCCGCGAGCGGTCGGCGGCGGCCCCGCCGGCGCCGGCACCGGCGCCGCTGAACCGGGATTGCGCCAGGATCATGTTGAGAATCTGGCGGAACTGCGCCTCCGGCACGCCCAGCCCCTCGGCCACGCGGAACAGAATGCGCTCCTCCTCCGGGGCCAGTTCGCCATCGGCCAGGGCCATTTGCAGCAGCACTTCCAGGAACACCAGCACCATATGACGGCGGTAGCGGACCTGCTCGCGGAACGCCGCCACGGTCTGGTCGAGCGGGAAATCGTCTTCCTTGCCGCGCCGGAACGCTTCCCGGGCCCGGCGCCGCTGGTCCTCGTCCAGCTGCATGCGCGTCATCGCCGCTTCGGCGGCGCCGATTTCCTGCTTGCTGACCTGGCCATCGGCCTTGGCCAGATGCCCCATGATCGAGAACCCGGCCGAGAACAGCGCTTCCTGCAGCGCCTCCTTCTCACCCGGGGCGTAGGGCCGGAACGGGTTGAAGGTGCGCACGCGCTCCACGCCCCGATCCAGAAAATGACCCACCAGCACGCCGATGATCAGGCCGATGGGCCCGCCCACCAGCATGCCCAACAGGCCGACGATGATTTTGCCGCCCCAACTTCTCAATCCACTTCTCCTTCTCGATGGTCTGTAAGGGACCCCACCCGGTGGCGAAGGTTCGCCAGCCAGTCGGTACGCCCGGCGGCACCGGACGGAAAATATTCGGCGCTGGCCCAGCCCTGGTAGCCCAGTGCGTCCAGATGTTCCAGCAGCGCCGCCAGGGGCAGATCGCCGGTGCCGGGCTCGTGGCGGCCCGGATGATCGGCGAACTGCACATGCTCGATCAGCGGCAGATACTCGGCCAGGGAAGCGAACAGATCCTCGCCCATCACCCGGGCGTGGTACAGGTCGTACTGCAGGCGCACCGCCGGATGGCCCAGCGCCTCGATCACCGCGCGGGCCCGCCCCGGGGTGTCGATCAGATAGCCGGGCATGTCCAGGCGGCTGTTGATCGGTTCCAGGGTCAGCAGCCGCCCGTGGGCGGCGCAGCGGTCGGCGGCCTCGCCGAGGTTGGCGATCAGGGTATCCAGGGCCCGGTGCGGGGCCACGTCGGCGCCGGGAATGCCGGCCATGCAATGCAGACGCGGGCAGCCCAGGGCGTCGGCGTACGCCAGGGCCTGGTCCAGGCCGTCGCGAAACTCCGCCTCCCGCCCCGGCAGGCCGGCCAGACCGCGCTCACCGGCCTGCCAGTCGCCCGGCGGCAGATTGAGCAGCACCAGCGGCAGGCCGGCATCGTCCAGGGCGGCGCCCAGGTCGGTCACCGGCCAGGCATAGGGGAACAGGCATTCCACCCCCTGGAAGCCCGCCGCCGCCGCGGCGGCGGGGCGCTCCAGAAAGGGAAGCTCGGTGAACAAGAGGGTGAGATTGGCGGCGATACGGGGCATGGCGCGGCCTCCGGCAAGGGGAGCCCCAGCCTACACCAATGCCCCGGGTCCGTCCGACCGGGATGCGCCTCAGGCGCGGGCGGCGCTGCGTCCGGAGCGCCACCAGGCCAGCACCGCCAGCACCACCGCCACCGCCTGGGCCAGGGCGCCCTGCAGGGTCGGGAAGAAGCCCACCCACTCCAGGGTCGGCCAGCCGGGCAGATAGTTGGCGTTCAGCAGACCGGCCTCCTGCAAGGCGGCGATGCCCTTGCCGAGCAGGATCACCGACAGCACCAGCAGCACCAGGCTGGTGGCCTTGAAGAACAGCCCCAGAGGCAGCTTCATGCCGAGCCGGAAGATCAGCACGCACACCACCGCCAGCGCCAACAGGGCGGCGCCCATGCCGTACAGCAGGTAAGGCTGGGTGGCCTCGGTGACCTGGGTCCACAGGGCCTGGTAGAACAGGATGGTCTCGAACATTTCCCGGTACACGGAAATGAACGCCACGAACGTCAGGGTCCAGACCGTGCCGCTGCCCAGGGCGGTGTCCACCTTGCCCTTCAGGTAGCCCAGCCATTTCTGGCTGTTGGAATTGCTGTGCATCCAGAAGCCCACGTAGAACAGAATCACCGCCGCCACCAGCCCGGCGACGCCCTCGGTGAGCTCCCGGGAGGCCCCGCTGAAGTTGATCACCGTGGAGGCGGCGAACCAGGTGGCGATGCCGGCGATGATCGCCGCCACCCAGCCGAAGTGGATATGGCGGGTGGCGGCGGTGGCGCGGGCCTTGCGGGTGAAGGTCAGCAGCGCGGCCACGATCAGCAGCGCTTCCAGGCCTTCCCGGAACAGGATGAAGAAACTGGCGGAGAAGGTGGCGGCGGCGTTGAGCCCGTCGCCGCCCAGGGCGTCGGCGGCCTGGTCCAGGCCGTCCAGGGCCTCGGCCACCCGCGCGCTGACCTCCTCGGCGGGGTCGCCTTCCTGAATCGCTTCGCGCACCGCCATGAACTTCCGTTCGGTGGTGCGCATCAGGCCGCTGTCCAGGGCGGCGATCTGGGATTCCAGCATTTCGAAGCCGTCCAGGTAGGCGGACAGCGCCGCCGAGCGGGCGGCGGCGGCGTCACCGGCGGCGTAGGCCTGATCCGCCTCGCGCAGCTTGGCGGCGCTGATTTCCACGAACCGGTTCTGGCTGAACAGCGCGCCGGGCTCGCTGCGCAGATAGCCCATCGCCGCCAGGGCGTCGTCGCCGTAGGCGTCGCGGGCGTCGGCGGGCGCCTTGGCGATCACCGTGTCCAGGGTCATGTCGGTCTTCAGGTCCGGGTTGTTCTCCAGCGCCCGCCGGCCGGCCTCGGCCTCTTCCGCCGGCACCGCCATGCTGCCCACGTAGAACGCCAGCGCCCAGCGCTCCGCGTCGCTCAGCTGGCTCTCGTAGGCGGCCATGCCGGTGCCGTCCACGCCACCGGTGATGGTGGTGTACAGGCCCAGCACCGAGCGGCCCATGTAGCGGGCGCGCTCGTGGAAGTCGGTGGGGGCCGGCTCCAGATTGGCGCCGGCGGGGCCGTCGCCGTGGCCCTCGCGGCCGTGACAGGCGAAACAGTGGGTCTGGTAGAGCTGTTCGGCGGCGGCCATGTCCGGCGCCTGTTTGGGCACCACCGGCAGGCCGTAGACGTCCACCAGGGAACCGCGAATCTTCTGCGCCAGGCTCTGGATGCGCGCTTCCGGGGCCTTGTCGTCCACCGCCGCTTCCAGATCACGGGCCTGCTGAAGCAGGGTGTCCTTGCCGTCCGCCTCGGGCAGACCTTCGATGCCCTCGCTGAGCAGCGCGGTGAACTCGTCCATCTCCGCGTATTCCGCGTCGCTGACGATCTCGCCGTCCTGCACCGCGTTGACGTAGTCCGCGCCGACGTATTCCACCAGCTGCACCAGGGCGGTCTGATCCGCCGCCCGGGCGGACAGGCTCAACAGGGAAAGGCACGATGCGAACAGGGACAACAACAAAAAGACGCCCAGGGGGCGCCGCGTGGACAAGGTCATGGATCCGGATTCCAAAGCCTAAAGGTGAATAATTCTTATTTATGTTCCTATCCCGGGCGGTGTCTGTCAAAAGTTTTTAACCCACCGTGAACGCCAGAATCTTGCTGATGTGGGCCTGGGGCCGGCCGGACTCCGCCTGCCAGGCGTTGAACGCCGCCTGGGCGGCGCGTTGATCGCGCTGGCTGGACGGCGCCTTGTCGATGATGTTGTGGCTCTTCAGCGCCGCCACCACGTCGCCGGTGGGGTACCAGGTGTCGCGGCCGACCATGCGCAGAAAGGCGGCGCCGGAGTTGCCGCCCAGTTGCTTGCCGCGCTTCTTCAGCAGCTGCCACATGCCCACGGTGTCGTCCGCCGGCCAGTCCGCCAGCCAGTGGCCCACGCCGCCGTATTCCTCGCGCAGGTCCAGAACCAGCCGGGCGTTGTGGCGGATCGCCTTCATCTTGCCCCAATGGCGGATCAGACGGGTGTCCTGCATGCGGTCTTCCAGCATGGTGTCCGGCATCAGCACCAGCTTCTCCGGGTCGAAGCCGAAGAAGGCTTCCTCGAAGGCCGGCCAGCGCGCGTCCACCAGCGCGTGGGTGAGCCCGGCACGGAAGATGCGCCGGGTCAGCGCCGAGAAGTAGAAGGCGTCGTCGGGCTTGCGCAGTTGCGCCGGGGTCTTCACCGCCGGCAGCTGTGCCTCGACCTGCTTGACCCCGCCCTTGCGGTTCACGGCCAGCGCCATCAGTTCCCTGAATTCAATCATCGGTTTCCTCTGTCGGCTTCATATACAGGGTTTTCGGCCCGCTGTAGAATCCCGGGCTTCCGGATTTTTTCAACAGCGGTTATCAAAACATGAGCGGTCAGCAAACCACGGTCAGTAAATCGGACAAACTCCACGACGTCTGCTACGACATCCGCGGACCGGTGCTGCGCGAGGCCCATCGCCTCGAGGACGAAGGCCACCGGGTGATCAAGCTCAATATCGGCAACCCGGCGCCGTTCGGTTTCGAGGCCCCGGAAGAACTGCTCCAGGACGTGATCCACAACCTGCCCGAGTCCACCGGCTACTGCCACTCCAAGGGGCTGTTCCCGGCCCGCAAGGCGGTGATGCAGTATACCCAGACCAAGGGCATCGCCGACGTGACGGTGGACGACATCATCATCGGCAACGGCGTGTCCGAGCTGATCGTGATGGCCATGCAGGCGCTGCTCAACAACGGCGACGAAGTGCTGCTGCCGGCGCCGGACTACCCGCTGTGGACCGCCGCCGTGCGCCTGTCCGGCGGCAACCCGGTGCACTACCTTTGCGACGAACAGCAGGACTGGCAGCCGGCCCTGGACGATATCCGCGCCAAGATCACCAGCCGCACCAAGGCGCTGGTGATCATCAATCCGAACAACCCCACCGGCGCCAACTACCATCCGGACCTGCTGGCGGAGATGGTCAAGATCGCCCGGGAACACAACCTGATCATTTTCGCCGACGAGATCTACGACAAGATTCTCTACGACGGCGAGGTGCACACCTCCATCGCCTCCATGGCCGAGGACCTGCTGTGCATCACCTTCAACGGCCTGTCCAAGAACTACCGGGCCGCCGGTTTCCGCGCCGGCTGGATGGTGATCTCCGGCGCCAAGTACCGCGCCGAAAGCTACATCGAGGGCCTGGACATGCTGGCCAGCATGCGCCTGTGCGCCAACGTGCCCAGCCAGCACGCCATCCAGGCCGCCCTGGGCGGCTATCAGAGCATCAGTGATCTGGTGCTGCCCACCGGGCGCCTGGGGCGCCAGCGCGACAAGGCCTGGGAGATGCTGGACAGCATTCCCGGGGTGAGCTGCGTGAAACCCAAATCCGCGCTCTACCTGTTCCCGAAACTGGACCCCAAGGTGTTCCCGTTCCAGGACGACGAGGCCTTCGTGCTCGACCTGCTGCGCCAGGAGAAGGTGCTGGTGGTCCAGGGCACCGCCTTTAACTGGCCCCATCCGGACCATTTCCGGGTGGTGTTTCTGCCGCGCCTGGACGATCTGCAGGATTCCATCGGTCGCATCGCCGAGTATCTGGACCGCATTCGCAAGAAATAAGCGGCGTGCCGGTTAATGCCCACGCCGGTACCCGTACGCCAGCGCCTTCAGCGCCGGCTCGGCGGCTTCGTCGAAACCCGGGGCGCCGGGCAGCCGGCCTTCCAGGGTGGCGCCGGGCAGATTGTCCGCCACCAGGGTCTTCAGCCAGTCCGCCCCCAGCCAGGGGGCGTTCAGACAGATCAACAGTTCCGCCTCCGGCGCCAGCAGCTTGGGCAGCCGCCGCAGCACCTTGGCGTAGTCCCGCTCCACCTGGAAGCTGCCCTTCTGGGCGCTGGGCGGGTCCACCACGATCAGATCGTAACGCCCCAGGCTGTGCAGTTTTTTCCAGCTGCGAAACACGTTGTGCGGCAGGTAGTGCACGTCCGCGTCGCCGAAGCCGTTGGCCTGCTGGTTCACCTGCCCCAGGGCCAGCGCCGGCCGCGACAGGTCGATGTTCACCACCCGCCCGGCGCCGCCGGCCAGAGCCGCCACGGAAAACGCGCAGGTGAAGCTGAACAGGTTCAGCACCCGCTTGCCGGCCGCCCGCTCACGGAGCCAGGCGCGGCCCGGCGCCATGTCGGCGAAAAAGCCCAGGTTCTGGCCACGCTCGAAATCCAGCCGATAGCGCAGGCCGCCCTCCTCCGCCCAGGGCGTGGCCGGCAAGGCGCCGTGCACCACCCGGGTTTCCGCCGGGCGGCGGTGGCGGTGCTGAACCACCAGGGTGTCGCAGCCCAGCGCCGGCAGCGCCTGGATCAGCCGCGCCTGCAGGGCGTCCAGCCGCGGCGCCGGGTAGTCGTCGAACAGGGTGGCCATCAGCACCGGCGGAAACCGGTCAAGGGTCAGCCCTTCCCAGCCGGGCAGGGTCTTGCCACGGCCGTGAAAAAGACGGTGTCGGGCGTCCTCCGGGGGAACCAGAAAGGGCGCCAATGGGTCTACATTCTCTGGGGTCATGATGCGGGAGTCAGGGACGGCTCAAAGGCGGCGAGTATCGCCGTCACCGATCTTGAACACAACCGCCGCGCCCCCATTGAGGCTTTGCTTTCAAGACGTCCGTTTTTTATTTTTCGGGAGTACCTTCGGAATGATGCGCATCGCGCTGTTTCTGCTTACCAACCTGGCGGTGATCGTGGTCGCCAGCATTACCCTCAGCCTGCTGGGCGTGAATTCCTATCTGGCGCAGAGCGGCACCGGTCTGGATTTGGGCAATCTGCTGGTCTTCAGCGCCGTGTTCGGTTTCGCCGGCTCCTTCGTGTCGCTGCTGATCTCCAAACCCATGGCCAAATGGTCGGCGCGCGTTCAGACCATCAAGCAACCGTCCAACAGCGGCGAAAAATGGCTGCTCGACACGGTGCGCGAACTGTCCGACAAGGCCGGCATCAAGATGCCGGAAGTGGGCGTGTTCCCGGCGCAGCAGTCCAACGCCTTCGCCACCGGCTGGAACAAGAACGACGCCCTGGTGGCGGTGTCCCAGGGCATGCTGCAGCGCTTCCGCCCGGAAGAAGTGCGCGCCGTGCTGGCCCACGAAATCGGCCACGTGGCCAACGGTGACATGGTCACCCTGAGCCTGATCCAGGGCGTGGTGAACACTTTCGTGATCTTCGCCGCCCGGGTGGTGGGCTCGGTGGTGGACAGCTTCCTGCGCCGCGACGGCAACGGCGGGCTGGGCTTCGGCTATTACATCGTGGTGTTCGTCGCCGAGATCATCTTCGGCATCGCCGCCAGCACCATCGTGATGTGGTTCTCCCGGCGCCGGGAATACCGGGCCGACGTGGCCGGCGCCCAGCTGGCCGACCGCCGCGACATGGTCAGCGCCCTGCAACGCCTGAAGGCGGAGTACGAAGTGCCCAACCAGATGCCCGATTCCCTGGTGGCCTTCGGCATCAACGGCGGCGTGCGCCACGGCCTGGCCGCCCTGTTCCGCTCCCACCCGCCGCTGGATGATCGTATCCAGGCGCTCAACGAAAAGCGGTACGGGTAAAAGCGCCGCTGCGCGGCGCAGTTGAAAGTTAAAAGTTGAAAGTTGAAACGCGACGGGGGCCTTGCCACACGGTAGGGCCCCCGTCGCGCTTACCCGCCATCCTTTCCCGGGCGCAGGCCGCGCGTGAACCGACCCGGCACGACCTTTCAACTTTCAACTTTTAACTTTTAACTTTTAACTTCTCTCTCAATCCAACTGCCGGATATGGTAGTCCAGCTTCCCCTTCCGTAAGGCCTTGCCCAGGTCCGGGTGCTTTTCCAGGCGCCGGCGCAGGTGGATGCTGCGCGCCGGTTGGCGGGTGAAGGCGATCACCGCGTTGTGGCAGTCCTGGCAGGACAGCCGGAAGCGGCTGCTCCAGCCGGCCATGCGGGCGGCGTCCGCGGCGTGGCTTTGGCGGTACTCCGGGTAATCGCCGAAATTCATCACCAGGGTGCCGTGGTCGCTGACGTGGCGCTGCAGCAGGGTGACCCATTCCCGGTCCGCCTCCACCGCCCGGCTCACCTGGTCGTTGTGCGGCGCGAACAGGTCCTCGATGATCAGGTCGAAGGGCTCGCCGTCGTAGGCCTTCAGCCAGGCCACCGCGTCGCCGAGCACGGTCTGCTCGCCGGGCCGGACCACCGAGAACACCTCCCGGGCCACGGCCAGGTGATGGGGGTCCAGCTCCACCGCCACCAGCCGTTCCGGCGCCAGCAGCGCGCGCAGGGGCGGAATCAGCGAGCCGCCGCCCAACCCCAGAATCAGCACCCGTTTGAGCTGCTCCGGCTCACTGAGCAGGACCGGCAGCCACAGCAGGTCCCAGACGCTGCCGGTGACCAGTCGTTTCGGGTGGAATTCGGAATGCTGCACGCCGTTGGCGAAGAGCCGCAGCCGGGCGCCGTGGCGGCGTACCTCGTAGCGTACGCCCGCCTCTTCCCGTTCCCAGATCACCGCCATCAGAGGCCCTCGGCGCCGAGGCCGACGCCGTGGTACTCGGCGTCCACCTCCGGACTCTCCAGCCGGACCCGCCGGGCGGCCAGGCCGAATTCACCGGTGAGCAAATCCCGGGCCTGTTCCGCCCGCCGTTCCGCCAGCCGGCGCAGGGCGTCGTCGTCCACCTGCTCCGCCGCCTGCTCCAGCAGTTGCCGCCAGGCCTGGCGGGCCCGTTCGCGGGGGTCCGCGTCCAGGCTCTCCGGGTCCCGGTCGAGCCGGTCCCGATAGGCATCGAGAATGCGCTCGCGGCCCGCTTCGCTGGTCAGGGCCATGTCCAGGCCGCGCCAGTCGCCGCCCAGGTCGTCCACCAGTTCCGCCTCGCCGAGCGCCCGACGGTCGTCGGCGTTGCTCTGGCCGGTGAGCAGCAGGGTAATCGCGCCGCGTTGCTCGAGGATGGTGGCCAGCTTCTCCAGCGCCTCGCGGGTGTCTTCCCGGGGCCGCGCCTCGCCGGCCCCGTAGGGCACGTACTCCAGGTCGTCGTCGCCGCCGCCGAGCAGGCCGGCGAGCATGGAGAACGGCGCGGTGGCCGCCTTCACCAGCACATTGCGGATCACCCGCAGCACCACCCCGCTGACGCTGAAGTCCGGGTCCGACAGGTCACCGGACAGACTCACCGGCAGGCGGATCATGCCGGAGCCATCGCGCAGCACCGACAGGCCCAGCTTCACCGGCACGTCCATGGCCTGATCGCTGGGCATGCGCTCACCCAGATAGAAATCGTCGGCGGCCAGATCGATGGTGCTGTCCAGGCGGTTGTCCTTCACATTCACCCGGGATTGCAGACTCAGTTGCCCTTTCTCCACGCCAAAGCCCAGGTAGCGGCTGGTGAAGGGGGTCAGGGTGTCCATGCCGTAGCCCTTGAGCGTGCCGTCCAGATCCAGGGTCAGCGGATCGGCGTCCACGGTGCCCTTGAGGGTCAGGGTGGCGGTGCCGTTGACCTCGCCCCGGGTGTCCACCCGCGCTTCGCCGCCGGCGCTATCGAAGCCGTCCATCCGCCCCTGCCAGTCCTGCACCGTGACCTGGTATTCCGGCGACAGGGTCAGGTCCCGGTGGGCGATCCGCGATGCGTTCACCGACACCCGGCCCAGGCGCACCCGCCAGTCGCCGCCGTCCGATCCGTCCGCGTCGTCCTCGCCGGACAGCCGGGCCGCCAGGCCCCGGCCCTGGTCGTCGATCACGTGCAGAACGTCCAGGCCCCGGGCGGCCAGGCCGTCCACGGTCACGGTTTCGGCCCCGGTGTCCACCTTGAGGCCGTCGGCGCTGAGATTGGCCACCGACAGAAAACGCCGGCCGTTCTCCGCCAGCGCGCCCTCTTCCACACTGGCCCGGCCGCTCACCGTCACCCGCGGCGTGTCGCCGGCCACGGTCAGCGTCAGATCACCGCCGGCGCGGCCCTGCTGAACGGTGATCGGCAGCGCCGCTTCCACCCAGGGGGACAGGGTGGCCAGGGGCAAGCCCTGCAGTTTCAGGTCCGCTTTCAGGTCCAGGGGGGCCAGGCGCGCCTGGCCGGAATGGCCGAGCCGGCCCTCCTCCAGCACCCGGGTGTCGCCTTCCCATTGCCAGCGCAGCCCGTCCTGGTCGATCCGGAAGTCGGTGACCGTCAGGGCCCCGTCGGTGAGGGTCAGTTCGCGGGCCTCGGGCAAGGTGGTATCGCGGAACACGGCGGCGGCCCCGGTGACCGCGAAGCGGTCCAGCCGGACGCGCCAGTCCGCCTCGCCCTGGCGCAGTTTCTCCTCGGCTTGGCGGGCTTCCTCGCGGACCTTCTCGCGGGTCTGCTCGGCCCGTTGCGGGTCCACCGGCAAAAACAGGGTGGCCAGATCCAGGCCCTGGTCGGTGAGTACCGCCCGGGCGGCCGGATCGCTGACCGTCACCTCCGGCACGGTGACCGTGCGCCCGGCGGTGTCCAGCCCGGCGCCGCTGACGGTGAGCTCCGGCACCGTCACCGCGTCCTCGTCACCGTCCCGGGGGCGGAGGCGCAGGCCGCTCAGGGTCAGTGCGCCGTTGTTCACCGTCAGCCCCTGGCCGGGGGCGGCGCTGAAGCGGTAATCAGCGCCCAGCGCCAGCATCCCGGCGGGCACGGTGAAGCGGAAGTGGGGCTCCAGCAGGCGCGCGAACGACACCAGGTCCACCTGGTCCATGCGCAGACGCCCGTCCACGGACAACGGCTCGAACGCGAAGCGTCCGTCCCAGTCCAGGCTGCCACCGTCCGGGCCCTCGACGTGCAGCTGGTAGCGGTTGTCGTCCTCGTCCACGCCCCGGGTGGTCAGGTCCTCGACCACGAAGGCCACCGGCAGGGTCAGCGTCAGCGGCTCCTCGGCGGCGGCGTCGATCAGGTCCACGCTGCCGTCCTCGACACTGAAATGGCTGACCGTAAAGGCCGGCGGGCCGGCCTGCTCCTGCTCGCCATCGGCCTCGGGCCCGGTGGGCTCGTCGGCGGCCCGCTGGCGCAGCCGGGCCAGGATGTCGTCCACGTTGAGGGCGCCGTCCGCCTCGCGGCGCAGCCGGGCGCGCAGCCCGTTCAGGTCCACGTCCCCCACCCAGGGCCGCCAGTGGAACAGGGACGCCCACAGCTCCGCGTTCACATAGAGCCGGTCGAAGCGCACCAGGGTCTCGGTTCGCGGGTCGGCGACGGCGAAGCCCTCGGCGGTCACCGACAGGGTAAACGGATTGAGCGCCACCCGTTCCAGGGTCACGTCGCGGCCGAGCAGCTCGCTCAGCCGCTGGCGGGCCTGATCCCGGGCCCAGCCGGGCAGCAGCAGCCCCACCACCAGCACATAAAGCACATAGAGCACGGCCAGGATCGCCAGGATGCGGCCGCCCCACCCCCGTGAACGCCACCACTGCGCCGGTGTCTGCATCGTGTTGCTTCCTTGTCGTCGCGTGTTTTTATGCAAGATGGCGCGAGTCTAACACCGAACGGCCAGGTCCGCCGCGCCGGCCCGGGCGCGCCCCGGCGGCCATTGTCCGGCGCCCGCCGGTCCCGACAATGGACGCTTCGAAATCGGGAGATCTCCATGAGCGACAACTATCTGCTGAAGCTGTATCAACGCAGCGCCCGTCTGCCCAAGGGCAAGCTGCTGTTCTCCAAACTGTTCGCGCGCCAGGCGCCCTACTTCGGCACCGTGCGGCCGGTGGTGGAAGAGCTGCGCCCCGACTACTGCAAGGTCACCTTCAAGAAGCGCCGGGCGGTGCAGAACCACATCGGCACGGTGCATGTGATCGCCATCTGCAACGCCCTGGAAGCGGCCATGGGCGCCATGGCCGAAGCCTCCATCCCCAAGCACCTGCGCTGGATTCCCAAGGGCATGGACGTGCGCTACACCGCCAAGGCGGACAGCGACATCACGGCGGTGGCGGAAGTGGCGCCGGGAGCCTGGGAGAACGGCCCGGATCTGCCGGTGACGGTGTGCGCGCGCCGGGAGGACGGCACCGTGGTGGTGGAAGGCACCATCCATCTGTGGGTCACGGAAAAACCAGGGGTCACGAAAAAACCGGGGATCACGGAAAAACCGACCCGTCCATAAAGGCGGCGGCGCGGTCGGCGGCGGCGGTCAGGTTAGCCTCGTGGTCACTGCCACTACGCTGGCGCGGCTTCAGGTCGTGGTCGCCGTCGAAGGCCCAGTGCAGGGTCACCGGGTCGCTGAGCCGGTAGCCTTCCACTTCCTCACGGCGGCCGAACGGGTCCCGTTCGCCCTGGCAGATCAGCAGCGGCCCGGTCAGGTCCGGAAAATGGTCCAGCCGGGTGCGCTCCGGCTTGCCCGGCGGATGGAACGGATAGCCGAACACCACCGCCCCGGCCACCGCCGGGTCCGGCGCCGCCAGCAGCAGCGTGGCCATGCGCCCGCCCATGGATTTGCCGCCCACCCAGAGCGGGCCGGCGGCCTGTTCCGCCACCGCCGCCCGCGCCGCCCGGAAACGGTCCAGCAGCTTCGGCGCCCGGTCCGGCGGCGCCTTGACGCCCTCCTCGCGACGCCGCGCCATGTAGGCGAACTCGAACCGCGCCACCGTAACGCCGCGCGCCGCCAGCAGCGCCGCCATGCGCGCCATGAACGGGCTGTCCATGGGCACGCCGGCGCCGTGGGCCAGCAACAGGGTGGCCCGGGCCGGGCCGGCGGGGCGATCCCACAGCAGGTTCAACGCATCGGTCATCGGGGCTCCCGGGCAACGGTATTAAAGGGGCGCTAACCCTCCCACAAATGCATCTGACCGGCCAGCCCCGGCGGGCGGAAGGCGCCGGTGTCCAGGGTAAAGCTCTCCCGGGGCGCCAGACCGGCCCGCTGGCAGGCGGTCTGAAAGCGCCGCGACAGCAGCTGCGCCCAGGGGCCCTGGCCCCGGTGACGGTGGTGCCAGCGGCTGTCGTAGGTGGCGCCGCCGTGCAGCTCGCGCACCGTGGCCATCACCTTGCCGGCCCGGTCCGGGTAGTGGGTGGCCAGCCATTCCTCCCACAGCGGCCCCAGCTCGTGGGGCAGGCGCAGGATCACATAGCCGGCGCTGCGGGCCCCGGCGGCGGCCACCTGCTCGACGATGTCCTCCAGCTCGTGGTCGTTGATGAACGGAATCAGCGGCGCCACAAGCACCGTCACCGGTACCCCGGCCCGGGCCAGCTCGCGCACCGCGCGCAACCGCTCCCGGCCGCCGCTGGCGCGGGGCTCCAGCTGCCCCTTGAGGCGGTTGTCCAGGGTGGTCACCGACACCGCCACCGAGGCCCGGCCCTCCCGCGCCATGGGCCCGATCAGATCCAGATCGCGCAGCACCAGGGCGCTCTTGGTGATCAGGCTGAACGGATGCCGGCATTCGCTGAGCACCTGCAGCACCTCGCGGGTGATGAGCCGTTCCCGCTCCACCGGCTGGTAGGGGTCGGTGGCGGTGCCGATGACGATCGGCCGGCACTGGTAGCCGGGCTTGCGCAGGGTGTCGCGCAGCACCTCGGCGGCGTTGTCCTTGCAGAAGATTTCGCTTTCGAAATCCTGCCCCGGGGACAGGTCCACGTAGGCGTGGTTGGGGCGGGCGAAGCAGTAGATGCAGCCGTGCTCGCAACCCCGGTAGGGGTTGAGGCTGGTATCGAAGTGCAGGTCCGGGCTCTGATTGCGGGTCAGGATGGACCGGGCGATTTCCCGGTGATAGCGGCTGGGCCGGGCCGCCGCCGGTTCGTCATGCTCGCTGTGGATCACCGCGAACCGGCCAGGACGCTGGTTCAGGGTGCCCCGGTTGGACGCGCGGGTGGCCATGGGGACGCTCTCCGATACTGTTCTTATGGACAGTATAGTGAGCGCGGGCGGGACTGCAACGTCTCAGTGCGGACGTACCGGTTGCACCAGCACCCAGGGCTTGACCACCAGGGTCCACATGTCCTGGCCGGCGTCGAACCAGCCACGGGCCTGGTCGTCGCTGACCGCGTCCACCCGGCCCTGGGCGCGCCATTGGCGGATCTGCTCCACCCGGTCCTCGGCGAACGCCACCGCCACCTCGATCAGGTCCAGGTCGCCGGCCACCGCCACGGTCTGGCCGCGGGCGAAGAAGGGCTGCAGCTCGCGCCAGTCGGCGCGGGCGGTTTCCTGGTTGAGTTTGGCTTTGAGTATCGCGGTGTCGTCGGGTTCGGCCATGGGTCCTCCGGATTCAGGGGACGCCATTATGGCGAAAAGAAAGCCCGCCGGGGAGGGCGGGCGGCTGTACCGGGCCGAAAGGGACGTCCGTGTCCTTTAGCGTCCGTGCAAGGACCACTCTAGGGCAGCGCCGGGGCCCTGGGGATCGGAGATTTGCCATGATGTTTGTAGGACATCAGCCATCCCAGCGGATTTCCCGACTCGCCGCCGGCACCGGCGCGCCCTCCCGGTCGAACAGCTCCAGGCGCGCGCCCTCCCCGTCCAGCGTCACCCGCGAGAACGCATCGCGGCTGTACACCTCGCCGGGCACGCTGACCCGCCCCAGGGACGGCTTCCACAGCCCCGCCAGGCGGTGATCGTCGCGGATCATCGGCCGGTACCAGCGGAAGGCCATCAGCGCCGTGGGCCAGAACAGGCCGGAGCAGATCCAGGCGTGGATCGGCGGCTTGCCGGCGCCGTCCAGACGCGCGTACAGGGAGGCGTGCACGTCGCCGCTGAGCACCAGCAGGCGCCGGGCGCGGCTGGCGCGCATGGCGTCGATCAGGCGCTGGCGCTGGGCGCGGAAGCCCTCCCAGCTGTCCTCGCCCCGGAACGGCCAGCGCTGCTCCGGCAGCAGCGGCACCGAGGACACCAGGCACTTGATGCGGTCCGGGCCGTCGTTGAGCCAGGCCACCACCGCCTCTTCCTGCTCCCGGGACATAATGTTGCGCTGCCAGGGCCAACGGCTCAGCGCCCGCTCGGTGCGCAGGTCCATCAGAAAGAAGTCCGCGCCGCCCCAACGGTAGCTGTACCAGAGCCGCTCCGGGTCGCGATCCAGGCGGCTGCCCTCGGCGTTGAGCGGCACCGCCGGCGAGTGCGAGGCCTGGTAGATCTGGTAGGCCTTCATGGCCGCCGGGTACTTGCTGGTCCACAGGTCCGGGTTGGCGCGGGCCGGCCAGTTGTTCTCGATCTCGTGGTCGTCGAGGATCATGTGGTGGTTGTGGTTGGCCATCAGCCGGCGGATATGGGGCTGGCCGAAGCTCTGCCGGTAAAGGTCGAAATACTGCTGCTGGGAGGACGCCGCGCCCACCCGCCAGGTGGCGTCGGCGTAAACCTGATCGCCGGCGAACAGCACGAAATCGGTCGGCCGGTCCCGGGCCTGGTCCGCCATCACCGCGAACACCCGGTCGGCCCGGTCGTCCTCCACTTGGTGGTCCAGCCCGGTGAAGCGGTAACAGCAGGAGCCGAACAGAAAGCTCACCGGCGCCTGATCGGAGGCCGGCGCGGTGCGGAAATGCCCGTCCGTGGCCCGGTGCCAGTCCAGCGCCGTGTCCACCGTGTTCGGGTCGTCCACATAGCCGGCCTGGTACTGGTAGCGGGTGCCCGGGGTCAGGTCACGCAGTACCACCACGCCGCTGCTGTCGAAGTTGCCGTTGATGCGAAAGTGACGCGGGCCGTGCCAGCGGGTCTCGCCGACCGCCCGCCAGCGGATACGCCCGTGGGGCGCTTTGCGCCCCGGGCCCAGGGCGCCGCCGGGCATGGCGCCGAAGAGGCGAATGCTGGTGCGGTCGGCGCTGCCGGCCAGTGGTCCCACCGCGAACGGCGCCACGGTTACGGTCATGGTTCCTTCCCCCTTGTCTCCATTGATTGAGCCCCCGTGGCCGCGCTGCTAGCATCCTGAAACGGTAAACACAGGATTCCGCCGGGATCCGGTCACGGGGTACCTCTTATTTTGGTGCAGGACGCTGTTTCATCCCTTTCGCGGTTCGCCGTGCTGATCCTTCTGATCGGGCTGTTGCCGGCCCTGGCCTGGGGCCAGGCCTCGGCGCCGCCGGCGGCGGTCATCGACGGCCGTTCCGACAGCCTGCGCCCCTACCCGGCGCTGGGCTATTTCTGCCTGCCCGGCGACCAGGCCCCGGATCTGGCCAGCCTGCGCCGTGACCCGGACGCCTGGCCCTGGCGCGCCACCGACGGCATGCCCAATCTCGGCTTCACCCGCGACCGCTGCTGGTTCCGGCTGCCGGTGCGCAACGCCACCGACCAGACCCTGAACTGGCGGCTGGTGGTGGAGTACGCCATGCTCGGCGAGCTGGATGTGTACGTGCTCGGCGGCGATGGCGAGCCCCTGCATTACCAGGCCGGCATGGACCGGGCCTTCGACGTGCGCCCCGGCAACGGCGCGCTGCCGTCGTTTCCGCTGACGCTGCCCCCCGGCGCCGAGCGCACCGTGCTGATGGAAGTGGTCTCCCCGCACAGCATTCAACTGCCTCTGAAGCTGATGAGCAAGCCCGCCCTGGACGAAGCGCTGCTCAGCCACACCCTGGTGCAGGGGCTGTTCTTCGGCGGCATGCTGGTGATGATCCTCTACAACCTGTCGCTGTTTTTCTCGATCCGCGAGAAAGCCTACCTGCTGTACGTGCTCTGGTCCCTGGCGATCACCCTGTTCATGGCGGTGCTGCACGGCTACGCGCAGAAATACCTGTGGCCGGGCGCGCCGCTGCTGAGCCGCTATGTGCTGCATTATCTGCTGCCGGTGCTGGTGATTCTGCCGACCCTCTTCACCCTGCATTTTCTGGATCTGCCCCAGCGGGCGCCGCCCCTGGCCCGGCTGCTCAAGGCGCTGGTGGGCACCGGCGTGGTGCTGCTGCTGGCGGCGCCCTTCGTGGATCGTCACTGGCTGATTCCGCTGGCGGTGCTGGCGATCCTGGCCATGGATTTCAGCATCCTGCTGGCCGGCGTGCTGCGCGCCGCCGCCGGCGACCCGGACGCGCGCATCTTCACCGCCGCCTGGCTGTGCTTCATCGTCGGCGCCGCCGCCATGTCGCTGAACAAATACGGCGTGCTGCCGCGCACCGATCTCACCGAGAACCTGCTGCAGGCCGGCGTGTTCCTGGAAGTGGTGCTGCTGTCGCTGGCGCTGGCGCGGCGCATCAACCGGCTCAAGGAAGCCCACGCCCTGTCCGTGCGCGACAAGGCCATCGCCGAAATGGACGCCTTCAAGGCCGGCGCCCGCAACCAGGCCAAAAGCGAGTTCCTGGCCACCATGAGCCACGAAATCCGCACGCCCATGAACGGCATCATCGGCATGACCGACCTGCTGCGGCGCACCGCCCTGAGCACCCAGCAGGCCCAGTACGTGGACACCATCCACCAGTCCACCCAGTCCCTGGTGACGGTGATCAACGACATCCTCGATTACTCGCGCATCGAATCCGGCAAGCTGGAGCTGGAATACCAGGACGTGGACGTGGAGCAACTGCTGGACGACTGCGTGCGCCTGTTCGCCCTGCGCGCCTCGGAGACCGGCGTGTCGCTGTACACCTTCGTCGATTCCCGGGTGCCGCGCCGCATCCATACCGATCCGATCCGCGTCAAACAGGTGCTCACCAACCTGCTCAGCAACGCCTACAAGTTCACCGACCACGGTCAGGTGGCGCTGCACCTGGGAGTGCGCCAGCCGCCGGACGAACAGGGCCACTGCGTGCTGATGCTGGAAGTGGTGGACACCGGCATCGGTCTGGACGAGGCCCAGCAGCAGAACCTGTTCCAGGTGTTCGGGCAGAGCGGCCGCACCCACCGCCATCGCATGCAGGGCACCGGCCTGGGCCTGACCATCTGCAAGCGGCTCACCGAGCTGCTGGGCGGTGAGATCGGCGTGTCCAGTTCGCTGGGCCGGGGCGCCACCTTCTGGGTGACCCTGCCCACCGTGGCCCGGGAGCCGGCCCGCCCGGAAAAGGCCCTGGCCGGCCACCGGGCGGTGATGATCAGCCACGACGCCTCCCTGGCGCTGAGCCTGTCCCAGCTGATGACCCGCTGGGGCCTGTCGGTGCAGGAGTACGCCGACTGCGACCAGGCCCTGGCGGCGCTCAACGACGAGCCGCCGGAAACCGACATCCTGCTTGCCTCGGAGCCCAACCTGGCGCGGCGCACCGAGCTGATGGCCATCCGCCAGCGGCTCGGCAACCCGCCGCTGCTGATCCTGCAGGCCACCGGCGCGGAGATCACCGGGGAACTGCCCGGCGACCTGCTGCTGGTGGAGACCCCGGTGTCGTCGCGGGCGCTCAAACACAGCCTCTCCACCCAACTGCGCGAACGGGAGGAGGCCGCCGCCGGCGCGCCGCCGGTGGAAAGCGGCGAGCGCCTGCCGCGCCTGTCGCGGCTGAACGTGATGGTGGTGGAAGACAACGCGGTGAATCAGCTGGTGATCGACAGCATTCTGCGCTCCATCGGTATCCAGGCCACCCTGCTCACCGACGGCGCCCAGGCGGTGCGGCGCCAGGAGGAGACCCCCGGCAACTGGGACGTGATCTTCATGGACTGCGAGATGCCGGTGATGGACGGCTACGACGCCACCCGGGAAATCCGCCGGCTGGAACAGGAGCGGGACGTGGACCCGTGCTGGATCATCGCGCTGTCCGCCCACGCCACCGGCGACTACGTGCAGAAGGCCCGCAACGCCGGCGTCGACGATTACCTGAGCAAGCCGGTGTCCCGGGATCAGGTGCTGGAGGCGCTGCAACGCAACCGGGCGCTGAGCGGCGCGGGGGGCTGAAAAGCCGCCCCCGGACCAGTATCATACCGGTCCCGATTTTCCGCCGACCGCGAAGGCCCCATGAGCGACACTCCCCGCAAGATCCTGGTCACCAGCGCCCTGCCCTACGCCAACGGCCCGATCCACCTGGGCCATCTGCTGGAATACATCCAGACCGACATCTGGGTGCGCTTCCAGAAGCTGAACGGGCAGAACTGTCTGTACGTCTGCGCCGACGACGCCCACGGCACCGCCATCATGCTCAAGGCGGAGGAGAACGGCGTCACCCCGGAGCAGCAGATCGCCAAGGTGAAAGCCGACCACGAACGGGATTTCGCCGATTTCCAGATCCGTTTCGACAACTACTACAGCACCCACAGCCCGGAGAACCGCCAGTTCTCGGAAATGATCTTCCAGCGCAACAAGGACGCCGGCTACATCGTCGAGAAGGAGATCACCCAGCTGTACGACCCGGAAAAGGGCATGTTCCTGTCCGACCGGTTCGTGCGCGGCACCTGCCCGAAATGTGGCGCGGCGGACCAGTACGGTGACAACTGCGAGGTGTGCGGCGCCACCTATTCCCCGTCGGAGCTGATCGACCCCTATTCCGCGGTGAGCGGCGCCACGCCGGTGGAAAAGCAGACCACCCAGCTGTTCTTCGACCTGCCCCAGTTCGAGCCGCTGCTGCGCCAGTGGACCCGCTCCGGCTCCCTGCAGGAAGGCGTGGCCAACAAGCTGCAGGAGTGGATCGAGGAGCTGCACCCCTGGGACATTTCCCGGGAAGCGCCCTACTTCGGCTTCGAGATTCCCGGCTACCCGGGCAAATACTTCTACGTGTGGCTGGACGCGCCGATCGGCTACATGGCCAGCTTCAAGAATCTGTGTGATCGCGAAGGCCTGGACTTCGACGACTACTGGAAGGCGGATTCCGACGCCGAGCTGTACCACTTCATCGGCAAGGACATCATCAACTTCCACGGCCTGTTCTGGCCGGCCATGCTGGAAGGCGCCGGCCTGCGCAAGCCCACGGCGATCTACAGCCACGGCTTCGTCACCGTCAACGGCGCCAAGATGTCCAAATCCCGGGGCACCTTCATCAAGGCGCGCACCTATCTGGACCATCTGAATCCGGAATACCTGCGCTATTACTTCGCCGCCAAGCTCAACAGCCGGGTGGACGACTTCGACCTGAACCTGGAGGACTTCGCCCAGCGGGTGAACACCGACCTGGTGGGCAAGGTGGTCAATATCGCCAGCCGCACCGGCAACTTCGTCAAGAAGTTCGGCGGCACGCTCAGCGCCCACCCGGACAACCCGCTGCTGGTGCAGGAAGCCCAGCAGGCCGCCGCCACCATCGCCGGTTTCTATGAACAACGGGAATTCGGCAAGGCGATGCGCGAGATCATGACCCTGGCCGACCACGCCAACGGCTACATCGCCGACAAGGCGCCCTGGTCCCTGGCCAAGGAGGAAGGGCGCGAGCAGGAGGTGCTGGAAATCTGCACCACCGCCCTCAACGTGTTCCGCCTGCTGGTGCTGTATCTGAAACCGGTGCTGCCGGGGCTGGCCGAGCGCGCCGAGGCGTTTCTCAATATCCCGCCGCTGACCTGGGCGGACAGCGCCACCCTGCTGCTGGAACACGAGATCAACAAGTTCAACCCGCTGCTGAACCGCGTGGACATGGCCCAGATCGAGGCGGTGCTGGCCGACTCCCGGGAGACCAACCCGGCACCGGCGGCCGCCGCCGGCGACGACAAGGCCACGGAGGAAGAGGCGCCGATCGGCATCGACGATTTCCTCAAAGTGAAGCTGCGCGCCGCCCGGGTCGTCCAGGCGCAACACGTGGACGGCGCCGACAAGCTGCTGCGGCTGACCCTGGACGTGGGCGAGCTGGGCCAGCGCAACGTGTTCGCCGGCATCAAGGCCAAATACGCCCCCGAGGACCTGGAAGGGAAGATGGTGGTGCTGGTGGCCAACCTGGCGCCGCGCAAGATGAAGTTCGGCGTCTCCGAGGGCATGGTGCTGGCCGCCGGCCCCGGCGGCGAGGACATCTTCCTGCTGTCGCCGGACAGCGGCGCGCAACCGGGCATGGAGGTCCGCTGACCGGCGGCGTCCATGTGTTCCCCGGCCGACCGTTCTCCGGTGCTTGCCGGCCCCCTGCTGCGCCGGCTGGAAGCCGGCCGCCTGGTGCTGTGGCTGGTGGCGGAACGGCCGCTGAGCGGACAGCTGGCGCTGTGGGAAGGCACTGAGGCCGCCACGCGCCGGTGGCCCCTGGAGGAACCGCACTGCCAGGTGATACCGCTGGGCGAACAGGCCCATCTGCATCTGATCGACCTGGCACCGGAGCCGCCGCTGCCCGAGGACACCCTGATCGGCTACGACCTGCGCCTGGACGGCCTGGGGGGCGTGGCCGACTGGGCGCCCCATCTGCTCTACCCCGGCCAGACGCGCCCGGCGTTCGTCCTGCACCGGCGCCGCCGGCAGCTGTTCTACGGCTCCTGCCGCAAACCCCACCATCCCCAGCGTGACGGCCTGGCCCGCGCCGACCGGCATCTGGCCGCCGACCCGGCCTCGGTGAGCCGGCGCCCGGCGCTGCTGCTGCTCACCGGCGATCAGGTCTATGTGGACGACGTGGCCGGGCCCATGCTCAGCGCCGTGCAGGCGCTGGTGCGGGCACTGGGACTGCCCGATGAGGACCTGAGCGGCGCCCGCGTCACCGACAGCGCCGACCTCTTCGACCATCCGGACAACCACAACCGGGAACGGCTGCTGCCGGCCCTGGAATCCAACGAGGCCCTGCGCGAGCGCTTCTTCGGCGGCGTGGAAAAGCCGGTGTTCACCTCCGACCACGCGCATCGGCACCTGATCACCCTGTCGGAGATGGTCGCGCTCTATCTGCTGGTCTGGTCCCCCGAGCCCTGGCGCCGCATCCGCCCGGTCCGGCCGGCGCTGGACGACGAGCAGGCCGAGGAATATGACCGCCAGCAGCCGATCATCGACGCCTTCGTGGCGGACCTGCCGGCGGCGGCCCGGGTGATGGCCCAGCTGCCCACCCTGATGATCTTCGACGACCACGACATCACCGACGACTGGAACCTGACCGCCGCCTGGGAGCGCAGCGCCTACGGCCACCCGTTCTCCCGGCAGATCATCGGCAACGCCCTGATCGCCTATTTGCTCTGCCAGGGCTGGGGCAACGACCCGGACGCCGTGGCCGCGCTGCTGCCGGACACCCGCGCCCTGCTCGCCGACGCCCGCGCCCGGGGGCGCCTGGACGACCCGCGCCACACCGAACTGATCGCCCGGCTGCTGGCCTTCCAGCACTGGCACTACGAGCTGCCCGGCACCCCCAAGCTGGTGGTGCTGGACACCCGCACCCGGCGCTGGCGCAGCGAACGGCACGCCGGCCGGCCCTCCGGGCTGATGGACTGGGAGGCACTCAGCGAATTTCAGCAGGCGCTGCTGGGCGAGACCTCGGTGGTGATCGTCTCGGCGGCGCCGATCTTCGGCGTCAAGCTGATCGAGACGGTGCAGAAGCTGTTCACCCTGGCGGGCAAGCCGCTCACCGTGGACGCGGAAAACTGGATGGCGCACCGGGGCGCCGCCCGGGTGATGCTGAATATCTTCCGCCACTCCCGGACGCCGGGGAACTACGTGATCCTGTCCGGGGACGTGCACTATTCCTTCGTTTACCGGGTGCGCATCCGGCAGCGGGACGGCGGCCCCAGTGTCTGGCAGCTCACCGACAGCGGCCTGAAGAACACCTTCCCGCACCGCCTGCTGACCCTGTTCGACCGGCTCAACCGCTGGCTCTATTCGCCCCGTTCACCGCTCAACTGGTTCACCCAGCGCCGGCCCATGGCGGTGGACCCCTTCGCCCCGGACCGCCGCGACGCCGGCGAGCGCCTCTGGAACGGCGCCGGCATCGGCCTGGTCACCCTGGACGACCAGGGCCGTCCGGAACGCATCCAGCATCTGAGCGTGGACGGCGAGGACGTGGATTTTCATCCGCTTTGACACGCCGGCGGGCATAAAAAAAGCGGCCCGCGGGCCGCTTCTTTTCTGGTGCGCCGGGGACAGCGATTACTGCTGCTGGCCCTGCTGCTGGCGCATCTGTTCCTGCATCTGGCGCATTTGCTCGCGCTGCTGGCGGGCACGCTCTTCCAGGGTGTTGCGCTGCTCCTCGGTCAGGTTTTCCTGAATCCGGGCCTGCAGCAGCACGGTCTCGGCAGCGATGTCGCCGGTCAGTTCACCCAGTTCCTCGGCGTCGTCACGGATTTTGTCCTCGTCGTAATCCGGACCGATCTGGCTGCTCAGCGATTGCTGCAGCTCCTGGGCTTCCATGCGCTTGCTGTTGATCTTGGCCTCGGAGTCCTGCATCAGCTCACGCATCTCCTTTTTCTGGTCGGCGCTCAGGCTCACCAGCTGGTCGAGCTGATCCACCTGATCACCCTGGGCCATTCCCGGGCCTTGCTGCGCCAGGGCGGTACCACTTACCCCCAGGGCCATCAGCATCGCGATACTCAGTCGCTTAACGGTCGTCATATGGTTCTCCATTCAGCCAATCTCGGATCGGTGATCCGCAGTGAGGGAATCACCCTACCCGATGGGGCAGCGGAACTTCATCCCCGTTCCGCACGTTTTGCCCGCCGTGAGCGGCCCGGACCCCGGGCGGGTCCGGCGGGGCCCGGCAATGGCGCGGCTTCCAGGGGGTCTCGGGGAATCGGAAAATTTTGCTAAACTGCCGCCCACCCCGCGCCACAACCGACCGGATGCCATGACAGACACCCCGTTTCACGGCGGCCGCGCCATTGAAGTAGAACGCATCGACGCCCTGTTACCGCAGACCCAGTGCGGCAAATGCGGCCACCCGGGTTGCCGGCCCTATGCCCGCGCGGTGGCCGACGGCGAGGCGCACAACCGCTGCCCGCCGGGCGGCCAGGGCACCGCCGACGCGCTCGCCGAGCTGCTGGACCGCCCGCCGCTGCCCCTGGACGAGCGCGGCTATGACAACGCCACCGCCAGGAAGGTGGCGGTGATCCGCGAGGACGAGTGCATCGGCTGCACCAAGTGCATCCAGGCCTGTCCGGTGGACGCCATTGTCGGCGCCGCGCGGCGCATGCACACGGTGATCACCGACGAGTGCACCGGCTGCGATCTGTGCGTGCCGCCCTGCCCGGTGGACTGCATCGACATGCTGACCGTATCGGCGACACCGTTTCAGCCGGACGCGCCGGCGGACCGCGCCCGCGCCGACCAGGCCCGGGCCCGTTTCGAGGCCCGCGAGGCGCGCCTGGCCCGGGAACAGGCCCGCAAGGCGGAGCAGAGCCGGGCCCGTCTGGCGCGACAACAGCAAACGGAGCGCCGGCGGTCCGCGGCCGCGTCGCCGGCGGACGCGGCGCCCGATCCGCGGCGGCAGCGGCTCAAGCTGACCACCGCCTACAACCGCGCCAGCAAGCAATGCAAGGAGGCGCGGGCGGCGCTGGAACGGGCCCGCCGCCAGGGCGCCGGCCAGCTCGAGGCCATGCAGGAACGGGTGGATGCCATGGCCGCCCGGGCCGAGCAGGCCCGACGCCAGCTGGAAGCGTTCGAGGCGGCCAATTCGCGGGATTGAGAACCCGGGCGGGTTTTTTAACCACCTTATACAACGTTCACGTTCCGATTCCGTTAAAACTACGGCCAAGCCAAATCCAATAAGGAAGAAGGAGGCCGTTATGAATAATTCAGCAACCGTCGCCCTGGCCGTGGTCGGCACCCTGGCGGTGGTCGGCGTGGGTTACGCCGGCTTTCAGGCCCTGGGCGGCGACGCGGATCGCTACGCCGAGGTGGTCAAGGTGGAACCCGCCACCAAGAGCTATCAGGAACCGGAGCAGCGCTGCGAGCAGGTCACCGTGCAGCGGCAGAAGCCGGTGAAGGATGAGCATCAGATCGCCGGCAGCGCCATTGGCGCCGTGGTCGGCGGCGTCATCGGGCACCAGTTCGGCGGCGGCAGCGGCAAGGACGCGGCCACCGCCGCCGGCGCCATCGCCGGTGGCTATGCCGGCAACAAAACCCAGGAACACATGCAGAAAAACAACACCTACACCACCACCGAGGAACGGTGCCAGACGGTGATGAACACCCGCACCGAGAAAAACGGCTACAACGTGACCTACCGTCTCGACGGCCAGACGCACACGGTGCGCATGGACGACGAGCCCGGCGACCGTCTGCCGGTGGAAAACGGCAAAGTGGTTACAGACTAGAAGCGATACAGGATGCAGGATTCAGGATACAGCGCGGTTTTAGGCCGAGCCGTCAGGACGGCCCTGCCCGCGCTTACTGGCCCAAGGGCGCTTAAACGCCGTTAAGCGCCGGCAGGGCTTTACCGGCCCACCAAACCCGGCCCGCGCTGTATCCTGCATCCTGTATCCAATCTCTTTATACTGCGCGTTTTCGTCGATCAGGCCGGAACCGCCAACCATGAATCGGGAAAAACGCACCGAGATCTTTCGCCGGCTGCGCGACCAGCGCCCGGCTCCCACCACCGAACTGAACTACGACACCCCCTTCGAGCTGCTGGTGGCGGTGGTGCTGTCCGCCCAGGCCACCGACGTGGGCGTCAACAAGGCCACCGCGCGGCTGTTTCCGGTGGCCAACACCCCGGCGGCGATCCGTGCCCTGGGGGTGGACGGGCTGAAGGAGTACATCAAGACCATCGGGCTGTTCAATTCCAAGGCCAGCAACGTCATCAAGCTGTGCGACCAGCTGATCGAGAAACACGACGGTCAGGTGCCGCGCTCCCGGGCCGCCCTGGAAGCGCTGCCCGGCGTGGGCCGCAAAACCGCCAACGTGGTGCTCAATACCGCCTTCGGCGAACCCACCATTGCCGTGGACACGCACATTTTCCGGGTCAGCAACCGCACCCGCATCGCGCCGGGAAAAAACGTGGTCGAGGTGGAAAACCGCCTGATGCGCGTGGTGCCGGAGGAATTCAAGCGCGACTGCCATCACTGGCTGATTCTGCACGGTCGCTACACCTGCACCGCACGCAAACCGAAATGCGGCGAATGCATCATCGCCGACCTGTGCGAGTTCCCCCTCAGCCAGCGCCCGGCCTGACGATAAGCCGATATGAAAAAGCCGGCTATCCCGGGGCAGGATAGCCGGACGCGCGGGGCCAAGGAGAGTTGGGCTTGCCATGGACGAACAAGCGGTCACCCCGCGCTAAAAGCGCCGTTGGCGCGAGCACCTCAAAGCGTCAGCCGGTCACGGAAGCGCGCCAGCGTCTTCTCGCCGATCCCCTTGATCGCCATCAGCTGGTCCACCGAGGTGAACGGGCCCTCCTGCTCGCGCCAGTCCACGATCCGCGCCGCCATGGCCGGGCCGATGCCGCGCAGCTGCTGCAGCTGCTCCGCGCTGGCGGTGTTCAGGTTGATGGAGGCCGTGGCGGCCGCCGGGCTGTCCGCCGCCGGCGTCGCCTCCGGCGCCGCCTGCGCCCAGGGCACGCCGGCGGCCAGGAGGGTGCCGAGCAGCAAGGCGCGGCCCAGGCGGGGGCTGGGTATGAAGAAGTTGAACATTCGCATCGTTGATCTCCCTTTCAGGTCATCCTTGTGAAGGTCTGACCACTGTAGGGAAAACGACGCGGAGCGCCTGTCAGCCGATTCGGCGAGTGAACGCGGGACGTCTAGGAAAGACTTTGTAGGATATCGTCCACGACCGCTGTAGGATTTTCCGCACGGGTGATGGGTCGGCCGATCACCATATGACTGACGCCCAGGTCCCGGGCCCGGGCCGGTGTCACCACCCGGCGCTGATCGTCGCCGGCGCTGCCTTCCGGACGGATGCCCGGCGTCACCAGGTCGAAGTCCGGGCCGCAGGCCTGGCGCAGCAGGGGCGCCTCGCGGGCGGAACAGACCACGCCGTCGAGGCCGTGGTCGTGGCTCAGCAGGGCCAGCCGGCGTACCTGCTCCTCGGCGCTCACGGTGAGCCCGATTTCGCGCAGATCGGCTTCGGTCTGGCTGGTCAGCACGGTCACCGCGATCAACCGGGGGCGGGTCTGACGATTGGCCAGCGCCTCCCGGGCGGCGTCCAGCATGCGCCCGCCACCACTGGCGTGCACATTGACCATCCACACCCCCAGATCGGCGGCGGCGCGCACCGCCCCGGCCACGGTATTGGGGATATCGTGGAATTTCAGGTCCAGAAACACCTCGAAACCGCGGGCGGCCAGGGCCTCCACCACCGCCGGGCCGGCCCGGGTGAACAGCTCCTTGCCCACCTTGACCCGCACCCGCGCCGGATCCAGCCGGTCGGCCATGGCCAGAGCCGGGTCGGCGGCGTCGTAGTCCAGGGCAACGATAATGGGGCTTTCGGCGGTCACGATTTGCTGCCTCCTTCGGAACGGGGCTTGATGGTGCCCCAGCGGCGGCAGCTCGGGCAGCGCCATTGCAGCAGCGGGGTCTGGAAGCCGCAGCGGCGGCACTGGTAGACGGTCTTGTCGGAGGTGAGCCGCTCGGTGAGCTCCTTGAGCATGCCCAGATGCTCGCGGGCCTCGCCCTGGGCGGACACCTGCAGATTCATGTCGATGATGCGGTGCAGGCCGCGCACCGACGGGTTGGCCTTCATGTAATCGGCGATAAAGTCCGCCGCCTCACGGTCGCCGTAGCGCTCGCGCAGCTGGTCGGAGAGCAGCAGCACCCGGGCGGTGGAAGGCTCCTCGGCGCTGAAGTCGGCCAGCAGGCGGATAAACTCCTCTTCCTTTTCCAGGCGCTGGTAGCACTGGCGCAGCTCATCCAGCACCTCGTCGAAGAAGGCCTTGTCCTGCTGCCAGATGCGCTTGAAAGCGTCGATGGCGTCGGCCCATTGCTCCTCGCGCATTTCCAGCCGGCCCTGCACCACGCTGGCGCGCACGCACTGCTTGTCGAAGCCCAGCGCCCGGCGCAGCATGCGACGGGCCGGCGCCAGCTCGCCCCGGGCGATCTGGCCGTCGGCTTCCTCGCAGCAGTAATGGGCCAGGATCGGGCCCATCTTGGGGTCGGACTTGACCAGTTGCTCACCCATGGAAATGGCGCTGGTCCAGTCGCGTTCCTGTTCATAGAGATGCGTGAGCTGGCGGATCACCTGCTCGCGCTTTTCGCAATCCTGGTCGAGCATTTCCAACAGCACTTCCTCGGCCCGGTCGAACAGGCCGCCGGCCAGATAATCCTCGGCCAGCTCCAGCTGAATCTGCTCCTGGGTGGGACGCGGCAGTTCGCCCTGTTCCAGCAGGTGGGAATGAATCAGAGTGGCCCGGTCGAACTCCCCGCGCTTGCGGAACAGCCGCGCCATGCTGAGGTGGGTTTCCAGGGTTTGATCGGACACTTCCAGGCTGTTGAGCAGGGCCTCCACGGCCTTGTCCGGCTCTTCATTGAGCAGGAAGTTGAGCCCCGCCACGTACTCCTGGGACAGGGATTCCATGCGCCGGCGCTGGCGGCGCTTGCCTTCCCGCCGCCCCAGGTAGAAGCCCGTGGCGATGGCGAAAAAGAACAGCGGAATCAGCCAAAGCGGTTCGCTCATGAACGGGACCCGAACAGACCACGTACTCCGCGCAGGCCCAGTCCGGTGAGCAGCCCCAGCAACAGCCCCAGAGCCAGCAACAGCACCGCCAGGGCGCCCAGGGTCACCTGCCATTGCCAGCCGGTCACCGGCATCGCCAGGGTCACCAGCTGGGTGTTGGCGGTCACAAACAAAAACGCCGCGACGAACACCGCCAGCAGCGCCAGAATCAAACAAATTCGGTAGAGATTTCGCATCACTTCGTCCTGTCCGGCGGGATCAGCCGTGGGCGGTCTCGCCCCGGGAACCATCGCGGCCGTCGCCTTCACCATCGATCATGGAATCGTTGACCCGTTCACGCAGTTCCTTGCCGGACTTGAAGTGCGGAACGTATTTGCCGTCCAGCTTGACGCTGGCGCCGGTCTTGGGATTGCGGCCCACGCGCGGGGCGCGGAAATGAAGGGAAAAGCTGCCAAACCCGCGGATCTCGATGCGGCCCCCTTCGGACAGGGTGTCGGCCATGTAATCGATCAGGGTTTTGACGGCGAGCTCCACATCCCTGGGAGACAAGTGGTCGTTTTGCTTGGAAATCCGGGCTATCAGTTTCGACTTCGTTAACGCTGACGCCATTGCAACCTTCTCCCCTGGGCTCCCTGCCCAGCGGGGCCGGCCGGTTGGCCGGCCCCCGGGGAGGAGCCGTTATGACTCGTTGCTGTTTTCCATTTGCTGCTTGATCAGGTCACCGATGGTCTTCGGTGCATTGGCGTCCTGATTCTGCAGGTTGTCCATGGCTTCGCGATCCTGTACCTGATCCTTGGCACGCACGGACAGATTGATGATGCGGTTCTTGCGGTCGACGTTGGTGATGCGTGCTTCCACCTCGTCGCCCACCTTGAGAACCTCGGAGGCATCGTTGACGCGGTCGCGGCTGATTTCGCTGGCACGCAGGGTGCCTTCCACGTTGTCGGCCAGGTCGATGGTGGCGCCTTTGGCGTCCACTTCCTTCACCGTACCCTTGACGATGCTGCCCTTCTCATTCGCAGCAACATACTGAGCAAACGGATCGTCTGTCAACTGCTTGATTCCAAGGGAAATTCTTTCCCGCTCGGCATCAATGGACAGGACCACGGTTTCCAGCTCGTCACCCTTGTTGAAGCTGCGCACCGCTTCCTCGCCCTGCTCTTCCCAGGAGATGTCGGACAGGTGCACCAGGCCGTCGATACCGCCTTCCAGGCCGATGAAGATGCCGAAGTCGGTGATGGACTTGATCTTGCCGGTGATGCGGTCGCCCTTCTGGTAGTTCTCGGCGAAGGATTCCCACGGGTTCGCCATGCACTGCTTGATACCCAGGGAAATACGGCGGCGGTCCTCGTCGATATCGAGGATCATCACTTCCACTTCGTCGCCGATCTCTACCACTTTGGAGGGGTGGATGTTCTTGTTGGTCCAGTCCATTTCGGAGACGTGAACCAGACCTTCCACACCTTCCTCGATCTCGGCGAAGCAGCCGTAATCGGTGAGGTTGGTGACGCGGGCACGGACCTTGGAACCTTCCGGGTACTTCTGCACGATGTCGTGCCACGGATCCTCGCCCAGCTGCTTGAGGCCCAGGGACACGCGCATTTTCTCGCGGTCGAACTTGAGAACCTTGATCTCGATTTCCTGGCCCACTTCGACGATTTCACTGGGATGCTTGATGCGCTTCCAGGCCATGTCGGTGATGTGCAGCAGGCCGTCGATGCCGCCCAGATCCACGAACGCACCGTAGTCGGTGAGGTTCTTGACGATCCCCTTGACCACCATGCCTTCCTGCAGGGACTCCAGCAGCGCTTCGCGCTCGGCGGAGTGTTCAGCTTCCATGACTGCGCGGCGGGAAACCACCACGTTGTTGCGCTTCGGATCCAGCTTGATGACCTTGAAGTCCAGGTCCTTGCCTTCCAGGTGGGTGACGTCGCGAACCGGACGGATGTCCACCAGGGAGCCGGGCAGGAACGCGCGGATCGGGCCGATGTCGACGGTGAAGCCGCCCTTGACCTTGCCGGAGATCTGACCCTTGACGATTTCGTCCTTGTCGAAAGCCACTTCCAGCTCGGCCCAGACTTCGGCGCGCTTGGCTTTCTCACGGGACAGGCGGGTGAAGCCCATACCGTCGTCGATGGCGTCGACCGCCACTTCCACTTCGTCGCCTTCGGCGATTTCCAGCTCACCGCTCTCGCTGATGAATTCGTTGCGGGCGATGATGCCTTCGGACTTCAGACCGGCGTTGACGGTGACCCAGTCACTGTCGATGGCGACCACGGTGCCCTTGATGATGGAACCGCGGGCAACGTCCAGGTCCTTAAGGCTTTCTTCGAAAAGTTCGGCAAAAGATTCAGTCATGGATAATCTCGTGATACACATACCAACCAGCAGGTATGGGTTATTCATAAAAGGCCGCGATTCCAAGCTGGTTTACTGTCAGAAACCGGACGACCTGTTTTCAGAAAATCAGAACACCATTGCAGGAGCGGCTTCAGCCGCGAAACCGGCCGGCGGGCGCGGTATCGCGGCTGAAGCCGCTCCTACGGGGTAATCTGGACCACCGATGCCGTCAGATCAGCGACCGGGCAGCGGCTTCACCGAGAATACGATCCACCACCTGCTCGACGGTGAGCTCGGTGGAATCGATTTCCACCGCTTCCGGCGCCGGCTTCAGCGGCGCGACGGCGCGCTGCATGTCACGCTCGTCCCGGGTACGGATGTCCTCGATGAGGGTGGCGAGGTTAGCACCAAAGCCTTTTTCCTTCAACTGGCCCAGGCGCCGCCGGGCCCGTTCCTCGGCGCTGGCGGTGAGGAACACCTTGAGCGGCGCGTCCCGGAACACCACCGTGCCCATATCGCGCCCGTCGGCCACCAGGCCGGGGCGCTGGGCGAAGGCCCGCTGGCGGGCGAACAGGGCGTCGCGCACCGGCTGCAGCACCGCCACCTGGCTGGCCAGCTCGCCGACCCGCTCCTCGCGGATGATCTGACCCACGTCCTCGCCTTCCAGAAGCACCGCGGTGTCACCCTCGCCTTCCCGGAATTCCACCGGCAGCTGCTCGGCCAGGTCCACCAGACACATTTCGTCGTCCAGGGCCACGCCGCGGCGCTCCGCGTGCAGGCCCAGCACCCGGTACAGGGCACCGGAATCGAGCAGATGCCAGCCCAGCCGGGTGGCCACCTGGCGCGCCACCGTGCCCTTGCCGGAGGACACCGGCCCGTCGATGGTGATCACCGGGATCATGCGCTTTCTCCCGCGTCCGCGGTGTCCTGGCCCAACACCTCCAGCGCCAGCCCGGCACCGGCGGCCAGCCCGGCGAAGCCCGGGAAGCTGGTGGCCACGTTGGCGCAGTGGTGGATGGTGATCGGCGCGCCGGCGCGCAGGGCCGCCATGGCGAAGCTCATGGCGATGCGGTGGTCGCCGTGGGACTCCACCTCGCCGCCGCCGAAGGCGCCGCCGACGATGCGGATGCCGTCCTCGTACACGTCATGCTCCACGCCCAGGGTGGCCAGACCGTCGGCCATCACCTGAATCCGGTCGGATTCCTTGACGCGCAGCTCCTCGGCGCCGCGCAGCACGGTCTCGCCTTCGGCGCAGGCGGCGGCGATGAACACCACCGGCAGCTCGTCGATGGCCAGGGGCACCAGTTCCTCGGGGATCACGATGCCCTTCAGCGGGGCGCTCTTCACGACCAGGTCCGCCACCGGCTCGCCACCGGCATCCCGTTGATTTTCCAGGCGAATGTCCGCGCCCATCAGCTTGAGAATGTCGATCACGCCGGTGCGGGTGGGGTTCACGCCCACATGGGGCAGGGTCAGTTCGCTGCCTTCGGCGATGCTGGCGCCGACCAGGAAGAACGCCGCCGAGGAAATGTCCGCCGGCACGTCCAGACGGCCGCCGCTCAGGGTACCGCCGCCGCGCAGGGTGGCGGTGGCCCCGTCCCGGCGCACCGGGTAGCCGAAACCGCCCAGCATGCGCTCGGTGTGGTCGCGGGTGGGGGCCGGTTCGGTCACCGAGGTGTCCCCTTCCGCGTAAAGCCCCGCCAGCAGCACCGCGGATTTCACCTGGGCGGAGGCCATCGGCAGATCGTAATGAATGCCTTCCAGGGTGCGGCCCCCGTGAATGCGCACCGGCGGGCGGCCGCCCTCGCCGGTGTCGATGGCGGCGCCCATTTCCCTCAGCGGCGCGGCGACCCGCTCCATGGGGCGCTTGGACAGGGACTCGTCGCCGGTCAGCTCGGTATCGAAGGCCTGGCCGGCCAGCAGGCCGGTGAGCAGCCGCATGGAGGTCCCGGAGTTACCCATATAAAGAGGCTTGCCCGGGTCACGCAGGCCGTGCAGGCCGACGCCGTGCACCACCACCCGGCCGTTGTGCGGGCCCTCGATCACCACGCCCATGTCGCGAAACGCCTGCAGCGTGGCCAGGGCGTCCTCGCCTTCCAGAAAGCCGCTGATCTCGGTGCTGCCTTCGGCCAGGGAAGCCAGCATGATCGAGCGGTGCGACATGGATTTGTCGCCGGGCACCCGCAGGCGGCCCTGCAGCCGGCCACCGGGGGCCACCACGAAGGTGGGGTCGGAATGTTGTGTCATGCCAGTCTCGTCATCGGAATGCCGCGCCCGGGTATAGGAGGAGCGCGTGTTCATGGCCAGGAAATGGGCGCGGGCGGTGTTGGCCCGGCTCATGATGCCCATCAGGGCCTCGGAGTCATTGTCGCGCACCGCCGCCCGGAAGCGCTCGATGCCGTCACGGAACAGGTCCAGGGCGTCGAGCACCGCGCGGCGGTTCTCGCGGAAGATATCGTGCCACATCAACGGGTCGGAGCCGGCGATGCGGGTAAAGTCGCGGAAGCCGCCGGCGGCATAGCGGAAGATCTCGGTGGAGTCGCCTTGCCGGGCCAGGGTGTCCACCAGGGAGAACGCCAGCAGATGCGGCAGATGGCTGGTTTCCGCCAGCACCCGGTCGTGGTGCTCCGGGGCCATGGTCAGGACCTCCGCGCCGATGGCGCTCCACAGCGCCGCCACCCGCCGGGTGGCCTCGCCGTCGGTGTCCGCCACCGGCGTCAGGATCACCCGGTGCTGCCGGTAGAGGGTGGCGTCCGCCGCCTCCACGCCGCTTTTTTCCTTGCCGGCGATGGGATGGCCGGGCACGAAGCGGGGGAAGTGGTGGCCCAGGGCCCGGCGCGCCTGCTCGATCACCGCGCCCTTGACGCTGCCGCCGTCGGTGACGATGGCGCCCTCGGCCAGCCCCGGCGCCAGCGCCGCGAACACCGACGCCATGGCCGACACCGGCGTGGACACGAACACCAGATCGGCGCCGCGCACCGCCAGCGCCAGGTCCTGGCTGCCCTCGTCGATCAGGCCCAGGGCCATGCCCTGCTCCAGGGTACGCGCCGACCGGGAGCCGGCCACCACGGTGCCGGCCAGGCCCTGGTCGCGCAGGGCGGCGGCGAAGGAGCCGCCGATCAGCCCCAGGCCGATCACCGCCACCCGCCGGAAAAGGGGGGCGGGCTTCATCGGTCGCCCAGCACCTTGCCCAGGGCGGCCAGGAAGCGCTCGTTATCGCGGGCGGTGCCGGCGGTCACGCGCAGATGGCGGGGCATGCCGTAGCCGCCCAGGGGCCGCACGATGACGCCCTCGCGCAGCAGCGCTTCGTAGACCGGCTGGGCGTCGCCGCCGCAGTCGAAGGCGACGAAGTTGGCCACCGACGGAATCTGCTCCAGATTCAGGGCCGCCAGTCCCTCGGCCAGCTGCACCAGGCCGGCGGTGTTCTCGCTCTTGGAGTTCTCGATGTGGTCCACGTCGTCCAGGGCCGCCTCGGCGGCGGCCAGGGCCGGGATGTTCACATTGAACGGCTGGCGCACCCGGTTGAGCACGTCCGCCACCTGGGGATGGGCCACGCCATAGCCCACCCGCAGCCCGGCCAGGCCGTGAATCTTGGAGAAGGTGCGCGCCACGATCAGATTCGGATAGCGCGCCAGACGGCGCAGGCCGTCCGGGTAGTGGCTTTCTTCCACGTACTCGAAGTAGGCCTCGTCCAGCACCACCAGCACGCGCTCCGGCACCCGCGCCAGGAAGGCGTCCAGGGCGTGGTCGTTGAACCAGGTGCCGGTGGGGTTGTTGGGGTTGGCGAGGAACACCACCCGGGTGCGCTCGGTGATGGCCTCGGCCATGGCCGCCAGGTCGTGGGCGAACAGGTGCGACTCCACTTCCACCGGCCGGGCGGAACAGGCCAGCGTCACCAGCGGGTAGATGGCGAAGGCGTATTCCGAGTACACCGCCTCGTCGCCGGGCTGCAGGTAGGCCCGGGCGATCAGCTCCAGCACGTCGTTGGAGCCGTTGCCCAGCACCAGCTGGTCGGCGCCCACGCCCAGCCGCTCCGCCAGCGCCGCCTTCAGCGAATAGCCGGCGCCGTCCGGGTACAGATGAATCTGGTCCAGGGCATGGCGGGCGGCGTCCAGGGCCCGATGGCTGGGGCCCAGCGGGTTCTCGTTGCTGGCCAGCTTGATCACATCGTGAATGCCCAGCTCGCGCTGCAGCTCCTCGATGGGTTTGCCCGGCTGATACGGCCGCAGGCGCTGCACGCCGTCATTGGCCAGTTGAATGTAGTCGCAGGTCATGGTGTGTTCCTACAGAACCGCTTTGGGGTAGGAGCCGAGTACCTTGATGGTGTTGCCGTCCCCATCCAGGGCGGAGAGCACCTCGGTCAGGGCCGGGTCTTCCTTGTGGCCTTCGCAATCGACGAAGAACACATAACTCCAGTTGGCGATGCGCGACGGCCGGCTTTCCAGGCGGGTCAGGTTGATGTTCTTTTCCCGGAACGGGCGCAGCAGGTCGGACAGCAGGCCGGGCCGGTTCTTGCCGGACACCAGCAGGCTGGTCTTGTCACGGCCGGACGGCGGCGTGTCCTGGCGGCCGATGATCAGGAACCGGGTGGTGTTGTCCGGCCGGTCCTCGATATTGACCTGCACCTTTTCCAGGTCGTACAGCTCGCAGGCCATGTCGCCGGCGATGGCCATGGCGTTCCATTCGTCGCGCAGGCGCCGCGCCGCTTCCGCGTTGGAGCTCACCGCGATGCGCTCCACCGCCGGCATGTGCGCGTCCAGCCACTGGCGGCACTGGGCCAGGGTCTGCTGGTGGGAATAGATGCGCGTGACCTTGTCGCGGCGGGTATGGGGCCCGGACAGCAGGTGGTGGTGAATGCGCAGTTCCACCTCGCCGCAGATCTTGAGGTCCGAATTCATGAACGAATCCAGGGTATGGTTGACCATGCCCTCGGTGGAATTCTCCACCGGCACCACGCCGAAATGCACGGCTCCGGCTTCCACCTCGCGGAACACCTCGTCGATGGCGCCCAACGGCACGCTCTCCACCGAGTGGCCGAAATGCTTGATCGCCGCCTGCTGGGTGAAGGTGCCTTCGGGGCCCAGAAACGCCACCCGCATGGGCTGTTCCAGGGCCAGGCACACGCTCATCACCTCGCGGAACAGGCGCGCCATCTCCTCGGCGCCGATGGGGCCGGTGTTGCGTTCCTTGATGCGGCGCAGCACCTGGGCCTCCCGCTCGGGCCGGTAGAACACCGGCTCCGGATCCTCGGCGCGTTTCACCTCGGCCACCTGGTGGGCCAGATCGGCGCGCTTGTTGAGCAGGTCCTGGAGCTGCTGGTCCAGGGCGTCGATCTGGTCTCTGAGTGCGTTCAGATCCGTCATCACGCTTTCCGTTTTTCGAAGTCCGACATGAACCCGATCAGCGCGTCCACCGCCGCCTCGGGCACCGCGTTATAGATGCTGGCGCGCATGCCGCCGACACTGCGGTGGCCTTTCAGATTGCGCAGGCCGGCGGCTTCCGCCTCGGCCAGGAAGGCCTTGTCCAGCGCGCTGTCGGCCAGCACGAAGGGCACGTTCATCCAACTGCGCTGGCCCGGGCGAACCGGGTTGGCGTAGAAGTCGCTGCCGTCGATGTAAGCGTACAGCTTGTCGGCCTTGCGGCGGTTGATCTCGCCCATGGCGCTCACCCCGCCCTGCTCCTTCAACCACTCGAACACCAGCCCCGCCAGATACCAGGCGAAGGTGGGCGGCGTGTTGTACATGGAGCCATTGTCGGCGTGGATCTTGTAATCGAGCATGGACGGCACCGTGGGACCGGCGCGACCCAGCAGGTCCTTGCGCACGATCACCAGGGTCAGGCCCGCCGGGCCGATGTTCTTCTGGGCGCCGGCATAGATCAGACCGAACCGGCTCACGTCCATGGGCCGCGACAGGATCGTGGAACTCATGTCCGCCACCAGCGGCTTGTCCACCTCCGGGACAAAGTCGAACTCCAGCCCGCCGATGGTCTCGTTGGGGCAGTAGTGCACATAGGCGGCGTCGTCGGAGAGCCGCCATTCGCTCTGCGCCGGCGCGTAGCTGAAGTTGGCGTCCTCGCTGGACGCCGCCACGTTCACCTCGCAGAAGCGGCGGGCCTCCTTGATCGCCTTGCTCGACCACTGGCCGGTGTTCACGTAGTCCGCCTTGCCGGCGTCGCCGAGCAGGTTCAGCGGCACCATGGCGAACTGGGCGCTGGCGCCGCCCTGCAGGAACAGCACCGCGTAGTCGTCGGAAATACCCAGCAGATCACGAAGATCGCGCTCCGCCTTTTCGGCCATGTCGACGATCACGTCGTCGCGGTGGCTCATTTCCATCACCGACATGCCGGTGCCCTGGTAATCCAGCATTTCCTCGCGGGCCCGTTGCAGGACCGCTTCCGGCAACGCCGCCGGACCGGCGCAAAAGTTGTACGCGCGGCTCATTCTTCCTTCTCCCGTCGGTTCACGGCTGAAGCCGCTCCTACCGCGTTGGTCGCCCTGGCAGGAGCGGCTTCAGCCGCGATCACTCCACACGCCGGCCCCAAAAGGCCGGCTTATTCCTCGCCGCCCTCGGCCTCGACACTCTGATCGCCGTCGCCGTCCTCGACGTCCTCGGCGTCCGGGTCGACATCACCGTCCAGCTCGGGGATCCGCGCCAGCCCGGACAGGGCCTCGCCCTCGCCCAGCCGGATCAGCCGCACGCCCTGGGTGTTGCGGCCCAGGTGGCTGACTTCGTCCACGCGGGTGCGCACCAGGGTGCCCTGGTTGGAAATCAGCATCACGTCCTCGCCGCCGAACACCTGGGTGGCGCCCACCAGCGGCCCGTTGCGCTCATTGACCACCATGCCGATCACGCCCTGGGTACCGCGGCCCTTGGTGGGGAACTCGCTCAGGTCGGTGCGCTTGCCGTAGCCGTTCTCGGAGGCCGCCAGCATCTGGCCGCCCTCCTGGGGCACGATCAGGGCGATCACCTTCTCGCCCTCAGCCAGTTTCATGCCACGCACGCCCCGGGCGATGCGGCTCATCACCCGCACCCGGGATTCCTGGAAGCGCACCACCTTGCCGTTGCCGGCCACCAGCACCACGTCCTCGTGGCCTTGGGTGACGGCCACGTTGACCAGATCCTCGCCGTCCTGCAGCCGCACCGCGATCAGGCCGCTGCTGCGCGGCCGGGCGAAGCGCGCCAGCTCGGTGCGTTTGACCACCCCGCTGGAGGTGGCCATGAAGATAAAGGGCCCGTTCACCGCCGGGGCTTCCACCTCGGCCTCACCGCCCTCCAGGTCGTCGGCCACTTCCACGGCGTCCGCTTCGTTTTCGTCCTCGTCGTCACCGCCGGCGGCCTGCTGGCGCACCTGCTCCGCGTCCAGGCGCAGGATCGCGGTGATCCGTTCCTCGGGCTTGAGCGCCGGGATCAGGTTGACGATGGGCTTGCCCCGGGAGGCGCGGCCGCCCTGGGGCAACTCGAACACGCGCAACCAGTACACCTTGCCCACATTGGTGAAGCACAGCAGGGTGTCGTGGGTGCCGGCCACCAGCAGCTGCTCCACGTAGTCCTCGTCCTTGAGCTGGCCGGCGGACTTGCCGCGCCCGCCACGCTTCTGGGCGCGGTAGGTGTCGATCGGCTGAATCTTGGCGTAGCCGCCGTGGCTGAGGGTCACCACCACGGTTTCCTCGGCGATCAGGTCTTCCATGCTCAGGTCCAGACGGGAAGTCTGGATCTCGCTGCGACGCTCGTCGCTGTATTCGGCGCGAATCGCGTTGAGCTCGTCGCGGATCACCTGCATCAGGCGCTGGGGATCGGCCAGGATCAGCATCAGCTCGCGGATCTGCTCCAGCAGTTCCTGGTAATCGGTGATCAGCTTTTCCCGTTCCAGGCCGGTCAGTTTCTGCAGGCGCAGATCGAGAATCGCCTGGGCCTGTTCCGGGCTCAGGTAATAAAGGCCGTCGCGCATGCCGTAGTGGTCGTCGAGACCGTCCGGGCGCGCCGCGTCCTCGCCGCCGGCCCGCTCCAGCATGGCGGTCACGTCACCGGGCTGCCAGCCGCGGCCGAGCAGCTTCTCCTTGGCCTCGGCGCCGCTGGGCGAGGCCTTGATCAGCTCGATCACCGGATCGATGTTGGCCAGCGCCACCGCCAGACCTTCCAGCTGATGGGCTTTCTCGCGGGCCTTGCGCAGTTCGTAGACGGTGCGCCGGGTGACCACCTCGCGGCGGTGACGCAGGAAGGCGTCGAGCAGCTCGCGCAGGTTCAGGGTCTTGGGCTGGCCGTCCACCAGGGCCACGGTGTTGATGCCGAACACCGATTCCATCTGGGTCTGCTGATAGAGGTTGTTGAGCACCACCTCGGCGTTCTCGCCCCGGCGCAGCTCGATCACCACCCGCATGCCCTGCTTGTCGGACTCGTCGCGCAGCTCGGTGATGCCCTCGATCTTCTTGTCCTTGACCAGCTCGGCGATCTTCTCGATCAGCCGCGCCTTGTTCACCTGGTAGGGCAGCTCATGGATGATGATCGCTTCCTTGCCGCCCTTGTCCATCTGCTCGATGTCGGCGCGGGCACGCACATAGATGCGGCCCCGGCCGGTGCGGTAGGCCTGCACGATGCCGGCGCGGCCGTTGATGATGCCGGCGGTGGGGAAGTCCGGGCCCTTGATGTATTCCATCAGGTCGTCCGGGGTCAGGCTGTCGTCGTCGATCAGCGCCAGGCAACCGTCGATCACCTCGCCCAGGTTGTGCGGCGGGATATTGGTGGCCATGCCCACGGCGATGCCGGAGGAGCCGTTGACCAGCAGGTTCGGCACACGGGTGGGCATCACGTCGGGGATGCGCTCGGTGCCGTCGTAGTTGTCGACGTAATCGACGGTTTCCTTGTCCAGGTCGGCGAGCAGCTCGTGGGCGATCTTGGACATGCGCACTTCGGTGTACCGCATGGCCGCCGCCGAGTCGCCGTCGATGGAGCCGAAGTTGCCCTGCCCGTCCACCAGCATGTAGCGCAGCGAGAACGGCTGCGCCATGCGCACGATGGTGTCGTACACGGCGGAATCACCGTGGGGGTGGTATTTACCGATAACGTCGCCGACCACGCGGGCGGATTTCTTGTACGGTTTGTTCCAGTCGTTGCCCAGTTCGTGCATCGCGAACAGCACCCGGCGGTGCACCGGCTTGAGGCCGTCACGCACATCCGGCAGGGCCCGTCCGATGATCACGCTCATGGCGTAATCCAGGTACGACTGCCTGAGTTCGTCCTCGATATTGACGGGTGTGACTTCTTTGGCGAGGTCCGTCATGGCGTTCCTTTATAAGAGTCCAGGTACAGTCCGGAAAGCCCCGGATCATAGCACAGCGGCGACTGGCCGGGCGATACGGGCGGCGCGCCGCCGGATACAGGATGCAGGAAGCAGGATACAGGCGCGTGGTCGGGTGGCGGCGAGCCTCTGGCACCGGGCTCCGCGCTGCAAGGCCAGGTTCACGACCAGCATGAACCCGCGGGCTCGGCGCCTCGGTCGGCACGGCTCCGTCCGCGCCTGCATCCTGCATCCTGTATCCTGTAACGCCGCGCGGCTATACTCGCGGCCTGACCGAACAGGGAGCCTTGCATGAGCGACAATCACGCGGATCTGATCATCCAGGCCCGCTGGGTGGCCCCGGTGGCCCCCGCCGACGCCGGCGTGCTCGCCGACCACGCTCTGGTGGTGCGCGACGGCGTCATCGCCGATTTACTGCCCACCGCCCTGGCCGCCCAGAAATGGACCGCCACGGACACCGTCACCCTGGACCGCCACCTGCTGATCCCAGGGCTGATCAACGCCCACACCCACGCCGCCATGAACCTGTTTCGCGGCCTGGCCGACGACCTGCCGCTGATGACCTGGCTGGAGCAGCATGTGTGGCCCGCCGAGGGCCGCTGGGTGGGCGAGGAGCATTTCGTCCGTGACGGCGCCCGGCTGGCGGCGGCGGAGATGATCCGCTCCGGCACCACCTGCTTCGGCGACATGTATTTCTTCCCGGAAACCACCGCCCGGGTGGCCATGGAGGCGGGCCTGCGCGCCGCCCTGTTCGCGCCGATCCTGGACTTCCCCACCCCCGCCGGGGACGGGCCCGACGACTATCTGAGCCAGGCCACCCGGGCCGCCGACAACTGGCGCCACGAGCCGCGCCTGACCATCGGCTTCGGCCCCCACGCCCCCTACACCGTGTCCGACGGACCGCTACAGAAGATCCTCACCCTGGCGGAAGAACTGGATGCCCCGGTGATGATGCACGTGCACGAAACCGCCGGCGAGATCCACTCGGCGGTGGAAGCCACCGGCGAGCGGCCGCTGACCCGGCTCAAGCAGCTGGGCCTGCTCAGCCCGCGCCTGATGGCGGTGCACATGACCCAGCTGCTGGACGAGGAAATCCAGTGGCTGGTGGACACCGGCACCCAGGTGGTGCACTGCCCGGAATCCAACCTCAAGCTGGCCAGCGGCTTCTGCCCCGTGCACAAGTTGCTGGAGGCCGGCGTCAACGTGGCCCTGGGTACCGACGGCGCCGCCAGCAACAACGACCTGGACATGATCGGCGAAATGCGCACCGCCGCCCTGCTGGCCAAGGGCGTGAGCCTGCGCGCCGAGGCGGTGTCCGCCGCCACCGCCCTGCGCATGGCCACCCTCAACGGCGCCCGCGCCCTGGGCCTGGAGGAGCGCACCGGCTCCCTGGAGCCGGGCAAGCAGGCGGACATGATCGCCGTGGACCTGAGCGCCCTGGAGACCCAGCCGGTCTATGACCCGGTGGCGCAGCTGGTGTACGCCGCCACCCGCGACCAGGTCACCCACAGCTGGGTGGCCGGCCGCTGCCTGATGCGGGACCGCCAGCTGACCACCCTGAACGCCGCCCTGATCGCCAAGAACGCCGGCGAATGGCGGGAAAGGATCGCCCGGGACACCCCTTCACCGGAGGACGAGCAATGAGCCAAGCCAACGTCGACAGCGCCGAAATCGCCAAATTCAACGCCCTGGCGGAACGCTGGTGGGATCCGAATTCCGAGTTCCGGCCGCTCCACGAGATCAATCCGCTGCGCCTCAACTACATCGACGAGCGCCTCAGTCTGCCCGGCAAGAAGGTGATCGATATCGGCTGCGGCGGCGGTCTGCTCTCCGAGGGCATGGCCCGACGCGGCGCCCGGGTCACCGGCATCGATCTGGGTGAGGCGCCGCTGGCGGTGGCCCGGCTGCACGCGGAACAGAGTGGCCAGGAGGTGGAATACCGGCAGATCGCCGCCGAGGACATCGCCGCCGAGCGGGCCGGCCAGTACGACGCCGTCACCTGCCTGGAGATGCTGGAACACGTGCCCGACCCGTCTTCGGTGATCCGCGCCTGCGCCACCCTGGTGAAGCCCGGCGGCCAGGTGTTCTTCAGCACCATCAACCGCAACCCCAAGGCGTTCCTGTTCGCCATCGTCGGCGCCGAGTACGTGCTGCGCCTGCTGCCCCGGGGCACCCATGAATACGCCAAGCTGATCCGCCCCTCGGAGCTGGCCGGCTGGGCCCGGGACGCCGGCCTGGAGGTGCGCGACACCACCGGCATGACCTATAACCCCCTGACCCAGGTGTACAAACTCAACCGGGATGTATCGGTGAACTACCTGATGCACGCGGTGCGCCATGCTTGAGGCGGTGTTTTTCGACCTGGACGGCACCCTGGTGGACACCGCGCCGGACTTTTACGTGGTGCTCAACCAGGTGCTGGAGGCCAACGGCCGCCCCACGGTGAGCTACGCGGCGGTGCGCGCCACCGTATCCAACGGCGCCCGGGCGCTCACCGAACTGGGCTTCGGCCTGGCCCCCGGCGAGCCCGGCTTCGACGACTATCTGGACCAGCTGCTGGCCGCCTACGGCCGGCGCCTGGACGTGGACACGGTGCTGTTCGACGGCATGGCCGAGTCCCTCGACTGGCTGGACCGCCAGGGCCTTCCCTGGGGCGTGGTCACCAACAAGCCGGAGCGCTTTACCCGACCGGTGCTGGCCGGCCTGGGCCTGCTTGACCGGTCGGTGGCGGTGATCTGCCCGGATCAGGTGCGCGAGCGCAAGCCGGACCCGGAAGGCCTGCTGATGGCCGCCACCGCCGCCGGCGCCAACCCCACCCATTGTCTGTACGTGGGCGACCACCTGCGCGATATTCAAGCCGGCATCAACGCCAAAATGCGCACCGCCACCGCCGCCTTCGGCTATGTGGATCCGGACGACAACCCGCGCGCCTGGGCGGCGGATTATTATCTGGAACGGGGCGATGAGCTGCTGCCCCTGTTGCAACGCCTGACGCAGTAAAGAAGGACACCGGTATGGACATCAAAGCGATCAATGACCGCGCCGTGGGCTATCAGTGCGCCCCGGACGCCTTCAACAACCGCGTGATCCTGGTCACCGGCGCCGGCGCCGGCATCGGCCGCGCGGTGGCGCTGGCCCTGGCCGCCCACGGCGCCACCGTGATCCTGCTGGGCCGCACCCAGGCCAAGCTGGAAGCGGTGTACGACCAGATCAAGGCCGCCGGCGGCGCCGAGCCGGCCCTGGCGCCGGTCAATATGGAAGTGGCGCGCCCGGAGGACTACCGGGAACTGGCCAATCTGTTCGACAAGGAATTCGGCCGTCTCGACGGGGTGCTGCACAACGCCTCCGTGCTCGGCGACCTGACGCCGCTGGACCGCTATGGCGCCGACACCTGGGATTCGGTGATGCGCGTCAACGTCAACGGCGCCTTCTATCTGACCCAGGCGCTGCTGCCGCTGCTGCGCCACAGCGAGGACGGGCGCATCCTGTTCACCTCATCCAGCGTGGGCCGCCGGGGCCGTGCCTTCTGGGGCGCCTACGCGGCCTCCAAGGCGGCCACCGAAAATCTCGCCCAGACCCTGGCGGACGAACTGGAAAACACCAGCCGCATCCGCACCAACACCATCAACCCCGGCGCCACCCGCACCGACATGCGCGCCCTCGCCTACCCCGGCGAGGACCCGGCCACCCTGAAAACCCCGGCGCAGATCGTGGCGCCGTATTTGTTTTTGCTGGGCCCGGACAGCGCCGACGTCAACGGCGTCTCACTGGACGCGCAACCGAAATAAGCGCCCCGTCCGATTGTAGGAGCGGCTTCAGCCGCGATCAGCGTCGGTGCCACCGGCATCGCGGCTGAAGCCGCTCCTACAACGATACTGGTGCCGGCCATCCGCCTTTGACTCCCGCGCCATTCCCTTCCGTCCTACCGGCATCTTCACTGCCCGGGTGGCGTGCTTTACTCCCTTTATTACCCTCTAAAAACAACAGCAGGGATTATTATGCGCCGATTTTTTCTCATTATTTTTGCAATGGTATTCACCGCTTTTTGCGCGGTGAGCGCGCAGGAGCTGCGTCTTACCAATGAGCAGCGCGCGGCCATGGAAAAACTGCTGCCCGGGGTCACCATCGATGATCGACTGGTAAAAGGGCTCTCGGATATTTTCTATTCCCGGGACATGCCGGTGCGGGTGCGCCTCAAGGCCATCGCCAAGCTGGTGGGCATCGACCAGATGCCGCCGGGTACCGCCCTGAGCCGCAAAATCTGTATCTGGGACATCGCCGGCCGCGCCGGCCCGGTGTTCCAGGCGGCCATGGACCAGCGCGCCCTGGCCATGGAGTACGGCGTCAATCTGGAAATGGTGCCGTTCACCAACGAGACCGTGATGGTGGAGGAGCTCAAGGCGGGCCGCTGCGACGCGGCGCTGATGAGCGGCTTCCGCGCCCGCCTGTTCAACAAGTACACCGGCACCATCGATTCCATCGGCGGCGTGCCGGACAACCAGCACATGCGCACCCTGCTGCAGGTGCTCGCCCACCCCAGCCAGGCGGACAAGATGGTGCAGGGCGAGTACGTGATCATGGGCATGTTCTCCGGCGGCGGCGTGCACATCTTCGTCAACGACAAACAGATCAGTTCCCTGGCCAAGGCCGCCGGCAAGAAAGTGGCGGTGCTCGACTACGACCAGACCCAGGCGGAAATGGTGGCCGGCATCGGCGCCACGCCGGTGCCCTCCGACATCGTCAGCGCCCCCAACAAGTTCAACAACGGCGTGGTGGACATTCTCGCCGCGCCGCTGGTGGCCTATGAGCTGCTGGAGCTCTACAAGGGCATGGAGCCCAAGGGCGGCATCGTCGACTACCCCATCGCCCAGCTCAGCATGCAGCTGGTGGGCCGGCTGGATAAATTCCCCAACGAAATCGCCCAGCTGATCCGGGAGGCGTCGTTCGAGGCCTACGATCAGGTGCGCGAGCGGGTCAAGGTGGAGGAAGACCGGGTGCCGAAACGCTGGTGGATCCATATCCCCGACGACGAGCGCCGCGTCTACGAGAGCATGATGCAGGACGCCCGCGACGTGCTCCGCAAGGAAGGCTACTACAGCGGCGACATGCTGGATCTGCAGAAGCGCATCCGCTGCAAGTTCGACGGGTCCCGGGGTGAGTGCGCCGGCGCGGGGGGCAATGGATGAAAGCGCTTCCCCTCTCCACCCTGCTGATCCTGGTCGCGGCCCTGGCCGGTCCGCTGGCCGGGTCCGCCGGCGCTGACGAGCGCCCGCTGCGCGAACGCCTGGCCGACCGGCGCAACGTGGACATCTGCATCTGGGATCTGGTCGGCCGCCACGGCCCGATCTTCACCGCCGCCCAGGACCAGACCACCCGCTTCCTCCAGTACGGCATCACCGTCAACCTGGAGCCCTACACCAACGAGGCGGTGATGGTGGAGGAACTCAAGGCCGGCCGCTGCGACGCCGCCCTGATGACCGGCATGCGCGCGCGCCTGTTCAACCAGTACACCGGCACCATCGATTCCATCGGCGGCCTGCCCACCCAGGAGCACCTGCGCATGCTGCTCAAGGTGCTGGCCGATCCGCGCTCGGCGCCGCGCATGACCCAGGGCGAGTACGTGATCCTGGGCGTGGCGCCCGCCGGCGGCGCCTACATCTTCGTCAACGACAAGCGCATCAATACCCTGGGCAAGGCCGCCGGCAAGAAGGTGGCGGTGCTGGACTACGATCCGGTGCAGGCGGAAATGGTCGGCGACCTGGGCGCCGCGCCGGTGCCCACCGACATCGTCCACGCCCCGGGCCTGTTCAACAACGGCGTGGTGGACGTGCTGGCCGCGCCGCTGGCCGCCTACCAGCTGATGGAGTTGTACAAGGGCATGGACCCGGACGGCGGCATCATCGACTACCCGCTGGCGCAGATCACCCTGCAGCTGGTGGGCCACAAGGACCGGGTCAGCCCGGAGCTCGCGCAGATTACCCGGGAGCTGTTCTTCCAGAGCTACGACGACTTCCTGGGCCGGGTACGCCAGGAAACCAAGGTGGTGCCCCAACACTGGTTCGTGACCATCCCCGACGAGGACAAGCGGGAGTACGAGGTGATGATGCGCGAGGCGCGTCAGGAGTTGCGTGAGCGCGGCTACTACAGCGCCGACATGCTGGCGCTGCAGAAGAAGATCCGCTGCAAGCTGGATAACACCCGCGCGGAATGTTCCGCCCCCGTCCAATAAAAGCCGACCGCCTAAATCGCGGTCGAACGACCGCTCCTACAATGGGTTATCCCGGTCGGATCGTAGGAGCGGACCTCCGACCGCGATCCCCCGCCCCGCTCAATGCAGCGGTTCGTCGCTGCCCGGCAACTGGTCCAGGGCGCCGAACATGTCCACGCGGCCGTCGCTGAACATGTCCAGCTCCGGGGCCAGCGCCTGCACATAGCGATCAAAATACAGAAACTGCTTGAGCAGCAACGCGAACTCCCGGGGGAAACGGATGCCGTGGCCCTCGCCGATGCGCACCAGATCGGTGAGCAACTGGTTGACCTCCCGGTCGTTGCGGTCCGCCTGCACCAGGGAACTGGCGTCCACGTCGGTGAGCCGTTCCTGCAGGGCGCCGATATCCCGGGCCAGGGCCGCCACGTCCACTTCTTCCCGGGTCATGCCGACCATGGCCATGGCCCGCGCCATGCCGTCCACGTCACCGTGGCCGATGGCCTCGAACAGCTCCATCATGCCGGCCCAGGTCTCGCGGCGGATGCGCCCGACCATGCCGAAGTCGATAAAGCCCACGCGCCCGTCTTCCAGCAGCATCAGATTGCCGGCGTGCAGGTCCGCGTGGAAGAAATCGCAAAGCATCAGGCTGGAGAACCAGGTGTTGAGCGCGGTGATCAGGGTGCCCGCCGGGTCGTCGGTGTAGGCGCGCAGCACCTCCAGGTCGGTGAGCGGCACGCCGTGGAAGCGTTCCATGGTCAGCACCCGGGCGGTGGTATGGGTGCCCACCGGACGGGGCGCCACCACCGCGGTGTTGCCGCTTTCCGCCAGGAACCGGTTGAACGCCTCCAGATTGCGGGCTTCCTGCAGAAAGTCGCACTCCTCCAGCATGCCCGCCTGCAATTCCTCGATCACCCCGGACAGGGCCGACCGGGACAGGCCCGGCGCCAGGGATTCCACCACCCGCGCCGAGAAATAGAGAAAGTTGAAGTCGGTGAGCAGCACATGGCGTACGCCGGGCCGCTGCACCTTGATCACCACCTCGGCGCCGTTGTGCAGCCGCGCGGCGTGCACCTGGGCGATGGAGGCGCTGGCCAGTGGCTGGGGGTCCACCCATTCATACAGGGCGCTCAGCGGCTGGCCCAGTTCCCGCTCCACGGTGTCGCGAATGTAGTGGAACGGCATCGGCGGGGTGCGATCCAGGCACTTCTGGAACTCGCTGACGTACTCCTCGGGGAACAACGACGGGGAACTGGCGATGAACTGACCCAGCTTGATGTAGGTGGCGCCCAGGGACTCGAAGGTGCGCCGCAGCCGCACCGGCAGCTCGTCGCGGTCGCCGAGCAGCCAGCCCATGCCCTGGCGGCCGACCACCCCCACCGTTTCCATCACGCGCAGAGCGCCACGGGCGGTATTGCGCATCAGCGCCAGCCCTTCCCGTTCCCGGGTCAGGTCGCCGCGCGCCGCCTTCAGGGTGGATTCCTTGGTCATGTGTACTCCGTTCAGTTACCGATCCGCTCGTCGATGTCGTCCTCCTTTTTATTGTTTTTCGGACAGCTCTTTCGAAAACAGGCGTTCACCGCCTCACGGCCGCCCCCGCCTTCCGCCAACGCCTTGAAAATCAAGGCATACAGCCCGCCTGCCCGGCCGGTTCCATGAAGGCATTGACTATTTTGACAGTAGAGCCGAGACGCAGGGTCATTATCACCGGCGTGCCGCAAAACGATGATCTCAAGGCTAGCATCATGTTTGTAATGACTTACAGGCATTTATGTAATTGGCGCTTGTGCCAACTCAGAGCCTTTCTGTAATGTTGCCCGCGCCGAGAGAACAATAAAAAGGAGCTCATGGAATGCGTTCTCTACTCGATAAGATCATCCGTTCCTCGCGTCTTGTGCTGGCGGGGGGGATGGTTGTCGCGCTCTCCGGCTGTGCCATGATCTGGAAAAGCACCGGTGACATCCTGGTCACCTTCGGTGAAGCCGAAATGGCCCCCTATCTGTTTACCTACGACGATATCCGCATGGGCTGCATGACCGGCGAGGCACAGACTCCGCTGCTCATGTCCTTCGCCGAGGTCGGCTCCTGGCCCGAAAAACTGGGTGTGCTCACCTTCACCACCGCCGCCGTGTGCATGCAGCAGGAGGCTCTCGAGCAGGAACTGCGTTACCACCGCGAAGTCCGCGCCGGCAACGTGGCCAGCGCCCAGGACGCCCGCATCGCCCAGAAGCGCCTTTCCGCGGTCGCCGCCAAGCGGCTGTACAAGGCCTACACCCTGATGAACGAGAAGTTCGGTCCGCTGGAAGAGGGTCAGTGCCCCTACCTGCGCAAGGACCTGGATGAACTGGTGTGGCTGGTCGGCAACATCTCCGGCGTGCAGGCCCTGGTCGCCGATGGCGCCGCCGACGGCACCGTGGGCGTGCCCCGCGACATCGTCGCCAAGGTCGAGCGCCGCATGAAGTGCCTGGACAACGAGAAATGGTGGGGGGCGCCCATGGGCGTGCGCGCCACCATCTGGTCGATCCTGCCGCAGCTGGCTCCGGAAGGCGCCGAGCCGTGGAAGGTTCTGCACGAGTCCGAGCAGATGGGCTTCGAGAAGGGCGTCCGCCTGGGCAGCGCCTTCTACGCCATGAGCGCCTACAGCAAGGGTGACAACGAGCGCCTGCGCGACGCGATCCGCAACTTCGCCGCCAACGACGACAACGTGGATCCGGACTACCTCATGATGGACACCATCGCCGGCGTGCTGGTCACCGGCCTGTCCGACCTGCTGTGGACCGAGAACACCGGCAAGCGTACCCCGATCGGCGCCCTCGGCACCTTCTGGGATGACGAGGCCGATGAGCCCGAAGTGAACATCGACGACCTGCTTTAATCCGCACCGTGAAGGCGGGACCACCCCGAGCCGGTCCCGCCTTATTCCAAGAAGTATTCGCAAGGAGATACCGTGATGCGCGTTTTCAAGACTTTCGCCCTGGCCGCGGTGGCCTCGCTGGGCCTGAGCGCCCTGTCCCCGGCCCAGGCGGCGGTGGAACGCAGCCTGTGCGTGTTCGACATCATTGGCGCCAACGGTGACGTGTTCAACGTCATGAAGGACCTCAAAACCCAGGCGTCCGGGTGGGGCGTCGACCTGAAGCTCAAACCCTATACCGACGAGAAAATCGCCGCCGAGGACCTGAAAGCCGGTCAGTGCGACGGCGCGGTGCTCACCGGCCTGCGGGTTCGTCAGTTCAACAGCTATGCGGGCAGCATGGAAGCCATCGGCGCCATCCCCACCTACAAGGAACTGAAAACGGTGATGCAGGTGCTGTCCAGCGACGCGCCGTCCATTACCGAAAAAATGAGAACCGGCAACTACGCCATGGGCGGCATGATTCCCATGGGCGCCGCCTATCTGTTCGTGAAGGATAAGGAAATCGATACCGTCGGTGAGCTGTCCGGCAAATCCATCTCGGTAATGGAATACGATCCGGCCCAGGCGGAAATGGCGTCCAAGGTGGGCATGTCTCCGGTGCTTTCGGACATCACCAACTTCGCCGGCCGCTTCAACAACAACTCCGTGGACATCTGCTTCGCGCCGGTGGTGGCCTACTCCGCCCTGGAACTGTACAAGGGCATGCAGCCGGACGGCGGCATCATTCGCTACACCCTGGGCATGCTGACCACCCAGATCGTGCTGCGCGCCGACCGTTTCCCGGATGGCTTCGACCAGAAGTCCCGTGAGTTCATGTTCAGCCAGTTCGACCGCGCCATGAACGTGATCCGCAACGCGGAAAACGAAGTGGACAAGAAGTGGTGGATCGACATCCCCGAGCAGGACAAGCTGCGCTACGACGAAATGCTCCGCGAAGCGCGTCTGGAAATGACCGAGGACGGTATCTACAACAAGGACCTGATTTCCCTGCTCAAGAAAGTACGTTGCAAGTACGAGCCCTCCCGGGCCGAGTGCACCCTGTGATCCGTTGACACGATCGCCAACCGCGGGGCCCTTCCGGGCCCCGCATTTCTGTCCCCTCCGCGCCCCTTTTTGCCGCTCCTTCGGCGATGAACCAGTAACCGGGTGATAAATGGAAAAACCAACCTTTACCGTGGCCAGACGTTCGGCCGGCGAGTGGCTCTCGTCGCTGCCGACGCTTTTTATTTTGCTGATCGTGATTTTTCTTTCTTCCGGTCAGATTATTCATTCCCAGCTTTTGAAAATCGGCGAAGCCACCTGGGATGAATACTTCCTGCTCAGGGGGGCCGGCATGGTGGCCGAACCCACCTGCAATCCAGACCCGGACATCAACCAGCGCGTGCGCGAAGTGGTCGAGCAGCGCCAGGCCGAGGCCGACGATCCGCTGGCGGACATCCTCGGCGGTTCCGAGGTGGACGAAGACGCCATCCGCCAGTCCCTGGAGGCCTCCCGCGCCAACTGCCGCGCCAAATGGATGCGCTACGAAACCGTGCAGGAGAAGGTCACCCCCGGAGTGATCGCGTTCCGCAACATCGAAGGCGGCGTGGCCAGCGTGGTCTCGACCCTCGGCGACTACAAACGGCTGCTGTTGTGTCTGCTGGTGATCATCTGCGCCGCCACCGCCACGCTCGCCCGGCACCACATCGCCCTGCGGCCGCCCCGAACCCGCAAGGACCACTATGTATCCACCCTTGCCCAGCTGACCGCCAATACCCTGCTTCTGATGTCGGCGGCGGTATATCGCAGTGAGGACGCCCAGGCCATGGCTTCCGGCGTCACCGTGGGCAATTTCTATTTGCACGCCTTCTGGATGGCGGGCTTCGCGCTGCTGACCGCCGCCTCCCTGTTTCAGTTGATCCGACCGCCCAAGGATCTCGAGGACGGCGGTTCCTGGCCCAAGGCACTGCTGACCATTCCGCTGTACACCTTTATGTGTCTGACCGCGTCGGCGCAGTTCATCAGCCAGGGCTACTACCACGGCATCAGCGTTTATCTGAACATGATGATGGAACTGTCCACCCTGTTCCTGAACCTGGCCCTGTACATCTGGATCGGCATGCTGCTCAAGCAGACCAAGCTGGCCCACCTGGTGTTCGACGTGCTGCGGCCCTGGAAAATGTCGCCGGAGCTGATGTGCTTCGTGGTGCTGGCCGTGGCCGCTATTCCCACCGCCTACACCGGTGCGTCGGGCATCTTCGTGATCGCCGCCGGCGCCACCATCTACCAGGAACTGATCCGCGTGGGGGCGCGCAAGCAACTGGCCCTGGCCGCCACCGCCATGTCCGGGTCCATGGGCGTGGTACTGCGTCCCTGTCTGCTGGTGGTGATCATCGCCGCGCTCAACAAGAGCGTGACCACCGCCGAACTGTTCGCGTCGGGCTACAAGATTTTCTTCCTGAGTCTGTTCCTGTTCTTTATCTACAGCCAGTTCGCGCGCACCACGCCGGCGCGCATCGCGCCGTTCTCCGAGGCCCTGTCCCGCAGTCTCAAGCGCCTGGTCCCGCTGATGCCCTATGGCATCATCGTTGGCGCCGTGCTGGTGATGTTCAGCGACCTTCTGGGTCGTCACCTGGACGAATTTTCCGCGCCCATCATCCTGCCTGTGATGCTGCTCGCGGTGCTGCTGTTCGAGAAGCTGAGCCGTCACCTGCTGCATCTGTTCAGTCTGTTCCTGGCGGTGATGCTGGTGCTGTCGTTCATGGGCATCTGGGAAGGCTACCAGGTGCTGACCAGTGGCAACGTGCCCGCCAGCATTTCACCCGCGGAACTGGAAGACGTGCTGTGGGGCGAGTTCTGGCGTGATCTGGTGCTGGGCGCCTTCCTGGTCATCCATTATCTGGTCAGGACCGGCGATCAGGACCCTCACTACAAGCCTGAGGCGGGCGTTTCGGAGAAAATGGAAGGCGCGCTGCGCCTGGCCACCAACGAGACCACCGGCCACATCGGTGCCCTGCTGATGCTGATGGCCCTGTCGGTGAGCACCGGCGGCATCATCGAACGCTCCGGCGTCCTGGAGATGTTGCCGGAGACCTTCTCCTCCATCTGGATCGCGATGACCATTCTGGTGGTGACCATGGTGATCATCGGCATGTTCATGGACCCCTATGGCGCGGTGATCCTGGTCAATGCCACCATCGCCCAGGTCGCCTTCGACAACGGCATCGCGCCACTGCACTTCTGGATGATCACGCTGGTGGCCTTCGAGCTGGGCTATCTGACCCCGCCGGTGGCGCTCAACCACCTGCTGACACGGCAGGTGGTCGGCGACGACGAGGTGGAAAGCGCCAAACTCACCACCGGCAGCTTCTTCCGTCGCTACGAGAAGTTCATCCTGCCGATCGCGGTGATGCTGACCGCGCTGCTGATGGTGTCCTTCCTGCCGCTGATCTCCGACGGCCTGCACGAGTGGCTGTTCCAGAAGATCCAGGCGGGCTGATCACCGCGCCAGCAAGAAAAAAGCGGGCTTCGGCCCGCTTTTTTTGTGCCCCGGATCAGAACCGGTACCGGCCCTGGTCGATGCCCTGCTGGATGTCCGGTGTCAGCGGCTGGTAGGTGCGCTCGCCGGGCAGTAACACGTAAACCGGATCGTCCACCTTCGCCAGATCGTACTTTTCTTCCTTGAGCGTGTTCTTCTGGTGTTTGAAGGTGCCGGTGGTTTGCACGCCGCCCTGGATCACGCGCAAGAACACCGGCACCGCGAACGGCGGCAGCGCCCGTTGCAGGGCCCGGGTAAACGCCACCCAGTCCACTTCCTCATGGGGACGATCCAGGCGCAGCTGCGCCATGCCGGCGCGGCCGTCCGTGCCGGGGATCTCCACCCCGTAGACCACGGACTCCACCACCGGCCCGCTGTCATCCAGCATCTGTTCCACCTCGGTGGTGGAGACGTTCTCACCTTTCCAGCGAAAGGTGTCCCCCAGACGATCCACGAACTGGGCGTGGCGGAAACCGATATCACGCATCATATCGCCGGTGTTGAACCAGGCGTCGCCTTTCTTGAACACGTCGCGGAAGATCGCTTTTTCGGTTTTGTCCGGGTCGGTGTAGCCGTCGAACGGGGTCTTGTCGGTGATCTCGCCGAGCATCAGCCCGGCCTCGCCCCTGCCGACCCGGACCATGCGGCCGCGCCGGTCGCGCAGCGGCCGCTCCGCGTCCTTATCGTACTTGACGATGGCATAGCCCACCGGCGAAAAGCCCACCGTGTTGTCGAAGTTGAACACATTGGTGAACGCCACATTGCTTTCCGAGGCGGTGTAGAACTCGGCGATGCGGTCGATGGCGAAACGCCGCTTGAACGGCTTCCAGATGCCCGGGCGCAGACCGTTGCCGACAATGGTGTGCACCGGGTTGTCGGCGTCGTCCGGGCGCTCCGGCTGCTCGTGGAGATACCGGCAGAGCTCGCCCACGTACCCGAAGGCGGTGCAATTGTGCTTGCGCACTTCGTGCCAGAAGCGGCTGGCGGAAAAACGTCGCGCCAGGACCAGGCCGCCGCGGGCGGCGATCACCGAGGCCCAGCACACCACCAGACCGGTGGCGTGATAGAACGGCAGCGTGCAGTACAGACGATCCTGTTCGCCGAGCCGCACCGACGAATAGCCGAAGCCGCCGTAGGCCTTCTCCCAGCGGCCATGGTTGAACACCACCGCCTTGGGCAGGCCGGTGGTGCCGGAGGTGTAGATATGGAACAGCGGGTCGCGCAGAAAGGTGTGGTAGGTGCTGGCCGGATTCTCGTCGGGGCGCTCGCGGATCACCTCGGCCAGGTTCACATAACCCTCCGGCGCCTCCCCCGGATCCGCCAGGGTGTCCTGATCGGCAAAAAACAGAAAGGGACCGTCCAGCGTCAACTGCTCGCGCACCGCGCTCACCGCCGCCCGTTGCTCGGCGCCAAGGATCACCGCCTTCGGGTTCACCAGGTTGATGCTGTGTACCAGTACCTTGCCCTGCTGGGACGTATTAAGCAGCGCCGCGCACACGCCGAGCTTGGCGCAGGCGATCACGGTGGCCAGCAGCTCGGGACGATTCTCCAGGTTGACCGCCACGGTGTCGCCCTTACCCAGGCCCAGGGACGCCAGATAATGGGCAATGCGATTGGCCCACCCATTCAGCGTGCGGTAAGTGAAAGCACGCTCGTCCTGGATCAGCGCGATGCCGGCGGGATGCTCGGCGGCGGCCCGCTCGAAGGCCACGCCCAGCCCCACGGGTTTTCGGGTGTCGGTGATTTTGCTCATCCGCGATCCCTTGAGCAGCGCGGGCAGGTGGCCGATGACGTCCGGCACCCGGGTGAGCAGTTTCGGCAAGGTAATGACGTCCGAATGGCGCATCGCTTTCCCCTTGTTTTTTGTGTTGTTCTGATTCGCGTTGACTTCAGACACACGCCCGGAGGGTGGCTTCAGTCAATCCATCGCGTTGCGGTACCGAAGCCGATTCTATAGCATCGATGTTTATATTTGTACACAACGGAAAAACGCGCGACAGCGACATAATCAGGACAATAAAAACCAGAAAAGGAATCGCACCATGGAGACACGAAGCGGGGGTCTTCTTCATCGCTCTTCCCAGGAATGGCTGTCCACCCTGCCGGTATTTCTGCTGTTACTGCTGGTGGTGTTTCTCTCCTCGGGCCAGATCATTCACTCCCAGCTGCTGAAGATCGGGGAGTCCACCTGGGACGAGTATTTTCTGCTGCGCACCGCCGGATTGGTGCCACCGCCCACCTGTGAACGCGATCCGGACATCGAGGCGCGCACCGACGAGATCGTGCAACGCCGCCAGGCGGAAGCCGGCGACGACCCGCTCGCCGATATTCTCGGCGGCGGCGCCGTGGACCGGGACGCGGTGCGCCAGTCGCTGATGGCCGCCCGCGCCAACTGCCGCGCCAAATGGGACCGTTACCAGACCGTCGAGGACAAGGTCACGCCGGGGGTGGTGGCGTTCCGCAACATGGAAGGCGGCGTGGCCACGGTGGTGGCCACCCTGGGCGACTACAAACGTCTGCTGCTGGCCCTGCTGTTACTGATCTGCGCCACCACGACGACCTTCCAGCGCCACCATATTTCGCTGCGACCCTCGCGCACCCGCAAGGACCATGTGATCTCCATGGGTGCCCAGGTAATCTCCAATACCCTGCTGCTGATCTCCGCCATCGCCTACCGGGGCTCGGACCTGCGCGCCGCCAATGCCGGCGTCACCGTGGACGCGCTCTACCTGCACTGGGTATGGATCATCGGCTTCGCGGTGCTGGCGCTGGCCGCGCTCTATCAATTGCTGAAACCGCCCCGCGATCTGGAGACCGGCGGCTCCTGGGGCAAGGCGCTGCTCACCATTCCGCTGTTCAGCTTCATGTGTATTTCGGCATCGGTACAGTTCTACGGCCAGGGCTATTTCCACGGCGTCAGCGTGTACATGAACATGATGATGGAACTGTCCACCCTGTTCCTGAACCTGGCGCTGTACATCTGGATCGGCATGATGCTCAAACAGACCCGTTTGACGCACATCGTGTTCGACCTGATGCGGCCCTGGAATCTGTCGCCGGAACTGATGTGCGTGGTGGTGCTGTCGTTCGCCGCGGTGCTCACCGCCTACACCGGCGCCTCCGGGATTTTCGTGATCGCCGCCGGCGCCACCATCTATCGGGAACTGACCCGCGTGGGCGCCCGTAAGCAGCTGGCGCTGGCCGCCACCGCCATGTCCGGGTCCATGGGCGTGGTGCTGCGGCCCTGCCTGATCGTGGTGGTGATCGCCGCGCTCAACAAGAACGTGACCACCGCGGAAATGTTCTCCGCCGGCGGCAAGGTGTTCGTTCTGAGCCTGCTGGTGTTTTTCCTCTACAGCCAGTTCGCGCGCACCACCCCGGCGCGGGTGGCGCCGTTCGCCAAGGCCCTGCCCGCCAGCCTTAAACGGGCCGTGCCGCTGATGCCCTACGGCATCGTGGTGGGCGCCGTGGCGCTGTTCTTCAACGACCTGCTGGCCCGCCAGCTGGACGAGTTCTCGGCGCCCATCATTCTGCCGGTGATGCTGATCGCGATTCTGCTGTACGAAAAACTCAGCCGCCATGCGGTGCATCTTTTCGCGCTGTTCATGGTCGGCATGCTGATCAGTTCCTACCTGGGCATCTGGGAGGGCTATCAGGCGCTCAGCGGCGGCACCCTGCCCGCCGGCGTCAACGCCGGCGAACTGGAAGCGGCCCTGTGGGGGGACCTGTGGCGCAACCTGCTGTTCACCCTGTTCCTGGTGGTGCACTATCTGGTACCCACCGGCGACCAGGACCCGCACTACGCTCCGGAGGAAGGCATCTCCGAGAAGCTGGAAGGCGCCATGCGCTTCGCCACCACCGAAACCACCGGTCACATCGGCGCGCTGCTGCTGCTGATGGCCATGTCCATGGCCGCCTCCGGCATCATCGAACGTTCCGGCGTACTGGAGGCGCTGCCCAGCGCGTTCGGCTCGGTGTGGATCGCCGCCGCCTTCTTCGTGGTCGCCCTGGTGCTGGTGGGCATGTTCATCGACCCGCTGGGGGCGGTGATTCTGGTCAACGCGGCCATGGCCCCCATGGCCCAGGCCAACGGCATCAGCGCACTGCACTTCTGGATGATCGCCCTGGTGGCCTTCGAACTGGGTTATCTGACCCCGCCGGTGGCGCTCAACCATCTGCTCACCCGCCAGGTGGTGGGCGACGACGAAGTGGAAAGCGCCAAACTCAAAAGCGGCAGTTTCTTCCGCCGTTACGAGAAGTTCCTGCTGCCCATTTCGGTGATGCTCACGGTGCTGCTGATCGTCGCCTTCCTGCCGCTGTTCTCGGATAGCGTGCACGGTTGGGTGTTCCAGAAAATCCAGGCGGGCTGAGCGACGACGGAGAATGATTTCACCCGGAATATGGGCTAATCTGCCGGAACGTTTCACGCGATACGAGGCCCGTATGAACCGCCCGGAACCTGATCGCGCTCCGTCGCGCGCCACCGAACCGCTGCCGAAAAGCTGGCGGCCGGCCCTGACCTTGCTCGGGGCCCTGCTGGCGGTCACCGCCGCCATCGCCGTGGCCGCCGCGGTGGTGGACCGCATGATCTACGGGTAAGGCCATGCCGCACCGGGACGAGCACCGCCAGCATCCCCGCCAGCCCGCTCCCCGAGGGGTCGCCCTGACCCTGCGCCCGGAACACGCCGGCGCCGACCAGGAGGCCCTGCACCTGTTGTGCCGGGACCTGTCCCGCACTGGCCTCGGCGTCAGCTTTCCCCAACCGATTCCCCCGGACACCGATGTGGAGCTGTGGGTCCATGTGCCAGAACGGTCCGGCGCGCCCCTGCACCTGTTCGGCACCGTGGCCTGGTGCGCGGCGCCGCTGGGCCAGTGGCGCGCCGGCATCGCTCTGGACCTGGAGCGCGGCGACGGCGGTGTCTGGGAGGCCCGTTTCGCCCCCGGCACGCCGCCGTGAACCGCGAGCCGGAGCGCCTGTTCCGGCGCGGCGCCTCTTACCAGTCCCATCGCCCCGACTATCCCGACAGCCTGTTCGCCACCCTGGCCGATCACGCCCCGGCCCGCCGCCGGGCGCTGGATCTGGGCTGCGGCAGTGGCCAGGCCTGTGGCGCGCTGGAAGCGCACTTCGATCAAGTGCTCGGCATTGACGTGAGCCTGGAGCAATTGCGCGCCGCGCCGCCCGGTGGCGCCCGCTATCTGGTGGCCCGCGCCGACGCCCTGCCGGTGGCGGACGCCAGCCTGGACCTGATCACCGTGGCCCAGGCGCTGCACTGGTTCCCGCTGCCGGCCTTTTTTCATGAAGCCGGCCGGGTGCTGCGCCCGGCAGGCCTGCTGGCGATCATCAGCTACGGGCTGTGCACGGTGACGGGTCTGGAAGGGCTGGTGGAGGATTTCCACGACCGCACCCTCAAGCCCTGGTGGCCGCCGGCCCGCTGGGTGGTGGTCAACGGCTACCGGGGCGTCACCCTGCCCTGGCCGGAACGGCCCGACCCGGCGCCGGCGCCCATCGAACGGCGCTGGACCTGGCGGGACATGGCCGGCTACCTGGACACCTGGTCGGCGCTGGTCAAGGCCCGGGCCGCCGGCGAGGACCCGCTGGCGGCGTTTCTGCCGACCCTGCGGGCGGCCTGGGGCGAGGAGGAAAGGACGGTGCGCTGGCCGTTGCGGGTGCGCTGCTGCGCGCGGCCTTGAGGGGGGATCGCGACTAAAGTCGCTCCTACAGTAGCGTGAAAAGGGTGCTGTAGGAGCGACTTTAGTCGCGATAAAACCCGCAGATCAGGCTTTCGGAAAATGCTCCGCCAGCAGGCCCGCCAGCCGGTCCAGGCGGTGGCGGCGTTTGGCCAGGCCGAAGATGTTCATCATGCGCGTGCCCCAGGTCAGCGCCGTGGCCAGGGTGTCGCCGCCGCGCCGGGGGATCACGTGGATGTGCACATGGGGCACGTGCTGGTTGGCCTCGCGGCCGTCGTTGACCATCACGTTGTGCGCCAGCACGTCCAGGCCGGCGCGCTTCTGGGCGCGGATGGTGCGCCGCGCCAGCTCGAACAGATGGGCGGTGAGCTCCGGCGACAGATTCTGCAGCAGCGGCTGATGCTCCAGCGGAATCACCAGGCAATGGGCCTCGCGCACCGGGAACAGGTCCAGCAACACCATCGCCCGGTCGTCCCGGTAGACCACGCTGCCCGGCAGCTCGCCGTCACGGATGCGGCAGAACACGCAGTCGCTCACTCGACCCCCGCGTACTCGTCGTCATCGTAATGGTCGTAGCGGTCGCCGTACTTGCGGCGCCGGCGCCAGATCTCGGCCAGCGCCACCAGCACCGCCACCACCAGGATCGCCAGCAAGGGCGCGCCGGCGCGCCACGGGCTGGTGTCTTCCTGGAACAGGCCGTCGAACACCACCACCACCCAGGCCGGCGCCAGTTCGCCGTGTTCCGGCGACACCGACCAGGGTGTCAGCAGCAAGGCCGCGCCCACCGCGCGCAGTGGCAAACGGACGGCGCTGGCGAACGGCCGGGTGATGTACCACAGCACGAACAGCACCCCCACACATCCCAGCAAATAGGCGAACCATCCCCACATATAGGCTTTCGTCGTCACGGTTACTCCAGTTGATCGGAGGGCGGCCTCAGCCCACCCAGTGCACAATATGCTCTTCCAGGTCGTCCTCGGCCACCCCGCGCTCGGACACCACCCGGCCGGCCACGCTGATGCCCGCCTCGCGCACCGAGTCGGGGCGGCCGGAAATCAGCGGGTGCCACGCATTCAGGGCCTGGCCATGGGCACGGCGCCGGTAGGCGCAGGTCACCGGCAGCCAATCGAAATGCGCCGCCAGGTCCGGCGTCACGCTCAGACAGTCGGGAACATGACGATGACGCTCGGCGTACACGGTGCAACGGCAGGCCTGGTCGTCCAGGTAGGCGCAGGCGACGTTGGTGAAGGCCACCTCGCCGCTGTCCTCGTCCTGCAGTTTAACCAGACAACAGCGCCCACAGCCATCACAGAGCGCCTCCCATTCCTCGGCGTCCAGTTCCTCCAGCGGCAATTCCCAGAACCGTTCACGCACGGCGCGGACGGTCCGGGTGGCCTTCCGCCAGGTACAGGTCCTGGTCCGGCGGCGGCGGCATTTGCAGATAGAAACCCTGCTCGCGGATCTTCGCCATTACCTGGCCCACGTCCGCCCGGCTCAGCGGCCGTGCCGGATCGAGGATCAGGTCGGTGACGTGGCGCGGTGGTCCGAACCGCTCCAGCAGCGCCTCGGGCAGATCCTTCAGGCCCCGGGTTCGCTCCACGTACAGGTACATGTCCTGGCGGCGCGGGCTTTTATAGATCGAACAGAACAACTTGCCTTTCAGCATCGGGATCTCCGTCGAATCGGCTCACAGCCGTTCCAGCAGCGGCCGGGCCACCAGCTCATGGCGCCAGCCGGTGAGCGGCTCGGGCAGCCGGGACGGGTCGCGCACCAGCGCTTCCAACCAGCGCCGGCGTACCAGCACGTCGGGCTTCAGGTTCAGTTGCGCGGCGATCTCGCCGACCCGCTCGCGCAGGGCTTTGACCTGCTGGCGCTGGGCCGGCTCCAGCGGCCCGGGCAGCGGCGCCGGCGGCGTGGCCGCGGCGGCCTGCACCATCAGCGCCAGAATCTCCTCGCCGTCACGGCGGATCGCCTTGGGGTGCAGCCCCGCCGCCCGCAGCGCCTCCTCGGTGGGCCGCGGGGCGCGGCTCAGTTCCAGCAGCGCCGGATCGCGCAGCACGAAGCCCTTGGGCAGATCCCGCGCCCGGGCGCGCGCCTCGCGCCACTCGGCCAGCGCCTCCAGCACCGCCAGTTCGCGACCGCGCAGGGCGCCCGCCCCCTTCACCTGCCGCCAGGCGTCGCCGGGCTCGGCGCGCCGCAGGGCGTCCTCGCGCAGCCGCTCGCACTCTTCTCGCCACCAGTCCAGGCGGCCCAGACGCGCCAGTTCCTGGCGCAGCCCCTCGGCCACCTCGATCAGGTATTTCACGTCGTCCACCGCATAGCGCAGCTGCTCCTCGCTGAGCGGCCGCTTGAGCCAGTCGGTACGGGTGGCGCCCTTGGGCAGACTCACGCCCAGCCGGTCCTCCACCAGACGCTGGTAGCTCATCTGCATGTCCTCGCCGGTGAGCGCGGCGGCGATCTGGGTGTCCTCCACCCGCGCCGGGTAGGCCCCGGTGAAGGTGGCCAGGGCCTCCAGGTCCTCCGAGCAGGCGTGCATCACCAGCACCCGGTCGGCCAGGGCCGGCGCCAGGTCCGCCGCCGCCACCCGGGTGGTGTCGATCAGGCGGATGGTGTCGCCGTCGTGCACCTGCACCAGCGCCAGCTGCGGGTAGTAGGTGCGCTCACGCATGAACTCCGTATCCAGGTACAGGGGCGCGCCGGCGGGCAGGTCGGCGGCCCAGTCGGCGAGGGCGTCGGCGCTCTCGCACCACAGATAACTCATGTCGGTCCAGGCTTGCCAATGGTCCGGCGCATTATACGGATCGCGGGCGGCGGCTGAAACGGCCACGGCGGCTGGCGTTTCGGCCTTCGCGAGGTTTCTGGTAAGATTCGCGGCCTTCACGTTCACGGAAACCCACAGGACATCCCCATGAGCACCAAACTGGTACTGGTCCGTCACGGCCAAAGCGTCTGGAACAAGGAAAACCGCTTCACCGGCTGGAAAGACGTGGACCTGACCGAACAGGGTCGCGAGGAGGCCCGTCAGGCTGGCGTGCTGCTGCAGGAAGCCGGCTTCGAGTTCGACATGGCCTATACCTCGGTGCTCAAACGCGCCATCCGCACCTTGTGGACGATCCTCGACACCATGGACCAGATGTGGATTCCGGTGATCCGCGACTACCGCCTCAACGAGCGGCACTATGGCGCCCTGCAGGGTCTCAACAAGGCGGAAACCGCCGAGAAGTACGGCGACGAGCAGGTATTGATCTGGCGCCGCAGCTACGACACCCCGCCGCCGAAGATGGACCGCGACGACGAGCGTTACGCCGGCCGGCTGCGCGTCTACAAGAATCTGAAGGAAGAGGAAGTGCCGCTGTCCGAGAGCCTCAAGGACACGGTGGCGCGTTTTCTGCCCTACTACCAGGCGGAGATCGAGCCCCAGGTGCGCGCCGGCAAGCAGGTGCTGATCTGTGCCCACGGCAACAGCCTGCGCGCCCTGGTGAAGCACCTGAGCGGCATCTCCGACGAGGAAATCGTCAAGCTCAACATTCCCACCGGCATTCCCATGGTCTATGAGCTGGACGACGATCTGAAACCGATCCGCAATTACTATCTGGGCGACGAGGAAGCCGCCGCCAAGGCCGCCGAGGCGGTGGCCAACCAGACCAAGGGCTGAGCCTCAGGGCGAGGCCATGCGATCGAGCGCCTCCACCCGGCGGCGCTCCCGCTCCTCGAACAGGCGCTCGCGCAGCGCCTCAACCTGGGCGTCCCGGTCCGCCGGGGCCAGGCCGCTGTCGAGAATCGCCGCGCGCTGTTCCCGATAGGCCTGGTAGCGGCGGTCCCACTCCTGGCGGCGCCGGTCCAGCGCCGCCAGCCGGTCCGCCGCCTCGGCGCCCAGTTCCTGCTCGCGCAGCTGGTAAATGCGCGCTTCCGAAACGCCCCGCTCCCGCAACGCGGCCACGTCCGCCGCCAGCCGTACCGGCTGCCGTGACGCCGTGACCATGGCGCGCAGATCCTCCGGCAGCGACGCCTCCAGCTCGGCCAGACGGGCCGCTTTCTGCTCCGCGTTCAGGCTCTCATCGTCAAGGATGTCCCGGCGCGCCAGGGCGAAGCGGTCGTAGCGATCTCGGAATCCGAAAAACGCCTCCCGGGCGGTGGCGTCGAACCATTGGGCGCGCAGGGCCTGGCGTTCTTCCAGGCTGCGCCGCAGCGCCGCCGGCTCGCGGCCCGGCTCCTCCAGCCCGCGCAGCGCCGCCCGATAGCCCACGTACTGCTCGAACAGCGCCCACGCCTGGCGCGCCGCCCGGGGCGGCAGCACCTCATCCAGATGGGCGGCCACCCGGGCACGCAGCACATTGAGATCCTCCTCGCCCAGGGCCGACAGAAAATAATCGAACCGCCAGCGCACGCCTTCGCTCACCACCAGGTCACCGTTGGCGTCGGCGCGCAGTTCGCCGTCCGGCACCGTGCCCCGCCAGGAGGCCGGCGCCGCCTCCAATTTCGAGCCCCGGGCCACGTAGGTCTCGAAATCATCGCCCCCCTGCTGCGCACGCACCGGGGTTTTTGGGACAGAAGTGGGCGTGACCGAGGGCGCGCCCGCGTCCCCGGGAAACGGCACCAGCACCCACGCCAACGCCGCCAATACCAGTATTATCAGCAGGCTCGGGATCCATACCCGCATCCGTGTTCTCCTTTTTCTTCGTCCTTGTTGAACCACCACTGATCGGATTACGACTTTTTTATTAGTGAAATCCCCGCAACAGCGGAATTAGTCTGTTTGAACACCCCGCCACCGGCCGGGCGCTCCCCAATAGGACATTGGGCAAAAACACATTTCAACAACAAACATCAGGGAAGCTTATGAAACCGTTCATTCACGCGCTGCTGGGCGCACTGCTTCTGCTGGGGCTGAGCGGCCCCGCCACCGCCGGGTACACCGAGACCCGTTACCCGATCGTGCTGGTGCACGGCCTGTTCGGCTTCGACACCGCCGCCGGCGTCGACTACTGGTACCGCATTCCCGAGGAACTGCGCCAGGGCGGCGCCCAGGTCTACGTGGCCCAGGTCAGCGCCGCCGAGGACACCGTGGTGCGCGGCGAACAACTGGCGCGCCAGGTGGAGACCATCCTCGCCAGCACCGGCGCCGACAAAGTCAACCTGATCGGCCACAGCCACGGTGGGCCCACCATCCGCTACGTGGCCTCGGTGTATCCGCAATACGTGTCATCGGTGACCAGCGTGGGGGGCGTGAACTGGGGCGCCCGGCTGGCCGACGTGCTGCAGGGCGTGGTCGATAACGTGCCGTTCTCCGGCAATCTGATCGGCTACCTGGGCAACGCGCTGGCCGGCATCATCGATCTGTTCAGCGGCGGCGGTAACGACCAGGACATCCTGGCGGCGCTCAAGGCGCTCACCACCGCCGAAACCGTGGCGTTCAACCAGCAGTATCCGGAAGGCGTGCCGGCGCAATACTGTGGCGATGCTCCGCGCGTGGCGGCCAACGGCATTTCCTATTTCTCCTGGAGCGGCGCCAAGCCCCTCACCAACGGCCTGGACCCGTCCGACGCGCTGCTCGGGGCCACCTCCATCGTCTTTCTGGGCGAGCCCAATGACGGCCTGGTGAGCAGCTGTTCCAGCCACCTGGGCATGGTGATCCGCGACGATTACCGCATGAACCATCTGGACGAGGTCAACCAGGTGCTGGGCCTGCACGACCTGTGGAGCACCGACCCGGTGACCCTCTATCGCCAGCAGGCCAACCGGTTGAAGAACTACAATTTCTGAGTGACCGAAACGCTTTGCGAAGCGGGCGCCAGGGTTTTGTGTCCTGGCGCCACCCGCCTACCATCCATGGGAACACGACATGGATGAAGGACCATAATGATGACAAAACGCGTATCCGCTCTGTTGGCGGCGCTGGCCCTGTCGCTGGCCGGCACCGCCGTGGCCCAGGCCCCCATTGAGCGCACCGTTTGCGTGTTCGACATCGCCGGCCAGGCCGGCCCGACCATGGCCGCCATGCAGGACTGGCGCGCCGCCGCCCTGGGCTGGGGCCTGAAGGCCAACCTGCGGGTCTACACCAACGAGCAGGTGGCCGCCGAGGACCTGAAAGCCGGCCAGTGTGACGCTTCCCTGATCACCGGCCTGCGCGCCCGTCAGTTCAACAAATACGCCGGCACCCTGGATTCCATCGGCGCCCTGCCCACCATGGAACACATGCGAGTGGCCCTGCAGGTGCTGGCCCACCCCAGCCGCGCCGAAAAGCTCACCGCCAATTCCTATGAAGTGATCGGCATCGCCCCGATCGGCGCCGCCTACCTGTTCGTCAACGACCGGGAGATCAACACCCTGGCCAAGGCCGCCGGCAAGAAAGTGGCGGTGCTGGACTTCGACCCCACCCAGGCCAAGATGGTGGCGGCCGCCGGCGCCACCCCGGTGCCCTCCGACATCACCAACTTCGCGGGCAAGTTCAACAACGGCTCGGTGGACGTGATCGCCGCCCCGCTGGTGGCCTATAACGTGCTGGAACTGTACAAGGGCCTGCAGCCGGACGGCGGCATCATCGACTACCCGCTGCTGCAACTGACCATGCAGGTGGTCGCCAAGGAAGACCGCTTCCCCGCCGAGATCGCCCAGAAATCCCGCGAGTACTTCTACCAGAACCTGGACCGCGTGCTCGAGCAGCTCGACCGGGAAGCCCAGGCGGTGGACGACAAATGGTGGGTGGACATTCCCGACAAGGACAAGCGCGAGTACGAACTGATGATGCAGGACGCCCGGGACCAGCTGCGCAACGAAGGCTACTACGACCCGGACATGCTCGATCTGCTGCACAAGATCCGCTGCAAGATCGACGGCTCCCGCGCCGAGTGCACCGCCAACTGATCCTCAATGAGCCTCAGCCGGTCGGCGCGCCCGCGCCGCCACCAGCAGACAGGGCACCAGGGGGCGCGCTGGGGTCGGACCGCGACTAATTATTGATTTTAAAAGCTTTTTTGTTTTTTTAAGCGTCAAAAAAGGGCTTAATGAGCCCTTCTTTGACGCCAAAATGAACCTCTAACAAGCAAATCCTTCCGAGCCAGACGCCTCAAGCGGCGGGGCTAGAGCCCCAGTCGCTTGGCGATCACTTCGTTCATGATTTCGTAGGTGCCCCCGCCGATGGACAGGATGCGGTTGTCGCGGAACAGGCGCTCCACCACCGTGCCACGCATGTAGCCGGCGCCACCGAAAATCTGCACCGCGTCCCAGGTCACCCGATCAGCGCATTGAGTGGCCTGGTTCTTGGCCATGGACACCTCCAGGACGCAGTCCTCGCCGTTGGCGATGCGGGCCGCGGTGCGATAAGTGAACTCCCGGCTTACCGCCACCTGGGTGGCCATCTCCGCCAGCTTGTGACGGGTGACCTGAAAGCCGGCCAGGGGCCGGCCGAACGCCTGGCGCTCGCGGGCGTAATTCATGGCTTCTTCCAGAGCCACCTGGGCGGTCATGTTGGCGGTCACCGCCAGCACCAGCCGCTCCATCTGGAAGTTGCTCATGATGCAGTAGAAGCCGCCGTTCTCCGGACCGATCAGATTTTCCGCCGGCACGCGGCACTCCTCGAAGAACAGTTCCGCGGTGTCCGACGCCCACCAGCCCATCTTCTTGAGCTTGCGCCCCACCGTGAAACCGGGCGTGTCCTTCTCCACCAGCAGCAATGAAATGCCGCCGAAACCCGGATCGCCGGTGCGCACCGCCACGGTATAGAAATCCGCGCGCACGCCACTGGTGATAAAGGTCTTGGCACCGTTCACCACGAAATGATCGCCGTCGCGGACCGCCCGCGTGCGCAGATTGGCCACGTCGGATCCGCCGCCGGGCTCGGTGATCGCCAGAGCGGAAATCTTCTCGCCGGCCAGCACCGGCGGCACCACCCGCTCCTGCAGGGCCTCGGAGCCCCACTTCCATACCGGTGGCAGCCCGATATCCAGGGACCCCAAACTGGCCCCCACGCCACCGGACGTACAGCGCACCATCTCCTCGCAGGCCGCCACCTTCATGAACACATCCTCGCCACTGCCACCCCACCGCTCCGGCGCCCCGATGCCCAGAATCCCCGCGTCCGCGGCCTTCCGGTACAGCTCCCGGGGGAACTCCCCCGCCTCCTCCCAGTCATCCACGGACGGCAGAATCTCCCGCTCGACAAACTTGCGCACCGTCTCGCGCACCATCCCGTGGGTCTCATTGAAATAGGACAAATCCGCCACGCTACCTCCTCAAAATAAACCAAGCGCTTGCTTGGTCCGATACTAACACACCCCCCTGCCGGGGTCAGACCCCGGTTACTCCTTGATTTAGCGGTATTTTTTGGTTTAGGAGGCCCTTTTGGGGCGCTTGGACGGGCTTTTTCACGGGGCAAAAACGGCCTTTCAGGCCCGGGCTGACGTGGGTCGCCAAGGCTCAAGGTCGGATTTTTCAGCCCGAAAATACCCCTCCAAGCGCAAAAAACCACCCTCTTTCCAAACGAAAAGTCTTGGAAATCAGGTGGTTATCGGGGTCCGACCCCGGGTTAGCCGACGGTTTGGATGGCGTGTTGGATGGCGGTTTCGAAGCGTTGGCGGATGCGGGCCAGGGTGGCGTCGTCGCGGGCTTCGTAGCGGGTGACGAGTTTGGGGGAGGTGTTGGAGGCGCGGCACAGGCCCCAGCCGTCGGGGTAGTCCATGCGGATGCCGTCGATGACGCAGCGTTCGCCCTCGCCCAGGTCGGCGTTTTCCTGCAGGTATTCGATGATCCGGAACTTGTTTTCCTCGGTGACCGGGATCTGGATTTCCGGGGTCGAGTGCAGTTTCGGGAAGCGGTCGAAGAACGCCACGGCGTCGCCGTCGAAGCGGCTCAGGATCACCAGCAGGCGGGCCGCCGCCACGGTGGCGTCGTCGAAGCCGTACCAGTCCTCGGCGAAGAAAATGTGGCCGCTCATCTCGCCGGCCAGCAGCGCGCCGGTTTCCTTCATGCGCGCCTTGATCAGCGAGTGGCCGGTGCGCCACATTTCCGGTTCGCCGCCGGCCTGCTTGACCACGTCGAACAATTCACCGGTGCATTTGACGTCGAAGATCACCTTGGCGCCGGGCACCCGGCCCGCCAGGTCCTCCGCCAGGGCCATCAGCAGAATATCCGGATACACCACCTCACCATCGGGCAGCACCACGCCGAGGCGGTCGCCGTCGCCGTCGAAGGCCAGGCCCAGGTCCGCGCCCTGCTCGCGCACGGCGGCGGTGAGGTCCTTCAGGGTCTCGATATCGCCCGGGTCCGGGTGGTGGTTGGGGAAGGTGCCGTCCACGTCCGCGTACAGCGGCGTCACGTCACAGCCCAGCAGCATCAGCGCCTCCGGGGCGCACACCCCGGCGGCGCCGTTGCCGCAGTCCACCACCACCTTCATGGGGCGGGCCAGTTGATGGCGGCGCTGCACCGCGTTGAGATAGGCGGGCATCACGTCACGCTGATCGCGGGTGCCCTCGCCGGCGCTGAAGTCCTGCTCGACGATGCGCGTTTTCAGCGCCTGAATGGCGTCGCCGGACAGCGCGGTGCCCTGGATGACGATCTTGAAGCCGTTGTAGTCCGGCGGGTTGTGGCTGCCGGTGACCATCACGCCGGAGTCCGCGTCGTGGTAATGGTGGGTGGCGAAATACAGCACCGGCGTGGGCACCAGCCCCACGTCCACTACGTTGCAACCGCTGGCCTGCAGGCCGGCGGCCAGCGCGTCCACCAGCACCGGCGACGACAGGCGGCCATCGCGGCCCACCGCCACGGTGTCGCCGCCCCGGGTGCGCACTTCCGAGCCGATGGCCAGGCCGATCAGCCGCGCCGCCTCGTCGCTCAGGGTGTCCTGATAGATGCCGCGAATGTCGTAGGCGCGGAACAGGGAATCGGAAAGTTCGAAGCTCATCAGCAGTCCTTTTATCAGCGATCGTCCGGTTGTCGTTCGCGCACGTAGGCGGCCAGGGCGCGGGTGGAGGCATCCAGCCCGTCGGCGCCGGCGCCGCTCTCCAGCACCTGGATCATATCCTTGGCGATTTTCTTGCCCATTTCCACGCCCCACTGGTCGAAGGGATTGATGCCCCACAGCACCGCCTGCACGAACACTTTGTGCTCGTACAAGGCCACCAGCGCGCCCAGGTGACGCGGCGTCAGCTCGTCCAGCAGCAGCGTGGTGCTGGGTTGATTGCCGCGATACCGCTTATGGGTGGGGGTGCCGTCGTCCTCGGCCAGCGCCCGGTCGCCCAGCGCCAGCAGCCGCGACTGCGCCAGGCAGTTGGCCAGGGTCAGGATGTGCTGCTCCTCCAGCGGCTGCAGCTCGGCGCTGTTGCCGTTGCGGCGGCCGTGACGGGCGGCGGCCAGGAACTCACAGGCCACCGGTTGCGTGCCCTGGTGCAGCAACTGATAGAAAGCGTGCTGGGCATTGGGCCCCACCTCGCCCCAGATCACCGGGCAGGTGTGGTAATCCACCACTTCGCCGTCGCGGTCCACGGACTTGCCGTTGGATTCCATCTCCAGCTGTTCCACATAGGCCGGCCAGTGTTTCAGCCGCCCGTCGTAGGGCAGCACCGCCCGGGCGGTGATATCGAGAAAATTCAGATTCCACACGTCCACCAGACCGAGCAGCACCGGCAGGTTCTTCTCCCAGGGCGCCTCCTGGAAATGCCGGTCCATCTCGTTGGCGCCGGCCAGCAGCTCGCGGAAACCGTCCATGCCGATGGTCAACGCAATCGGCAGGCCGATGGCGGACCACAGGGAATAGCGGCCGCCCACCCAGTCCCAGAACAGCAGCTGGTTGTCTTCGTGGATGCCCCACTCGCTCATGCGCTCCGGCTTGGCCGACACGCCCACGAAATGACAGCGCAGCACGGCGCCGTTCATTTTCGGGAAAGCCTGCTCCAGCCAGCAGCGGGCGGTGGCCGCGTTGCTCAGGGTATCCACGGTGGTAAAGGACTTGGACGACACCACGATCAGCGTGGTGGCCGGGTTCAGCTCGTCCAGCAGCGGCGCGATCTGGCTGCCGTCCATGGACGAGACGAAGTGCACGCGCGGGCGCCGGCCTTCGCGGGGGTGGTTTTCGTGCAACGCCACCGAGGCCATCAGCGGCCCCAGGTCGGAGCCGCCCACGCCCACGTTGACCACATCGGTAATGGCGTCGCCTTCGCAGCCGCGCCACTGGCCGGACAGAATCCGTTTGACGATGCGCTCCATGCGCGCCAGCTGTTCCTGCACCGGGTCCGGCTCACCCTGGGGGCGCGGCGGCTGGCGCAGGCGCCAGTGCATGGCGGCGCGGCCCTCGGTCCAGTTCACCTCGCCGCCTTCAAACAGGCAGCGAATCCAGGTATCCAGGCCACGGGCGGCGGCCAGGGCGCGCAGTTTTTCCAGGGTGTCGGCGGTGAGCCGTTGCTTGCTGATGTCCACCAGCAGGCCGCCGGCGTGCAGGCTCAACGTCTCGAAGCGCCGCGGATCCTCGGCGAACAGGTCCGCCAGATGCCAGTGGCGGGCCTGCTCCGCGTGCTCGCGCAGGGCCCGGTCGGCGTCGCGGGCCGCGTCGGTGTGGTGCGGGGGCAGGTCGTGCAGTGGTGCGGCGGTCATCAGCCTCTCCCGATACCGTGATAGGTGAAGCCCTGACGCTTCACGTACGCCGGGTCGTAGATGTTGCGCCCGTCGAGAATCAGCGGCGTGCGCATGGCTGCCTTCAGGTCGTCCCAGTCCGGGCCCCAGTAGGCCTTCCATTCGGTGACCAGCATCAGGGCGTCGCTGTCGCGGGCCGCTTCATAGGGATCGTCGTGCAGCGTCAGGGTGCCCTTGCCGCGCGCCCAGTTGGACAGCTCCGGCAACGCCAGCGGGTCGTGCACGTGCACGTCCACGCCCTGGGCCCAGAGGGCCTCGATCAAACGCAGGGCGGGACCGTTGTCGACCCGGTCGGAGCCGGGCTTGAAGGCGGCGCCCCACAGGGTCACGCGGCGCTCTTCCACGTCGCCCTCGAAGTGGCGCCAGAACTTGCGGAACAGCACTTCCTTCTGGCGCTCGTTGATCTGCAGCACCTGCTCGAGCAGCTCGGCGCCGATGCGCCGGCTGCGCAGGGTGTCGGTCAGGCTCATCACGTCACGGCTGAAGCCGGGACCGCCAAAACCACAGCCGGCGTACAGATAGGCCTCGCCAATGCGCGGGTCGGACCCCACGCCCTGGCGGATCACGTCGATGTCCACCGCCAGTTCCTCGGCCAGCAGCGCCATGTCGTTCATGTAGCTGAGCCGGGTGGCGAGCATGCCGCTGATCGCCAGCTTGGTGAATTCCGCTTCGCGGGGCAGCATCACCTTGAGCACGTCGCGGCGGCGGTTGTAGGGCCGCAGCAGTTCACGCATCAGCACTTCCGCCTCGCGCTCGTCGCAGCCCAGCAGAATATGGTGCGGCCGGGTAAAGGAATCCAGCGCCTGACCTTCCTGCAGCGTGTCCGGCAAACACACCACCGGGGTGTCGGCGCCGGCATCGCGCAGCCGGGCCTGCAACTGCTCGGTGGTACCCACCGGAAACACACTCTGGTTGACCAGCAGGCGGGCGCCGCCCCGGCCGGCCCAGTCGGCCAGATGCCCGGCCCGTTCCAGATCGCCGGGCTGCAGCGCCAGACACACCACCGGCGCCGGCTCGCTCACCGCCGGCTCGCCGTTGACGTCGGCCAGGCCGGGTTCGTCGGTGCGGCAGTCCAGCCGCCCGGCGCGGCGCTGGGCGCTGACCAGTTCCGACAGGCCGGGCTCCTGATAGAGCACCCGGTCGTCGTCCAGGGCCCGGGCGACGCGTCCCGGCGGCAGCCACCAGCGCACCCGATGGCCGCTCTGGGCCATCGCCGTGGCGGTGACCATGGCGCACAGGGTGTCGCCGAACATATCGATGCGCATGACGTCCTCTAGGCCTGGTAACGATCAAGCAGCGCGCGGGCGGCGTCGCCGATTTCCGCGTGCTTCAGCGAGTAATGCAAAATCGCTTCCAGGTAGCCTTCCTTGCTGCCGCAGTCGAAGGTGCGGCCGAGCATGGCATAGGCTTCCACCGGCGCCTGGCCGATCAGCCTGGCCAGGGCGTCGGTAAGCTGAATTTCGTCGCCGGCCCCCGGCGGCGTGTCGGCGAGCAGATCCATCACTTCCGGCGGCAGCACGTAGCGGCCCACCACCGACAGGTTGGAAGGCGCCTGCTCGCGGGAGGGTTTTTCCACCACGCCGCGCATGGGGGCGCTGTCGCCGGGCTGGGGCGGGGTGCCGTCGAGGTCGGCGATGCCGTATTTGTGCACCAGCTCGTCGGGCACTTTCTCCACCATGATCTGGGCGGCGCCCTCTTCCTCGAACCGGCGGATCATGTTGTTCAGATCGTTGCCGCGCCCGTCACCGTCCACCAGCACGTCCGGCAGAATCACCACGAAGGGTTCGTCGCCAACCACCTGGCGCGCCTGCCAGACCGCGTGGCCCAGCCCCTGGGGCGGCCCCTGGCGCACGCTGATCACCTGCACGCCGTCCGGCAGCGGCCGGCGGATTTTTTCCAGCAGCCCGGTCTTGCCCTTGGCTTCCAGCTGCGCTTCCAGCTCCGGATGGCCGTCGAAGAAGTTCTCGATGGCGGTCTTGCTGCCGTGGCTGACCAGGATGATCTCGGTGATGCCGGCTTCCACCGCCTCTTCCACCACGTAATCAATCGCCGGCCGGTCGACGATCGGCAGCATTTCCTTGGGAATGGACTTGGAGGCCGGCAGCATGCGGGTACCAAACCCCGCCACCGGAATGACCGCTTTCCTGACCATGGAAACTCCTTGAGAAAAAATTCGGGACGAAACGGGCCCGGGCAATGTTTTTATTATGAAACACAACGCCGTGCCGTGTTCCGCAAGCGGTTCGCGGCGTACGGGCTAATTACATTCTTTTACCAGAGCTAGGAATGAGGCCGCCACGCCATGCGGCTGAGCATCAGCAGCGAGGCGCTATAGTAGTCGTCGTCCTGCCCCGGCGACAGGGGAATGCTGTCGCCATTGCCGAGCAGCAGCGCCCGCACCGCCAGCCCCCCTCGGGACAGGCTGAAGTCGGCGCTTTCACCGCTGACCAGATCGACCCAGGCCGGCGGCCGGGGCCGCAGCCAGTAGCGGCGGATGCCGTCCAGGGCGCCGGCGTCGCCCAGGCCCATCCAATAAAAATACAAGGGTACCCGCACCGCCTCGAAACCGAAACGGGGCGGCCAGGCCTCCGGCAGCGCCAGGCTGCCGTCCTTGTTGAGCCGCAGCCAGTCCGGCACCAGCCGGTGTTCGCCGAAACGGGCCTCGTGCATCAGCCGGGCGCCGTCGTACATCAGGCGCCGCCAGGGGCCGTTGGGCTCCAGGCGGGCAAACTCATCCAGCGCCGGCATCACCCAGTAGGAAGGATTCAGGTTCACGTAGCCCTCGTGAACGAAGCCGGAGCGGGCCGGCAACAGCACCAGATAGCCGCCGTATTCCAGCAGCAGATGACGGCGGATCGCTTCGCGCAACGCCAGCGAGTCGCTGAGGTAGCGGCGCACGCCCCAGCGCTGGCCGGCGCGCTGCAACGCCCAGGCGATCAGCAGGTCGCCGTCGCTGGCGTTGTTGGGGTCGACGATGCGCGGGTCCGCGTCCGGCTGATAGCGCCAGGCGTAGAGGCCGTCCACCGGCCGGCGCAGGTGTTCGCGGGTCCACTGGTAGAGTTTTTCAAAACGGGGACGGTCGTCGAAATGGACCGCCATGAGCATGCCCCAGCCCTGCCCTTCCGTGTGGCTGACACCGCCGTTGCCGGTGTCCACCACCCGCCCCTCGTCGGTCATGTAACGCTGTTCGTAGTGGCGCCAGCCGGCGTCCCTCGCCACCGCGCCCGTCGACATCAGCGCCAGCCCGACCAGTAAGGCCACCAGCCAGCCGGCGCGCCGTGTCGCCCCGCCGTCATCCTCAACAGCCATAGCAAAATTCCAGCGGCCCATCCGGTTGGGCCTTGAGTACCTGCACCTCCACGGTGCGATCACCGCCCTGGTCGCGCAGCCAGGCGTTATAGGCGCCGCCCAGCAGCGCCGCCAGCGCCGCCGTCCAGGTTTCGCGCACGGTACCGTCTAGCCGGGGCCAGGCATCGTGCACGATTACGATCATGTCCGATTCGCCGTGAAACTGACACCAGCCCCAGTCCAGCTGGTTCCAGCGCCGGTTGATGGCCGCTTCCAGCCCTTCCAGGGTGTCCTGCTCATCGATCGGCAGGTCGCCGGCGATCTTGGCGCCGAGATGACCGAAAAACGCCAGCATCTCCTGGCTGCCGGCGCTGGCGTTCAGTTCCTCCACCAGCGCGGTCATGAACAACCGCCACTGGCCGCTGAACTGCCGACCCCGGAAGTATTCCAGCGAGCGTGCCTGATTCGCGGTCTTTTTATCCATGATCACGGCTCCATGGTGTAAAGCAGGTTGATCATCGCGGACGTTTCCGAGTAATCCCCGAACGTGTCGTAATCGATGCTGGTGCCGAGGCTGAACGCCGGCGACAACTGATAGTCGAGTCCCGCGCCCAGGTTGAGCCCGAAGCCGCTCTTGCTCTCGGCGTCGTAGTACGACGCAGTGGCGATACCGGCGTCCACCAGAATATCCATCCATTGTTGTTGTTCTCCCAGGGTCGGGAAATACGGTGCTTCCTCCACCGTGTAACTCTGGAAGCCCGGTTGCAGGCGGGCGTTCCAGCTGACGCGGTTGTAGGTTTCCTTGTAGGTGATCGGGAAGGCCAGGCTGACGTAATCCTGCGGGCTGAAATACCCCCCGTGCCCGTAGGTGAACTGGCCCCGGTTTTCGTCGAAGCTGCGGTAATTGAGATGCACGCCGGTCTGCAGCGTGCGCCAGCGTTCGTTGATCGGCTTCACGTAGGCACCCAGGTTGAAGACCGCCGCCTGGTTGGTGTCCACATTGTGGCCCTGGTAGCTGTAGAAACCCAGATCCCCGTAGCTGCCCACTTGACCGTTGTCATAGGCCAGGCCGATTTCCGCGCCGGAGCGCGTCACGCCGCCCCAGCGGTCGCCGGTGACCGGATCCTCGACGCCGGCATAGGACAGCAGGCTGTCGGTGACCGCGCGGCGCTGGGCGGTGAGCCGCAGGTTGGTGTGGGTGGCCACCCGGGGCGCCCAGGTGATGCCGCCCACCAGGTTGGTGACCTCGAAGCCGTAGGGGGTGCTGCCGATGTCGCCGCTGAACGCCCCTTCCCGGTAACCGAACGCCACCGCCATGCCGGCGTCGCTCTGGTTGCCGTAGGCGGCGGCGCGGCGGTAGGCGCCGGCGCGGGCCGCCACGTCGCTGACCAGCTGCCGCACGGCGGCGGCGCGGGCCCGGTAGTCGGCGGTGGTGGCGGCGTCCAGGGAGAAGTCGCTGCTGCCGAATTCCCGCTGCAGGTAGTTGTCCACGAACTGGCGCTGCTCGTTGCTCAGCGCATCCAGGTCGATGCCCGACTCGAACAGCACATTGCGCTGGACGCTGCTTTCGAAGTTGTCCCGGGCGTCGTCGAGCTGGTTCTCCGCGTTGGCGAACTGGTTCTGCCGTTCGTTGAAGGTGCTCTGCGCCTGGTTGAGCTGGGACTCGCGGGTGTCCACCGCCGCCTGCAACGCCGCCAGTTCCTCCTCGGTGGGGTCGTTGGCGTTGAGCAGCGCGTCCTGGGCGTCGGCCAGGTTCTGCTGGGCGGTGGTGACGTTGGTCTGGGCGGCGTCGCGCTGGGCCTCGGCGGTGGTGAAGGCGCCCTGGGCGGCGTCCAGATTGTCGGCCACCTGATCGATGCCATCGATCAGGTCATCCACGCCGCTGAGCTGCTCCACCACCGCCGAGGCGGCGGCGGAGGACGCGCCGGTGGAGCCGAAGCGACGCGTGGCGTCGCCCTCCAGGGTGCCCGCGTTCAGGTAGACCGGCGAGGCGGTGGCGGTAAAGCGGCCACCGCCGAACGGCACCGACGACAGGCCGATGTCGCCGCGAATCTCGGTGAGTTGGCTGAGCCCTTCCTCACCGTCGCGGAAGCGCAGCGAGAGACCGCCCTGCCCCTTCGGCGACAGCGCCCGGCGCAGGTCGCCGCGCAGGTCGTCGATGCGCACCAGCCGTTCTTCGCTGGGCGCCGGCTTGGCCGGTGGCGCGGCGGCGGCGCGGCGCGGGCTGTACCCGCCGCTGCCCGCCTCGCCGGCATCGGCGTAGGCGCCGCCCACGGCGTCGCCCCGGTCCGGCCGGCGCCAGTCGCCGGCCCAGGCCTCGCCACCGCCGCTTCGGTAGGGGCTGGCCGGGGTCGGCGTCGCCGGTGCCGAATCGTAGGAGCGGTTCAGGTAGCCCCGGGCCTCGCCGTCCGGCTGCCAGCGGCCGGCCACCCGGGTCTCGCCGGGCAGCCAGACCCCGGCGCTCTTCGCCGCGCCGGAACGGTCGTCGGCGCCGCTGAAGGCGGCCCAGCGGCCGTCGTCGCGGGAGCGACCGCCGTCGCGGAACGGATTGACCACGCCCACCACCGACGGGCCGCCACTGCGCTCCCGGCCCGCCGCCTGGTTGGCGAAGGTCAGCGCCTGGCGTTTGTCGCCCTGGGCCTCGGCGGTGCGCGCCGCCAACAGCAGCAGTTCCGCGTCTTCCAGCGGCGCCACCTGACGCAGCAGTTCCTCGGCGTGGTTGGCGTCGCCGGCGCCCAGGGCGGCGGCCACGGCGCCGCGCCGGGCCACCACGTCCCCCGGGTCGCGCTGCAGTTGCCATTCGAACACGCTGGCCGCGTCGGCGAAGCGCTCACCCTTGAGATAGAGGTTGCCCAGCTCGTGCAGCAGGGCCGGCTCCCGGGGGCGCCGCTCCAGTTCCGCCACCAGCACGTCATAGGCCTGGGCCAGCTCGCCGCGCTCACGCAGGGCGGTGACCTGATCCAGCAGCAACTGGTCGCGGGTATCGTTGAGGGCGGCCCGGGCCGGCGGCGCGTCGGCGGCACGGCGGTCGAGCAGCGCCATCAGCCGGCGCGCCTCGCGTTCATTGCCGGTGCGCGACAGCACCGAGGCGTGGGCGAGGAACGGCGTCACCGCCTTGCTCTCGCCCAGGTGCAGATCCAGGTCCCGGCGTACCAGCGCCACCGCCAGGGCGTCCTCGCTCTGGTCCACCAGCAGGCTGGCCACCTGGCCCAGCTCGGCGGAGTCCGTGGGCGGATTGCGGTAGAGATCGTCCAGGGCGTTCTCCACCTGCCATTCGTCCCCTTCCGCCAGCACCCGGCGCAGGCTGGCCACCCGGGCGCCGCCGCGCACGCGGTCGCGCAATTGGTTGATCTCGTCGTCGCGCTGGTTGGCGGGAATGCGCTCCACCAGCGCCTGGGCGTCTTCCCAGCGCTGCTGCTTCTCGGCCAGCAACGCGGCCACCTGCAGGTCGGCCACGTCCGGCTTGCCGTCCAGCAGCGGGTCGATCAGCGCCCGGGCCCGACGCGGCTGGCCCTGGTCGTCGTAGAAACGGGCCAGTGACAGCCGCGTCCAGGGATCGTTCGGCGCCACCGCCATGGCTTCGCGCAGGGCCTGTTCCCCGGCGCCGGCGCGGCCGGCGGCGATCAGGTCCTCGCCCTGCTGCCGCAGGCTGTCCACCCGCTGCTGGCGCAGATAGCTCAACTGCTCCTTGGCCGACGCCGGCAGCTTTTCGAATTCCGCGTCCGCGTCCTGATAACGGCCCTGGGCCAGCAGCGCCCGTACCAGGCCACCGCGGGCCTCGGTCATCGCCGGGCGCTCCACCAGCAGGTCCCGATAGAGGCTTTCCGCCACCACCGCGCGGTCCTGGGCCAGCAGAATCTCCCCTTGCAGCAGCTTGGCGTCGCGGCCCTGGTTACCCGGCGCCCGGGTGAGCGGGCGCACGTCCTGAAACGCTTTGTCCAGATTGCCGTTGCGGAAGGCGGTGCGCACCCCGGCCAGTTGGCCGTAGAAGCGGGCGCTCTCCAGGGGCGGCCGCCACTCGGCGGCCTTGTCGGGGTTGAGCTGGATGGCCCGCGCCAGGGACTGCTGGGCGTCCTGGAATTGCTCCCGGCGCAACTGCACCAGGCCCAGGCCGGCCAGCGCGTCGGCGTCATTCGGGTCTTCCTTGAGGGCGGCGCGGAACGATTGCTCCGCCGGGTCCACCCGGCCGGCCTGCAGGGCGGCATAGCCCCGGCCCCGGGCGGCGCGCCCCTGGTTATCGGCGCCGGCCAGCTTGGCGGCCACCGCCTGGTCGTCGGGAAACGCCTCCAGGTACTCGCGCAGGGGCGCCACGCTGTCCTGGGTGTCGGGCAGCCACAGCAGCGCCTGACGCCAGGCGTCCAGCACCTCCCGGTCCTGTTTCGCCTGCCACAGTGCGCGCAGTTGCTCGATGCCGCGCAATCGGGTGGCGTTCTCGTAGGTCAGCACCTTGGCCAGGGCCACCGCCACCTGGCGGTCACCGGGGCGCTGTTCGGCGAGCCGCTGCAGGCCGGCGCGGGCCTCCGCCCGGCGGCCCTCGACGCCGGCCAGGGTCTGGTAATACTCCAGCGCCAGGTCCGCCGGCGGGGGGCCGTCGAACAGTTCTTCATAGCGGCTCACCGCCGCTTTGGCGTTGCCGGCGCGGGCCAGCTGGCGGGCGTCGCGCAGTTGCTCCGCGTCCACGTCCTCCCGCCGCAGCCGCTCGTCCAGGCGGCGCGCGTAATCGCTGTTCGGCGCCGCCTGGCGCAGCCGGTCGGCGTAGCGCTGGGCGGCGGCCGGGTCGCGTTCCTGCTCCAGCACGGCCATCTGGTAGAGCGCCGCCGGATTGTCCGGGTCGGCGGCCAGCACCCGTTGCAGGGTGTCCGCGGCCAGATCCGGGCGATTATTGCCGCGCCAGAACTCCGCCTGATCCAGCAACCGCTGCACCGACGCATCGCTGCTCTGGCCCAGGGACAGCCCCGGCGCCATGGTCAGCGTGGTCCCCAACAGGCCGGCCACCAGCCATTCATTGAAGCGCTTCCCGCTCATCGCTTTTTCCGTTCCCCATGTTCGTTGAGACGCCGCGCGGCCCGGGCGCGCAGCAGCGGCACCAAGGTGCCCGCGATCAGGACCAGTACAAACAACGCGCACAGCAGCAGCACGTCCGGCCGCTGCCCCAGGGACCAGCGCAGCATGGTCGGCCAATCATTGTGTCCGTCCGGACGGACCGGATGGATGCGGAAATTCCGCACCACGTCTTCCTCGTCCAGCACCGACAGATCCTCGCCCATCAGCGCGCGCACCTGCTGCTGGTCCAGGGCCTCCACCAGGGGCGCCAGACCGGAAGCCTCGTTGCTGGTCAGCAGCACCATCTGGCGCTGTTCGCTGAGCGGCGTGTCGTCGGCGATGACGCCCTGGATCAGGGACCGGCTGCTCAGGGCCCGATCCGCCGGGCCGCGCTGCAGGGATTCACCGTGCAGCACCCATTGCTTCAAGCGTTCCAGCAGCGACGGCGCGCGCACCCGCAGGCGGCCCTCGCTGAGATAGTACGGCGCGCGCACCAGGGTGCGCGCCATCGGGTCATCCAGCGGCACCAGCGCCAGCCAGTGGCGGTCCGCCACCGCGCGCAGCTGGTCCTCGCCCATGGCCAGGGCCAGCTTGTCGCCCACCACGCCGGTGGATTCCGCCAGCCGCGACACCGCGGTGAAGGCCGCCCCCAGAGAGGAGAGCGAGGCCTTCTTGGGCAGCACCAGGGCGGTGCGCGCCAGGTCCGCGTAACGGGTGAACGGGAAGCCGGCGGCCACGTACGGCCGCAGGTTGGGCACTTCCGCCAGGTGCCAGGTCTCGGTGAGATCCAGGGTGGAATCCGGGTACACCTGGCTGACCACGTCGGAGGGCAGCGTCACCGAGCAGGGGTCGGGGAAGCGATGCGCCAGATTGAAATAGAAGGTCAGTTCGTTCTGGCCGTGAATCAGCGACGGCGGCACCGGCAGCACCGCCTGCTCCTGGCGCAACGGCCCCATGGCCAGCCCCCACAGGTGCTCGAACAGCCCGCGCCGGGTCACCGGCAGCGAGCCCAGGTACTCGCCGTTGAGCGCCACGTCCAGCCGGGACTTGTCGGTGTTCAGCCATTCGCCGTCCGGAAAGCGGTAGCGCACCCGCAGCGGCACCGTGTCCCCGGGCCACAGTTCCAGATCCGGAGCCACCTGGAACGGCACCCGGATCAGCGCCGGGGTAATGCCGCTGACCCGCAGCTGCTCCGGCGGCACCAGATCGCCGAGCCGCAGGGGGATGGCGTCGCCGGCGTTCCAGCGCGGCGCCGAATAGGGCCGGCTGGGCGCGATGGAGACCGCCTGGGCGGCCATCTGCTCACCGGACAGCACGGTCTGCGGATGAATCAGAAAACGGGCCGCTTCCACCAGCCCGGCACCGTCCGCCGCCTGCAGCACCAGCAGCTTGCCGCGGGTGCGGGGGTTGTCCGCCATGCGCAGCCCGGGCGCCGCGATGGCGCGGGGGGCCAGCCCGGGCAACGGGGCGGCGTCGGAGGTCAACACCACCGCGTTGTCATCGGGCAGCTTGTCCACCACCCGGAAGCTCAGGTCCCGGTAGCGGTTCTGGGCACCGAACCAGGAGGCCACCAGCGCGGCGGCGTGCACCTGTTGCGGGTCGTCCGGATCGGACAGCGCCAGGGTGATGCTCACCGGCCCGGAGGCGCGCGGATCAAAGAACGGCGAAGGCAGCAGATCCAGGCGGTTGGCCAGCGGCAGACGTTCCACCGCCAGATTGAGTACCGTGGCCGGCATCACCCGGGCGCCGATGCGCGGGTCCAGAGGGTTCAGACAGGTCTGGTCCACCACCCCGTAGAGCCGGAAGCCCAGCCGGTTGTGGTCGATCAGCAGCGACGGATTGATGTCGAAGCGGTGTTCGTGCACCTTGCCGTCGCCTTCGCGCAGAGGGATGCGCCGCACCGGCTCGCCGTTCACCGTCACCACCAGCTCGCCCTGCCCGGCGGCCAGCGCCGGATCATGGCGCAGGCGCAGCACCATGCTGGCCTCCACCACCACCTCGTCGGCGGGCAGCGACATGCCCACCCCGGCCTGGCTGCCGTCGCCGGTGAGGGTCAGGCCGTCGGCCTCGCCCAGTTGCTCCAGGCTGACGCTGCGCGGTTCCGAGGGCACCGGCGCCACCGAGATGGGTGGCGCCACCGGCGTGACCCGGGCGGCCTGGCCTTCCTGGGCCAGCGCCGGGCGCACCGCCAGCAGCACCAGTACCGCCACCAGGAACAGCATGGCAATGGGCATGATCCAGCGCCACAGCTTGCCCTCGTGGAACACCCGGTTGGCTTCCCGCTCCTCCGGGTCCCGGGACATCAGGTCGGGCAGGAACAGGCCCAGCACGCAGCGGGCCACCGGCCAGAACGCCCGGATCGGGTGGTCCTGACGGCGCTGGCCGTCGCTCAGCCAGGCGTCCGCCCGGCCCATAACGATGCGCACCAGACGGCGGCGCTGGTTGAGATCGAGCTGGCCGAAGCGCAGCCGGATATAACGGTGGTCGCCGCCCATCAATTCCGCCGGCAACAGCACCGAGCGGCCGTTCATGACCACTTCCACATGCTCCACCGCCTGGTCCGGCAGGCTGTTCTCCGGGTTGCGCAGCCGCCCGCCGGTCATGGACAGGTCCACGGTGCGCGTGGCCAGGGTATGGCCGCCGTCGAAATAAAGCGTGGCCGGCAGGTCCAGCTCCACCCGCACCGAGCCACGCACCTGCCGGCGCTCGCGGGCCACGGCGATGGTGGCCAGCAGGATGAACAGGCTGAAGCTGCCCCAGAACAGGTTCAACGACATGACGTCGCGCTGCACGCCGTAGTAGTCGTTCCAGTACCAGCGCACCGCCCCCCAGCCGAGGCCGGCGAGCAGCAGAAAGGCGGCCACCAGATGCGGTTTCACCGGGTTGACGTCAAAAAAGGTGTCCTTGAGCAGACCGCCCTTCTCGGTGACGTTGAACTTGCCCGCGCGCGGGTTGAAGAAGGTCACCAGGGTCGGCTTGATCAGGTGGAAACACAGCGACGACTCGTAGATCTCGCCCCACAGGGTGTGGCGGAAGCGGCCATTGAGCCGGGAGTTGGTGTAGATGGCGTGGAACAGGTGCGGCACCGCATAGGCCAGAATCATCTGCGCCGAGGAGGCGATGATGTTCTGCCCGATCAGCAGGTAGGCCAGCGGCGCGGTGAGAAACACCACCCGTGGCAGCGGAAACATGAAGTGCAGCGCCGCGTTCAGGTAGCACAGCCGCTGAGCGGCGGTCAGGCCGCGCCCGAACAGGGGATTATCCAGACGCAGGATCTGCGTCATGCCCCGGGCCCAGCGGGCGCGCTGCCCGATGTGCAGCGACAGGCGCTCGGTGGCCAGGCCGGCGGCCAGGGGCAGGCCGAGAAAGGCGGTGCGCCAGCCCTTGCGCTGCATCTTCAGGGCGGTGTGGGCGTCCTCGGTGACGGTCTCCACGGCGAAACCGTCCACCTCGTCCAGGGCCTCCCGGCGGATCACCGCGCAGGAGCCACAGAAGAACGTGGCGTTCCAGAAGTCGTTGCCCTTCTGCACCGGACCGTAGAACAGCTCCCCTTCCCGGGGCAGACCCTCGCCCACCGCCAGATTGCGCTCGAACGGATCCTGGGAATAGAAATAGTGCGGCGTCTGCAGCATGGACAGGCCCGGGTCCACGCAGAATCCGCCCACCGTGCTCTGCAGGAAGCCGGAGGTGGGAATGTGGTCGCAGTCGAACACGCAGATCAGCTCACCGTCGGTGAGCCCCATGGCGTGGTTCAGGTTACCGGCCTTGGCGTGGTTGTGTTCCTCGCGGGCGATGTAACCGACGCCGGCACGGGCGGCGAAGGCGGCGAACTCCTGGCGGCCGCCATCATCCAGCAGGTAGATGCGGATCTTGTCTTCCGGGTATTCCAGCTCCTGGGCGGCCAGCACCGTGTCCATCACCACCGGCAGGGATTCGTTGTAAGTGGGAATATAAACGTCGACGGTGGGCCACTGGCTCACGTCCTCCGGCATCGGCGTGATGCCGCGCTCCAGCGGGAACAGGGTCTGGATGTAGCCAAAAAACAGGATGATCCAGGCGTACAGCTCGGCGGCGTAGAGACCGTAGCCGAGCACGTATTCAAAACCGGTCTGGAAGACCAGGGTTTCGGTGGTGCGCCAGTACAGATAGCGGCTGGACACCACCAGCGACATCAGCATCAGCCCCACGGAGGCGCGGCGGGAGTCCGGGCTCAGCCGGTTGACCAGAATCGCCAGCACCGCGCCGCACAGGCCCAGTACGATCTGGTGACTGGCGTCCATGGGCGTGGTGATAAAAAAGGGTATCCGGATTATCTGGTTGGTATGCGAGAGAGAAAGGTGGCCGACAAACTCA
>NZ_JADDOL010000060.1 GCF_016906305.1 Alloalcanivorax marinus
ACCCAAACACTCGCATAGACGTTAGACTCCTTGGTCCGTGTTTCAAGACGGGCGGCATATAACCATTATGCCAGCATCCTTGACTTACGTCGCAGTCCTCAGTCCCAGCTGGCAGTATTCCCACAGGCTATAATACTTACCGAGGCAAGCTACATTCCTATGGATTTATCCTGCCACCAAAACTGATGCTGGCCCAGTGAAATGCGAGATTCCCCTACCCACAAGGAGCAGAGGGCACAAAACACCATGTCTGATCAAATGCCCTTCCCTTTCAACAATTTCACGTACTTTTTCACTCTCTTTTCAAAGTTCTTTTCATCTTTCCATCACTGTACTTGTTCGCTATCGGTCTCTCGCCAATATTTAGCTTTAGATGGAATTTACCACCCACTTAGAGCTGCATTCCCAAACAACTCGACTCTTCGAAGGCACTTTACAAAGAACCGCACTCCTCGCCACACGGGATTCTCACCCTCTATGACGTCCTGTTCCAAGGAACATAGACAAGGAACGGCCCCAAAGTTGCCCTCTCCAAATTACAACTCGGGCACCGAAGGTACCAGATTTCAAATTTGAGCTTTTGCCGCTTCACTCGCCGTTACTAAGGCAATCCCGGTTGGTTTCTTTTCCTCCGCTTATTGATATGCTTAAGTTCAGCGGGTACTCCTACCTGATTTGAGGTCAAACTTTAAGAACATTGTTCGCCTAGACGCTCTCTTCTTATCGATAACGTTCCAATACGCTCAGTATAAAAAAAGATTAGCCGCAGTTGGTAAAACCTAAAACGACCGTACTTGCATTATACCTCAAGCACGCAGAGAAACCTCTCTTTGGAAAAAAAACATCCAATGAAAAGGCCAGCAATTTCAAGTTAACTCCAAAGAGTATCACTCACTACCAAACAGAATGTTTGAGAAGGAAATGACGCTCAAACAGGCATGCCCCCTGGAATACCAAGGGGCGCAATGTGCGTTCAAAGATTCGATGATTCACGGAATTCTGCAATTCACATTACGTATCGCATTTCGCTGCGTTCTTCATCGATGCGAGAACCAAGAGATCCGTTGTTGAAAGTTTTTA
>NZ_JADDOL010000007.1 GCF_016906305.1 Alloalcanivorax marinus
CGGGCTGACAGGGGATGGTAGCTAATCATCTCCCTGCGGAGAGACACAAGGAGCGGCTTGGCGCGGGCTCAGTTTTCCAGCGCCGCCAGTTCCTCCTCGAAGAAGAAGCGGTCTTCGCCGAGGGCCGGCTCCAGGTGGTTGAGCCAGGTGGCGTCGGGATTGTATTTGGCGAAGAACGGCCGCTGCACCCAGTCCGCGTTGCGGCCCTGGATCAGGCGCAGCACGAACACCTTCTCGCCATGGATCTCGGTGACGCCCTGGATCTCCACCTTGCCCGGGTGGCTGGACATGCTCGGGCCGCGGGCGGTGCGCGCCAGGCCGGAGACCTGCTGCATGGCGTCCCGGTAGATCTCCCAGGCGCGGGCCAGGGGCACTTCGAAATAGTGGCGGGCGCCGGTGTCGCGCTCCACGAACATGTAGTAGGGCACGATGCCCAGTTCCACCTGGGTCTGCCACAGCCGTGCCCAGTCCTCGGCGTTGTCGTTGATGTGCGCCAGCAGCGGGCCCTGGGCGCGGATCTGGGCGCCGGTCTCGCGCACCCGGCGGATCGCTTCCCGGGCGATGGCCGGTTCCATTTCCCGCCAGTGATTGTAGTGGGCCATCAGCGCCAGATGCTTGCCGGCGGCGCGCACTTCGCGGAACAGGGCCAGCAGATCGTCCGCGTCGGCGTCGGACACGAAGCGCTGCGGCCAGAAGGTCAGTGCCTTGGAACCGATGCGGATGGTGCGCACCTGCTCCAGTTCCAGCAGCGGCTCGATATGGGCGCGCAGGTTTTTGGTTTTCATCACCAGCGGGTCGCCGCCGGTGATCAGAATGTCGGTGATTTCCGGGTGGGCCTGGACGTACTTCTTGAGCTGGCCGGCTTCCTTGGTGGCGATCTTCAGGTCGTTGTCGCCGATGAACTGGGCCCAGCGAAAACAGAAGGTGCAGTAGCTGTGGCACACCTGGCCCTGGCTGGGAAAGAACAGCACGGTTTCGTTGTACTTGTGCTGAATGCCGTCGATCTTCTCGCCGTCCACTTCCGGAATATTGTGTTCCATCTGGCCGGCCGGGTGCGGGTTGAGCGCCTCGCGCACCGCCGCCACGGTGGCGTCGATCTCCGCCTTGTCGCCGCCGCGCAGGGCCGCCGCCACGCGCTCGAAATGCTCCGGAGCGAGCATGTCCTTTTGCGGAAAGGTGAGCTGGTAGATGGGGTCGTCGGGCACCCGGTCCCAGTCGATCAGTTCCTCGATCACGTACTCGTTGACGCGAAACGGCAGCACGCTGGCCACCACCCGCATGGCGAACCGGGTGTCCTCGTCCAGGCGTTGCAGCGGTTCGATCTTGTCCAGTTGGCGCGCGGTGAACACCTTGAACCGGCGGGGTTCCCATTGCTCCGCTCGCGGCTGTTCGCGCAGGGGGATGATCTTGTTGGCGTTTGACATGGTTTTCGCTCCTGATCATGTGCCGGCGTCGACACACGCGCGCCGGTACACTGGCCGCTTAACCAGCGTTGTGGATGTACATCACTGACGACGGCCGGTGACACCGGCCGGAAAACGGGCTCCGGGAGCCCCATGTGGCTCCGGCGGAACAGCGGCCGGAGCAAAGGCGCGTAACGGGACGCGGCGGGTATCGAAGGGCGGCGGGCCGGCCTTCGAGGCGGCGTATTCTACGGTCCACCCCGGCAAAGCGCAAAAACGCGACGGACCGCAACGACGCCATCCGTGTTATGTTTCTCCCCGTCATCAGGGAGGGATCCATGCAGGATTTGATCATCAGGCTGGCGGCGCCGTTGGAGCACGCTCTGGCCTGGCTGTACAGCTTCTGGCCGGCGGTCGCCGGGGTGGTCGGCATCACTCTGGCGGTGATGGTCACGCTGCATGTGGCCCAGCACAAACGCGACGCCCGCGCCGCGGCGGCCTGGACCGGGCTGGTCTGGCTGGTGCCGTTTCTGGGGGCCGCCCTGTACCTGATGCTGGGCGTCAACCGTATCCAGCGCCGCGCCCGGCAGCTCACCGGCGGCGGCATCGACGCCGCCCTGCGCGCCGGCCAGGAACAGGGCACGCCCCTGCAGACCGACCGCCTGCAGGTGCTGGCGCGGCTGGTGGGCCGGCTCACCCGGCTGCCCCTCACCGGCGGCAACCGGGTCACGCTGATGGAAGCACCGGAGGCCCTCGACGCCATGGTGCGGGCGGTGGATAACGCCACCGAAAGCGTCTATCTGGCCACCTATATCTTCGGCAACGACGCCGCCGGCCGCCCCCTGGCCGACGCCCTGGCGCGGGCCCACCGGCGCGGCGTGCGGGTGCGGGTGCTGCTGGACGGGGTGGGCGCCCTGTATTCCCTGCCGCCGATCACCTTCCGGCTGCGCCGCCAGGGTGTGTCGGTGCAGCGGTTTTTGTATTCCATCGCGCCCTGGCGCATGCCCTATATGAACCTGCGCAACCACCGCAAACTGATGGTGGTGGACCGGGCCCTGGGCTTCACCGGCGGCATGAACGTGCGCGCCGGCTATGTGGCCGAGCCGGCCACCATCCAGGACCTGCACGCCCGGGTGGAAGGCCCGGCGGTGGCCCACCTGCTGCTCAGCTTCGCCGCCGATTGGGCCTTTACCTGCCGGGAAGAACTGAACGACAACTTTGCCGGCGACATGGACCTGGGCACGGTGCAGGCCCGCGGCGTCAACACCGGCCCGGACGCCGACTTCGACAAGCGCCGCCTGACCATACAGGCCGCCATCGGCGCCGCCGAACGGGAAATCCGCCTGGTGACGCCGTACTTCGTGCCCGGTCAGACCCTGCTGGCCAGTCTGCAGCTGGCGATCCTGCGTGGCGTGCGGGTGGTGATCCTGGTGCCGGAGAAGAACAACCTGCGGCTGGTGCAATGGGCCAGCCTGCACGCGCTCAAATGGCTGGCCAAGGAAGGTGCGGAAATCCACGCCTCGGCGCCGCCCTTCGACCACACCAAGCTGTTCACCGTGGACGGCCACTGGGTACAGCTCGGCTCCGGCAACTGGGATGCCCGCAGCCTGCGTCTGAATTTCGAGTTCGACCTGGAATGCTATGATGACCCCCTGGCGGCCGACGCCAACGCCCTGATCGACCGCAAACTGGCCCGGGCCCGTCCGCTGGCCGACGCCGACTTCCGCGCCATGGCGCGCTGGCGCCACGTCCGCAACGCCCTGGCTCACATGCTCGAACCCTATCTCTGACCCACCGACAAGGACCCGAGACCCTATGCGCCTGCCCCGTGCCCCGGAACTGCCGGATGCTCTGGTGACGCTTTCCCGACTGCAATTTCTGCACGGCTTCGTGGTGGTGGCGGTGGCCTCCGCCATCTGGCTGCCCGACCCGGTCACCGCCCGGCCCTGGCTGGACATCGTGCCGCTGCTGGCGGCCCTGTACGTGCTGCTGCAGACCGGACTCTACTTCGGCGCGGAACTGGCCCGGGAGGGTCGCACCCTGGCGCCGGCGGCGAGTCTGCTGCTGGTGATGGCTACGGCCACGCCGTTCCTGCCGGCCTGGCTGTCGGTGCCGCTGATGGCGGTGGCGGTGATGATGCTGTTCGGGCTGGAGAAGGTGGGGGCGGTCCGCGAGCACTGGCCGGAAGCCTGGCTGCGCGGCCGCAAACAACACATGCAGTTCGTGATGGTGTCCCTGGCCAGCGTGCTGTTCTGGCTGATCAGCCAGGACAACCGGGCCCTGCTGAACGCCGCCGGCGGCTGAGCGCCGGCGGCGGCCGGTCACTTCTTGGCGGGCCCGCCCGGGCCCAGCAACGCCCAGATGATCAGGCCGATGACCGGCAGCACCAGCACCAGAATCACCCACAGAATTTTCTCGCCGGTGCTGGCACCGGACTGCACGATCTTGATGATGGCCAGAATATCCAGCACCAGAATGATCAGACTGATGATCTTGCTCATGTCCCGCTCCCTAGGTGTGATTGAACAACCCCTCCGACGCTAGCCCGCCCCCGCCCCCCGGTCCAGCGCCGCAAGGTAAAAGCCGGTAAAGCCCCGGACTGGCGTCCCCCCACCGAATCATTACAATGGACCGCCGCGAAGCTGAAGCCCGAAGGGCGAGCAAGGGCCGCATAAAGAGTGCTTGCTCCAGCCCAAGTGCGATGAACTTGCACATACAATGACAGTTTAAAAATGCCCCGGTAGCTCAGTCGGATAGAGCAAGCGCCTCCTAAGCGCTAGGTCGCAGGTTCAATTCCTGCTCGGGGCGCCATCTTCCGACCGATCCGAATTTACCCACCTTTACAGACACCGCCCGCCGCTCGCGGCATGCTTTGCCGCATCCCAGACAGCAGTGGTGAAGTCTCATGAACGTCAGCACCTTGAACCCGCGACGCGGCCGGTTCTTCAACAGCACCGATCAGCGGGAAGTGGAGCGCCTGGCCCGGCAGTACGGTGACCACAGCGAGCAGGTGCGGGCGTTTATCGACGAGCTCCGCTCGGTGGACGAGATCGACCATCTGACCCATCAGGCGGTGCATCAACTGGTGGCCAGCGAGCTGGCACTGCCGTTGCCCCGGGGCTACGCGGCGGCCTGATCCGGGTGATGTGAAATTTTCTGAAAGAAGGTCAACGACTTTCACGTGAAAATGACGTGACCGGCCTCATTCTCCTGGCACCACCCAGGAGGTCGCGTCATGATCGGCTTCACCTTTCTCAGCAAGCGGTTCGACAGCAGCAACCCGGACGATGTGGACGCGATCGCCGACCCGTACGGCGTGTTCGCCGACGACGTCCGCGCCTTTATCGATGAGGCCCGCCGCCACGGCGAAGTCGACAAGCTGAGCCACCAGGAAGTGCACCGCCTGATCGCCAGCGAACTGGCCCTGCCGGTACCCGACGCCGGCGTGACGCTTTGATCCAGTCTGGCTGATCCGATCCGGTTCGCGCCGGGACGGCTTTTGACGTAACGTTCCCTCCGATCGTGCATCCATGGTTCCATACGCCCAGGATCGCCACCCACCCGGAGGAGCCCGCCATGAAAGACACCCGGCCTCTGCTGCTGCGCAGCGGCACCGACTTTCCGCCGGTGCGGCGGCGGCGCACTCGTATTCTGCAGGTCAATCTGGGGTACCTCTGCAACCTGAGCTGCGTGCACTGCCACGTGAACGCCGGGCCCACCCGCACCGAGCAGATGAGCCGGGAGGTGGTGGACCAGGTGATCGCCGTGCTCGACCAGGGTCAGGTGCGGGTGCTGGACCTGACCGGCGGCGCTCCGGAAATGAATCCCCACTTTCGCGATCTGGTGCGCGCCGCCCGTGCCCGGGGCGTCACCGTGATCGACCGCTGCAATCTGACCATCGTGCTGGAGCCCGGCTACGAGGACCTGCCCGCCTTTCTGGCGGAGCAGGGCGTGCAGATCGTCGCCTCGCTGCCGTGCTATCTGGAAGACAACGTCAACCAGCAACGCGGCAAGGGCGTCTATCAGGGCAGCATCGAGGCCATCCGCCGGCTCAACGCCGCCGGCTACGGCGACGATGACGCCCTGCCGCTGGACCTGGTGTACAACCCGGTGGGCGCCCACCTGCCGCCGCCCCAGGCCGCCCTGGAGGCGGACTACAAACGCGAACTGGACGAGCGCTTCGGCGTTCGTTTCAACCGGCTGCTGACCATCACCAATATGCCGATCAGCCGCTTCGGCGCGGTGCTGCTGGCCCAGGGCGCCTTCAACGACTACATGCAACTGCTGCGCGACAACCACAATACCGCTAACCTGGACGCGGTGATGTGCCGCGACACGCTCAGCGTGGATTATCGCGGCTATCTCTACGATTGCGATTTCAACCAGATGCTGGATCTGCCCCAGGGCGGCGGCCCACGCCACCCCCATCTCGGCGAGCTGCTGGCGGCGGATAAGGACGGCGAGGCGGTGTTCGTGGCCGACCACTGTTTTGGCTGCACCGCCGGCGCCGGCAGCAGTTGCGGAGGAGCCCTGGAATGAGTGTGAGCGTGGTGGTCCCGGTGCTCGACGAAGCCCGGTGCCTGGACGATTTTCTCGCTGGTCTGCGCGAGCGCCTGGGCGAGCAGGACGAAATCATCGTGGTGGACGGCGGCAGCGAAGACGGCAGCCCGCTGATCGCCCGCGAGCACGCCGACCTGGTGCTGCACTGCGACCGGGGCCGGGCCCGCCAGATGAACCTGGGCGCGGAGCGCGCCAAGGGCGACTGGCTGTGGTTTCTGCACGCCGACTGCGGCAGGGTCAAGCGCGGCCACCTGGCGGCGCTGCGGGCGCTGCCCGAGGACGCCCAGTGGGGCCGCTTCGACGTGCGCCTTTCCGGTGATCACCGTCTGTTCCCGGTGATCGGCCACGCCATGAACCTGCGCTCGCGCTGGACCGGCATCGCCACCGGCGACCAGGGCATCTTCGTGCGCCGCGAACTGTTTCTGGAGCTGGGCGGCTTTCCGCTGCAGCCGCTGATGGAGGACGTGGCCCTGAGTACCCGCCTGCGCGGCCGCGCCCGGCCGGTGTGCCTGCGCCCGCGTCTGGTGGCGGACAGCCGCCGCTGGGAAGAGAACGGCGTGCTGCGCACCACCTTGCTGATGTGGCAGCTGCGCTGGCGCTACTGGCGCGGTGAGGATCCGGCGCGTCTGCACCGGGACTATTACCGCCACCATTACCGTCAACCGCACACCGGCACGCGCTGACCATGGGCGCGCCGGACCCGCGTTCCGACACCCTGCTGATGGTGTTCGCCCGGGCGCCGCGCCTGGGCGAGGTGAAGACCCGGCTGGCCCCGGCCCTGGGCGACCAGGGCGCCCTGGCGGTGTACCAGCGCCTGCTGGACCGCACCCTGACCGTGGCCGCCGGCCACCCGGGCCCGGCCCGGCTGATGCTGGACCGGGACGACCCGGCCCTGGCCCGTCGCGCCGAGGCGCTGGGGCTGACCGTGGGCCGCCAGCGCGGCGCCGACCTGGGCGAGCGCATGGCCCGGGCTCTGGCCGAAGGCCTGAGCCAGGCACCCCGGGTGCTGCTGGTGGGCTGCGATTGTCCGGTGCTGGATCAAACCTACCTGGCCCTGGCCGACGATCACCTGCGCCGCCGCCGTGTGGTGCTGGGCGCCAGCGAAGACGGAGGGTTCGTGCTGATCGGCGGCAGCGACGCCACGGTCTGGCGGCCGGACCGGTTCAACCGGGTGCGCCTGGGCGGCGCCTATGCCCTGGCCGATACCCTGGTGGCGCTCAACGACGTGGCGCTCAACGACCTTTCCCAAGACGACGAAACCGGCGTGGCGGTGCTGCCGCCGCTCTGGGATGTGGATCACCCGGAAGACGTGGCCCGGGCCCGCCAGTTGGGCGTACTTCCCTGAAATCGTCCCACTCCTTGGGACGCCGACGATGAGCTGGTGATTTTTTGGCCGTATACTCGGGAACCATGGCGGTGCGTCCCGGTGTCCGGGCGCGCCCCCCGCATTCAAGGGAGTGACACATGCAAGAGCCAGCGGTGCTCAACGACGGCGTGATCGCCGAACTGCGCGATATCATGGGCGGCGATTTCGAAACCCTGGTGGAATCCTATCGTCAGGACGGCCGCCAGCGGCTCGACGCCCTCCAGCAGGCGATCCGCGAAGGCCACGCGGAAGGGGTGCGCCAGCAGGCGCACAGCTTCAAGGGCAGCAGTGGCAATCTGGGCGCCCAGCGAGTGTCGGCGCTTTGTCTGGAAATGGAACAACTGGCCCGGGACGATCAGGTGGACGCCGCCGGCGACCGGCTGGCGGCGCTGGAACAGGCTTTCGAGGAATCCTGCCAGGCCCTCGGCGCGCAACCCGCCTGAAAAGCAGGCCCCAAAAAAAACCCCTCTTCCAAAGGGGGTGGAAGAGGGGGGGTTGTGAGCGCTATTTCTAGCGCCTTGGGGGGATACCTGTTGATGTGTTAAATGCTACCGACCATCACCCCCGGGTGCTGTAAAAACCGGTGAGCGATTGTAAAAGTTGGCGATAGTGTGGCGGCAATCTGTAGCCCGCCGTCGACGACGAACGGGGGATCCGTACCGCCCGTTGATCGGAATTTGTAAGAGATATCTTACAAGGCTGTAAGCATTTGTACCATTCTTACGTGCGTTTTTGTCTCTTCGTTACCTCACGCCTTTCTCTAAGCGATTGATTCCAAAGAGCTATCACTTTTTCGGTGGTTTTTCGGGCCCAGATTTTATGGATGTTTAACCCGCGGCGCGGAAACGGGTTGCTATAGTGTCTCCCGTGTTCAGGGAAATCAGAGCACAGGGAATGGCTAAGGAAGGCGGACACGGAAGTCCAGGTGAGCGCAATCGGGTAAGGACAACTCGACGCAAAAGGGCGGCAGGATGCCGCCCTTTCTCGTTTCCGGCTACCGAATTACCGGTTCACCGAATCACCATTCGCGAATCAGCTTGTCACGCTTGTTGGGCACGCCATCCCACTCCTCGGCGTCCTCCGGCGAATCCTTCATCTCGGTGATGTTCGGCCACTTCTCGGCCAGCTCCGCATTGATTTCCAGGAAGTCCTGCTGATCCTCCGGCAATTCGTCCTCGGAGAAGATCGCGTTCACCGGGCACTCCGGCTCGCACAGCGCGCAGTCGATGCACTCGTCCGGGTGAATAACCAGGAAATTGGGGCCTTCATAGAAGCAATCCACGGGGCATACTTCCACGCAGTCCGTGTGTTTGCACTTGATGCAGTTTTCACCTACTACGAACGTCATTAGCCTGTCCTCGCCAGGGGTGTTCTCGTCTCGTTCCGCGCCGGCGTCGCGCCGACGCCATGCGACTTGGGGGCGGCGCTAGTCTACCGGACTGCCAGCTTCAGGCAAGCGCCGCAACCGGTCCGCGAACGCATATGGATATAACGCCTGCACCGCCCGATCAACGCCGGCGGCAGCGGCTTCAGCCGCGAAACGCCGCGAAATCATTCCTTCAACGCCTTAAGCGCGTACAACCGCTCCAACGCCTGCCGGGGGGTCAGCTCGTCCGGGTCGATGTCCGCCAGGGCCTTCTCCACGGCGCTGGGCGCGCCGAACAGATCCGCCTGGGCCGGCGCCGTGGCCGGGGCGGGGGGCGCCGACTTGGGTCGCTCGCCCTGTTCCAGCTCCGCCAGTTTGTCGGTGGCGCGGCGGATCACTCCCGCCGGCACCCCGGCCAGCTGCGCCACCTGTAACCCATAGCTGCGGCTGGCCGGCCCCTCCTGCACCCGGTGCAGAAAGACGATGCGGTTATCGTGCTCGCTGGCGGTCAGGTGGGCGTTATAAACCCCGGGCAACTGCTCCGGCAACTGGGTCAGCTCGAAATAATGAGTGGCGAACAGGGTGAATGCCTTCAGATTAAGCGCCAGATGCTCCGCCGCCGCCCACGCCAGGCTGAGCCCGTCGAAGGTGCTGGTGCCACGGCCGATCTCGTCCATCAGCACCAGGCTTTCACGGGTGGCGTTGTTGAGAATATTGGCGGTCTCCGACATCTCCACCATGAAGGTGGAGCGGCCGCCGGCCAGATCGTCGGAGGAACCGATGCGGGTAAAGATGCGGTCCAGCTTGCCCACCCGGGCGCTGGCCGCCGGCACCGCGCTGCCGATATGGGCGAGCAGGGCGACCAGGGCGGTCTGGCGCATATAGGTGGACTTACCGCCCATGTTCGGGCCGGTGATGATCACCATGCGGCGCTGGTCGTCCAGATGCAGGCTGTTGGGCACGAAGGCATCGTCCAGCACCTGCTCCACCACCGGGTGGCGACCGTCGACGATCTCCACCACCGGCTCTTCCACCAGATGCGGCTGCACCCAGCCCAGCGCCTCGGCGCGCTCGGCGAAGGCGGCCAGCACGTCCAGCTCGGCCACCGCCGCGGCGCTGCGCTGCAGCCCGGCCAGCTGTGACGCCAGGGTCTCGATCAGCTGCTCGTAAAGCCGTTTCTCCAGGGTCAACGCCTTGCTCGACGCGGACAACGCCTTGTCCTCGAACTCCTTGAGTTCCGGGGTGATAAAGCGCTCCGCGTTCTTCAGGGTCTGGCGGCGCTGGTAATCCATGGGCGCGTTGTCCGCCTCGCGGCGGGACAGCTCGATGTAGTAGCCGTGCACCCGGTTGTACTTCACCCGCAGGGTGGAGAAGCCGGTGCGCTCGCGCTCCCGGGTCTCGATGTCCACCAGCACCTGGCCGGCGTTCTCGCTGATCGAACGCAGCTCGTCCAGCTCGGCGCTGTAGCCTTCGGCGATCACGCCGCCGTCGCGGATCAGCATGGGCGGGTTCTCGATCACCGCCTCCGCCAGCAGCGCCGCCTGCTCGGGAAACTCCCCCAGCCGATCGTGCAGCGCCGCGAACGCCTCGTCGTCCGGCAACGCCGCGTGCAACGCCGGCAGCGCCTCCAGGCTGGCGCGCAGGCGGGTCAGATCCCGCGGCCGCGCCGAGCGCAACGCCACCCGACCCAGAATCCGCTCCATATCGCCGATCCGGTCCAGCACCTCGCGCACCGCCTCGAACCGCCAGCCGTCGCGCAGCGCCGCCACCCGCCGCTGGCGGTCGCCGAGCACCGCCCGGTCGCGCAACGGCCGGTGAATCCAGCGCTTCAGCAACCGCGCGCCCATGGCCGTCTCGGTGCTGTCCAGCACCCAGGCCAGGGTCGGCGACTCGTCGCCGTTGAGCGTCTCGGTGAGCTCCAGATTGCGGCGCGTGGCCGCGTCCATGGCCACCCCATCGTCGAACGCCTCCAGGGCCAGCCCGGTCACATGGGGCAGGCTGCTGCGCTGAGTATCCCGGGCGTACTGCAACAGGGCACCGGCGGCGGCCACCGCCACCGCCGGCGGCTGCCCGAACCCGGACAGATCCTGCACCCCGAACTGCTTGCACAACTGCCGCAATGCCGCCTCGCCGTCGAACTCCCACGGCGGCCGCTTGCGGCACCCGGCGCGCTCCACCAGCACCACCGGCAAACCATGGTCCTCGCACACCAGCAACTCCGCCGGCTGCCAGCGCTCCAGCAACGCCTGCAACTGCTCGTGCCCCTCCACCCGGGTCACCACGAACCGCCCGGCGGCCAGATCCAGACTGGCCGCCCCCACCGCGGACCCGTCCTCGAACAGGGCGCACAGCAAGGTGTCCCGCCGCTCCTCCAGCAACGCCTCATCGCTCACCGTCCCCGGCGTCACGATCCGCACCACCTTGCGCTCCACCGGCCCCTTGGCCAGCGCCGGATCGCCGATCTGCTCGCAAATCACCACCGACTCGCCCAGCTTCACCAACCGCGCCAGATACCCCTCCGCCGCGTGATACGGAATCCCCGCCATGGGAATCGGCTTGCCGTTGCTCTGCCCGCGCTGGGTCAGGGTGATGTCCAGCAACCGCGCCGCCTTCTGCGCATCACCGAAAAACAGCTCGTAAAAATCCCCCATCCGGTAGAACAGCAACTGATCCGGATGCTCGGCCTTCAGGCCGAGATACTGCTTCATCATAGGGGTGTGTCCGGAAAGATCTTCCTTAGGCATATCAGCGTTTTTCCTTGATTCTGGCCAATTATTGCCAGATAAATCAGTAGCTTGTGTTGTGTCTCGTAATCTGCGCTGGTCCGTCTGCGTCCGTGGGAATCCGTGGGAAGCGCATGACTGGGTGTAGGTTTTGATGTAGGTTTGAAGCTGAGGCTCGGCAGGGACATTCCGGGGGCGGACAATCCAGGGAAACCTACACGTACTACCGCGCGCCCACCACGGAAAGGGCTAGGTGGGCTGCCTGAACACGACCAGCGAAGTGAGAGCGAAAGATGGAGCATAACAAACGCAACACCAAGCCTCTATCGGCCCGAGCGGTGGAGACCATGCGCCCGGGCGACGCGGACAAGACCGATGTCGGTGAGAACACGGGTCTCAGAGTCACCTGTGGCTCCACCGGCGTGCGAGCCTTCATCTATCGCTACAAGAGCCCGGAGACGGGCAAGCTTACCCAGGTAAAGCTGGGAAACTATCCGGCGATGACGCTCACCGAGGCACGTATGAAACTGGCGGAGCTGAAGGCCCTGCGCGCCAGCGGTGTCTGCCCGAAAGCGGAACGGACCCGCCTGCGCCGGCGCGCTGAAGAGGAGGAGCGTGAACGTGAGCGGCAGGAACAGGCCGAGCGCTTCACCGTAGCCGACTTGGTTGAGCTCTATCTGTCCGAGGTGATCGAGGACAGGGTGGTCGTCGATTCCCGCACCGGCGAGCGTAAGCGGCTCCCCGGGGCGCGTAAGCCCAAAGGCCAGGCTGAGACCCGGCGTACCCTCTACAACGACCCTGTCCGCGTGCTGGGGCGCCGTAGTGCCGGTTCCCTGACTCGCAAGGATGTGGTGGCCATGGTGAAGGAAATCCTGGATCGTGGTGCTAACGTGCAGGCCGGGAACGTGCTGCGTGAGCTGACCGCCGCCTACGAGTACGCTATAGGGCTGGACCGCTTCCCGGACGACTTCGCCAATCCAGCGCTGTTGGCCAGGGGAAGTCTGCGACAGAGCCGAGTGCGGCTGACCCCGCAGAAGGGCAAGCGGGTGCTGTCCGACAACGAGCTCAAGGCGGTACTGGCTTGGCTGCCTGGCTCCGGGTTCTCCGCCACGCAGAAAGATGTCCTCTTCCTGACCCTGTGGACCGGCTGCCGGACCGGAGAGGTATGCCAGGCGGAATGGCGGGATATGGACCTGGACAACGGCACTTGGCACCTGCGCGAGTCCAAGAACAACGCCGAGCGATACGTCCAACTCTCCCGCCAGGCCGTGGCCTTCCTCCGCCAGCTCCCGGCCAACGGTAGCCCCTATCTCTTTCCTTCCTCGCGAACAGGCCTGCCGATCCAGCAGAAATCGCTTTCCGAGATCAAATGGCAGCTACGCAACCCTGACAAGGTGAAGGAGAACCGGGCCTTCCGGCCGGAGCAGTGCTGGCTGGAGACGATCAATGACTGGTCGCCGCACGACCTGCGGCGTTCCGTGCGTACCGGCCTGGCGAGGCTGCGCTGCCCCAGTGACGTCGCCGAAGCGATCCTGGGGCACTCCCAGAAGGGTATTGAGGGCACCTATAACCTGCATGGCTACGAGGAAGAATGCCGGGAGTGGTTGCAGCGGTGGGCGGACCATCTGGATACGCTGCGGTAAATGCTGGCTTTCAGGCTGTATTGTTATCCGGGGGTGGAGGAATGCGGGGTAAATCGGCTCGGGGGCGTCTACGGGCCTTTGGGATTCTGGATAGCTCGCCCTGATACTCTTCGCGGATGCTGCGGGCTCTTTCCTCGACCAAATCCTCGAACGCTTCGCGCGCTTCTGGGTCCGTCTGGGCCGCTATGGTGGGATCTTCTACCTGGAGCTCCAATCGTGCGGCCCGGTCGGTTAGCTGAGCGATAACACGTTGGTGTTGCTCAAGGCGCTGTTTCTGCAACTCTTCTTTGTGCTCCGCTTCCTGAACCGCTTTCTGGCTTGCTTCTGCAAGGCGCTGGTCCATTTCGGCCCTAAAGTCCCGGCTCATGCTGTTCTCTCGGCGCACTAGATCCTCAAGAGCCTCGCCGATAGTCATCTTCTGTTTTGTGGCAAGTTGGCGTAGCAGAGTTCGTAGATCTTTGCTCATCCGTAAGTTGTAGGTGCTGAGGTGTTTATCTTCCTGTCTCTTTTTCCACTGGTAGTACGCGGAGCGCATTCTCAGCTCCAGCATAAGGTAGGGAGAGTACGCGGGATCTTGGGGCGCTTGGTTGGCGTGATCGCGCGGTGGCCAATTGGCTAACAGTCCACTCAGACGCAGCCCAAATGACTTCCACTCGTTGGAAGGGGGTACGGTATGACCGCGCTGTCCTAGGTACCTGGCGGCCCATTCGCAGTGTTCTTGGTCCTCGACCTGAAGCCAATCCAGCCATGCCCTTCCCATTGTAGCCCCCTATGCACATGTCGGGTTCGAGATGTCCGAAATCTTATTTTCCATTGTATTATTACACATCAAAGATTAGATTTGTGACGTGTTTTAATTCCATTTTTAATAGGTGTAAGTCATTGGAAATATGGGGACCAGGAGGCAGCCAGGCTGGCTTGATATGGTTACTGGAAACGGAAATGCCGCAGTTATCGCCAGAGGCTAAGTACCTGCTTGCGAGAGTGTGGTTTGCGTTCGGAACCTCTCCGGTGAGGTTGAAGGTTAAGCAGCTGGAGGCACTATTCGGGATCAGCCGAAAGACATTTCTCAATGCCAGGGACGAGCTGCTGGCGGACCCCCGATCGAAGAGGGAGAAGCCTTACCTGGTGAGGTGCTATCGGGACGATTGGGATGACGAGCGATTTGGTGAATTCACTCGGGGGCGTCCTGTACGGGAGTTCCGTTTAGAGAGGGCTTTTGGCGCAGAGCTGGCGAGCGCGCCGGCGGGTGGACGGGTGGTGAGCCAGGCGAACAAGGCAGTCGCGGCTCTTCAGTGCCGGACGATACAGCTACGCCAAAGTACTGAGCCCGGCAATGAGCGCGTGGCGGCTGAGGCTGAGGAGCTTTCTCCTCCTCGCCTCGCCGTTCCGGGCAAGCTGCTGTTGGCGATTCTATGGTCTGTGGCGGATAGGCGAGGGGTGGTGCACGACGCTGGGCTCCGTCGCCTCTCTCGGCTAGCGGGGATGTCCCTCTCTCGCGTTCGTAATCATCTTAACCGTCTGGAGCAATTGGGGTTCTTCACGTTGAGGGTTTCTGGTCTGACCGGGCGGTTCCTGCCGGGTAAGGTGCCGGGTGCCCTGGTGTTGAACGGAGCCGCCATTGGCTATTCGCGCACTGTCTCTAAGAGCCGCATTCTGGACTTGGGCGAGCTTGAGTCGATAGCGTTTGTACACAGTAAGAGCGACCAAGCTCTGAGAAAAAGGAAGGTTGCCGCTGGCGGTAAAGCAAAGGGGGGCGACTCGGATCAATGGATTGAGGCGGAGGCTGCGGCTTATCCCTGGCAACCACCGAACCAGAAGAATCAGAGGGATGAGAAAGAGCGCAAGGAGAAGCCACCACCGCTATATACGGTATTCGCTGGTGAGCCCCGCCGTGCGGAGATTCGAGAGTACCTGCTGTTCAAAGCTTGCGCCTATGTGACCTGGCTGGTTAATGAGCATCCAACCCAGCTGCTTGCCTGGGGGGCTGACAAAGAGGATGAACCTGAAGCGGCTAGGCTCCTCTTGGCAACGGTACAGGAGGAATTGTTGTCCAATGGTTCATTGATCGCCAAGTTTGAGAGCGGAAGGGCATTATTGGTACGTTGGTTCTGCCTTCATGTTTGGCGAAGGGCTCGGGAGGTTATAAGCGCCATCGCGGTGGCTGAGAAAGATGAAGGCTTCGAATCGGTAATCGGGAGTATCGGTTCGCGTTACTCGGATATCATCGTGCTGCCGATGCGGGGGTACACCCTTCAACTGCTCACCTATGAGTTGAAGGGAGACGTAGCCAAGGTTGAGGCGGAGAGCCAGCCGTAGCGGCAATATAATTGTACGATGGCGTGGTTGGAGTGGTGGCTCTCCGGGCCGCTAGCCATAGGGAGCTCGCCTCCGAGCGGCGGGTGATTTGTGTCGGTCTAGTAGTATATACATACTCGTCTGTTGTCTATGGCATGCCCTTCATCGACCACCGTCATGAACTCTCAACCAATAAATAAATAGTTTCCCTGAGGTTCCTATGCGAAGACGCATAGGAGAATCGTAGTGGAACCCCACCCGGACAACCGTAACTTAACACTCACCGATAGCCCGTTCTGGAAAGGTTGGCCGCTTTGTCCTGGCCACATGCCCTTCATTTGTGAGTATCTGGACCGCTTACTTGAAACCATGCAGGAGGCCTTGTCGGCCTATAATCGAGTCTGCGCATTCCGATTTGACCTGCACTATCCCCCTGAATTGGCGGTTGTGCCTGAGTCAGCGATCTCAAGGTTTTTCCATCAGCTACAGAGAGAAGTGGAAGGGGATATGGCCATGAGGGTACGGAGACACCCCTGCCGCGTTCGTTACGCCTGGGCGGCTGAACGGCACCTATCTACCCGAAACCACTATCACGTGGTCATTCTTGTCAATAAGGATGCATATCACTCCTGGGGTCATTTCCCAAACTTAGTGGGCGGCGGTAGGGATTGCAGGTATAGAGCAGGCATGGCGCATTGTGTCATCCGGGCATGGGCTCATGCCTTGGGCGTCCCACCTGAGACAGTGGTCGGCAGCGTCCATTTTGCGAGCAACGGCGTCTATTACTTGAACAATAACGGACCGGACAATTCCAGCCAGTTTGCGGCTATATTCGAGCGTGCCAGCTATCTGGCCAAGGCGAGCACGAAGGTTTATGGCCAGGGGGCGAGGTGCTTTGGCTGTTCCCGCCGTCGGCAATCCTCTGTATTCCAGTAATTTTTAATGGGCGCTCCTCATCCCGTGTAGGATTATGAGGAAAAGCAAATGAAGATCATGCGATTGGAAGAAGTCATGGCCTGCACGGGCCTGGGGCGGTCGTCCATCTACAAATTGATGGCTGATGACGCATTCCCGAAGTCGGTGCCGCTGGTGAACCGCTCGGTGGGATGGGTCTCCCATGAAGTGGAGGGGTGGATCAAGGACCGTATTGATGAACGGGACCGGAAACTGGCGGGGGAAGAAGAGAGCCTGCCGGCATGAAAAAAGCCCGCCGACCGCCGATAGGGCAGTGACGGGCTTTCGCTTGGGTCGCTGTGATGTAGTGTGTTGGTTACTTTCTATCGATAATGCACCCTCCTTGTCCGTTTCTTAGATATCCCGGTCCGCTTTAGGGCGGAGATTGGGAGGAAGGCGTTACCACTGTTTCTTGGCAATCCAATCGACGACGATCCTAGAGATTCTGGAGCCGTAGCGGACGGCGGTCTCAACGACGAAGTCGGTCAAGAATTCCTTGGCGTAATCAAAGCCCGCGCCGATCTTCTCCGCCAGGTAGTCCAGGATGCCGGTTTCGGAGGCGGCAATGGTCTCATCGGAGACGTTCTCCTCCTTGGCCTCGCGAACCAGGGAGGCCTTCTTGTCATTGGGGAGAACCTCGACGATGGTGCTCACCAACAGATCCAGGTTGTAGTTTTCCTCGGCGGACACCGCCACCAGCTGGGTGCCTGCCAGATCAAATTCCCGGGCGATGTGCTGTTTCTTGATTTCCAGGTTGTGCTTTTGACGCCCACTGGGTTGGCGGCGTTGCACGTCCCACTCGCGGCACGGTTCAATCTTGTCCGCCTGGGTAATCACGAAAACCACCGGGCATTTGGCCTCATGGGGTCGGATGGCGGTGCGGTAGGCCTGCACGGCGGAGGCGTAGGCGCGGTCGTCGGCCTTGATGGCCCAGAGGATCAGGTCGAGTTCAGGGGCCAGGTGCTGATAGAGCTCGATGTACTCCTTATCCCGCTCCAGGTTCTCCCCCACACCGGGTACGTCCACCAGGATCAGGCCGCCGCCTTCGTCGTCGGTGACCAGCACCTCCTGGGGGTTGCGGGTGCAGGCGGCCACATCGCTGACCTCGGCGATCTCGCGGCCGAACAGGGCATTGCAGAGGCTGGATTTGCCGACTCCGGTAGTGCCGAATACACCGATCTTGGGTGTATAGGTGCGAATACGTTTTATCTCCCGCTGAATGAAGTCGCGGATTTCCTTTTTGTGGCTGATGTCCTGCGGGTCGGGCAGTGCGTCCTCGGCGTCGCCCGGCAGATCGGCCGCGTTATTCTCGTCCATCGTTCAAAATCCTTGTCTTAAGGTAGAAAGTCCCGATTGGCGGGGTGTAGCGGCCGAACCCCCTTGCATTGCGCAAGGGGGCGGCCAGGGGGTTAACGGAAATTCAAGGTGTAGCGGCTACTGAAGGTCTCACCGGTCCCGTCCACCTCGAAGGCGAAGTCGAGCTGCACCGAGGCGTTGACGTTCTCCACCAGCAAGCTGAAGGTCCGCGTCTCGCCGGCTTCGACGGTGTCGTCGCTGACCAGACCGGAGAAGCGCGGGTTGAGGCCCGGTGGCAGGGTGCCGCTGAGGCGGGTGACCCGGACGTTGCGCAGGGTGTAGCTGCGGCCCTTGGCTTCCAGGCGGAAGCGGGCCAGTTCAACGGTCCCGCACGAACCGCTGCAGGTACGGTTGAGGCTGCTACCGCTGCTGTAGGGCAGGCCCACGTTGTACCAGCGCGGCGGGTCGAAGGCGCTGCCTTCGTCGTACTGCTCCATGGCCAGGTCGGGCTGCAGGGCGGTGATGCGGACCGTGTCCTCCTGGCTGGTCTTCTCGCCGTCGTTGACGGTCAGCTTGATGACGTAGTCCCCGGCCTGGTCCGGCGTGAGAGACGGCCGCACCGTGGTCGCGTCCACCAGTGTCACGGCACTGCCGATGGGCAGGCTGCTCGTCGACCAGGCGTAGCTCAGCGCATCGCCTTCCGGGTCGTAGGAACCGCTACCATCCAGTTCCACACGGTTGCCGGTGTAGACGGTCTGATTCGGTCCGGCATCGGCCACCGGCGCGTTGTTGACGGTCTCGGCGACGACCTGAACGCGGTCGCCCGCGCTGTCCAGCTCGCCATCGTTAACCACCAGCTCCAGCACATAGGTGCCGTCCAGGTCCGGTGTGAACGACGGCGATGCCGTGCTCGCATCCACCAACGCCGTGGTGCTGCCGTCGGGCCGGGACACGAACCGCCATTGGTAGGTCAGGGCATCGCCGTTGGCGTCGGAGCTGGCGGAGCCGTCCAGCGTCACCAGCGTGCCGGTTAGGGCGTTCACATCGCGGCCGGCGTCGGCCACCGGCGCGGCATTGGCCTCGGCGGCCACCACCGTCACACGGTCCTCGATGCTGTCCAGCTCGCCATCGCCGACGATCAAGCCCACCACATAGGTGCCCGGCAGGTCGGCGGTGAAGTTGGGGGCCGGGGCGACCTCATCGGACAGCATCGCCGCGCTGCCATCGGGCGTGGAAATGAAGCGCCAGCGATAAGACAGAGAATCGCCATCCGGGTCGCTGCTGCCGCTGCCATCCAGCAGCACGATATCGCCCTCCACCACCGACTGGTCCGGACCCGCATCGGCCACCGGTTTGACGTTGGCCCGGGTCACGGTGACCGTCACCGTGGCCGGCGCGCTGTCGAGCTCGCCGTCGTTGACCACCAGCTCAAGCACAAAAGTGCCGGGCAAATCGGCGACGAATTCCGGCGTTACCCCGTTGGCGCGCGTCAGGGTCGCGCCGCTGCCGGCGGGCCGGCTGACGAACCGCCACTGGAAGGACAGCTCATCGTCGTTGGCGTCGGAACTGGCGGACCCGTCGAGACGCACGGTGGCGCCCTCGATCACCTCCTGATCGGCGCCGGCATCGGCCATCGGCGCGGCGTTACGCTCGGTGGCGGTGACCGTCACCCGGGACGATTCGCTGGTCGCCTCTCCATCGCTCACCACCAGGCTGATGACATAGCTGCCCGGCAGGTCCGCATGAAACGTCGGCGCGACCGTCTCCTCGCCCTGCAAGGCGGCCTGGCTGGCGTCCGGCACGGAAACGAACCGCCACTGGTAGGTCAGCGAGTCGCCGTCGGCGTCGGCGCTTGCCGCCCCGTCCAAGGTGACACTGTCACCGGCCACCACGGCCTGATCGTTGCCCGCGTCCGCCACCGGCACGGCGTTGGCCGCCGCCACGGTCACCACCACATTGTCCGGCGCGCTGTCTTCGCTGCCATCGTTGACGATCAGCTCGATCACATAATCACCGGCCTGGTCCGCCTCGAAGCTGGGGCGCGCGGTGTCGGCACCGGTGAGCGCGGCGGCGCTGTCGGCCGGGCGGGAGACGAAGCGCCATTGATAGGACAGCTCGTCGTTATCCGCGTCGGTGCTGGCGGCGCCGTCCAGGGTTACCGTACTGCCCGCCATCGCGTTCTGGTCCGCGCCAGCATTGGCTATGGGCGTGCTGTTGGCGGTGGTGGCCGTGATCACCACCTCGTCGGCATCGCTCTCGATCAAACCGTCACTGACCACCAGGGCGAGGCGGTATTCGCCGTCCAGATCCGGGGTAAAGGAGGGCTCAACGCTCGCCGCGTCTTGCAGCTCGGCGCTACTTCCCACCGGCGTGGCCACGAAAGACCACTGGTAGCTCAAAGGGTCGCCATCGGCATCGCTGCTGGACCGGCCATCCAGACGGACAAGGTCGCCGGTAGCGACATTCTGGCCCGGGCCGGCATTGGCCATCGGAGCGCTGTTCTGAATGGAGGCCGTGACCTCGACGGAGGCCGGCTCGCTGTTCAGCTCACCGTCGCTCACCACCAGGGTGGCCACATAGCGCCCGGTCGCATCCGCCTGAAAGCGGGGCTTGGTGCTGGTGATATCGGACAGATTGGCGGTGCTGCCATCGGGCAGCGTTGCCAGCTCCCACTGGTAGGTAAGGGGATCACCGTCGGCGTCGCGGCTGCCGCTGCCATCCAGAATTACGGTATCGCCCACCTTAACGTTCTGGGCGGGGCCGACCTGGGCCACCGGGGCAGTGTTGCCGGCGCCGGGTCCGCCGGAATCCACGGCCGGCGAGTCCGAGCCGCCTCCACCGCCACAACCACTCAAGATAAGGCCGGCGAGCACGCCGTAACCGATCCTTCGAATCATTGTTCTTACTCCATTTTGTATTGGGTCTGGGTGCTCCGTCGTGGCCTGGGCCAATCATCCCCAGCGCACCGCTCCTGCTGGCGGAGCGGGCCGGACCTCGAAGCAATGGGTGATGCTCTGGACTGAGCGATGGTTCACATTCCCCGTACCCGAAAGTATGGTTTAGGTGAACATGTGTGGTCAAGATAGACCATACGACAGAGGTAAAGCATTGCCGTAGCTTGGGAGGGCAGATCATCATCGAGGCCCCCCAATGGCAGGTTTTCACGAGCGTTTGAAAGCGGCCCGGCAAGCGCTGGGCATGACCCAGGAAGCCCTGGCCGAAGAGCTGAACGTGACCAAGGCGTCGGTATCCGCCTGGGAGAACGACCGAGAGAAGCCAGGCTTCCGGCTGCTCGCCAAAATCCGCGATGTTCTGGGCGTATCCCTGGACGATCTGGTGTGCGGCGCCGAGACGGAAGAGGCGCCGGCGAACGACCCCCAGCGGGTGGCCCGTAACGACGACGAAGCCGCCTTGCTAAGGGCCTATCGCAAATTGCCTGCCAAGCGCCGCCAAGCACTGCTGAATCTTCTGGGGTGAGAAGAGGGGGCGGCCAACGCCGACCGTGTGAAACGGCCGGTAAAAGGCCTACTGCGGAGGAACAACCGGCGCCGGGCCGTCATCGTCCTGGAAAAAGTCGTCCAGCAAATCCTGAATCACCAGATCGGCTTCTTCTTCGGAAGGCAGTTGTCCGCCGTTCAGGATCAGGTGATAGCCCAGCAACTCCCCGAACGCCGAGACCACCTCATACTCAAAAACGCCTTCCGGCCGCGACTGTCGTGGCCAGCGCTGGCGGCTCAGCGCCCAGATGCGATCCAGATATCGGCTGCTCCGCACAATCAGCTCGATGCGATCGGCCTTCCAGAGCGCCAGGACGTGCTCCCGCCGTTGGGGGTTACGTGCCGAGGTCAGCAGACCCTCGAACAGAAAGGCGCCCCACACCGGCGCAACGGTGAGGGGCAGCTCCTTGCTCTCCAGATCCCGAGCCCGCCCAGCCTGGCGGTAGGGGGTGAAATCATCAGGGGGCATCTTCTTCTCCTTCCAATGCGATTCCCGGTGGCGCTTGGTGCCACCGGGAGTCCTTCTTGTCCATTCGGGTCAGGCCACCAACAGCGAGGCCTGCTCCAAGGCTTTTTGTTTTAGGGCGGCACCCTGGCCGAACCAGGCGGAATCCAGACGGTGGCCGGCGGTGCGCGCCCGGCGCTGGTGGTCCACGAACTCGGTGACCGCATTGAGCAGTCCATAAGCGGTGCCCTGAGCCGACGCGAGCCCGGCGCCGCGACCGCTGCCTTGATAAAGAGCCTGTACCGACGCCATGGCCCTTTCATTGGCCCGAGTGCGCGATGAATCGTGCGCCCCCTGGAAGACCCGATGCAGAAACGCCTTCATCTCCGCATCCTTCAGCCGGCGCTCGCTCAACCCTTTTAAGCGGTACATAAAGTCGTCCCAACAGGAAACGGACAGCCCCAACCGGCTTTTCACCGCCTCCGCATCAAAGATGGAGCGATGGGATACCTTTACCGCCTCCACCGCGCCATTCAGCGCCACCGCCAAGGTGTTATTGCAGACCACCCGCACGCTGGTGAATTGCGCGGTGGTGGCCATGGTGCCGTCACAGGCGGTGGCCAGCAGCACGTAGGCGTCCGTGCAGTCGTTCCCTCTGAGCAGACCGCTTTGCCCGGTCCGGGCCAGCGCCCAGATCTTGCGGCCGCCCTTGAGCACGCCGGCGGTCTCCAACTCAAAACCGGACACCTCGGTGAGATCCCGGTAGAACTCCAGGATCTGCCGTGGCTGAACGACACGATAACGCCGGCTTACGACAGATAGTGGCGCACGGGTGTCGGAACGGTACAAAACCTTATGATCGTCGAAGCTCAACAACTCACCAGGCTGATTCGGGGCCCCAGAAACGAAGCGTACCGGGCTCTCCTCGATGGCCCAGTCCAGGCCGGCCTGTTGCAGCCAGACCTCCAGGGGTTGCTGGCGGGCCAGGCGGTTACCCAGGCCGTGCCACGGCGTGCGGCAGACATAGGCCATTTGCTCCACGAGATGGCTCATGGTCGTTCTCCTTGTAAACGGCATAAAAGCACCCGCGCCAGGCAGGCGGGGCGATGGAAGGACGAGAAAATGGAGGAAAAGGAATGCGGGCCAGTCAGACCCAGCCGCGCCGGGAAAGGCTCTCCCAGCCGGATTGAGATACGATCAAATGATCCAGTACCCGTACGTCGATCAGCTTCAGCGCCTTTACCAGCAGATCGGTGACTTCCCGATCCGCACGAGACGGCTCGCTATGACCGGAGGGATGGTTGTGGGCCAGGATCACTGACGCGGCGTTATATTCAAGCGCCTTCTGCACCACGACCCGGGGATGAACGGTAGTGCCATCGACCGTACCGAAGAACAGACGCTCGAAGCTCAAAACCTGATGCTTGTTGTTCAGGAACAGCACCGCGAAGTGCTCATTCTTTTCATTGGCTAAGGCCATCTGCAGGAATCGGGCGGCATCCTCCGGATTGGTTAAGGCATCGCCGCGCACCAGGCTCTCCTGAAGGATGGCGGCGGCGGTTCGCACAATGGCCTCAGGCGTAATGGGCCCAAAGGCCTGGTAAAAGCCCTTTTCGCTTTTCACGAAGGTGGTCTCGCAGTCGCACATGGGGATCTCCAGAAACAAAAAAGCCCGCATAAGCGGGCTGGTGGGATAAGAGGGAAGGGGGCTTTACTCCGGTTCGACGCTGAACCGGTAGCCGCACTCCAGGCATTCGAGAGTGTTCAGTACGGTGTCGTCCATCAGGTCACCAACGGCCGCGTCGGTGGTGTTCAAGGAACCGGTCGGACCGGCAACGTAGGCAAGTGATAGTCAATGTGCCTCCAGGGGTAGATGAATTGAGGATAAGCACGAAGGACCCGGCTATCGGGCCGGTGATATGTATCTGAAGATTTATTGAGTAATGTTTCGTTTATTGCGCTTCAGAGATGCAGCTGTCGCCGCAGCCGCGCCAGCGCGCGTGCCAACCCGGTTGTCTGCTCGCGCTCCAAATCCGGCGACTGGCAGACTGGGCACGCTGAGAAAAAATCCCCGGGCATCAAGGCGTCGGACTTCGGTGCCAGCGTCTTGCGCCAACCGCAGTCCGAACAGCGGTAGGTATAAGGCTCAGGGGGCCACATTGCCGTCCGCCTGTTGCTTTGGCTTGCGCTCCGCTTCGGCGCAAGCGACTTTCTTCTTTAAATCCTGAAACTCGGTGTACCAGTCGTACCCCTTGCGGCAGACGACCAGAAGGCCGATGGCAGCGAGGATGTTTTGGAGCATAGACTTCTCCTTTTTCGGGGTTATTCGGTGCTATCGGGCGAGTCTAGATAACGGAGGCGACAAATTGTGTCGGAGATTTGCACACCGCCGAAATGACCACTAAAAAAGAGTTGGAGTCTGTAGCAATAAAGCTAGAGCTCGATAAAATAAAGTAATGGCTATCTGTCTGGATTGGTGGCGGGGAGGGCGAGCCCGGCGGTGAGAAACCACCGCCGCGATCCGATTTTTCGTATCAATTTCGAGATGATGCTTGCCAAGCCTCAAAGTCAGCGAGGTCTTGTTTAACAAGTTTTAGGCAGGCGGCAATCACAAATGCATCATCAACCAAACCCAAAATGGGTATGAAATCAGGTATTAAATCGATAGGGCTAAAAACGTAAAGCAGGGCAGCAACGATGGCGGCAATGGTGAGCCATGGTATTTCTCTGTATTCTCCGCTCCAATATGCCTTTAGCAAGGAAAACATCGTTTTCACTGCATCAATATATTCCTTTAAGGGGCCTTCCCCTCTGACTTTTTTCTCGATTTCATCTTCTCTATTGAGAACTTTTCTAATGTCATCTTCCGTGACTTTTTTTGTCTTTTCTCTGAGCTCTTTTTCAGCATCCTCAGGTTTTATATTCTTGGGCATGTTGTTTTCCTTTTTTTAGGTTGGTCTGCCGTTGGGGTGGTAAGGTTTTGGTTTTTTAGGAGGCTGTCGGTCCGCTGATGTACCGGTTCCACGCCTGAAGAAGTTGCCATGGCAGTCTGCCGATTCAATCTCAGGGATAAGTTTTTTGTATTTTATCTGACTTGTAATTAAAATGAGAAATCTAATGGGAATTTGATTTTTTTTCCCAAATCAGTTGATAAGTTTGTGCCGTCTCTTCCAGTGCCTCTTTAATCTGTGCCACCCAATCCCCTGGTTCCAGAACCCGGATCTGACTATTCAGCCCGAGTATCCACCATAAAGTTTCCTGATCTTTGCCGACGGTGGCGGTGAGACGGTGCCAACCGTTGTCTTCATCGCCGATGGTTTGGTCTTCGCTGAGAGGTGTTTCCTGAAGTAACCAGGCCAATTGCGGGCGGATATCCGCGACAAGCGTGGTCTGTTCAGGCTCGCCGGTTTGCCAGCCGAAGGCGCCGCTGTCGATGTATGCGTCCAAGTCGAAGTCGTCGGCAATGGCGGATGGGTCGTCCAGCACCTTGGCTTGCTTAATACGATGCAGGGCGAATCGGCGCAGGTCCTCGTATCCAGCGACGTTGGCGATCAGGTAGGTAATGCTGTGGCGATTAACCAGGCCGGCCGGATTCAGCGTCATCTCGCTGACTTTGGACTGGCTGCGGCTCAGGTATGTGATCGAGAGCTGTTTTTGCTGTGCCACGGCCGTCGATACGTGTTCCCAGACTTGCGGTTCCAGTGGCGCCGGTAGCAGGGCTTTGCCATTGGGAAGACTGCGCACACGCCTCGTCCAATGCTGCAGCGGATGCTGGTGCAAGCCGTCCAAATAGCGCCGTGCGGTTTGGAACCGAGGGCCCAGGTAATCCACGACGTTTTGCGGCAACAGCCTGTCCAGATGCTGTTCGACCAAATAATAGGCGAGGGCCCCCGGTGGGCTCTGCGCCAGATCCGGATGGTCGAGGTCCGTGTTCGCGGTCTTGTACCAACGATAGGGAAGCCGATCATCGTGGCAGCCGATAGGAAAATGCCGTGCGAGTTTCTTGAGATCGCGTTGCACCGAGCGGGGACTAATCTGGAAACCGCGATCCTTGAGCTTTTCTTCCAGAGTGCGAGTGCTGATTCCCACGTCATTTCGGGGAATCAACGCATAGAGCACCAGCATCCGCGCCAGCGTTTCAGATGAAGGGGTGTCCATGTTCTACGGGTATCCTTTTTGTTTCTTTTAATGTCCTGGTGAGACCCGGGTCACACTTATACCCGGTCCGCTGGAGAAAAACCAGCACACAGGAGCCGCGCTCTCTTGCGTTTTCGCCGCGCAAAGATTGCAAAAAAGATTCTGCCGGTATTCTGCGACGGATAATGTCGCAGTTAGGGTAAGAAAAGAGAATGCAATCCGATCAGCCGGGCATTACGCTCCATTGGCGTACTTCTTCTGGATTCAGGACCACTACCTGCTGCGCTTCCGGGGATCGCTGGTTTGTCGGGGTATCCACGCGCAATTGCTGCAGCAAATAACTCACCAGCGCCCCACGAGTCTTAAGACGTAACTCGCCACTCTGCATGCCATAATCCCGCGCGATCAGGGCTTGCTGCGCTGAAGTCAGGCGAGGATCGGGCCCCAGGCGCACAATGACTCGGGCCTGCCAGGCGTCGTCGTCCTCCGCTCGCTGGGTGGCGGCGGTGACCAATTCGGGCTGGTCGCCGATGCGGCTGAGCACGAAATCCCGAAAATCCCCGTTCTTCTCGCACCAGGCCCGCACATGCCAGCGGTAACCGGTATGAACCACGGTGTGCGGCTGGATCACCCGGTACTCCGGTTCCGGGTTGGCCAATGAGGCGTACTCAATCTCCACCCGCTTGCGCTCCCGGCAGGCTTGCAGCACCGGCTGAAGTACCTCGGGGCGCAGATCCCGGGCCGGCGGCAGCAGCACCTCGGTGTTCAGCTCACGCACCGTCAGCGCCTCGAACGAGCTGGCCAGGTCCTCCCGGGCGTGCATCATCTGCAGGTACTCGTCCGCCACGCCCCGGGTAAACACCGGCCGGAAACCCGGCGTGGGCCGATACCCCTTGAGGAAGCGGTCGTACACCAGATTTTCCGGCCCGTAATCCGAAAGGTAGGTGTTGATGTCTTTGCTGGCTTGCTGCCGCCCAATACCGAAGGCGCGCATCAGGTGATTGGTGGTGAGGCGGCCTTCCCATAAAGCGATGACTTCGATCAGCCGATAGCGCAATAACAGATCCCAACGTACCGGCCAGTCCCCGGCGCTCTTGCGGCTAACATGGGCCATGAGGCTCTCCTGCCTGAAAAGTGGACATGTTCATGTAGTCAGTATAGTCATGTCTTTGGTGAAGGCATAGAGTGCGAGCTGTCACGGATCGACCACTGGGGCAGGGATGCCATTCTGGCCTCGAGGCCGGTGAGGTACGTTGCGACAGGTAATGTCGTGGGAACGCAGCAAGATGGCCAGCGGACAAGGCCAGCAAAAATAGGGAAAGAGCAATGAGAGACTATAACGCCATCCGGGAGCCGGTGGTTCGATGGGCCAGTGAACATTACCAGATCATCCAAAACACGGGGTCGTCGCTAAGCGACGAGGGCCTGGCCCTGGCGAGAAGGGTTGGGGTGCTTGAGCCGGAGCGGATCAGGGTGCTGCTGGTCGATGAGATTCCGATCCACAACGACCCGCTTATTGCCGGCCTGGCCAAAAGCGCGGGCATGCTGGATGGGACGATAGAAGGGATCACATTCGGGCACTCGATTTACATTGCCCGGGGACGCGAATCGGCACGCCTGTATTCCCACGAGTTTCGCCACGTTCATCAATACGAAAAATACGGATCAATCCCGGCTTTTATGGACGAGTACCTGCCTCAGGTGTTGGTGCTGGGCTACAGTGACGCGCCTTTGGAACGGGATGCCCAGGCGTTCGAAGTTGAAAGGGTGTGAACGCGTACCATGCTGGTTCCACGATTCTCGTCTCCATGAGAATCTGAGCGGCATTCTCCTTTCGGAAAACACGCCGGCTGTCTTTTACCGATCCTCACGGGTATGCCATAGACGCAGGATATAAACCGTGCCGTTGGCGATCTCGTAGCGCATTTCGTAATGGCCGATGAGGAGGCGTCGCACCACCCTGGGCTGGAACCCGTCGAGGCGCTCGCCGAGGCGAGGATTCGCCAACAGGGCTGCCGGCGCCTCGGTCAGTTGCTGAACGGTTTGGGCCGCCGCGAGCGGATTGACCGCCGCCAGAAACTCATAAAGCCTGACCACGTCGGACAGGGCTTTGCTGGTCCACTTCAGTTCCATCAGCGCGGTACGGGCAGGGGGGAATCCGTGCTCAGGCTCTCGGCCCACTCGCGGACCGCCTGATGGTCGATCACATGGCCAGCGTCCACATTGGCCAGGGCTTCGCGCGTCAGCCGGTCGCGCTCTTCTTCCTGGTCAAGCCAGTCGGCCAGGGCTTGCCTGACGATCCAGTTTTTGGATCGTTCCAGGCGCGTGGCGATCTCATCGATCCGGTCGGCCAGTTCCACGGGCACGTGAGCCGTCACCGAGCGTGTATTGGCAGTCGTTGACATGAGGGGCACCTCCAATCGTGGATAAGCAAACTGATTTTCTATTAATCGATATTAATCATCAGGGTCCCTGTTGTCCATGAACCCGCCAAATGCGGACGCCCGGACTCTCCTGCCTGAAAAGGTGACATGTTCATGTAGTCAGTATGGTCATGTCTATAGTGAGGGCATAGAGTGGAAGGTGTCACGGACCGGCACTTGGGGCACGGACGTCCATCCCCGATAAAGAAGGCGAGTTATGTACGACATCATCGGCGACATTCATGGCCATGCCGGGCCGCTCAAGCAGCTTCTGGACCGGCTCGGCTATCGGGAGACAAACGGCGTCTGGCGTCATTCCCACCGCAAGGCCCTGTTCCTAGGCGATTACATCGACCGTGGACCGGAGCAAGTGGAGGTGGTGCGGGTGGTGCGCGCCATGGTCGATGCCGGCGCGGCCCTGGCAATCATGGGCAATCATGAGTTCAACGCCGTGGCCTGGGCCACGCCGCACCCGTCGCATTCAGGAGAGCATCTTCGGCCCCATACTGCCAAAAACCGGCACCAGCACCACGCGTTCCTGGAGCAGGTGGGGGAGGGCTCGCCGCTCCACCAGGAAGTGATCGATTGGTGCCGGACCCTGCCTCTGTACCTGGACCTGCCGGAACTGCGTGCCGTGCACGCCTGTTGGCACCCGGTGCACATAACGACGCTCTCCCGGGAACTGGACGATCGACAGCGCGTGCCCGTCGACGCCTGGGGGCGCGCCGCCACCGAAGGCAACGCCCTGTTCGACGCGGTGGAAACGACCCTCAAGGGGCAGGAAATCGAACTGCCGGACGGCGCCGGCTTCCACGACAAGGACGGCCACCATCGTCGGCATGTTCGCACCCGCTGGTGGCAATCCACACCGGCGACTTACCGGAGCGTGGCGCTGATCCCGGACAGCGCCCGCGCCACCGTCCCCGACCAGCCCCTGCCAGATGGCCTCTTGCCTGGCTACGAGGGCGACAAGCCGGTTTTTGTTGGCCACTACTGGCTCAGCGGCACGCCCGCGCCGCTTACTGGACACGTCGCCTGCCTGGATTACAGTATTGCCGCCCGTCATGGCGGGCGTCTGGCCGCCTACCGCTGGGATGGCCGGCATCCCCTACATGAAGACGCCTTTGAATGGGTAGCCCATGACTGAATCATCGCGACTGGCCAGTCTGGCCCGGCCTCGAGAGTGTGATAAGGTTCACGGTATAAGACCGGGAAGAGCCGGCTAGGGATGGGGGACATGGAGAGAACGTTCGAAGGGTTGAAGGCGCGTCAACGCGCCGAGCGGGATGGCTACCCGGACAATCTGAGCCTGCGCGTGCATCGCGCGCTCAGCTGGCTCGACCGCGCCGAACGGGACGATGACCCGGACAGCCGCTTCATCTTCCTGTGGATCGCCTTCAACGCCGCCTACGCCACGGAAATCGACGACCGCGTTCACCTCAACGAACAAGCCACCTTCAACGCCTTCCTGGAAAAGCTCTGCGAGCTGGATGGCGAAAAGCGCCTCGACGAGCTGGTGTGGACCGCCTACCCGAACGCCATCCGCGTGCTGCTGGACAACCCCTATGTGTTCTCCTGTTTCTGGGACCACCAGAAAGGTGTCCTGACCGAAGCCCAGTGGAAGCGCAGCTTTGATGGCGCGAAGAAGGCGGCACACACCGCTCTGGCTCGGCAGAAGACCCCAGCCGTGCTCTCCATCGTCTTCAGCCGCATCTATACCTTGCGCAATCAGATCATCCACGGTGGCGCCACCTGGAACGGCCGCGTTAACCGCGACCAGATCCGCGACTGCGTGGCGATTCTGGCGGACCTGGTGCCGGTGGTGATTGAAATCATGATGGATAATCCCCGTACGCTCTGGGGAGCGGCGAGTTATCCGGTGGTTTTACACAAAGGATGATGGACATGGGTTGCCCTAAGTCGAAGTGCCCAAGGCTCGCTTGATCATGAATACCGCGATTCTCCAACAAGCAGAGCAACTGTTCCGGGCAGGTCGCCGGCAGGCCGCTGTGGACATGCTCGAAGAGCATATGCACTCCTGCCCCGCCGATCGCCAGGCGGCAACTGTGCTGGGTCGCATATACGTGAACCTCCGCCAGCCTGAGAGGGCGGCGTACTGGTTGCGACTTTCGCTTCAAATGGACCGCCAGGGTGTGTTGCGCGCACGCGGCTCGGAACAGCCGCTGGATGAGCCTCTGGGGGCCGACGAGCTCGACCATATCCATGCCAGCACTGACACCCCTACCGAATTCGACTTCGCTCACGAGTATGGTTTCGATGCCAGCCCGTCGGATCAGGTTGATACCCCCAAGGAGCCGAGGAGAGAGACAGATCCGGCGCCCAGCGGGCTACCCCTAATTACCGCTGACGATGATGAGGCAGCGTCAGAAGGCGGAGCGGACTTTACAGAGGAAGACCTGGCTTTTTTCGGCGCCTGTGAAGATAGCCAGAATGGCGATCAGGAGGTGCTACCTAAAACCACTGCAGATCCGCTGGAAGGTGATTACGATTCATACCTCTCGAGTGAAGGCGGCGCGTTGCTCGGCGATGAGGACCTGGACGAGCTCCCCCCCGCTCTTGAGGATGCTGCTCAGGCGGACGAAGACACGGACTGGGTAATACATACCCTCAGTTTCGATCCGCTGGATACCTCTGAAGAGGACTCACTCGAAGAGCTTCCGGTGAGTGCCGCAGTCGTTAGCGATTACCGCAAGGCGCGGCAGGTCGCCGCCGAGCTCGCCACGGAGGCTGGCTGGTCACTCGATGATTTGGCGAAGCTGGTTGAGGTGCTGCTCCATCATCGCAGCCATGGCAAGACCCGCGTGGCCCTGCGTCAGTTGCTGCAGGATGAAGAGGTCACTCCGGATGAGTTGACCATAATGCATGACTTGCGGCTTCAGTGGGGTGGAGGGGGGTACAACCGTTGTTTTCGCAGCGGAAAGGCGGAGGATGGCTGGCCGAACGTCTCCTGGCAGCTCGCTCTGCGTCTTCTGCGTGAGCTGCAGGCGGACTCCGCCGAGGAAATCCTGCTGTTTGTGGAAGATTGCTTTCAGCAATGGAATGACTCGCCCCGGATGCTGAACGCGTTTCCTATATTTGCTTATTACCTGAACAATGTTATCGAACACATGCGTCGTGTTGCCGAAAACTGTGGTGAGCGTATGCCGCCCTATGTTGATTTCGACCTGTTCCCTGACTATGAGGGCGATTACGACAGTTGGCGACTGGGAGGGTCTCGTTTCCCCTTTGGCTATAGCATTGATACGGTCATCCCGGAAAGTGAGTGGTTGTGATCATGATTACACCAGTTCTCGATGCCTTCGTTCGGCTGAAAACGGATACTGCCGGCCAGTCGCCGGGTTTAGTGCGGTCTGTTGGCGAGCAGGGAAGTGAAAAGGTCAAGGTATATTGGCCAAGAAAGAAAAGCACCAGCTGGCACCGGGCCGACGAATTGACTTCCGGTTTCCTTGCCAAAATGGAAGTGTTGCATGAGCCAGTGAGCCGAGCACAGCAGTCGTTGGGCTGGGGCGTCGTGGTGGCCACCCGCGACGTGGCCGGATTCGCTCAGGTCCTCGTTGAGTTTCCGGACGCAGGCGAGCGCCGCTGGCTACCCTGGCAGCGCCTGCGCATGGTGCGGGGGATCGCTCACGCTTTCAATACCGTCCGCTTCGAGCAAGGTGATGCCGCTGAACGCCAGCGGCTACGCCTTCTCGCCTGGGCAACCCGCTTGTGGAATGAAAATACAGGCGCGCTCGCCACCTTCGATATTGACCCTTTGCCGCACCAGATACACCTGGTCCACCACATACTGGCTTCCGGGCAATATAACTGGCTGATCGCGGATGACGTCGGCCTCGGCAAGACCATTGAAGTCGGTTTGCTTCTGTCGGCCTTACGGCAGCGGGACGAGGCTTGCCGGGTATTGATCATTACCCCAGCCGGTCTAACGCGCCAGTGGCAGGAGGAAATGTCTGGAAAGTTCGGTCTGGATGAGTTTCGTATTTACGGCGATGACTTTCTTATCAATGAGCCCCGTCACTGGAAAATGTACGATAACGTGATTGGCTCCATGGACCGCCTGAAGCAGGGAAAACACCTAGAATCCCTCCTGCAGGCAGAGTCTTGGGATCTGATCATTGTCGATGAAGCCCATCGCCTCTCGCGCCGTCAATATGGTAATCAACTCGATGCCAGCCAACGCTATGACATGCTGGAGAAACTGCGTCAACACACTGAATCAGTGCTGCTCCTCTCAGCGACCCCGCACCAGGGTAAGCAGGACAGCTTCGTCGGGTTGCTGGAGTTGTTGCACCCGGAACGCAAGGAAGAGTTCGATACCCTCGCCCTCAATCCCGAGATCATCGGCGAAATGGTGTTCCGAAACTACAAAGCGGATGTCACCGACATGGAGGGCAAGTTCATTTTCCATGGCAAAACCGTGAAGCAGATCGAGGTGCCACTCTCCGATCAGGCGCGGGCCTTTGATGAAAATCTGCGTGGCTACCTGCGCCGTGGCTATGCGGCAGAAGCAGCAGATGGTCGAACCACCAGCCGCGCTATTGGCTTTGTGATGACCGTATACAGGAAACTGGCCGCCTCCAGCGTGGCAGCTATCCATACCTCGCTGCTTCGGCGTCAGGCGCGCTTGCGAGGCGAGCTGCTGGAACAACGTCGCCGCGAGGAGGACGAGCGTTACCAGGGCGAACTGGAGGAGCTGGAAGCCGCACTGACTCAGGCCACCCCCTTCTTCGACGGCGAGGAGGAGCTTTTGCAGGACCTCATCGACGAGGCCGGGGCCCTGGCCCAGCATGACATCAAGCTTCAGGCCTTTATGGACGGCCTTGTGAGCACTGTCCTGGGCCAAAACTCGTCGGAAAAGATCCTGATCTTTACCGAGTACCGCAGCACCCAGGCCTGGGTGCAAGACGCACTCAAGCAGCGCTTTGGTGAGCAAGCTAGTGTGCTCATCCACGGCGGCATGGATATGGATGAGCGCCGGGAGGCGATTACCAGTTTTGAGGAAGAAGCAGGCGCTCAGTTCCTGGTTTCCACCGAAGCGGGCGGCGAAGGCATCAACCTCCAAGAGCGCTGCCACATCATGGTCAACTATGACCTGCCCTGGAATCCGATGCGTCTGGTGCAGCGTATCGGTCGCCTGTACCGCTATGGCCAGAAGAACCGCGTCGTGGTGTTTAATGTTCACCAGTCTGACAGCGCCGATGAACAGATTCTCGATATCCTCTATCAGCGGCTGGACAGAGTGGCTGAAGACATGGCTACGGTGCAGCGCCACGAATTCAACGAAGCCATGAAGGAAGACATTCTCGGCGAACTCGCCGACTTGGTGGATATTGAAGAGGTGCTGGCCACCGCCAGTCGGGAGCGTGTAGAGCGTACCGCCGAGCGTATCGATGAAGCACTGGGTCGTGCCCGCGATGCGGCCGGCAAGCAGCAGGAACTGTTCCAGCATGCCGCGGGCTTCGACCCTGACGAAACTCGTGGTGAGCTGGCAATCACCGTTGTTCACCTGCAGGCCTTTGTCGAAGGCATGGCGAACCTGTTGGGCATCGACATCGTCGAGCGCACACACAAGAACCTGGTGTGGGACCTGCGCTTGCCCGAGGCACTACGCGAAAGCTTCGGTGTCAGCAAGACCCGCTGGAAAATCACCTTCGACCGCATGCTGGCGGCGCGCAACCAGGATTGGATGCCGATCAATATGGATAACTGGTTCTTCCGCCGTTTGCTGGACATCGCTGTGCGCTACGACTTTGGCGGCACGGCGGCACTTACCGACGGCCTGCAAGGTCAGGCGCTGTTTGCCGGTGTGGCCCGCTGGCAAAATGATCGCGGCCGCCGTGCGCGCCAGGAGCTCGCCCTGATCAGCATTGACAGCGAGCGGGCGCATCTCAACCCTGCCTGGGCAAGTGATTGGCTGGTGACAGCCCGCAGCTCGGTAAACGGCCAGATCCCCGACAAACAGGAGGCAACTGCCGCTTTCGAGCTTGCTGCTGCCCGTCTTGAAAAGATGCTGGCCAACCAGGCCGGCAGAACACTTTTGCCCGATCAGCCTCAGTGGCTGGCCGGCGGCTGGCAGACAACTGGCCAGCAAAGCCCACAGACAAACGCATCACAGGAACCACCCGATGAGCAATATTGAACAGATTAAGGCCGCTATCCTTGCCCAGCTGCCGGATGACGGCACCCAGATCGGCAACCGGAAGATGCAGACCCAGTTGGTGATGGTGGATGAGCTGAAGCTCAGCGAAGAGGATTACCGTCAGGCCTGTGATGAACTGGTGGCCGAAGGCCTCGTGGCCAAGGGGCGCGGACGTGGCGGCGCGATTCGTCTGGCGGGAAAAAAGGCAGAGGCCGGCAGCGGATCAGGCGCTACTTCGGCAGGTAGTCGCCGCAATAAGAAAAAGCAGTGGAACGCTGCTGGCACTGCCAGTACCCCCGCCCCAGGCATTGGCGACGCGGCGGGGCCCTACGGCAATTACCTTCACGATGCCGCTGCTATCAGCCGACCGGACGTTGGCGTTCAGGCACAGTTCAATGTACGGCGCGAGCCAAAGACCTACCGCTATGATTCTAGCCTGGCGCCGGAGCTGTGCTGGGACGAAAACGCCGAGCGCGATTTTGCCGAATGGTTGTTGAACCTGGTGGAAGAATCCGTCGAGAAAGGCGAGGCAGAGGTGTTTGCCAATGAGCAGGTCTGGAAGGGCACCGGTGATCGCTTTGCCAGCCTCAGCCAGTGTGTCGCGCGGCTGAAAAGCCTCACCCAGCCGCTTCTGAACTGGGCCGGTAAGGCGGAGAGGCAGCAGATCAGCGTGCCCACGGTGCCGCTGTTTGTGCACGAGCGGCATTCCACCGAAACCATTCTCAAGACACTCGAATCTCATCGCGCCAGCGGCACCAACCTGGATCTGTTTGGCGATGAAAACGAAAAGGATATTGCCGACCGGCTGGATGCTTACTCCCATACCGAAGAGTGGCAGAACCGGCTTGTCCTTGGTGACTCGTTGCAGGTGATGAACTCGCTGCTGGAGTATGAAGGGCTCGGTGGTCAGGTGCAGATGATTTATATAGACCCCCCGTATGGGGTTAAGTTTGGCTCCAATTTCCAGCCGTTTGTACGCAAGCGTGATGTGTCCCATGGCAGGGATGAGCAGATGATTCGCGAGCCAGAGATGGTCAGGGCCTATCGCGATACATGGGAGCTGGGATTGCACTCTTATCTCAGTTATTTGCGTGATCGGCTTCTTCTAGCGCGTGAGCTTTTGACCGACAGCGGCAGTGTTTTCGTGCAGATATCAGATGAGAACCTTCATCATGTCCGGGAGGTTATGGATGAAGTTTTTCCTGGCGGCTTCGTGTCCCAAATTAGCTTTCAAACGACCTCGGGCTTCGAGTCAAACACTCTCCCAACGTTGGGCGACTTTTTGCTTTGGTATGCAAAGGATAAAACACGGGTTAAGTATAACCGGGTCTATGAGGATCAGCCCGTTGTTTTAGGTTCAGGCAATGCAAAATGGCTTTTATTGCCCAATGGCTCTTATCGGGGAGTGACGGCGGCTGAAAGGCGAGGAGAAGTTGAGTTGCCGGAGGGGGCACGTCTTTATAATCCAGGGGATCTTCAGTCACAGGGGGCTTCTTCGGAATCACAACCTTTTGAGTTCGAAGGCAAGATTTACAACCCCGCCTCCAACTCTCATTGGAAGCCCAGTTATCCGGAAGGGTTGAAGCGGCTAGCTGACGATGGGCGCATCCATGTTGCAAAAAATAGTTTGCGCTATCGTAGGTTTTCGGATGATTTTTCATACCAGCAGATTGGTAATATCTGGACCGACACTCTTACGGGCAGTTTCACAGATGAAAAGCTCTACGTTGTGCAGACTGGTTTAAAAGTTGCGGAGCGCTGCATGCTAATGGCAACGGATCCTGGTGACGTGGTCTTAGATCCCACCTGCGGCTCCGGAACCACCGCTTACGTCGCCGAGCAATGGGGCCGCCGCTGGATCACCTGTGACACTTCCCGTGTGCCGCTGGCCCTGGCTCGGCAGCGGCTTCTCACTGCCACCTTCCCTTGGTACGAACTGAAAGAGCTACAGCGAGGTCCGGCGGGCGGCTTCGTATACCAACGCAAGCAGAACAGAAAAGGCGAGGAAGTCGGCGGACTGGTCCCCCGCATCACTCTAAAATCTATCGCGAATAACGAGGACCCTGAGACCGTTACCCTGGTGGACAGGCCCGATGTGAGGAAGGGCATCACCCGAGTATGTGGGCCCTTTACGGTAGAAGCTACCATCCAGGCTGCCCATTCACTTGCAGCGCAGGGTGAGCGTGCTGAGTCTGAGAAGCATGCAGGTTACGATGCACGCACCTACCTGGATCGCATGATCGAGATCGTGCGTCGCAGCAAGAATCTGAATCTGCCCGGCAACCGGGTGCTCAAACTCGACGGCGTACGGCCGGTGGATAGTGAGCATCTACACGCCGAGGCAGTGGATGAGAGCGGCAAGCGTGTCGCGCTGATGTTTGGCCCCGAAGATGGCGCTATCCACTCCCAGCAGGTGTTCGACGCCGCCAGCGAGGCTTATTTCCTCAAGTACGATCAGCTCTATCTGTTTGGTTTTGCCATCCAGGCCAAGGCCCGCGAGCTGGTGGATGACCGCGCCCGGCTGCGACTGCCCTGCACCTATATCAGCGTCAATCCGGACGTGGCCATGGATGACCTGCTCAAGACCAGCCAGACCGATCAGTTGTTCTCCATTACGGGCTTGCCTGACGGGAAGCTTAAAAAAGCCGGTAAAGCAGACGACGGCACGCCGCTGTATAGGGCAGAGATCAAAGGGCTGGACACCTTCCTGCCTGACAGTATGAAAACGGAATCTTTGGCGGCGGAGAACCTGCCTTGCTGGATGCTGGATACCAACTATAACGGTATGGTGTTTTGTGCATCACAGGTGTTCTTCCCGCGTACGCAGGCCTGGGACAATCTGCAGAAGTCCCTCAAGGGTCAGTTCAACGAATCGCTTTGGGATCATCTGGCTGGTACCGAGAGTGAGCCTTTCGCTGCCGGCAGTAACGGTCAGGTCGCGATCAAGGTCATCGATGACCGTGGTAACGAGCTGATGCGGGTCTTCTCGGTTGGGGAGGCGCAATAATGGCGGATCAGCCGATTACCGAGGTTCCGGAACCGATTATCAACTCTCCCTATTACGAGCCAACTAGCCATTGGCAGGTGGAACATGGGGCGCAGCCAGTCAAGGCCAATGGCCGCAGGCCGGCCTATTACTATTACCGATTGCCCGAAGGTGCGAGTACCGGTCGTGCCGGTCGTCGCCAGACGGACATGCTTAGTGATGTGGATGTCGGTGAGCGCGAGGAGCTGGGCCAGGTCAACCTGATTCGCCAGAAAGTACGCGAGTGGCGTGAGGGTACGCTCACTGGTGTGCCCTACGACGGCGTCGGCCGCGTAACCCGGGAGCTGCTGGAACTTTGGCGTTCAGAAGACCGGGGCCAGCGGCTGTTCTTTGCCCAGATTGAAGCGGCGGAAACCGTGATCTTTCTGGTGGAGGGCAATACGCTGTATCACAGGGGGCTGACGAAGATCCCTCTTGATGAGCCGGGTGCGGCTGCAAGGGAAAAGGGCTACCGCTATTTCCTGCGTTATGCCTGCAAGATGGCCACCGGTACCGGCAAGACCACGGTAATGGGTATGCTGGCGGCCTGGTCGATTCTGAATCGCGTGGCAGCGCCCACCGATGATCGTTTTTCGGATACCGTCCTGATTGTCTGTCCGAACGTGACCATCCGCGAGCGCCTGCAGGAGCTTGATCCGTTGCTTGGAGATCTGTCCCTGTACCGCACCCGGCAACTGGTGCCGCCGCAGCGTATGGAAGAGCTGCGTCGTGGTGAGGTGATGATAGCCAACTGGCACCGGTTGGCCAGGCAGGAGACCAATAGCGTCAATGGCGTTTCCTCAAAGGTGGTGAAGACTGGCGAGCCAGTCGAAACCGTCAAGAAGAGTGGAAAGGACAAGGGCAAGATAGAGGTGCGCTACTTTGAATCGGACAAGGCCTGGTTTCGGCGCATTCGCCAGGAACTGGGTTCTGGCCGTGGCCGCAGCCCGCACTGGCTGGTGTTCAATGACGAGGCGCACCATGCCTACCGCCGGGGGGATGCCGACAAGGATGAGTCTTCCCTGGAGGAGGACGCCACCATGGCGAAGAAAAATGCCCGCGAGGCGACCATCTGGATCGAAGGCCTAGACCGGATAAACAAGCTGGCCAACGGCAAAAGTCGCGGCATCAATCTCTGCCTGGATCTGTCGGCGACACCCTTCTACATCCAGGGCTCGGGCAACGAGGTGGGGCGACCGTTCCCGTGGATTGTCTCGGATTTCGGCCTACTGGACGCCATTGAATCCGGCCTGGTGAAAATACCTGAACTGCCGACAGCGGATGCGACCGGCGCCGAGGACGCGGCGTATTTCAATATCTGGCGCTGGGTGCAGGCTAAGGCTGAACAGGACGGCCATGGCAGTAATGTTAAACCGCAGATGGTGATGACCTATGCGAGCCGGCCGATTACCTTGCTCGCAGCAGACTGGTATAAACACTTCGAGCGGTGGCAGCGGGTGATGAAAGACCGTCAGCGTTACCCGGTGCCCCCGGTGTTTATTGTGGTGTGTCGGGATACCAAAGTCGCCAAAGAGGTATACAGCTGGCTCGCATTGAATGAGGGCGGCTATGGTGAAAGCCCGGAATGGTTTCGCAACGAAGCGGGCAAAGAACTCACCGTACGGGTCGACTCCAAGGTGTCAGAGGATATGGAGGCCGGTGGCGGTAGCGACGAGGTGAAGCGTATGCGTTTTATCCTCGATACGATTGGTAAGCCCGAATGGCCCGGTGGCAAGGTGCCGGCGGAGTGGTCTGAGCTGGTACGCAAGCACAATGACAAGCTCTCGTCTGATGATGGCGACGCCGAGGAGCAGGGTCAGTGGCTGGACGAAAAAGTGCCGCCGGGCCGTGATATCCGCTGCATCGTTTCGGTATCCATGCTCGCTGAGGGCTGGGATGCCAATACCGTCACACATATTGTCGGCCTGCGCCCGTTCGGTTCCCAGTTGCTGTGCGAGCAGGTGATTGGTCGCGCCCTGCGACGTCAGAGCTATACCATCGACGATGGAAACGGGCTGTTTACGGAGGAAACCGCCAAGGTATTCGGTGTGCCCTTTGAGTTGGTGCCGTTCAAGAAACGGCCGGTGGGCGACCCGCCGGAGCCCAAAGAGGTGCACCATGTCTACTCGGTGCCAGAAAAGGAGAGTTATCGCATCGATTTTCCTGTGGTCACCGGCTATCAGGAAATCGACTCCCTCGAGATCAATATCGACTGGTCACAGGTGGCGCAGGTCACCATTGATCCGATGGATATCCCCGACAGCGTTCAGACGGGTCAGCTGACCGCCCCGGACGGTTCTCTGGTGGCTTTTGCAGCCGGGAAGAAGGCCTATTTAACCTTGGGGGAATGGCGCGATATGTGGCGCGACCAGCAGGTGGCCTTCGTGCTGGCGCGGGAGGTGTGCAAGCAGTGGATCGAGGAACGTGGCAGCGACGCCGTGCCTCTTGCCGAGATATTCCCCAAGGTGCTCCATGCCAGCATGCGGTTCCTCCAGGATAAGCTGGTACTTAAGAGCAGCGAAAGCCGAGCTTGTGATGTGCTGGCCGCAGGCAAGTATACACAGGGGGTAATCGGTAGCCTGCTCAACGCCATTCAGCGAGGCTCAGCGGAGAAGCGAGGACTCCTGCCGGTGGTCCCGAAAGGCGCATCTGGCATGGGCAGTACCCTGTATGTGGATTTTCACACCACCAAACCGGTACGTGCGGTGACCAAGTGCCATCTGAACCTGATGGTGGCGGATACCCGCAAGTGGGAGCAAAGCACCGGCTATCTGCTTGATCAGCATCCAGGGGTGGTCAAATGGGTCAAGAATGACCGCCTCGGTTTCCACATCCCGTACCGGCATAACAATATCCCGCACCGCTACGAGCCCGACTTTATCGTCGAGCTGGATACCGGCATGCGCCTGATCATCGAGACCAAGGGCCAGTACGGGGATGATGCTGACCGGAAGGCCAAGGCCGCACAGCGCTGGGTCGAGGCAGTGAACTTCGATGGCCGGTTCGGCCTCTGGATGTATGTGATGGTGACGGACCCAAGTCGGTTGCTTAAGGAGCTGAATCAGCTGTCTGGAGAGACGATGGCGGCTGCTCAGTTTGAGCTTGAGTAAGCGGGCGAAGTGGACAAAAAAGGGAAAAGATGATGCTACATCAATCAGAAGCACGCACCCTGCGTGAAGCAAAGTCTATTAAGCAGCTCTGAGATATAGCTGGTTACTACGAGTTGACTTGAAGTGCGGAAAAACCTCGCTGACGTTGACAAGGTGAAAGTGAAGCTAGCCAACGGCAATACGCGCACTATCCAGCACACGGGCGCCAGCGGCTTCTGGAGCCCGGACGGTAATCCGATCTCCGCCGCTTTTGGGGCCCCGGATACCCGCCGCCAATTGCTGGAGGGGCTGGAGAAAAAGAGCTACGGCATAGAATAACTGTAAGCGTCCGGTGATCCCACCTTGTCAGTCGGTGACCGGTGTCCAATTGTGAGGCAGGAGCTCGTCGATTGGCGCTGCTCTTCTGCGTCGGCAGCCGGGTCAACACGCCCTTGAGGTAAGTCTAGGGATCGCTGCCGTTCGGCTTCGCAGATGGAATCAGGCTCATGACGGTGGCGGCGCGCTGGCGGAGCTCACGAACAGCCCGTTGTTGCGCCACCGCGCCCTGGGCCGAATCTGGTTTTCCTCCCGCTTGTTGTTGATCGGCACCGCGCCATCGTCCAGGTAACGCGTCAGCGCCGCCCAGCGTTTCAGGCTGTAGTCCAGGGCCTTGGCCGTGCCCGAGCCGTCCGGGACTTTTTGCCGTTGCGCGATCATCCATTGATGCAAGGCATCGGCGATGGGCCGGGTTTTATATCCACTTTGTCTAGAGAGATGCTTTCTGGCGGGCTTATTCATCTATTTCGGGCCGGCTGACTACTCATATTGACTGTATCTCATTTGAGATACAAAATAGCGGCATCCACCACAGGAGGACAAGCCATGGCCACTCAAACCTCGATGCTCCACGTCCGCATTGATGAAAAGCTCAAAGCGGACGCCACCGAAACTCTGGCCAGTGTCGGTCTCACGGTATCCGATGCCGTGCGCATCCTGCTGACCCGGATCACGAAGGACGGCGGCCTGCCGGCCGGCCTGACGATGGACCCCGCCGCTCACGATACCTGGTTCCGTGAAAAGGTATTGGAAGCGCTGGCCGACACTCGCCCCGGCGTTCCGCACGACCAGGCCATGGCCGACGTGCAAGCCCTGATCGACAGGAAACGCCGTGCCTGAATTGGAATGGGCAGCCTGGGCGCTTGCCGACCTGTTGGCCATCGTGGAATACATCGTCGAGGACAATCCTGACGTGGCCAACGTTTAAAATAGCGCATGTACGTGCTCTCCGAGCAGCTTACATGCCTCCGCTTTCTCCTTCGCGTAGTCATGGCGCAGGTAGTGCCGCCGGTCCAGATGGCGCATTCGCGGGCCGGGTCTCCTTTTGGGTGGCTGCAGCCTGTTCGGCTCAATCTTAGAGCAACGAAGGGATAAGAGAGTGTCCGATCCGCAGAGGTCCACTCGTGTTCGCTTGAATCCAAGAAATAAGTGTAGGTTATAGGGTGGGTTTTTCCAAAAATGTCGGTAAAAGTCTTATAAATCAAGTCTAACACACCCTTTCATCATCGGGGTGTGGCCGGAAAGGTCGTCCTTTGCCATAAGCGCGGTATCGCCTGTTTTCTGGAGACTGTGGGTGACGGCCCGGGAAGAGGGCGGGCCAAGCGGGAGAGAATAGCAAACCCTTGCGCATGGCTCTATTGGCGGGCGCCGGGAGGATGGACAGGACCCCCTCAACCGCCTAGGGTATCACCAGGTATTACCTTTCGATACGAGGCCGTCATGGCAACTTCCATCAAGATTGACGACGAACTGAAAAGCCGCGTCCAGGCATTGGCCAGCCAGCGCCGCCGAACTCCCCACTGGATCATGCTGGAGGCCATCAAGCAATATGTGACCCGCGAAGAGGCCCAGGAGAGCTTCAAACAGGAAGCCCTGGAGTCCTGGCGATCCTACCGCGAGACCGGGCGCCACCTCACGGTCCAGGAAAGCAACGAGTGGCTGGAGTCCTGGGGACGCGACGATAAGGCGCCGCCCGAGTGCCACGAGTAATCATCACCGAAGGCGCCGTGCGGGGGCTGGCGCGGTGCCGGGCTTTCCTGGAAGCCGTGGAAGCTGGAGAATCGGCCGTCCGTGCCGGTCGGACCATCGCGCGACATCTGCGGATGCTGGAGACAGTCCCGGACATGGGCCGTCCCGACGACGAGATGCCGGAACTGCGGGAGTTGATGATTCCTTTCGGCAAAGCCGGTTATGTGGCGCTTTACCGCTACCGGCCCGGTGACGATGCGGTGTATGTGTTGGCGGTGCGCCATCAGAAGGAAGCGGGCTACTGAATGTCCGCTGGTGCCGCGATAGAATTATAAATGGGGACTGTATGGCCATACCCGACTTCCAAACCGTCATGCGGCCGGTGCTGGACGCAGTCAGTGATGGCCAGCCCCGGACCCTCGGCGACGTACGCCAGCACGTGACGGAGACGTTCCTGCTGAGCGACGAAGAGCGCAAGCAAAGGCTGCCTTCCGGCCGCCAGACTGTGATCAACAACCGGATCGGCTGGGCCCGAACCTATCTAAACAAAGCCGGCCTGCGGCATATCCCGGAGCGTGGCCACGATAAGGCGACAACAAGATGCCCCTTCAGCGGGTGATTAATACCTCATAGCAGTCGTCGTGAGGCAAATGCCACGTTACTCATCAAGAACACAAGAGAGCGGAATGAGCGAAACAAACATTAACCAGGGCCAGATCAACAAGGCCGTGTGGCGGGCCTGTGACACCTTCCGTGGCACGGTGGACCCGAGCATTTACAAGGACTATGTGCTCACCATGCTGTTCGTGAAGTACCTGTCGGACGTCTGGCAGGATCACTGGGACGCCTACCAGAAAGAGCATGGCGATCACCCCGATCTGATTCGGGAACTGATGAAGAGCGAGCGCTTTGTACTGCCGCCGGCGGCGAATTTTTACTCGCTGTATGAACACCGCCATGAGCCGGGCAATGGCGAGCGCATCGACAAGGCGCTGCACGCCATTGAGGAAGAGAATATCCAGAAGCTGAGTGATGTGTTCCAGGACATCAGCTTCAACTCCAACAAGCTGGGTGACGAGAAGCAGAAGAACGAAATCCTCAAGGCGCTGCTGGAGGATTTCCATAAGCCGGAGCTGAACCTGCGGCCCAGCCGCATCGGGCGGCTGGATATTATCGGCAATGCCTACGAGTACCTGATCGCCCAGTTCGCCGCCACGTCCGGCAAGAAGGCCGGGGAGTTCTACACACCGGCAGAGGTCTCGGAATTGATCGCCGAGCTGATGGCACCGGCGGAAGGCGACGAGATCTGTGATCCGGCCTGTGGGTCCGGATCACTGTTGCTGAAATGCGCCAACCAGATCAAGAACGCCCACAACGGCTCCAAGCGTTTCGCCCTGTATGGCCAGGAGGCCATCGGCAGCACCTGGGCGCTGGCGAAGATGAACATGTTTCTGCACGGGGTGGATAACCACAGGATCGAGTGGGGTGACACCCTGCGCAACCCCAAGCTGCTGGACGACAAAGGCCGGCTCCGGCTGTTTGACGTGGTGGTGGCCAATCCGCCGTTCTCGCTGGACAAGTGGGGCCATGAAGGCGCCGGTGACGACCCCCATGGCCGTTACCGCCGGGGTATCCCGCCCAAGACCAAGGGCGATTACGCCTTTATCCTGCACATGGTCGAGACGCTGAAGCCCGGCTCTTCGGCAAAGAAAGGTGGCCGGATGGCCGTGGTGGTGCCCCACGGCGTGCTGTTCCGAGGCTCCAGCGAAGGGAAGATCCGCAGGCAGCTGATCGAGGAAAACCTGCTGGATGCCGTGATCGGCCTGCCGGAAAAGCTCTTTTTCGGCACCGGCATTCCGGCGGCGATCCTGGTGTTCCGCCAGGACAAGACCGACGAAAACGTGCTCTTTATCGACGCCAGCCGCGAGTTCCGGGCGGGCAAGAACCAGAATGCCCTCTCCGAGGACAATATCCGCAAGATCGTCAAGACCTACACCAACCGCGCCGATGTGGACAAATACGCCCACCTGGCCACGCCGGAGGAAATCGCCGAGAACGATTTCAACCTGAATATCCCCCGCTATGTGGATACCTTCGAGGAAGAGGAGGAAATCGACCTGATGGCGGTGCGGGCCGAGCGTAAGCAGCTCAAGGAGAAGTTGGCGTCCCTGGAGCGAGAGATGGACGGTTATCTGAAGGAGCTGGGTTATGGTTCCTGACGGGTGGAGCGCACAAAGTGTCGGAGAATTTTGTGAGTTTTTTAATGGAAATGGATTTAAAGCTTCCGAATGGTCCACCCAGGGCTGGCCGATCATTCGTATCCAAAATTTGAATGGCTCAAGTGATTTTAATTACTTTAATGGTGAGGTTAAAGATAGGTGGGTTGTCGAGCCTGGAGATATTCTGTTCGCTTGGGCTGGCACAAAAGGCGTTTCATTCGGTGCCAAGCGTTGGTCCGGGCCCAGAGGGGTCTTGAATCAGCATATTTTCCGTGTAGAGCCCAAGATGAAAGTTAATCCAGATTGGCTTTATTTTGCTTTGATTAGAGTTACAGAGTGCGTTGAAAATAAAGCTCACGGATTTAAAGCTACTCTTCTACATGTCCAGAAATCAGACATTGCGGAACAAGTCATCCCCGTCCCTCCACTTTTAGAACAAAATAGAATTGCTAGAATACTTTCCACCTGGGACGAAGCCATTGCCACGACGGAGCAGCTTCTGGCCAACAGTGAGCAGCAGAAAAAAGCCCTGATGCAGCAGTTGCTGACGGGGAAGAAGCGGTTGCCGGGTTTTGAGGGTGAATGGCAAAGCCACGTTCTTGGTGATTTGGGGTCCACTTACCCTGGGCTAGCTGGTAAGAATAAAGAAGACTTTGGTGATGGAAAACCATACATTAGCTACATGAAAGTTTTTTCTAGTTTGTCAATCAATACTGATATTTTTGATAGGGTTCGAATCGAAAGAGGTGAGCGCCAACACAGAGTAAAATACGGTGATGTTTTGTTCACAACGTCTTCCGAAGTTCCGGAGGAAGTGGGAATGACTTCCGTTTTCTTGGGAGATATGGATGAGCTATATCTGAATTCTTTTTGTTTTGGATTCCGCCTCCATGATTTTGAGATACTTCTTCCCGAATTTGCAAAGTTCAAGTTACGTGAGTGGACAGTAAGAAAGACTATCGCTCGAATGGCTCAGGGGGCAACAAGATACAATCTTTCTAAAAAGCAGTTGCTTACATTGCGCCTCCAGTTGCCAGGATTGGCGGAACAACGGGGTATTGCTCTGGTGCTTGACTTACAGGAAGAGGAGCTGGACTTGATACGCAGAGATGTTAAGCGTCTGAAAGCGGAAAAGAAAGCCCTAATGCAACAACTCCTCACCGGAAAACGCCGCGTCAAGGTCGACGAGGCTGAACGAACCAGCGCCTGAGGCGTATTATGCCCAGGGATGGGAGGGTATTTTGTCACGGAAGCTAGCCCCCAACACCAGTGAACGTTACGCCGCCCATGTTCCGGCCGGGGCCCCGCTAAACCTGGCGCTTCTCTTGCCGGCGGTGGACGTTGGTCGGGGCTTTGGCGCCGGTTGGAGCCCGGGTTGGGAAATCGGGTCTCAGCCCATTCCCTCCCGGGGCGGCGGCCACTTGCGTTTGCTGGCCGGGATTCGTTATATTGTCGGTAACACAGCCACCACGCTTAGTGCCCTCCTTGGGGGTGTCGCGCAACCTTGGTGGCTTTTTTATGTCCGCCGTTTACCGGTCGGCGGGCCAGGGGCCGTCCGATGCTGAAGCCCTATACCAAGCCCCCTCTTTCGTTCGCTGAGCAGTTGCAACTTCTGGAATCCAGGGGTCTTAACATCCCCGACCAGACGCTGGCGCTCGGTCATCTGAGTTCGATCAGCTATTACCGCCTGAGCGCTTACTGGTACCCGTTTTTGCAGCGGGGCACGAACGGGCAGGTGACCGGCGTGTTCGAGCCGGGTACGGACTTTGATCAGGTGGTGCGGCTGTATGAGTTTGACCGTCACCTGCGGCTTCTGGTGATGGATGCCATCGAGCGGATCGAAGTGCATATTCGTACCGTGGTGACCTATCATCTCGGCCATCGGTATGGGGCGTTCGGGCATACGGATTGCGCCAATTTCCACCCTGGATTCAATCACGCTATCTGGCTTGCGAAGCTGGAGTTCGAAGCCCGGCAGTCCAAGGACGTGTTCGTCGAGCACTTCAAACGTAACTATAAAGGGTTTCCAACTCTGCCGATCTGGATGTCCACCGAGGTCATGTCTCTGGGGTCATTGTCGTTCTGTTACACCGGCCTGAAAAACCCGGATAAGAGGCTGATCGCGGAACAGCTCGACGTTCATCACAAAAGGCTGAAAGACTGGCTTCATACCCTGACTTACATCCGCAACCTGTGCGCCCATCACGGCCGTCTTTGGAACCGGGAGCTGGCCATCAAGCCGGAGAGAGTGCGTGAACCAGAGTGGAATCCACCGGTAACGCCCCGTCACGACAGACTCTTCTATGCTCTGCTGATTCTGCGGGTGTTGCTCCGTAGTAATCACAATGGCGACACTTGGGCGGGGTCTTGTAACGAGCTGCTGGAGACTCTGGCAAGCGAACAAAGATACCGGGTTGCAATGGGCCTCCCTGCCGACTGGAAGGCTCATCCGTTATGGCATGACATGGATCGAAAATTCGGGGAAGGGGAATAATAAGTGAAAAGCGATACCCCCAACACCAGCGAGCTCTACGCCTCGCACATTCCGGCCCTGGTGACGCTGATGAAGCTGGGCTGGGCCTACCGCTCGCCGGCGCGGGTGATGGCATGGCGGGGTGGCTCCACCCGTGAGGTGTTGCTGCGCCCGTTGCTGATGGATTTTCTCCGCCAGCATCGCTTCGAGTACAAGGGCGAGAGCTACCCGCTCTCCAGTGACGGCATCCAGCAGGTGGTGGCCACCCTTTCGGCGCCGGGCCTGGCCGAGGGCCTGATGTCGGCCAACGAGGCCGTCCATGACATGCTCACCCTGGGCATTACCGTCAATGAGTTCATGCCGGACGGCAAGCGCCACGCCACCACGGTGCCGTTGGTGGACTGGAATGGTCTTGAACACAACAGCTTTCTGGTCACCGAGGAGATGGAGGTTCAGAACGCCTCGGCCACCGGTCACCGGCGCCCGGATCTGGTGGGCTTTGTTAATGGCATTCCGGTGGTGGTGATCGAAGCCAAGCGGGCCGCTTCCGGCAACCCGAACAAGTCCATGATTGATGAGAGCATCAGCCAGATGCTGCGCAATCAAGGCGTGCAGGAGATTCCCCACCTGTTCGCCTTCGCCCAGGTGCTGATGGCGGTGAGCCAGACCGACGGGCGCTATGGCACCACCCGCACGCCGAGGAAGTTCTGGTCGCTCTGGGAAGAGGAGCGGGTTAACGAGGAAGAGCGCAAGGCGGTAAAGAACCGGCCGCTCAGTGACGAGCAGATGGATACGTTGTTCGCCGGCCGGCCGCCGCGGGTCCGTCAGTATTTCGAGGCGCTCTGGTCCGGGCCGGTGCTGCCCACGGAACAGGACGAGCTGCTGATTGGCGTGCTCAGCCCGGCGCGGCTGCTGGCGTTTCTGCGTTACTACATCCTCTTTTACAAAAACGACAAGATCATTGCCCGCTACCAGCAGTTCTTCGGCATTGAAGCCTTGCTGGACACGATCAGCCAGGTGGATGCCAGTGGCTCCCGCCAGGGTGGCGTGATCTGGCACACCACCGGTTCGGGCAAGTCCTTCACCATGGTATTCCTCAGCAAGCTACTGGTGCTGCACGAGGCTCTGAAACAGTGCCGGGTGGTGGTGGTGACTGATCGGGTGGATCTGGAGAAGCAACTCTCGCGCACTTTTGCCGCCGCCGGCGCGCTGGGCCTGACCTCGGTGAAAACCGGCAAGGCCGGCAGTGCGCGGATGACCTCGGGGCGCGAGCTCGCCCGGGAGATCGGGCAGGGCAACCAGCGGGTGCTGTTCACGCTGGTGCAGAAGTTCCTTTCCGCCATCAAGCACAAAGAGTGCTACAACCCCAGTGAAAATCTACTGGTGCTGGTGGACGAGGGCCACCGCGGCCACGGCGGGGAAAATCACCAGCGCATGCGCAAGGCGCTGCCCCATGCCGGTTATCTCGCGTTCACCGGTACGCCCCTGCTGAAAAAGGATCGGCAGGAGACGGTGGACACCTTCGGCCCGATCGTCCACGCCTACACCATGCGCCGGGCGGTGGAGGACGGTACCGTGGCGCCGCTGCTGTACGAAGAGCGGCGCCCGGCGCTGGATGTGAATCAGGCGGCCATTGATAACTGGTTTGAGACCATTACCCGCGGGCTGACGGACCAGCAGAAGGGCGACCTGAAGCGTAAGTACGCCAAGCGCGGGGCGATCTATGGCGCCGAGAACCGTATCCGGCTGATCGCCTGGGATATCGCCCTGCACTTCAATACCAACTTCAAGGAGCTGGGTAAGACCCTCAAGGGCCAGATCGCCTGCGACAGCAAGCTGTCCGCGATTCGCTACAAGCGGTTCCTGGACGAGACCGGGCTGGTGAGTTCCCGGGTGGTGATCTCGGCTCCGGACACCCGCGAGGGCCACAGTGAGGTGGACGAGGCGGAACTCCCCGAGGTGCAAAAGTGGTGGGCGGACAATGTTACCGGCGATCCGTACGAGTATGAACGTCAGACCATTGAGCATTTCGGCATGGAAGGGGCCCCGGATCTGCTGATCGTGGTGGATAAGCTGCTCACCGGCTTCGATGAGCCTCGCAATGCCGTCCTGTATATCGACAAACCGCTCAAGGATCACAACCTGATCCAGGCGATTGCCCGGGTGAACCGGCTGCACGAGGAAAAGGCCTACGGTCTGCTGATTGACTATCGGGGCATCCTCGCGGAGCTGGATACCGCCATCAAGAAGTATCAGAACCTGGAGGAGCATACCCAGGGCGGCTATGACATTGATGACATCGACGGCCTGTACCGCAACGTGGATACCGAGTACAAGCGCTTGCCCGGGCTGCACAAGCACCTGTGGTCCTTCTTCGGGTATGTGGATAACGCCTGGGACATGCAGGCCTTCCGCCAGGTGCTGATGCCGCGCTATGAGGCCGACGAGGAAGGTAAGGAATATGACAGCCGTCAGAAGCTGCGCGAAGACTTCTACCAGGCGCTGACGGATTTCGGCATGTGTCTGCAGGTGGCCCGCTCATCGCGCTCGTTCTTCGAGGATAAGGCGTTTACCGACGAGATGATCCGGACCTATAAACGGGATCTTAAGTTCTTCACCGAGCTACGCCATGTTGCCCGACAAGACGCCCAGGAAACCGTGGATTACAGCGCCTACGAGAAGCAGATCCGAAAACTGGTGGACCGGGATGTGGTCGGCGTCGAAGTGAAGAACAGCGATGAGGTTTATGTGGTGAACCGGCTCGGTGAAGAGCCGGCGGAGTGGGACGCCCAAAAAACCCGCAACGAGGCGGATACCATCCGAACCCGGACGCGTAAAACCATCGAGCAGGACCTGGGCGATGATCCCTATGCCCAGAAAGTGTTCTCCGAGTTGTTGAAGAAAGCCATCGAAGAGGCGGATGCGCTGTTCGACTATCCGGGCAAACAGTACGCCCTTCTCCGGGAATTTGAGGATCAGCTGAGCGAACGCCGTACTCCGGGGATTCCTGAGGCGTTGGCCAAGGAGCGTCATGCCAAAGCGTACTTCGGTGTCTTCCGGCTTGTCCTCGGTGATGAGGAGGTGGATTCCGCAATCGAGAAGGATGCGGATGCTCTGGTCAATCTGGCCCGTGAAATCGATGGTATCGTGCGAAGCGTGGTCGCGGAGAATACCCTGAACCCCGGTGGTATTGATGCCGGCATCCGTAAGGCCCTCTTGCCACAGCTGTTCGAGCGTTTCGGATTGAATAACGCCAAGCTGATTCTCGACCAGGTAATACACATCGTCCGGGTGGGCCTGAGTCATGACTGAGGTCCGTCAGTCCCAGGAAAAGACCTATGCGGTACAGTACGGAGATCGGCGTCTGCCGTTCCGGTGGCGCTTACTGAGTGTCGACGGTGGCAAAGCGCGGATTCATGTTTATCCGGACGGCCTGGTGGAGGTGGAGACACCCCAACACACCACCCTCGCTGATGCCAAGAAAGCCCTTCTCAAACGCGCCCGCTGGGTAACCTTGCATCTCACCGATATCGAGGCGCGCCGGGCGGAGGTGCTGGAAAGGGAATACGTCAGCGGTGAGACAGTGTTTTATCTGGGCCGCAGATACCGGTTGAAAATTGTTCAGTCGTCCGGAGAGCGGCACGTCAAGATGCTTAGGGGGCAGGTGCGCGTCACCACGCCCGATACCTCGAAGAAATCGATCAAGCGCAGCCTGTATGCATGGTATCGGGACCGAGCCAATGATGTATTCGCCCGCCGGATAGCGATGGTGGGTGAGCAGCTGTCATGGATAAAAGAAACGCCATCCTGGTCTATTCGGGACATGAAAACGCAATGGGGGAGCTGCTCACCGTCCGGTGCCATCCTCCTTAACCCGCATCTGATTAAAACCCCCACTCGGTGTATCGACTATGTGATCCTTCATGAACTGTGCCATCTGAAAGAGCACAACCATAGCCAGGCTTTTTACCGCCTGATGGCTCTTGGGATGCCGGACTGGGAACGGGTCAAAGCTGATTTGGATCAGTTGTCGGAGTTGTATTTGAGTGAGTAGCCCCGGCTCGGCCTTTCGGTATCGATAACGGCCCTCATCCCATAAACCCCGAAGGCGTCCCCCCGGTCACCTGCCGGAACGCATACGAAAACGCCGCCGTACTGCTGAACCCGGCCAGCCCCGCCGCCTGGGCGATGGTCTTGCCCCGCGCCAGATGGTCGATGGCCCGGACGATGCGCGCCCGTTGCCGCCAGGCGCGGAAGGTGAGGCCGGTTTCGGCGGGAAAGAGGCGGCTGAGGGTGCGCACGGAGGTGGCGGCGCCGGCGGCCAGGTCCGGGGTGGTGAGGGCGAGACCGGTGTCGGTGAGGGCCAGTTGGGCGACGCGTTGGCCCACCGGGCTGGTGGGCAGGGGCAGGTAGGTGGGGGCGTCGACCACGGCGCTGAGTTCGTGGAGGATCAGTTGGCCGATAAGAAGTTGCTTGTCGGCGTCGGTGTCCGGGGCGAAGGCGGCGCGGGTGAGTTCGCGCAGCAGGGGCGAGACGCGCAGGGCGAATTCCCGGTCCAGGGGCAGGGCGGGGGCCCAGCGGCGCAGGGCGTCCGGGTGCCAGTGGAGCAGGCGCATTTCGGCGCCGGAGAGCACGTCCAGGCGGTGGGTGATGCCGGCGGGGATCCAGACGGCGAGCTGCGGGGGCACCAGCCAGCGGCCGGTGTCGGTGTGAATCTGGGTGGTGCCGGAGAGTGCCAGAATCAGTTGCGCTTCGTCGTGGTGGTGGGGGTCGATGCGTTCGCCGGGTCGGCGGGCCCTTTGCCGGATGTGAAAAAGGGGCTGGATGCGGAACAGCGGGTGGAAGGCGCCGGGGGCTGCGTAGTCGGGTTGGCGTGTCATCGATAATCGTTGGCGCAATTTCAGTTTCCGGCGATGCTAGCATGGCCCGATTGCGACGGTCGACCGGGCGTTCCGGGCCGCGGTCCGTCGCCGGGAGCCTGCCAGCCAGATGAGTGACACCACGCTTTCTTCTTCCTCTTCCTCTTCCATGAATGACGGTCTGCCGGCCCGCGAGCGGCGCTGGGCGGCGGTGGCCGTGTTGCTGGGCATCGCGCTGAGCAATCTGAGCACGGCGGTGGTGAACATCGCCCTGCCGGATATGGCTCTGTCTCTGGGCGCCAGCGACGCGGCCACGGTGTGGGTGGTGAACGGTTACCAGCTGGCGGCGGTGGTGTGTCTGCTGCCGGTGGCGGCGATGGTGGAGGCGCTGGGGCTGAAGCGGTTGTTCGCCACCGGGCTGGCGGTGTTCACCCTGTCGTCGCTGGTGTGCGCGGTGGCGCCGACCCTGGGTACCCTGGTGGCGGCCCGTTTGCTGCAGGGCGTCGGCGCGGCCCTGTTGTCGGTGGCCGGGGTGGCGCTGGTGCGGGTGATCTATCCGCAGCGGCTGGTGGGCAAGGGCATGGCCTGGCTGGCCATGGCGGTGGCGGTGCCGGCGGCGCTGGGGCCGACCTTCGCGGCCATGGTGCTGGCGGTGGCGTCCTGGCCGTGGATTTTTCTGATCAATGTGCCGCTGGGCGGGGTGGCGTTGTGGTTGTTTCTTCGTACCGTGCCGGGCAGCGAGCGCACCGCCCACCGGTTCGACGGGCTGGGCACGTTACTGAACGGGCTGGCCTTCGGTCTGCTGGTGGTGGGCGTGGGCACCCTGGGCAGCGGCGACCGGCGTCTGGCGTTGGCGGAGATCGCGCTGGGGCTGGTCTGCTTTGTTCTGTTGTTCCGGCAGCAGCGGCGTCATCCGTCGCCGATGCTGCCGTTCGATTTGCTGCGGTTGCCGGTGTTTTCCCTGGCGGTGCTGACCTCGTCCTGTTCCTACACGGCGCAGATTCTGGCCTATGTGTCGCTGCCGTTTCTGTTCGAGCGGGTGCTGAATATGACGCCGGTGCAGAGCGGGCTGCTGATCACGCCCTGGCCGCTGACCACCGCCATCGCCGCCCAACTGGCCGGGCGGCTGGTGGTGCGTTATCCGGCGGCGGTGCTCAGCAGTCTCGGGCTGGGGATTCTGGCGGCGGGGCTGGTGCTGATGGTGTTTCTGCCGGCGGAGCCGGCCTATTGGCAGATCGCCTGGCGCATGGCCCTGTGCGGAGTCGGCTTCGGCCTGTTCCAGACCCCGAACAACACCGCCATGATGACCACCGGCCCGGCAACGCGCAGCGGCGCCGCCTCCGGCATGAACGCGGTGGCCCGGTTCGCCGGCTGGACCCTGGGGTCGGCGCTGGTGACGCTGCTGTTCGGCCTGGGCGGCGAACAGGGGCCGGCGCTGTGCCTGGCGGTGGGCGCGGCGTTCGCCGCCAGCGGCGCGGTGGCCAGTGCCGCGCGCCGCTGGCGGGAAGTACGCGCCGCCGGCTGACATTTGCCGGGGAGACCAGATGGGTTACAGCACCCGTCCGGCCAGCCACTGCATGGCCAGCGCCAGGCCCAACACGGCGCCGCCGGCCATCAGGCTGGTGGTCAGCGCATGGCGGCGCCATTGCGCCTCTACCTTGGGGCCGAACCGCCACACCAGCCAGGCCAGGCCGTAGTAGCGGATGCCCCGGGCGATCAGGGCGGCCAGCACGAACAACGCAATCGGGTAGCCGGACAGACCGGCGGTGATCATCGCCACCTGAAACGGGATCGGCAGAATGCCCAAGGTGAGGATGGCGATAAAGCCGTACTGGTCGAAGAAACCCTGGAAGCCCTGGTAGGCGTTCTGCATGCCCATGGCTTCGATGAACCAGGTGCCCAGCGACTGATAGAGCACCATGCCGACGCCGTAACCGAGCAGCGAGGCCAGCAGGCAGCCGGCGGTGGTGACCGTGGCCAGCCGCCAGAGGCGCTCGCGGTTGGCGGCCATCAGCGGGATCAGAATCAGCTCGATGGGCACCGGCAGGATGATGGTCTCCAGAAAGGAGAGCACGCCCAACAGCCACGGCATGTGCCGGGAGCGGTTGAGGCGTTCCAGCCAGCGCTGGGTGCGGTCGGTGGTGGGCATGGCGCGCTACTTTAGCCGGTTTGATCCGGTTTGTCCGTGGCGGCGAATCGGACAACAATAGCCGGCTTCCTTTCCTGCCAGGGCCAATACCGATGGACACCGTTTCGTCCGAGCTTCCCGATCACGTTCAACGCGGCAATATCTGGCGGCTGTCGGTGTCCCAGGCCCTGGCCGGCGCCAACGCGGTGGTGGTCTACGCCACTGGCGCCATTGTCGGCGATGCCTTCGCGCCGTCGCCGGTGCTGGCCACCTTGCCGGTGTCGATTTTCGTGGTGGGCATGGCGGCGTCGATTCTGCCGGTGGGCGTGATCGCCCGGCGGCGCGGCCGGCGCACGGTGTTCCTGCTCGGCGCCGGGGCCGGCGTGCTGGCCGGTGCGGTGGCCACGGTGGCGGTGCTGGTGGCGTCGTTCTGGCTGTTCTGCCTGTCCACCTTCTTTGGCGGTGCCTACGCGGCGGTGGTGCTGTCCTACCGCTTCGCGGCGGCGGACGGGGTGACGCCGGCGCGGCGGGCGCGGGCCCTGTCACTGGTGATGGCCGGCGGCGTGGCCGCCGGGGTGATCGGGCCGCAGCTGGTGACCTGGACCATGGACCTGTGGGCGCCGTTCACCTTCGCCGCCACCTTCGTGGTGCAGGCGGCGGTGGCGGCGCTGTCCGCCTTGCTGCTGGTCGGCGTGCGCCTGCCGCCGCCCACGGCGGCGGAGCAGGCCGGCGGCCGGCCGCTGGCGATGATCGCCCGCCAGCCCCGTTTCGTGGCGGCGGCGGTGTGCGGCGCGGTCTCCTATCTGGTGATGAATTTCCTGATGACGGCGGCGCCGCTGGCCATGCATCTGTGCGGGCACTCCCAGGCCGCCGCCAATCTGGGGCTGCAATGGCACGTCATCGCCATGTACGCGCCCAGCTTTTTCACCGGCAACCTGATCGCCCGCTTCGGCGCCGGCCGGGTGGCCGCCGTGGGCCTGGTGCTCACCGGCGTGTCCGCCGCCGTCGGGCTGCTGGGCCTGGAGGTGCGCCACTTCTGGTGGATGCTGGTGCTGCTGGGCCTGGGCTGGAACTTCGGTTTTCTGGGTGCCTCCGCCATGGTGCTGGAATGCCATCGGCCGGAGGAAAAGACCCGCGTGCAATCGCTCAATGACTTTATCGTCTTCGGGCTGATGGCGGTGGGCTCGTTCTCCTCCGGCGGCCTGCTCAGCGCCTACGGGTGGGAGCGGGTGCTGTGGGTGTCGTTCCTGCCGCTGGTGCTGGCGGCGCTGGCGCTCACGGTGGCGCTGCGCCGCCGCGCGCCGGCGGCCTGATCACCCGATTTCTTCCATGAAATCCAGCGCGCCCTGCTGGCGGATCACGCGGCGGTGCTGGTCCCAGAGTTCGCGGATGCGTTCCTGGTTGAGTTGCTGGCGGTCCAGCAGTACCCGGGTGTTGAGTTCGCCCACCGGGGCGGGGCTGGGCACCTTGCTGAACACGAACTGGTTGCTGATCAGGTCCAGGAAGGGGCCGGCCTTGCTGGTGGGCATGATGAAGATCAGCTGCAGGCCGAGGGTTTCGGTGAGGTAGCGGATCACGCTTTTGGAGCGGCTTTCGTCCATGTGCATGAAGGCTTCGTCGACGATCACCATGCGCAGGTGGCTGTCGCCTTCGTTGAAGCGGAAGGCGCTGGTGATGGCGGCGGCGCGGATGATGTAGGCCGGCGTTTCCAGTTGCCCGCCGGAGCCGGTGCCGTATTGGCTGAGGCTGATGGGGGCCTTGTTTTCCGGGTGTTTGAGGATGTCGTACTGGCGGTAGCGGCGGTAGTCGCTGATCCGTTCCAGTTCGCGCAGGGCCTGCTGTTCGTCACCGTCCAGCAGCAGGGCGAGCAGCCGGTCGCGCACCGTTTCCGCCTTGGCGGAAAGCGGCGTGTCGAACAGGCTGGCACCGTCGCCGAGATTGGGAATCTCGATCACTTCCTTGAAGAAATTCCAGTATTCCTTGTATTCCGGAATCCACTGCCACTCGAAGGAGAAGCGCTCCCGGTCGGCGCCGAACTGGTGATGCTCCAGTTCGGCGTTGAGGTTTTTCAGAATGCGCTCGCCGTCCTGGATGGCCTGATGAATCTGGCTGCACAGGTCGCTGACGAAGGTGGTGTTGAAGGTTTCCCGCAGGCCCTGGAGTTTTTCCTGTTTTTCCAGCAGGACGTTGTTGCTCAGCCGGTTGTGCAGGTTGTCGAGCTGCTGGTGCAGGCCGTGCACGTGGCCGAAGAAGGGCGCGCTGTGCAGTGCCTCCTGGCTGTCGGCCAGCAGTTGATCGGCGGGCTGGGCCTGCTGGTTGTACTGGTCCAGGGTTTTTTGCAGGGCCACGGCGGTTTCCGTGAGCGCCCGGGTCAGGGCCTGTTCCTCGGCGACGAAGTCGATGTCGCCGTGGGCCTGGCGCAGGCGCTGGTCCATGGCCTCGACGCGCGGGTCCACGTCCAGGCCCGGCCAGTAGCGGGTGCAGGCCCGCAGGCTGGCCTCCGCCTGTTCCTGGGCGTCCTGGTAGCGTTCGCTCTGGTCCGCCAGTTTGCCGAGGGTGGCGGTGCAGGCGCTCAGTTGGGCGCTCAGTTTGCCGTTGTCCTCGGTGAGGGTTTTCAGGCGGGTTTCCAGGTCCCGGTGACGGGTGCGGGCCTGTTGCTGCCGGTCCTCCAGGTCCTGGTGGTCGCTCAGGTCCAGGTCGGCCAGGGCGGCTTCGGTCTCCTCCAACTGGTGGCGGGTCTCCAGCAGATGGCTGGCGGCGGCGACCCAGTGCAGGGGTTGGAAGGCGCGCACCTGGTGGTGCAGCTGCCGCACCGCCTGGTAGTCGTCGGCGGCCCGCCGGTACTGTTCCTGCAGCTCCAGCAGGGCGCCGCGCTGGGCGCGCAGGTTGCGCTCCCGCGCCGCTTCGCCAAACACCAGCTGGCCGTCATCCAGGTCGCAGCGGAACAGGGCGTAGTTGCCGGAGCCCAGGCCGTCGACGGTGATGCCCCGGCGGGTGGTGCGCAGGGTATCGGCGTCGTTCACCCGCACCACGTTGCCGTAGGAGGCTTTCAGGTAGTGCTCGGCGGTGCGGTGGCTGAAGCGCAGGGCGTGAAACAGGGAATCGTCGGGCAGATGGCTTTTTTCCGCATCGCGACGGGCCTGCTCGCCCTGGATCACCCGGGCCCGGTTGCGCTGTTTGCCGGCCAGACGGCGGACGATGCGGATCGCCTCGGCCTCGTGGTCCGGTTCCACCAGGATGCCGAAGCGGGCGCCGCCGATGTAGCCCTCGATGGCCATTTGCCAGTCGGCGTCCCGCACGTCCACATGGTCGCACAGCACCCGGGGTTCCGCCTCGGGGCACTGCTGGCGGATCGCCTGGACGGCCAGCTCCACGTCCTGGGGGTAGTTGACCTTTTTTGATTCCAGATTACGGATCTGGTGCTCCAGACGTTTTTGTTGCTGGTCCAGCTGTTCCAGGGCCTGGCCCCGGCGGCTGACCAGCCGGTCCAGCCGTTGCGCCACGGTCTCCGCCTCCTGGCCGGGCGCGGCGTGCGATTCGTCGTGCAGCAGCCCGGCCAGTTGGTTGTGCAGCTGCTGTTCGTCGCGCACCCGGGCCAGGCCCGCTTCCAGCGGCGACAGGTCGATCCAGTCCCGGGCCAGCATCTGGTTCAGGTCCGGCAGTGCCTTGCTCTGCTCGGCCAGCAGCGCCTTGCTGGTGGTGCGCCAGGCGTTGCCGCCAAACAAGGGCAGTTCCAGTTCCAGGCTGTGCCGCGTGAGCAGGCCCTGAATGTTGCGCAGGGCCTCCAGGTTGGCGCCCCGTTGCCGGTCCTGTTCCAGCAGCGGCCGGGCGCCGTCGCGGAGCTGTTCGGTGAGCGCCGCCTGGCGGGCTTCCAGGGCCTGTTTGTCGCGCAGGGCGGGGATGCCGAGAATGCGCGCCTGCAGGTCCACCAGTTCCTGGTGGGCCTGCTCCAGCCGCTGCTGCACCTGGTCCGCTTCGTCCCGGTTGCTGTCCTGCTGCTGGCGGAGCCGGCTTTGTTCTTCCTTGCGTTCCCGGTAGTCCGCCTGGTTACGGCGGAACTGCTGGGCGGCGGCGCCGTAGGCCTGGGTGGTGCGTTCCAGCCAGTGTTCCAGGTAGTCGCCGGCCTGCTCCCGGGCGCGGGCCAGCAGGTCCACGTTGCGGCGCAGTTGTTCCGCTTCCTCGGCCATGCCGTGGACGGTGCGCATCAGGTCGCGGATGCGGCGCAGGGTGTCGCCCATGTCGTGGGGTTCGAGCACCTCGCTGGCGACGAATTGGTTGATCGATTCCACCGGCTTGTAGGCCATGAAACGGGCGAAGGTGCGCGCCGCGTTGCGCGCTTCGTTGCGCGATACCGCGTCGCGCTTGCCGCGCAGGGCGCCGTACAACCGCGCCAGATAGGCGCCTTTCTTGTCGTAGGTTTCCACTGCTTTCTTGCCGAGCCGGCGGCGTAGCAGGTTGGCGATGTCGGTGATCGCCACGGTGTGCTTGCCGTCCACGTGTTCGTGAACGAAGTCCGACAGACTGAGCATCTCGCCGGCCACGATCATTAGCAGCAGGTCGTCCTGGCGGGCCTGGGCGCTGGTGCCGGCGCGGTCCAGGTGGGCGCGCACGCCGATCACGGCGGTGAACGGTTCGGCGGTTTCGCCCTTGGTGGGGTGGAACACGCCGGCGATGTAGCCGTCGCTGTCGTAGGGGCGGGCGAAGGCGCCGTCGTCGCAGCCCAGCACGTAGGAGGCCAGGGTGCGCACCTGCTTGCCGCCACGGCCGCGCTGGGTGGTTTCGTCCTGGCCCGGGTTGTAGTTGAACAGGTTGTCGTGGGCGGCGGTCATCAAGGTTTGCAGGGCGTCGGCGGCGGTGGTCTTGCCGGAGCCGTTGCCGCCGGAAAACAGGTTCACCGGGCCGTACTCAAACTCGCCGGCGGGCAGGTTGCCCCAGTTCACGGTGATCGAGCGTTTCAGGTACATGGCTGGTCCTCCTCGCCCTCGCTCAGGGTGGCCAGTACCGCGTCGGTGACCAGGCTGGTGATGTCCGGGCGGATGGTGAGCCAGGCTTCGCCGTCTTCCAGGTCGCCGTCGCCGGCACTGCGGATTAGCCGTAGCTGGCGCATGCGGCGAAACAGCGCCTCCCGTTCGGTACGTCCGTCCGGCAAGGGCCGGCCCAGCAGGTTCTTGCTGGCCAGATTCAGCGCCTCCAGGGGCAGGGTGGCCTGGCCCTGTTCGTCGATCTGGCCCTCGCGCAGGGATTTGTCGTATTCCGCCCGCAGCACCAGAATCAGCGCCACCTCCTGCTGGCTGAGCCGGTTGCGCAGGCCATGATTGAAGCCGGTGTCGTTGAAGCCGGTGTCCTGGTCCGCCTCACCGGGCACCTCGGCGCCGGGGGGAAACAGGCGCAGGGAGGCGAAGCGGCGCTCATGGTGCAGGCGTACCCGCAGCACGCTCAGATAGTCCTCCACCAGCTCCGGGACCCGCAGGTAGCGGTCGTACAGCTCCGCTTCCTTTTTGCTTTCGTCACGGCGCAGCACGCCGTGGTCGAGCAGGCGGATCATCAGTTCCGAGAATTGCGCCGGGGTGACGCCGTGGGCGTCCAGCGCCTCATTCAGGGCGTGCCGTAGTGTCATCCTGTTCCAGTTCCAGCAGGAAGCCGTCCCGGCGCACGAAGTAGTGTTCATCGCGGACGACGTCGGTGGGTTCGATGCGCAGCCGGAAACCGGCGGCGGCGTGGTCGGCGCTGCCCAGTTCGATCACGTGGCTCAGCGCCAGCAGGTCGCGGGCGTCGTTGACGGGCAGGTCGCGGTTGTCGATGCGGCGGCTGGCGCCGAGGGCGTCGCGCAGGTAATCGCGCAGGGCGCCGCCATTGATATGGAAGGCGCTTTCCAGCAGCCGCTCGGTGGCCAGCTCACGGAGGGTGGCGTCATCCGGGGCGTCCAGTTCCGCCATGCGGTGCTGCACCCGGCGCGGCGCGCGCGCTTCGCGCAGACGCACCTGGGCCGGATCGATCAGCCCCAGGTGCAGGCTGGCCATGGCCTCGCCGGCCTGGCCCAGGCGCCGGGCATAGGTGTCGTCGTCCAGCTCCGAAAGCCGCTGGCACAGGCCGACGATGTCGCCGTGCTTCTGGCTGTGCAGATAGCTGAGCTGGCGGATGATGATGTCCGCCCGGCGGGTAAACCCCTGCAGGGTGCGGCGCAGGGCCGGCAGCATGATTTCCGAGGCATTGCGCATGCGCGTGTCGATGCTGTCCAGCAGCTGGAACAGCACCGAGGCCTCGGCGCTGACGATCAGATCCGGGGCCAGGCGGCGCAGTTCCTTCTCGGCCCGGGCCTTCCAGGCTTTCGGCTTGCGCTTGATCCGTTCGATCACGGCGCGGATGCGGTCGCGGTGCTTCTCCACGCTGTCGGCGGAGATGCGGATCGCCACGTCCGGCTGAAAGCGCTTTTCCATGAACTCGAAGAACTGGTCGCTGGCCTGCTGGACCAGTTGCCGGGATTCCACCTCCCGCACCAGCTCCCGCTTGCGTTCTTCCAGCTCGGCGATGATGTCGGTGAAATCGGCGATGATCCGTTCGGAGTGCTCGTGGGCGTCCAGCAGGTCATAGACTTCACCGCGCTCGGCGAAGGCCGCCAGGGCATTGAGGGTGTTGCGGGTATTGCGGTGGCGGGTGCGCACGCTGCGGCCGTCCACCTCGGCCAGGGTCTGGGTGAACAGACGGCCGGTGCGGCTGAACGGGTAGGTGGACTGGAACGAGGCCTCGTCCTTGTCGCGCTTGAGCCAGCCGTGTTCCACCAGCAGGTTGAGGATCCAGCCGGCCTGCTCCCGGTTGTTGCGGAAGCGCCCGGCCTCGTCGTCGCCTTCCAGCAGCGGCGCCCGCTCCAGGGCCTCGCTGAACACGTCCAGCACCTGGTCGCGCTTCAGCGATTCGCCGTAATCCGCCTGGCTGCCGTAGAGCCGCTCGTGGAGCAGACGCACGCACTCCGCCACCTGCTCCCGGTACTTGCCGGTGAGCGGTTTGAAGAACTGCTCGCGTTCGTCCGTGAAAAACATGAAAGGGCACCGGCGCTCCACCAAACGCGCTATTTAATCAGGTTGCCGGCCGTCTTCAAAGACGACCCCTTTACCGACCGGTTACAGATCCGCCACAGGACCCCTACGGGAACGGGCGTGCCTGCCACGGGACCGTCATCTTGCCCGCCCAGGCTGGGTGATTTTCCAGGTCCGATCCGGCCGAAGGGGGTAAACCATGGCACTGTCACGACGCGATATTCTGCAACTCATGTTTCTGGCCGGCGGCGGCGGCGCCCTGGCCGCCTGCGGCGGGGGTTCCTCGTCCGGTCCGTCCGGCGCTGGGGAGACACCCCGGGACCCGGGCGACGGCGGCGGCACCCCGACGCCGACGCCGGAGCCGCCGGCGCCGGCCCGGGAACTGCCCCTGCGCGCCGGGCCGCTGGCCAACATCGGGCCGCTGGTGGACTCCGGCGTGGACGGCGTGCTGATCCCGGAAGGGTTCGCGCTGCGCCGGGTGGCCACCGCCGGCCGCCAGCCGGTGTCCAAGCTGCCGCTGTTTCTCTGGCATTCGTTGCCGGACGGCGGGGCGGTGTTTTCCCAGGCGGACGGCGGCTGGGTGTATGTGTCCAACAGCGAGTTCGTGCCCGGTGGGGTGGGGGCGCTGCGCTTCGGCGCCGACGGTGAACTGCTGGACGCCTATCCGATCCTGTCGAACACCCGCATCAACTGCGCCGGCGGCGCCACCCCCTGGGGCACCTGGCTGTCCTGCGAGGAGGTGGAAGACGGGCAGGTGTATGAGTGCGACCCGGTGGGCACGCCCCGCCAGGCGCAATCCCACCCGGCCCTGGGGCGTTTCAAACACGAGGCCGCCGCCGTGGACCTGGCCACGTCGTCGGTGTTCATGACCGAGGACGAGGGTGACGGCCGCCTGTACCGGTTCCGCTCCGCCGGCCGGGTCAGCGCGGTCAACGGCGCCCCCGGGCTGGACCTGGACAACGGCGTTCTGCAGGTGCTGGAAGTGGAAGGCTTCGAGAACGGCGCCTATATGGAAGACCTGGCCGGCGCCCGGGCGCTGCGCCGGGTGACCTGGGTGGACGTGCAATCCCCGGACGAACCGCAGAGCCGGGTGCGGGCGCGCATCGAGGAGAGCACCGGCCAGGGCGCGCCCGGGACCCGTTTCAAGGGCGGCGAGGGCATCTGGATTCAGTACTGGCCGGAGGGGGAGCGCGACACCGTGACCGGTTTCGAGCACCCGCTGCGGGCGGTGGTGTTCTTCGCCTGCAAAGGCGACAACCGGGTGCACGCCCTGGACGTGGACAACGACCTGATCGAGGTGGTGTTCGACAACGAGCAATTGATCAGCGCCGGCGAGGACGCCTTCGACGACGTGGACAACCTGGTGGTCAGCCCCATGGGTGACGTGGTGGTGGCCGAGGACGGGGAAGCCATGCGCCTGATGGTGATGGTGCCCAATCAGCCGGCCCGAATCCTGCTGCAGGTGCCCGGCGGCGGCAGCGAGCTCACCGGGCCGGCGTTCACCGCCGACGGGTCGCGCCTGTACTTCAGCTCCCAGCGCGGCCCCGCCGGCCTGCTCGGCCTGCCCCTGGGGCGCACCTACGAACTGACCGTGCCGGCCGCCTTTCGCGCCGTTTGAGCGGCCCGCCCGTTGCATCCGGCGGGGCTTGTGCCTAGGCTTTCCGGTCCGGCACACCGAGAGAGACGGCGACAATGGCATTCAAGGTTTATGTGGACGGTCAGGAAGGCACCACCGGTCTGCGGCTGTTTGATTATCTGGAGCGGCGCGACGACATCGAGCTGCTGCGGATCGACAGTGCCCTGCGCAAGGACCCGGCGGAGCGGGCCCGTCTGCTGAACGCCGCCGACGTGGCTTTCCTGTGCCTGCCGGACGCCGCCTCCCGGGAGGCCGCCGCCATGGTGGACAACCCGGACACCTGCCTGATCGACGCCAGCACCGCCTTCCGGGTGGCCGAGGGCTGGGTCTATGGCCTGCCGGAGCTGGCCCCGGGCCAGCGCGACAAAATCCGCGCCAGCAAGCGCATCGCCAATGTGGGCTGCCACGCCAGCGCCTTTATTCTGGCGGTGCGGCCGCTGGTGGACGCCGGCCTGCTGCCGGCGGATTATCCGCTCACCGCCACTTCCATCACCGGCTACAGCGGCGGCGGCAAGAACATGATCGCCGATTACGACGCCGACGCGGACGGGCTGCTGCGCGCGCCGCGTTCCTACGCGTTGGGTCTGGAGCACAAGCACCTGCCGGAAATGCAGCGCTATGCCGGCCTGGGGCTGGCGCCGGTGTTCGTGCCCACGGTGGGGCCCTTCCTCAAGGGGCTGGCGGTGACTGTGCCGCTGCATCTGTCCCACCTGAAGGCGGGCACCGGCGCCGACGATCTCTACCAGGCGCTGCGCGGCCGTTACGCCGATGAGCCGTTCGTGCGGGTGCACGCGCCGGACGACCCGGCCAACCTGAACGGCGGCTTCTTCGACGTGCAGGGCAGCAACGACACCAATCGGGTGGACCTGTTCCTGTTCGGCAACGGCGAGCGCCAATGCGTGGTGGCCCGGCTCGACAACCTGGGCAAGGGCGCCGCCGGCGCCGCCGTGCAGAACATGAACGTGCACCTGGGCGTGGATGAAGGCACTGGCCTGAGCGCGTGACGCCCGCGTGGGAAGCGTGCCCGGGGGGCTCGCGGTCGGGCCACCGCTCCTGCCGTTTTCGCGGGCGGACGTTTCGCGGGCGCCGGTTCAGCGTCCGCGCAGGGCGCGCTTGAGTTCCTCCTTGTTCATCTTGCTGCGCCCGTCGATGCCCACCTTCTTCGCCTGCTGGTAGAGCTCCTCGCGGCTCCAGTCCTCGTAGGGCGGCTGCTTGCCGCCTTTCTTGCCGGCGTTGCGGGTGTTGGCGATCCGCGCCGCCTTGGACTTGCTCATGCCCCGGTCGCGCAGTGCCTCGTACTGATCGTCGTTCTTGATCTGCTTGCCGTGGTTTTCGCTGGCCATGGGATCACTCCTTGATCGTTGACAGGGGCTTCCATGGTGCGCTTCCCGGCGCGGCGGGTGGTGTATAAAAATGCAAAAACCCGGTCAGGCCGACCCGGTCAGGCCGACCCGGCCGCCCGCGCCAGCTGATCGGTGTCCACCCGCACGAACACGGAGTCGGCGGTGGCGGTAAGCACGTCGCCGGCCCACACCTCGCAGATCACCCGGCTCTTGCGGCCCACGTCGCCCTCCACCCGGCCTTTCAGCAGCAGCGGCACGCCCATGGGCGTCGGCTTCAGATAGCGAATGTCCAGGCGGCCGGTGACGCAGTTGATGGGCGGCTGGCTGCCCGCTTCGCGGCCCTCGGCCCGGTAGTGGTAGGCCATGGCGGTCCAGTTGGAGTGGCAATCGATCAGCATCGCCAGCAGGCCGCCGTAGACCAGACCCGGCCAGCCGGTGAACTGCGGGTCCGGAGTGTGGGTGGCGACCACGTGCCGGCCGTCCTCGTGCCAGTGGCTTTTCAGATGCAGGCCGCTGGGGTGGGCGCTGCCGCAGCCGTAGCAAATGCCGTCCGGGTGGCCCCGGTCCTGAAGCGAAAGAGTGTCTGTCATTGCGGGGTCCCGAGCCGGGGCGCCGCTTGCGTCGGCGCCGATACACTGTTTTTATCAAGCACTGTTTTATCAAGCGCGGCGTTTTTGAAACGCCGTATCAAAAAAATGCCGCCTCAAAAAACAATACGGCCCGCCCCCTGTCAAGCGCGGCCCCGCCAAGAGTGATCGTCCATGACCGAGAACGCCCTGTTTCGCCGCGAAGGCGACGTCTATCTGCCCGGCGAAAACGCCGGCGGCCCCTGGAGCCCCGACTTTCTGCACGGTGGCGCGCCGGCCGGTCTGCTGGCCACGGTGCTGGAGCCCGCCGGCACCGAGGGCGGCCTGCGGCTGGCGCGCTTCACCGTGGATCTGCTGCGGCCGGTGCCGGCGGCGCCGCTCACCGTGGAGGTGCAACGGGTCCGCGACGGTCGCCGGTTGCGCCTGTTGCAGGCGGACCTGAAGGCCGACGGCGTGATCGTCAGCCGCGCCAGTGCCTTGTATCTGGAGCAGGTGCCCCTGGAGGTGCCGCCGGCGGCCCGCTTCCCGGCCGGCGACCTGCCGCCCCGGGGCGACGACGAGGCCAGCCTGTCCGAGGCCGCCGGTCGCGCCCGGGGCCAGGCGCCCCTGCCGCTGCCGGGCCTGCACCATACGGTACGGGTGGTGCGGGTGGACGGCGTGGACGGCAGCGGCCGTGGCCGGGTGTGGATGCGCCTGCCGGTGCCGGTGGTGGCCGGCGAAGCCTGCTCGCCCTCGGTGCACGCCGCCGCCCTGGCGGATTTCGGCAACGGGGTGGGGCAGTTGCAGGTCAATCCGGGCACCGGCTGCATCAACACCGACATCAGCCTCTATCTGCACCGGGAACCGCGTGGCGGGTGGCTGGGCATGGACGCTCTGGCGCGCATGCAGCCCAACGGCAACGGTCTGGTGGAAAGCACGCTGTACGACCGGGACGGCCCGGTCGGGCGCATACTGCAGGCCACCCTGGCGATGCCGGTGTACGCCACCAAGGATTAAGGCGAATGATTAAACAGGTTTAACAGGAGTAGGGGAAAACCCCCATAGGAACGACGCCATCAGGGCCATAGCGTGAGGGGTGCCATTCAAAGGCGACAAGGAGAGAGCCGATGAAAAGCGAACCAATGAAGAAAGCCACCGCCACCCTCGCGGTATTGACCCTGAGCGCGCTGAGCGCCGCGGTGCCCGCCAACCAGGGCAGCCGCGACGTGACCGACGCGGAAACCATGCAGAACCCGAGCAGCATGCAGGAGCAGCGCTCCGCCAATCTGGAAAACCCGGACGAGCGCCGCAATACCCGGGACGTCCTGGACCAGGCCGGCGAAGTGCTGACCGCCATGGAGCGGGACGAGGAACTGCAGAATGCCCTGCGTCAGGCCAAGGGCGTGTTCCTGGTGCCCGACTTCGGCCGTGGCGCGCTGGTGCTCGGCGGCCGTGGCGGTCAGGGCGTGGTGTTCACCAAGCAGGACGGTGACTGGAACGGCCCGGCCTTCTATAACTTCGGCGCCGTCAGTGCCGGTGCCCAGGGCGGCATCAGCGCCGGCCAGGTGGCCATGCTGCTGATGACCGACGAGGCGGTGGATTCCTTCAAGCAGGACCACAACTTCGCCCTCAACGCCGATGCCGGCCTTACCCTGATCGACTGGTCCGGCCAGGCCCAGGGCAGCTGGGGCAAGGGTGATGTGATCCTGTGGAGCGACACCGAAGGCGTGTTCGCCGGTGGCGCCATCAGCGTCAGCGATGTGTTCGCCGATGAAGAGGCCAACCAGGAATTCTATTCCCAGGCCGGCGAGGTCAACGTGGTGAGCATCCTCCAGGGTGACGTGGACAGCGACCAGGACGTCAAGCTGATCGACCGCCTGCCCTGAAGCCTCGTTCTTTTTCATCACAGAACCGGAACGGCGCCGCCCCGCGGCGCCGTTTTTCGTTGGGCGCCTTCAATCCGGCGTCATCACCACCTTGATGCAGCCGTCCGTCTTGGCGTTGAACTGCGCGTAGGCGTCCGCCGCCTTGGACAGGCCGTAGCGGTGCGTGACGATGAACGAGGGGTCGATCTGCCCCTGCTCGATGGTCTCGAACAGCGACGGCATATAGCCCTGCATGTGGGTCTGGCCGGAGTGCACGGACAGGGACTTGTTCATCAGGCCGCTTATCAGCACGCCGTCCACCTGATCGGTGTACACGCCGGGCAGTGACAGGGTGCCCGCCTTGCGACAGGCGCGGATCATCTCGTTGAGCACCCCCGGGCGGTTGGGCTCGCTGGAGTCCGCGTCGCGCTGCTGGTATTCCGGATCGCCGGCGCCGTGGGCCTCGGCCCCCACCGCATCGATGCAGCTGTCCGGACCGTAGCCCCGGGTCATCTCCATCAGCCGCTGGTACGGGTCCTCCTGCTCGAAATTGAGGGTCTCGACCCGGGATTTCCGGCGCGCCAGCTCCAGGCGTTCCTCGCGGCGGTCGATCATGATCACCCGGCCGGCGCCGCGCATCCAGGCACTGTGGGCGGTGAACTGGCCCACCGGGCCGGCCCCCCAGATCGCCACCGTATCCCCCGGCGTAATGTGCGCGTTCTCCGCGGCCATGTAGCCGGTGGGGTAGATGTCGGACAGGAACAGCAGTTTCTCGTCCGGCAGCTCGGACTCGATCTTCAGCGGCCCCACGTCCGCGTAGGGCACGCGCACGTACTCCGCCTGGCCGCCGGGCATGCCACCCAGCAGATGGGAATAGCCGAACAGGGCGGCGGGGGAGTGCCCCATCACCTCGGCGGCCTGGTCCGCGTTGGGGTTGCTTTCCTCGCAAAGGGAATAGAGCCGCCGGTCGCAGAAAAAGCAGTGGCCGCAGGAAATGGTGAACGGCACCACCACCCGGTCGCCCTTTTTCAGGTTGGTGATCGCGGAGCCGGTTTCCACCACCTCGCCCATGAACTCATGGCCGAGCACATCGCCGGGCTGCATGCCGGCCATCAGGCCGTTGTAGAGGTGCAGGTCGGAGCCGCAGATGGCGGTGGCGGTTACCTTGATAATCGCATCCCGGGGTTCCTGGATGGTCGGGTCGGGCACATTGTCCACGCGCACGTCGTGGGTGCCGTGCCAGGTCAGCGCTTTCATAACAGTCCTCCTTGTACAGCGCATCCATATCAGACCTCACGCTAGGAGCACGCCTCCGGCCTGGCCATCGGGACAAACCCCTAGGGGAGGCCGCGCAGCCGGGCACGCGGCCGGGTCGGCCCGTGACCGGGCCCCTATTTGCCCGCCGCCGGGGCCTGTATGATGACGGGCCGCCGTCGCGGCAGGCGCCGGCGGTCGAGCAATGGCGAGAAGAGGGAATTTTCGTGACCGACATTCATCAACGGGCCGCGGAACTGGCCCGCCGGCTCAACGCCCGGCGTCTGAAAATGGCCACCGCGGAGTCCTGCACCGGCGGCGGCATCGCGTACGTGCTGACAGAGATCATCGGCGCCTCCGATTGGTTCGAGCGGGGTTTCGTGACCTACTCCAACGACGCCAAGATGGAGATGCTGGGCGTGGCCGCCGCCACCCTGGACCGGCACGGTGCGGTCAGCGAGGCCACCGTGCTGGAAATGGCCCGCGGCGCGCTGATCCGCTCCCGCGCCGACATCAGCGTGGCGGTGAGCGGCGTGGCCGGGCCCGGCGGCGGCAGCGCCGACAAACCGGTGGGCACGGTCTGGATCGCCTGGGCCCAGGGCCCGGACTGGTCCCGGGCCGAGCGGTTTCAATTCACCGGCGATCGCGGCGCGGTGCGCGACGCCACCATCGAGGCCGCCGTGGAAGGGCTGATCGCCCGGCTGGCGGCGGTCTGAGCGGCGGGGGTTGCAGCGCGGCGCGACACTGCCCATAATGCTGTCCAGATAGACAGTGCTGGCCAGGAGGTCAGCATGTTCCAATGCACGGTTTCAGAGACGGTTTCAGGACATCGGTCCAGGACAAGGAATCGGAGAGGGGTTTCAAATGAGCGACAAGAGCAAGGCACTGTCGGCGGCGCTGTCCCAGATCGAGCGCCAGTTCGGCAAAGGTTCGGTAATGCGCATGGGCGACCAGAAGCGCGAGCGCATTCCCGCCATTTCCACCGGTTCCCTGGGCCTGGACATCGCCCTGGGCATCGGCGGCCTGCCCAAGGGCCGCATCGTGGAAATCTACGGTCCGGAATCCTCCGGTAAGACCACCCTGACCCTGAGCGTGATCGCCCAGGCCCAGAAGAAAGGCGCCACCTGCGCCTTCGTGGACGCCGAGCACGCCCTGGACCCGGATTACGCCGAGAAGCTGGGCGTCAACGTGGACGACCTGATCGTGTCCCAGCCGGACACCGGCGAGCAGGCCCTGGAAATCACCGACATGCTGGTGCGCTCCGGCGCCGTGGACGTGGTGATCGTCGACTCGGTGGCGGCGCTGGTGCCCAAGGCGGAGATCGAAGGCGAGATGGGCGATGCCCACGTGGGCCTGCAGGCCCGCCTGATGAGCCAGGCCCTGCGCAAGATCACCGGTAACGTGAAAAACGCCAACTGCCTGGTGGTGTTCATCAACCAGATCCGTATGAAGATCGGTGTGATGTTCGGCAACCCGGAGACCACCACCGGCGGTAACGCCCTCAAGTTCTATTCCTCCGTGCGCCTGGACATCCGCCGCATCGGCGCGGTCAAGCAGGGCGACGAGGTGATCGGCAACGAGACCCGCGTCAAGGTGGTGAAGAACAAGGTGTCGCCGCCGTTCCGCCAGGCCGAATTCCAGATCCTCTACGGCCAGGGCATCAACCAGCTCGGCGAAGTGCTGGACCTGGGCGTGCAGCAGGGGCTGGTGGACAAGTCCGGTGCCTGGTACGCCTACCAGGGCGACAAGATCGGGCAGGGCAAGCAGAACGCCTGCGACTATCTGGCCGAGCATCCGGACGTGGCCCAGGCCATCGAGAAGGAAATCCGCGCCCGTCTGCTGGCGGTGCCCAGCGAGGCACCGGCCGAGGCCGAAGAGAAGTCCGAAGCCACGGATGAGTAAACGGGGCGACGGGGCCGGCGACGGCCCCGTGGACGAGGCCACCGTGCGGCAGTACGCCGTCAAGCTGCTGGCGCGCCGGGATCACGGCCACCACGAACTGCGCGGCAAGATGCGGCGCCGGTTCGGTGACCAGGCGCCGCTGGACCCGGTGCTGGAATGGTGCCAGGAACACGACTTTCTTAACGACCGGCGCTTCGCCGGTTTTTTCGTGCGCTCGCGCATCGAACGGGGCCAGGGGCCCCTGCGCATCCGCGCGGAATTGCGTGAGAAGGGGCTCGGCGACGAGATGATCGGCGCCGCCCTGGACGAGGCGGACTGCGACTGGTTCGCCCTGGCCCGGGACGTGCACGGGCGCCGCTTCCGGCATCCGCCGGCGGACCGCAAGGAAAAGGCCAAGCAACTGCGCTTTCTGCAGTCCCGGGGCTTCGACGCGGAGCAATGCTTCGCCGCCCTGGACGCCGCCAGCGAGGACCAGGATACGCTGGACTGACCGAGGGCCGGCGGCCCACGTTTTTTGATCGGGGAACGTAGATGGAATACCTGGGAGACCCCTGGCTGGTCGCGGCGCTGCTCGGCTCCGGCGTGATTGCCGGCTTTATCAATACCCTGGCCGGCGGCGGCGGTCTGCTGATCCTGCCGCTGCTGATGCTCACCGGCATGGGTCCGGCCCTGGCCAACGGCACCATGCGGGTGGGCGTGCTGATCCAGTCCCTGGAAGGCGTGCGCCAGTTCCATCGCCACGGCTCCATGCCGTTCAACACCCTGCCGGGCATTCTGGTGCCCACCCTGGCCGGCGCCCTGCTCGGGACCCTGGCCGCGTCCTTTCTGCCCACCGACATTCTGGAGCCGGTGCTGCTCGGCACCCTGGTGCTGATGGCGGTGGTCATGGTGGTCAAGCCCGCCACCCTGGTGGCCGGGCCCGACGAGGCGCCCCGCGCCCTGGCGTCCACGCCGGCGGCCTGGGTGGGGCTGTTCCTCACCGGCGCCTACGGCGGCTTCGCCCAGGCCGGGGTGGGCTTTTTGCTGATCGCGGTGCTGGCGGGCCAGTTGCGCTACGACCTGGTGCGCACCAACGGCCTCAAGCTGGCCATCACCGGCGGCTTCACCGTGCTGGCGCTGTCCATCTTCGCCTGGCGCGACCAGGTGGCCTGGCTGCCGGGCCTGCTGCTGGGCGCCGGCACCCTGCTGGGCGTGCGGCTGGGCGTGGGCTTCGCCCACAAGGTGTCCCAGCGGGTGTTGAAGTGGATCCTGCTGGTGATGGTGGTGGCGGTCTGTACCGCCGCCTTTTTCAAGTAAGCGGCCCCATCGCAACCGCCCTGGGACAACGCTATACTGCCGGTCCCTAATTTCCGGTAAGTGTTTGTTCCGTATGACCAGCGCTGAAATCCGCCAGGCCTTTCTCGATTATTTCGCCCGCCAGGGACACGCCAAGGTACCCTCGTCCTCCCTGGTGCCGGAGAACGATCCCACCCTGCTGTTCACCAACGCGGGGATGAACCAGTTCAAGGACGTGTTCCTGGGCCGCGAAAAACGCGACTACAGCCGCGCCACCAGTGCCCAGCGCTGCGTGCGCGCCGGCGGCAAGCACAACGACCTGGAGAACGTGGGCTACACCGCCCGCCACCACACCTTCTTCGAGATGCTGGGCAACTTCAGCTTCGGCGATTACTTCAAGCGCGACGCCATCCGCTTCGCCTGGGAGTTTCTCACCGGCGAGCTGGGCCTGCCGGAGGAGCGTCTGTGGGTGACCGTGCACGTCTCCGACGACGAGGCGGCGGACATCTGGCTCAAGGAAATGGGCGTCAGCGCCGAGCGCTTCTCGCGTCTGGACGAGGACAATTTCTGGCAGATGGGCGACACCGGCCCCTGCGGCCCCAGCTCCGAGATTTTCTATGACCACGGCGCCGACGTGCCCGGGGGGCCGCCGGGCTCCGAGGACGGCGACCTGGACCGCTACATCGAAATCTGGAACCTGGTGTTCATGCAGTACGACCGCCAGGACGACGGCGAGCTCAAGCCGCTGCCCAAGCCCAGCGTGGACACCGGCATGGGCCTGGAGCGTATCGCCGCGGTCAAGCAGGGCGTGCACTCCAACTACGAGATCGACCTGTTCCAGAATCTGCTCAAGGCGGCGGCCAAGGCCACCGGCTGTGACGACCTGGAGAACAAGAGCCTGCGGGTGATCGCCGACCACATCCGCTCCGCCGGCTTCCTGATCACCGACGGCGTGGTGCCTTCCAACGAGGGCCGCGGCTATGTGCTGCGCCGCATCATCCGCCGTGCCCTGCGCCATGGCCATCAACTGGGCCAGAGCCGGCCCTTCTTCCACACCCTGGTACAGGCGCTGGTGGACGAAATGGGCGACGCCTATCCGGAACTGGCCCGGGAGCAGGCGCGGGTGGAGAAGGCCCTGCTCGCCGAGGAAGAACAGTTCGGCCGCACCCTGGCCGCCGGCATGAAGGTGCTGGAAGGCGCCATGGCCGACCTGGACGGCAAGACCCTGCCCGGCGAAGTGGTGTTCCAACTGTACGATACCCACGGCTTCCCGCCGGACCTGACCGCCGACGTGGCCCGCGAGCACGGCCTGGACGTGGACCTGGAAGGCTTCGAACGGGAAATGGACGCCCAGCGCCAGCGCGCCCGGGGCGCCGGTGCCTTTGGCAACGATTACAGCGACCGCCTCAATATCGAGTCGGTCACCGATTTCTCCGGCTATGAGAAACACGAAGACCAGGCCGAGGTGGAAGCCCTCTACCGCGACGGCGCCGCCGTGGACCGGCTGGAAGCCGGCGACACCGGCATGGTGGTGCTCAAGCGCACCCCGTTCTACGCGGAGTCCGGCGGCCAGGTGGGCGACCGGGGCGTGCTGGCCGGCGACGGCGGCCGCTTCGACGTGGAAGACACCCGCAAACGCGGCCAGGCCCACATCCACATCGGCACGGTGCGCGAGGGCGCTCTCAAGGTGGGCGACAAGGTCGACGCCTACGTGGACCTGGAACGGCGCCGCGCCATCATGCGCCACCACTCCGCCACCCACCTGCTGCACGCCGCCCTGCGCCAGGTGCTCGGCGAGCATGTGCAGCAGAAAGGCTCCCTGGTGGCGCCGGACTACCTGCGCTTCGACTTCTCCCACGGGGAAGCTCTGAGCGCCGACCAGCGCGACCGCATCGAGGCCATCGTCAACCGCCAGATCCTCGCCAACGCCGCCGTCACCACCGAGCTGATGGACATGGACGCCGCCCGCAAGGCCGGCGCCATGGCCCTGTTTGGCGAGAAGTACGCCGATGAAGTGCGGGTGCTGACCATGGGCACCGACGGTTTCTCCAAGGAACTGTGCGGCGGTACCCATGTGCAGCGCACCGGTGACATCGGCCTGTTCAAGATCACCCTGGAAACCTCCGCCGCCGCCGGCGTGCGCCGCATCGAGGCGGTCACCGGCGAGTACGCCCTGGCCGCCGTGCGCGACCAGGAGCGCGCGCTGGAGGAGATCGCCGCCACCGTCAAGAGCAGCCCGGAGCTGGCCGCCGGTCGCGTGGCCGCCCAGGCCCGCCGCCTGCGCGAGCTGGAAAAGGAAGTGGAGCGCCTGAAACAGAAACTGGCCTCCGGCGCCGGCGGCGACCTGACCGCCGACGCCCGCGAGGTGGCCGGGGTCAAGGTACTGGCCACCCTGGTGGACGGCGCCGACGCCAAAACCCTGCGCGTGACCATGGACAAGGTGAAGGACAAGCTGGGCTCCGGCGTGATCCTGCTGGCCGCCGCCGACGGCGACAAGGTGGCCCTGGTGGCCGGCGTCACCAAGGACCTCACCGACCGGGTCAAGGCCGGTGACCTGATGAAACGGGTGGCCGAGCAGGTCGGGGGCAAGGGCGGGGGACGCCCGGACATGGCCCAGGGCGGCGGCACCGACGCGGCGGCTCTGCCGGCGGCGTTGGAAGGTGTGTACGGCTGGGTGGAAGAGCGGCTCTGAAAACCGGTCGCGGCTGAAGCGATCCGGCCCTTCACATGAAACCCCGGCGCGAAAATGCTATCCTTTCGCGCCCCTTTTTGCAGAAAAAGTCATCTATGGCACTCATCGTTCAGAAATACGGCGGCACCTCGGTCGGTACCGTCGAACGCATCCAGGCCGTCGCCGAACGGGTGGCGCGCTTCCGGGAGCGGGGGGATCAGGTGGTGGTGGTGGTTTCCGCCATGAGCGGCGAAACCAACCGTCTGATCGAACTCGCCAACGGGGTTTCCGACAGCCCCAGCACCCGTGAAATGGACGTGCTGGTGTCCACCGGCGAGCAGGTCACCATCGCGCTGCTCTCCATGGCGTTGCAGCAACGCGACGTGGACGCCCGCTCCTACACCGGCTGGCAAGTGCCGATCCGCACCGACCACAGCCACTCCAAAGCCCGCATCGAGGACATCAACGATCGCAAGATGCGCGCCGACCTGGACGCCGGTCGCGTGGTGGTGGTCGCCGGTTTCCAGGGCGTGGACGACGACGACAACATCACCACCCTGGGCCGCGGCGGCTCCGACACCACGGCGGTGGCCCTGGCCGCCGCCCTGAAAGCGGATGAGTGCCAGATCTATACCGACGTGGACGGGGTCTACACCACGGACCCGCGGGTGGTGGACACCGCCCGCCGTCTGGACAGCATCACCTTCGAGGAAATGCTGGAAATGGCCAGCCTGGGTTCCAAGGTGCTGCAGATCCGTTCCGTGGAGTTCGCCGGCAAATACAATGTGCCGCTGCGCGTACTGTCCAGTTTTCAGGAGGGCCCGGGCACCCTCATTACCGTCGACGACGAGGTGGATATGGAAAAGCCGGTTATCTCTGGCATCGCTTTTACCCGTGACGAAGCAAAGATCACCGTGCGTGGCGCCCCGGACACCCCGGGCATCGCCTTCAAGATTCTCGGCCCGGTCAGCGACGCCAACATTGAAGTGGACATGATCGTGCAGAACGTGGGCGCCGACGGCGCCACCGACTTCACCTTCACCGTGCACCGCAACGACTTCGCCAAAGCCAAGGAAGCCCTCAAGAAATCCGCCGAGGAACTGGGCAACCCGGAAATCATCAGCGACGACAAGATCGCCAAGATCTCCCTGGTGGGCGTGGGCATGCGCTCCCACGCCGGCGTGGCCAGCAAGATGTTCGAAACCCTGGCCGCCGAGGGCGTCAACATCACCATGATCTCCACGTCCGAGATCAAGGTGTCCGTGGTGGTCGCCGAGAAGTACCTGGAACTGGCGGTCCGCGCCCTGCACCAGGCCTTCGAACTGGACCAGCCCGCGGCCTGAGACGGACCGGCAGCGGGGCCGCCGTCAAGGCGTGTCCCGTGCTGCCGGACATCCCGCCCGGCGGGAAGACTTTGTTAAATGGTTACGGCATAATGCGGCTTTCGCCCCCCGCGGACATGTAGGCCGTACCGTATGATGGATGCATTGAGAGCGGTCCGTTAGTCTTGGGAGCGAAATTGCGCTCACAGAACAACCTGAAGGACCCAGGAGGGATTTTCCATGCTGATACTTACGCGCCGCGTCGGCGAGACGTTGATGGTTGGCGATGAAGTCACCGTCACCGTTCTTGGCGTCAAGGGCAACCAGGTACGCATCGGTGTCAACGCGCCAAAGGAAGTGGCGGTGCACCGCGAAGAGATCTACCAACGCATTCAACACGAAAAAACCGGCGAAGGCGGCGAGAATGGTTGATTTTTGGGCTGTATTTTCCAGCTAAGCTGGTATCATGCGCGCCTGAATCGACATTCCCATGAAATGACGATCCGAGTTCCGGAGAGGTGGGTGAGTGGCTGAAACCAGTTCCCTGCTAAGGAACCATACGTATTACTCGTATCGAGGGTTCGAATCCCTCCCTCTCCGCCAGATACAAAAAAGCCCGGCTCAGGCCGGGCTTTTTTGTATCTGGCGGAGAGGGAGCAGGATTCTGAACCCTCCGGTTCGACCGAACGGCGCAAAGCGCCGTGAGGGGCGTCACCGCAAGGCGGTGACGGGGCGAAGCCCCGAGCGAAGCGAGCCAATCCCTCCCTCTCGGCGCGCAAAGCGCGCCCAAGCGGTGGAATCGGCCCCCACCGCCGCCGAATCGCGGTGGAACCACCGCCCCCACCGCCCCCATTCCACCCGAGGAGCGGTCGTTCGACCGCGATCCACGATCAACTCGCCGGCGGCACAATCCCCTCACACGTGATCCGCACGATCTTCTCGCAATCCGCCGCTATCCTGTCGGGGTCCAGGCCGACGATGGCCGGGGTGAGGAACAGGTCCACGAAGGCCTGGGCCATGATGCTTTCGCTCACCTGCAAGGTATCGCAATCCGGTCGGATCCGGCCTTCCTGCTGAAAAACCCGAAGCCTTTTCGCCAGCACGGTGGACATCCGGTACATGAACGACAGGTCGTAGCGGGCCGCCGTTTCCTGGTCGATAAGCAGACGCACCAGCATGATGGTCATCAGCTTGTCCGTGGCTCTGAAATGGCGGTTCTTGTGGGCCAGGAAGTGGGCGATTTCCAGGGGCACGGTGGCCTGGCGCGGCGAGGCCTCGTAGGCCAGGTCGTCTTCCTGATGTTCGAGCAGATCCCGGTACACGGCCACCAGCAGCCCCATCTTGCCGCCGAAATAACGGGTGATGAGCTGCTCATTGAGGCCGGCCAGCCGCGCGATCTCTTTCGTGGTGGCGGCGTCATACCCCTTGGCCGAAAAGGCCTTGATGCCGGCATCCAACAGGGCCCGCGTGCTGGCGGCCCGATCCCTGGTCTTTTTCATGGCGCAACCTTACCACCAGCGTGAATAACAGTGGAACTCGCCTTTTGTATGTGATTGCATACATGCGTTCGGCGCAAAGGAGCTTGAAGCCATGATCGACATTACGGCGGCGGTCGCCACCTCCCCGGAAGGGCCTTTTTCTCTCTCCGCCGGTCGGCTTGAAGAGCCCCGCGCCGAGGAAGTACGGGTGCGGATTCGCGGTGTCGGCATCTGCCATACGGATCTGGTCATGAAGGCGTCCGGTTATTTCAACGGCGGCGTTCTCGGCCATGAGGGCGCCGGCATCGTCGAGAAAGTGGGCGAGGACGTCACCGACCTGGCGCCCGGCGATCACGTGGTGCTGAGCTATTTCGCCTGCCATCACTGCGCCACCTGTGGAGCCGGGCAGCCCGCCTATTGCGAACGGTTTACCCGGGCGAACGCCAGTGGCGGGCGCCTGGATGGCTCCTCCCCCCTGAGCATTGGCGGGGAGAGCGCGAAAGGTGTCTTTTTCTACCAGTCCTCCTTCGCCACCCATGCCATCGCCCACCGAAACAACGCGGTGAAGGTGGACGCCTCCCTGCCCATCGAAATACTGGGGCCGCTGGGCTGCGGCTTTCAAACCGGCGCCGGGGCGGTGCTCAACACGCTCCAGGCGCGGGCGGGCGAGGGAATCGCGATCTTCGGCGCCGGCGCGGTGGGCCTGGCGGCGACCATGGCGGCGAAGGCGGCCGGGGCGGACCCGATCATCGTGGTCGATCGGATCGACGACAAACTGGAAACCGCCCGGCGCCTCGGTGCCACCCATACGCTGAACGGCGCCGAGGTCGACGTGGTGGAGGAAATCCGGCGCATCAGGCCCGGCGGTGTTCACCATGCGCTGGAATGCGTGGGCGTGCCCACCTTGCTGGAGCAGGCGGTGGCCGTTCTGCGGCCCACCGGCACCTGTGCGTTACTGGGCGTCGGCGCCACGGGCGCCAGCGCCCGGATCAATCTGATGACGCTCTTGCAGGGCCGAACCCTCAAGGGCGTGATCGAGGGCGACAGCGACCCGCGCATCTTTATTCCGCGGCTGATCGGGCTCTATCAAGAGGGACGCTTTCCTTTCGACACCCTGGTGCGCACCTACCCGTTCGACCAGATCAACCAGGCCATCGAGGACATGGCCAGCGGGCGGGTGGTGAAACCGGTATTGCTACCCGATTGAAAACCCTCTCACCGACACCGTTAAGCGAGGACAGCACCATGACATTCCAAGAAGCACTGGCCGCCGGCAAGGTTACGCAGCAGCAGGCGTTTGAAATCTTCGACGGGCTGCCGCCGATGAACGCCGAGGACATGCTCGGCACCTGGCGGGGCGCGGGCTTCCCGTCCGGCCACGTGACCGACGGCATGCTGGAAGCGAGCGGCTGGTTCGGCAAGCGCTTCCAGGACGCCGAGACCGTCGACCCTCTGGTGTTCCTGACCAGTGACGGCACCGGGGTGTTCGCCGGCGACCCGGTCAAGGTGACCGGGCTTACCCGCAAAGGGCTGCGCGGCAAGGTCGGCGAACACCAGGCCGAGGTGGAGACCGACAGGCCGGCGGCCCGCCTGAGGACGGTCCGCTATCGCGGGCAGGACACCGCCACCATGATCTATGACCAACTGCCGATCTGTGACCATTTCCGCAAGGTGGACGACGACACGGTCCTGGGGGCCATGGATGCCCGGGGTGACAGCCAGACCTATTTCTTCGTGCTGCGCCGCCAAGGCTGATCCGGACACCGCCGAATCGCGGCGCCCGCCGCGATTCACCATTCCTTCACAATATCCATACACCTCTTCACGCCCGCCCATTGTACAAACGTACCAATAGCTTGACGAAAATTGCTGCACAAAAAAACGCCGGGAGCGTTTTTTGACGTCGCACGAGCGACGGCCCGAAGGGTGACCGCCATGGACGGCAGGTCACAAAAAAAGGCGCGCCGCCCCGACGGCCGCCAATAACACGACAAGAGGGTGGAAACATGGTCAGCGAACGGTGCCGGTTAGCGTTCGCCGCCTGGCTGTTGGCGGCGGGTCTGGTAATGACGGGATGCGGCGGCGGGGGTGGCGGCTCCGGCGGCGGTGACGGCGCGGGGGGCGGTGGCGCGCCCAGCCCCAACCAGCCGGAAGAGGAAGTCCCCGATCCGTTCGGCGAGGGCCGCACCTTCCAGGTGACGCCGGGCCCGGACGCCACGCGCCGGATGGTGGAGGCGATGATCCAGCTCAAGCCCCGCGACACCCTGGAATTCGGCTGCGGCTTCTTTGAACTGGACGAGGGCCTGCTGATTCAGGCCACCGAGGACGTGACCATCAAGGGCTGCGGCAAGGACAAGACGGTGCTGTCGTTCCGCGACAGCGTCAACGTCACCGGTCTGGAAGCCCTCAACGTACGCGGTATCACGGTCAGCGACCTGACCATCCTGGATTCCCCCGGCGACGCCTTCAAACTCAAGGGCGTGAAATGGGGCACCCTGCGCAACGTGCGCGCCATCTGGTCCGGCGGCGGCGGGCCGATCACCGCCGCCAACTACGGTCAGCGTCTGCAGGTGGCCTGCACCGCGCCGCCGTTCAACGAGGGCGACCCGGCGCCGGACTACGTGCCCAGCTCCGACAGCGGCCGCTACGGCATCTATCCGGTGGAGTCGGAAAACATCCTGGTGGAGGGCTCGGAGTCCATCGGCGCCTCCGACGCCGGCATCTACGTGGGGCAGACCAGCACCGCCATCATTCGTGACAGCCGCGCCGCCTACAACGTCATGGGCTTCGAGATCGAGAACGTGCAGGGCGGCGAGTACGACGACAACGTGGCCGAGTGCAACACCGGCGGCTTCCTGATCTACGACCTGGAAAACATCACCCAATACGGCGACACCTCGGTGATGGTCAACAACCTGGCGCGCAACAACAACACCTACAACTTCGCCCACAGTGGCCTGGTGTCGGTGGTGCCCCGCGGCGTCGGCTTCATCACCCTGGGCTACGACAACATCGAGGTCTACGACAATGTGTTCGAGGACCACAGCACCGCCGCCGTGCTCTACATCAGCTACGAGCTGATCGACGGCCCCGGCAACACCGCTGACAAAAAGCTGGACCCTTACACCGAGGGGCTGCACATCCACGACAACGTAATGCGCAATTCCGGCTACGACCTGCCGCCGCCGGATCTGCAAAAGACCCTGGCCGGCGAGATCGAGAGCGTGCTGCCCACCCTGATCGGCCTGAAGAACCTGCCCACCCTGAACAACCCCACGGAGCTGCTGTCCAGCCTGCAAAACCTGGCCAACCTGGGCAAGGGCGCGCACATCATCTGGGACGGCCTGCGCGACGACCTGGACGCGGATTGCCCCTATCCCGTGGACGCCCAGGGCAACCCGGTGCCCCGGGACGGGAACGGCAAGCCGATCCACACCAATGAGCACCCCAACCCGGCCTGCCATTACAACGCCTACAAATTCGACGACCAGGGCCAGCGCAAGCAGCCCACCTGGGGCTCCTGCTTCCACGATAACGAACTGTCCGACGACAGCGCGCCTTATCTGAACTTCCACGGCACCGACGGCCTGGAACTGGTCATGGGTCTGCTCGATCAGGACCTGTCCATTCTCACCCCCGGCGGGCTGGTGGACATTATCGGGGGCCTGCTCAACTTCCCGTCCGACACCGATCTGTCCGACCACGACTGCCAGGCGCGCTTCGGGGAAGTGCTGGCGCCGCTGCCCCGGGTGGAGATCCCGCCGTTCGAGCCCAGCGGCGACTACGACCCGGCCACCAGCGAGGAGTACATCGCCTACCTGTGCGAGCAGGAAGTGGAGGAGGGCGAGATCAATCGCGCCGCCCTGGAAGTGGATTGCCCGCGCCTGGATCAGTACAACCTGTTCGCCGATCCGCAAGATCCGCGCAGCCTGCCCCACGAAGGCGGCGTGCCCTTCGTGCTCAATACCAAGCTGTTCTCCGACTACGCCACCAAATACCGGGTCGCCTTTATTCCGCCCGGCGAGCCGGCGGTGTACCGGGACGGCCAGGACGGCAACAACGTCAACGGCGCCATCGACTTCCCGGTGGGCACGGTGATCGCCAAAACCTTCGCCTTCACCGACGAAGCCAACGGCACCGAGGAGCTGGTGGAAACCCGGCTGCTGATCAAGCGCACCAGCCAGAGCGGCAAGGCGTTCTGGGCCGGGTTGCCCTATATCTGGGAGGAACAGGACGGCGAAAGGGTGGCGCGCTTCACCCCCGCCGGCGGCAGCCGGGCGGTGCACTGGCACTACCGGGACGCCAACACCGGCCAGCTGCTGAGCGGCGACACCGAGGCCTATTCGGTGCCCAACGCCAACCAGTGCATCACCTGCCACGGCAACGACGACCGCCCCGGCGGCAGCGCCCCCATTGGGCCCAAGCCGCGCAACCTGAACCGGGCCTACCAGCCGGAAAGCGCCTTCATGGGCAGCGACGGTCAGGGCGGCTTCCCGCGCGTCAACCAACTGCAGTACTGGATCGACCAGGGGCTGCTGGCCGGCGCCCCGGACCTGGCGCTGGACGGCCAGGGCGTGGCCACCAACATCGAGCGGCTGCCCCGCTGGAACCTGCCCGGCGACGGCGGCCTTACCGCCAACTCGCCGGCGGACGTGGAACAGCGCCTGCGCGCCTACCTGGAAGTGAACTGCCAGCACTGCCACAACGACAAGGGCGCCGCCTCCAACACCGGCTATTACCTGGACCACTTCCGCGAGGTGGACGCCGGCTACGGCATCTGCAAGAAGCCCACCGCCACCGGCGGCGGTTCCTGCGGCCGCCAGTACGTGGTGGTGCCCGGCAACAGCGCCGAGTCCATCGTGTCCTGCCGGCTGGCCGCCGAGCACGACCCTCAGCGGATGATGCCGCCCATCGCGCGCAGCATCGCCCACGATGAGGCCGCCGCGCTGCTCGACCAGTGGATCAACACCGTGGTGGACGGGGACTACACCAACGCCGGGGGGTGCCGCTGAGCCATCGTGGCTGAGGCCGCCCCTACAATGAGCGTGTAGGAGCGGCTTCGGCCGCGATCTCTTTCCGCCAAAAAAACGCTAAAGATTCCGGCGCCGCGGCCGATGGTTCTTACCGGTCTGCGCGCCGCTTTCCCGTCCCCCGGATCCTCTCTCAATTCCTTGATTTACAACAATAAAACCGCTGATTCCCCGGTTTTTTGCGCGCCGTCGCGCTAGCCTGCGCCGGTGGCCAGAAAACCGAAGGGGGAGACGCGCATGCAGGCCTTGAAAAGATTGGACGATCTGACCGTAAAAACCAGCTGGAGCCTGGTGCTGGCCGCCTTTGCCGCCATGTTGCTGCTGATCGGCGCGGTCAGTGGCTATGCCAATCATCACAACCGGGACGCCTTCCGCGCCCTGGACCGGGCGCACCAACAGCGCACCGACACCCTGCGCGACGCCTACGAGACCCTGCTGCGGGAAACCCGGGCCCTGTCCCCCGGCCAGGCCGAGCAGGCCGCCGACCAGGTGCTGTCCGCGTCGCGCACGGCCCTGGACGGGCGGGTGGCCGACTTCGAAACCATGGCGGACCGGCTGGATGCGGTGCTGGCCGGCGTGCTGTTGGCCTCCCTGGTGCTGGTGGCGGTGGTGCTGTGGGGCATCACCGTCAATGTGATCCAGCCCCTGCGGCGGGTGGCGGCGCACTGCGAGCGTTTGGCCGCCGGCGACCTGTCCGAGCCGGTGGAGCGCCGGGGCGGCAACGAAATCGGCCAGCTCTACAACGGCCTGGGACGGATGCGCGACAACCTGGCGGCCATCGTCGGCCAGGTGCGCGCCAGCAGTGACACCATCCTGGACGGCGCCCGCCACATCGCCGCCGGTAACGGTGGCCTGTCGGCCCGCTTCGAGCAGCTGGCCGCCGCCCTGGAGCAGACCTCGGCCAGCATGGAAGAACTCACCGCCACCGTGGCCAACAACGACGAGCACGCGCGCCGCGCCGACGAACTGTCCCAGGGCGCCAGCCGGGTGGCCCACCGGGGCGGCGAGGCGGTGCGCGAGGTGGTCACCACCATGGACGAGATCCGCCAGGGCGCGGAGCGCATCCGGGGCATCACCGACCGCATCGAAGGCATTGCCTTCCAGACCGACCTGCTGGCCATCAACGCGGCGGTGGAAGCCGCCCGCGCCGGCCAGCACGGCCGGGGCTTCGCGGTGGTCGCCGGCGAGGTGCGCGCGCTGTCGCAGAACACCGCCGCCCTGGCCAAGGAAATCACCGAGCTGGTGGGGGATACGGTGCGCCACATTGAGCGCGGCGGGGAGCGGGTCGACCAGGCGGGGGCCACCATGAGCGAAATGCTCGAGGCGGTGGATCAGGTCACCGGCATCATGGCGGCGATCCGGGTGGCGTCCGGCGAGCAGACCCAGGGCATCGGTCAGGCCAGTCAGGCGGTGCTGGAGATGGATCGGGTCACCCAGGCCAATGTGGGGCTGGTGGCCGACGCCGCCGGCGCCGCCGCCCGCCTGGAGGGCCAGGCGGACACCCTGCGCCGGGAGATGGCGGTGTTCGTGCTGCCTCAGGCGCCGTCGGCGGCCAGCGCGCGCAGACAGGCCTCGGTGTCGTCCCAGCCCAGGCAGGCGTCGGTGATCGAGACGCCGTAGGCCAGTTCCCCGGTCAGCGGCTGGTTGCCACCGCGCAGGTGGCTCTCCAGCATCACCCCGGCCACGGTGCGGTCGCCGCCCCGCCGTTGGGCGAGAATGTCCTCCAGCACCCGGGGCTGCCGGGCCGGATCCTTGCCGCTGTTGGCGTGGCTGCAGTCCACCATCAGGCGCGGATTGAGCCCGGCGGCTTCCAGCGCCCGGCGGGCGGCGGCCACGCTGTCCGCGTCGTAGTTGGGGCCGCGCCGGCCGCCGCGCAGTACCAGATGGGTGTCCGGATTGCCGGCGGTCTGGATCAGCGCCGGGTGGCCGTGATCGTCGATGCCCAGATGGGCGTGGGGGTGGGCGGCGGCGCCCATGGCGTCCCGGGCCGCGCCCAGTTCGCCGTCGGTGCCGTTCTTGAAGCCCACCGGCAGATCCAGGCCGCTGACCATTTCCCGGTGAATCTGGGATTCCGTGGTGCGCGCGCCGATCGCCGCCCAGCTCAGGGTGTCCGCCAGGTAGTCCGCCGCCAGCGGGCTGAGCAGTTCGCTGGCCAGGGGCAGACCCAGCTCCGCCAGGTCCAGCAGCAGCCGGCGTGAGCGGCGCAGGCCTTCGGCCAGGTCGCCGCGGCCGTCCAGATGCGGGTCATAGAGCAGCCCCTTCCAGCCCACCGTGGTACGCGGTTTCTCCACGTAGGCGCGCATCACCAGCAGCAGCCGGTCCTCGGTGGCCACGGCCAGGTCACGCAGCCGGCGGCCGTACTCCAGGGCCGCGTCCGCGTCGTGCAGCGAGCAGGGCCCGGCGACCACCAGCAGGCGCGGGTCGTCGCCGCGCAGGATGGCGCGCACCTGGTCGCGCTGTTGTTGGATACGCGCGGCGGTGGCTCCGGACAGCGGCAGCGCCTCGCGCAGCGCGGCCGGGGAGGGCAGCGGCTGGGCGCGGCGGGGCGACGACGGCAGGTCCGAGGCGTCGCGGACGGCGGCAAGACTGGCGTTCATATCCTTGTTCCTTTTTCCATAAAAAAACCCCCGGTGGGCAGCCAACCGGGGGTTTTTCGGACTTCTTCGGCGGCGGCCCGGGTCGGGCGCGCCTGCCGGGTACGGTCAGGCGCGCGAGCGGCTAAACCAATACCCGAAGAAGAAGACAACGGCGCACGCCAACGCGCCCCGGGCCGAAGGCCGGGTGCCGGGAAGCAGGCGCTGTGACGTGATACCGTGCATTGAATTCTCCTGATAATGGGCCGAGCTTACTAAGGAAACACCGCCGTGTACACCCTGATCAAACACCTGCACGTGACTCTGGCGGCCGCCAGCATCACCTTGTTCACGATCCGCGCCTGGTGGTCGGTGCGCGATGCGCCGGTTTTGCGCCGGCCCTGGGTGCGGGTGCTGCCCCATGTGATCGACACCGGGCTGCTGGCCTGTGGCGTGACGCTGATGGTGATGCTGCGCGTCTGGCCCCAGCAGACCCCCTGGCTGGCGGCCAAGCTGGTGGCGCTGCTTGTCTATATCGGCCTGGGCACGGTGGCCATCAAACGCGGCCGTTCCGCCACCACCCGCGCGGCCTTCGCGCTGCTGGCGATGGCGGTATTCGCCTACATGGTAGGGGTGGCGGTGCGCCACCACCCGGCCTCCTGGCTCGGCTAGCCCCACCCCGGTGGGAGCCGCTGGGCGGCACCGCGCTTCAACCGCGATAACCCCAACCCCCGTAGGAGCGGCTTTAGCCGCGATAGCCCGGCAGGGCGGCCCCCGCCAGGCCTTGATCGGGACGAAAGCCGCTCCAACAGAGATGTCAGGGCGCGGGCGTCAGCGTCAACGTCTCCGGCAGGCGCTCCGCCTGGCGCGGGTCGTGGGTGACCATGACCAGCACCCGCTCCGCCAGTTCACGTTGCAGGGTCTCGAACAGGGCGTCGGCGGTGGCCGGCTCCAGGCCGGTGAACGGCTCGTCGAGCAGCACCACCGGGCTGTCGCGCAGCAGCACCCGGGCCAGGGCCAGGCGCCGGCCCTGGCCGCCGGACAGATGCAGGCCGGCGGGCCCGATCCACAGGTCCAGGCCGCCGCGCCGGCGCACCGTGTCGGCCAGCCGCGCCTGTTCCAGGGCCAGCCAGAGCCGGTCGTCGTCCGCGTCCGGGCGGGCCAGGCGCAGATTGTCGCGCAGGCTGCCGGTGAACAGCTGCTGCTGTTGCAGCATCAGGGCAAAGCTCCGCCGCCAGGCGTCCGCGTCCGCCTGCCCCTGGGCCACGCCGCCGAAGCGGATCTCGCCGGTGTCGGCCCTTTGCAGCCCCATCAGGCAATGCAACAGGGTGGACTTGCCGGCGCCGCTGGGGCCCACCACCGCCAGGGGCGAACCGGCCTCCACGTGAAAGCTCAGCCGGGCAAACAGCGGCGCCTGCCCGGGCCAGGCGAAGCTCAGATCGCGCACCGTCAGGCGGCCGTCGGCCACCGGTTCGGCGTGGCCATCGGCGGCGGCGCGGGGCAGCGGCGTACTCATCAGCGCGTCCAGCCGGGTCACCGCCGTGCGGGTGTCCGGCCAGCCCTGCCAGGCGGCGGCCAGGGGCAGGGTGACCTCGGCGGCGGCCAGCACCATCAGCATCAGGCCCAGGGCCAGCGGCGCGCTCACCGTGCCGTCGCCCACCGCGCCGATCAACAGCAGCAGCACGCCCACCGACAGGGCCTGCATCAGGCTCTGGATCAGGCTCTGGGTGAGCGCCTGTCGCCAGGCCAGCCGGTGCTCCAGCCCGGCCAGCGCCGCCAGTCGCGGGCGCCAGCCGGCCAGCAGGGTCGGCCGCAGACCATAGGCGAGCACGTCCGGCAGGCCGTTGAGCGCCTGCACCAGATCGCCGCGCAGCCGCTCCCGCCAGGCCGCCCGCTGCGCCAGCGGTTCGGCGGAGGCGTTGGCCAGACCGCGCAGCAAGACGGCCATCACCAGGAAGCCGGCCAGCAGCAGCGCCGCCGCCCCGGCGCCGGCCACCGCCAGCGCGGCCAGCAGCAGGGCCAGGGCGGTGACCGCCGCCACCAGGGTGGGCTGGGCCTGGCCCAGCCAGGCGTTCTCCAGCCGTTCCACGTCGCCCAGCAGGCGTTCCAGCAGATGGCCGCCGCTCAGCGACGACAGCGGCCCCGGCACGCGCGGCAGGATCGCCGCGAACAGCCGGGTGCGCAGGCGCTGCATCACGTGGAAGGTGGCGTCATGGCTGACCAGCCGCTCGAAATAGCGGGACACGGTGCGGCCCACCGCCAGGGCGCGGATGCCGGCGCTGGGCGCCAGCAGGTTGAAGGCCACCGCCGGCCCGCCGGCGGCCAGGCCGGCCAGGGCGGCGGCGCTGATGAACCAGCCGGACAGGCCGAGCAGGGCCATGGCCGCCAGCGCGGTGACCGTGGCCAGCAGCACCGCCCGGGTCAGCCGCCGGCCCTGGCCCCGGAATTGCCGGCGCAGCCAGGCGCCGGTGGTCGCTTGGCAATCAGTCATGGGCGGGCGCCTCCCAGTGGCGCGGCGTCGTCTCTTCCTTTTCCCCCGGGGCCGGCGCGGCGCTCAGCCACAGGCTGTGGTCCGCCAGCGGTGCCAGGGCCGGGGAATGGGTGGCGATCACCAGGGTGCGGGTACCCTTGCGCGCCGCCAGGGCGTCCACCAGCCGGGCCTCCGAGGCCGGATCCAGTTCCGCCGTGGGTTCGTCCAGCAGCAGCAGCGGCGCCGGGCTGAGCAGGGCCCGCGCCAGGGCCAGCCGCCGGCCCTGGCCGCCGGACAGGCCGCCGCCATTCTCGTCCAGCGGCGTGGCCAGACCGGCGGGCAGGGCGGTGAGGCCGCATTCCGCCAATACCGCCTCCAGGTCGGCGTCGTCCGCCTCCGGCGCCACCAGCCGCAGGTTCTCCGCCACCGTGCCGTGCACGAACCAGGGGTGCTGGCCGGCCCAGGCCAGCCGCCCCGTGTGCTCGGTGAGCAGCGGCGCCGGGCGGCCGTCATGGAGCACGGCGCCCTGTTGCGGCGCCAGCAGGCCGGCGATCAGCCGCAGCAGGGTGCTTTTGCCGGTGCCGCTGTCGCCGCGCAGCAGCAGGCAGCCGCCGGCGGGCAGGGTGGCGGACAGTTGCTCGAACAGCGCCGGCTGGTCATCGGCAAAGCGGAAGCTCAGTGCGTCCAGGGTCAGCGCCGGTGGCGGGCCGGCATCGGTGGCCATCGCCGCCGTTGCCGCCGTTGCCACCGGCCCGTCGCCGGTCTGGCCGCCGGCCGCCAGCAGCGGCGCCAGCACCTCGGCGGCGGCGCGGGCGGCGGCGCGGTCGTGGTAGCCGGCGGCCAGCTGTCGCAGGGGCTGATAGAACTCCGGCGCCAGCAACAGCAGCCACAGGCCGGTACCGAAGGTCAGCGCCGGGCCCGGGCCGAAGGCGACCAGCTTGAGCAGATGCAGGCCCACATACAGAGCCACCAGCGCCACCGACAGGGCGGCGAACAGTTCCAGCACCGCCGAGGTGAGAAAGGCGATGCGCAGCACCTTCATGGTGTGCCGGCGGTATTCGCCGTTGACGGTGTCCACCGCGCGCCGCTCGGCCTCCTCGCGGGCGAAGGCGCGCAGCGTGAGCACGCCGCGCAGCCGATCAAGAAAGTAGCCGCCGAGAAAACGCAGGCTGTCCAGCTGCCGGTCGGCGGCGCGCTGGGCGCCGGTGCCCACCAGCATCATGAACACCGGGATCAGCGGGGCGGTGCACAGGAAGATCAGGCCCACGATCCAGTCCACGCTGAAGGCGGCCACCAGGAACAGCACCGTGGCCAGGCTCGCCACCCGCCGCTGCACGGCGAAGCCGGCGTGGTAGCGACCCACCGCCTGGGCCTGCTCCAGCAGGGCGGTGCTGGCCTCGCCGGGGGGCAGGGCGGCGCCGGCGCCGCGCAGCAGGGCGTCGGCCACCCGTTCGCGCACCGTCCGGGTGATGTCGGCGGCCACACCGGCGCTGTAGCGGGCCCGGGCGGCACCGGCCACGGCGCGCAGCGCCAGCGCCAGCAGCAACAGGGTCGCGGGCGTCCACAGGCCGCCCCGGCCGGCCAGCAGGTTGGCGGCCAGCCAGGCCAGCAGGGCGGCCTGCACGATCGCCAGGGGCGCGTCCGCCAGCGCGGTCAGCAGCAGCCGCCGGAGCATGCGCGGCGCGTGGCGGCGCTGGTCCGCGAGCCAGGTGGCCGGATCGATTTGATGTGGATCAATGGACATGACGTTTGTCGTTTCCACCGTGGTCAAGGTGACGTGAAGAGGCCCGGTTGCGGTGCTATTCTGACCATGGTGCCAGAGGCACGGATCGGAGGCGGTCAATGGTAGACGTGATCCGGCGGGCTTTCACCCGTGTGACCCTGATCTCGCTCAAGGCATCGGCATTTCGGCGCGTATACCATCACGCGCGCACCACCTCGAACTGGAAGGCCACGGAGGTCCTTTCGCGAATAGGCGGGCGGTCGTCTGGCCGGTCGCCGGTTTGTAGTCAGGGGAGAACACCAATGATCGACGCCACACTGGTCGAATTGTCGCGGCTTCAGTTCGCGATGACGGCCATGTACCACTTCCTCTTCGTTCCTTTGACACTGGGTCTGTCCTTCATGATCGCCATCATGGAGAGCGTCTACGTGATGACCGGGCGCACCATCTGGCGGGACATGACCAAGTTCTGGGGGCTGCTGTTCGGCATCAACTTTGCCATGGGCGTGGCCACCGGCATCGTCATGGAATTCCAGTTCGGCACCAACTGGGCGTTCTACAGCCACTACGTGGGCGACATCTTCGGCGCGCCCCTGGCCATCGAGGGCCTGATGGCGTTCTTCCTGGAAGCCACCCTGGTGGGGCTGTTCTTCTTCGGTTGGGACAAACTCGGCAAGGTGCAGCACCTGGCGGTGACCTGGCTGGTGGCGCTGGGCTCCAACCTGTCGGCGCTGTGGATTCTGGTGGCCAACGGCTGGATGCAGAACCCGGTGGGTTCGGTGTTCAACCCGGACACCATGCGCATGGAAGTGGTGGATTTCGCGGCGGTGATCTTCAACCCGGTGGCCCAGGCCAAGTTCGTGCACACGGTGGCCGCCGGTTACGTCACCGGCGCCGTGTTCGTGCTGTCGATCAGTGCCTGGTACCTGCTGCGCGGGCGCCACAAGGCCCTGGCCAAACGCTCCTTCACGGTGGCCGCGTCCTTCGGCCTGGCGGCGGCCCTGTCGGTGGTGGTGCTGGGTGACGAGTCCGGTTACACCATCACCGACAACCAGAAAATGAAGCTGGCGATGATCGAGGGCATGTGGCACACCGAGGAGGCGCCGGCGCCGTTCGCCCTGTTCGGCATCCCCGACCGCGAGGCCCAGGAGACCCACTACGAGCTGAAGATCCCCTGGGTCATGGGGCTGATCGCCACCCGCAGCATCGACCAGGAAATCCCCGGCATTCTCGAGCTGATGGCGCTTTCGGAGCTGCACATCCGCGACGGCCTCCTGGCCTACGACGCCCTGGAAACGCTCAAGGTGGACGAGGCCAACGCCGAGGCCCGCCAGACCTTCCTGGAAAACCAGGAGTACCTGGGCTACGCGCTGATGCTCAAGAAATACGTGGCGGACCCCCGCGAGGCCACCGACCAGCAGATCGCCCAGGCGACCCGCGACGCGATGCCCAATGTGTTCGCCCTGTTCTGGTCGTTCCGTTTCATGGTGGTGATCGGCTTCTACATGATCGCCCTGTTCGGTCTGGCCTTCTATCTGGTGTCCCTGCGCCGGCAGGTGCCGCGCTGGTTCCTGCGCGTGGCGTTCCTGACCCTGCCGCTGCCCTGGGTGGCCGCGGAGCTGGGCTGGCTGGTGGCGGAGTACGGCCGTCAGCCCTGGGTCATCGAAGGGGTGCTGCCCACCTTCCTGGGGGTCAGTTCCATCGGCGTCACCGACATCCTGATCACCCTGGCCGGGTTCCTGGTGATCTACACCACCCTGGCGATCATCGAGGTCAAGCTGATGCTCAAGTACATCCGCAAGGGGCCCGAGGAAGAGGAGAGCGCGGACGATCCCGCCCGGCTCGACGAGCGCTTTTCGCCGGCCTTCGCCCGGCCGCAGGAATAAGGAGACGACGCCATGCTGTTCGACTATGACGTATTGCGGTTGATCTGGTGGGCCCTGCTCGGCGTGTTGCTGGTGGCCTTCGCGGTGACCGACGGGTTTGATATGGGCGTCGCCGCGCTGCTGCCGGCGGTGGCCCGCAACGACGGCCAGCGCCGCCAGGTGATCAACACCGTGGGGCCGGTGTGGGAAGGCAACCAGGTGTGGTTCATTCTCGGTGGCGGCGCCATCTTCGCCGCCTGGCCGGCGCTGTACGCGGTGAGTTTCTCCGGCTTCTACCTGGCCATGTTCCTGATTCTGGTGGCGCTGATCATCCGTCCGGTGGCCTTCAAGTTCCGCTCCAAGCGTGACGAGCCGGCCTGGCGCGGTCGCTGGGACGCGGCCCTGTGCTTCAGCGGCGTGGTGCCGGCCCTGATCTTCGGCGTCGCCGTGGGCAATGTGCTGCAGGGCGTGCCGTTCCACTTCGACAGCGACCTGCGGCCGTTCTATACCGGTTCCTTCTTCGGCCTGCTGAACCCGTTCGCGCTGCTCTGCGGGCTGGTGTCGCTGGCCATGCTGGTGCTGCACGGCGCCACCTGGCTGCAGATCAAGGCCGACGGCGAGCCCGCCGAGCGCGCCCGCCGGTACGGCATGATCGCCGCCGCCGTGGTCATCGTGCTGTTCGCCATTGGCGGTTTCTGGGTCAGCGCCATGGACGGCTACCAGGTGGTGGGCGGCCTGGACCCGGTGGGTCCCAGCAACCCGCTGCGCAAGGAAATGACCACCGAAGCCGGTGCCTGGTTGGCCAACTACGGCGCCCAGCCGCTGCTCTGGCTGGTGCCCCTGGTGGGCTTCGCCGGCGCCGCCCTGGCCATGCTGGGGCTGTACGCGCGCATCGGCGCGCTCAGCTTCCTGGGCTCCAAGCTGTCGGTGGCGGCCATCATCACCACGGTGGGCGTGTCCATGTTCCCGGTGATCCTGCCCAGCAGCTCCGAGCCGGGGCACAGCCTGATGGTCTGGGACGCGTCCTCCAGCCACTACACCCTGGGCATCATGCTGATCGCCACCGTGATTCTGCTGCCCATCGTGCTGCTCTACACCGCCTGGGTGTACAAGGTGCTGTGGGGCAAGGTCCGCGAAAGCGACGTCAACAAGGACATGTACTGAGGAGAGCCGACAATGTGGTATTTCGCCTGGATTCTCGGTGTCGGTCTGGCTTGCACCTTCGCCATTCTCAACGCCATGTGGTTCGAGCTGAACGAGGTCACCGAGCAACAGCGACAGCGGGGCGACGACGGCGACGTCTGAGAGCGGTACCCGGGACCGACGACGGCGGGTGTGATGCAAATAGGGTGAACAGGTCCTAAAATGGCCGCCTTTCGCTGAATCCTGTTGTCGTTGATCGAGGGAGAACCCCATGCAAGACGTGGTCATTGTCGCCGCCACCCGTACCGCCATCGGCCGCTTTCAGGGCGGCCTGGCGGACCTGCCCGCCACCAAACTGGGCGAGATCGTGGTCCGCCGGCTGCTCGCCGATACCGGCGTGGACCCGGCCACCGTCAGCGAGCTGATCCTCGGTCAGGTGCTCACCGCCGGCGCCGGCCAGAACCCGGCCCGCCAGACCGGCATCCAGGCCGGCCTGCCCCAGGAAGTGCCGGCCCTGACCATCAATAAAGTGTGCGGCTCCGGCCTCAAGGCGGTGCACCTGGGCAGCCAGGCGATCCGCTGTGGCGAAGCCGACGTGGTGATCGCCGGTGGCCAGGAGAGCATGAGCCTGGCCCCCTACGTGCTGCCCAAGGCACGCACCGGCCTGCGCATGGGCCACGCCAGCCTGGTGGACTCCATGATCCAGGACGGCCTGTGGGACGCCTTCAACGACTACCACATGGGCATCACCGCCGAGAACCTGGCGGAAAAATACGGCCTCACCCGCGAGCAGCAGGACCAGTTCGCCGCCGCCTCCCACCGCAAGGCCGCCGCGGCCATCGAGTCCGGCCGCTTCAAGAATGAGATCACCCCGGTGGAAGTGCCCCAGCGCAAGGGCGAGCCCAAGGTGGTGGACACCGACGAGCAGCCCCGCGCCGACACCACCGCCGACTCCCTGGGCGGCCTGCGCCCGGCCTTCAAGAAGGACGGCACCGTGACCGCCGGCAACGCCTCCGCGCTCAACGACGGCGCCGCCGCGGTGATGCTGATGAGCGAAGCCCGCGCCCGCGAGCTGGGCCTGCCGATCCTGGCGCGCCTGGCCGGCCAGGCCAGCGCCGGCGTGGACCCGGCGATCATGGGCATCGGCCCGGTGTCCGCCACCCGCCGCTGTCTGCAGCGGGCCGGCTGGAGCCTGGATCAACTGGACCTGATCGAAGCCAACGAAGCCTTCGCCGCCCAGTCCCTGGCCGTGGGCAAGGAACTGGAGTGGGACTTCGACAAGGTCAACGTGAACGGCGGCGCCATCGCCCTGGGCCACCCCATCGGCGCCTCCGGCTGCCGGGTGCTGGTGACCCTGCTCCACGAAATGCAGCGCCGGGACGTGAAGAAGGGCCTGGCCACCCTGTGCATCGGCGGCGGTCAGGGCGTGGCCCTGGCGGTGGAACGCTGATCATGGCCGACACCCTGACCCTCACCCGGCCGGACGACTGGCACCTGCACTTCCGTGACGGCGAGATGCTCGCCGAAACGGTGCCGGCCACCGCCCGGGTGTTCCGCCGGGCCATCGTCATGCCCAACCTGACGCCGCCGGTGACCACCGTGGCCCAGGCCGCCGCCTACCGCGACCGTATTCTCGAGCGGGCGCCCGCCGGCAGCGGCTTCGAGCCGCTGATGGTGCTGTACCTGACCGACGGGACGCCGGTGGAGGAGGTGGCCCGCGCCGCCGCCAGTGACTTCGTGCACGCCTTCAAGCTGTACCCGGCCGGCGCCACCACCAACTCCGACAGCGGCGTCACCGACCCGGGCCGCATCGGCCACCTCTACGAGGCCATGGAGAAGCACGACGTGCCGCTGCTGGTGCACGGCGAGGTCACCGAAGCGGAGGTCGACATCTTCGACCGGGAGCGGGTGTTCATCGACCGCTACCTGAAGGACATCCGCGAGCGTTACCCGGCCCTGCGCATCGTCTTTGAGCACGTCACCACCGGCGAGGCGGTGGACTTCGTGCGCGACTCCGGCGAGCTCACCGCCGCCACCGTCACGCCGCAGCATTTGCTGATGAACCGCAACGACCTGCTGGTGGGCGGCGTGCGCCCGCACAATTACTGTCTGCCGGTGCTGAAACGCCGCACCCACCAGGAAACCATCCAGCGGGCGGTGCTGGACGGCCACCCGCGCTTCTTCCTGGGCACCGATTCGGCCCCCCACGCGCGCAACAAGAAGGAAGCCGCCTGCGGCTGCGCCGGCTGTTACTCGGCGCGCGCGGCCCTGCCGTTGTACGCCAGTTTCCTGGACCGCTTCGGCGCCCTGGACAAACTGGAGGGCTTCGCCAGCCACTTCGGCGCCGACTTCTACCGCCTGCCGCGCAACACCGACACCGTGACCCTGGAACGCCGCGACTGGGCGGTGCCGGACACGGTCACCGCCGCCGGCGAGGCGATGGTGCCGTTCTGGGCCGGCCAGGCACTGCCCTGGGCGATCCGCGGGCAATGAGCCCCCCGCCCGTTCCCCTGGTGGTGTTGACCGGGTTCCTGGGCAGCGGTAAAACCACGCTGCTCAACCGCTGGCTGGGCCAGCGCGGCGACCTGGCGGTGGTGATCAACGAACTGGGCGACATCGGCATCGATCAGGACCTGGCGCGCCGGGTGGGCGCGCCGATCAGCCTGCTGGCCGGCGGCTGCGTCTGCTGCGCGGTGCAGGGCACCCTGCGCACCACCCTGCGCAACCTCTATATGGCCCGGGCCGGCGGCGACCTGCCGCCGTTTTCCCTGGTGCTGCTGGAAACCACCGGCGCCGCCGACCCGTTCGGGGTCACCGCGGTGCTCGAGCAGGATGCCTGGCTGCGCAAGCGCTTCCGGTTGCGTTCGGTGCTGACCACGGTGGACCGCGTCGCCGGCCAGGCGGCCCTGGCCCGGCACCCGGAGGCCCTGGAGCAGGTCACCGCCGCCGACGTGCTGCTGCTGACCAAGACCGACCGGGCCGGCGGCGACCAAAGCGCTCTGATCGAACAGCTGCGCCGGCTCAATCCCCGCGCCGAGGTGGGAGAGGCCGCGTCCGCCGACGCCGGCCTGCTGGACCGGGACTTCCCCAGGCGGTGCCGGATCACCGGCGCGCTGGCGCCCACCGGGCCGCTGGCGCCGGGCGCCGCCCTGGCCCCGGCCGCTGCCCTGTCCGGTCCCGGCCACCGCCTGCATCCCGCCGGTCTTCGCTGGCGCGGGCGAATCCCCTATGATCGGCTGCAGGAGGCCCTGGCCGCGCTGCGTGACAGCGCCGGCGACGAGCTGGTGCGCCTCAAGGGGCTGGTGGCCATCGAAAAACTGGACGGCCCGCTGCTGATTCAGGCGGTCACCGGCCAGCCCGTGGAGATGGCGCCGCTGCCCGCCTGGCCGGACGGCGACGACGACAGCCGTCTGGTGGTGATCGCCGCCGGCGACGACCCGGACCGGCCGGCCCGCTGGCTGGCGGACTGGCGCCGGCGTCTGGCGCTCAAGGAGGCACCGACTTGCGACTCAAGCGACTCACACGGCTCACACGAATAGGGACGGCCCTGACCGCCGCCGTACTGGGCACGGTGCTTGGCGCCGGCGCCCTGGCCGCCGGCGACGGCGACCGCCGGGAGGCCGGCAGTCTGGAACTGGCCCTGCACGGCCAGGCGCTGGTGGCGCGGCTGACCCTGCCGGCCAGCCAGGTGGTGGGCTTCGAACGGGCACCCGCCAACGACGACGAGAGAATGGCGGTCACCGAGGCCCTGCAGCGGCTCGGCGAGGCCCGCAACGTGCTGGAGCCCATGCCCGAGGCCCTGTGCAGCGTCACCCGCGAACAGGCGGACACCGGGCTGACCACCGCGAACCCGACCCCGCCGGTCACTTTCCAGGGCCGCTATGCCTGGCGCTGCGAGCATCCGGAAGCGCTGCTGGGCGTGGACATCCCGCTGCTGGAGTTCGTCAACGGCGTGCCGCTGGAGACCCTGGTGGTGGGCCCGGGCGGCGAGCGCTCGCGGACCGTGCGCGCGCCGCAGACCCGCATTCCCCTTGTTGAAGCAGAAGGGGCTGGCGACGCCGACGGTTAGGCACGGCCCCGCATATTTTTCAAAGCTATACCCGGTGGCCCGGCCAGGTCGGGTATGCTGCCGGCAGGCCAGTCACTCACGCAATGACTCACCAATAAGAAGGAGCGCCACGTGCCCGAGCGAATGGATGACGCCTACCAGGCCGCCGATCGCATTATCGAACTGACCGGCGGCGAGATTCGCCTGGGCCTGCCGCTGGGGCTGGGCAAGCCCAACCGGCTGGTCAATGCCCTGTACCGGCGCGTGGAGGCCGACCCGTCCCTGTCCCTGGACATCTACACCGCCCTGTCCCTGGGCCGGCCCGCCGCCGGCAGCGACCTGGAGCGGCGCTTTCTGGCGCCGTTCGCGGACCGGGTATTCGGTGATTACGAGGAACTGGACTACCTCAAGGCGGTGCGCAAGGACGCCCTGCCGGACAACATCCGCGTCTACGAATTCTTCTTCCAGCCGGGCAGTCTGCTCGGCAGCGAAACCGCCCAGCGCCACTACATCAGCGTCAACTACACCCACGCCGCCCGCGACATCAACGCCCGCGGCGTCAATGTGGTGGCCCAGTTGCTGGCGGTGCGCGGCGAGGGCGACGGGCGCCGCTACAGCTTTTCCTGCAACCCGGAAGTGACCCTGGAACTGCTGCCCATGCTCAAGGCCCGCCGCGAGGCCGGCGAAACCATCGTGGCGGTGGGGCAGGTGCACCACGATCTGCCGTTCATGGGCAACGACGCGGAACTGGGCGAGTGGTTCGACGAGATGGACATCGTGATCGACGATCCCCGGGCGCAGACCCGCCTGTTCAGCACCCCCAACATGCCGGTGGTGCTGCAGGACCATTTCGTCGGCCTGCACGCCAGTACCCTGGTACGTGACGGCGGCACCCTGCAGATCGGCATTGGCGCCCTGGGCGACGCCCTGGTGCACCACACCCGCCGGCGGGAGCAGCGCAACGACGACTACCGCACGCTGCTGGACGCTCTGGAATTGCCCGAGGAACACCGCGACCTGATCCACCGGGAGGGCGGCGACGGCCGCTTCGAACTGGGCCTGTACGGCTGCAGCGAGATGATGACCCACGGTCTGCTGCGGCTGATCGACGACGGCATCATCCGCCGGCCGGTGTACGACTGGATCGGCCTGCAGCGGGAATGCCTGGAGCACGCCGAATGCGTGCCGGGTCTCGACCTGATCGACGGGCTGCGCCGGCGCCGGCACATTTCCTCGCCGCTGCGCCCGGAGCAGCTCAAGCGGCTCACCGACTTCGGCGTGCTGCGCCACGGCCTGACCGTGGAGGGCAACCGCCTGCGCCTGCCCAACGACGACAGCGTGCCCAACGACCTGGACCATCCGGACACCCGCGAGGCCCTGGAAACCTGGCTGGGCGACAGCCTGCAGGGCGGCATCATCATGCACGGCGGGTTCTTTCTGGGGCCGCAATCCTTCTACCAGCGGCTGCGCGAGCTGGACGAGGAGACCCGCGCCAGGATCAACATGACCCGGGTCAACCAGATCAACGACCTGTACGGTGGCGAGGAACTGCGCATCGCCCAGCGGCGCGACGCCCGTTTTATCAATACCGCTTTCACCGTCACCCTGCTGGGCGCGGCGGTCTCCGACCAGCTCGACGACGGCCGCGTGCTCAGTGGCGTGGGCGGCCAGTACAACTTCGTCAGCCAGGCCCACGAACTGCCCGGCGCGCGTTCCATTCTGATGACCCGTGCCTGGCGCCAGCGCGGCGGCGAGGCGGCGTCCAATGTGCTGTTCTCCTACGCCCACAACACCATCCCGCGCCACCTGCGCGATATGGTGGTCACCGAGTACGGCGTCGCCGACCTGCGCGGCAAAACCGACGAGGAAGTGGTGATGGCCATGCTCAACGTGGCCGACAGCCGCTTCCAGGTGGAGCTGATGGAGCAGGCTCAGAACGCCGGCAAGCTGCGCCACGACTATCAGATCCCGGAACGTTTCCGGCACAACAACCCGGACTTCCTGCGCCGGGTGGCGGAGCAGGGCGACGACCAGGCCTTCGCCACCTTCCCCCTGGGCACGGACTTCGACGCCACCGAGCAGCGGCTGCTGAAAGCGCTCACCTGGCTGAAGGAAACCGTGGGCCAGAAGGACTATTTCAAGCTGGCCCGCGAGGCGCTGCTGCACGACCACGACCCGGAGCAGCACGCCGAGGCGCTGGCGCGCATGGGGCTGGCGGAACCGGACGGGCTGCGGGAGCGGCTGTATCAGCGGTTACTGCTTACCGCCTTGGACGCGGATCGCGGCTAAGGCGGATCGCGGCTGAAGCCGCTCCTACAAAGTCCCCTGTAGGAGCGACTTCAGTCGCGATCCCCATCACCGTCGCGGGGCGGCGGGGGAGGTGGGGGTGGGCGGCGGCGGCTGGAGAGCACCCGCCAGAACGGAATGCGCCGGGTCACCGACACCATCTCGTCCACCGAATCGCCGATGCCGGAGAGCCGGTCCACGGTGTCGCGCAGCCCGGCCAGCTGGTCCACATGGGCGGAAATCTTGAACACCACCATGTAGAACTCCAGCAGCGCCCGCAGCAGCGTGGCGCAGAACAGAAACAGCAAGGGCCCGCCGATAAACAGGAAAAACAGCCCCCGCCAGGTGGACGCCATGAACGCTTCCACGCACAGATACAGCAGTCCCAGCACGATGGCCGCCAGGGCCACCCCGTATACGCCGGGGATCACCTGAATGATCATGTATTTGTCGAAGCGGAAATTGAACAACTCCCGCCAGTACTCCCACGCCCAGAACCAGCCGCGCCGCAGGCGCTCGTTCACGGCTTCGCCCTGAGGCGCCTCGTCGCCTTCCGGCGGGGTGGGGCGTTGCGGTTGCTCGTCTACCATTTCGCGTACTGCTCCTCGACGAAGCCGTGCAGGCCCCGTACCGTCAGGGGCGCCTCGCCGGCGAGGCGGATCTCGCCATCGAAGCGCCCGAAAAGTTGATGGAAGTTGCTGGCGAACAGACCCAGATTAAGCCGTTCCCGGTGGCGACCCAGGGGCGTGAACGTCAGCGCCACCTGGCCACAACGGCTGGTCACCCGCCAGGGCTGCTGCAAATCGTCGCGGCGGTAGTCGAAGCGCACGCCGTCGACCTTGACCAGCACGTCGTCCAGCCACAGGCAGTTTTCATTGACGCCGGTCTCGTTGACGCCGCAGGACAGGTTCAAACCCAGCCGCCGGCCGTCCACCCGCCCGGACAGGCAGGCCCAGTTCCAGAAGGTTTCCCGGCGCATATAGCCGGCGGAAAAATCGTGGTGCCCGCCGGCGTTGCCGAGCGCCGCCAGATCCTGTTCCCGCCCGTCCCGCCGCAGGGTACCGGCCACGTCCACGCCGGCCACCTTGTTGGCGTAGGTCCAGCCGCTGATGCCGGTGCGCGTGCACAGCGACATGGGTCGGTAGCCCGCCGGCTCGTGCAGGGTCGCCCGCAGCTCCAGGTCCGGCAAGGTCACCCGCAGGCTTTTGTGCCGGCCGTCCGCGCCCTCCTGGTAACCCATGCGGATCGACACCTTGCCCTGATCAAAGCGGCTCTCGCCGTCCAGCGGCGAGGCGCTCAGCGTCAGCGCCCGCGCCAGCGGCGAGCGCCAGGTGTGCTCGCGCAGCCGCCCGCTGGCGGGCTCGAACACATAGAAGAACGCCAGCCCCAGGTACGCCGTATCGGCCAGCGCGCAGCCGATCAGCAGGTCGTCGCTGACCAGGCCGAAATATTGGAACTGTTTGTAATGGAAATGCCTGGCCCGGCGCGGCGCCGGCTGCCCCAGGGGGCGCCGGTAATCGTGATCGCGCCCGTTGATGAGCGCCACCGTATCCGGAAACAAGCCCAGGCGGACCTGGCCGTCCGGCGCCACCAGCTCGGTGGGCTGAGGGTCAAGGCGCGGATCAAACCCCTTGGCAATGTGCATGGCGGTCCCGGTCCCCGATAAAAGACGAAGCGCTCAACATAGCCAGCGCTTTCACGGCGGGCAAGCAAGCGCTCGGTTCTGTCGGACAGTCCAGGGCGGACGCCTCTCTCGCCGGCGGCAAGGATGCCGGAACGGAAGAGAGGCGCGCCCGAAGGAGAAGGGGGCGTGGGATTACGAGGCGGTGCTGTCCGCGGAGCGGTGTTCCAGGGAGTGGCGCACTTCCTCCGCCCATTGCAGCCAGGCCCGCTGGTCGAGAATGCCGCGGCGCACGGTCAGGTAGTTGTAGACGTTTTCGTCCCGGCCACTTTCATCCAGCCGCTGTGCCAGCGCCTCGAACGTGGCCAGCCGCTCGCGCCGCTGTTTGGCCAGGGTGTCCAGTTCGCTGAGCAGCACCTGGGTATCGGCCAGCGCGCCGCCGGCCACCTTCACCATGAAGGCGTCGCGGATGCGCGCCGGCCCCGCCGGCTTCTTTAGCCAGCGCACCAGTTCGGCACGGCCGGCGTCGGTCAGACTGTACAGCTTTTTGTCCGGTTTCCCTTCCTGCGGCACATGGCGGTAACGCACCATGTCCTGTTCACTCAGTTTCCCCAGTTCAAGATAGATCTGCTGATGGGTGGCGTTCCAAACCAGGCCGATGCTGTTGGCGAACTCCCTGGCGAGGTCATAGCCGCTGGCTTCCTGGTCTTGCAGAAGGACAAGAATGGCATGGCGCAAAGACACGGCTCACTCCTCGTTGTTTCGTTATCGTGTGCTTTACAATTGATAGTAGAGAGCGGCCAAAGTGCTGCGCAATCCGTTGTATACGCACTTTTGTAAAAACTTGGTGTTATTCCTTCTGCCTGCGGTACGAGCGTAAGTATTTGTTACCAGCGTGTTTTCTTCAGTGAGGAAAAAAGTCGGCAATGTGGTTGTTGCTAATGCGGTTGTTCCTAATGGCGCACCTGCATATCGCGATAGTAGAGCGCCGACTGCAACAGCTGCTCATCGTCCAGATTCGGAATCACCTTGCCGATCACCCCGTAGCTGGCCTTGCGCGTGGTGTCCACGCCCACCGCCGCCACCTTGCGCAGAATCGGCCCGAAGCGCAGCAGCTCGATGGGTTTGTTGAAGTACCACTCCAGGGCACGGTCGGTGACGGCGCGCAGATAGTGCACCAGGTCCTCGCGCGCCCCTTGGAAATGCCCCTCCTGACAGCGTTCCGCCAGACCCCGCCCGCGCGCCGCCAGCGCCGCGTCGATGGGGAAGCCCACGTACCACCAGGCGTGTTGCGGACCCGGAAAGCGAATCTCGTCCATGTACTCGGCGGCGGCCTGGTTCTGCTTCAGAGCCATCTTGCGCGCGCTGCGCCCGATCACCACGCCGCTGGCCTTGGAAATGGTGTCCGAGGCCAGCCGCACCAGCCGCCGCTGGGTGGTCCCCAGCCCGGAATAGGACGCCGGGGTCAGGAAAAAGGCGTCCAGCGCCTCGTCGATGAAGGTGGTCATGATCTGCTCCACCACCCTGGGTTCCGGCTCCCGGGCGCCGTCGCGCATGCGGTGGATAAAGCCGTCGGTGAGCCGGTGCAGGCGGTCGCTGGCGCGGAAGGCGACATAGGTCTGGGTCATGGGGAATCCTTGTCCGGATAAACAGGCTGTCTCCTTTGGCATCATAAGGGCGCGGCGAGCAGTTGAAAGTTTAAAGTTGAAAGTTAAAAGGGAAAGGCGCGTGCTGATTGGGATAATTGCATATGCGGCAATCGTGTCTTGTCGTATTCGCAGGGCGCGGGCACGGCCGGCCCGCGGGCACGGCCTGGTCCGCGCTTTCAACTTTTCGCTTTCAACTTTCAACTCGCCTTTTGACCCTTTCTTTTCCCCCCTGAATGCCGGATCATGCGCCCCCGGATAAAGGAGCGTGCCCATGCACACGGTGGTGACGCCGGACGCGGAACAAGTCACGCGCTGGCTGGAACAGGCCAACATACAGTTCTACATCTGCGATCAGTGCCACGGCCTGCACTTCTCCGAGCTGCAAAGCCGGGAAGGGGTGGTCGATGCCCGCCTGTTCGTGGAGGAGGACGGTTTGCTGCTCTCCACCGAGCTGGAGCTGCGGCCCGCGGCGATCTTCGCCGCCCAGGCCGAACTCAGCCGCCTGAACATGGACTATCCGTCCCTCAAGCTGTTCCTGGATATCAACGACGATGCCCTGCCGCGCATGGTCGCCTGCGACCTGCTGCTGGGCCGCCAGGGCGTGACCTTCGACCAGTTCATCTATTTCGTGCAGGCCACCCTGGACGCCACCGTGCAACTGCTGGAAGATTGCCAGCAGGCCGACTGGCTGTTCTGGCCGGACGAGGACGACACGCCCCCGCCGGAATCCGGTGGTGCCCTGCACTGAGGTATCGCGGCTTTAGCCGCGATGGGATTGCCCCCGGCACGACCATACAAACGGGCCCCGGCCCCGAGGAAACGACCCTGACCAACCCGGCCGATGTGATCGGCGGCCCCGGCGGCGACCGCTGCCAGCGCCTGATCGACGATCTGGTGGCGCGCCACTACGCGGTGGCGCCGGACTATTTCCCCGCCCATCTGATTCGCGCCCTGCGCCGGGAAGCGCTTTCGCGCGACCGCCGCGGCGAATTCCAGGCCGCCGGCATCGGCCGGGGCCGTGAGCAGCACCGCAACGAACGGGTACGCCGCGACCGCACCCTGTGGCTGGACGGCTCAACCCTGGCCCAGTGCACACTGCTCGAGGAGATGGAACAGCTGCGGCTGGCGGTGAACCGGGCCCTGTTCCTGGGGCTGTTCGACCTGGAAGCGCACTTCGCCCTGTACGACCCGGGCGCCTTCTACCGCCGCCATCTGGACGCCTTCAACGGCAACAACGGCCGGGTGCTCTCGGCGGTGCTCTACCTGAACCGGGACTGGCGCGACGACGAGGGCGGCCGCCTGCGCATCTGGCCGGAGCCGGACGCCACCGTGCCGGACCTGGACGTGGCGCCCCGCGCCGGCACCCTGGTGTGCTTCCTCAGCGACCGCATCCCCCATGAGGTGCTGGAAGCCCAGCGCCAGCGGCTCAGCATCGCCGGCTGGTTCCGCTGCAACAACAGCACCGCCGTCGCCGCCGACCCGGCCCGCTGATCGCGGCTGAAGCCGCTCCTACGGAGCAGGCCGTTGTAGGAGCGGCTTCAGCCGCGACCCAGGCCTTGAAAATTCCCCGCCCACCCCGAAATTATCCCCAGTGACAGCTTTAGCCGGCTAATCACGACACTGACCTTGTCCTTTCGGTCGCCTTCGGGGACCGTTCGAGATGTATTGGAGGTAACGTGATGAACACCTTGGCACCCCTGTTCCGACATTCAGTGGGGTTTGATCGCTTCGACGACTGGCTGGAAAGCGTGCTGCGCGCCGACCAATCCAACGGCTACCCGCCGTACGACATCATCCGCGAGCAGGACGGCACCTACCGCGTGGTGATGGCGGTGGCCGGCTTCGGCCGCGACGAACTGGACATCACCGTCCAGGAGAATCTGCTGCGCATCACCGGCAAGCCCCGCGAAAGCGCCCCCGACGACACCCGCACCTGGCTGCATCGCGGCATCGCCCGGCGCGCCTTCGAGCGCAGCTTCCGGCTGGCGGACCACGTGCAGGTGGAAGGCGCCCGCTTCGAGGACGGCCTGCTGGTGGTGGCCCTGACCCGGGTGGTTCCGGAGTCCGCCAAGCCCCGGCAGGTGCCGATCCAGGGCGCCGGCCACACCGTCGATGGCGGCGGCGGCGAATAAATCGCCGCCCGACCGGAGCCGGCGGCCCGGGCGCTTGCAAAGGCCCGGGCCTTTGGCCACAATGCGCGCTCGCTGAAAGGCGAGCGATGGCCGACCCGCCGGTCCCCCCGCAACGACAAACTGTGAACCCCGCCAGGCCCGGAAGGGAGCAACGGTAGCAGTGGACTCGTGTGCCGGGGTGCGGCTGGCGGGAAGGCCTCCAATTTCCTTCACCGTTTTATTTTTTCGCTCAGCCCGGTTCGAACTCGGGCATCACTCGTTTCAGGAACGCATCAAACAGCGGCACCGTGAACGCGGTATCCCCGTGGCTCGGGCTCCAGATCATCCCTTTCTGAATAAGATTGTTGCGAATCGGAGCCTGTAGACGAAGATAAATCCCGTCTCTATAGCCAGATTAGCAAATTTATCTCCAATCGATAATTTCCCTAAAGTACCTTGAGAATGCAAGGTGGTCGGGGCCTTGTTTGGTCGATCCGCTGTCCCCCACCGGCGAGATTCGCTAGCATACGGGTTTTCCCGAAGCCCCCGAACGCCGTCCGGCTGGAGAGCGATGAGTTACCAGGTTCTAGCCCGCAAGTACCGCCCGCGCACCTTCAACGAGCTGGTCGGTCAGGAGCATGTATCCCGGGCGCTGACCCATGCGCTGGATCAGGATCGCCTGCATCACGCCTACCTGTTCACCGGCACCCGCGGCGTGGGCAAGACCACCATTGCGCGGATTCTGTCGCGTTGCCTGAACTGCGAGGAGGGCGTCAGCAGCCAGCCGTGCGGGGTGTGTCCCACCTGCAAGGAAATCGGCGAGGGACGCTTCGTGGATCTGATCGAGGTGGACGCCGCCAGCCGCACCAAGGTGGAGGACACTCGCGAGCTGCTGGAAAACGTGCAGTACGCGCCCACCCGGGGCCGCTACAAGGTGTACCTGATCGATGAGGTGCACATGCTCTCGGCCCATTCCTTCAATGCGCTGCTGAAGACGCTGGAGGAACCGCCGCCCCATGTGAAATTCCTGCTCGCCACCACCGACCCGCAGAAGATGCCGGTGACGATCCTGTCCCGCTGCCTGCAGTTCAGCCTCAAGGCGCTGCCGGCGGAGCAGATCGCCGGGCACCTGAAGACGCTGCTGGAACGGGAGATGATCCGCTTCGAGGAGCCGGCGCTGCTGGCCCTGGGCCGCGCCGCCCAGGGCTCCATGCGCGACGCCCTGAGCCTCACCGACCAGGCCATCGCCTTCGGCGGCGAGCAGCTCAGCGAGCAGGCGGTGAGCGCCATGCTCGGCACCGTGGACCGGGGCCATGTGCGTACCCTGCTGGAGGCCCTGGCCGGCGGTGAGGCGGCGGCGGTGTTGCGGGCGCTGGCCGGCATCGCCGAGCACGCCCCGGACGAGCTGGCGCTGCTCGACGAGGTGGTGGCGGCGCTGCACGAGCTGGCGGTGATCCAGGCCCTGGGCGGCGAGGGCGCCGACGCGGACATGGTGGCGCTGGCCGGCCGCTTCCAGGCGGAACAGATCCAGCTGTATTACGACGTGGCGCTGCGCGGCCGCCGGGACGTGCAGGAGGCGCCGGACGCCCGCGCCGCCCTGGAAATGAGCCTGCTGCGCATGGTGCTGTTCTCCCCGCGTGGCGTGCTGCCCGGCGGGGAGGCCCGGGGCCCGGCAAAAAAGCCTGAGCCGGCGCCGGCCGCCGGCGGCGGCTCCTCCACGGCGGGCGCCCCGGCGCCCTCCGCCGCGCCCCCGGCACATTCGAACCCGGCCCCTGCAAACCCGGTACCGTCGACCCCGCCAGAAAGCGCGCCGGCGGACCGGCCCACCGCCACCCCCGGCGACCTGCGGGCCCTGCTGGGTGACGACAAGGCCACCCGGCGCAAGCCGGCGCCCGCCGAGTCGCCGGCACCCGCTCAAGCCCGGGTGCCGGCCGATCCGGCGCCGGCGAATCAGGGGGCCGCACCGGTGCCGCCCGCCGCCCGCGACGACGACCCCCCGCCCTGGAACGAGGAGCCGCCGCCCTGGGACGAGGCGCCCCCGGCCATGGCGGACGACGCCCCGGTGGCGGCCCCCGCGCCGGCCCGTGAGGCACCGGCGGCGGCCGCCCGCGCCGAACCGGCTCCGGACCGGACCCCGGCGCCGCGCCAGGAGGCCGCTCCGCTGCCCCTGGCCGAGCCCGGCTCCGATCAGGAGGTGGGGGCCTGGTGGGCGGCCCTGGTGGAACGGCTGCCCCTGGACGGCACCGTGCGCAACCTGGCCCGCAACGCGGTGCTGACCGCCCGCGACCAGGACCAGTGGACCCTGCGCCTGGCCACCGGCCATCAGGTGCTGGTTAGCCAGGAGCGCACCCAGGAGCTGGCCGGCGCCCTCAGCGACTACTTCCAGCGCCGCATCCGACTCAATCTGGAGTTCGAGGCTGACGCCGGCGACACGCCGGAGGCCCTGGACCAGGCCCGTCGCGCCGAGCGCCTGGCGGAGGCCCGCCAGGCGCTGCTCGACGACGACACCGTGCGGACCCTGATCGACCAGTTCAACGCCCGCCTGGATGAAAACAGCATCCGCCCGCGGGAACTCTGAGCCCAGCCAACCGAGGTTGCCATGGATTTCGACATGAACAATCTGCTGCAGCAGGCCCAGGCCATGCAGGAGAAAATGAAGCAGGCCCAGGAAGACGTGGCCAAGGCGGAAGTCACCGGTGAAGCCGGCGCCGGCCTGGTCAAGGTGGTGATGAACGGCCGCCACGACGTGAAAAGCGTGGCCATCGACGACAGCCTGATGAGCGAAGACAAGGACATGCTCGAGGACCTGCTGGCCGCCGCCGTCAACGACGCGGTGCGGCGCGTGGAGCGTCAGCAGCAGGACATGATGAAGGGCATGGCCGGCGACTTCCCGTTTCCGCCGGGCTTCAAACCGTGAAACACGCCCCCCTGGTGGAATCGCTGATCGAGGCCTTCACCTGCCTGCCCGGGGTGGGGCCCCGTTCCGCCCAGCGCATGGCCTACGCGCTGCTGGAGCGCGGCCGCGAGGACGGCCGCCAGCTGGCCGGCGCCCTCACCGCGGCCATGGACGGCGTGCGTCACTGCCAGCGCTGCCGCAACTACGCGGAGCACGACCTCTGCCCGATCTGCCAGGACCCGCGCCGTGACGCCGGGCTGGTGTGCATCGTCGCCTCGCCGGCGGACGTGCTGGCCCTGGAACAGTCCGGCGAATACCGGGGTCACTACTTCGTGCTGATGGGGCAGCTCTCGCCGCTGGACGGCATCGGCCCCCGGGAGCTGGGGCTGGACGTGCTGGAGCAGCGTCTCAACGAGGGCCAGATTCAGGAGCTGATTCTGGCCACCGGCACCACCGTGGAAGGGGAGGCCACCGCCCACTACGTGCTGGACCTGGCCCGCGAGGCCGGCGTCAGCGTGTCGCGCATCGCCCAGGGCGTGCCCATGGGCGGCGACCTGGAATTCGTGGACGGCGCCACCCTGGCCCAGGCCCTGCGCGGCCGCCGGCCGTTTTCCACCTGACCCGGCCGCGCTACACTGAGATCCACCCGCGGAGGAAGGACCCGCCATGCAAACCACCCTGATCACCGGCGGCGCCGGCTACATCGGCTCCCACACGGTGCTGCGTCTGCTTGAGGAAGATCGCCCTGTACTGGTGCTCGACAACCTGGTCAACAGCAGCCGCGAAGCGCTGCGCCGGGTGGAGCGCATCACCGGCCGCACCGTGACCTTCGTGGAAGGGGACATCCGCGACGGTGCCTTGCTCGACCGCCTGTTCGCCGAGCACGACATCGGCGCCGTGATCCACTTCGCCGGCCTCAAGGCGGTGGGCGAATCGGTGGCCCAGCCGCTGCGTTACTACGACTGCAACGTGGTCGGCTCCCTGCGTCTGTTCGAGGCCATGCAGCGCGCCGGGGTGCGCACCCTGGTGTTCAGCTCCTCCGCCACCGTCTACGGCGACCCGGCCACGGTGCCGATCCGCGAGGACTTCCCGCTCAGCGCCACCAACCCCTACGGCGCCACCAAGCTGCACATCGAGGACATGCTGCGCGACCTGCATGTGGCCGACCCGCAATGGCGCATCGCGCTGCTGCGTTACTTCAATCCGGTGGGCGCCCACGAAAGCGGCCTGATCGGCGAGGACCCCAGCGACACCCCCAACAATCTGATGCCCTACGTGGCCCAGGTGGCGGTGGGCAAGCGCGAGCGCCTTAATGTGTTCGGCGGCGACTATCCGACCCCGGACGGCACCGGCGTGCGCGATTACATCCATGTGATGGATCTGGCCCAGGGCCATCTGGCGGCCCTGGACGCGCTGGTCGGACAGGGCGGCCTGATCACCACCAATCTCGGCACCGGTCGCGGTTACAGCGTGCTGGAAATGATCCGCGCCTTTGAAAAGGCCAGCGGCCGTCCGGTCCCCCACGCGGTGGTGGCGCGCCGGCCCGGTGACGTGGCGGTGTGCTTTGCCGATCCGGCCCACGCCGAGCGGGTGCTGGGCTGGCGCGCCCGGCGCGGCATCGACGAAATGTGCGCCGACCACTGGCGTTGGCAGGAACGCAATCCCACCGGCTATCGCTGACTTCCCGGTCATGTGGAAGGCTTCGTAAAAATTCGCTAACCACGCCGCCCGTCGCCCTCAATTGCGACCTCTTACCGATTTCCCTTCCGGCATCGTGATAGGTTTTCTTCACGTTTTTTTGCCGGAAGTAGTATGGCGGAAAGCCTTTCCCCGACCCCGTCTCCACCGCCGGAACACGACCGCCGGCTCGCTCCCCGGGACGCCTTTCAATGGGCCTTCGATGCCCAGGCCGCGCGCCAGTGGCAGCAGGCCGCCCGCCGCTGGGCCACGCTGCGCGCGGTCTACCCGGATCATCCGCCGGTCTGGATCCAGGCGGCGGTGGCGTTGCGCGAGCTGGGCAGCCACGACGAAGCGCGGCACCTGCTGGCGGAGGCCCGGGCCCGCTTCGAGACCCATCCCGGCGGCTGGGTCCAGGGCGCCAACACCGCCCTGGCCGACGGCGACACCGCGCTGGCGGCGCGCCTGCTGGAAGAAGCTCGCCAGCGTTTTCCCGACGATCCGCCGGTATGGGTACGCAGCGCCCACCTGGCCCTGGCCACCGGCGATCGGGAAGGGGCTCTGCGCTTTAACCGCCACGCCCGCGACGCCTTTCCGGAATGGGCGCCGGCCTTCGATCAACACGCCGAGCTGGCCATGGCCGCCGGCGACTGGGACAGCGCGCGACAACGCTGGGCCGAAGTGCGCCGCCGTTTCCCGGACCACCCCCCGGGCTATCGCCGCGCCGCCGAGGTGGAGGAGCGGCAAGGCCGCCACCGGGAGGCCCGCCGCCTGCGGCTCGCCGAGGAACACGGCCTGGACTGGCTGGAAGAAAGCGACCCGGCCGAGCCGCCGGCGGTGGCGCCACCGCGCCGCCGCGACGGGCGCAATTTCATCGACCTGGTGTGGACCAAGGCCCGCCTCAACCTGAAATCCGAAGCCAACCGCAACCACCTGCGTTACCTCTGGTGGGTGATCGACCCGCTGTCGTACATGGCGGTCTTCTATGTGGTGTTCGGGCTGCTGCTGAACCGGGGCGGCGAGGGCTTCGTCGCCTATCTGCTCACCGGGCTGGTGCCGTTCCAGTGGTTCGCCAAAACCGTGCAGCACGCCTCCAACACCATCGTCGAAGGGCGCGGCCTGATGAATCAGGTGCGTATCTCGCCGTTGTTTTTCCCGCTGGTGGCGGTGGTGCAAAACGCCGGCAAGCAGACCCTGGTGTTTCTGATGCTGGCGGTTTTCCTGCTGCTCTATGGACTCGCGCCCACCGTTCACTGGCTGGCCCTGGTGCCGGTGGTGCTGGTGCAGTTACTGCTGATGGTGGGGGTCGGCTGTGGCCTGGCGATGATCATCCCGTTCGTCCGCGACCTGATCAACCTGGTGCCCACCGGCCTGCAGTTCCTGCTGTTCGCCAGCGGCGTGTTCTACACCCTGGACACCATCCCCGAACGCTGGCGTGACCTGTTCATGGTCAACCCCCTCGCCAACCTGTTGCACCAATACCGCCTGATTCTGCTCGATCACCAATGGCCGGACTGGAGCCAGCTGGGCTGGCTGACGCTGGGCTGCGTGATCGGCCTGGTGGTGGTGATCCTCGCCTACCGCCGGCTGGAAGGGGTGTTTCCTCGGGTGGTGGTGGAATGAACGGTCAGATTGTTCTCTCGGCCCGTGACCTGGGCGTGCGCTACAAACGGCGTGGTGGGCTATTCCGTCCGCCGCGCTACCACCAGGCGTTTCGTGGGCTGACGTTCGACCTTTACCAGGGTGAAACACTGGCTCTGACGGGACGTAACGGGGCCGGCAAGTCCACGCTGCTCAAGGTGCTGGCCGGAATCCTTCGTCCGGACGAAGGCCGTTTGATCAATCATGGTGTCACTGTTTCGCTACTCAGCCTACAGGCTGGCTTTGACCCGGAGTTACCGGGCACCGACAACGCGCTGCTGAGCGCCATGCTGCTTGGGTATACCCGGGCGCAGGCGCGCGCTTCTCTGAGTCGGATCGCGGCGTTCAGTGAGCTGGGTGCGTTCATGGATGAGCCGGTCAAGACCTACTCCTCCGGGATGCGCGCGCGCCTGGGCTTCTCCGTGGCCATGTTCCTGTCGCCGGACGTGTTGCTCATCGACGAAGCCCTGGCCGTCGGGGATCGGTCGTTCCGCGAAAAGGCCGAGCGCGAGATGAATAAGAAGATACATTCCTTGCAGACGGTGGTGCTGGTCTCTCATTCCGAAAGTCAGATCGAAAAGCTTGCGGACCGTGTGATCGATCTTCAATCACTGGGGGGCAGGCATGTTCTTTAGCGCAAGGCGTCGGCGTCCGAGGCTCTACCTTCATATCGGCCAGCCCAAATCCGGGACCACTTCGCTGCAGGACTTCCTCGCGCTCGAAAGGGAGAGGCTCAGCGAGCAGGGCTTTTTCTACCCCCGGTTACGTGAAGTCGAGAACGATAACGCCCACCATGCGCTGTCCTACGATCTTCGTGAGGAGACGGTGCCCGGGTTGCGCATGACGCCACACGATCCTTCCAGAAAGGCCCGGGTTTGGGACCAGCTGGCCGCGGCGGTGCGCGATACCACCTGCTCGACGGTGATTCTCAGCTCCGAGGACTTGTACTTTCTGGATGACGATGGCGAACGGCACCGCTCTGGTGTGGCGCTACTGGCGAATCGCCTGAAACCACTATTCTCTTCGATAACCGTGGTGGCGTATTTGCGTCGTCAGGATGAGCACGTCGAGTCCTGGTGCAATGAACTGGTCAAATACGGCTTCCGGCGCAACACCCTGGACATCGCGACTCTCGCGGAAACCCTGCCGGTTTGCCACAGCGACTATCACATGCTCAGGGAACTGTGGGTGCGCCGCTTTGGCGAAGACGCCGTGCTATTCCGTGCGTTTCGGCCTGACAGCCTAAAGAACGGCAGCATAGTGGACGATTTCTGTGACCTGGTGGGCTATCAGCCATCGTCACGGTTAGTGGATTTTTCCCATCGTAATCTGAGATTGACGCGCCTGGGGTTCGAAGTGATGCGTCATTTGAACCGCTTTGAACACTCCCTTCCCGTACACCGCCGCGCAGTGGAACTGATCCGGGATCTGGCGGTGGAGCCCCCTGAAGATCCCGGTGCGGAAGCGCCGTTTGAGTATTTTCGTGAGCCGCTTCGGGAAAAATGGCGCGACTCCAATCGCGCCCTGCGGCTCGATTTCCCCGATCCGCTGTTTGAAAAGGGCCAGGGAGGAGTGCGGCCGTACTGCCTCTGGCAACCACCGGATCTGGAGGCACTGCGGGAAGCCGCCGCGCTTGCCGCGCTCCAGGATGATCGGTGTGCAGCGGCGGCCGGTGCCCTGGTGGCGGCCGCCATTGATGTGATGAGGACTGAATATCATGCCCTTTGATCTGCACGACTGCTTACTGCCCAACGGTAAACTCTGCGCGGAGTTGGATTTGTACGTCCGTCTGCGCGGCCGGGCTAACTATGCCTTCAGTGAGCGCAGATTATATCTCGATGTGGGTGGCAGTGCGCGATTCAACACCTACTTTGGTGCTTTCAGCCTGCATAAATGGCAACGCTATACGGATTTGAAACAATTGCGGCTTGGGCTGCACATGGACGGTGAAGTGTTGCTCCGAGTATGGGGCGTCAATGGTCAGGGCGGCGAGGCCCTGGTGAAGGAATGGCGTACTACCGGCGCTGCCGCGTCCGATGGATTCCTGATCAGCGACGACCTTTCCGCCATGCCCTACGCCTCGCTTTATGTGGAGATCGTGGCGCTGGCGCCGACCCAGGTGAATGCCGTTTCGTTCAGCACGGACCAGGAAGCGTCGCGCACCGTGGGCTTGTCCATCGTCATTACCACCTTCAATCGCTTCGACGACATCGCTGCCACCGCCCTGCGCCTGGCCGATTTTCTGGAGCAGGCCAACCATCGAGGGGCGCGAATAAGCGCGTTTATTATCAATAACGGCGACGCGATAGATGTGCGGGAAACCGACTATTTAACGGTTCTCGAGAATCGCAATCTGGGTGGTGCTGGCGGCTTCGCGCGCGGTTTATCCGAGGTTCGCGCGCTGCCCGGGTTCACCCATTGCCTGTTCATGGACGACGATGCGGCCTGTGAAGTGACGGCTCTCGAACGAGCCCATGCCTTCCTGTCTTACTCTCGGGATGCCGCTTTAAGCATCGCTGGGGCTATGCTCAAGAAGGAGAAGACGTTCGTTCAGCATGAGGCCGGCGCTGCCTTCGATGGCCTGGTTCGACCTCTCCATAACGGGCGTGACCTGCGCGACTACACGCAGGTGCTAGGCAATGAAGAACCGGTTCATATCAACTACGGTGCCTGGTGGTTCTTTCTTTTCCCAATCAGTCAGGTGCACCGGTTTCCGTTTCCTTTTTTCGTTCGCGGTGACGATATCGAATTCTCCCTGAGTCATGATTTTCGCATCATCACGCTAAACGGCGTGGCCACATGGCAGGAGGACTTCGCCGCCAAATCCGGACCCATGGTCACCTATCTTTCCACTCGCTCGACGCTGGTCACAGCCTTGTTGCACGGCGGCTGGGGGAGGGTGATGCTGTGGTTCGCCGCCTCCGCGATGAAATCCGCGTTCGGCCTGTGTTACGACCGCACCATGGCGCAATGTCAGGCCGCCAAGGATGTGCTCGCCGGCCCGGCGTTCTGGGCCGAGCATATCGACCTGAGCGAGCGGCGCGCCCGCCTTAAAGAGAACACCCGGTACGAACATCCGGTCGGTGAAGGCGCGGAGCGCTTTCTGGATGATTTTCAGTTTCATGCCGACGAAGGCCGACTGACTCGCTTGTTCAGAATGCTGACGTTGAATGGCCATCTTCTGCCGGCCTGTCTGTTTAAGCGAGTGGACACGGTGTCGGTGGATTTCGCCCTTTCACCCTTTACCCGCGTGGCTTTCCTGCGGCGTGCGGTGCTCTACAAAAGCGGCGGCCGGCCCATCTTTCTGGCGCGGCACGACAAGCGTTATTTCTTCACGGTGGCGTGGCGCTCGGCTCGCCTCTGGGCGGCACTTATCCTGCAGGCACCGCACCTGCGTCGAGCTTATCGCCGCGCCCATGGCGATCTCACCAGTGAAGTTTTCTGGAAGCATCAATTCGGCGAATGAAAAGGGAGTTTGATTAGTCATGAACGTTCTGATGGTGGGTGCCGGGTTCTCCAGCGCGGTGATCGGCCGGGAGTTGGCCGAGGCGGGTCATGCCGTGACGATAGTGGAGCAGCGCGACCACATCGCCGGCAATTGCCACACCGAGCGGGACCCGGACACCGGCGTCATGGTGCACGTCTATGGGCCGCATATCTTCCACACCGACGACCGGGAAGTGTGGGAGTACGTGCAGCGCTTTTCCACCTTCAAGCCCTACGAGAACCGGGTGAAAAGCACGGTGGGAGGGAGTGTCTATTCACTGCCGATCAATCTGCACACCATCAATCAGTTCTTCGGCAAGACCCTGCGGCCGGAGGAGGCCAGGGCCTTTATCGAGGCTCAGGCCGCCACCCACATCGACGACCCGCAAACCTTCGAGGAGCAGGGGCTGCGGTTCGTGGGGCCGGAGTTGTACCAGGCGTTTTTTCACGGTTACACCACCAAGCAGTGGGGCTGCCACCCGTCGGCGTTGCCGGCCAGCATCCTCAAGCGGCTACCGGTGCGCTTCAACTACAACGACAACTATTTTTTCCATCGCTTCCAGGGCATGCCCGAACACGGCTATACCGCGCTGGTGGAAGGCATTCTCGATCATCCCGGCATCCGGGTTCATCTCGAGACGCCGTTCGAGGCGGCCATGGCGCGGGACTATGACCATGTGTTCTATTCCGGTCCGCTGGACGGTTATTTCGACTACAGCGAAGGCCGGCTCGGCTACCGCACCCTGGATTTCGAGCGCTTCACCCACCATGGCGATTACCAGGGCTGCGCGGTGATGAACTACGGCGACGAGTCGGTGCCCTACACCCGCATCACCGAGCACAAGCATTTCTCGCCCTGGGAGCAGCACGACGGCAGCGTTTGCTATAAGGAATACAGCCGTGCCTGCGGGCCGGACGATATTCCCTATTACCCGATCCGCCTGGTGGACGAGAAAGCCATGCTGGCCCGCTATGTGGAAAAGGCGGAAAGCACCGCCGGCGTCACCTTCGTGGGTCGCCTCGGCACCTATCGCTATCTGGATATGGACGTGACCATCCGCGAGGCCCTGGACGCGGCGCGGGGTTTTTTGGAACACCGCCGCGATGGTGAACCGGTGCCCGCGTTCTTCAAGGCGCCGCTGTGACCGACTCTTCCGAGAAAGCCACGAGCGGCGCGCGGTTGGTGGCGGTGGTGGTTACCTACAACCGCCTGGCCCACCTGCGCACCTGCCTGGCGGCGCTGCGCGGGCAGGCGTGTGACGCCATCGTGGTGGTCGACAATCATTCAACCGACGGCACTGGAGACTGGCTGGCGGAACAGCAGGCCGCCGATTCACGGCTCGACGTACTCACCATGACGCGAAACCTGGGCGGCGCCGGCGGCTTCGAGGCCGGCTTCCGCCATGCCCGCGCCCGCTACCGGCCGGAGTGGCTGGTCTGTTTCGACGACGACGCCTGGCCTCAGCCCGGTGCCTTCCGCGCCTTCCTGGAGGCGGACCTGGACGGCATCGACGCGGCGGCGGCGGCGGTGTATTTCCCGGACGGTCGCATCTGCGAAATGAACCGCCCCGGGCTCAATCCCTTCTGGCACCCGCGCCGCTTCCTGAAAACGGTGCTCGGCCAGGGCCGCCAGGGCTTCCACCTGGCGGACGCCGACTACCGCGCCGACGGGCCGGTGGACATCGACTCCACGTCCTTCGTGGGCTTCTTCGTGCGCGGCACCATGGTGGACCGGGTGGGTCTGCCGGAGGGGCGGTTGTTCATTTACGGGGACGACGTGCTCTACGCGCTCAATGTACGCCGTCAGGGTGGCCGCATCGCGTTCCTGCCGTGGGTGCGCTTCACCCACGACTGCGCCACCTTCTCCACCCACGAAAAGACCTTCGAGCCACTCTGGAAGGCCTACTACACCTACCGCAACGGCCTGCGTGTCTATCACACCGCAGCCGGGGCCCTGTTCTGGCTGTTCCTGCCTCTGAAGCTGGCCCGCTGGCTGCTCAATGCCCGCCACTACGACGACGCGCGGCCCTACCTGCGGCTGACCTGGGCGGCGCTGCGCGACGCCGCCACCGGCCGTTACGACCGGCCCCACGAGGCGGTGTTGAAAATGGCCCGCGGCGACCCCTGATCAGCGTGCGCCGAAGCCGGTGGCCATGGTGTGCAGGGTTTTCAGCACGATCAGAATATCCAGCACCGGCCCCAGGTGCTTGATGTAGTAGAAGTCGTGCTCCACCTTGCGGCGCGTGTCCACCACATCGCAGGCGTAACCCTGCTGCACCTGGGCCCAGCCGGTGATGCCCGGCTTGATGATGTGCCGGTAGCTGTAGAACGGCACCGCCCGGTCGAACGAGCGGGCGAAGCGCGGCTGCTCCGGCCGTGGCCCGATCAGGCTCATGTCGCCTTTCAGCACGTTCCAGAGCTGCGGTAACTCGTCCAGCCGGCTGCGTCGCAGCAGACGGCCCAGCGGCGTGATGCGGTGCTCTTCCTCATCGGCGAAGCGCGGTCGGTCACCGCGGTCTTCGTCCGGCAGGCGCATGGAACGGAACTTGAGCATGCGGAAGGTTTCGTTGCCACCGCCCACCCGTTCCTGGATAAACAACGCCGGCCCCGGTGACTCCAGCCGGATCGCCAACGCCACCAGCACCAGCACCGGCAGCGCCACCGGCAGCAGCAAAATCGCGCCGGTCACATCCAGCAGCCGCTTGCCGAGCAGATACAGCGGATTGGGCTGCAGCGCGCGCAGATCCGACGCGCTGAGCCCGTCCAGATCGACGCTGCCGTCCAGCGATTCGTTCAGATACTTGCCGCTGAGCACCGGAATGTTGCGGGCATTGTGGCGCGCGATAAAGCGTGCCCACTCATCGCTGAGAGGCGCGTCCATGTCCACCACCAGAGCGTCGAAGCGGCGCCGGTCCCGCGGGCTTTTCAGAACCAGAAAACGGGCGCAATCGCGGTCGTCCGGCGGCGTGGTCAGGCGGCCGCCGGGCACCAGCGCGAACTTGGTGTAGCGAAAGCGGTTCTTCAACAGCACCGTCGCCACCTGGGTGCCCATCAACAGCGCGAAACCGATGAACAGCGGCTTGCGCGCGTAGCCCAGGCGGCAGGCGGTGATCGCCAGCAACGCCACGCCGATGGTGGCGGCGGTCACCGACAGTTGGTAGACGATCAGATTGCCACCCGGATACTGCGACAGCCCCCGGGACAGCAGCGCGTTGACGATAAAGGCAAGAGCCAGGAGACCCAGCGTCAACAACTGATTCGGGTCCGCCGGCGAATCCCAGTAGCCGTACCCCAGATGGAAGGGCACCAGCGCCACCAGCAACAACGACAACGCGTAGCCGAGCGGGGTGTTGAGAAGAATGCGTTCGTACCAGCGCCGGTGGCGGGTGGGCTCGAACTCGAGAAAATTCTGCGACGGAGTTGATATTACCGCGCCATCATTGGGCATACCCAATCCCTCGAAGTCATGCGTCCGGATCCATGGGAGGGGAGCCTTGCCATCGCTGGCACGGCTGAACGGGCAGTTTAAAGGCAGGACAAGGGCGTGAACGGGGCGGGCTGCGGGGTTTGTGAACGGCTAGGTCAACGCCGTGTGAACGAGCCCGCCAATTGGAAGAATTTTAAAAAAAATGAAGGAGCCGGGCAGGGGCCCGACTCCGGAAAACACTCAGCCTTCGACGGTCACAAAGATCGGATTGGAATAGAACCACAGATCGTTATAGTTCCGCGCATTAATCGCATCGAAACGGGCCGCGTCGTTGCCCAGGTCCACCTTGCGGTCCGGCTGCGGTTCGCCGTCCACGGTTTCCCCGGCCACGTTCGGCGCCAGATTGGTGCCGCGCAGACGCAGGTACTGATCGCCGGTCACCGTGAGCGTGTGGGTGATGGTGGCGAAACCGTCCTCGCCCACGGTCCAGTCGTTGGCGTTGAAACGGGCCACCACCCGGGTGCTGGGGTTGGCGGCTTCCGCGTAGCCGGCGTCGCCCGGGGCCGCCGGAGCCGTCACATCGCCGGCGATCAGATCCACGTGGTCCACCACCGGCCGGGCATTGACCCGATGGCCGCTCTCCAGCGGGTATTCGTAATGGTTGCTCTCCGGGCTGCGGAAACGGATGGTCACCGTCACCTGGTCGCCGTTGGCCACCGACAGCTCACCGCCCATCACCGCGCCACCGTCGGCGCCCTCGGCCTGGAAGTCGAGCGCGTCGATCAGGTCACCGAACACGCCGAACAGGCGGCCGCCACGCAACGCCGCCAGCAGATCCGCCGGGGTGCGCGCGTCGTCCTCCAGCCACACATAGGTCTTGGCGTATTCGCCCGGTGCGTAGCCGCTGCTGTAGCGCCCCTGGGCGGTGGTGAAGTGGTAGTCGGAATTGGCCACCGTCCAGATCCGGCGCCCCTCGCCCAGCAAGGCGTCCCAGGGCCCGCCCAGCTTGGCCACGATGTAGTCGGTGCCGCCGTAGGTGCGCGAGGTCAGATTGGCGTCGGTATAGGCCTCCACATAGCCGCCCCGGTCCGGTTCCATCTGGTTGCCCACCATGCCCTCGATGGCGAAGAAGATCTCCGGCGCCAGGTCGTTCATCTCCCGCAACTGGGCCACCGTGTACTTGTTCATGTACCGGTTCGGGTGGTTCAGCAGCATGTAGCTGTCCGGGTGACGGTCACGCAACCACGCCAGCGCCTTCAGCGAATCCGCATGGGTGGAGTAGGCGCGGGTCTGGTCGCTCAGCGACGCCACCAGGGCCGGATCGAACAGCGCCGGGTCCCGGTTGGTGAACAGATACTCGAACTGCGCCACCGCCCGCAGGCTGTCCTCGCCATAGGCATCGTCCAGACCGATGCCGATGTTCACATGATCGTGGGTGGGCATGTCCCACTCCACCGTGGAAAACACCGTCTTGCCCTGGTAACGGCCCTCCGCCTGGGCCTGCTCCACATAGGGCTTCTCGTAGTCCACCAGCCCCCGGGAAAAAGGAATGGCGCCGCCCTGCAGGCTGGTACCGGTATGGTCCCGCCCGGACAGCCGCAGATGGTTGGACAGCGCCATCCAATCCAGCTGATAACGATCAAAACCGTCGTCGAGCACGCTTTCCAGCGACACCTGGGCGTCGTCGGACTGGAAGGTATGCACATGCAGATCGCCGTGGGTCCAACCGCCGGACCGCGCCACCGGCGGCGCCGGATCGCCGCCACCGACCGGATCGTTGTCGCTATCACCACCGCAGGCGCTCAGCGCCACCGCGCAGGCCAGCAGCGTCCAGCGCGCGCGGCGGGAAAAAGGGGAATCAGCGCGAATGTTCATGGGGACTTCTCCAGGTAAAAAGGGGCGGGCGCCCGATCAGGAAAAAGCACCATAGAGAGGAAGTATGACGGCGTGGTGACTGGCTTCTTGGTCCGCACCGGCGGAATTTCGCCGAGAGAGAATTCGGTCGTGGATCGGCCGGGCCGATCCGCGCTAATCTCCCCACCGGCGCGAAAATGTCGCCGCCGGTAAGGCGGTCACGCAAGTCGACACAATCAAAAAAGGGAAAACGATGAAAACGATTCATGCACTTTGGGGTGTGCCTCTGGTGGGGATGCTGGCGGCCTGTGGCGGCGGCGGCGACAGCTCCGGCGGCTCGGAGCCTGGTGATCCCGCCCCCGAGGGGTTCTACGAAGGCACCAGCGATGTGGGGACGGAACTGTTCGGGGTGGTACTGGATAACGGCGACTACTACATCCTCTACGGAGAGGAAAACGGCGCCGTGTACGACCTTCAGGGCGTGGTTCAGGGCACCGGTGTGACGCGGGGTGACCGCTTCACCTCCTCCAACGCCAGGGACTTCAGTTTCGTGGCCGAGGAGGTGTTCCAGGGCAGCCTGGACGCCACCTTTACGCGCAAGCAGAACCTGACCGGCACGGTCCAGGAAGACGGTAGCAGCGAACAAGTGGGTTTCAGCCTGGCCTACGACGACAGTTACGAACAGACCCCGGACCTGGCCGAGGATGCCGGCCTTTATTTCGGCATCGCGTTGATCCCGCAAGGCGGCCAAATCGAGGTCGAGGTGGACATCGACGAGCAGGGCAACTTCCAGGGCGAGGACGAATCCGGCTGCCAGTTCAACGGCACCATCGCGCCCCGGGAAAGCGGCGACGTCTACAATCTGAGCGCGACCTTTGAAGGCAGTACCTGCACCTACGAGGGCGAGACCCTGCAAGGGATCGTGGTGGTGCAGGACCGTGAGATCATTGCCGTGGCCCCCAGCGCCGACCGCACGGGGGGTGTTTTCCTGATTGGTCAGGAATCACTCTGAGGGCTGCCCGGGAAGTCGCTCCTCCTACGGCGGGCGCCGGGCAAAGAAAAAGGGCCTACCCGATGGATAGGCCCTTCTATTTGGCTCCCCCGGCCCCTCGGCCTGCATGCCGAGGGGCGTTCGCAGGGTGAAAGCGGTGCTTTCACAATTCCCTGCTCACCCTGCTGGGCTACGCCAGGTAAACATTCAGAGCCAAATAAAAAACCCCGACATCTTTCGATGCCGGGGTTCTTTATTTGGCTCCGCCTGCTGGGCTCGAACCAGCGACCCGCTGATTAACAGTCAGCTGCTCTACCAACTGAGCTAAGGCGGAATAACTTGAGGCGCGTATAGTAGTGGCGGCCCCCGGGGGCGTCAACACCCGGGGGACCGTTTGTTGCTTATTTAGACAGTGCCTGCTCGATGCGACGGATCGCCTCTTTCAGGGTGTCCATGCCGGTGGCGAAGGACAGGCGCAGGCAGCCGGGGGCGCCGAAGGCGGAACCGGGCACCAGGGCCACTTCCGCGGTCTCCAGCAGCTGGGCGGCCAGGTCGGTGCAGCTTTCCACCCCGTCCATGGCGGCGATGGCGCCGGAGAAGTCCGGGAAGGCATAGAAAGTGCCGTCGCCGGCGGCGCAGGTCACGCCCGGCAGCTTGTTGAGGGCGTCCACCACGTAGTCGTGGCGCTCCTTGAAGGCCTTGACCATGTCCTTCACGCACTGCTGGTCGCCGGACAGGGCGGCCTCGGCGGCGGCCTGGCTGATGGAGGCCGGGTTGGAGGTGGACTGGCTCTGCACCTTCTTCATGGCCGCGATCAGCTTCTGGGGGCCGCCGGCGTAGCCGATCCGCCAGCCGGTCATGGAGTAGGCCTTGGACACGCCGTTCATCACCACGGTGCGGTCATACAGCGCCGGGCAGGCGTTGACGATGTTCACGAACGGCTTGCCGGTCCACAGGATGTGCTCGTACATGTCGTCGGTGGCGACCACGATGTCCGGGTGCTTCTCCAGCACCGCGCCCAGGGCGGCCAGTTCCTCTTCGGAGTAGGCCATGCCGGACGGGTTGGACGGGCTGTTGATCACGAACAGGCGGGTCTTCGGCGTGATCGCCGCTTCCAGCTGTTCCGGGGTGATCTTGAAGCGGCTGTCCACGTCGGTTTCCAGGATCACGGGCACGCCGCCGGCCACTTTCACCATGTCCGGGTAGCTCACCCAGTAGGGTGCCGGGATGATCGCCTCGTCACCGTCGTTGAGCAGCGCCAGGGCCATGTTGAAGAAGCTCTGTTTGCCGCCGCTGGACACCAGGATCTGGTTGGCCTCGTAGTCCAGGCCGTTCTCGTTCTTGAATTTGGCGATGATGGCCTTTTTCAGACCGGGAGTGCCGTCCACCGGGGTATACTTGGTTTTACCGGCGTTGATCGCCTCGATGGCGGCCTGTTTGATATGATCCGGGGTATCGAAATCCGGCTCGCCCGCGCCCAGGCCGATGATGTCCTTGCCCTCGGCACGCAGTTCAGCGGCTTTGGAAGTAATCGCCAGCGTTGGGGAAGGCTTGATGCGTTGTACGCGGTCGGAAAGGTTGATATCGGACATGCACTCCTCATCTCTCTAATGAGTTGACGCCCCGGGCGCCATGCCGGGGGCACCCTGGACGGCGCGCCGCGGCGCGGTTCAGGGCCAGTAATGTTACCGCATTCGGGGAGCACCTCCCAGCCTGAGCCCCGCCGGGCCCACGGATTTTTCCCTTTATTACCGCACCGAGGACACATGGCAGACACCGCCTTCAAGCTGCATTCGGAGTACCAGCCCGCCGGCGACCAGCCCACCGCCATCGCCGGCCTGGTGGAGGGCATTCACGACGGACTGGGCCACCAGACCCTGCTCGGCGTGACCGGCTCCGGCAAGACCTTCACCATGGCCAACGTGATCCAGCAGGTCCAGCGCCCCACCATCATCCTGGCGCCCAACAAGACCCTGGCCGCCCAGCTCTACGGGGAGTTCAAGGCGTTCTTCCCGGAGAACGCGGTGGAGTATTTCGTTTCCTATTACGACTACTACCAGCCGGAGGCCTACGTCCCCAGTTCGGACACCTTCATCGAGAAGGACGCCTCGGTGAACGAGCACATCGAGCAGATGCGCCTGTCCGCCACCAAGGCGATTCTGGAGCGCCGCGACACCATCATCGTCGCCACCGTGTCCGCCATCTACGGCCTGGGCGACCCGGCCAGCTACCACGCCATGGTGCTGCACCTGGTGCGCGGCGACCGCATCGACCAGCGCGACCTGCTGCGCCGTCTGGCGGAGCTGCAGTACACCCGCAACGAAATGGACTTCCGCCGCGCCACCTACCGGGTGCGCGGCGACGTCATCGACATCTTCCCGGCGGAGGAAGAGAAAGAGGCGGTGCGCATCGAGCTGTTCGACGACGAGATCGAGGACATCAGCATCTTCGACCCGCTCACCGGCGAGGTGATCAAGCGGGTGGGGCGCATCACCATCTACCCGAAGAGCCACTACGTCACCCCCCGGGAGACGGTGCTCAAGGCCATCGAGATGATCAAGGAGGAGCTGGCCGACCGGCTCAAGACCCTCAAGGACAACAACAAGCTGGTGGAGGCCCAGCGGCTGGAGCAGCGCACCCGCTTCGACATCGAGATGCTCCAGGAGCTGGGCTACTGCAACGGGGTGGAAAACTACTCGCGCCTGTTCTCCGGCCGCCAGCCCGGCGAGGCGCCGCCCACCCTGTTCGACTACCTGCCCGACGACGCCATGCTGATCGTGGACGAATCCCACGTCACCATTCCCCAGCTCGGCGGCATGTACAAAGGGGACCGCTCGCGCAAGGAGACCCTGGTGGAGTTCGGCTTCCGGCTGCCCTCGGCCCTGGACAACCGGCCCCTCAAGTTCGAGGAATGGGAACGGCTGGCGCCGCAAATGGTGTTCGTCTCCGCCACCCCTGGGCCCTACGAAGAGAAATACGCCGGCCAGGTGGTGGAACAGGTGGTGCGGCCCACCGGCCTGGTGGACCCGGCCATCGAGGTGCGCCCGGCGGGCAGCCAGGTGGACGACCTGCTCGGCGAAGTGCGCGAGTCGGTGGAGAAGGGCGAGCGGGTGCTGGTCACCACCCTCACCAAGCGCATGGCCGAGGACCTCACCGAGTACCTGAACGAGCACGGCGTCAAGGTGCGCTACCTGCACTCCGACATCGACACCGTGGAGCGGGTGGAGATCATCCGCGACCTGCGCCTGGGCAAGTTCGACGTGCTGGTGGGCATCAACCTGCTCCGCGAGGGCCTGGACATGCCCGAGGTGGCTCTGGTGGCGATCCTGGACGCCGACAAGGAAGGCTTCCTGCGCGCCGAGCGCTCGCTGATCCAGACCATCGGCCGGGCGGCCCGTAACATCAACGGCCGCGCCATCCTCTACGCCGATGAGATCACCGGCTCCATGCGCCGCGCCATGGACGAAACCGAGCGTCGCCGGGACAAGCAGATCGCCCACAACAAGGAGCAGGGCATCACGCCCCAGGCGCTCAAGAAACAGGTGCGCGACATCATGGACGACGCCTACACCACCGGCGCCGGCCAGCCCGACCGCAAGCGCAACCGCAAGGTGGCCGAGGACAAGGGCAAGTACGTGGCCCGCTCACCGGCGGAGGTGGCCAAGGACATCGAGAAGCTGGAAGCGGAAATGATGGAGCACGCCAAGAACCTGGAATTCGAGCAGGCCGCCGCGGTGCGCGACAAAATCCACAAGCTCCGCGAGGAAGGCTTCATGCGGTAGGAACGGTGGTCCCACCGCGATTCGCCCGGCCCTTTGGCGGGGTCCATCGCGGTGGGAGTGCCGCTCCTACGCCACCATGGCGCTGCACTCGCGCACGCACGCCATGCAGGCGTCGGCGCACTCGCGGCAATGGTCGTGGTCGTGCTTGCCGCACTCCTCGCCGCAGGCCTTGCACACCTCGGCGCACAGCTCGCACAACTGGATGGCGAAGCGGCTGTCCTGCGCCAGGTACTGCGCCGCCAGCCGGCAGATCGCCGCGCACTGCAAATCCAGGCGGATGCACTCCGCCATCTCTTCCCGGTTGCCTTCCTCCAGGCAGCTCACCGCGCAATGGTCGCAATAGGCCGCGCAACGGTTGCAGGCCTCGATACAGGCGCTGTGATTGATCGCCATGACATCCTCCTTGATGTGGATCGTGGGTTCACGGCTTCGACGCTAGCAACGGGCGCGCGCTCGCGGCAAGCGAGCGCTCGGCATTTGCGTGAACAATACGTAAAAGAATGCTGAATGCTTTTGACGGGCGCCCGACACGGGTCTAGAAAAAAGGAACCGCAACAAGACGCAAGGAGAGCGCTATGGTGACGCACGGAGCGCGTCGTTTGCTGTGGCTGGCGTGTCTGGCCCTGCTGCTGGTCGGGCCCGGCTGCCGTTACCCCCGCGACGTGGAAGGCACCCTGGACCGGGTGCGCGGCGGGGTGCTGCATGTGGGCGTTACCGAAAACCCGCCCTGGGTGGTCCGTGGCGACCCGCCCGCCGGGGTGGAGGTCGACCTGGCGCGGGAGATCGCCGCCGCGCTGGACGCCCGGGTGCGCTGGCACTGGGGCGCGCAAAGCGAACTGATTGCCGCCCTGGAACAGCGCCAGATCGACCTGGTGATCGGCGGCCTGCGCGACAACCCGGCGCTGACAAAACAAGTGGCGTTGACCAAGCCCTACGCCAAACTGCCGGCGGGCGTGGGCTTTCCCGCCGGCGCCGGCAAGGCGCCGCCGGACAACCTGGACGGTCAGACCGTGCACGTGCCCCGCGTCAACCATCTGGCCGATCCCCTGCACGACGAAGGCGCCCGCGTGGTGCCCTTCGACGGACCACCGCCCACCGGCCAGGCCCTGGGCGGCGCGCACTGGTGGCTGCGGGCCCGCGGCCTCACCGTGGGGCCCTGGGTGCTGCGCACCGAACGTCACGTGATGGCGGTGCCCAAGGGCGAGAACGCCTGGCTGGCCCTGGTGCAGCGTCATCTGAACGGCGTCGACGACCTGCCGGCCCGCCTGGCTGACGCCAGCCGCGCCTACCCGGATGGCCAGGGAGGGGAATCCCAATGAAAGTACGCGCGGCTTACCGTTTACCCGACGACAAGCACCGGGCCATTGAACGGCTGGTGCGCCTGGAATGGCTCAACCTGGTCCTGCGTATCAGCATCGTGGCGGTGATGTATTTCGCCCTGGGCAACAGCCAGGCCATGAAAGCCGGCTGGTACGAGGACATCCTGTCGCTGCTGCCGGCCATCATGTTCCTGCTGGTGGTGCGCTTTCGGGACCGCACACCGAACGAGCGCTACCCCTATGGCTACCAGCGGCTCACCATCATCGCCTTCCTCGCCGCCTCGGTGGCGCTGCTGATGATGGGCGGCTTTCTGCTGGTGGACTCGCTGATCAAGCTGGTGAGCATGGAACACCCCACCATCGGGGTCATCGAGCTGTTCGGCCACTCCATCTGGATGGGCTGGGTGATGATCGCGGCGCTGGCCTACAGCGTGGTGATCCCGCTTACGCTGGGCTTTTTCCAGGAACGGCTGGCGGAACAGGTCCACGAGAAAACCGTCTACGCCGACGCCAAAATGAGCAAGGCGGACTGGATGACCGGGCTCGCCGCGGCCATCGGCGTGCTGGGCGTGGGCGCCGGCTGGTGGTGGGCGGACGCCCTGGCCGGCGCGCTGATCTCCCTGGACATCATCAGCGACGGCTTCAAGAACCTGCGGGAGGCGGTGGGCGATACCCTGGACCGGCACCCCCGCTTCACCGCCAAAACCGAACCCTCGCCGCTGCCCGAGGAACTGGCCGCCAGGCTCCGCGCCATGCCCTGGGTGAAGCACGCCGAGGTACGCCTGCGCGAAGAAGGCCACGTGTTCAGCGGTGAAGCCTTCGTGGTGCCGCACAGTGATGATAACCTCACCCACAACATCGCCGAAGCCACCCGCGCCCTCAACCACCACGACTGGCGCCTCTACGAAATCGTCATCACCCCCCTCCCCGGGGTCGGACCCCGATAAGGGTTTGATTTTTATGGGATTGGTGGGCGAATGGGCGGGTGTTTTAGGGCTTGGAGGCCGATTTTGGGCCCTGTTTTCATCGTTTAAGGAGTTTCCATGCCGATTGCCATGGTCATGCATCAAGCCGGCGGCCCCGAAGTACTGAAAGCCGAGAACATCGATATCGGCGCTCCCGGGCCGGGTGAGCTGCATCTCAAGCAGACCGCCGTGGGGGTCAACTTCCACGATATCTACGTGCGCTCGGGTCTCTACCAGACCCTGCCGCTGCCCGGCGTGCCCGGCCTGGAAGGGGCCGGCGAGGTGCTGGCGGTGGGCGAGGGCGTGGAGCGCCTCCAGGTGGGCGACCGGGTCGCCTATATCGCCCACGGCTACGGCGCCTACGCGGAAGAGCGGCTGATCAAGGCGGACAATGCGGTGCGCCTGCCGGAGGGGCTGGACGACACCCTGGTGGCCGGCATGATGGTGCGCGGCCTCACCGCCCGGGTGCTGATGACCGACGTGTTCGCCCTGAAGCCGTCCCACACCCTGCTGGTGCAGGCCGCCGCCGGCGGTGTCGGCCAGCTGCTTTGCCAGTGGGCCCACCATCTGGGCGCCACCGTGATCGGCACCGTGGGCAGCGAGGCCAAGGCCGAGCAGGCCCGCGCCGGCGGCTGCGACCATGTGATCCTGTACCGCGAGCAGAACGTCACCGCGAAGGTCAAGGAGATCACCGGCGGCAAGGGCGTGGCGGTGGTCTACGATTCGGTGGGCAAGGACACCTTCTACGGGTCCCTCGACTGCCTGGCGCCGCGCGGCCACCTGGTCAACTTCGGCCAGTCCTCCGGCCCGGTGGAGCCGCTGGCCATGCCGCGCCTGGCGGCCGCTTCGCTGACCGTGACCCGCCCCATGCTCGGCCATTACATCGGCGACCTGGCGCGCCGCGACCAGGTGGCGGCGGAGTTCTTCGCCGCCCTTCAGGATGGCACCCTGACCCCCGCCGCGCCGGCGATCTACGACCTCAAGGACGTGGGCCGCGCCCATCAGGATATGGAAGCGCGCAAAACCCACGGCGCCGTGGTGCTGCGGGTGCGATGACCTATCCCGTCCCCGCCGGCCCGGTGGACCGCGAGCTGGAAATCAATAAAAGCCGCTTTATCGCCTGGCTGCGCCCGGTGCGCAGCCGGGCGGAAGGCCAGGCGGTGCTCGAGGAGGCCCGCGCCCGCTACCCGGACGCCACCCACCACTGCCACGCCTGGCTGATCGGCGCGCCGAATTCCGGCCAGGGCGCCATGAACGACGACGGCGAACCCTCCGGCACCGCCGGCAAGCCCATCTTCAACGTGATCCAGCACAAGGGCATCGGCGACGTGATGGTGGTGGTGATCCGCTATTTCGGCGGCGTGAAGCTGGGCGCCGGCGGCCTGGTGCGCGCCTACGCCGGCGCCGCCGAGGCGGTGCTGTCCGCCATGGAAGTGATCGAGCAGGTACCCGAGTCCACCGTCACCCTGAGGCTTGGTTTCGCCCAGGAGCAGCCCCTGCGGCACTGGTGCGATCAGCACGAAGGGCAGCTGGACGACGTGGACTATGGCGAGACGGTGCGGGTGCGTCTGACCCTGCCGGAAGCGCGGCTGCCGGAGTTGGACGCTTTTTGCGCGGCGCAGGGGATGGATCGCGACTGAAGTCGCTCCTACCGGTTCTGTAGGAGCGGTTTCAACCGCGATCAGGCGGAGTGGCCAGGCCGGCCCGGAAATCCCGCCATGGGATTGACGCAATCGGTCATTGGCGGCACGCGCCGGTCGCGGCACCCTGGTGCCCATACCGATGACAACAGCCACCACAACAGGAGCCTCCCATGCCCGTGGTCGACCCGGATCCCAAACGTCTGCCGGACATTTTCAAAAGCATCCCCGCCGACACCCCCATCGTCATGCTCAACTTGCTGCGCTTCCGCGACAAAGCCCGCTACAAGGACGGCGAGGCCGATTACGACGGCCGCGAAGCCTACCGCCGCTATTCCAAGGTGGCGTTCCAGAAGGTCCAGGGCGTGGGCGGCGAGATGGTCTGGAGCGGCCACACCCTGGCCGGCGTGATCGCCCCGGAGGACGAGCACTGGGACGAGGTGCTGCTGGTGCGCTACCCCTCGATCCAGGCGTTCGCCACCATGCTGGCGGACCCGGAATACCGGGAAGCCACCAAGCATCGCACCGCCGCCCTGGAAGAAGCCCGTCTCATCTGCAACCAGGAGAAATGAACACGGCCTTCGCGACTGAAGTCGCTCCTACCCCATCCCCTGGGCCGTAGGAGCGACTTCAGTCGCGATCCCCCAAGCGCCCGTTCAAACCAAAACGCTATAAGCAAAGAATCAAGCGCTGCTTGCAGGTTATAAATAAACCGCTACCATCCAGCCATTCCCCGCACCACCGGACCGCTGGAGCCTTGGCCGACGATGACGCCGGATATTTTGTTCACCTCGCTGGTCGTGGCCGCCGTGCTCGGCGCCCTGGCCAGCAACCGGGTGCCCGCCGAGGTCACCATGATGGCCGCCCTGGTGGCGGTGCTGGTGGGCGGCGTGATCAGCCCGGACCAGGCCCTGGCCGGCTTCGCCAACCCGGGCCTGATGACGGTGGCGGTGCTCTACGTGGTGGCCGCCGCCCTGCGCGACACCGGCGCCATCTACTGGATCGCCCATAAGCTGCTGGGCCAGCCGAAAACCCTGACCGGCAGCCAGACCCGCCTGATCGCCCCCACCGCGCTGCTCAGCGCCTTCCTCAACAACACCACCGTGGTGGCGATGATGATCCCGGCGGTACAGGAGTGGGCCCAGCGCCTCAAACTGTCCGCCTCGCAACTGCTGTTGCCGCTCAGCTACGCGGCCATCCTTGGCGGCACCTGCACCCTGATCGGCACCAGCACCAACCTGGTGGTGGACGGCATGATGCAACGCCGGGGCCTGGAAGGTTTCCACATCTTCGACCTGGCCTGGGTGGGCGTGCCGCTGCTGCTGGCCGGCACGGCGTTCCTGCTGCTGCTCGGCCGTCGCCTGCTGCCCAACCGGGCCGGCCTGGTGGAGCAAGTGGAGCGGGCCCGCGAATACCACGTGGAAATGGTGGTGCCGGAGGGCAGCCCGCTGCACAACAAGACCATCCAGGACGCCGGCCTGCGCAACCTGACCCACGGCTACCTCACCGAAATCCAGCGCGGCGACAAGCTCTACACCGCGGTGGGCCCGGACATGCAGATCCTGGCCGGCGACCAGCTCGCCTTTATCGGCGCCCCGGACTGCGCCCGCGAGCTGCAGCGCATCAACGGCCTGGTGCCGGCCCACGGCGGCGCCCACAAGCTCAAGCTCAACAACCACCAGCGCTGCCTGGTGGAAGTGGTGATCGGCCCGGAATTTCCCGGCCTCAACCACACCGTCAAGGACAGCGCCTTCCGCACCCGCTACCAGGCCGCCATCCTCAGCATCAGCCGGGGCGGGCGCCGCCAGCCCGGCAAGGTGGGCGAACAGATCCTGCGCATCGGCGACACCCTGCTGCTGGAAACCGGCCAGACCTTCGTGGAGCAATACCGCTACCGTCGCGACTTCATGCTGGTCAGCCCGCTCAGCGATTCCACCCCGCCGGACTTCTCCAAGGCGCCCCTGGCCACCGCCATCCTGGTGGGCATGGTGGCGATCAACGTGATCGGCCTGCTGTCGGTGCTGGAAGCCGCCTTTATCGCCGCCGGCCTGCTGCTCGCCACCCGCTGCGTCACCGTCAACCGGGCGCGCATGAACGTGAGCGTCAACCTGCCGGTACTGGTGGTGATCGGCGCCGCCTTCGCCCTCGGTACCGCCCTGGAAGAAAGCGGCACCGCCGCCTTTATCGTCAACGCGCTGATGGGGCAGGGCATCGACAACCCCTGGCTGGCGCTGCTGGTGGTCTACGTAATCACCGCCCTGTTCACCGAGGTGATCACCAACAACGCCGCCGCGGTGCTGGTGTTCCCCATCGCCACCGGCATCGCCGAGCACCTGGGCGTGTCGCCCATGCCCTACATCGTCGCCGTCATGTTCGCCGCCAGCGCCAGCTTCATGACGCCGCTTGGCTACCAGACCAACCTGATGGTCATGGGCCCCGGCGGCTACCGCTTCACCGATTACCTGCGCATCGGCGTACCCATGTCGATCCTCGCCGCCGCCGTCACCACCGCCCTGATCCCTGTTTTCTGGCCCTTCGGCGGCTAACACCCACACTGTTACGGAGAATGTCATGTCAGGCCCTTACGAAAAACGCGAGAACGACTCCCAAGCCGAAGTCATCTGGCACCAGTCCAACATCACCAAAGCGGACCGGGCGAAGCAGAAGGCCCAGGTGCCGAAGTGCATCTGGCTGACCGGCCTGTCCGGGTCCGGCAAGTCCACCCTGGCCAACGCCCTGGAAGTGGCGCTCACCGCGCAGGGCAAGCACACCTACCTGCTGGACGGCGACAACGTGCGCCACGGGCTGAACAAGAACCTGGGGATGAGTGACGAGGACCGCACCGAGAACATCCGCCGGGTGTCCGAGGTGGCCAAGCTGATGGTGGACGCCGGTCTGGTGGTGGTCACCGCCTTTATCAGCCCGTTCCGCGCCGACCGGGACGCCGCCCGGGCGCTGTTCGAGGACGGCGAGTTCGTGGAAGTGTTCGTCGACGCGCCGCTGGAAAAATGTGAAGAGCGCGACCCCAAGGGCCTGTACAAGAAAGCCCGCGCCGGCCAGATCAAGGAATTCACCGGCATCGACAGCCCCTACGAGGCCCCGGACCGGGCCGAGGTGGTGATCAATACCGCCGAGAACGACATCGAAACCTGCGTCAAACAGCTGATCGCCGCCATCGGCGTGTAAGCCGTATCGCGGCTTCAGCCGCGATGCCCGCACGCCAGAGGCGTGTCCCGCCATTCGGCGCGCGGGGTCTGGTCAGGCGGCTGGCGGACGGCGGCGCAGGCCCAGAGCGGCCAGGGTGAGCAGCAACAGAGGCGCCATGGGGCCGCCGCCGCCACCGCCGCCGCCGCTGTCATTGCTCTCCGGCGCGTTGTGCTGGATGAAGGTGCGGCCCTGGATTTCGCTGCCGTCGTCCGTCTGCCAGGCGATGGCCATCACGCCTTCCCGCAGGGCCACCCGGGGCTCGCCGCCAGGGGTGAACGCCCCCAGCGCCGACAGGTCGGCGAACGGCGTGTCCCGGTCGCCCACCACTTGGCCGTCGCGGTCGAAGGCGGTGAGGCCGGCCACCGGCGGCTGACCCGCTTCCTGCCAGGCCCAGACACCGACCAGATTGCCCTGGCCGTCCGCCGCCACGCTGGGCGGCGTGAAGGTGCCGGTCTGCGGGTTCGCGGCGAGCAGCAGGGCGGCACCGGCGGTGCCGTCGCCGTGCCAGCGGCGGCCGTGGATTTCGAACGTTTTCTGCGGGTCGTCGCTCGGGGTGTTGTCTTCCAACCAGACCCCCACGAAGCCGTCGCCGCCGACACTGGCCACGGCGGGGTCGGACTGATACACGTCGCTGCTCGAAACAACGCCGTTGTCCAGCTCCTCAAAATGGTCATCGTGCAGAGCGGTGCCGCCGGGGCTGAGCCGGCGGAAAAGCGCCTCGGCACGATCCTCGATGGTGACCACCAGGGTGCCGTCCGGCGCCATGGTCATGCCGCCGGGTACGATAGAGCGTTGGACCTGGATCTGGTCCCCCCAGGATTGGGTGTGGTCTCTCAGATAGCGGACCCAGAAAAGACGGCCGACCATACCGGCGCTACCGGAGACGACATAATCGCCGTCCGCGTCCACCACGATACCGCTGCGGCAGAGGGGAACGCCGATGGACGGTATCGACCGGGGCGCGGCCACGGTCTGGTCGGTGTCATTACGATTGACGCGGGTGTACCAGCCGTCCTCGTAGCAGTCGTCACTGCCACCGCCCTCGGGGTCGTAGCTGCCCCAACTGACCATCAGATTGCCATTGCCGTCGCTGTCCACGGACGGCCGGCCCAGATGAAGGTTCTCGCTTTCGGCAACCTGATGGATCCGCACCGGCGCCCCGACCGGTTCGCCGGCGGCATTGAAGCGTTGCACGGCCACATAGTCGCGGGCGCCCGGGTCTTCGCCGCGAGCGGCCCAGACCAGCGCCCAGCGATTACCGGGAAGGGCGGTGATATCGAAGCTCTGGATTCGGTAGCCGGCGTCCGCCTGCTGAAGGGTCAGCCCGGCGCTGGGTTCATCCAATCGGATTTCCGCGGTGGCCGGCGCCGCGGCCATAACGGCCGTAAAAATCAAACACGACGCGGCGCGCCGTGAGAATGCGTCCTTCATTCTTTTTTCCCCAGTCTGTTTTTTATTGCGAATCAAGCTACCACAAGGTATCGCCTGAAACGATCTTGAATCCGCCGAGCCGAAAAGCCGGGCGGAAGGGGGCGTACGCATTGAAAAATGCCGCCCGGCAAGAAACCATACGCCTCGGATGGGATTTCGGCTTGGCGCGGCGATGGCATTTTGGCACCATTGTGCCAGCCGCCATTGAAGGTCGGTGGATACAACAACAATCAGGGAGGAGAGAATCATGGCCTACACGGTCTGGATGCACGTCTGTTTTCCGGCGGGGGAGGATCCGGTGCCCGACATGGAGGCGTTTATCGCCGACCGGGACGATCTGGAAATCGAAGGCGTCAATCGCTTCGCCACCCCGGTGGTCGAATACCCGGACCCGGAAGACGGCAGCGGCCTGGTGGACCCCTACACCACCATCGTCCCCGACGGCCATGGCCTGGAGATGCTCTACCGCGCCCCGGACGCGGACCAGGGCCCGGACCAGCTGCTGGCCGTGATCCGCGAGATTGGCCGCGCCTTCCCCACCGCCCGCATCGGCGACGCCCTGCGGGACTTCTCCGAGGAAGACGAGGAGCTGGAGCTGGAGTTCACCCGGGAAGAGCTCAACCTGGAACTCGAGGCCGGCCGTTCCCCCACCCAGTAAGCCGTCCCGCCGCGGCCGCCGGCCGTCCCGGAGGCTGGGACGTCATATTGATCGCCGAAATAAACTGCACTAGCATCTTGGCTTCTTACGGGGGACCGTAAAACAATGCCAACAAATCTTGGCGTGAAGAAAGCGGCGGAGCCGTCCATTTCGCGCTAAGCTTCCGCGGTAATTGTTTTGGTTAACGGAATCGTCCGGCTCCCCCGGACACACCCACTTATGGAAGCAGGGTATGAGTAGCAATGCCTGGTACGTGGTCCAATGCCGCGCCAACCAGAATTTCCGTGCACAGGAAAACCTGGAAAACCAAGGCTTCACCTGCTTCCAGCCGTGTCTCCGCGTGGAGAAGCTGCGCGCCGGCCGGCGCACCCACCGCACCGAACCCCTGTTCCCCGGTTATCTGTTCGTCCAATTCCAGGATTACGGCCCCAGCTGGCACACCGTACGCTCCACCCGCGGCGTCAACCGGCTGGTGGCGTTCGGCGACCAGCCGGCCCGGGTGCCGGAGGGCGTGGTGGACGCGCTGATCCAGCGCACCCGCGATGACGCAGAGACACAAGACAGCCGCCCGGCGATCCGCGCCGGCGACCGGCTACGCATCGAAAACGGCCCCTTCGCCAACCTGGAGGCCACCTTCCAGGCCTACGACGGCGAGCAGCGGGCCATCGTGCTGCTGGAAATGCTGCACAAACAGCACCGCCTGAATCTGTCCCTGAAGGACGTGAGCCCGCTAGCGGCGGGCCACTGAGGCGGCGACAACCGGCGCGGCCCGCCGCGCCCCTGGCAAGGCAGGACCGTTCCCGGGGAATCGACGGCCAACCCCGTGGCGGTAGCGTGCCCGAAAGAGCCCCGGTCCTGTATGCTGCCACCCGCGCGACACTCGATTGATTGTTGGGGAATACCAAGGAATGCGAATCACGATTTTCGGTACCGGCTACGTGGGCCTGGTGACCGGTACCTGTCTGGCGGATGCCGGCCATGAGGTTCTGTGCGTGGATGTGGATCCCGCCAAGGTGGAGGCCCTGGACCGGGGCGAGGTGCCCATTTACGAGCCCGGCCTGACGCCGCTGGTGGTCCATAACCAGGCCGAAGGGCGCCTGTCGTTCACCACCGACGCCGCCGCCGGCGTGGCGTTCGGCACCCTGCAGTTCATCGCCGTGGGCACGCCGCCGGATGAGGACGGCTCCGCCGACATGCGCTATGTGCTGGAGGTGGCCGCCACCATCGGTCGGTACATGGACGACTACAAACTGGTGGTCAACAAATCCACCGTGCCGGTGGGGACCGTCGACCGGGTACGTGGCGCGCTAAGCGACGCCCTGGCCGCCAGGGACACACGGATCGACTACGACGTCTGCTCCAACCCGGAATTCCTGAAGGAAGGCGCGGCCGTCGAGGACTTTACCCGGGGCGCGCGCATCGTGGTGGGCACCGACTCCGACCGGGTCCGTGAGCTGATGCGCGAGTGCTATGCACCCTACAGCCGCAACCACGACAAACTGGTGTTCATGGACCCGCGTTCCGCCGAGCTCACCAAATACGCCGCCAACGCCATGCTCGCCACCAAGATCAGCTTCATGAACGAGATGGCCAACCTGGCCGAACGGCTGGGCGCCGACATCGAACAGGTTCGCCTGGGCATCGGCTCCGACCCACGCATTGGCTACCACTTTATCTACCCGGGCTGTGGTTATGGCGGCTCCTGCTTCCCCAAGGACGTCAAGGCCCTGGAGCGCACCGCCCGGGACGTGGGCTACGAGGCACGTATCCTGAACGCCGTGGAGGCGGTCAACGAGCGGCAGAAAAGAACCCTGTTCGATAAGTTGGCGGCGGCCTTTGACGGCGACCTGGCCGGCCGCACCGTGGCGGTCTGGGGGCTGGCCTTCAAACCCAACACCGACGACATGCGCGAAGCGCCCAGCCGGGCGCTGATGGAAGCGGTGTGGAATGCCGGCGGCCGGGTGCGAGCCTATGACCCCGAGGCGTCCGCGGAATGCCGCCGAATTTACGGCGAACGGGATGACCTGACCCTGGTGGACCAGCGCTACCAGGCGCTGGAAGGGGCCGACGCCCTGGTGATCTGTACCGAATGGAAGGAATTCCGGGTGGCGGATTTCGCCACCATCAAGAAAGCCCTGAACCTGCCGATAATGGTGGACGGCCGTAACCTATACGAGCCGGGCACCGTGCGCCAGGCTGGACTGCTCTATTACGCGGTGGGGCGCGGCGAGTCGGTGCGTGTCGCAATTCAGTAGCCGGCATGTAAAATGCCCCCTTCGGAACATCAACGACAGAACTTCAAACGAACTGGCAGCAGGAACGCGCTTGTGGTGAACCCGGGTAACAGATGGAAGACGGCCTTTCTGCTGAGCATGGGCATCGGGCTCAGCGGCGCCGCCGGCGCCGCCTCCTGGACCGCCCCCTGGGTGGAGACCGGCGACCTGCAGGCCCGTCATCATATTGAAGCGCTGTCCGCCCAGGGCTGCTTCGACGGCCTGACCCTGACCTGGCCGCTCAACTGGTCGGCGGTGGCCCATGGCCTCAATGGCGCCAGCGACGCCTGCCTGGCCTCCGAACACGCTACCTGGCTGCGCGCCCGCCTGGACCGCGCCAAGACCGCCGGCCGCACCGCCACGCTCACCGTCGGCGGCGCCAACGACGAACCCCTGTTCCGCCACTACGGCGACCAGCCCCGGGGCGAGGCCGACGCCTCCGCCGCGGTGAGCGTCACCGGCCGCCGCTTCGCCGCCCGGGTGCGCGCCCAATACGTGGACAACGACCGGGAAGACCGGGAAGCGCGCCTGGACGGCAGCTACGTGGCCGGCCGCTTCGGCAACTGGCAGCTCGGCGCCGGTGCCATCGACCGCTGGTGGGGCCCGGGCTGGCACAGCTCCCTGGCGCTGTCCAACAACGCCCGCCCGGTCACCGGCCTGTGGTTTGGCCGGCAAACGCCCTATGCGCCGCGCTCCCGCTGGCTGTCCTGGATCGGTCCCTGGGACTTCCAGGGCTTCGCCGGCCAGTTGGAACAGGACCGGGCGGTGCCCGATGCCAAGCTGATCGGTGGCCGCTTCACCTTCCGCCCGGCGAATTTTCTGCAGATCGGCCTGACCCGGCTGTTCCAGTGGGGTGGGGAAGGGCGCCCGGACGGCTTTGACTCCTTCAAGGACGCGCTGATCGGCAAGGATAACGGCCAGAGCACCGGCTTCGCCGAGGAAGACGACCCCAGCAACCAGGTGGCCGGCCTGGATTTCCGCGCCAGCTTCCCGGTGTTCGGCGTGCCCACCGGCCTGTACGGCCAGGCCATGGGCGAGGACGAGGCCGGCGGCCTGCCGTCCAAGTTCTCCACCCTGGCGGGCCTGGACCTGCTCACCGGCCTGGGCGAGGGCCACCAGCGCTTGTTCCTGGAAGCCTCGGACACCGTGGCCGGCCGCACCTTCAGCGACGCCCGCTACAACACCGCCTACGAGCACAGCACCTATCAAAGCGGCTTCCGCTATTACGGCCGTAATCTGGCCACCACCTTCGAAGGGGACGCCCGCACCCTGACCCTCGGGCTGCAGCAGTTTTTCCGCAACGGCTGGGTGGCCACCGCCGCGCTCACCAACGCCACCCTCAACGCCGAGGGCGGCAAACGGGCGGTGGTCGCCGACGGCGGCGCCGAGATCCTGCAGGCGGTGGACGAACAGGACGTGGTGGTCGCCGAGCTGCGCCTGGAACACGGCCTGCTGGGCGGGCGCATGACCTGGGCCCTGGCCGCCAGTGACGACCCCATCGACACCTTCGACGGCGAGCGCGAGCGGGTCACCGCCATGGCCCAATGGCAACGCAGCTTCGCCTGGTAAAAAAGACAACGAACGGAGTGATTCAGGGAACATGAACGCATTACGGTTACTCTCCGCCGCGCTGCCGGTACTGCTGTTGGGCGGCTGCACGGTGGTGCCCGGGTCCCACCATTCCGAGTCCCCCGGCTGGTTCGCCGAGGACGACGGTGCCGACGCCGAGGCGCTGCCGGACATCATCCGCGTGCACCAGATCAGCACCGCCATCCTCGATGGTCCCAAGACCGACACCGCCATCGGCACCCCGGAAGGCCTGGAGTCGGTGTCCGAGGGCTACGACTACGAAGTGGGCCCTGGCGACGTGCTCAACGTCACCGTCTGGGATCACCCGGAGCTGACCATTCCCGCCGGCTCCCAGCGCAGCTCCACGGAATCCGGCAACTGGGTGCACAACGACGGCACCATCTTCTACCCCTATGTGGGCACCGTGGAGGTGGCCGGCCTGAATGTGAACGAAATCCGCGCCATGATCACCCGGCGCCTGGGCCAGTACATCGAGAACCCCCAGGTGGACGTGACCGTGGCCGCCTTCCGCAGCAAGAAGGTGTACGTCACCGGCTCCGTGGGCCAGCCCGGCACCTACCCGATCACCAATATTCCCCTGCGCCTGGTGGACGCCATCAGCGCCGCCGGCGGCATCAGCGAAACCGCCGACTGGTCCAACGTGGTGCTGACCCGGGACGGCCGCGACTACAGCCTGTCCCTGCGCAACATCTACCAGGACGGCAACGCGGCGCAGAACATCCTGCTGCAGCCCGGCGACGTGATCAACGTGGCCCGCGCGGAAGAGAACAAGGTGTTCGTGCTCGGTGAGGTGATGCGCCCCTCCAGCCTGCCCATGGGCCGCAACGGCATGACCCTGGCCGAGGCCCTGTCCGAGAAAGGCGGCCTGGACCCGCGCTCCTCCGACGCCTCCGGGGTGTTCGTGTTCCGCAAGGCGCCGGCCGGCGCCGACCACGGCATCGACGTCTACCAGCTCAACGCCAAGGACGCCGCCGCCCTGGTGCTGGCGGACAGCTTCTCCCTGCAGTCCCGGGACATCGTCTATGTCACCGCCGCGCCGCTGGCCCGCTGGAACCGGGTGCTGAGCCTGCTGGTGCCCACCGCCACGGCCCTCTATCTGGGTGGCCGCGCGGAAGACCAACTGAACGACAACTGAATGTTTGAACGCATCCTGGTGGTCTGCGACGGCAATATCTGTCGCAGCCCCACCGCCGCCGGCCTGCTGGCCGCGCACAAGCCCGGGGTGGAGGTCACCTCCGCCGGCCTGGTGGGCCTGGAAGGCCACGGCATGGACGCCACCGCCCTGGCGGTGGCCGAGGCCCACGGCATGCAGGGCGGCGACCAGCACCGGGCGCGCAAGCTCACCGGCGAACTGTGCCGCCTGGCGGACCTGATCCTGGTAATGGAAGGCCGCCAGCGGGAGCGCATTATCCAGCGCTTTCCGGAGGCCAGCGGCAAGACCATGCTGCTCACCCACTGGACCGGTGGCCGCGACATTCCCGACCCGTTCCGCCAGTCCCGGGAAGTCCACGAACGCATCTACCCCATGATCCGTGACGCGGTGGCCGCCTGGGCCGCCAAACTCTAGAAAAAAGGAAAACGCAGGAATGACCGACCAGCACGCTTCTCGGGGACGCCCGGCCACCACGGACGACGACATCGATCTGCAGCGGCTGTGGGCGCTGCTGGTGGATGGCCGCTGGCTGATCCTGGGGGCGGCCCTGCTGGCCTTCGTGCTGGGCCTCGCCTATGTGCAAATGGCAGTGCCCATCTACAAGGCGGAGGGCCTGCTGCAGATCGAAAAGAAGCAGGGCGGCATGCTCGGCCTGGACCAGTTGGACCGGGCCCTGGGGGGCGCGGAATCGCCCACCGCGGCGGAAATCGCCATCCTGCGCTCGCGCATGGTGCTGGGTGAGGTGGTGGAGCAGCTGCGCCTGGACACCCGCATCGCCCCCCAGACCCTGCCGCTGATCGGCCGCTTCCAGTTCGCCCCCGGCGTGGTGGACGACGCCGGCCGGGCGGTGCCCGCCAGCGTGCGCGACGGCGAGGCCACCGTGGTGGTGGCGGAATTCCAGGTGCCGGAAGCCTACCGGGGCCGCACCTTCGAGCTGCGCCCCGGTGAGGGTGGCCAGCCGGCCCTGTACCTGGGCGACCGGCTGATCGCCAGCGGCCCCGCCGACCAGCCGCTCACCGGCGAGGACGGCCAGGTGGTGCTGCGCCTGGCCATCTGGGAGCCCGACGGCGAGACCTTCAACCTGACCCGCCTGTCCATGCTGTCCGCCGTCAACGGCATCCGTGGCAGCCTGACCGTGGAAGAGCAGGGCCGCGACACCGGCATGCTCAATATCAGCCTCACCGGTCCGGACCCGGCCCGCGCCCGCGCCATTCTCGATGCCATCAGCGAGGCCTACCTGATGCAGAACGTGAAGCGCCAGGCGGCGGAAGCGGAAAACAGCCTGGAGTTTCTCAACGAGCAGCTGCCCGAGGTGCGCGACACCCTCAACGAAGCCGAGGAAAAGCTGAACGCCTACCGGTCCAACAGCGACTCCGTGGACATCAACATGGAGACCCAGTCCCTGCTCGGCCGGCTGGTGGACATGGACGCCAAGCTCAATGACCTGAAGATCAAGGAAAGCGAGGTGGCCGCCCGCTACACCAAGGAGCACCCGGCCTACCGCACCCTGCTGGAGCAGCGCCGCTCCCTGGAAGCCCAGAAGGCGCGCCTCAATGATCAGATCGGCGACCTGCCGGAGACCCAGCAGGAAATCCTGCGCCTGATGCGCGACGTGGAAGTGGACCAGCAGCTCTACGTGAGCCTGCTCAACCGCGCCCAGGAGCTGCGTATTCTCAAGGCCAGCACCGTGGGCAATGTGCGCATCATCGACGACGCCGTGGTCTACCCCGGCGCGGTGGCGCCCAAGAAGGGCTTGATCCTGGCGCTGTGCACCGCCCTGGGCTTTTTGCTCACCGCCGCCGTGGTGCTGGCCGCCGGCCTGCTGCGCCGCGGCATCGAATCCCCGGACGAGCTGGAGGAACTGGGCATTCCGGTGTACGCCGCCGTGCCGCTCTCCGAGGAGCAGGCCCGCCGCGACCGGGTGGCCGACATGCTGCGCCGCCGCAAGCGCCGCGCCCATGGCGAGCCCGCGCCGCTGCTGGCGGTGAACGACCCCGGCGACCTGGCGGTGGAGGCCCTGCGCAGCCTGCGCACCAGCCTCCACTTCGCCACCATGGAGGCCAGCAACAAGGTGCTGATGATCTCCGGCCCCAGCCCGGAAGTGGGCAAATCCTTTATCACCGCCAACCTGGCCACGGTGCTGGCCCAGGTGGGGCAGAAAGTGGCGGTGGTGGACGCCGACATGCGCAAGGGTCACCTGCACCGCTACTTTGGTCACGACGGCCAGCAGGGGCTATCCACCATCCTGTCCGGCCAGGCCGACCTGGATACCGTGATGGCCGGCACCGAGATCGAGAACCTGGACTTCCTGCCCCGCGGCCAGGTGCCGCCCAACCCGTCCGAGCTGCTGATGCACCCGCGCTTCAAGCAGCTGATGGAAGACCTGTCCCAGCGCTATGATCTGGTGCTGGTGGACACCCCGCCGGTGCTGGCGGTGACCGACGCCGCCATTATCGGCCAGCTGGCCGGCACCAGCCTGCTGGTGGCCCGCTTCGGGCAAAACTCGGTAAAAGAAGTGGACGTATCCATCAACCGCTTCGACCAGAACAAGGTGGAAATCAAAGGCGTGATCCTCAACTGCATCGAACGCCGCGCCTCCAACGAATACGGCTACTACGCCTACAAGTACGACAGCAAGGATTGACGCCGGTCGCGGTCGGAGGCCAGCTGACAGGCGATGCCAGCTTCCCGGTTCCATTCTGCCGGGCGATTGCTGAAGCGAGGCGACGATATGGTTTGCATTGATAATATCAACAATTATCACGACATTAGCCTGAAAGAGGACCGGCTGAGGGAGTTGGAGGAAGTCAGTCGTCCGATTAACTGGCCACTATGAATTTTTGCGTGGTGAGTGGGTCTACCAAAAGGCTGTTAACAGTTGCCTTAAATGCATGATTTTGAAAGGATTATTCGCTTGGCAGCTCAGGCTAGCGTGCGATATTCGTTGGAGAACCCGCCCGGGCTACGTGCAGAACAACGTTGTTACTTTCATAAATATTATCGAAGCCTGCCGAAATGCCAATATCTAACCTATGCGAGCACAAGCAGGGTCTTTGGGGCGAATCCTAAGGTGCTCTTTTCTAACCACGACGGTGCGAACCACACCCTGCCATTTACGCTGCGACTAAGAAGGCCAACGAGATGATGGCGCACAGCTATGAGCCATCTGTTGGGCTTGCCGACCAGCGGGCTTCGTTTCTTTTCGGTATATGGCGCCTGGGGCCGCCCGGACATGGCGCCGTCCAAGCTCACTCGGGAAATACCGGCGGGCGAATCGATACCTTCATGACAGAATTTCTATAGTGGGTACAGGTTTCCAATACGTTTTTACTATTTGAGAATCGAGCAATAGCTATTTGATGTTAGCTCAAAACTCCTCTTTTTGAGAAAATCCGTTGTTGTCGTTAGCGACAAGTAAGCGTTACCGAAGCGGTTTTTGCTCATCATATCGCATCCCACCTAAGTTCCTTGAATGCTTCTGAAAAGAACCGCAGGACCTTTTTTTAAATAAGAAGGCTGGCAAAAATGCAATTTTCGAAGAGATTGAACGATGAGAGGCGGCAAAAAATAGAATTGGAAAGTGCGCATGAATAGAAACGGTTTAATGAAAAGCTTCATAGGCGTTGGGGCTATGAAAATGGCTTCAATACCTTTGGGAGTGATAGTTAGCATAGTTCTGGCGCGATCACTTAGCATTAGTGACTTCGGAAAGTACACTTATATCATGGCATTGCTTCAAGTTTTTGTGCTTCCGCTGACTGGCGGTATTCCTCAGTTGCTAACACGAGAAGTGGCAGGGTTTAAACATGAAAAAGACTGGGGGGGCTATCGTGGGCTCTTTCGTGTCTCCCATCTATGGGTTGCAGTTTTTTCTATAATTATTGTCCTCGCTTTTATTTTAGCAAAAAACACAAGACCCAGTCTTTTGGATTATAATCAGTGGAAACTGCTTTCTATTGCGATATTGATAATACCTGTGATGGGCCTTAACGCTGTAAGAAATGGAATAATAAAGGGGTTGGGCTACCCTTCTTACTCGGAGCTTCCTGGGAATTTCATTCAACCGACAGTGCTTTTAGCGGTGCTCTTCGCATTTATTTTCTACCTTGATTTAACAGTTGAAAGGGCTATCAAGGCTCAGGTTATAAGTTATACCGTTACTTTCTTTATTGCCACTATCATATTTTTATTTATAAAGCCAAAAATAAGAAAATCAGAAAAAGCAGTGTTTCGCATTAAAGAGTGGGGTTCCGCGTTGGTCCCATTTACGTTCATAGCGCTAATGAGTACCTTTAGTGCCCAAGTTGGTATTCTACTGTTGGGGCTGCTTGGGACTCATGAACAGGTAGCGGCCATGCGTATAGGTGAGCGTGGGGCGCAGTTTGTTGTGCTGTCGTTGGCCATTGTTAACCTGGTGATCTCGCCTTATATAGTAAAAGCCTTTAAAAGCGGAAATAAAAAAGAGCTTCAAAAGCTGGCTAAATATACGGCCAGAGGCGCACTTTTTGTGGCTGCGCCTTTGGCTATTGTATTAATAATTTTCGGCAAAGAGATTGTTACACTTCTTTTTGGCGGAGAATACGCGGGTGCCAGTTACTGGCCGCTGGCTATTCTTTGTGTTGGACAGGTTGTAAATGTTTATTGTGGTTCTGTCGGAAACCTTTTGTCTATGAGTGGACATGAAAGAGATACGTTGGTAGGGCAAAGTCTCTCCCTAATAGTAAGTATGCTTTTATGTGTGATTCTTATCCCTATTTTTGGGGCTGTGGGCGCTGCCACCGGTGTGAGCATTGGTCTGATTACATGGAATATCCTACTTATGTTTAGTGTGTCAAAAAGACTGGGTATAAAATCTTCCGCCTTTTGAAGTTTTGGTGATTCCCCATGCTATCAAATGCTATTTCTTTTTATAAAGAATCTAGGTTTCCATACAGACCGTATTTGAATAAAAATAAGTGCATTTTTATTCATATTCCTAAATCCGCAGGATCTTCAATATTGGATCGTTTAGGCAAAAAGGGCAAAATGAATAGAGATCATTTGCCTTGGTACATTTATCAAAAAGCAAATCCAATAAAGTTCAAAAGATTTTTTAAGTTCAGTTTCGTTAGGAACCCTTGGGACCGTGCCTATTCGGCTTTCTCCTACTTAAGGGGCGGGGGCAACGGAGCTAGCGATCTAAAGCTCCAGGCGCTACTAGATAGATTTGATGGATATGACGACTTTCTGATTAACGGGTTAAACAAAGGGCTGCTTAGAAATCATATCTTGTTTATACCGCAAAGTTTTTTTGTCCTTGATGCTAACCAAAATCCGATGGTCGACTTCTTAGGGAGATACGAAAATCTCGAAGAAGATTATAAAAAAATTGCAGAAAAACTTTCGTTGCAGACAGATTTGCCATATTTCAATAGAACCAGAGAAAAGAAGCAAAAATATCAATGCAGCGAAAGCATTAATATCATTGCTAATATATACGCTCAGGATGTTGATGTGTTTCAGTATAATTATGAGGAAAGAGGCCTGTAATGATATACGTCAGTTTAACAACCACCAAGTCAAGGCTGGCGTTATGTCGATTTGCAATCATGTCAATTGTTAATCAAAAAACAAAACCTGATCAAATCATATTATGGGTTTCGGAAGAGCCGTATTTGAGCGATGAGGGTATATCTAAAACACATCCGCCCGAGTTGCTTTTGGAAATATCAAAAATTTCCGAATTGGTTAAAGTAAAATGGACAAGAAATACCGGGCCATATAGAAAAATACTGCCACTGCTCAATGATATTAATGATGAAGATATAGTTATAACCGCAGATGACGATATTATGTATGGTTATGTCTGGCTGCAGGAACTGCTCGATCATTTCTATAATGGAGAGCAAAATTCTGTTGTTGCCGCTCGTTCGCGGAAAGTGACAAGAAATAGTCTAGGCATTGATAAATCTTATGTATGTTGGCCAATAATACAAGAAGAGAAGCGGATAGAAAGGGGGTTCGTTATAAATTGCGGTGCGGGCGCTGTTTTTAAAAAAAGTTTCTTTAGGCAAAAGGATCTTGAGGATAAAAGATTTCTGGAAGTCGCCCCCACGGCCGACGATTTGTGGATTACAAAAATGATTGTCCGTGGAGAAGTCCCGCTAAAAGTTGCGCCTTCAGCTCTTTCGGAGCTCGTTTTTCTATTGCATCGTAAAGGTTTGGTTAATTATAACCTGCCTATCGTTTCTGGATTCCTTACGAAAGTGTACTTTGCTTTTCTAGAAAAAGTAGCAGGGCCAATAGGTGTTTCGGTCTGCGAAAACGATAGAGTGTATAAGAAGCTTGAAAAGATCAGATGGCTTCCCTGAAAAAAAGGTTACCAAAGCCATGACAAGCGAAGCATCAATTGAAACTCAAAAGAAGGTTTCTGTAATTATACCGGTTTATAATCGGGCCGCGCTCTTAAAAGATACCCTTGAAGAATTGAAAAGCCAAACTTATCCAATTTTTGAAGTCATAGTTGTGGATGACGCATCTGAAGACAATCCTCAAAATGTTGTTAAAGAAATTTTAGGCAAGAAAGGCCGCTGCATAAGGCTAAGTCAAAAAACAAATGCTGCAAATGCTAGAAACATAGGAGCTTCAGAAGCCCGTGGAGACGTACTCGCTTTTTTAGATTCTGATGATCGTTGGACAGAAAATCATCTTTCTAGGAAAGTGAGGCTGCTTTGTTCCAGGCAATGCTCAGGCATCTTTGGTGCGTTCTATTTGGTCACTAAAGAGGGAAAAAAGACTTGTTGCCAGCGCTCACCTGAACCAGATGAAACGTTTGCCAGCTATGTGACTTCGCTTAATGGTGACGCAAGAACGAGCACTTTTGTCATTGATAGAGAAGATTTTATGGCCGTGCAGTTCGACTCTTTATTGGAAAAGCATCAGGACTGGGATCTCGCCATACGTCTTTCTAAGAAGTTTTTACTTGAACACGACACCACTCCGACCGCGATCATTGATTCCTCTGGCGCGGACAGAATGAGCGCCTCTCCTAATCTGAAAGCAACGGACAGGTTTATGGATAAACACCTGTCTGAAATGTCTATGCAGTCAAAATTCGATTTTCACTTCATGATATGTAAAGCAATAGTAATTAGCGGTGTTGGAAAGAATCAATTAAAAAAATACCAAAGTGGAATGATTTTGCCTAAGCCAATTTCCCTAAAGAATTTAATAAAAAAAATAATGATGATGCCCCCTTTTTATCACTTCGTACCTATTTTATTATTTTTGCGAGGTCAACTTTTGGTAAAGAAAGGGCATGGCTAAATGAAGAAAAAAAGAGTAGCGGTCGTTTGTTATGATATGCAGTGGCGTGGGGTACAACAAACACAGAAGCGACTAGCTGCTTCACTGGTTGATTTGGGTTACCAGGTAGACTTAGTCCTAGTTAATGCCGTTGGTCCTTTAATGGAAGACTTACCACAGAGTGTCGACGTTTTTGACCTTGAGGCTAGTTCTGCAAAAAAGGCTCTTCCGGGACTGGTTAAGTACTTTAAAAAGAGGCGACCTTTGGGGGTTTTGGCTTCGGAAGATCACGTCAATTGCATGGTGATCATTGCTACCCGCTTGGTTTCTCCGAACACCAAGGTTTCTATTAGCTGCCATGTATCACCAAGCACTTGGTTGAGCGATGCCACTTCGCCATTTAAAAAAGAGTGGTGGGTTAAGTTAGCTATTAAGGCGCTTTATCCCATGGCTAACCAATGCGTATTGCTGTCTCAGAAAATGGCGTTTGAGTATCGGTCAGAAGTCGGTCTTAAAGGTCTGAACTTTAAGGTCATTCCAAACCCCGTTGCACCTAGAGATAACGAAGTAGCATTGCCCCCTCACCGTTGGTTGTCCGAAGATAAATCGGTGCGCATAGAGCCGGTGATCATCGCCGTCGGGGCTTTATCGAGGCTAAAAAACTTTTCTCTTTTGGTAAGTGCATTTTCATTATTAAATAAGCAGAAAAAATCGAAGTTAATAATTATTGGGGAGGGCCCTAAAAGAAAAGAACTGGAAAATCAGATAAAGCTTGAGGGCTTGGTCAGCTCCGTCGAACTCGTTGGCTTTCAAAGTAAACCGATGTCTTTTATGGCTCACGCTGATATGTTGGTCATGAGTTCTTTATCTGAAGGTTTTGGAAATGTTTTGATCGAAGCTATGGCTGCTGCCTGCCCCATAGTGTCAACAAGATGCGGCGGGGGGGTAGAGGAAATTCTTGCTGATGGCAAATATGGGGAGCTGGTAGAGATAAATAATCCAGAAGCTCTGGCAGCTGCAATGGCGAGAACGCTGGATCAACCGATCCAGCCTAATGTGTTGATTAAGGCATCACGTCGATATGATCCCTTGGAAATTACATCTAGATATATGCAGGGGCTGGGCATCTAGAGGTGACAGGTATACTTCATGAATGAAAGCAAGCTTTGTAATCCTAAAGTACATTTTTTTTGTCTTGGTGTGCCACGTGCTGGTACTACGTGGTTGTATGAACTCCTTAAAAGTCACCCCCTCGTATTTTTGCCAGAGAAAGAACACCATTTTTTTACAAATGTCGACGGGCAAGATTTATACGCTCAAAAAGGATTGTCTTGGCTTAAAAATAAATATGCTCAATCGAAGGAAAGCCAACTTAGAGGCGATATAGCAGCCGGTTATTTCAGATCTCAAACCGCGAGAGATCGATTGTTTGACTACTCGCCAGATGCAAAATTAATCGTTATGCTGAGAAATCCTGTAGACCGAACTTTTTCAGATTACAGGCTAAGTAAAGGTAGAAAGAGGTTCAGCGGAGATTTCGAAGAATTTATTGCCGATCCAAATATCGGGTATAGATCTCTCGAAGATGGCCTGTACGCCAAACAACTAGAAAGGTGGCTGACGTGCTTCGACATAAAGCAATTTCATTTCATTCTTATGGACGAAATTATAGCTAATCCAGAGAAAGTATATTCTGACTTGTGCTCTTTCTTAGATCTACCTGAAGTTCAACTTGGCTTTATTGCTAATAATAAAGTTAATCAGCCCAAGCAAGTTAGGTTTAGATGGCTGCAAACGCTTTATTTCAACATAGCTAACCAATTGTCTAAAAGTGGAAAAGATGGTTGGAAAGTGTTGCTTCGAAAAACCGGCATTCCTTCGCTTATTAAAAAATTGAATTACCAAGATATGCAGCGCGAAAAGCTAGACCCACATGTTAAAGAAAAATTGGTTCTATTTTTTAAGGAGGACATTAAAAAGCTAGAGGTGCTGACTGGAAAGAGCTTGTCAGGTTGGATTTAGAGGGCTCCTTTGGGCAGGATTTTTTGTGAAGATTTTGTTGGTAATTACTGGTTTGAGTGTTGGCGGCGCTGAGCGCCAAGTGGTGGGCATGGCTGATTTTTTTAGCAGGAAAGGTCACGAAGTTAGGCTGCTTTACTTTCAAGGCGCAGCTTTAATGCTTCCGCGTAGTCCTGAAATAAAAATCGAAAGTATAAATTTAAGAAAAAATATTTTCTCTTTCGTGGCGGCAATACCCAGAATTATAAAAATAATAAATGAGTTTGAGCCTGACGTGATTAACACTCATTTATTCCATGCAAACGTTGTCTTTAGGGTTTTGCGGATTTTTCATAAGATGCCAGTTCTTATAAGTAGTGCTCATAACTCTAATGAAGGCGGTGTCGTAAGACGCTTCCTGTATAGAGCTACTGATTCGCTTTGCGATGTTTCTACGAATGTCTCTTTGAGCGCCGTAAGATATTTTGAAAAGAATCGCCTTGTTAAGAATGGCGCTATGAGAGTGATGTTTAATGGTATAGACGAAGATGCTTTCTACTTTGACGAAGCTGTAAGAAGGCGGGTTAGGGAAAGTTTCCTTTTCAGTGATGATGATAGAGTGGTTTTGGCCGTCGGTCGGCTGCACAAAGCTAAAGATTACCCAAATCTTCTTAGAGCTTTTTCTTTATCCAAGCAGAAATTAGGTTCTATGTTCTTGATTATAGTGGGCGATGGGGAAGAGAAAGAGGTCATTATTGATTTAGCAGTAGAGCTGGGTATAAGTGAAGCTGTAATAATCTTAGGATCAAGAAACGACGTGCCTGATTTAATGAATGCTTGTGATGTGTTCGTGTTGTCGTCAGCTTCGGAGGGCTTCGGTTTGGTGCTGGCAGAAGCGATGGCGTGCAAGCGTGTCGTTGTGTCTACCGATTGTGGCGGTGCGCGGGAAGTCATGGGTGAGACGGGTTTTGTTGTGCCTCCTTCGAATAGCGCTGCATTGGCAACAGCGATTTGCCGCGCGCTTACTGTTCCCGAGCGGGAAAGAAGTAGAATGGGGGAGCTCGCACGAGATAGGGTTAAAAATTATTATTCCATGAGTGCATCCGGTGACGCGTGGATTTCCCTATATGACGCAGCGTTTAAAGGGAAAAAAATTCGATGAAGAAAGTGGCATTTGTAGCTAATAGCGAATGGTATCTAGATAACTTTAGGAAATCCACAATAGAATATTTTCTTAGTAAACATGTTCAGGTTTTTTGCTTGTATCCTAAGAATGGAGATGGCGAGCTTTCGGATTTGGGAGTGCGGCATGTTAAATTTACAATGAGTCCGGCTGGAACTTCGCTCTACTTTGAATTATTTTCTTTCATTTGTGTTTTCTTGAGTATCTTAAGAGTCCGGCCGGACGTTTTGTTTTCTTTTAACCCCAAGACAAATTTGTATAGCCTAATTTGTTGTTGGGTTTTGAGGGTTAAATGTGTTGTTAATGTTTCGGGCTTAGGTGCAGCTTCTCAACTTTCTGGGATAAAAGGTTTTTTTTATCGGCAGCTGTCTTCTTTTTTTTATCGAAAAGCTTCGTATATTTTTTTTCAAAATAGTGACGATTACCATCAGCTCAACAAAGCCGGCGTCATTAAGGTTGGCGCTGCCGACGTTATACCTGGGTCAGGAGTGGACCTTAACCGGTTTCACCCGGTCGCGCGCCCTGAAGCTGAAACGACCTTTTTGATGGCGGCGCGACTTATCACTCAGAAGGGAGTTTACGAATATGTGGAAGCAGCTAAAAATTTAAATGGCGAGTGCTGCTCTTTTCTTTTGGCCGGGGTTCCGGACTCTTCTGAGCGTGCCGTTGATGCTAATTTTATTAAAAATCTTGACGGTTCTGAAGGCGTGAAATTTTTGGGGCATGTCAGGGATATGCCTAGTCTGCTAACTAAAGTGGATTGTGTCGTTCTGCCTTCTTACTATCCAGAGGGCATACCAAAAGTTTTGATAGAGGCGCTTTCTTCTGGAAAAATCATCATCACTACGAATACTCCGGGGTGTAGAGAGACTGTCGATGATGAGGTGAATGGATATCTAGTGTCCCCTCGCTGCTCGGCATCGCTTGCCACTGCTATGCTAAAGGTTTGCCGGTTGGGTGAGAAAGATAAGAAAGAGATGATGAATCGGTCTCGCCGTTTGGCGGAAGAAAAGTATGACGAGAATATTGTGATTGGAAAATACTGGCGTCTGTTTGAAGTTTTGAGTGATTAATTTTATGTTTCCTTATTGGTTTGCTTTCGTTCTGCCAATTTTTGGTTCTATCTTTGGGCGCCGTCTTGATTCTCAGTCTGGAAATTTTTTCTGGGTGGTGTGGGGGCTGATTTATACATTGTTTGTGGGGTTGCGATACAGAGTGGGGGCGGATTGGTCCGCGTATAACGATCATTTAATCCGGGTTTCTACAGAAAGTCTTTGGGATGTGGTTACTGGCGGGGATCCGGGTTATTACATTTTAAACTGGCTTGTCGTCCGGTTGGGCGGAGAAATATATCTAGTTAATTTTGTGTGTGCTGCAATAGTCATGTGGGGGGTCGTTAGCTTTTCTAGAAAGCAGCCTTTACCTTGGCTGTCTCTTCTTATTTCCGTACCATACCTAATTATTGTTGTATCCATGGGGTACACGAGGCAATCTGTCGCTCTAGGGCTTTTGCTCGTCGGCTTATCAGCTCTTTCAGAAAGAAGTATTCCTAAGTTTACGTTATGGGTCTTGGTTGCAGCAGCTTTCCATAAATCGGCCGTTCTAATGTTGCCTATGGCCGCTTTATCATCGACGGAGAAGAAAGGATGGTCGATGTTTTGGGTGGCTGTTATTGCGGCTGGTGCTGGCTACTTTTTCCTATCCGACCATGTAAGTAGGCTATGGAGCACCTATGTCGTCTCTGATTATGAATCAGAAGGTGGGCTGATAAGGGTGCTAATGAACGCCGTTCCCGCAGTTGTCTTCCTGATTTTTAGAAGAAAATTCGCGGTTTCGGCTCAGGAGGCTAAGCTTTGGACTTGGATGTCAATATTCGCAATAAGCTGTTTGCCTCTCGTTTTAATCGCTTCTGCAGCTACTGATCGTGTCGCTTTATACCTAATACCTCTCCAGCTTTACGTTTTTTCTCGTTTGCATAGAGTTGCTGACCAAAAATTAGGGAAAGCGCTGATCGTTGTACTTGTTATTGGTTATTACGCACTTGTTCAGTTTGTATGGTTGAATTTTGCCAGCCACTCTGATGCCTGGCTTCCCTATCAAACTGTGTGGGCGGCAGACTAACGTGTACCATGATCTGTATTGTTCGCTTTGATCTATAATTTGAAGATATAAGTTCAGTAATTTTTGTCAAGAATGCAGAAATGAAATTAGTGCGCTTGCGGGTTCGAGATGGAGAGCCTATGAGACATTATTTCCAAAGGGCTCATAGGTGAGAGGCGATCTGCCTGACTCTTCGTCTAATACGTATAAAATGGGATAGCGAGCTCTTGTCGACGGACAATGCAAGAGATATGGGAGCGGCATGAGCCCGAATCTTCGCGCGCCTCGTTCAACGCCATAGCTGTTGTCGAGTAGCTGTACGCTTTCGCCAATCGCGGAGCGGAGCGGGTGTTCTTCCAGAACGAAGAGGATCTGCGGACCTTTCAGGCCACCGGCCTGCTGAAGGACACGCCCACGGTGCTGTTGCCCGGGGTCCGGGATGGATACGGTGCGGTTCCCGTTCAGTGCCTTGCCGTCCGAGGGGCCGTTCACCTTTGTGATGGTGGCGCGCTTGATCGGTGACAAGGGCGTGCGGGAGTACGTGGCCGCCGCCGCTCAGGTGGCTCGGCGGTATCCGGACGTGCGTTTTCCGCTGATCGGCCCCCAGGGGGTGAGCAACAGCAGTGCCATTCTGCCGGACGAGGTGACGCGCTGGCGGGAGGCGGGCGTGGTCGAGTACCTGGGCGAGCAGGACGATGTGCGGCCCTTTATCGCCGAGAGCCATGTGCTGGTGCTGCCGTCCTACCGCGAGGGGATGCCGCGCACCGTGCTGGAGGCCGCCTCAATGGGCCGGCCCGCCATCGTCACAGACGTGCCCGGCTGCCGCCAGGCGGTGGTGAATGGCGAAACCGGCTGGCTGTGTGAGGTGAAGAGCGCCGAGTCCCTGGCCGCCTGCATGCAGGACTGCCTGGCGCTGCCCTCCGAGACCCTGGCGGCGGCGGGGCAGGCCGCCCGCCGCCGCATCGAGGCGGAGTTCGACGAGCGCCTGGTGGTGCGGGCGGCTCTGGATTGCCTGACGGCCGGTAAGCCAACATAGATCTGGATTGGCAGGTGCCGCTCTGCCGGTTGTCGGATCTTCATTGACAGCCTTCAGAGCTATCGCGATCATTCGCTAATCCATTGTTTTATTGCCCGAGCACAGGCCATGCGCGTTGGTGGGGACAGATACAGTAGCAAGCGACGAATCTGCTCGCCGGCGGAGCTGGTGGATATCAATATTGCGTCGCTGAAAGAATCTGCTGTTTATTGTGGTAATCCTGCCCACAAGAAAAACCCGGGCGATTTCGGATTAACTCCGCCATCCGCGCCGCACCCTGCTAAATCCTTATGCGATGTGGCGAAAATTTTCAGAAAAGAAGTGGCCGGTAAACTATTACGAGAAGGGATCGGTCGGGGGTTGATAAGCAGACAGTTCCGAGGCGACTGGCCGCAAAAGGTATGGGCCGTTACCGAGAATGGTGATGTATTGGAGGCACAATTGGAGAATCGGATGACGGGGGCATATCATGGATACCCTCTGCCTCCGACGGACCCGTTCGCGGAGCTGGTGCTGAGAGAGTGGGAGGCACGGCAGCCATGAGCGAGAGGCATCTGGACTTTGCTTTTCAATGGGAGGCGGTCGGCAACGATGTGCCTGAGTTGTACCACACCATGGCACGGCTGTCGCTCTCCGTTAATAATTACTCCCTGACGCGCAACGAAGATTGTTGGTCGCGGACTGTCAAGGACGATGTTCTGGTAGCATTGTATCCCCTGGCGTCCTGGTTAGCCTCTTCCTGGTGGCGTTTGTTGTATGAACCGCACCCAGGAAAGGGCGTGCGGCCCTCGATGTCCTGGCGCATGGCCCATGAGCTGGCGTCTGCTAACCAAGGCTTCATTTGGCCTACGGTTATGTTCGCGACGGATGGCGAGGGTATTCAGCTTTGGTCCCGGCCATCGGATGAAAGTGTGGAGCAGTCAGTCCGATACTTGAATGGTTCCCGTTTCCCGTTTTTTGTGCCGGTGGATGATTTTCGTAAGGGCGTTTCTGCTCTTATCGATGCGGTGCTCAACAGGCTGCAGGCATGTGGTTGCGAAGATACGGAACTCAGGGGTCTTTGGACACTGATTTGCGAAGAAACCGCGGATACAGCGATTGCTCGGCTGCGTGCCTTTGAAGCGATGATGGGGTACGACCCAGAGGAATGTCCTGAATCACTTCTGAAGACCATGTCGCAACTTGCCACCACAGTTGGCGAGGACTCCTTGCCGGAGTTAATGTCCGCCTTGGCGCAGGGTAACGAGTTCGGAGTGCAGCATGAGAAGCAGATTGAATGCTTTTTCGAATTGCACGGCATACAGGCGCGCCCGAATATTCCGGATACTTCCATACGCGGGGACGCCGGGGATACCCAGGCGCCGTGGAGGGTGGCGGTTGAGGACGCAAAAATTGTGCGTGATTACTTAGGGTGTGGCCTCGAGCCGATTCCCAATAGCACACTTTTTGACGCGCTGAGCATTAGCAGCGCCGCTATTAAAGGTTATACCTTGGAAAATCGGTCGAGGGTGTCGGTGGCGATCCCGGAGAATCAGCAGGGTATTCGTTTCATGCCGCGTAAGAAGCATCCCGTGGCTCGGCGATTTGAGTATGCCCGTCTTCTTGGCGACTGTATGTTTCGAAGAGATGATGAGGGGTGGCTCGTTTCTTCGGACCTGGGTACATTCCGGCAAAAATATCAGCGCGCGTTCGCGGCGGAATTGCTGTGTCCGATTGAGGGTGTGAAAGCGGTCATGCAGGGAGATTATTCGGATTCAGCGATTGATGAGGTGGCTGAGTATTTCGATGTCAGTACCACCACGGTGATAAACTTGCTGGCAAACAATCATCTTATTGAGACGGAGGATCTGGTCGATGGCAACGACGCGTGGCCTTACCGCCCTTTGGCGGCGCGCGCCTGAACCCCGGGTCTCCGTTCCTCCCTCTTTGTTACCCCAGAATCTTTATCCCTCCTTGGCGTCAAGTTATCAATCTGCGGACCTTTCAGGCCACCGGCCTGCTGAGGGACACGCCCACGACGCTGTTGCCCGGGTCCGGGATGGATACGGTGCGGTTCCTGTTCAGTGCGTTGCCGTCGGAGGGGCCGTTCACCTTTGTGATGGTGGCGCGGCTGATCGGTGATAAGGGCGTGCGGGAGTACGTGGCCGCCGCCGCGCAGGTAGCTCGGCGGCGTCCGGACGTGCGTTTTCTGCTGATCGGGCCCCAGGGGGTGAGCAACAGCAGTGCCATCCTGCCGGAGGAGGTGGAACGCTGGCGGGAGGAGGGCGTTATCGCATACCTGGGCGAGCAGGACGATGTGCGGCCCTTTATCGCCGAGAGCCATGAGCTGGTGCTGCCGTCCTACCGGGAGGGGATGCCGCGCACGGTGCTGGAGGCCGCGTCCATGGGCCGGCCCGCTATCGTCACCGACGTGCCCGGCTGCCGCCAGGCGGTGGTGAACGGCGAAACCGGCTGGCTGTGTGAGGTGAAGAGCGCCGAGTCCCTGGCCGCCTGCATGGAGGACTGCCTGGCGCTGCCCCCCGAGACCCTGGCGGCAGCGGGGCAGGCCGCCCGCCGCCGCATCGAGGCGGAGTTCGACGAGCGGCTGGTGGTGCGGGCGGCTCTGGATTGCCTTGAGGGTGCCCGTTCGTAACCCCCCAACCTGCGCGCAGTCACAGGGTCTGTGGCAGAGTTGGGCATCACCCTGCTACGATTGGGCGGTATGGTAAGGTGGGAGCCACGGTGGGTTGAGGCGTGCTTTAGAGGAGTGGGTTGGCATGTATGCAATCGAATTTGAGACGATCATTCGTAATGGCATTATGGTGGTTCCGGAACAGTATGCACGGTTAAAGAATACCCGCGCACGTGTCGTGATTCTGGTCGAGAACAGCGAGAGTGACCAAGAGGTGCGCGCGCTTTCGAACCACTCCGCCGGCACGATTGAGGAATGGACGGATCCCGAAGAGGATGAGGTATGGACGTAAAGCAGGGCGAGCTGGTCCTGTGTGAGTTCTATTTTTCCGATCTTGGTGAAAGCAAGCGCAGGCCGGTTATTGTCTTTAAGGATAATTTGCCGTTCGATGATTTTGTCGGTGTTCCGGTGAGTAGCAAAGCCCACAAGCTACATGCGGATGAAAGCTTGTTGCAGCCTGACGAGCTGAAAGAAGGAGTTCTTCCGAAAATTTCGAAAGTTATGGTCCGGAAGACATTTGTTATCTCAAAGGCGGTCGTCGACAAGAAATATGGTGTTTTGACACCGGAACGTTTTCAGGCGCTCCATCGAGATTTTTGTCAGTACTTTGATTGCTGCTGACTTTACGTTTTCTTACCCCGTTTCTATGTCTTCTCCATTTCTATAATCGCCGAGAGCCATGCGCTGGTGCTGCCGTCCCACCGCGAGGGGATGCCGCGCACGGTGCTGGAGGCCGCGTCCATGGGCCGGCCCGCGGCCGCATCGAGGCGGAGTTCGACGAGCGCCTGGTGGTGCGGGCGGCGCTGGATTGCCTCGAGGGCGCCCGCCCGTAACCCCCCAAGCCTGCGTCCGCTTAGGCTTACATCCTTTTCCGTTTTGGCTGACAGATGCTGGTTCGCTTGCCCTTTATACTGTTCATGGGATCAGTGTTCCGGTTACAAGCTGCTGTTCGCGCACAAGGAGATGGTGCGAAATCTGGGACCTGATTCTCTAAGGCTCGATCTCATTGTCTTTGTTGTCACTTGACAACAAAGATAAGAGGCGATAGGTTTTGGGGGAAGATCGATATGGCGCGTGGAAAGCATCCCAAGGCGGCCATCGAAATGGCGCTTCATTAAATGGGTGGAAAAGTGTAAGTACACGGGAGGTGAGGAATGAGTACGTTTGAGTTCCAGCTTCATTTTCAGCTTCCTGACGGCGAGGCCGACCCCGAACTCTGGTTGGACGCTCTGTTCGAGGCAGGCTGTGACGATGCCTTGGTCGGCCTCGCCTCCCACGGCTATCTGTCCCTCGACTTCAACCGAGAAGCGCCGACCGCCTGGGAAGCGTTGCAAACCGCCGTGCGAGACGTAAAAACGGCTATCCCAGAAGCGCGATTGGTCTCTGCAGGGCCGGATTTGCTTAATTTATCTGAGCTCGCCGAGCTGATGACGGACAGGCTGGCAAAAGTCACTCGGCAGGCGATGCGTAAGTATGCGAAAGGTGAGGTGAAAAGAACCGCCACGCGATTCCCATCGCCTCGGGTATCCGGAGGTACCCCCCTTTGGCACGCGGATGAAGTTCTCGCATGGATGATGGACAATCGGAAAATTCAGGCGACATCAGAGCCTGCGCAATCGCTTATCACGCTGGCTTCCGCGATACGAATGCTGAACAGCACCAAGGAATACCACCAGAGCCGTGCCGCTGCCCCTGAGCTAATCCAAAAGGCGGAACAGCTCCTGGTTAGCTGATCACTACCGCCGGCTCTTGCCATGAGCTGGTGCTGCCGTCCGCTTAGGCTTACATCCTTTTCCGTTTTGGCTGACAGATGCTGGTTCGCTCGCCCTTTATACTGTTCATAAGGTCAGTATTTGGGGCGAGGGATGGCACAGCATGACACCGGCTACAAGCTGCTGTTCGCGCACAAGGAGATGGTCCGGGGTGACAATGCAAGACTATCTGGATCGGCTGGAGGGCATGACGTTCGAACGTGTCACCTTCACCGCCGCCGCTTTCGCCGATTGGCTTCGGCTGATCAAGCAGCAGCTGGACCTGATGTCCCTGGTGGGGCGGTGCCAGTTGCACGCGATGGGGTATGTGGCCGGGCACACTTGCGGGTGTGGCGTGCACACGCCGCTGTCCGGGTACCCGCGGGCGTGTTGCCTGGGGCTGGTGCGTTCCCATCTGCTGTTGGCGGAGCTGGCGTTGTCCGCCGCCTGGCTGGACGGGCAGGCGCGGGGCTATCTCGAGGCCGGCTCGTCGGATCTGGAGCGGTCGTTCACCGAGTGGTCCCGGGAGCGGGTGGCCGCCGGGCTGATTACCCTCACCGGCTGGTGCGGCGCGCTGCACCATGCGGTGCTGGCGCTGGCCTGCGAAGAGTTGGATGCCGGCCGCGTCATGGCCCTGGACCTGGCGTTGTTGGGGCGGTTGGAGCGGTGACCATTCATCACCACGGCGCGGTGGACGGCGTTACCGGTTCCTGCCATGAGCTGGTGCTGGGGCCGGACGCCAGCCTGTTGATCGACTGCGGGCTGTTCCAGGGCGAGGACGCGGCGCCCCGGGGCGGGCCGGATCAGCTGGCCATCGGGTTCGACGTGCGCCGCATCAAGGCGTTGGTGGTTACCCACGTTCACATCGACCATGTGGGGCGTATTCCCTGGTTGCTGGCCGCCGGCTTCGAGGGGCCGATTCTGTGCAGCGAGCCGTCGGCGCGGTTGCTGCCGCTGGTGCTGGAGGACGCCTTCAAGCTGAGCCTGAGCCGCCAGACCGAGGCGGTGGCCCGCTATCTCCAGGTGATCGAACAACGGCTGGTGGCGCTGCCCTATGACCAGTGGCACGACGTGCACGATGAGGCGCGCATCCGGCTGAGGCGGTCCGGGCACATTCTCGGGTCCGCCTATGTGGAGTGCGACGTGGCCGGCCACCGCACGGTGTTTTCCGGTGATCTGGGCGCGCCCCATGCGCCGCTGCTGGATCCGCCGGTGCCGCCGGAGGGCTGCGATACCCTGGTGATCGAGAGCACCTACGGCGACCGCCGCCACGAGGGGCGGGCGCGCCGTCGGGAGCGGCTGGCGGCGGTGCTGCGGCGGGCGCTGCGCGACCAGGGCACGGTGCTGATTCCCGCTTTCAGTATCGGGCGCACCCAGGAGTTGCTCTACGAGCTGGAAGACATTATTGAGGAGGGCGGCGACGGCGAGGCGGTGGACGGGCTGCCTTGGCGCGAGCTGCCGGTGATTCTGGATTCGCCGCTGGCCACCCGCTTTACCCGGGTATATCGGGAGCTGGCCCGGTTCTGGCCAGTGGAGGCGCGGGCGCGCCGGGCGGCGGGGCGCCGGCCGCTGGCCTTCGAGCAGCGGCTGACCGTGGACGACCACGCCGCCCACCAGCGCATGGTGCGCCATCTGGCGGAGAGCCGCCGCCCGGCCATCGTGATCGCCGCCAGTGGTATGTGCACCGGCGGGCGCATCGTCAACTACCTGAAGGCCATGCTCGGCGACCCGCGCCACAACGTGCTGTTCGTGGGCTACCAGGCCGCCGGCACCCCCGGGCGCGCCATTCAGATCCACGGGCCGAACGGTGGCTATGTGGACCTGGACGGGGAGCGTATGACCATCCGCGCCGGCATCGAAACCCTGGGCGGCTACTCCGCCCACGCCGACCGGGACGGCCTGATTCACTTCGTCACCGGCCAGAGCCGCTGGCCCTCGCGCATTCTGATCGTGCACGGCGACCCGGACGCCAAACAGGCCCTGGCGGACGCCCTGCGGCAACGCTACCAGGCGGCCGGCAGGGCGGTGTCGGTGGAATGTCCCTCGTATGACCCGGCGTAGCTTGAGATAAATTCAGGCATTAGACGCTTTATTCGGTTTCCGGTAGTATGAGATTGACGATTGTGTATTTTCTCAGTGCGTGCTAACGTCCCACTTCCGCCACGCGGAAGTGGGACGTTAGCACGCACTGATCAAGAAATCCTTTTAAATCAAAGGCTTAGATGGAAATGCAACAGCAAGGACATTTCAACATACCCGGACGACTCCCGTTCCTGGAGGCGGTATGTTGGGATTTGCGCAATGTGCATGACCTTACCCCGGACGAAATGCTCAACCGTTATGAACGCGGCTGGGAATACCGGGGAGCGCTGGCCGATCTGGAAGGTCAAGAGAGAGCTTTTGTCCATAAACTTGCCGTGGCCAAGGGGTCTTGGCTGCAAGTAGATGTTTGATCACGAACATCATTGCAAGATTCTGCGTGTTCTCGACGCTCTGGATTCCTCCATATTCGAAAAAACCGGATCTTATTTCGGCGGCGGCACCCTGATTGCCTTGCTCCACGATGAATATCGCTGGAGCAAGGATATCGACTTTCTATGTCCCGTGGGGCCCGGGTATCGCGACTTGCGTAAAGCGGCCGCTGAAGCCGGGCATTCTCCCACTTTCCTCTTTCAAAACGTGAATGACCTGGAGTTCCCGCGCGAACTTCGGGCGGACCAATATGGTATCCGCTTTCTGGTGATGGCTGATGGCACGCCCATAAAGTTCGAGATTGTGGCCGAGGCCAGGATCGAGCTCGGTAAACCGGAAAAATACCCTTGGCTGAACACTCCCTGCCTGAATCGAGTGGACCGATACGCGGAAAAATTACTGGCGAATGCGGATCGATGGGCGGATTCGGCCATCGAATCCCGTGATTTAATTGATTTGGCGGTTCTGAGGTTGCATGAAGGGCTTTGCGAAGAGGCCATCTCGAAAGCCGAGGAGGCCTATCCCGTCGTGGAACCGCTCGCCAAGGCCTTGCAAAAGTTTCAATCCACCCAGGCTTATCGAAGCAAATGCTTCGACGCACTGCAGATCCAGAACCGGTCCGTGATTATCGACGGCATTGACCTGCTTGCGACGGACCAGGGCATGGAGCGAACCGAGCGTTCCCGCGACGAACTCTGATCTGCTTTTAATGCTTGCGGAGCGATGGGTCGCCGCGAAGGCTGTCGCCAACGACCGCCATTACCACCACATCCGCGATTTGGACCTGCGGGTGTTTTGTCCTTGAGTGATAAGGCGTTCGGTTTGTCCCTCTTTTCTTCCGTCATTCTGTTCGTTTTCCCCGTTGCGTTGATGCTCGACCCCCGGGCGGCCGGTCTGGTGGCTCTGCTGGCCGGTGTCTGGGCGTTGGCGGCGGCGTCGTGCCGGCCGGCTGACGGGCCCGCGCCGGCGGCGGCCGGCGCCTGGCTGCTCGCTCTGCTGGCGTTCGCGGGCCATTGGCTGCTGGACGCGGGGCGTGGCGGCGGGGTGCCGACGGCGGCGCACACCCTGGCTTCCCTGCCGTACTGGCCGCTGGCGGCGGCGGGGCTGTTCGTGGCGTGGCGGCGCTTTCCGCCGGCGCCGGCGGCGCTGTGGTGGGGCGCGGCCCTGGCGGCGGCGGTGGCCGGGGCCCTTCTGTTGCATCAGTGGGGCGGCACGGTGCGGGTCCGGGTGCGCACCGACATGAACTCGATTCCCTTCGGTAATCTTTCCCTGTGCTTGGGGGTATTGGCCCTGTTGGGCGGCCTGTTCCAGCGGCGCGATCCGCGTTGGGGCGCGCTGCTGGTGTCGGCGGGTGTGCTCGGCCTGGTGGCGTCGTTGCTGTCCGGCACACGGGGCGGCTGGATCACGCTGCCGGCGGTGGTGCTGATGCTGGCCGCCTGGCGGGGTGGGGCGCTCTGGCGCCGTTGGTCGTCCCTGCCGCTGGCCTGGCGCGGGGCCGGTTGGGCCCTGCTGCTGGCGCTGCTGGTGTTCGCGGCGGCGCGGGTGTGGCCCCGGGTGGAGGATCTGTTCAGCGATCTGCATCGCTTCGCGGCGGACGGCATTACCGGCACCTCCGTGGGGCTGCGCCTGGATATGTGGGGCACCGCCTGGTCGCTGTTTCTGCAGAAGCCCTGGCTGGGCTGGGGCGAGCAGGGCCTGGCCCTGGAATTGCAACGGCTGATCGAGGCGGGGCGTCTCAACGAGCAGGCGCAGTACTTCGGCTATCAACTGCACGGCGATGTGCTGGACACCCTGGCGCGGCGCGGGCTGCTGGGGCTGGGTACACTGCTGCCGCTGTATCTGGTGCCGGCCTGGCTGTGTTGGCGGCGGCTGCGCCAGGCGGGCGCCGTGGCCATGGCGGGGCTTCTGACGGTGGTGATGTTCGCCGGCTTCGGGTTGACCCAGAGCCAGTTCCGGGACCCGCACACTCTGGCGGGGTACCTGGTTCTGATGTCCGGGTTGTTGGTGATGTCGGTCCGGGTCGGAGGGGGCGGGCGGCCCGGCTAGGGCGTTTTACAATTCGACGTATTCTTTTACGAAAATCCACCTTTCACGGCGGTCGCGTGCGCGCGATTGTCATATGGATGGCTTACACTGCGCCCTGCCTTGAGAGAATTGAGAGAAACCAGGGCCCACCCTGGCAGCTTATCACGCTTTTTTCGTAGCTGTGCACCCCTCTTTTCGGGTCTGTGCAAAATATTGTGGATCGGTTATCGTCCGGCCCGCCAACTTACACCAAGAAGGAAGACGGCATGGAAGTCGGAGTACTGGGGTCATTTCTGGTACCGCTGAGCAGCATGCTCGCCGCGTTTGGATTTTTGCCGCTGGCCCACCGTCTGGGCTTCGTGGATCATCCCAATGGTCGTAAGCAGCACGCGGCGCCGGTGCCCCTGGCGGGCGGTGGCGTGGTGTTTGTCGGCCTGATGGTGGCGGGTCTGGCCACCGGCCTGTGGAACGGCGAGGGGTGGGGCTGGTTCCTCACCGCCGCGGTGATTCTGACCACCGTGGGCACCCTGGACGACATTTACGACCTGAGCGCCCGCTGGCGCTTTCTGATCCAGGGCGTCACCGTGGCTCTGGCCTGTGCCGTGTCCGGCGTCTACATCAATAGCCTGGGTCTGCTGCTGGGCGACAGCGTGCTGTTGCTGGGCGGCTTCTTCGGTCTGGTGTTCACCCTGGTGTGCGCGCTGGCGTGCATCAACGCCTACAACATGATCGACGGCATCGACGGCCAGGCCGGCAGCGTCACCTTGATTACCCTGGCCGGCGTGGCGGTGCTGTCCACCGTGTCGGGCCACCAAAACACCGGCCTGTTCGCCGGGCTCTCCTGCCTGGCGCTGCTGGTCTATCTGATGTTCAACCTGGAAGCGCCCTGGCTGCGCGGTCGCAAGATGTTCCTGGGCGACGGCGGCTCCAATCTGCTGGGCTTCCTGGTGCTGTGGCTGGTGGTGCTGGGCAGCCAGCGCGACGGCAGCTTCGCGCCGATCGTGGCGGTGTGGCTGGTGGGCGTGCCGATTCTGGACATGCTGGCGGTGTTCATGCGCCGCACCCTGAGCGGCCGCTCGCCGTTCAGCGCCGACCGTACTCACATCCATCATCTGCTGCTGGACCACGGCTTCAACGCCCGCCAGGCTCTGCTGGTGGTGGTGGCCATGCACGCGGCCATGGTCGGTTTCGGGGTGGTGGGCACCCTGGCCGGTTGGTCGGAACTGACCCTTACCGTGGGCACCTTCGTGGCCGGCGGCCTTTACTTCTCTCTCAGCTTCCTGCTCGGCACCGGCCGCCTGACCGCCCTGGTGGCGGCGTCCCGCACCGAACGCTGAAAAGCGCCTTTAGGGGTCCCGCAGGGGCCGCTGGCGGCCAATGATCTCGGTGGGTTCGCCCACCCAGATCAGCTTGTAGCCGCATTCCTCCAAAGCACGCAGGGCGGGCTCGTCGTGATCGCGGAAGGATTCCGGGATGGCGGTGGGCATTTTCAGGTGCAGGCGCACCAGGCCGGCGGCCAGATCGTCGGTGGGGCGGCGCGGGTAGCGCACCAGAATCACCTGTTCCAGGCCGGTGGGGGTTTCCAGGACCACGGTCCAGACCTTCTCGTAGTGCTCGTCCACGTCCACGTCCATGTTCATCTTATTGTCCTCCTTGGTTCCCTGAAGCTTTACATGGGTTGTGCCGGACCGTCTGTAGGATAAAGAGGTAAATGCTTGTAGGAGAAAACTTACACAGCCCGGCATGAGCGCCTTCCCAGCCTTGGGCTGATACCAAATGAGAACGATTAACTCCTTGATTCCATTGAAAAATAATTCCGAAAGGGTAGCGCGCGCCGAATAATGGCGGCATACTCCGCGCATAATTTCCTGCCATCAAGGAGCGCCCCCCAATGAAAGGTCATCCGGACGTGATCGAATGTCTGCAGGAACTGCTGCGCGGCGAGCTGGCCGCCCGCGACCAGTACTTCCTGCATTCGCGCCAATACGAGGACCAGGGCTACGGCAAGCTCTACGAGCGCATCCACCACGAGATGGAAGAGGAAACCCAGCACGCCGACGCCATTCTGCGCCGCCTGCTGTTCCTGGAAGGCACCCCGGACATGAGCCCGCACCCGATGAAGCCGGGGCACACGGTGATGGAAATGCTGGAAGCGGACCTGCGGCTGGAATACGAAGTGCGTGAGAACCTGGCCAACGCCATCGCCCTGTGCGAATCGGTGCGCGACTACGTCACCCGTGACATGCTGCGCCAGCAGCTCGCCGACACCGAGGAAGACCACACCCACTGGCTGGAACAGCAACTGCGCCTGATCAAGCACATCGGCGAGGAAAACTACCGCCAGTCCCAGATGTCCTAAGCCCGCCTCGCCAGCCGGCGCGCTCCCGCGCGCCGGCCTTCATGCTTCCCGTTCCTCTTTGCTCCATTCGCCAGTGACACCGCCGGTACCCGCGCGGTAATGTGAGGTGTCGGAACCCGGAGCCCTCCTATGAATTCGCACATTCGAGATCTTCCCGTCGACCAACGCCTTCGTCTGGTGGAGGACCTTTGGGACAGCATTGCGGCGGACCAGGGCAATGTGGAGCTGACCGACGCCCATCGCCAGGAACTCGACCGCCGCCTGGACGCTTACCATCAGGACCAGCTTCCCGGCGCGGACATGCTTGAAGTGCTGGATAGGGTACGCAATCGGCTATGACTCACACCGTCCGGATTCGCCCGGACGCCGAGTGGGATCTTGAAGACGCTGCCCGATGGTATGAATCTCAGCAGCAGGGACTGGGGCAAGCCTTCCTGAACTCGGTGTCCGAAACCCTGCATTTGATCCAGGAAAATCCCCTCGCTTTCCCCCGGGTCCACCGGGACTCCCGCCGCGCTCTCATACGCAAATTCCCTTTCGGCGTGCATTTTGTTATTTCTGAAGACGCCGTCGTCGTGATCGTCGTCATGCACGGCAGCCGCGACCCCCGGCGTTGGAAAATTCGGACCTAGTGGTCATCTCGGTCGAATGACCGGGCTCATGGAAGGCTTTCTGAAATAAGAAGGCGCCCCGAAGGGCGCCGTTGCTCGATACGATGGAGAATGATGTCGTGTCGAGCCGCCACACGGGTGGTCACATCCGTGCTGAGCCATGGACGCGCGACCTTGAGAGCCTGCCCTTCCGCGCTATTTACGGCAACGGCCAGATAGAAATAATTTGTATACCGCCCGCCACGACCCGCCCCAAGCTCTTCTTCTGAGTAAAAAATAACCACTTTGCCCTAATGCCCCTTTTTGTATAGCGGCGTAGCATGCTTGTCCCGTGGAACGGACCGGAAAACGCACAAGAACGCACAAGAGGGATATTGGCGTGGACGTGGAGGTACTGGGACCCTTTCTCGTGCCGTTGAGCAGCGCGCTGGCTGCCTTCGGCTTTCTGCCACTGGCCCGCCGGGCCGGATTCGTCGATCACCCCAACGCGCGCAAACAGCACGGCATGCCGGTGCCTTTGATCGGCGGTGTGGTGGTGTTCGTGGGCCTGATCATGGCCGGTCTCACCACCGGGCTGTGGCGCGGCGAAGGCTGGGGCTGGTTTCTGGCCGCGGCGGTGGTGCTGACCGCCATCGGTACCCTGGACGATATCTTCGATCTCAGCGCCCGCTGGCGGTTCCTGTGGCAGGGCATCACGGTGGCCCTGGCCTGCGCCGCGTCCGGGGTCTATATCGAGACGCTGGGGGCCCTGTTCGGCGGCGGCGCGGTGATGCTGGCCGGGTTGACCGGGCTGGGTTTCACCGTGCTGTGCGCCCTGGCCTGCATCAACGCCTACAACATGATCGATGGCATCGACGGCCAGGCCGGCGGGGTCACGCTGCTCACCCTGGCCGGAGTGGCGATTCTGTCGGCGGCGGCGGGGCACAATGGCACAGGGCTGTTCGCGGCGCTGGCCTGCCTGGCGCTGCTCACCTATCTGATGTTCAACCTGGAAATTCCGCTGCTCAGGGGCTGGAAGATGTTCCTGGGCGACGGCGGCTCCACCTTGCTGGGTTTTCTGGTGCTGTGGCTGGTGGTGGCCGGCAGCCAGCGTGACGGCAGTTTCCCGCCGATCGTGGCGGTGTGGCTGGTGGGCGTGCCGATCCTGGATATGCTGGCGGTGTTCGCGCGCCGTCTGCTGGCGGGCGCTCGCCGTTCAGCGCCGACCGCACTCACATCCACCACCTGTTGCTCGACCGCGGGCTCCATCCCCGACAGGCGCTGATCAGGGTGATGGCGATGCACGGCGCCATGGTGGCGTTCGGCGTGGCCGGCACCCTGGCCGGCTGGTCGGAGCTGACCCTGACTCTTGGCACCTTCGTGGCCGCCGCTTTCTATTTCTCCCTGAGCTTCCTGTTGGGCCGGCCCCGGCTGCCCGTGGCGGAACGCCTCTGACCGTATCGGTGATCGCGGCGGGAACGGGGCGGCTCCTAAAGGGCAGGGCGGATGTGCTATTCTCGCGCCTCTCCTGAATACCACCCGACCCGGCGTCATCTGCCTATGCTCAATGGACCCTTTCCCCCCTGGCCGTCCTTCACCGAGGAAGAAGCGGACGCGGTGCGCCGCGTGCTGTTGTCCAACCGGGTGAACTACTGGACCGGCGACGAAGCCCGCCAGTTCGAGCGGGAATTCGCCGCCTTCGCCGGCACCGAACACGCCGTCGCCGTGGCCAACGGCACCGTGGCCCTGGAGCTGGCCCTGCGGGCGCTGGGCCTGGGGCCCGGTGACGAGGTGGTGGTGCCGCCGCGCACCTTCGTGGCCTCCGCCAGCGCGGTGATCAATGTGGGTGCCACGCCGGTGTTCGCCGACATCGACCGGGACAGCCAGAATCTCACCGCCGCCACCGTGGAAGCGGTGCTGACGCCGCGTACCCGGGCGGTGGTGGCGGTGCATCTGGCCGGCTGGCCCTGCGACATGGACGCGCTGATGGAGCTGGCCCGGCGCCACGATCTGCGCGTGGTGGAAGACTGCGCCCAGGCCCACGGCGCCACCTGGAACGGCCGCCCGGTGGGCGGCCTCGGCGACGTGGGCTGCTGGTCGTTCTGCCAGGACAAGATCATGTCCACCGGCGGCGAGGGCGGCATGATCACGGTCAACGACCGGGCGCTGTGGTCGCGGATCTGGAGTGCCAAGGACCATGGCAAAAGCTGGGCGGAGGTCTACGAGCGCGACCACCCGCCGGGGTTCCGCTGGCTGCACGAGGGCCTGGGCACCAACGCCCGGCTCACCGAGATGCAGGCGGTGATCGGCCGCCTGCAGCTGGCGCGCATGGCGGAGTGGACCCGTATCCGCCGGGCCCATTGCGACACCCTCTGGCACGCCGCCCGCGCCATGCCCGGGCTGCGCGTGCCCTCGCCGCCGGCGGCGGTGGGGCACGCCGGCTACAAAGCCTACGTGTTCGTGGAGCCGGCGGCGCTGGCCCCGGGCTGGGACCGGGACCGAATCATGAATGAGGTAGTGGCCCGGGACGTGCCCTGTTTTTCCGGGTCCTGCTCCGAGGTGTACCTGGAAAAATGCTTCCAGGAACGCGGCCTGGGGCCGGCGGCGCCGCTGCCGGTGGCCCGGGAACTGGGCGAGACCAGCCTGATGTTCCTGGTGCACCCGACCCTGGACGAGAGCCACCTGGCGCGCACCGTCGAGGCGCTGGGCGAGGTCATGGCGCAAGCGACCGGCGCAAGCGAGCCGCGGTGACATTTTGCTGAAATTTACAAAAACCTCTGCTAACGTGCGGTTTTTCCTGGCATTCCACGGTCCGAGATGAATTCACCCCTGCTGCAACGTGTGGGCGCACGTCTGCTGCGCAGCGCCCGCTGGCAAAAGCGCGCCATCATGCTGGTGGCGGACGCGCTGGCGTTGCCGGTGCTGCTGTGGATGGCGTTCGCGTTGCGGTTCAGCAGTTTTCTGGTGCCGGTGGAGCCGCTGTGGCTGATCGCCGCCTGCGCCCTGGTGCCGGTGGGCTTCCTTTACGCCTGCGGCTTCTATCGCTCCATCGTCCGTTATCAGGGCACCGAGGCGGTGTGGCCGGTGCTGTTCGGCATGTCCGGCTCGGTGGTCACCCTGGCCGCCATGGTCTACATGACCAATGCCTGGCTGCCACGCTCGATCCTGGTGATCTTCTGGGTGCTGGCGGTGCTCTATCTGGGCGTCAGCCGTACCCTGGCCCGCCGCTTCCTGCTCAACGCCATGGCCAACAATCCCAACCGGGAACCGGTGGCGGTGTTCGGCGCCGGGTCCGCTGGCGCCCAGCTGGTGCGGGCCCTGCAGGCGGGCCGCGAGCTGCAGCCGGTGATGGTGGTGGACGATTCCCGCAGCAAGCAGGGCACGCTGCTGTCCGGCGTGGAAGTGGGCGACCGGGACCGGCTGCGCCAGCTGGTGGCGGCGGGGCGGGTGCGCTCGGTGCTGCTGGCCATGCCGTCGCTGCCGCGCCACCGGCGCATGGCGCTGGTCACCTGGCTGGAAACCCTGGACGTGCGCGTGCAGACGGTGCCCACCTTCGCCGACATCGCCACCGGCAAGGCCCGCCTGGACGAGATCAAGGACGTGGCCATCGAGGATCTGCTGGGCCGCGATCCGGTGCCGCCCCGGGAAGACCTGCTCAGTTACTGCATCCGCGACAAGAGCGTGCTGGTGACCGGCGCCGGCGGGTCCATCGGCTCGGAGCTGTGCCGCCAGATTCTGCTGATCGGCCCGCGCCGGCTGATTCTGTTCGAACAGAGCGAAGTGGCGCTGTACGACATCGAGCGGGAGCTGCGCGACAAGATCAAGCTGGCCGGCCGCCATATCGAGCTGATCCCGGCGTTGGGCTCGGTGGTCAACCGGGGCCATGTGCGGCGTCTGTGCGAGGCCCATGGCGTGGACACGCTTTATCACGCCGCCGCCTATAAACATGTGCCGATCATCGAGGACAATCCGGTGGCCGGCCTGCGCAACAACGTGCTGGGCACCCTGGAAGCGGCGGAGGGCGCGGAGGCCGCCGGGGTCAAGCATTTCATTCTGATTTCCACGGACAAGGCGGTGCGGCCCACCAACGTGATGGGCGCCACCAAGCGCTTCGCGGAACTGTTGCTGCAGGGCATGGCCGCGCGCGGCAGCGCCACGGTGTTCTCCATGGTGCGCTTCGGCAATGTGCTGGGCTCCTCCGGATCGGTGGTGCCGCTGTTCCGTGACCAGATTACCCGGGGCGGGCCGGTCACCGTCACCCACCCGGATGTGATCCGTTATTTCATGACCATCCCGGAAGCGGCCCAGTTGGTGATCCAGGCCGGCGCCATGGCCCGCGGCGGCGAGGTGTTCGTGCTGGATATGGGCGAACCGGTGCGCATCCTGGACCTGGCCCACGCCATGGTGCGCCTGATGGGCCTTACCGTGCGTGACGAGCATCATCCGGACGGCGACATCGAGATCGTATTTTCCGGCCTGCGGCCCGGCGAAAAGCTGTACGAAGAGTTACTGATCGGTGAGTGCGCCAGCGGCACCCGCCACGAAATGATCATGCAGGCCAGCGAGGAAATGCTCGGCATGGAGCAGTTGCGGGCCGCGCTGGACGCTTTCCGGGTGGCGCTGGAACGCGGCGACGGCGAGGCGGTCAAGGCGCTGCTGCGCGAGCACGTGGTCGGTTACCGTGGCGCGCCGCCGGCGCTGGTGGGTCCGGTTCCGGCGCCCGCCGACGACACCGTGGCTGCCCGACCGCTGCACTAACCGCCGTACATCAGTCTTTACATCCCTTCACTGAAATTCCCCTTCCTCTTCGTTAGTCTCTCACTGTTTATTCACCTCGGCGCTCGCATGATGCGCGCCTCTAGCTTATTGATTTGATGTGAATCAGGGAAACAATTGGTTACTGTATGTACAAAATCGGTGTTTTTCTGTACGCTCTGCGCCGTGAGCAAAGTGTGAGCAATATCACACTTTTTTCATTCTTCCGAGCTGCGGGATAAAAAAGTAATGACAAAGCCCTATGACGAGCAGGCTGGTTTCAGGAAGAAGGCGGGGGAAAAGGATTTCAAAATCAGACGCGTAGGTGGCCGGTCCCAGCCTGCCGCCGAGCCCGCGCGTGACTCCGGATGGACGCTGCTGGATCAGGTGGCCGGTAAAAAACCGGCGCCGGCGTCCACGGCGGAGCCGGAGGTGCCGGCCATGGCGGCCCAGAGCAGTCCGTTCGCCAGCGCCGCGCCGGCCCCGGTGGCCGCGGCCGCCACGGCGTCCGCCGTGCCCGCCGGCGCCGCCAGGCCGGCGGAACCGGTGGACGAGCCGGCCGCGCGGCCGCGCTTTCGCTCCCTGCTGTCCGGCCAGCCGGAACACGCCACGGAAGCGGTCAGCGGCGCCTATAACGGCACGCCACTCAAGGCCCTGTTACGCCGCATCGCCGAGCGTCAGGCGATGAACCGGCCGTCCGGGTTTGATGAATGGCGTTAATCTCGGTTGTCTCCCCCAAGGGCGGCGTGGGCAAGACCACCTGCGTCGCTAATCTGGCCTACGGCATCCGTCGCCTCGGTTACCGCGTGGTGGTGGTCGACTTCGACGCCCAGAACGCCCTGCGTCTGCATTTCGGCGTGCCACTGAGCGACGGCGACGGCTATGTGCACGACGCCGTGGAGACCGACGACTGGCGCACCCTGGCGCGGCCGGTGGCGGAAGGTGTGTACCTGCTGGCCTATGGCGACGTGCCCCGCGAGGAACGGCGCGCCTTTGACCGGGCCCTGGAGCAACCCGGCTTTCTGGAGCGCCCCCTGTCGTCGCTGACCGCCACGCCGGGCACGGTGGTGATCGCCGACCTGCCGCCCGGCGACTCCAACGCCCTGTGGGCGGTGAGCCGGCTGGCGGACCTGCGCATCACCGTGCTGCTGGCCGATTCCGCCTCCGTCTCCCTGTTGCCCCGAGTGGAAGAAGGGCACTTTTACCCCGAGGACGTGCCCGCCGGCAGCCACCACGGCTATGTGCTGAACCAGGTCGATCCGCGGCGGCGGCTGAATACGGAAATCACCGATTTCATCGCCCGGCGCCACGGCAGTGAGCTGCTCGGGCTGATCCACCACGACGAGGCCTTTCCCGAGGCCAACAGCCGGCAGCGATCGGTGTTCGAGCAAGCGCCCAACTCCAGAGGCGCGGCGGACATCTCCCGTTGCGTGGCGCGTATACTTGAACAATTGGCGGAAATGGACGGGACCGCCGTGGTTGAGGTGCCGGGCGGCGCTTCCTGAGGGTTTTGAATGACAGCCAGGTCGGATCGGGGGAAGACCCTTCGCGGGCGAGTAATGTTGATTCTGGCGGTGTTGTTGGCGACACCGCCTTTGTTCTTTTTTATGGGTATCCGGATTAAGTGGTAGATGGAGCCCCCTTGCTCCTTCGAACCCTTAACT
>NZ_JADDOL010000008.1 GCF_016906305.1 Alloalcanivorax marinus
TGAACCCGTCCCTGGGGGCTCCCTTTCGAACGTCCTGTTCTCAAGGGTCCCGGAAAGGCGCCCCGCTGCCCCCTCGCTCGGCAGTGAGCCGCCGCCGCTTTAGATGGGTTGGGGAAAGGAACCCTCCAGAAAGGATTGGCGGTTGGCTGAACCTCTCACCCCACTACGAAGCCGCCACCTCTATACCCACCGCGGCTGGCTTTCGCTCGGGCGTTTCGGCGTGGTGGGCCCATCCCGGACCGTTGGAGGCAGGGATGCCGGAAACGAGCCCCCCACCCACAACCGCCGGGGGCTGGCGCCACCTGAGGGCCTTGGTGTTTGCCCCGGCCCGGACCGTTGAAGACATGGATGTCTGAAACGAGCCCCCAGGGACGGGTTCACGGCGTGTCCGGGCCGGGGCAAACACCAAGGCCCGCCCCTCTGGAGAGCGGAACCTCAAACCAACTCAACCACCAACCCGAACCCGGCCATGCCGACCACCAGGCAGACCAACGGCACCCGCCCCCACCGTAATAACAAAAACCCCACCCCCACCATCACCAGATCCACGCCCCCCTGCACCGCCGAACGGAACACCGGGTCGTACAGGGCCGCCAGCAGCAGCCCCACCACCGCCGCGTTGAGCCCCGCCACCGCGCCGGCCAGGGCCGGGCGGGCGGCCAGGCGCTGCCAGGCGTCCGCCAGGCCCAGCACCAGCAGAAAGCCGGGCAGGAAGATCGCCAGGGTGGCGGTGAGCGCCCCCAGCCAGGCCGGCCCCGGCGCCAGCAGGGCGCCCAGGTAGGCGGCCAGGGAAAACATCGGTCCCGGCACCGCCTGGGCGGCGGCGTAGCCTGTGATAAAGGCGTCCTCGGTGAGCCGCTCCCCCACCAGGCCCTGCAGCAACGGCAGCACCACATGACCACCGCCGAACACCAGGGCACCGGCGCTGTAGAAATCCCGCGCCAGCCCCGCCAGGCCCGCCCCGGGCAGCAGCCACAGCAGGCCGGCGATCAGCGCGAAGGCCAGCAGCGGTCCACGGCGCGGCGTGGCGGTGCCGTCGGTGGCGGGCGGCTCGCCGCCACGCCGCCAGGCCAGCCCGATCAGCGCCGCCGCCAGCAACGCCAGCAGTTGAGTGCCGATATCGGGCCAGGCCCACAGCAGCAGCGCGGTGGCCAGCGCCAGCGCCCGGGTCGGGCCGTCCCGGCAGAACTTGCCGCCGAGCGTCAGCACCGCGTCGGCCACCACCACCACCGCCAGCCATTTCAGGCCGCGCGCCAGCCCGTCCAGCACCGTGTCCGGCAGCCGGGCGGCGTACACCGCCAGGGCCAGCATCAGCAGGAAGGACGGCAGGGTGAAGGCGACAAAGGCGGCCACGGCGCCGGGCAGGCCGGCCCGGTGGCGGCCGATGGCGAAGCCCAGCTGGCTGGAGGCCGGCCCGGGCAGGAACTGGGTCAGCGCCATCAGACGGGCGAAGGTGGCCTCGTCCAGCCAGCCCAGGCCGGTGACGAAGCGGCGGTGGAAATAGCCCACATGGGCCGCCGGCCCGCCGAAGCTGATGCAGCCCAACCACAGAAACTCCCGAAAGACCGTCCACATACGCTGTTCCAAAATGCCCGTCGCGGTGTAGGAGATTAGCTCTTCTTCGTGTCCCGCGGATGTCAGGCCCACGGCGGGCGGGTATACTCGCCGCCATGCAACGCGATCCCCTCTCCGTTTTACAGCACGTCTTCGGCTACCACGAATTTCGCGGCGAGCAGGCCGCCATCATCGACACCGTCGCCGGCGGCGGCGACGCCCTGGTGCTGATGCCCACCGGCGGCGGCAAGTCGCTGTGTTATCAGATTCCGTCGCTGGTGCGCGACGGCGTGGGCGTGGTGGTGAGCCCGCTGATCGCGCTGATGCAGGATCAGGTGGACGCCCTCAACGCCCTGGGCGTGCGCGCCGCCTTCCTCAATTCCACGCTCACCGGCGAGCAGAGCTTCGCCCTGCAGGAGCAGGTGCGGCGCGGCGAGCTGGACCTGCTGTACGTGGCGCCGGAGCGGCTGATCCAGCCGCGCACCCTGGAGCTGTTGCACCAATCGCCGCTGGCTCTGTTCGCCATCGACGAGGCGCACTGCGTGAGCCAGTGGGGGCACGATTTCCGCAGCGACTATCTGCAGCTGTCGCTGTTGCACCGGGAATTTCCCAAGGTGCCGCGCATCGCCCTCACCGCCACCGCCGACCCGCGCACCCGCGCCGAGATCGCCGAGCGGCTGGACCTGGGCGAGGCCCGCCATTTCGTGTCCAGCTTCGACCGGCCCAATATCCAGTACCGGATCGAGCGCAAGGACGGCGCCCGCCGCCAGTTGCTGCGGCTGCTGCGCACCGAGCATCCCGGCGACGCCGGCATCGTCTACTGTCTGTCGCGCAACAAGGTGGACCAGACCGCCGACTGGCTCAACCAGCAGGGCATCAGCGCCCTGCCCTACCACGCCGGCCTGGACGGCCGCACCCGCGCCCACCACCAGCAGCGCTTCCTGCGCGAGGAAGGGCTGGTGATGGTGGCCACGGTGGCGTTCGGCATGGGCATCGACAAACCGGACGTGCGCTTCGTGGCGCACCTGGACATGCCCAAGAGCATCGAGGCCTATTACCAGGAAACCGGCCGTGCCGGCCGCGACGGTGAACCGGCCACCGCCTGGATGGCCTATGGTTTGGAAGACGCCATCCGCCACAAGCAGATGCAGGCCCAGTCGGAAGGCGGCGAGCAGTTCAAGCGCCATGAGAACCAGCGCCTGGAAGCCATGCTCGGGCTCTGCGAGGTGACCCACTGCCGGCGCCAGGCGCTGCTGCACTATTTCGGCGAGGAGCTGGAAAAGCCCTGCGGCAACTGCGACACCTGCCTGAACCCGCCCAAGACCTTCGACGCCACCAAGGCGGCGCAGATGGCCCTGAGCTGCGTGTTCCGCACCGGCCAGCGCTTCGGCGTCAACCATCTGGTGGACGTGCTTACCGGCAACCGCAGCGACAAGGTGGCCTCCGCCGGCCACGACCATGTGTCCACCTGGAACATCGGCGGCGAGTTCTCCGCCGGCCAGTGGCGCGCCATCTACCGGCAACTGGTGGCACGCGGGCTGCTGGCGGTGGACGCGGAGGGCTACGGCGCCCTCAAGCTCACCGAGACCTGTCGCCCCTATCTGCGCGGCGAGCAGGTGCTGCACCTGCGCAAGGACACCGCCAAGGCCACCGAGCGCACCCGCCGCGACAAGCCCCAGGTGGCCGACGCCGACCGCACCCTGTGGGAAGCGCTGCGCGCCTGCCGCAAGCGGCTGGCCGAGGAGGAAGGGGTGCCGCCCTATGTGATCTTCCATGACGCCACCCTGATGGACATGCTCGCCCTGCGTCCCCGGGACCGCCACGAGATGGCCGCCGTCAGCGGCGTCGGCGACCGCAAGCTGGACGCCTACGGCGACGCCTTTCTGGCGGTGCTGAACGAAGGCTCCAAGGGACCGGAGGGCGGCGCCGCCGAGGTGCGCGACCCGCGCCGCGCCCCGGACGGCGATCAGGACGAACTGGAGGCCCTGGCCCGGGCCGGCATGGCCCCGGACGCCATTGCCCGCCGCCAGGGCCTGGGCGAAGCGGAAGTCTACCGGGCCCTGGCGGATCTGGTGGCGGACGGCCGCCTGGATCTGGAGCAGGCCCTGGGCCTGCCCCCGGCGGAGCTGGGCATCATCCAGGACGCCCTGCTGGCCCAGCCCAATCTGGGCGACGACACTTTCAGCTACCGCCAGGTGCGCGAGTTTCTCAGCGACGACTACCCCACCGGGGTGCTGCACTGCGTGCGTAGGGCGATCCTCGCCAGCCTGTGAAGGGAACCCGGGGCGGGCTTTTCCTTTCCCGGGTCGGACCGGCTATCATGTAATACATCGTAGTCAACGAAGCCGAGGGCTTACCCATGAGTGTCACCACGGTTCGCTTGCAGAGCGAGATAGAGCAGCGCCTGGAAGCCATCGCCCAGCGGCTGCAGCGCAGCAAGGGCTGGGTCATCAACCAGGCGTTGGCCGAGTACATTGAAAAGGAACAACGTGAGCAGGAGCGCTGGCGGCAGACCCTGGAAGCCATGGAATCGGCGGCCCGGGGCAACGTTGCCGAGGCCGACGAGGTGCATGGCTGGTTGCAAAGCTGGGGCACGGATCAGGAGCGGGAGGCACCCGACGCGGGGAACAAGGAATGAAGCTGGTTTACACGGATGTAGCCATTGCAGACTTAAAGCGACTCAGGACCTTCATCGAGACCCACGACCCTTCGGCGGCGGCCCGGGTCGCCGCCGAGCTGGTGGAAAAAATCCGCCGGCTGACGGACTTTCCCCACCTCGGCGCCCCGGTTCCGCTGGCGCCGGATCCGGAATCGATTCGCGACATGGTGTTCGGCCACTATGTGGTGCGCTATTCCGTCCATCCCAGCGTGGTGATCGTTCTGCGCATCTGGCATGGACGGGAAGGCGAGCGGTAGCGACCACCAACCCCCTGATCAGCTGCCGGTGCCGGTCAGCTTGATGATGTTGTTGGGAAACTCCCGCGACGCCACCTCACCGGAAAACGCCCGCGCCACATCGAGAATCGTGTCGCTGGCCCGCGCGTATTGTTTCGAGAACGGCGGCCAGTAATCGCCCAGCCCCAGGGCGTCGTTGATCACCAGCACCTGACCGTCGCAATCCGGGCCGGCGCCGATGCCGATGGTGGAGATGCCCCGCTCGGCGGTGATGGCGCGGGCCAGGTCGTAGGGAATGTGTTCCATCACCATCATGAAGGCACCGGCCTCCTCGATGCCTTTCGCCTCCTGGCGAATCCGCTCGGCCTCCGCGTCACTGCGGCCGACCTTGGCGAACCCCTTGGCGGTCTGCGGCAGCAGACCGGTGTGACCGCACACCGGAATGTCGTGGGCCACCAGATGGCGAATCACCTCGTACTTGTCCCCTTCCAGTTTGACGCTGTCGGCGCCGGCGGCGATCAGACGCCGGGCGCTGGCCAGGGCGGTGTCCGCGTCGCGGTCGGTGCGGTACGGCAGATCACCGACGATGTGCGTGTCCGGGGCACCCCGGCGCACCGCGCCGATGTGGTACTCCATATGTTCCAGGGTGACGTGGCGGGTGCTGTCGAAGCCCATCTCCACCATGCCCACGGTGTCGCCCACCAGAATCACCGGAATGCCGGCACGCTCCAGGGCGCGCGCCACCGGGCAGGTGTAGGCGGTGAGCATGGCAATCGGCTGGAGGCCCTTGCGGGCGACAAAATCGCTGGCTTGCAACTTCATGATCAGTCCTCGCTGAAGGTGTCAAGGAGCCCTTTCATAGCACGAGCGGCCTTCAAATAAAATTCATTTGGCGGTGATCGAAGTGTCGCTTTCCCCGGGCAAGCTGTGAGCGCTTTCAGGAGCGCTCGCGCTCCTGCTTTCTTTTACGGGTTTTACTGGGGAACAATAATGAAGCTTTCTCTTCACGGGGCGGCCGCCATCGTCATGGCGCTGGCCCTGGCCGCCTGTGGCGGCGATTCGTCCGATAACGACGCCGTGGACAATGGCGGCGGCAACGGCGGCACGCCGCCGGCGGAACGCACCGCGGTGCGCATCGGCCTGCTGCCCGATACCCAGGGCGGCGGCGACAACGTCTCCATCCATCCGATGAAGGCGGTGCTCGACAAGGAAGCCGAGCTCGGCGCCAACATCGTGATTCCGGTGGGCGACCTCACCGACCACGGCACCACCCGCGAATTCCAGCAATGGACCTCGGTGGCGCAGAGCTACCGGGACGCCGGCATCGAGTTCCTGCCTTTGATGGGCAACCACGAGGACAGCTACGCCTATTCCGTGGAATGGATCGAGAACATGAAGCACTACATCCCCGAGGACGCGGTGCACATGGCCGGCGCGCAGTACCTGAACTACTACGTGATGCGCGGCAACGTGATGATCTTCCTGCTCAAGTACTACAACCTGCCGATCGCCTTCGATTGGATCAAGCAGGAAGTGGCCGCCCACGAGGGCGAGTTCGATCACCTGGTGATCGCCAGCCACGACGGCCTGATCGGCGCCAAATACGGCGAGACCCGCGAGATGATCGTGGAGGGCGTGGCCGGCGACGATCACCTGATGAACAAGTGGGACGACATCCGCGCCTTCTTCTCCAAATACGACGTGATCTGGGTACAGGGCCACGAGCACATGTACCAGCGTTCGGTGATCACCGCGCCGATCTGGGTGGACCCGACCTCCTGGACCGTGGAGGACGGCAACTACCGTCTGCCCCAGTACATGCAGATCATGTCCGGCAATGCCTCCTACAAAGGCTATGAGTTCCGCTATGGCGAACGGGAGCTGGTGCAGCGTATCGTCGCCCAGAAGATGAACACCCTGGACAATGGCTCCACCGCCTACGACGTGAACGCCTCGGTACTCAGCTTCGACGGCGACCGGGTGGATTATCAGTCCTGGTACACCGAACACACCATCGGCGCCAACGAAGACGGCGAGAAGGAGCTGGCCGACCCGCAATGGAAGCTGATGGATCGCTTCTCCCGTACCCGCAACCGCTGCGAACGTCTGGTATACCCGACCTCGATTCCGGAAGGCACCCGTCCGGTGATGTATCTGGACAGCCAGTACATCAGCAACGATTGCCTGGCCCCGGACGGCAGCGTGGCGCGCATGGTGGGCGGCATCAACGACACCTTCAACCGGGTCGAGAGCCGCACCCGGGATATGGAAGTGACGCCGGGCTTCAGCCGCGCCGGCTCGGTCATCGAGCTGGCCCGCCTGGCCTATCAGTTCCTGTTCCAGATGAACGAGAGCTGGACGCCCAACCTGAACGCGGAAAACCGGGTGGTGCCCAACGCCGACGACGCCAACGTGCTCGACATTCCGGAAACCACCATCGACCTGAAGGAACTGGTCACCATGAGCTGGCAGGCGGCCGGCGGCGACACCGCCTCCGACGTGCTGATCGTCAGCGGCACCCAGAACCAGACCGGCACCTACTCCAGTGCCTACGGCGCCGCCAAGGACCTGGAAGCGGACACCGGCCTGCCGGGCAGCCAGCCGGACGGCTCCACCAAGCAGCCGCACACTCTGCCCGCCACCGCCAGCAAGAGCTGGGACCTGGCCACCGCCGTGTCCGATGCCTACGCCCTCACCTTTGACGCGCCCCAGGGCCGGGATCCCGGGACCCTGACGCTGGGCTGGCTCACCGATGAAGGCTGGCAGCCCATCGCCAGCGCCGACTGCGTCGTCGAGCAACCCTACGACGCCGGCGTGCTGACCAGCACCCCGACCCGTCCGGCCGGCTGTGACGGCCAGCCCCTGGTGGGCTTCGACGCCGACCATGGCCACCGCTGGTGGGTGGTGCTTCAGCAGGACGCGGAACTGGCCCTGCTCCGCCGGTAAACCGCCTATCGCGACTGAAGTCGCTCCTACACCCCCCGTAGGAGCGGCTTTAGCCGCGATCTCCCCCTTTCCCCACCGCAAAAACCCCTCGTACTCCGCTTCGCAATCCGTTAGTCTGCACCGCCTTTCCTCCCCCTCGAGTTTTCGGAATACCCCTCTTTATGGATTTTGCTTCCCTCGGTTTATCCGAACCCCTGCTGCGTGCGGTCGCCGAGCAGGGCTACAGCCAGCCGTCGCCGATTCAGGCGCAGGCGATCCCCGCCGTGCTGGCCGGCCGCGATGTGATGGCCGCCGCCCAGACCGGCACCGGCAAGACCGCCGGCTTCACCCTGCCCATGCTGCAGCGGCTGGAGGGCGGCCGCCGGGCGCCCCGCCAGGCCCGGGCCCTGGTGCTGACCCCGACCCGGGAGCTGGCCGCCCAGGTGGGCGAAAGCGTCAGCGACTACGGCCGCTACCTGAACGTGCGCTCGGCGGTGGTGTTTGGCGGCGTCGGCATCAACCCGCAGATCGACCGCCTCAAGGGCGGCCTGGACGTGCTGGTGGCCACCCCCGGCCGGCTGCTGGACCTGCATCAGCAGGGCGCGGTGCGCTTCGATAACCTGGAAATCCTGGTGCTGGACGAAGCCGACCGGATGCTCGACATGGGCTTTATCCATGACATCCGCAAAGTGCTCAAGCTGCTGCCGGCCAAGCGCCAGACGCTGATGTTCTCGGCCACCTTCTCCAACGACATCCGCACCCTGGCCAAGAGCCTGGTGCACGACCCGGCGGAAGTGGACGTGAGCCCGCGCAACAGCACCGCCGAGCGGGTACGCCAGTGGGTGGTGCCGGTGGACCAGAACCAGAAGGCGGCGGCGCTCAGCCACCTGATCACCGACGAAAACTGGTTCCAGGTGCTGGTGTTCACTCGCACCAAGCACGGCGCCAACCGGCTCGCCAAACAGCTGGTGGGCAACGGCATCGAAGCGGCGGCGATCCACGGCAACAAGAGCCAGAACGCCCGCACCCGGGCGCTGGCGGACTTCAAGGACGGCAGCGTGCGGGCCCTGGTGGCCACCGACATCGCCGCCCGTGGCCTGGACATCGAACAGTTGCCCCAGGTGGTCAACTTCGACCTGCCCAACGTGCCGGAAGACTATGTGCACCGGATCGGCCGCACCGGCCGGGCCGGCGCCAGCGGCCAGGCCGTGTCCCTGGTGAGCGCCGACGAAAGCAAGCTGCTGTTCGATATCGAGAAGCTGATCCGCACGCCCATCGAGCGGCGCGCCCTGGACGGCTTCGAGCCCGGCGAACCGCTGCCCACCAAGGGCCCGGGCCGGGCCCCGGCCATGGGCGGCCGGGGTGGTAACGGTGGCCGTGGCGGCAACGGCGGCGGCGGTCGTGGTGGCAATGGTGGCGGTAATGGTGGCGGTCGTGGCGGTAATGGCGGCGGTCGCGGTGGCAACGCCGGTGGCGGCCGTGGCCGGGGTCAGGGCGGCGCCAGCGCCGCCGGCAAGGCCGACGGCAACCGTGGCGGCAACGCCGAGGGCGCCCGCCCCGGCAACGGCGACGGCCAACGCCGCCGCCGGCGTCGTCGGCCCTCCGGTAACCGCGACACCTCCCGGTAGGCCCGGCGATCGCGGTCGAACGACCGCTCCTACCACATCCCCGTAGGAGCGGCTTCAGCCGCGATCAGCGTCGGTAATCCTGGTCGCGGGTTTCCCGGGTGGCCAGCAGCGCCACCAGCGTCAGCAGGGCCGCCCCGGCCAGGTAATACCCCACCGCCTGCAGCCCGAACCGGGTGGCCAGGGCGGTGGCGATGTAGGGCGCCAGGGAGGCACCGAAAATCCCCGCCAGATTGAACGCCAGGGACACCCCGGTGTAGCGCACCCGGGTCGGAAAATACTCCGACAGCACCGTGCCCAGCGGCCCATAGGTCATGCCCATCAGGCCCAGCCCCAGGGCCAGGAACAGCAGCACCCCCGGCAGCGAGCCGCCGCCGAACAAGGGCTCGAACAGCAGCCCGAACACGGCGATGGCCACGGTCACCCAGATCAGGGTGCGGCGGCGGCCATGGCGGTCGGCGAACAGGGCGGCGAACGGAATGGTGGCGGCGAAGCACAGGATCGCCAGCAGCTGGATGACCAGGAAGGTCTCCCGGGAGTAGCCCAGGGCGGTGGTGCCCCAGGTCAGCGCGAACACCGTGGTCAGATAGAACAGTACGAAGGTGGCGATGGCCACCACCGTGCCCAGAATCAACGCCTTGGTGTGGTGGGTGATGACCCGTGCCATCGGCACCTTGACCTGCTCCTGGGTATCCAGGGCATGGCGGAACACCGGCGTCTCCTCGATCTTCAACCGCACGTACAGCCCCACCAGCACCAGCAGCGCGCTGAGCAGGAACGGGATGCGCCAGCCCCAGGCGAAGAACTGCGCGTCGCTGAGCACCTCGGTCAGAATCAGGAAGCAGCCGCCGGACAGCAGGAACCCCAGCGGCGCGCCCAGCTGCGGAAACATGCCGAACCAGGCCCGTTTGCCCGGCGGCGCGTTTTCGGTGGCGAGCAGCACCGCCCCACCCCATTCACCGCCCAGACCCAGCCCCTGACCGAACCGGCAAAGCGCCAGCAACAGCGGCGCCAGCACGCCGATCTGCGCGTAGGTGGGCAGCACCCCGATGGCCACCGTGGACACGCCCATGGTCAGCAGCGCCGCCACCAGCGTGACCTTGCGCCCCAGCCGGTCGCCGAAATGCCCGAACAGCGCCGAGCCCAGCGGCCGCGCGAAGAACGCGATGGCGAAGGTGGCCAGGGACTGCAGCATCCCCGCCGCCGGGTCGGCGCCGGGGAAGAACAGCGGCGGAAACACCAGCACCGCGGCGGTGGCGTAAATATAGAAATCGAAGAACTCGATGGTGGTGCCCGCCAGGCTGGCGAACAGAATACGGCCGGTGGAATTGGCCGGCGCGGCGGTCGGTCGGGGCATGGGTGAAGCTCTCGAAATGTGAAGCGGGCGGCAAGGATACCCTCTCGCCGCCGGGCCGACTATGGTCTACTGGTATGACCCTTTGAAGGGTGCTTGCATGGAGCGACGCGGTACAGAAACCGGACCGCATAAGAACAAAACAGCAAGGAGCGGGACATGAGCGATCGCAGTGCCTTTGACCGGGCGCGCCGGGACCCGGCGGCGTTCTGGGCGGAGCAGGCCCGTGAACTGGCCTGGCACCGGGCCCCGGAACGGACCCTGGAGACCCTTGAGGACGGCACCCACCGCTGGTTCGGCGACGGCGAGCTGAACACCAGCTACCTGGCCCTGGACCACCAGATCGAGCAGGGGCGCGGCGACCAGACCGCGCTGATTTACGATTCCCCGGTCACCGGCACCGTTCAGCGTTTCACCTTCCGCGAACTGCGCGGGCGGGTGGCGGAACTGGCCGGGGCCCTGCGCCGGCTCGGCGTGGGCCGCGGCGACGGCGTGGTGATCTACCTGCCGATGGTGCCGGAGGCGGCCATCGCCATGCTGGCCTGCGCGCGACTTGGCGCGGTACACTCGGTGGTGTTCGGCGGCTTCGCCGCCCACGAGCTGGCGATCCGCATCGACGACGCCCGGCCCAAGGTGATTCTCACCGCGTCCTGCGGCATCGAAATCGACCGGGTGATCGACTACACCGCCCTGGTGCGCGGCGCGCTGGACAAGGCCACCCATCGGGTCGAACAGGTGCTGGTGTTGCAGCGCGAGCAGGGGCCGGCGGACCTGGCGGCGCTGGGGTTCGAGGACTGGCGCTCGGTGGTGGACGGCAGTGAACCGGCGGCGCCGGTGCCGGTGGCCGCCGGCGACCCGCTCTACATCATGTACACCTCCGGCACCACCGGCAAACCCAAGGGCATCGTGCGCGACAACGGCGGCCACGCGGTGGCCCAGCTCTACGCCCTGCGCGAAATCTACGGCATGAAGCCCGGCGAAGTGTGGTGGGGCTGCTCCGACGTGGGCTGGGTGGTGGGCCACTCGTTCATCGTTTACGCGCCGCTGATCGGCGGCTGCACCACCGTGCTCTACGAGGGCAAGCCGGTGAAAACGCCGGACGCCGGCGCCTACTGGCGGGTGGTGGCGGAGCACGGCGTCAACGGCCTGTTCGCCGCGCCCACCGCGTTCCGGGCGATCCGCAAGGAAGACCCGGACGGCGCGCTGTTCCGCCGCCACGACGTGTCCAGCCTCAAGCATTTGTTCGTGGCCGGCGAGAAGCTCGACACCCCCACCTATCAGTGGCTCAGCGACCTCACCGGACGCCCGGTCTATGACCACTGGTGGCAGACCGAAACCGGCTGGCCGGTGACCGCGCCGCTGACCCGCCACGGCGAGGCGGAGGTGCGCGCCGGTTCCACCAACCGGGCGGTGCCCGGCTATGAAGTGGTGGTGCTGGATCCGGAGACCGGCGAGGCGCTGCCGGCGGACACCGAGGGCGCCATCGCCCTGCGCCTGCCGTTGCCGCCGGGCTGCGCCCAGACCCTGTGGAACGACCACGACCGTTACCTGGCCGCCTACCTGAACACCTACCCGGGCTATTACCACACCGGCGACGGCGGCTATCTGGACGCGGACGGCTTCGTGCACATCATGGGTCGCACCGACGACGTCATCAATGTGTCCGGCCACCGCCTGTCCACCGGCGTCATGGAGGAACACATCGCCACCCATCCGGCGGTGGCGGAATCCGCGGTGGTGGGCATGCACGACGAGGTGTGCGGGGAAGTGCCGGTGGGCCTGGTGGTGCTCAAGGACGGCGTCGATACCACCCCGGAACAGCTGGAGCCGGCGCTGGTGGCGCTGATTCGTGAGCAGGTGGGCGCGGTGGCGCGCTTCCGCCGCGCCCTGGTGGTCAAGCGCCTGCCCAAGACCCGCTCCGGCAAGACCCTGCGCGCGGCCCTGCGCAAGATGGTCAACGGTGAGGATTTCCCGCTGCCCTCCACCATCGACGACCCCGCGATTCTCGACGAGATCGCCACCACGTTGAGGGAGGAAGGTCTGGTGCGCCAACCGGGCCGACCGAACTGAAGGAGACCCCGATGACCCTCAGAAAAACCGTCGCCGATCTGGTCGCCGACGCCGAGGCCCGCATCCAACGGCTCAGTCCCCAACAGGCCCGGGCCCTGGCCGACGACCCATCGGTGCGCTTCGTGGACATCCGCGATGTACGCGAACTCAAACGCGAAGGCACCCTGCCCGGTGCCCTGCACGCGCCCCGCGGCATGCTGGAATTCTGGGTGGACCCGGACTCGCCCTACCACAAACCGGATTTCGCCAGCGGCCAGCGCTTCGTGCTGTTCTGCGCCCTGGGCCACCGCTCCGCCCTGGCCACCGCCCAACTGCAGGACATGGGCTTCGGGCCGGTGTGCGATATCGAAGGGGGGTTCAAGGCGTGGCGGGAGGCCGGCGGGGAGGTGGAAGACAAGAGCCGTTAAAGGTTCAACTTCCCTGCCGCCGCCGGCAATCTTCCCGCACTTCCTCCAGCCCGTCCCGGGCGATGTAGCCGTGCTGGAAGGCGTGCTGGGCCATTTCCAGGCTGTCGTTGGCCAGCACCATGTCGCAGCCGCGGGCGGCGGTGCGTTCGGCCAGGGCCTGGATGGCCCGGTCGCGGTCGGTGCCCCGGTGTACGTGGCGAATGTAGATGGCGCGGATGCGGTCCGGGAATTCGTCCACCAGTTCGGCGTACACCTCCGGATCGCGCTGGCCGCTGTCGCCGATCAGCACGAACGGCACCCGGTCGTAGATCGCCAGCATGCGGCGGATCAGCCGGGCCTTATGGTCCTTGGCGCGGATCGGCAGCGGCCGCTGCAGGGTCACGCCCCATTCGCGCAGAAACAGGATCGGCCCGTGGGGAATGCGGTTGAGGTGGAAGAATTCCTCGAGCACGTCGTAGATGCTCCAGGGCCCCCGGGACACATACAGCATGGGCCGGCGGCGCTCGCCGGTGTCGCCGTGGAACAGCGCCCGGTAGAAGGCGGAGACACCGGGAAAGGCGGTGCGGTGGCGGGCCTTGAGCACGAACAGCTGATACATCATGGTCAGCTTGCTGGCCACGCCGGTGTAGATCACGGTGTCGTCGATGTCGCTGATCACCGCGCAGTCCAGCTCCCGGGGCGGAATATAGAGGTCGGCGCTGGCTTCCACCGGTTCCCGTTCGCCCTCCCGGTGCCCCGGGTGCAGCCGCAGGCGAGCCTGCTGCCAGAACGCCTGGTCGGGCCAGTCCTGGTTGGCTTCCACGTCCAGGGTGACATGGAAATACCCGTCCCGGTCGGTGATCACGTCCACGCTCACCGCGCCGACGGTGACGGTCAGGTGGGCATCGTGCACCCCCCAGCGCACCGTGCGCCGGATGATGTTGAGCACGTCGTCCAGCGGTCCCTCGCGCAGATTGAGACCCAGCCCGGGCTGGCGGAACACCCGCCCGATCAGAAACACCGAGCGCCGCGAGCCGTAGCCCCGGTAGGTCTGGATCACGCGGCCGGCACGGCGCCCTCCACGCCGCGCCGGCCGCGCCAGGAACCGCAGCATCTTGCGCAGGCCGCGATAAAGGCGGCGTGGGGTGGGCAGATTCATCGACACTCCAGAAACAAGTTCAAAGTTAAAAGTTCAAAGTTGAAACGCGGTGACCGACATCGCCGGCGGCATCGACGTGCCCGCGCTGAAGCACGGTGCCGTTACGGAGCCGCCCTTTTAACTTTTCACTTTCAACTTTTAACTGCTAAACAATCGGCGGTTCGCCGGCCAGACCCGGGCCCCGTTCAATGTCCGACGTGAACACCTCCAGGTTCTGGGCCACCTCGCGCACTTCCTCGAAGCGGGCGATGTGGTACAGCGCCTCGCCCTCGTTGACCAGAGGCAGGTTGTTGCGGCCCACCAGAATGCCCGCGCAGGGGGACTCGATGGCCACGTCGTCGCCGCCGAAGGGGCTGGAGATACGGCCGATCAGCTGCCCTTTCTTGAGCCAGGCGCCCAGCGCCACCAGCGGCAGGAAGACCCCGTCCCGTTCCGCCCGCACCCAGCTGGACGAGCGCGCGATGTGCGGTTCCAGCGGCGCGCGGGTCTTGCGCGGACCGGTCATGCCCAGGTGGTGGATGATATTGAGCACGCCCTTGACCCCGGCGCGGATGCAGCTTTCCTCGAAGCGCAGCGCCTCGCCGGCTTCGTAGGTGATCACCGGAATGCCCTGGGCTTCGGCCACTTCCCGCAGGGTGCCTTCGCCGAGCACCGAGTTGATCACCACCGGCACGCCAAAGGCGGCGGCCATGGCGGCGGTGTCGCCGTTGGACAGGTCGGCGCGGATCTGCGGCAGGTTGGCGCGGTGAATGGCGCCGGTGTGCAGATCCACCGCGTGGGTGGCCCGGTCCAGCACCTGGGTCTTGAACTGCCAGGCCATGCGCGCGCCCAGGCTGCCGGTCTCGGAGCCCGGAAAGCTGCGGTTCAGATCGCGCCGGTCCGGCAGGTAGCGGGTTTTGTGGATGAACCCGAACACGTTCACCACCGGCACCGCCAGCAGGGTGCCGTTGAGCCGGCGCAAGGCCGAGTGACGCAGCAGCCGGCGGATGATCTCCACGCCGTTGAGCTCGTCGCCGTGAATGGCGGCGCTGACCAGCAGCACCGGCCCGGGGCGGCGACCGTGAATCACGTGGATGGGGACGTTCAGGGGCGTCTGGGTATAGAGCTGCGCCAGCGGCAGCTCCACCTTGGCGCGGGTGCCCGGCTGCACGGTGACGCCGTTGATCTCGAACGGCGCGACTTTTTCGTTGCGGCTCAACCCTTGGCTCCCTTGGTCTGGGTGCGGTTGGGCCGGGCGTTGGTCTCGATGAACTTGATCATCATACCGGCCACGTCCTTATTGGTGGCGTTCTCGATCCCTTCCAGTCCCGGCGAGGAATTCACTTCCATCACCAGGGGCCCATGATTGGAGCGCAGGATGTCCACGCCGGCCACGTTGAGCCCCATGATGCGCGCCGCGCGCACGGCGGTGGCCCGTTCTTCCGGGGTGATGCGGATCAGACTGGCGCTGCCGCCCCGATGCAGGTTGGAGCGGAACTCGCCCGGCAGGGCCTGGCGCTTCATGGCGGCGATCACCTTGCCGCCCACCACGAAGCAGCGGATGTCGGCGCCGCCGGCTTCCTTGATGTATTCCTGCACCATCACCGACACGTTCAGGCCCATGAACGCCTCGATCACGGATTCCGCCGCCTTGCGGGTTTCCGCCAGCACCACGCCGATGCCCTGGGTGCCTTCCAGCATCTTGATCACCAGCGGCGCGCCGCCGACCATGCTGATCAGATCGGGAATGTCATCCGGGGAGTGGGCGAAGCCGGTCACCGGCAGGCCCACGCCCTTGCGCGACAGCAGCTGCAGGGAGCGCAGCTTGTCCCGGGAGCGTGAAATCGCCACCGATTCATTGACCGGAAATACGCCCATCATTTCGAACTGGCGCAGCACCGCGGTGCCGTACTGGGTGATCGAGGCGCCGATCCGCGGGATCACCGCGTCGAAGCCCTCCAGCACCTCGCCCTTGAAGTGAATCTCGGGCTTGTGGGACACCATGCTCATGTAGCAGCGCAGGGTGTCGATGACGTGCATCTCATGCCCCAGATCCTGCCCGGCCTGCACCATGCGGCGGGTGGAATAGAGATGCTTGTTCCGGGACAGAATCGCAATCTTCATGGTTGACGCTCGTTACCGCCGAGTAGGAAAGACGCCTGGGGATGCACCACCAACTGATCCATGGCGGTGCGCCCAAGCAACATGCGGAATTTCATGGTTTCGCGGTCGGTGAGAGTGATCTCCACCGGCCAGCGGCGCCCGCCCAGGGCGAGCAAGGTGCGAATCACCGGCCGCTCCTCGCGGTGGCCGCCGGAGTCGGACACCACCCGCCGGTCCAGCAGCGGCGCCTCGCACTCACGCACCTGATCGGAATCCTGAAACGGGTGGATGCGAAAGCGAATCCATTCGCGACCGTCCCGTTCAAAACTGTTCACTTCGAACGCGTGCAGCGCGGAGGTCCGCGCGCCCGTATCCACTTTCAGCTTGATGGCCTTGATACCCAGGTCCGGGAGGCTGGCCCATTCGCGCCAGCCCACGGTGGTTTTATTCATCCGGGGGTTCCTGTTCCCTGCTTTGGCTTACCGGCAGCCTACACAGGGAGCCAGGCCGGCGCTAGCCGCAACACGCGGCGGGCCGACGGAAGCGGTGGATCGCGGTGGGACCACCGCGACCCGGCCATCGCGTCAGGACAGCTTGCGGCCGTTCTTGGCGGCGATGCGCAGACGCAGGGCGTTGAGCTTGATAAAGCCTTCCGCGTCCTTCTGATCGTAGGCGCCGGCATCGTCCTCGAAGGTGGCGATGGAGGCGTCGAACAGGCTGTCGTTGTCGGAGCGGCGGCCCACCACGGTGGCGTTGCCCTTGTACAGCTTCATGCGCACGTCGCCGTTGACGTTGTCCTGGGTGGCGTCGATCAGCTTCTGCAGCGCCAGGCGCTCCGGGCTCCACCAGTAGCCGTTGTAGATCAGCTCGGCGTACTTGGGCATCACCGAGTCCTTGAGATGGGCGGATTCCCGGTCCAGGGTCAGGGACTCGATGGCACGGTGGGCGGGCAGCATGATGGTGCCGCCGGGGGTTTCGTAGCAGCCCCGGGACTTCATGCCCACGTAGCGGTTCTCGACGATATCGAGACGGCCGATGCCGTTGTCGCCGGCCAGCTTGTTGAGCTTGCTGAGCACTTCGGCGGGGCTCAGGCGCTCGCCGTCGATGGCGACGATGTCGCCCTTCTCGTAGGTCAGGGTGATGTAGGTGGGCTGGTCCGGCGCGCTCTCCGGGCTCACGCTCCAGCGCCACATGTCCTCTTCCGCTTCCCACCAGGGATCTTCCAGGTTGCCGCCTTCATAGGAGATGTGCAGCAGGTTGGCGTCCATGGAGTACGGGGACTTTTTCTTCTTGCCGGCGAAATCCACGGGGATCTGATGGTCCTCGCAGAACTGCATCAGCTTCTCCCGGGAGTTCAGGTCCCATTCCCGCCAGGGGGCGATCACCTGGATGCCGGGAGCCAGGGCGTAGGCGCCCAGCTCGAAGCGCACCTGGTCGTTGCCCTTGCCGGTGGCGCCGTGGGAGATGGCGTCGGCGCCGGTCTCGGCGGCGATCTCCACCAGCCGTTTGGCGATCAGCGGACGGGCGATGGAGGTGCCCAGCAGGTACTCGCCTTCATACAGGGTATTGGCGCGGAACATGGGGTACACGTAGTCGCGCACGAATTCCTCGCGCAGGTCCTCGATGTAGATTTCCTTGACGCCCATGGCCTGAGCCTTGGCGCGGGCGGGCTCCACTTCCTCGCCCTGGCCGATGTCGGCGGTGAAGGTCACCACTTCGCAGTTGTAGGTTTCCTGCAACCACTTGACGATCACCGAGGTATCCAGGCCCCCGGAATAGGCCAGCACCACCTTGTTGATATCCGACATGCCACACTCCAGAACTGATGCGAGAAACACTGATAAAACGAACGGGGCCGGGCGCGCGAAACGGCCCGCCCCGCGGGGCCGCGTATTGTACCCGTGGCGGTCCGCCGCCGTCACCTGTCCCGGCGCCGGGGAATGGGGTAGCATGAGCGCGCTTTGATGGGAGATGGCATGAGCGACAAGCACCCTTCCCTGGCGCTACGGTTCCGGGGCTTCCTGCCCGTGGTGGTGGATGTGGAAACCGGCGGCTTCGATGCCCGCACCGACGCGCTGCTGGAAATCGCCGCGGTTTTGCTGGATATCGATGCCCGCGGTTACCTGCGCCCCTCGACCCGGGTGCATTTTCATGTGGATCCCTTTCCCGGCGCCAACATCGAACAGGCGGCGCTGGATTTCACCGGCATCGACCCGCACAACCCGCTGCGCGGCGCCGTGGACGAGGACACCGCCCTCAAGGGCGTGTTCGCGCCGGTGCGCAAGGCGGTCAAGAACCACGGCTGCAACCGGGCGGTGCTGGTCGGCCACAACAGCTTCTTCGATCAGGGCTTCCTGAACGCGGCGGCGGAACGCACCGACGTGAAGCGCAATCCGTTTCACCCGTTTTCCAGCTTCGACACCGCCACCCTGGCCGGGCTGGTGTACGGGCAGACCGTGCTGGCCAAGGCCTGCGAGGCGGCGGGCATCCCGTTCAGCCAGCGTGACGCCCATTCGGCGCTCTACGACGCCACCCGCACCGCCGAGCTGTTCTGTTCCATGGTCAATCGCTTCCGCGACCTGGGCGGCTGGCCGCCGCCGCCGGCCGGCGCCATGCCGCCGACCCTGGCCAACGCCCTGGATTAGAAACAAAAAAGGCGCCGGATCGGCGCCTTTTTCGTGGGTGGCGGGACGCTCAGGCGTCGCCTTCCACCGCCGCGCCGTCCACCAGCTCCTTGAGCTGACCGGAGCGGTACATCTCCATCACGATGTCGCAGCCGCCCACCAGCTCGCCGCTGATCCACAGCTGCGGGAAGGTCGGCCAGTTGGCGAATTCCTTCAGGTTCTGCCGGATCTCCGGCGCTTCCAGAATGTTCACGTAGGCGAACGGCTTGCCCACGCTGGTCATGGCTTCCACCACCTGGGCGGAGAAACCGCACTGGGGAAACTGGGGGGTGCCTTTCATGTACAGCAGCACCGGGTTCTTCGCGATTTGGTCCTTGATGACCGCAATCACATCGTCCATAGAAACCACCTGGGTCGGAATGTGTGTCGGAAACGGTAAAGTGTGCAGAGAATGGGGGTTCGACGCGGCCTTTACAAGGCCCGGCCCCTTACATCACCTCCATCACGCCGCCCCATGGCCCCCACCGCCCGGGGAGGCCAGCCACAGCCGGTCGCCGGCCACCGCCCGCCCGGCGTGCTTGGGCGGCAGGGTCTCGCCGTTGAGCCGATTTTCGCCGGCGGCACCGGGCCCGCCGCCGGCCAGGCCCCAGGGCCGGTGCCGACGGCGTTCGGTGAGCAGGGTGAACCGGGCCGGTGCCAGAAATTGCAGTTCCCGTTCGATGCCGTCGCCGCCCCGGTGCCGGCCGGCCCCGCCGCTGCCGCGCCGCAGCGCGTAGCGCAGCACCCGCAACGGATAGTGCTCTTCCAGGCTTTCAATGGGCGTGTTCAGGGTATTGGTCATGTGGCTGTGCACCGCCGACAGGCCGTCGCCGCCGGCATGGGCGCCCTGCCCGCCGGCCATGGTTTCGTAATAGTCCCAGGGCCGCTCGCCACCCTCGCCCATGGCCAGATTGTTCATGGTGCCCTGGCTGGCCGCCGGAATCGCCGCCGGCAGCGCGCCGGCCAGGGCCCCCAGCACCACGTCGACGATGCGCGAACTGGTTTCCACGTTGCCGGCGGCCACCGCCCCGGGGCGCCGGGCATTGACCAGGCTGCCCTCCGGGGCCGCCAGGGTCACCGGCCGGAACAGCCCGGCGCAGGAGGGCGCGTCGTCGGGCAGCAGACAACGGAAGCAGTACCAGGCGGCGGCCGCCGCCACCGACAGCGGACAATTGATGTTGCCGGCCACCTGCGCGGCGGTGCCGGTGAAATCCAGATGGGCCCGGTCACCGGTTACGGTGAGCGTCACGGCGATGGGGATGTCCCGCTGGCCCTGACCGTCGTCGTCCATCACATCGGAGAACCGGTAAACGCCGTCGGCCAGATCGGCAAGCCGTTGGCGCATGCGCCGTTCGCCGTAATCGTTGAGCGCGGTCAGGGCGGTGTCCAGGGCGTCGGCGCCGCGCTCGGCGACCAGCTCCGCCAGCCGCCGGGCGCCGGCCTGGCAGGCGCTGGCCTGGGCGGCGAAGTCGGCGAAGCGCGGCACATCTAGCGGCGCCGCGTCGGCCCCGGGATCCTCCGCCAGCCCGGCCAGACGCCGGCAAAGCGGCACCTGCCAGGCGCCGGCGCGCTTCAGCCATTGCGGCGCGATCACCAGGCCTTCCTCGTCCAGGGTTCTTGATACCGGCATGGAGCCCGGGCTGCTGGCGCCGATGTTGGCGTGGTGGGCGCGGGTCACGGTGAACGCCACCAGGCGTTCGCCCAGGAACACCGGCGCCACCACGGTCACGTCCGGCAGATGGGTGCCGCCCAGATAGGGGTCGTTGACCACCAGCAGGTCACCGGGCCGCCAGTCGCGGCCCTCCACCAGGTCGGCCATGGCATAGGCCATGGACCCCAGGTGCACGGGAATATGGGCCGCCTGGGCGCACAGGCCGCCGCCGGCGTCGAAAATGGCGCAGGAAAAATCCAGCCGGTCCTTGATGTTCGGCGACAGGGCGCTGGCGCGCAGCAGGGCGCCCATTTCGTCGCAGATTCCGGACAGGCGGTTGGCGAAGATGCTCAGTTGGATCGGGTTCATGGTCACTCTTGAGCCAATTGCGTCATATGCCGTCCACCAGTATTATCCACAGTCCACCCGGCAGCCAAGGCTGCCGTTTTTCGTTTGGTGAGAAAGCAATGAGCGAGCAGTTCCTGATCCCCACCTATGCCCGGCAGCCGGTCGCCTTCGAGCGCGGCGAAGGGGTATGGCTTTACGACCAGGCCGGCAACCGCTACCTGGACGCCGTCGCCGGCGTCGCCGTGTGCAACCTGGGCCACGCCCATCCGGCGGTGACCCGGGCGCTGTCCGAGCAGGCCGCGCGGCTGGTGCACACCTCCAATCTGTACCGGATTCCGGCCCAGGAAGCCCTGGCCGAGCGGCTGTGCCGCCTGGCCGGCATGAATAAGGTGTTTTTCGGCAATTCCGGCGCCGAGGCCAACGAGGCCGCCATCAAGCTGGCGCGGCTGCACGCCCGCCGCCGTGGCATCGAACACCCGGTGGTGCTGGTGATGGAAAACAGCTTCCACGGCCGCACCCTGGCGACCCTGTCCGCCACCGGCAACCGCAAGGTCAAGGAAGGCTTCGCGCCCCTGGTGGAAGGCTTCCGTACTCTGCCCTACAACGATCTGGCGGCGGTGGACGCCGCCGCCGACGACGCCAATGTGGTGGCGGTGCTGGCCGAGCCGATCCAGGGCGAAGGCGGCGTGCGGGTGCCGGACGACGGCTTCCTGGCCGGCCTGCGCGAGCGCTGCGACCGCCACGGCTGGCTGCTGATGCTGGACGAGATCCAGACCGGCAACGGCCGCACCGGCGGCTACTTCGCCTGCCTCGAACAGGGCGTGCGGCCGGACGTGCTGACCACCGCCAAGGGGTTGGGCAACGGCTTTCCCATCGGCGCCTGTCTGGTGGCCGGCGCCGCCACCGAACTGTTCGGTCCGGGCAGCCACGGCAGCACTTTCGGCGGCAGCCCGCTGGGCTGCGCCACCGCCCTGGCGGTGGTGGAAACCCTGGAGCGCGAAGTAGTGCCCACGGTCACCGCCAAGGGCGAGCGCCTGCGCGCCGCCCTGCGCGATCGGCTGGCGGACCTGCCGATGGTCCGGGAAGTGCGCGGCCGCGGCCTGATCATCGGCATTCAGTTGGACCGCGACGCCGGCGAACTGGTGGGCCGCGCCCGTCAGGCCGGCCTGCTGATCAACGTCACCGCCGGCTCGGTGGTGCGCCTGCTGCCGCCGCTGGTGATCGACGACCAGGAACTGGACTTTCTCGCCGACACCCTGAGCCGGGTGCTGGTCGAATTCGCCCGTGATTCGGAGCGCCCATGAGCACCCGTCACTTCCTCACCCTGATGGATCTGTCCCCCAAGGAACTGGGCTATCTGATTCAACGCGCGGTGGAGCTGAAAACCATGCTGCACACCGGCCAGTTCCACGAGCCGTTGCGCGGCAAGACCCTGGGCATGATCTTCGAGAAGTCGTCCACCCGCACGCGGGTGTCCTTCGAGGTGGCCATGACCCAGTTCGGCGGCGCCAGCGTGTTCCTGTCGCCGCGGGACACCCAGCTGGGCCGCGGTGAACCGGTGGAGGATTCCGCCCGGGTATTGTCGCGCATGGTCGACGCGGTGATGATCCGCACCTTCGATCACGACACCGTGGAGCAGTTCGCCGAGTACTCCCGGGTGCCGGTGATCAATGCCCTCACCGACGAGTTCCATCCCTGCCAGTTGCTGGCCGACATGCAGACCTACATGGAACACCGGGGCGCCATCCGGGGGCGCAAGGTGGTGTGGATCGGCGACGGCAACAATATGTGCGCCAGCTACATCAACGCCGCCGAACAGTTCGACTTCTCCCTGACCGTGGCCTGCCCGGAAGGGTTCGATCCGCCGGCGGCGCTGATGGAGGAATTCGCCCACCGGGTGACCCTGGAGCGGGATCCGGTGAAAGCGGTGGCCGGGGCGCACCTGGTGTCCACCGATGTGTGGGCCTCCATGGGCCAGGAAGAAGAACAGGCCGAACGGGCCCGCCAGTTCGCCGATTATCAGGTCAGCCCGGCGTTGATGGACCGGGCCGATCCGCAGGCCGTGTTCATGCACTGTCTGCCCGCCCATCGCGGCGAGGAAATCAGCCACGACATGCTGGACGACCCCCGCTCGGTGGTCTGGGACCAGGCGGAAAACCGGCTGCACGCGCAGAAGGCACTGCTGGAGTTCCTGCTGGCCGGCCAGAGCTAGCCCCTACGTCTCCTCCCGACACACCCGATCCCGCCCCCGGCTCTTGGCCAGATAGAGGGCGTGGTCGGCCCGGGCGATCAACTGATCGATGCTCTCCCCCGGCCGGTAACAGGCCACCCCGGCGGACAGGCTGACCTTGGGCGGCCCGTTCTGGGCGCGGAAGTCCCGCTGCCCCCAGCCCTGCCGCAGACGCTCCGCCGCCAGCTCCGCGCCTTCTAGGTTGCTCTGCGGCAGCACCATGATGAATTCCTCGCCGCCCAGCCGGGCCAGGTAATCGCCGCCGCGCAGGTCGGCCAGGGCGAAATCCGCGAAGTCCCGCAGCACCCGGTCCCCCCAGCCGTGCCCGAAGGCGTCGTTGATCGCCTTGAAATAATCCAGGTCCACGTAGCACACCGAAAACGGATAGATACCGCCGTCGGCCAGGCCCTTCTGGTGCTCCAGCACCTGCAGGATGTGGCGCCGGTTGAACAGGCCGGTGAGATCGTCGCGGATCGCCAGGTCACGGACCTGCTCCAGCGCGTCGGCCAGGGCCTGGTTCTTCACCGCCAGGCGCCGGCGCAATCCGTTCACGCCGCTGCCGGTAACCGCGAAGCTCACGCTCACCAGGGTGAACACCAGCCATTGCAAGGCCTCCAGGGTGGGGCTCAGACGCAGGCCGTGGTAGCGCCAGGCCAGCGCCAGCATCAGCAGATAGCCGACGCTGGCCAGCAGCGCCAGGGCCAGCAGGCCGCCGGCGCCGAGCCGGAACGACACCAGCAGCAGCAGCGGAAAGAACAGCATCAGGGCACTGATGCGCGCCTCGTCCAGGCCGAAGCCGGTGATCAGAAAGGCGACCAGCAGAATCAGCGCCGCCGGCATCGACAGGCTCGGCTCCCGCCACTCGGCGGTGAGGCCCAGCTCGATCAATCCCAGGTAGACCAGGCCCGGCACCAGCAGCCCGATCACCACCGTCACCAGCGGCACCGGCGCCAGTTGCAGCACCCCCAGCCACCACAGCAGCAGGGTCAGCAGCACGTGCAGCGCCGCCACCGACAGCACCGCCCGCCCGTGACGGCGCAGCAGGCGCCGCTCACTGACCGTCAGCCGCCGCACCCGGCGCCAGTCGTCCGGCGTCTTCATGGCGGGCCCGCCGTCATCACCCGGTCACGGCCACCGGCCTTGGCGCGATAGAGCAGATGATCGGCGCGCGCCATCACCTGGTCCGGCGTCTCGTTCTGGCCGACCACGGTGAGCCCCACGGAGGCGGTCACTTCCAGGGCCGGCGCCGCCATGAACCGCTGGGCGCGCAACGCATCGAGCAGGCCGGTGACGCTGTCCCGGGCCTGGGCCAGGTCGATCACCGGCATCACCAGCAGAAATTCCTCGCCGCCCAGCCGCGCCACGATGTCCTTTTCGCCCAGGTACCGGTGGGTGAGCTCGGCGAAGCGCACCAGCACCCGGTCGCCGAACTGGTGGCCATGGCGGTCGTTGATGCGTTTGAAATGGTCCAGGTCGACGAACGCCACCGCCAGCAGAAAGCCGCCCCGGCGCGACTGCCGGCACGCCTTGTCGAGCAGTTCCATGGCGTGACGGCGGGCGTACAGGCCGGTGAGTTCATCGCGAATCGCCAGGTCCTGGATGCGCTCCAGCAGGTCGGAGAGCTGCCGGTTACGCTCGCGCAAACGCAGACGGATGCTGGAAATCTCGCTGGCCAGCAGCACCATGGCCAGGGTGATCAGGGCAAACAGCAGCCACTGGCTCCACTCCGCCACCGGCCGTGGCAGCGCGCCGTTCAGTTGCAGATGGAGCAGCACCAGCGCGTAGCCGGCCACGGCGCTGGCCGCCGCCCGCGCCACCCGCCGGCGCCGTACCCGGAACACGCCCTGATGAAGAATCGCGAAGAAGAAGGTCATCACCGCCAGCCGCAGTTCCTCGACGAAGGCCACGGACAGCAGCAGCGCCGCCGTGGACCAGACCATCAGCGGCTCGGTCATGGAAGGGTCTTCCAGGCGCCGGTTGAAGCGCAGCCCGGCGAACCCCAGCAGCGCCAGGTGGCCTCCCCAGATCAGCAGGAACAGCGCGGCGAAGGCGGCGTCACCGCCCCGGAAGAAACCCCATTGCAGAATCAGCCAGCAGACCAGCGTATGGGCACCGCCGCCCACCAGCAGAGCGAAGGCAAGGCGCTGCAAATAAAGATCCTGGCGTTCGCCGGACACGGCGTGCCAACCACGCATACGATCCTTCCCCCAGGCCATCGACACGGACGCGAACGGTGCTGCCACGGAGTGCCCCCGGGCCGCGCGGGGCGGGGACTTGGATTATGGGTCAGCAGAACACCGGTTACCCGAAGGAATGATAGTTAAAAATGTGAGGCGATTCACATTTTTTGGTCGACTTTTCAGGACCGGTTATCCGAACAAACGCGCTTCACGGCGTCGCGCCAGCCCCGGTAACGGCGTTCACGCTCGTCCTCGTCCAGGGCCGGTTGAAAGGCCCGGTCCCGCTGCCAGTGGCTGGCCACCGCGTCCAGGTCCTCGAACAGGCCCACGCCCAGCCCGGCCAGATAGGCGGCGCCCAGGGCGGTGGTCTCGGTGACCCGGGGCCGGTCCACGCGCACCCCGAGTACGTCGGCCAGGGTCTGGCCGAGCCAGTTGTTGACCACCATGCCGCCGTCCACGCGCAGTGCCGTGGGCCGCTGACCGCAATCGGCGGCCATCGCCTCGAGCAGATCCCGGGACTGATAGCAGACCGCTTCCAGGCCGGCGGTGACCACCTCGGCGATGCCGGTGTCGCGGGTCAGGCCGAGCAGCGCGCCACGGGCATGGGGGTCCCACCAGGGCGCGCCCAGGCCGGTGAACGCCGGCACCAGATAGACGCCGCCGGCGGAGCCCACCCGCCGCGCCAGCGCTTCGGTCTCGCTGGCATGGGAAATCAGATTGAGGCCATCGCGCAGCCATTGGATGGCGGCGCCGGCGACGAAGATCGAGCCCTCCAGCGCGTAGGTGGTGCGGCCGTTGAGCCGGTAACCGACGGTGGTCAGCAGGCGGTTTTGCGACGTCACCGCCTCGCCGGTGTTCATCACCATGAAGCAGCCGGTGCCGTAGGTGCTCTTGACCATGCCGGGTTCGAAACAGGCCTGCCCCACCAGCGCCGCCTGCTGGTCGCCGGCGATGCCGGCCACCGGCACCGGCGCGCCCAGCAGGGCGCTGTCGGTGCGCCCGAAGTCGCCGGCGCTGTCACGCACCTCCGGCAGCAGGGAGGCGGGAATGTCGAACATCGCCAGCAGGTCCTCGTCCCATTGCTGGGTGTGGATGTTGAACAGCAAGGTGCGCGAGGCATTGGTGGCGTCGGTGGCGTGCACGCGCCCGTGGGTCAGTTTCCAGAGCAGCCAGCAATCGATGGTGCCGAACGCCAGCTCGCCGTCGCGGGCCCGCTGGCGGGCGCCGTCCACGTGGTCCAGCAGCCAGGCCAGCTTGGTGGCGGAGAAATAGGGGTCGAGCAGCAGACCGGTGCGCTCGCGCACCAGGGCTTCGTGGCCGTCGTCCTTGAGCCGCTGGCAGGTATCGGCGGTGCGCCGGTCCTGCCAGACAATGGCGCGGGCCAGGGGCTCGCCGGTGCGCCGGTCCCACAGCACCGTGGTTTCGCGCTGGTTGGTGATGCCGATGGCGGCCAGGTCGGCGGCTTCCACGCCGGCGTTGCGCAGCGCCAGACGACACAGGGTCAGGGCGTCGTTCCAGATTTCCTGGGCGTCGTGCTCCACCCAGCCGTCGCGGGGAAAGTGCTGCCGGAATTCCTTCTGCGCCTGCCCCAGGGTTTCACCGTCGTGATCGAACACGATGGCCCGGGAGCTGGTGGTGCCCTGGTCGATGGCGAGAATAAAGGACGACATCGTGCCTCCGCTGCAAATCCAGGGGGAACCCGGCAGACGCTACTCCGGCGTCACCTGGCCGCGCCCCAGTACGTGTTGTTGTCGTTGATGCCGGGGCAGGATGACACGAAAGCGCGCGCCGCCCCAGTCGCTTTCGGACACCCGGATGTCGCCGCCGTGCCACTCGATGATGCGCTTGACGATGGACAGGCCCAGCCCGTAACCGCCGCTGGCCCGGTGGCGGCTTTTGTCGAGCCGCGCGAACGGCTTGAACACGCGCTCGCGCTGATGTTCGGGAATGCCCTTGCCGTCGTCGTCCACATCCAGCACCCGGTAGTCGCCCTCCTCGCGCAGGGTCATGCGCACCCGCGAGGCGGCGTAGCGCAGCGCGTTGGTGACCAGATTCTGCAGAATGCGGTGCAGATAGCGCGGATCGCCGTCCACGGTCAGGTCCGGGTCGCCGGTCACCTCGATGGCGATGTCGCCACGGATGCCGTCCAGTTCGCCGGCCAGCTGCTCGCAGATCTCACGCAGATAAACCGGCTGGAACTCGATGTTCGGGGTGCCCTCCTCCAGCCGCGCGTAGGTAAGGATTTCGTCGATCAGCTGGTCGAGCTGCTCGATGTCCCGGTCCAGGGCGTTGAGTTTGTCCCGGCGCTCCTCGGCGGATTCGCAGTCGGCCAGCATCTCCAGGCCGAAGCGCAGCCGCGCCACCGGGGTGCGCAGCTCGTGGGACACCGCCCGGGTCATTTCCCGCTGGGCCTCGATCAGACGCCGGATGTGCGCGGTCATGCCGTTGAAGGTGGAGGCCACCTGGCCGATTGGATCGTTGCCGCGCACGTCCGCGTAGGCGGCCAGATCGCCGCCGCCCAGACGCTTCACGGCGCGCCCCAGACGCCGCAGGCGGGTCTGCAGCGGGCGCACCTGAAGGTAGGTGGACACCGCCACCAGCAACAGCGCCAGCACGCCGGCGATGGCCAGCAGCTGCCAGGGGAAAGGATCGAACAGGTACATGGGGCCGAGCACCAGCACCCGGGGCACCGCGTCGGCGCCGCCGTCCACCGGCATCAGCACCCGCACGCTGGCGTCGCGGCTGGTGCTGTCGGAGAGGCTGAACACCGCCTCGCCGCGCAGCAGCCGCTGACGCTGCTCGCCGTCCAGTTGCAATTCCGAGGCCGATTGAAGCCGCAGGGGGTAGCCAAAATGCTCGCGCAGCCCGGCGAGCGCCGCGTCGCCGCCGCCCCGCTCGCTCAGATAATCCAGCACCAGCCGGGCGGTGGCCCGGGCCTGTTGCTCGGACAGGCGGTTGAGGCGCGCGCGCAGATAGAGGGGCGCGTCCGGCAGGGCGTAGAGCACGTCCACGGTGGCGGCGTCACCGTTGCCGCGCAAGACCACGCGGCCTTCGTCCAGATGCAGCGCCTCACGATAGGAGAGCTGCAGGCCGGCGCGGTCGTCCACCGCCACCGGCGCGCCGAACAGCCGGCTCAGGTGCAGCGACCAGGCCTGACGGCCGGCGGTGTCCTGCCCCCGGTAGCCCTCGGCCATCAGGTAGAAGGTGCCCTTGGCCATGCGCTCCCGGTACAACAGTGCGCGGTAGTCGTTGACCAGCTCCACGCCGGCATAGGTGAGCGCGCCGATGATCAGCAGCGCCACCAGGATACCGCCGTAGATACGGACGAAGATGCTGCTCAAAGGGGGTACTCCGCCCCGGCGCTCAGCCGGTGCTCATTTCCCGGACGAACAGATAGCCCTTGGAGCGCACGGTCTTGATGCGCTTGGGATTCTCCGGGTCGTCGCCCACCTTGGGGCGGATCCGCGAGATGCGCACGTCGATGGAGCGGTCCTGGCCGTCGTACTGGATGCCGCGCAGCTTCTCGAAGATGGTTTCCCGGGACAGCACCGTGCCGGCGTTGGAGGCCAGCAGCCAGAGCAGGTCGTACTCGGCGCTGGTCAGATCCACGGACTCACCGCGCAGGGTCACTTCCCGGGCAGAGTTGTCGATCACCAGGGCACCGAACTCCAGGCGCGACGGGGAGCTGTCCCGCTCGTTGTCGGTTTCCACCCGCCGCAGCAAGGCGCGGATGCGGGCCAGCAGCACCCGCGGCTTGACCGGCTTGGCCACGTAATCATCGGCGCCCATCTCCAGGCCCAGCACCTGGTCCATGTCGTCGGTGCGCGCGGTGAGCATCAGGATCGGGTTCTTGAAGGCGCCGCGCACTTCGCGGCACACCGTGAGCCCGTCGGCGCCGGGCAGCATCAGGTCGAGCACCACCAGATCCGGCTGCTCGGAGCGGATACGACGGATCGCTTCCTCGCCGTCGCTCACCACGGTGACGTCGAGGCCGTTGGACTGAAGATATTCACAGGTAAGATCGGCGAGACGCTCGTCGTCTTCCACGATCATGATGGTCGGCGGGTTATCCTGCACGGTGGTCATCCCGTCCTTGTCCTTATCAATTATGTATTGTGGGCCGTTCGCATTCTTTTATACGCATACCGGTGCGCCCCGGCAACCGAAACGGCGCGCCCGCGCGGCACAATATATAGGGTTTGTGGGGCCGGCCCAAGCGCCCCGCGGACCGGCCCCCGGATTGCCCACAAAACCCCACAAATTATCCACAGGATTTCCCCAGCCGGAAAGGTTGCAAATGGCCCGTCTCACCTATAACTTGTAGCCGTATCGGGCAGCGACCCCAAGATATTGGGTTTTGGAACCTTTTTTCGGGATGCCGGGCCGATTCTTTTCCGCCCCCGAAAAAACGCCGCCGGATCAGCCGCTTACGGCTCCCGCGGACGCCCAGGGCCGTCCCGCCCGATCCGCGAAGTACGAATCGAGATACTACATATGGTGTTTGCGCCGCCGGACCGCATTCCCGGCCCCCGCCATCGCCGACCGGAGACCGGCGGCGCGAGCACCCGCCGGACGGCCATTGGCCGTCCGGCAAACGGACGAAGCAGTACCCGACAGACATAAGCACAGCCAAAAGCACACAGACGGAGAGGGCATCATGCAGACGGATATGAATCGTGATCAGGCCCGTCCCGGCGTTCACGCCGGCGACGATGCGGAACGCGACGTGGCGGCCACCGCCCCCGGCCAGCTGCGCGTGATCAAGCGCAACGGCAAGGTGGTTTCCTACGACGACGACAAAATCACCGTGGCCATCACCAAGGCGTTTCTGGCCGTGGAAGGCGGCACCGCGGCGGCCAGCTCGCGCATCCACGAAACCGTGGAGCGCCTCACCGAGCAGGTCAGCGCCACCTTCAAGCGTCGCATGCCCTCCGGCGGCACCATTCATATCGAGGAAATCCAGGACCAGGTGGAACTGGCGCTGATGCGTAACGGCGAGCACAAGGTGGCCCGCGATTACGTGCTGTACCGGGACCAGCAGGCCCGCAAACGCGCCGAGCGCGCCCGCGATCTGCCCGAGCCCAAGCATCAGGTGGACATGGCCGTGACCATGGAAGACGGCAGCCGCGCGCCGCTGGACATGGCCCGCCTGGAGCACCTGGTCCACGAAGCCTGCCATGGCCTGGAGCAGGTCAGCCCGGACAAGATCATCGCCGAAACCGTCAAGAACCTGTACGACGGCGTCTCCATCAAGGACGTCAACACCTCCATGGTGATGACCGCCCGCACCATGATCGAGATGGAGCCCAACTACTCCCAGGTCACCGCCCGGCTGCTGATGGACAAGATCCGCGCCGAGGCCCTGCAATACCTGGGCGTGGCCGAGCGCGCCAACCAGGAAGAGATGGAAGACCTCTACGCCAAGGCGCTGGCCGCCTACGTGGAAAAAGGCATTGAGCACGAACTGCTGAGCCCGGAGCTGGCCGAATTCGACCTGGCCAAGCTGGGCGCCGCCATCGACGGCAAGCGCGACCTGCAGTTCTCCTACCTGGGCCTGCAGACCCTCTACGACCGCTACTTCATCCACCATAACGAAACCCGCATCGAGCTGCCCCAGTGCTTCTTCATGCGCGTGGCCATGGGGCTGGCGGTGCGCGAGGAGCAGCGCGAGGAACGGGCCATCGAGTTCTACAATCTGCTGTCCAGCTTCGATTACATGAGCTCCACGCCGACCCTGTTCAACAGCGGCACCCTGCGTCCGCAGCTGTCCAGCTGCTACCTGACCACGGTGCCCGACGATTTGTCCGGCATCTACAGCGCCATCCACGACAACGCCATGCTGAGCAAATTCGCCGGCGGCCTGGGCAACGACTGGACCCCGGTGCGCGCGCTGGGCGCCTACATCAAGGGCACCAACGGCAAATCCCAGGGCGTGGTGCCGTTCCTGAAAGTGGTCAACGACACCGCGGTGGCGGTGAACCAGGGCGGCAAGCGCAAGGGCGCGGTGTGCGCCTACCTGGAAACCTGGCACCTGGACATCGAAGAGTTCATCGAGCTGCGCAAGAACACCGGCGACGACCGCCGCCGCACCCACGACATGAACTCCGCCAACTGGATTCCGGACCTGTTCATGAAGCGGGTGATCAACGAGCAGGACTGGACCCTGTTCAGCCCCAACGACGTGCCGGATCTCCACGACCTCTACGGCGAAGCGTTCGAGAAGCGCTACGAAGAGTACGAGGCGATGACCCGCGACGGCCGCATGAAGCTCTACAAGCGTCTGCCCGCCATCAATCTGTGGCGCAAGATGCTGTCCATGCTGTTCGAAACCGGCCATCCCTGGTTCACCTTCAAGGATCCGTGCAACCTGCGCAGCCCGCAGCAGCACGTGGGCGTGGTGCACTCGTCCAACCTGTGCACCGAGATCACCCTGAACACCAACAAGGACGAAATCGCGGTGTGCAACCTGGGTTCCGTGAACCTGGCCCAGCACATCGTCGACGGCGCCCTGGACCGCGACAAGCTGGCGCGCACCGTCAACACCGCCGTGCGCATGCTCGACAACGTCATCGACATCAACTACTACAGCGTGCCCCAGGCGGAACGGTCCAACATGAAGCACCGGCCGGTGGGTCTGGGCATCATGGGCTTCCAGGACGCGCTCTATAAGCAGGGCTTCAGCTACGCCTCCCCGGAAGCGGTGGCGTTCGCGGACCAGTCCATGGAGGCGGTCAGCTACTTCGCCATCCAGGCCTCCGCCGATCTGGCCGAGGAACGCGGCGCCTACCAGAGCTTCGAGGGTTCCCTGTGGAGCCAGGGCGTGCTGCCGATCGATTCCATCGACATCCTGGTCAAGCAGCGCGGCGAGGAGTACTGCAAGGTGGACCGCAGCCAGACCCTGGACTGGGACAGCGTGCGCGAGCGCGCCAAGAAAGGCATGCGCAACTCCAACGTGATGGCGATCGCGCCCACCGCCACCATCGCCAACATCACCGGCGTGTCGCAGTCCATCGAGCCCACGTACCAGAACCTGTACGTGAAATCGAACCTGTCCGGCGAGTTCACCGTGGTCAACCCGTATCTGGTGAACGCGCTCAAGGAGCGCGGCCTGTGGGACAACGTGATGGTCAACGACCTCAAGTACTACGACGGTTCCGTGCTGCCCATCGAGCGGGTGCCGGCGGACCTGAAGGAGCGCTTCCGCACCGCCTTCGAGATCGAGCCGCGCTGGATGGTGGAAGCGGCCAGCCGCCGCCAGAAATGGATCGACCAGGCGCAGTCCCTGAACCTGTACATCGCCGAAGCCAACGGCAAGAAGCTGGACGTCACCTACAAGATGGCCTGGCTGCTGGGTCTGAAGACCACCTATTACCTGCGCGCCATCGGCGCCACCCAGACCGAGAAGTCCACCATCAACGACGGCAAGCTCAACCGGGTGTCCTCAGGCGGCGGTGAAGCCCCCGCCGCGGCCGCCGGCGCGGACGCCGCCGAAGGCGACTTCAGCCAGGCGGCGGACGTGCCCCAGGCCTGTTCCATCGACGACCCGGATTGCGAAGCCTGTCAGTAACGCACTGAACGAATCGGAAGGAGACACACATGCTCAGCTGGGACGATTTTCATGCGCAAGAGACGCCGACCCCCAAGCAGCACGGCCGTGCCGGCGCAGCGGCGCCGCAATCTGAGCCGGTATCTGAGGAAAAGGCATCTGCACCTCAAGCACCGGCAGCGGGAAGTGCTGCGCATGCAGGAACTGAAGAAGCAGAACGACAGCCCGGACACGACGAACTGCGAGGAAGCACCGAAGCAGCCCTGACCGACGCGGTGGCCCGCGCCCAGCAGGCGGTGGCGCGCATGGACGCCGCCGAGGGCGTGGCCGAGCTGGAAGGCACCGCCGGCCGGGTGGAGGTGGACGACAAGCGCATGATCAACTGTCGCGCCGACCTCAACCAGCTGGTGCCCTTCAAGTACGACTGGGCCTGGCAGAAATACCTGGACGGCTGCGCCAACCACTGGATGCCCCAGGAAATCAACATGAACGCCGACCTGGCGCTGTGGAAGAAGGAAGGCGGCCTCACCGAGGACGAGCGCCGCATCGTCAAGCGCAACCTGGGTTTCTTCTCCACCGCCGACTCGCTGGTGGCGAACAACCTGGTGCTGGCCATCTACCGCCTGATCACCAACCCGGAGTGCCGTCAGTACATTCTGCGTCAGTCCTTCGAGGAGGCGATCCACACCCACGCCTACCAGTACTGCATCGAGTCCCTGGGCATGGATGAAGGCGAGATCTTCAACATGTACCGGGAAATCCCCTCGGTGGCCAAGAAGGCGCAATGGGGCATTGAGTACACCCGCGAACTGTCCGACCCTGCCTTCACCACCGGCACCGTGGAAACCGACAAGGCGCTGCTCAAGAACCTGATCGCGTTCTACTGCGTGCTGGAAGGCGTGTTCTTCTATTGCGGCTTTACCCAGATTCTGTCCATGGGCCGCCGCAACAAGATGACCGGCGTGGCCGAGCAGTTCCAGTACATCCTGCGCGACGAGTCCATGCACGTGAACTTCGGCGTGGACGTGATCAACCAGATCAAGCTGGAGAACCCGCACCTGTGGGACCAGCAAATGCGCGACAAGGCCACCCAGATGATCCTGGAAGGCACCGAGCTGGAAATCCAGTATGCCCGCGACACCATGCCGCGCGGCGTGCTCGGCATGAACGCGGCGATGATGGAAGAGTACCTGCAGTTCATCGCCAACCGTCGCCTCACCCAGCTGGGCCTGCCCGAGCAGTTCAAGGGCGTGTCCAACCCGTTCCCCTGGATGAGCGAGATCATGGACCTGCGGAAAGAGAAGAACTTCTTCGAAACCCGCGTCACGGAATACCAAGTGGGCGGCGCGCTCTCCTGGGATTGAGTCCTGGGACCGGGTCCCGGCCTGGTGTGCCCGAAGCGACGGCGGCGGGGTTTTCCCCGCCGCCGTCCTTTGGCACCATAACCGGACCCCTTCACGGAGGCCCCATGAGCCAGTATCAAGACGACGACTTCCAGAACGACCTCCACGAGGAAGCCCGCGATCTTCTCTCCGCCATCGAGCAGGTGGAAGAAACCCTGGCGATGATGACCACCGTGGTCGGCCGGCTCAAGGAGCAGGTCAGCGCCCACCTCGACGGCGAAGACGACGACACCATCGAAATGAGCGCCGAGGAATTTCTCGAACAATGCGAGAACACCGAGGGCACCTGGCACTGAGCCACGCCTTCCCGCGCCCTTCACTTCACGCCGCCGTCACCGGCGCGCGTCCGTACTTTCCGTATCCCCGCGCCTCGCAGGCGCGTTATAGTGACCTCACTTCACACACCGACCTGAAAGCCCCGGGTGCCTCCGTCGCGCGCCGGTAAGGAGAGCTGCATGAAAGCTTCTGATTTGTTCGTCAGGGCGCTGGAGGCGGAGGGCGTCGAATACGTCTTCGCGATTCCCGGCGAGGAGAACCTGGATCTGCTGGAGGCGCTGCGCGGCTCCCGGTCCATCAAACTGGTGATCACCCGTCACGAACAGGCCGCCGGCTTCATGGCCGCCACCTACGGCCGCCTCACCGGCAAGGCCTGCGCCTGCCTGTCCACCCTGGGCCCCGGCGCCACCAACTTCGTGACCGCCGCCGCCTACGCCCAGCTCGGCGCCATGCCGATGGTGATGATCACCGGTCAGAAGCCGATCAAATCCAGCAAGCAGGGGCAGTTCCAGATCATCGACGTGGTCGACATGATGCGCCCCCTGACCAAGTTCACCAAAACCGTGGTCAGCGGCGATACCATCCCCGCCCGGGTGCGCGAGGCGTTCCGGCTGGCCCAGGAGGAGCGCCCCGGCGCCACCCACCTGGAACTGCCCGAGGACATCGCCCGGGAACACTCCACCATGCCGGTGCTGGAGCCCAGCCTGACACGCCGGCCGATCGCCGAGGACAAGGCCATCTGCCGCGCCGTGGAGGCGATCAGCGGCGCCCGCAAGCCGCTGATCGTGGTGGGTGCCGGCGCCAACCGCAAGCTCACCAGCAAGATGCTGCGCCAGTTCATCGAGAAGCTGGGCATCCCGGCCATCACCACCCAGATGGGCAAGGGCGTGGTGGACGAAACCGGCGCTCACTTCCTGGGCAACACGGCGCTGTCCGACGGCGACTTCGTGCACCGCGCCATCGACGCCGCCGACCTGATCATCAACGTGGGCCACGACGTGGTGGAGAAGCCGCCGTTCTTCATGCAGCCCGGCGGCGCCACCGTGGTGCACATCAACTTCAATTCCGCCCAGGTGGACCCGGTCTATTTTCCGCAGATCGAAGTGGTCGGCGACATCGCCAACAGCTTGTGGCAGCTCAAGGAGCGGCTGGAACCCCAGGAGCACTGGGGCTTCGCCGACTTCCACCGGGTCCGCGACGCGCTGCAGAAGCACATCGCCGAGGGCGCCCGGGACGACCGTTTTCCGATCCTGCCGCAACGTCTGGTCCATGAGATCCGCAAGGTGATGCCCAGCGACGGCATCATCGCCCTGGACAACGGCATGTACAAAATCTGGTTCGCCCGCAACTACCCGGCCACCCACCCCAATACCGTGCTGCTGGACAATGCCCTGGCCAGCATGGGCGCCGGCCTGCCCTCCGCCATGGCCGCCAAGATGGTGCACCCGGAGCGCCGCGTGATGGCGGTGTGCGGCGACGGCGGCTTCATGATGAACTCCCAGGAACTGGAAACCGCCGTGCGCCTGCGTCTCGATCTGGTGATCCTGATCCTGCGCGACGACGGCTACGGCATGATCAAGTGGAAACAGAAGCAGATGGATTTCCACGACTTCGGCCTGGACTTCCACAACCCGGACTTCGTGGCCTACGCCAAGGCCTACGGCGCCCAGGGCCACCGGGTGGAAAGCACCGAGGGCCTGGTGCCGCTGGTGGAGGAATGCTACGGCGCCGGTGGCGTGCACGTGATAGATGTGCAGGTGGACTATTCCATGAACGACCGCATTCTCAACCAGGAAATCCGCGAGCTCAGCAGCAAGGTGTGAGCGGCCCGCCGGCGCCTTCCGTCGGCGGCCCGCCGTTCGTCGGAAATCGCTGCGCGGCGATCCCCGGGCGGGTGTAGAGTGGCGCCGACATCCACCTGCCCCCCGGGGACTCTCCGCTTATGCCCGCCTCCCTGTTCACTCTGCTCACCAGCCTGCTGGGCAGCGCCGCCGCCCCGGTGCCCGCCATTACCCCCACCACCGGTCATTATCAACCACCGGCGGATGTGACCTGGCAGGTACAATTGCAGGGCACGCCGAATACCGGCTATGACGCGGCCCTGTACGTGCTCGACCTGTTCGACACCGACCCGGCCGTGATCACCGACCTGCACGCCCAGGGCCGGCGCCTGATCTGCTATTTTTCCGCCGGCACCTTCGAGAACTGGCGCGACGACGCCAGCCGGTTCACCGCCGCGGACAAGGGCCGGCGGTTGGGCGACTGGCCCGGCGAACGCTGGCTCGACATCCGCTCCGCCAACGTGCGCGCGATCATGACCGACCGCCTGGACCTGGCCGTCCAGAGGGGCTGCGATGGCGTCGACCCGGACAACGTGGACGGTTACTCGAACCGCACCGGCCTGCCACTGACCTACCAGGATCAGATCGACTACAACACCTGGCTGGCCACCGAGGCTCACCAGCGCGGACTGGCGATTTCCCTGAAAAACGATCTCGGCCAGATCGACGACCTGGTGGCGCACTTCGACTTCGCCATCAACGAGTCCTGTCATCAATGGGACGAGTGCGAACTGCTCACTCCCTTTATCGCCGCCGGCAAGCCGGTACTGCACATCGATTATCTGTACGCCGGCGACGCCCAGGGCCGCCAGCAACTGTGCCAGCAAACCGGGGCACTGGGGTTCCGCACCCTGACCCTGCCGCCACTGCTGGACGGGAGCTTCCGGTACAGTTGCGCGCCCTGAGCCCCCGATGACGCCGCGCCCGGCGCGGCGTCACTGTTTTGTCCTTGCCATATTTCCGACCGATTTCGGTCACCGGCGATTCATCCCGCCCTGCTTTCCTGAGGTTCGCTGACCAAGTCGAACGAACGTCAATGGAAGGGTTTGCCGATGAACACCCACGCTTTCGGAACGCTGACCGCCGCGATGCTGGCGGCCTTCGCCCTCACCGCCTGCGGTGGCGATAACGACAACGATACGGCGCCGCCGGCGCAAGACAGCGGCTTCCAGCTGCAGCTGCTGCACTTCGCCGACATGGACGGCGCCACCGGGGCGCTGCAGAACGTGCGGCCTTTCTCCGCGGTGCTCGCCGCCCTGCGCGCCCAACACCCGGAGCACACCCTGGTGCTGAGTTCCGGCGACAACTACATCCCCGGCCCCCGTTACTTCGCCGCCGCTGACGACGCCATGAACCCGGTACCCGGCGTGGCGGTGGCGGGCAACGGCCGCGCCGACATCGCCATGCTCAACGCCATGGGCCTGCAGGCCAGCGCCGTGGGCAACCACGACCTGGACGGCGGCACCGAGGAATTCGCCGCCATCCTCGGCGCCGAGGGCAACTACCCGGGCGCCCGCTTCCCCTACCTGAGCACCAACCTGGATTTCACCACGGACGCCAATCTGGCCGGCCTGGTGCAACAGAACGGCCAGGCCCTGAGCAGCCTCCCCAACGGTCTGGCCGGCTACGGCACCCTGGAAGTGGCCGGCGAGCGCATCGGCGTGATCGGCGCCTCCACGCCGTCCCTGGGCAACATCACCAGCACCGGCGGCATCACCGTGAAACCCGGCGGCGGTGGCGTCCCGGCCCTGGCCGCGGAACTGCAACCGGCGGTGGACGCCCTCACCGACGACGGCATCGACAAAATCATCCTGCTGGCGCACATGCAGACCATCAGCATCGAAAAGGAACTGGCCACCTTGCTGGAAGGCGTGGACATCATCGTCGCCGGCGGCTCCAACACCCTGCTTGCCGACGACAATGACCGGCTGCTGGACGGCGACAGCGCCGCCGACGAGTATCCGCTGAGTTTCATGTCCGCCGCCGACGAGCCGGTGCTGGTGGTCAACACCGACGGCGACTACAAGTACGTGGGTCGCCTGGTGGTGGCCTTCGACGACCAGGGGGTACTGATGACCGACCGCCTGGACACTTCCGTCAACGGCGCCTACGCCGCCGACGACGCCATGGCCGCCAGCCTCCAGGGCACTGTGAACAGCGACGTGGACACCATCGCCAACGCCCTGGAGCAGGTGCTTGCCGAGCGCGACGGCAATATCCTCGGCCGCACCGACGTCTACCTGGACGGCCGCCGTGGTCAGGTGCGCACCCAGGAAACCAACCTGGGCAATCTGACCGCCGACGCCAATCTGTGGCTGGCCCGCCAGTACGACGCCAGCGTGCAAATCTCCATCAAGAACGGGGGCGGCATCCGCGACGACATCGGCTATTTCGTCTATCCCCCGGGCTCCACCTCCGAGGACGAGCTGGCGTTCTACCCGCCGGCGGCCAATGCCAACGCCGGCAAACAGGAAGGCGACATCTCCCAGTTCGACCTGGAAGGTTCCCTGCGCTTCAACAACAGCCTGACCATCGGCGACGTCACCGCCCAGGAGCTTTACGGCCTGCTGGAGCACGGCGTGGCCAAGGTGGAAAACACCGCCGGCCAGTTCCCGCAAGTGGCGGGTCTGCGCTTCAGCTTCGACCCGGCGCGCCCGGGCCTGCGCAGCCAGGCCAACGGCGATGACACCGACCAAGCCGGCGAGCGGGTACGCAATCTGGCGGTGGTGGACGACAATGGCGCCGTCATCGACACCGTGGTGCGAAACGGTGTGCTGCAAGGTGATCCGACCCGCACCTTCCGGCTGGTGACGCTGGGCTTCCTGGCCACCGAGAACGCCAGCAGCGGCCTGGGCGGCGACGGCTACCCGTTTGAATTCCCGGTGGAAAACCGCCTGGACCTGGAATCGGAGCCGGTGACCGGCCCCAACGCCGCCACCTTCGCCGCCCCCGGCACCGAGCAGGACGCCCTGGCGGAATACCTGATCGCCCGCTTCGGCGACAACTCGCCCTACGATCAGGCGGAAACGGACACTGACCAGGACATCCGCATCCAGAACCTGGCGGACCGCGCCGACGGCGTGCTGCCCTGACAGCCCCCCACCCCATCTCAAGGGCGCCCTGGGGCGCCCTCGTGGCCCGGAGCAAAGCAAGCGGACGTTCGTTTCCGCATGCCGTTGCATTACAGTAGGCCCATCGAGATAACGGGGACCTTTCCATGTGGCGGGATCACTATGCGCATCTGGCGCGCTACAACCACTGGCAGAACGGCCAGATCCTGGCGGCCTGCGCCACCCTCGACGACGGTGAGCGCAAGGCGGACCGGGGCCTGTTCTTCCATTCCATCCACGGCACGCTCAACCATCTGCTGCTCACCGACCGGATGTGGCTGGGCCGCTTCACCGACCGACCGTTTCCGGTGGACCGCCTGGACCAGGAACTGTACGCCGACTTCGCCACCCTGGAGCGCGAACGGCGGCTCACCGATCAAGCGCTGCTGGACTATACCGCCACCCTGGACGAGGCGCGTATCGATGGCGAACTGAGCTATGTGTCCGCGTCCACCGGCCAGGCCCGGCGCTATCCGATGCGCCTGTGTCTGACCCATCTGTTCAACCATCAGACCCACCACCGTGGCCAGCTCACCGCCGCGCTCAGTCAGCTGGGCCGGGACTTCGGCACCACGGATCTGATCTTCATGCCCGCCGACGCCTGACCATGCACGATTCCCTGACTCTGGTGGTGATCCTGCTGACCACGGCGGTGTTCGCCGTGGTGGTGTTTCGCCGTCTGCATCTGCCCCCGATCCTGGCCTACCTGGGCGCCGGCGTGCTCGCCGGCCCGGGCGGCTTCGGCTGGGTGGGCGACACCTCCGGCATGCAGCATCTGGCCGAGTTCGGCATCGTCTTCCTGCTGTTCTCCCTGGGCCTGGAATTCTCCATCCCGCGTCTGCTGGCCCTGCGAAGGGTGGTGTTCGGCGCCGGCCCGCTGCAGGTACTGCTCACCGCCCTGCCGGTGATCGCTCTGTTGTGGTGGCTGGCGCCGACCCCGGCGGTGGCGCTGATCGGCGGCGCCGCCTTCGCGCTCTCCTCCACCGCCATGGTGATCCGCGACCTGATCGCCCGGGGCGCGGTGAACACCGGCTATGGCCGGGCCGCCACCGGCGTGCTGCTGTTCCAGGATCTGGCGGCGGTGATTCTGCTGGTGCTGCTGCCGGTGCTGGCCGACCCGGGCACCGGCAATCCCCTGACCACCGCCGCCGCCACCCTGGGCAAGGCGGTGCTGCTGTTCGCCGGCATCTACGTGATCGGCAAATGGGTGCTGCCCCGGGCTCTGGAGGAGACCGGCCGCACCCGCTCCGACGAAGTGTTCGTGATGACCGCCCTGCTGCTGGCGCTGCTGGCCGCCTGGGTGACCCATGCCCTGGGCCTGTCCATGGCGCTGGGCGCTTTTCTCGCCGGCATGATGCTGGGCGAGAGCCATTTCCGGCACCAGATCGAGGCCGACATCCGGCCGTTCCGGGATCTGCTGCTGGGCCTGTTCTTCATGGGCGTGGGCATGCTGGTGTCGCCGGCCCTGTTCGTCGATTACTGGTACTGGATTCTGATCGGCGCCAGCCTGCTGATGGTGCTCAAGCTGGCGGTGGTCACGGCGGTGCTGCGGCTGCTGGGCGAGCGCCGGGAAACCGCCCTGCGCACCGGCGTGCTGCTGGCCCAGGGCGGCGAGTTCGGCTTCGTGCTGATGGCCCTGGCGGTCACCCACGGTCTGATCAGCAACGAGCAGGCCGGGGTGCTGGTGTCGATCACCGTGCTGACCATGGCGGTGACCCCGGCGCTGCTGGAACACAGCGGCACCCTCACCCGCCGCCTGCTGCGGCAGTGGGAACAGGAACCGGACACCCCGGCGGTGGACGAGGCCACCACCGGCCATGTGCTGCTGTGCGGCTACGGCCGGGTGGGCCAGAACCTGATGCGCTATCTGCACCGTTTCCATCATCAGGCGGTGGCCATCGACACCGACCTGGTGCGCATCCAGGAAGCCAGCCAGGCCGGCGAGCGTATTCTCTACGGCGACGCCACCCGCAAGGAAATCCTGGAACGGGCCGGCATCCACCGGGCCAGCCTGCTGGTGGTGACCTTCGACGACGCGCGCCAGGCGGAGCGCATCCTGCACACCGCCCATCAACTGTGCCCGGACCTGCGCGTGCTGGTGCGCACCCGCGACGACGCCCACCTGGACGAACTGCTGGCCGCCGGGGCGGCGGAAGTGGTGCCGGAAGTGCTGGAAGCCTCGCTGATGCTGGTGGCCCATGCCCTGATGATGCTGGAGACGCCGTTCGGCAAGGTGCTGGCCATGCTGCGCCAGAGCCGCCGCGAGCGCTACAAGCTGCTGCGCGGCTACTACCACGGCGAATCGCTGCCCACCGCCGACCGGGCCGGCAATCCCTACCGGCTGCTGCATGCGGTCACCGTGCACGGCCAGGCCGCCGCCATCGGCAAACGCCTGGGCGACCTGGGTCTGGCCGGCGGCAAGGTGGAAGTGCAATCGCTGCGCCGGGAAGACCGCACCCTGGCCCACCCGGACGACGATACCGTGCTGCTCGACGGCGACATCCTGATTCTCTACGGCCCCCTGGAGGCGGTGGAAGCGGCCGAGGAACAGCTGCTCGGCGGCTAACGCGCATCGCGACTTCAGTCGCGATCACCGCCGCCCATCATCGCCTCTGAAGCGGAGCGCCGGGCCCGCGCCGGCGTGCGCCCGGTCCACTGTCGGTAGGCCCGGCTGAAGGCGCTGTGCTCCGAGTAACCCAGCAACAGGGCGATCTCCCCCAGGCTCAGGGACCGGTCCGCCAGGTACTGGTCGGCCAGCTGTTCCCGGGTGCGATCCAGCAGGGTGCGCCAGTTGAGACGCCGCTGTTGCAGCCGCCGCTGCAGCGTGCGCACCGACATATGCAGCCGCGCAGCCACCCGCTTCAGGCTCACCTGTCCGTCCGGCAACAGCGCCACCATGGCCTGCTGCAGGGCGCGGTCGAAACCGTCGGACTCCGGCAGCGCCCGCAGCAGCGCCCGGGCCTGGCGGTCCAGCAGGGCCCGCGAGCCGGTATCGCTGCGCGGCAGGCTCAGTTCCAGGAAGGCCAGCGGAAACGACACACTGGTGTGCTCGGCGCCAAAGGTCACCGGACAGCCAAAGAAATCCCGGTAGGCCCGTCGCCCGGCGGCCTCCGGCGCCGCGAACACGAAACTCACCCGGGCCGGCGCCAGCCGCTGTTGCAGCAGGTGGCGCAGAAAGGTGACCAGGGCGGCGATGGCGACACTGTCCGCCAACGCCCCGGTGGACACCGAGGCCGGCCAGCGCACCGTCATGCGCTCCCCGTCGGCCACCACCTCCACCAGATCACGGCCATAGAACAGGCTCTCGTAGCGCTGGTAGGCCAGCATCGCCTCCCCCAGGGTCTGGCAGGTCAGCGTCAGGTAGCCGAGCACCCCCACATGGCGGGGCCGGGCCAGGGCGCCGATCTCCAGGCCCGGCGCCGCCCGTCCCGGGCGCAGCGCCACCGCCCGGGCCAGCAGTTCCCGCCACAGCGGCAGCGCCACGATGTCCGCCGGCCCGCGGCTGTCGAGAATTTCGCGCAACTCCGGCGCCGGCAGGTTTTCCTTGTCCAGCCAGTCGCTGAGCAACTGCACCCAGGCGCCGGTGACGCGCATGGCCGTGGCCATGGTCTTCCCCTGTTTGACGGCGATGGCGTGAATTGTCAAAAACACGGCATCTTTCGTCAATACCGGTGATGCCGGCCGGGGTCACAATGACCTTCATCCTCACTGCCACCACCTGCAACAGGAGGCAAGGGTCATGGCCCTGATGGAAATGTTCCGCGATGTCTGGCGCGACAGCGGCCTGGCGCCGCTCTGGCAGACGGTCTCTCCGTGGCTGGCCCTGGACGAGCGGCAGATGATTTTCGTGGTGGCCACGCCGGTGTTCATCGGCGTGTTCCTGTGGGAATACCTGCGCATCCGCCATGATCCGGTGCGCGTGGACCCCCGCGAATCCCTGCGTAACTTCCTGCTCGGCGCCGGCTACCAGACCACCGAGCTGCTGTTCGCCGGGATCATTTCCTTCCCGGTGTTCGCCCTGGCCTACCACCACCGGCTGCTGGACATCCCCCTGAACCCGGGCACCGCCGTCCTGCTCTGGGTGCTCACCGATTTCTGCTTCTACTGGTTTCACCGGGGTTCCCATCGGGTGCGCTGGCTGTGGGCCGCCCACGTCACCCACCACTCCTCCGAGCGCATGAACTTCTCCACCGCCATGCGCCAGAACGCCACCAATATCTTCAACGGCGGCTGGCTGGTCTATGTGCCGCTGGCGCTGATCGGCTTCAACCCGGTGTGGATCGGTGTCTGCTACGCCCTGTCCCTGGTCTACCAGTTTTTTATTCACACCACCCTGGTGGGCCGGCTGCATCCGTGGATCGAGTGGGTCTTCAACACCCCCAGCCACCACCGCGTGCACCATGCCCGCAATCCGGACTACATCGACCGCAACTACGGCGGCGTCTTTATCGTCTTCGACCGCCTGTTCGGCACCTTCACCGAGGAACGGGACGATGAACCGGTGGAGTACGGCATCACCCGCCCGGTGTACAGCCGCAGTCTGATCGTCAACTGGTGCCACGAATACCGGGATATGTTCCGCGACATGGCCCGCCGCGGCCCCGCGGGCCAGCGGCTCAAGCACCTGTGGAAGCCGCCGGAGTGGCGCCGCGACGGAAACCGCTGACGGTTACAAAACAAAACGAATCAAAACATTTACCCCGTACGACGCCGCAACCCCCCGTGCCCCGGGGATTTTCCCCGTTGCACAGCAACGCCATCCATAACCGGAACCGGGTCGGTGCCGAAAACTGTCATATTCGAATCATGACCGCGCCGTAGCGTGCCGCCTGATTTTCCCTATCGAGGCAGGTCATGAAACGACGCGAATTCCTCACCCGCTCCGCCACCGCCGGGCTGTCCCTGGGCGTCTTGTCCGCCTGCGGCGGCGGCGGTGGCTCCAACGCCGGCGGCGACGACCGCCCGGACCGGCCCGACGGCACGCCGAACGCCCCGGAAATGCCCGCCTACGACGGTCCGGACCCGTTCCAGCACGGCGTCGCCAGCGGCGACCCGCTGGCCAATCAGGTGATTCTCTGGACCCGGATCACCGCCGCCCCTCTGGACGAGATCCCGGTGGTGGTGGAAGTGGCCCGGGACCCGGCCTTCGCCTCGCCGGTGTACCAGGGCGTCGGCTACGCCCGCTCCCAGAACGATTTCACCGTCAAGCTGGACCCGCTGCTGCCCGATCCGGAGACCACCTATTTCTACCGCTTCCACAGCCTCGGCTTTACCAGCCCGGTGGGGCGCACGCGGACCGCTCCGGCCCCCGGCGCCCGGGTCGATCACCTGCGCCTGGCGGTGATGTCCTGTTCCAACCTGCCCCATGGCTGGTTCAACGCCTACGGCCGGGTGGCGCGACGCGCCGATCTGGACGCCGTGCTGCACCTGGGCGACTACCTCTACGAATACGCCCAGGGCGAGTACAACGACCCGGACCTGGCGGCCCTGCGCCCGGTGGACCCGCCCCACGAGATCATCACGCTGGAGGACTACCGCCGTCGCTATGCCTGCTACCGCCGCGACCCGGACCTGCGGGAGTGCCACCGCCAGCACCCCTTCATCTGCGTGTGGGACGATCACGAGATCGCCAACGACGCCTGGATGCACGGCGCCGAAAACCATAATGAGGGCGAGGGAGACTTCGCCGAGCGCAAGCGCGCGGCGGTGCGCGCCTATTACGAATGGATGCCCATCCGCATGGGTTTTCCGGACCGGGCCATGCGCATCTACCGGCGCTTCGATTACGGTGACCTGCTCACCCTGATGATGCTCGACACCCGTCTGATCGGCCGCGACGAACAGGTCAGCAGTCCTTCGGCGGCCCGCGACCGGGACCGTCAGTTGCTTGGCCAGGATCAGCGTGAATGGCTGTTCGAACAACTGGAATACTCCCGTGGCCGCGGCGCCCGCTGGCACCTGATCGGCCAGCAGGTCATGCTCGCGCCGCTGACCCTGGGCACCCTGCCGGACATGCCCAACTGGGACCTGGGCGGCGGCGCCCAGCTCAACTACGACCAGTGGGACGGCTATGAAACCAGCCGCCGTGCCCTGCTTGGTCGCATCGAGGCCATGGCGCTGGACAACACCGTGGTGCTCACCGGCGACATCCACAGCTCCTGGGCCATGGACCTGAGCAGCGATCCGGGCAATGCCCTGGTGTACAACCGCTTCACCGGCGAGGGCTCCCTGGCGGTGGAGTTCGTGACCCCGGCGGTGACCTCCCCGGCGGCCCCCACCCAGGGACTCTCCGACCTGGCCCGCGCCGCCCTCGTGCCGCTCAACCCGCATCTGAAATGGGTGGACCTGTTCCACCGGGGCTATCTGGTTCTGGACCTGACCGCCGAGCACTGCAAGGCGGACTGGTTCCACCTCGACACGGTCAGCGAACCGGACGACAGCGAGTTCTTCGCCCGCTCCTACCTGACCCGCGATGGCCGGAACCGGGTGGAGCGGGCTTCCCAGCCCAGCGCCCCGAAAGCCGACGCGCCACCGCTGGCGCCTTCAACCCAAGGGATCAAGCCATGAGCCTGAAACGACGTGACTTTATTCGTAACCTGTTGATCGGCGGCGCCAGCGTACCGGTGCTCAGCGCCTGCGGAGGCGGCGGCGGAGGTGGCGAGCCCGCCCCCACCCCCGCGCCGGGCGGCGGCGAGACCGGCAACACCCCCGACACACCGGACGCGCCAAGAACGCTGCGCTTTATCGCCGTCGGTGACACCGGCAGCGGCGGCCAGGGCCAGTATCAGGTGGCCGCCGCCATGGAGGCGGTGGTGGCCGAACGCGGCTGCGACCTGGTCCTGCTCACCGGCGACAACATTTACGAGGCCGGCGTCACCGCCGTGGACGACCCCCAGTTTCTGGAAAAATTCGAGTATCCCTACCAGAACCTGGATCTGCCGTTCTTCCTGTGCCTGGGCAATCACGACTGCGCCAGCACCGTGTTCGGCGGCGGCTCCGACAACCAGCGCGGTGACTACCAGGTCCTGTACCACTACAGCCGCGAGCGCTATTCCAACAAGTGGCACATGCCGGCCCGCTTCTACAGCCAGGCCTTCGACACCTCTCGGGACACGCCCTTTCTGGAACTGTTCGTGGTGGATTCCAATCCGCTCACCAGCTTCTATCTGGACCACAACGAGGACTTCAACTGGACCCACTACGGCTACCCGCAACAGACCTGGATGAAGCGCGCCGTGAATAAAAGCCAGGCCCACTGGAAAATCGCCATGAGCCATGTGCCCTACCGGTCCAACGGCAAGCACGGCAACGCCGGCGATCTGGACGCCCATCTGCGCTGGTTGTTCAACAACCCGGACGCCGACGGCCTGCGCTACAAGGCGTTTCTGGAAGAGTGCTTCGCCGACCGCGCCGACCTGCTGCTCACCGGCCACGATCATTCCCTGCAATGGCTGCAACCGGCCCGGGCCATGGGTCGCACCGAGCTGATCGTGTCCGGCGCCGGCGCCAAGACCGACGACTTCAAGGACGCCACGCGCAATCCCGTGCGCTACCAGAACGACAGCGACTACGGTTTTGTGTGGGTGGAGCTGAACGAGGACAGCATGACCACGGTGTTCTATCAGGTCTCCCCGGAGGACGGCAGCGTGCGCATCGGCCACCAGGCAACCCGCGCCAAGCCGGTGACCGCCCAGGTTTTGGAACCGGCCTGAGCGGCGAGCCGGCGGCTCAGGCCGCCGGCAACAGCCATAAGGACAACGCCGGCACCGCCACCAGCAGCGCGATGCGCACCAGGTCCGCGCCCAGGAATGGCAAGATGCCCCGGCTCACCGCTCCCAGGGAGGTACGCTCGCTGAACTTCTGAACGATGAACAGGTTCATGCCCATGGGCGGCGTGATCAGGCCGATTTCCACCACCATCAGGGCGATGATGCCGAACCAGATGGAAATCTGCGTCTGCGTAAGGTCGAAGAACGGCAGGCCCACCACGATCGGATAGAAGATCGGCACGGTGAGCAGAATCATGGACAGGGAATCCATCACGCAGCCCAGCAGCAGGTAGATCACCAGAATCGACAGCAGCACAGCGAACGGCGCCATGCCGCTGGCCTGCACCCAGTTCGCCAGTTCCACCGGCATCCGGCTGAGCGCCAGGCCGCTGTTGAGCAGGTCGGCGCCGATCACCACCAGGTAGATCATGGCGGACGCCTCGGCGGTGCCGATCAGGCTTTTCACCAGACCCTCGCCGCGCAGACCGCCGCGCACCACGGCGAACAGACCGCAGGCGCCGGCGCCGATGGACGCCGCCTCGGTGAGATTGGCCCAGCCGCCATAGATACCGAAAATCACCACCAGAAACACCAGCAGTACCGGTGAGACTTCCGCCAGCGCACGCAGGCGAGTGCGCCACGCGGCTTTGGGAATACGCGGCGCGGCGCGCATGGTGCGCATGGCCACCAGACGAATCACGATCAGATAGCCGAGCATGGCCACCAAACCGGGAATGATCGCCGCCACGAACAGCTTGCCGATGGATTCCTGGGTCAGCACCGCGTAGACGATCAGCGGCACGGACGGCGGGATCAGAATGCCCAGGGTGCCGCCGGCGGCGATGGTGCCGGCGGCCAGCTTGTTCGGGTAGTGGTGCTTTTCCAGCTCCGGCAGCGCCACCTGGCTCATGGTGGCGGCGGTGGCCAGGGACGAACCGCAAATGGCACCGAAGCCGGCGCAAGCGCCGGCGGCGGACATCGCCAGCCCGCCCCGCCAGTGGCCGATGAAGGCGGAAGCGGCGCGGAACAGCGCCCGGGACAAACCACCATGGATGGCGAACTGACCCATCAGCACGAACAGAGGAATCACCGCCAGGTCGTAATCGGACACCCGCGCGTAGACCAGATTATTGACGGTGAAGAGCAGCGCGTTGAGGTCACCGTGATTGACCAGCACGTAGCAGAGGATACCGGCCAGGAACATGCCGATGCCCACGTGCACGCGCAGCGCCAGCAGGCCCATCAGCACCGCCAGCACCAGCAGGCCGGTTTCCATGCCGCTCATGATCCGATCTCCCGGGCCGCCCGGTACAGTCCGCAAACGGCGAGCAATGCCAGGCTCGGCACCATCAGCCCCTGGGGCCACCAAAGCGGTACGCCCAGCATGGTGGAGGTGGAACCGTAATCCTGGCTGTTCTGCATCAGCAGAAAGGTGCGCCAGCCCATCAGTGCCGCCACCGCGGCCAGCAGCAGATGGCCAAAGGCGAGCAGCGCCCGGTTCACCGGCGCCGGCAGAAAGCCCGCGATCAGGTCCACCCGAATGTGGTTGTCGGTGATTTCGCACAGCGGCAGGAACGCCGTCACCGCCACGGCGATGGCCATTTGCAGCACTTCGATATCACCGGGAATGGGCGCGGAAAACAGCTTTCGCCCCACCAGTGACACCAGCGACATGAGGATCAGCACCAGGACGATGGCGCCACCGGCCAGGGCAAAGCCCAGCGACAATCGACGCAGAATAACGCCCGCCATTGTTCACTCCGCTCGCAGGGAGGCGCGCTTCAGCGCGCCAGTTCCGGGATGTATTGCTTGACCGTTTTCTGAAGGCCGTCGAACAGGGCCTGGCGGTCCAGGCCGCCGTCATCGTTGGCCACCCAGTCATCCACCACGCTTTGCGACGCCTCCAGCATGGCCTGATAGGCGGCGGCGTCCAGGGTGATGATGGTGTGCGCGTCATCGCCGGCGATGCGGTTTTTTACCTGATCGATGGCCTTGTCCCAGGCCTTGCCGAAGCGCACGGTGAGTGCCTCGCCGCTGTACTCGTCGACGATTTTCCTGAGGTCATCCGGCAGGCCCTGATAGCGCTGACGGTTCATCAGCATGGCCAGGGTGGTCACCGTGGTGGTGGCCTGATCCGGCCCGGTGGTGGTGTGGTAGAAGGTGGTTTCGTCCAGTTTGGTGGGCGGTACCACCTCCCACACCGCCAGGGCGCCGTCGATCACGCCCTTGGAGAGGGTGTCGGCGATCTGCGAGGGCGGCATGCTCACCGGGGTGGCGCCCACGGAGGTCAGGAAGCGGGACGCCAGCCGGGTGGACGCGCGCACGCGCAGGCCCTTCATGTCGTCCAGATTGCGCACCGCCTTGCGGGCGGTGTGCAGGGTGCCGCCACCGTCGCTGTAGACCGCCAGTACCTTGTAATCTTTGAAGTCGTCCTTGGCGTAGGTCGTGGAATAGTCCCAGATAATGCGGCTGGCGGTTTCACCGCCGGCCGGCAGCACGAACGGCAGCTCCAGCGCCTCGCTCCGCGGGAAGCGGCCGGCGGAATAACCCAGCGCCGTCCACACCACATCCACCACACCGTTGCGCGCCAGGTCCGCCAGCTGTCCGGGGGTACCGCCGAGCTGCATGGAAGGATAGATCTCGCACTTGATACGGCCGTCCGACGCCGCCTTCATATCCTCGCACCAGGGCTCGATCACATTCTGCTGGGCGTTGGAATTGGCCGGCAGGAAATGCTCGATGCGCAGCGTGACGCTGTCGTCGGCGTGGGCAGCGCCGAGGCTCAGGATCAGGCCCAGGGCGGTGCCGGCGATTCGGAGGGGGAGGTTTCTTATACGGGTTTTCATGGCGACCTCTCGCTGTCTTTGTTTGTTGTTTTCGGTGGCGACACAGGGCGTCCAGCGCGCCACAATCCATTAATTTGTTAATGAATACTAAACAGGCTCCGAGCGGCCGGTCAATGCGCCGGCCCGAATAAAATCGCTTCGACCAGTGCGGGTATACATTCGCGGATGCAGCCGTTGAAAAGTGCAATTTTTCCTCCGGAAAACACCTGGGACTGGCGACGGGGCTCACCGATGATGAAAAAAGCAACGCGATCACATCCACCCCGATCGCCCAAAAAAACGCTCATCAGAACAAAAAGGGAGAAGTCGCAGTGCAGTTCCATCACCACGGCTATGTATCCAGCGATCCCCGCATCGAGGACGCCGCCGGCACCGGCATCAACCGACCGGAGGACCTGCCCGAGCGAGTCGATGTGCTGATCGTCGGCAGCGGACCGGCGGGCATGATCGCCGCCGCCCAGCTGGCCAAATACCCCGACATCACCACCCGCATCGTGGAACGCCGTCCGGGCCGCCTGAAACTGGGCCAGGCCGACGGCATCCAGGCACGCAGCGTGGAAACCTTCCAGGCCTTCGGCTTCGCCGAACGCATTACCGCCGAGGCCTACCGCATTACGGAGATGGCGTTCTGGTCGCCGGACCCGGCCAACCCCGAGCACATCGCCCGCGCCTCGGTGGCGCTGGATGATGGCACCGGCGAGATCAGCGAATTCCCACACCTGATCGTCAACCAGGCCCGGGTGCTGGATTACTTCGCGGAATGTGCTCGCAACGCCCCGGCACGCATTGAGCCGGACTACGGTCTGGAATTCATCGGGCTGAGCATTGATCGGAGCGCCGAGTATCCGGTCACCGTGACCCTGCGCCAGGTGAGCGGCGAACGGGAAGGTGAGACGCGCACCGTGCACGCCAAATACGTGATCGGCTGCGACGGCGCCCACAGCAAAGTGCGCGAAGCCATTGGCCGCCAGCACCTGGGCAAGGTGGCCAACCACGCCTGGGGCGTGATGGACGTGCTCGCCACCACCGATTTCCCGGACATTCGCACCAAGTGCGCGATCCAGTCCTCCAGCGGCGGCAGCATCCTGCATATTCCCCGCGAAGGCGGCCACCTGTTCCGCATGTACGTGGACCTGGGCGAGGTGTCCGCCGACGACAACCGCCAAGTGCGTCAGACCACCCTGGAGACCACCGTGGCCAAGGCCAATCGCATCCTCCATCCCTATACCCTGGAGGTGAAGGACTGCGCCTGGTATACGGTTTACGAGGTGGGCCACCGGGTCACCGACAAGTTCGACGACGTGGACCCGGGGGACGAGGGCCGGGTCGCGCCGCGCGTGTTCATCGCCGGCGACGCCTGCCACACCCACAGCGCCAAGGCCGGCCAGGGCATGAACGTGTCCATGCAGGACGGCTGGAACATCGCCTGGAAACTGGGCCAGGTACTGTCCGGCCAGGCGCCGCCGGAACTGCTGGCCACCTATTCCGAGGAGCGCCAGGAAGTGGCGCAGAACCTGATCGACTTCGACCGCGAATGGTCGAGCCTGATGGCCAGGCCCACCGAGGAATTCGAGGACCCCAGGGAACTGGCGGACTTTTATGTGAAAACCGCGGAATTCCCCGCCGGCTTCATGACCGAGTACCGCCCTTCAATGATCACCGGCGACACCCGTCACCAGGCTCTCGCCACGGGTTTTCCAGTGGGCAAACGCTTCAAGTCGGCGCCGGTGATGCGAGTGTGCGACGGCAATGATGTGCACCTGGGCCACCACGCCACCGCCGACGGTCGCTGGCGCCTCTACGCCTTCGCCGACGCCGGGGCCGAGCGACTGAACCGCTGGGCCGAATGGATGCTCGACGATGCCGCCTCGCCGGTGGTGCGCTTCACCCCGGACGGCGCCGACCTGGACAGCCTGTTCGACATCAAGGTGATCTATCAGCAAACCCACGGCGATGTGGAGTTCGGCCCGTCCATCCCACCGCTTTTCCAACCCCGCGTGGGCCCTTTCCAGCTCATCGACTACGAAAAGGTCTACGCCATCGATCCGCGACAGGACATCTTCGAGGCACGCGGCATCGACCGAGGCGGGGCCGTGATCGTGGTACGGCCGGACCAGTACGTTTCCCTGGTACTGCCGCTCGGGGCGGTGGACGAGCTGGCGACGTTCTTCGAGGCCAATACACGTGAGCCCGCTCAGCCGCGGCGGTGTCGGCGGCGATAACGTCCCGGCGTGGTGCCGGTCTCGCGGGTAAAGAAGCGTGAGAAGTAAGCCGGATCGTTGAATCCGAGCCGGTAGCCGATCTCATTAATGGAGGCGGCGGTGAAGATCAGCAGCCGTCGCGCCTCCTGGACCTGACGGTCGAACACCAGCCGCTTGCTGGGTTTGCCGGCGGTGCGCCGACAGATCTCGTTGAGCCGGTTTTCGGTCACATCCAGCGCCTCGGCGTACTGAAGCAGGGTCCAATGCTGGGCGTGATGCGCCTCGATCAGCATCTGGAAACGCTGAAACACGGCCAGGTCCTCGTGGCGGGCCGGTTGCGACGGCAGCGCGCTGCTGGATAACCGGAACAGGCGGATAAAGATCAGTCGCGCCAGGCTGCGCACCGCCACCTCGCGGCCGGCGCCGTCACTGGCGGCCTCGTCGCCGAGCGCGTCGAACAGGCGCTCCAGACGATCCAGCTCGGGGTGCCGGTGCGGTTCCAATTGCGCGCGGGCCACGCACAGCGGCCGTACCTCGGCGGGGTCGGCCAGGTCACCACTCTCCTCCAGCAGGCTCCACACCAACTGCTGGCGCACGGTGAGTACATGCCCGTCGGCGTCCGCCTGGGTCACGAAAGCGTGGGTCACGGTGGGCGGCGTCAGGAAAAACAGGGGCCCGTGCTGGTGATGCTGGCGCTCGTCCAGATAAACGCGCACCAGGCCGCTTTTGACGAAGTGCACCTGAAAGAAGCGGTCGTGACGGTGGGCCGGCATATTGCGGCCGAAGAAATCCGCCATCGGTCCCAGGGCGTCGTAGTGCACCTCCGCATCCGCGTAGCGCTGGTCGTAGACCTGACCGATGTTGATGTTGGGAATCGGTTCGTTGTTGTTCATAGGGCCCTCCGGGACCCAGCATAACCGATCGCGTCGGCCGCTTGAATTCATTAACATCTTAATGTACAAAATCCGGCAAAGAACAAACAGGAGTTCCCATGCGCCACGCCCTCGTGGAAATCAACGGCGAACCGACCGCCGTCACCATGGACGGTGAGCGGTTGCGCCGGGTCGACGGCGAGACCCTCGCCGCGGCCCCGGCCCGCTGGCTGCCACCGGTATCCGGTGTCGTATTCGGCATCGCCCTCAATGACCGGGCCCTGCTGGAGTCCCACCTGGAAAGCTTCAAACAGCCCCCCTACGAAAAGCCGCCCACCAGGCCGGTGCTGTTCATCAAGACCCCGAATACCCGCAACGGCCATCTCGGATCGGTGGCGCGGCCCGCTGTCGAGCGTCTGCAGCCGGGCCCGTCGCTGGGCGTGGTGATCGGTAAAACCGCCAGCCGGGTGAACGAAGAGGATGCCCTGGCCCATGTGGCCGGCTACACCGTGGTCAACGAGTTCAGCCTGCCGGAGGACAGCTACTACCGCCCGGCGGTGAAGGCCAAATGCCGCGACGGCTTCTGCCCCATCGGCCCCTGGGTCACCGACGCCGCCGACGTCGGCGACCCGGCCGGCCTGGGCGTGCGCCTCACCGTCAATGGTGAGCTCAGACAGGAGGGCAACACTGGCAACTTCGTGCGCCCGGTGGCGCGACTGATCGCCGAGCTCAGCGAATTCATGACCCTGCACGAAGGCGACGTGCTGATCGCCGGCGTGCCGGCCGGCCGCGTGGACGTTCAGCCCGGCGACGAAGTGGCGGTGGAGATCGACAAGGTCGGCACCCTGGTGTCGTTGGTGACGGAAGAAGATACCACCCGGGAAGGAGACCGCTCATGAAACACGCTCGCATCCAGCACCGGGGCCAGGTGCTCGACGTCACCGTCAATGACGACGGCGATATCCTGATGGCCGACGGCACGCCGCTCGACGCCGGCGAGGTGACCTGGCTGCCGCCGGCCACCGGCACCATGTTCGCCCTGGGCCTCAACTACGCCGACCACGCCGCCGAGCTGAGCTTCAAATCGGCGCCCAAGGAACCGCTGGTGTTCGTCAAGGCGCCCAACGCCTACACCGGCCACGACGGTTACAGCTGGCGCCCGGACAACGTGGATTACATGCACTACGAGTGCGAGCTGGTGGCGGTAATCGGCAAGGCCGCGCGCAACGTCCGCCGCGCCGACGCCCTGGAGTACGTGGCCGGCTACACGCTCTGCAACGACTACGCCATCCGCGACTACCTGGAAAACTACTACCGGCCCAACCTGCGCGTGAAAAACCGTGACAGCACCACCCCGGTGGGCCCCTGGATCATCGACAGGAGCCAGGTTCCAGAACCCAACAACCTGACCCTGCGCACCTACATCAACGGCGAGCTGAAACAGGAAGGCACCACCGCCGACATGATTTTCGACGTGCCCTTCCTGATCGAATACCTGTCCGGCTTCATGACCCTGCGGCCCGGCGACATGATCGCCACCGGCACGCCCAAGGGCATGGCGGACGTGCAACCCGGCGACGTGGTGGACGTGGAGATCGAGGGCATCGGTCGGCTGCGCAACACCATGCTCAGCGAAAGTGAATTCTTCAAGAACGCGAAGGAGCAGTCATCGTGATCAAGCACTGGATTAACGGCCGGGAAGTGGAAAGCCCGGAAACGTTCGACAACATCAACCCGGCCACCGGCGAAGTGATCGGCCCGGTAGCCAGCGGCACCGAGAAGGAAGTGAACGAAGCGGTGGCCGCCGCCAAGGCCGCCTTCCCCGGCTGGGCCAACACCCCGGCCAAGGAACGGGCCCGTCTGATGCGCCGCCTCGGCGAGTTGATCGACGAGAACGTGCCGCGCCTGGCGGAGCTGGAGACCCTGGATACCGGCCTGCCTATCCATCAGACCAGGAACGTGCTGATCCCGCGCGCCTCGCACAACTTCAATTTCTTCGCCGAAGTCTGCACGCGCATGAACGGCCACACCTACCCGGTGGACGACCAGATGCTCAACTACACCCTGTACCAGCCGGTAGGGGTGTGCGCGCTGGTGTCACCGTGGAACGTGCCGTTCATGACCGCCACCTGGAAAACCGCCCCCTGCCTGGCGCTGGGCAATACCGCCGTGCTCAAGATGTCCGAGTTGTCGCCAATGACCGCCGCCGAGCTGGGCAAGCTGACCAAGGAGGCGGGCATTCCGGATGGCGTGTTCAACGTGATTCAGGGCTACGGGTCCACCGCCGGCGACGCCCTGGTGCGCCACCCAGACGTGCGCGCGGTGTCCTTCACCGGCGGCACCGCCACCGGTCGCAAGATCGTGCAGAACGGCGGCATGAAGAAGTACTCCATGGAACTGGGCGGCAAGTCGCCGGTGCTGGTGTTCGAGGACGCGGACCTGGATCGCGCCCTGGACGCCGCCCTGTTCACCATCTTCTCCCTGAACGGCGAGCGTTGCACCGCCGGCAGCCGCATCTTCATTCAGGAAAGTGTCTATGACGAGTTCGTCAAGAAATTCGCCGAACGCGCCAAGAAGCTGAAGGTGGGTGACCCGGAGAACCCGGACACCCAGGTCGGTTCCATGATCACCCGGCAGCACTACGAGAAAGTCACCGGCTACATCCGCATCGGCATCGAGGAAGGCGCCAAACTGGTGGCCGGCGGCCTGGAACGCCCGGAGGGCCTGCCCGACCGGGTCGCCAACGGCCAGTTCATCCAGCCCACGGTGTTCGCCGACGTGGACAACAAAATGCGCATCTGCCAGGAGGAAATCTTCGGCCCGGTGGTGTGCCTGGGCAAGTTCACCGATGAGGCACACGCCCTGGAGCTGGCCAACGACGTGCAGTACGGCCTGGCCTCCTACGTCTGGACCGAGAACCTGGCCAAGGCCCACCGCATGGCGCGGGGCATCGAAGCGGGCATGGTGTTCATCAACAGCCAGAACGTACGCGACCTGCGCCAGCCGTTCGGCGGCATCAAGCAATCCGGCACCGGCCGCGAAGGCGGTGAATACAGCTTCGAGGTGTTCACCGAGGTGAAGAACGTCTGCGTCGCCATGGGCCACCATCACATTCCGCGCTGGGGCGTCTGACCCCGGCGCGGCGATAAGGAGAAAAACAATGGGAGAGGTCGTTCTCGCCGCCAAAGTCTGCCATGTGCCGTCCATGTACCTGTCCGAATTGCCGGGCCCCCATCAGGGGTGCCGGCAGGCGGCCATCGACGGCCACAAGGAAATCGGCCGCCGCGCCCGCGAGCTGGGCGCCGACACCGCCCTGGTGTTCGACGTGCACTGGCTGGTCAACAGCGGCTACCACATCAACTGCGGTGAACGGTTCGAGGGCATCTACACCAGCAACGAGCTGCCCCACTTCATCAAGGACATGCACTACCAGTACGACGGCGCCCCGGATCTGGGCGAACTCATCGCCGAGCAGGCCAACGCCGCCGACGTGCGCACCCGGGCCCACAATATTCCCAGCCTGCATCTGGAGTACGGCACCCTGGTGCCGATGCGCTACATGCACATGGACGTGCCTCGGGAGCAGCATTTGAAGGTGGTGTCGGTGGCGTCCTGGTGCGCCTGGCACCGGCTGGAGGACAGCTTTGCCTTCGGCGCCGCCGTGCGTCGCGCCATCGAGGCGAGCGACCGCAAGGTCATGGTGCTGGCCTCCGGCTCCCTGTCGCACCGTTTCTCCGACGACCGGCTGGCCGACCAGAACCTGCACAAGTGGAGCCGGGAGTTCGACCGGCAGATGGATCTGCGCGTGGTGGAACTGTGGAAGCAGGGCCGCTTCAGGGAATTCTGCGCCATGCTGCCGGACTACGCCGAGCACTGCTATGGCGAGGGCGGCATGCACGACACCGCCATGCTGCTGGGGCTGCTTGGCGGCGAGGATTACGACCGGCCGGTGGAAGTGCTCACCGATCTGTACGCCAGTTCCGGCACCGGGCAGATCAACGCCGTCTTTCCCCTGCCCTGGTGAACCCTTCGCGGCCCATCGCGGCTAAAGCCGCTCCTACGAGGCTCTGTATATCGCTGTAGGAGCGGCTTAGCCGCGATCAACATTCAAGGAGAACTCTCATGCCCCACTTTATCGCCGAATACAGCGGCAACCTGGAAGGCGACGCGGACTTTCCCGCCCTGTTCGAAACCGTGCATAACGTGCTCGGCGACTCCGGCGTGTTCCCGCTGGGCGGCATCCGCAGCCGTGCCATCCGTCACGACACCTACCGCATCGCCGACGGCGAGCACGACTACGCCTTCGTGCACATGAGCCTGAAGGTGGGCAGCGGGCGCGACCTGGCCACCCGCAAAAAAGTCGCGGAAACCCTGTTCGAGGCGATCAAGGCGCACTTCGCGCCGCTCCAGGAAAAACGCCTGCTGGCGGTGTCCTTCGAGATGACCGAACTGGACCCGGACCTGAACTTCAAACACAACAACATCCATGCCTTTCTCAAGGGGGAGCGCTGATGCTCGACGACGCTTTCATCCGCCAGGCCGTGCAACGGCTCGACGACGCCGAACGGCAACGCACCCAGATCCGCCAGTTTTCCCTGGAACAGCCGGACATTACCATCGAGGACGCCTACGCCATCCAGCGTGCCTGGGTGGACAGAAAAATCGCCGACGGGCGCAAGCTGATCGGCCACAAGATCGGCCTGACGTCACGGGCCATGCAGGTGTCGTCCAACATCGACGAGCCGGACTACGGCGCGCTGCTCGACGACATGCTGTTCGACGAAGGCACCGACATTCCCATTGATCGCTTTATCGTGCCGCGTCTGGAGGTGGAGCTGGCGTTTATCCTCGGCAAGCCGCTGAAGGGCCCCAACTGCACCGTTTTCGATGTCTACGACGCCACCGAGTATGTGATTCCCGCCCTGGAGATCATCGACGCGCGTATCCAGCAGGTGGACCAGGACACCGGCGTCACCCGCAAGGTGTTCGACACCATCTCCGACAACGCCGCCAACGCCGGCGTGGTCCTGGGTGGCCGGCCGATCCGGGCCATGGATCTGGACCTGCGCCGGGTGTCGGCGATTCTCTATCGCAACGGGGTGATCGAGGAATCCGGCGTCGCCGCCGCGGTGCTCAACCACCCGGCCAAGGGCGTGGCCTGGCTGGCCAACCGCCTGGCCCCCTATGACGTGGGCCTGGAGGCCGGCCAGTTGATCCTGGGCGGCTCCTTCACCCGGCCGGTGGCGGTGCGCCCCGGCGACACCTTCCACGTGGACTACGACGACCTGGGCGCCATCGCCTGCCGGTTCGTTTAAGGATTAACGGATGGACATGCCCGTCAACACCTTCAAACAGGCCCTCGCCGAGGGCCGCCCACAAATCGGCCTGTGGCTGGGACTGTGCGACGCCTACTGCGCCGAGCTGGCCGCCAACGCCGGCTTCGACTGGCTGCTGATGGACGGCGAACACGCCCCCAACGATCTGCGCTCTCTGCTGGCTCAGCTGCAGGCGGTGGCGCCCTACCCGGCCCGGCCGGTGCTGCGCCCGCCGGTGGGCGACACCGCCCTGATCAAGCAGTACCTGGACATCGGCGCCCAGACCCTGCTGGTGCCGATGGTGGACAGCGCCAACCAGGCCCGCCAGCTGGTGCGCGCCCTGCGCTACCCGCCGGACGGCGTGCGCGGCGTGGGCAGTGCCCTGGCCCGCGCCTCGCGTTGGAACAGCGTGCCCGACTACCTGGACCGGGCCGATGAGCAGATGTGCCTGCTGGTGCAGATCGAAAGTGCCGAGGCCCTGAACAACCTGGACGAGATCGCCGCCGTGGAAGGGGTGGACGGCGTCTTCATCGGACCGGCGGACCTGAGCGCCTCCCTGGGCCACCGGGGCAACCCGGCACACCCGGACGTGCAGGCGGCCATCGAGAACGCCATCGCGCGTATCCGCCGGGCCGGCAAGGCCGCCGGGATTCTCAGCGCCAACCGGGACCTGGCAAGGCGCTATCTGGAATTGGGCTGCCTGTTCGTGGCCGTGGGTGTGGACACCAGCCTGCTGATGGGCGCGCTCAAGGGCCTCGCCGCCGAGTTCAAGGGCGACGACGCCCCGGCGGCCTCCGCCGGCCCGTCCGTTTACTGAGCCGCGCCCTGATCGGAACCAAGGAACCTTCATGACCGACTCTCCCCTGGCCCTGGCCGACGCGGGCCTGCTGCGCGCGCAAAGCTACATCGACGGCCACTGGCGGGACGCCGACGGCGGCGCCCGCTTTCCGGTGCGCGACCCGGCGGACCGGAGCCTGATCACCCAGGTGGCGGACGCCGGCGCCACGGACACCGACCGCGCCATCGACGCCGCCGCCCGGGCCCTGCCCGCCTGGCGCCAACGGCCCGCCAAAGAACGCTCGCGGATCCTGCACCGCTGGTTCGACCTGATGCTCCAGCACAAGGAAGACCTGGCGCGGCTGCTCAGCCGCGAACAGGGCAAGCCGCTGGCGGAAAGCCGGGGCGAAATCGACTACGCGGCCGGCTTTATCGAGTGGTTCGCCGAGGAGGCCAAACGCGTCAACGGCGAGCTGCTGGCCGGCGACCGGCCAGGCCGGCGGCTGGTCACGCTCAAGCAGCCGGTGGGCGTGGTAGCGGCCATCACCCCCTGGAACTTCCCCTGCGCCATGGTCACCCGCAAGGCGGGCCCGGCCCTGGCGGCGGGCTGCACCCTGGTGCTCAAGCCGGATCCGGAAACGCCGCTGTCGGCGCTGGCCCTGGCCGAGCTGGCCCGGCGCGCCGGCCTGCCCGCCGGGGTGTTCAACGTGGTGCCCGGCCGCGACGCCGCCGCCATCGGCGCCCGCCTCACCGGCGACCCGAGGGTGCGCAAGCTGTCGTTCACCGGCTCCACGGCGGTGGGCAAACGGCTGATGGCGCAATGTGCGGACACGGTGAAGAAGCTGAGCCTGGAGCTGGGTGGCAACGCCCCTTTCATCGTGTTCGACGACGCCAACCTGGACGCCGCCGTTGAAGGCGCCCTGGCCTCGAAGTTCCGCAACAGCGGCCAGACCTGCGTGTGCACCAACCGTTTTCTGGTCCAGGACGGCATCCACGATGCCTTCTGCGAGAAACTGGCGCGGGCGGTGGAGGCGTTGAAGGTGGGCCCCGCCGGCGACGAGCACGCTCGGCAGGGCCCGTTGATCCACGCCGGCGCCCTCGACAAGGTGCAAACGCACGTGGATGACGCCCTGGCGGGCGGCGCCCGGCTGTTGTGCGGCGGCGGCCCCCATGCGTTGGGCGGCGGCTTCTTTCAGCCCACCGTGCTCAGCGGTGTCACCCCGGCCATGCGCGTGGCCCGGGAGGAGACCTTCGGCCCCCTGGCGCCGGTGTTCCGCTTCCACGACGAGGCCGAGGCGCTGGCCCTGGCCAACGACACGCCCTCCGGGCTGGCCGCCTATGTGTACAGCGGCGATCTCGGGCGTGCCTGGCGGCTGGCGGAGGCGCTGGAATATGGCATGGTCGGCGTCAACGAAGGTATCATCTCCACCGAACTGGCCCCCTTCGGCGGCATCAAGGAATCCGGGCTGGGCCGCGAAGGCTCCCGCCACGGTATCGATGACTATCTGGAACTGAAATACCTGTGCGTGGCGGATCCGTAAACCTTCACCGCGCCGCATCCGAGGAGCACCCCGACCGCATGGCCAAACCCACGCCTTCTTTGACCGTGGCCCTGCTTCAGGCCCGCGAGGCCGCCATGGGCTTTTTCCGTCCCCTGCTCAACGAGCACGGCCTTACCGAGCAGCAATGGCGCGTGATCCGCATCCTCAAGGAGGTCCCGGACCACCAGTTGGAGAGCCGCGAACTGGCGGAAATCGCCTGTATCCTGCGTCCCAGCCTCACCGGCGTGCTGGTGCGTCTGGAGAAAACCGGCTACGTGAAACGCTGGAAGCCCGCTAATGACCAGCGCCGGCTGTGCGTGGCCCTGACCGAGGCCGGCCATCGCCTGTTCGATACCATGAGCGGCGATATGCACAAGCAATACCGCCGCATCAAACGCCAGCTCGGCGCCGACAACTACAAGACCCTGATGACGCTGCTCGAACAATTGCAGCGCGTGGAACCCTAGGGTTTGCTCACACTGCTTTTGCGTTTGGCGCGCACGCGCAGGTTGAGCATCTCCACGCCGAAGCTGAACGCCATGGCGAAGTAGATATAGCCCTTGGGAATGTGGAATTCCAGGCCGTCGGCGATCAGCGCGGTGCCCACCAGCACCAGGAACGACAACGCCAGCATCTTGAGGGTCGGGTGCTCGGTGATGAAGCGGCCGATGGCGTTGGCGAAGGCCATCATGAAGCCCACCGCGATGATCACCGCGATCACCATCACCTCGATGTGGTTGGCCATGCCCACGGCGGTGATCACCGAGTCCAGCGAGAACACCATGTCGAGCACGGCGATCTGAATCAGGATCGCGATGAACGACGCCCCCGCCTTGGGCTTGGCCAGCTCCGGCTGCTCATCGGCGTCCTCGATGGAGTGGTGGATTTCCAGCACCGACTTCGCCAGCAGGAACAGGCCGCCAAGGAGCAAAACCAGATCACGCCCGGAAATGCCCTGCCCCAGCACGGTGAACAAATCCGCGGTGAGCTTGGTGAGCCAGGCCAGGGAGGCCAGCAGCAGCAACCGCATCACCATGGCCATGGACAGCCCGATAAAGCGGGCCTTGGGGCGCTGCTTCTCCGGCAGCCGGTCCACCAGGATGGACAAAAAGATAATGTTGTCGATGCCCAGTACGATCTCCAGGGCGGTCAGGGTGGCCAGGGCAATCCAGGCCTCCGGCGAGGTCATCCATTCCAGCATTTCGGGTCTCCGTTAAGGCCGCCGGGCCCGGTGGCGCGGCGGCGTCGTGAAATTTACACCAGTGCCCGGGCCAGACGCGCGGCCACGTCGCGATCCAGGTAGCCCAGCCGCACCCGCCGCTTGGTCAGGCCGCCACCGGCGGTGTCCACCTCCAGGGCGGTCATGCGGTAGCGGCGGTCGAACGGGGAGCGGGTCAGGCGCACGGTCTGGATGCGGTTGCGCGGCACCACCGCCAGTCGCCGCCACAGCCAGCCACGATGAAACAGCAACAGGTCCGGGGTCAGCGCCCAGCGCGTATAGCGGGCGTACAAGTGGCCGTGCAGCAAAGCCACCGGCAGCCCGGCGGGCAGCACCGCCAGGCCCGGCCAGCCCCACCACCACAGCGCCGGCGGCAGACTCAGCAGCGCCCAGCACCACAGCCAAAGGCGGGTGAGCCGGTAGCGGGTGCGCGCCGACAGCGGCCGCCATTGCGGCTCGCGGCGAGCCAGCCCGGGCAAGGCCCGGTCGATCAACGCCGGGGCCCGGTCCGCCGGGCAGATCGGCGCCAGCGGTCGGGCACCGTCGCCACGATCCGTGTCGCCGGCCCCGCCGGCCAGGTCCACCTGCAGAGCCACGCGGCCGAACAGGCGGTGCAGCGGCGTGGCCAGCTGGTGTACCACCTGCACCCGCGCCAGCCTCAGTGTCACCGCATGGCGGGTAAAGAGCCCGTGGCGGGCACGCAGGTCGCCCCCGGCCTGTTCCAGCACATAGCCGTGGTAGCGGACCAGGGCGCTGAGCACGGACAGCGCCTTGCCCACCAGCAGCACGCCGATCACGGTGCCCACCACCAGCAGCACCTTGAGCATCAGGCCCAGCTCGCTCACATAGCGCAGGCCGGCGTCCCGCAACGCCGGGCCCACCAGCCGTTCCAGCAGGTCCACCCCCAGCACCTGGATCAGGGAGCCGAGCACCGCGCCCAGCCAGAACAGATTGCGGTTATCGATCAGGCCCATGCGGATCAGTTCGCCCGGCGGCAGCCGCAGTAGCACCTCGGTCTCCGCGGCGGGCGGCGCGTCGCCCGCCTCCGCGCCGGCGTCCGCCTCCAAGGCCCGGCGGCGGGCGAATACCGCCTCGCTGAGGCGCGCCGCCTGCGCCAGCGACAGTACCCGCAGCGTGGCCTCGGCGCCGCCGCCGCTGGAGGTCTCCACCTTCACATCGGCCACGCCCAGCAGGCGGTGCAGCGGATTGCGCCGGGTGTCCAGGTTTTCGATGCGGCGGTAATCGATCTGCCGCAGGTTGCGGAAGATCAGACCTTCGCGGATCACCAGCCCGTCCGGACCGGTGTCGTAGCGGTACACCCATTGGTGCCAGAGCCCGGCCAGCGGGCCGATCAGGATCAGCGGCAGCAGCGCCCACAGGCCGCCGCCCCACTCGGCGCCCAGCGCCAGGGCGGCCAGGGCGGGCAGCGCCGCGCCCAGCCCGCCGGAGAGGTAAAACACCCAGCTGAGCGGATGCAGGCGCTGTTCGGGAATCGGATGGCCGTCTTCATACCGCATCGCCGTCGCCCTCATCGAGCAGCTGGCGGCGCAGCGCCCGCGCCCGGTCGTCGGCGAGTCCCGGCAGGCTGTTGACGGTGAAGCGGCTGCCGGCGGTGTAGAGTCTCAGGGTGGCGACGCCGAAGGCGCGCTGCAGCGGGCCCTGGCTGATGTCGGAGTGCTGAACACGCACCCGCGGCACGATGATACGGTGGCGCCACAGAATGCCGTGCTCGATGGTCAGGCCGTGCTCGTCCAGGCGGTAGCGCAGGCGGGCGTGGGCCTTCGCGGGCAGCCACAGGGCCAGCCCCGCCGCCACCGCCAGCAGCCCGCCCACCAGGGCGAGCACCGGCCCCAGCCAGGCACCACCGGCCAACAGCGGCACCGTCACCCCCACCATCACCAGGGCGGCCACCGCCACCCCGGCCAGGGCCTGCAGGCGCCAGACCGCTACCGTGCCCCGGTCCACCGATTGAAACCCCATGCGTGCGTCCCCGTCGCCGTCGCGAAAGGGCCCATTACAGCGGATTATTGATCGCCCGCCAATTGCTCCCGGCGCAGGGACTCCATCATCTTGCGCAGACGGCGGCGGTCCAGGCGGCCGGCCATGCGGCGGCTGTCCCAGGTGGCCGGCACCAGACGGTGTCCGTTCTCGACATGCTCGATCAGAAAGCGGCGTTCCACGCCGATGGGCATATCGTCGGACCCGTAGATGGCGAGCACCTGGATGGTCAGCGACTTGAGCCGTACCGGCTCGTCCTCGTCGTCACCGCGTTCCAGGCGCTGGTCACGCAGGGTGCGACGGATCACTTCCTGGAAGGAACCGATGTGCAGGAAGTCGCCGGAGTTCAGCGGGCCCTGGCGGGTGCTCTCGCTCAAGGGCGTGGAAGGGCTGTCGCGCTGGTCTTTTTGCTCGTCGCCCTGCTCGTACTCCTGCTCCAGCTCGGTGACGTCTTCCAGCACGGTGCCTTCACTGGTTTCCAGGCGCGCCAGAATGTGTTCCACGAACACCGCTTCGGCGCTCATGTTGCTGATGATGCACAGGGCGTTCAGGTCCCGGTGCTTGCCCCGGTTGATGACGATGCGCGGGCGCACCTGCCGGCGATAGCCGCTGTACAGCAGCTGGGCATAGACCAGCCAGATCAGCAGCGTGCCGAAGCTGATCAGGACGCTGAGCACCTTGTTATGCTCTTGAATCCATTCGTACATGACATTTCCTTTGTTCTTTGCAAGGCGCGCAGCCTAGGGTCTGTTCACACTACTTGCATTACGCCTGTTGTGGCTAAAAGCCCACCCATCAAGGCACGAGGAGAGAAATTTGGTGACTCCAAATGAACGACGAGTAACGCGGAGGGGTGGGTTTTTAGCCACAACCCGAAGGGCTGGCGCCCTTTTGGCCTCCAGCGTCGTTGTCGGTCACTTATTTGGAATGACCAAACCGCGCTCCCTCCGCCTAGCTGGAGACCAAAATGACATCCAGCAGGCGTGATGCAAGTAGTGTGAACAGACCCTAACGCTCCGATCACGGCGTTTTTGCGAAATGGTGTAAAACTCGCGGCCCCGCACCGGCCGTTTCATGTGCCGGCCACAAGGGCGTACTATCATGGGGTAATCCCCCAAGCGAACGACTTTCGCCAACGAAGATTTCGCCAACGTAAGGAGGTGCGCAGTGACACGGATTGGCCAGGACACCCTGAACAGCGCCAAGACCCTGGACGTGAGCGGCAAGACCTATCATTACTACGATCTCAATGCCGTCGCCGAAAAGGGCTGGGGTGATCTCAGCAAGCTCCCCTTCACCCTCAAAGTGCTTCTCGAAAACCTGCTCCGCCACGAAGACGGCGACACGGTCACCACCGAGGACATCGAGGCCCTGGTGCGATGGCCGGAGAAGCGTTCCTCCGACCGTGAAATCAACTACCGCCCCGCCCGCGTACTGATGCAGGACTTCACCGGCGTGCCCGGCGTGGTGGATCTGGCGGCCATGCGCGACGCCATCGCCAAGGCCGGCGGCGACCCGCAGCGGATCAATCCGCTAGCGCCGGTGGATCTGGTCATCGACCACTCGGTGATGGTGGACAAGTTCGGCAACGCCCAGGCGTTCGAGCAGAACGTGGAAAAGGAATACGAGCGCAACAAGGAGCGCTACCAGTTCCTGCGCTGGGGCCAGAAAGCGTTCGACAATTTCCGCGTGGTGCCGCCGGGCACCGGCATCTGTCACCAGGTGAACCTGGAGTATCTGGGTCGCGGCGTCTGGTCCAGCGAGGCCGACGGCAAAACCTTCGCCTATCCGGACACCCTGGTGGGCACCGACTCCCACACCACCATGATCAACGGCCTGGGCGTGCTCGGCTGGGGCGTGGGCGGCATCGAGGCGGAGGCGGCCATGCTCGGCCAGCCGGTGGCGATGCTGATCCCCGAGGTGGTCGGGTTCAAGATGACCGGCAAGCTGCGTGAAGGCGTCACCGCCACCGACCTGGTGCTGACCGTCACCGAGATGCTGCGCGAGCGCGGCGTGGTCGGCAAATTCGTGGAATTCTTCGGCGAGGGTCTGGCGGATCTGAGCCTGGCGGACCGCGCCACCATGGGCAACATGTCCCCGGAATTCGGTTCCACCTGCGCGTTCTTCCCCATCGACGAACGCACCATCGAATACCTGGAACTCACCGGCCGGCCCAAGGAGGCCATCGAGCTGGTGGAGGCTTACTGCAAACAGCAGGGCCTGTGGCGTTACCCGGACACCCCGGAACCGGCCTTCAGCGATACCCTGGAGCTCGATCTCGGCGAGGTGGTGCCCAGCCTGGCCGGCCCCAAACGGCCCCAGGACCGGGTGCCGATGACCGGCGTGAAGCGCGCCATCATCGACGTGATCACCAAGGAACTGAAACTCGACGATGGCGAGATCAGCAAACTGGAAGGCGAAGGCGGCCAGACCGCGGTGGGCAACAAGGAACCCACCAGCGGCGTGGAAGTGACCCTGGACGGCGAAACCTTCCACCTGGACCACGGCGACGTGGTGATCGCCGCCATCACCTCCTGCACCAACACCTCCAACCCCAGCGTGATGCTGGCCGCCGGTCTGATGGCCAAGAAAGCGGTGGAGAAAGGTCTGAACCGCAAGCCCTGGGTGAAAACCTCCCTGGCACCGGGCTCCAAGGTGGTCACCGACTATCTGAACAAGGCCGGCCTGCAGGAGTACCTGGACAAGATCGGCTACGACCTGGTGGGCTACGGTTGCACCACCTGCATCGGCAACTCCGGCCCGCTGCCGGACGAGATCGACAAGGCCATCGCCGAGGGCGACCTGGTGGTGGCGTCGGTGCTGTCGGGCAACCGTAACTTCGAGGGCCGCATTCACCAGAGCGTGCGCACCAACTGGCTGGCCTCGCCGCCGCTGGTGGTGGCCTACGCCCTGGCCGGCACCGTCAAGATCAATCTGGAGAAGGAACCGCTGGGCCAGGACCAGGACGGCAACGACGTCTTCCTCAAGGACATCTGGCCGTCCGGCAAGGAAATCCAGGACGCTCTGGTGGCGGTGGACACCGAGATGTTCAGCAAGGAATACGCCAGCGTGTTCGACGGCGACGAAATCTGGCGGAGCCTGCCGATTCCGGAGTCCAAGACCTACGAGTGGGACGAGCACTCCACCTACATCCAGAACCCGCCGTTCTTCGAAGGCCTGACCGAACAGGTGGACGACGTTCAGCCGGTGAAGAACGCCCGTATCCTGGCGCTGCTGGGTGATTCCATCACCACCGACCACATCTCGCCGGCCGGCGCCATCAAGGCCGACAGCCCCGCCGGGCATTACCTGCAAGGCCACGACGTGGAGCCCATCGACTTCAACTCCTACGGCTCCCGGCGCGGCAACCACGAAGTGATGATGCGCGGCACCTTCGCCAACATCCGCATCCGTAACGAGATGACCCCGGACATCGAAGGGGGCTACACCAGGCACCTGCCCGGTGGCGAGGAAATGCCGATCTACGGCGCCGCCATGCGTTATCAGCACGACGGCGTGGACACCGTGGTGGTGGCCGGCAAGGAGTACGGCACCGGCTCCAGCCGTGACTGGGCCGCCAAGGGCACCCGTCTGCTCGGCGTGCGCGCGGTGATCGCGGAGAGCTACGAGCGGATCCACCGCTCCAACCTGATCGGCATGGGCGTACTGCCGCTGCAGTTCCCGGAAGGCACCACCCGCAAGACCCTGAACCTGGACGGTACCGAGGAAGTGGACATCCCCAATCTGGGCAACGACCTGAAACCGGGCCAGGAGATCGAGGTGGTGTTCCGCAAGCAGGACGGCAAGGAAAGCACGGTGAAGGCCATCAGCCGCCTGGACACCGGCGCCGAGGTCACCTACTTCAAGAACGGTGGCATCCTGCATTACGTGCTGCGCCAGATGATGAAGAGCTGATCGCAACGCCATGGACGAGGGGCGCTTCGGCGCCCCTTTTTTTTGCCTGCCTTCGCTGGCCTCGGCCGCCGCATAGTTGCGTTTACAGCAAGCCACGCTCTGATTCCGCAAATAGTTTTGTTTTCCCGAGGACTTTTTAAGACGATCAAAATCGTGAGAAAAGACCGCTCTTTCTTTGTATATAGAGCAGGAACGGTCTTTCACGGGGTCGCTTTGCCTTAATAGCCCTGATTCCAATTATTGCATAAAAGCAATAACAGCAATCAGGACGGAAGACGGAGCCATGACGGATCCCGTGAGACGAACGCCCCACGTGCATTCCTTTTTGTACATTTATCGCAACCACAGCGGCGAGTTCTGGTGGTGTGCCGTGCCCTATCTGGACCGGCACGGGCGGCGCCACCAGCGGCGGCGTTCATTCCGTGATCGCCGTTACGGCAGCCGCGTGGCCGCTCTGCACGAGGCCCGGCGTTGGCGCGACGCGGCCCTGGACGACCCGGCGGTGCGGGCCGCCATGGGTGACCGGCGCCCGCTGATGCTGTACGCCGGCGATGATGGGGAAGCCCCGGAGGGCGGCAATCCCTTCGGGCTGGTGGGCGTCACCGTGACGTTCCGGGACAAGCCACTGGGCGGCAATTTTTCGGTGACCGCCAACCGGGGCCGCAAGAAATGGTTTTCCATGCGTCGCTATGGGGGCTACGGCGCCTTCAAACGGGCCGTCATCCAGCGCTGTCAGTGGGTCGGCGTGCCGGTGCCGGACGAGGAGGAGTTGCGGGGCCGCTATGACCGTTGGGCGGAACGCAATCGCGAGGTGTTGCGCCGCTACGGTCTGGAACCCTGAGGCGCGCCGGACGGGGATTGTCGTTCCAGCAACAGCGCCAGCAAGGCGCGCTCGCCGGCGCCCTGCTCCCGTTGCCGATGACGCAACAGATAGAGCGGTCTGCGCAAACGCTCGCCGTCGCCGGGCAGACTGACCAGACGGCCGTCCCGCAGCGCCGAGGCGGCGGCCACCTCGCTCACATAGCCCACCCCGGCACCGGCCAGCACCGCCTGACGTACCGCCTCGCCGGCGCCCAGTTGCATGATCCGCTCGGCGGGCGGAAACGCCCCGCCCAGGCGTGCCTCGATCACCGCCCGGGTGCCGGACCCGGGTTCGCGCATCACCCAGGGCCAGCGTGCCGCCGGTTGCCCGGTCAGCCGGGCCGCCAGGGCGGGCGACGCCACCCGTACCAGGGTATCGTCACGCCAGGCGCGCACTTCCAGCTGCCGATGCGACACCGGCCCCTCCACCAGCGCCATGTCCGTATCCAGGGCCAGCAGGCGCTCCACCGCGCGCCGGGTATTGATCACTTCCAGGCGCACCGTCGCCCGCGGATGGCGCTGGCGGAACGTGGCCAGCAACGGCGGCAGGTAGTAATTGCCCAGGGTATGGGTGGCGGCCAGGGTGACCTCCAGGGTGCTCTCCCGGAACAGGGTCTCGCACCGGGAGACCTGCTCCAGCAACGCCCGGGCTTCCGGCAGCAAACGTCGCCCCGCGCCATTGAGGCGCAGGCCCCGCCCGACCCGGTCGAACAGGCGTTCGCCCAGGCGTTCTTCCAGCTGGCCCAGGCCCTGGCTGACCGCGGGCTGGGTCAGCGCCACCTGGCGCGCGGCGGCGGCCACGCTGCCGGTGTCCGCCACCGCCAGAAACAGGCGCCATTGGCGCAAGGTCGTCTCATTCATAATTTTATTTTAGTTATATCTTTATAATTATTAAATATATTTATCCTCTTCCCGCCGCCATAGTGGCTCCGAATCCATCACGGAGCCCGTCATGCTTACGCTCGCCCTGCCCCGTCGTTCCGATTGGCCGTTCCTCGCCCTGGTCGTGGCCTGTGGTGTCGGCGGCCAGGCCCTGGCCCACACGCCGCTGGCCGGGCGGTGGGGGTTGGGCGCCCTGGCCCTGGCGTTGCTGGTGGGTCTGGTGGTGGTCCAGCCGCTGCCGGCGCCCTGGCGGCAGCGCGCCCGGCCCGCCGTGGCGTTGTTCAAGGGGCCGGTGCTGAAAACCGCCATCGTGCTGTATGGCCTGCGCATTCCGCTGGACGCGGTGGCGCAACTGGGGCCCGCGGTGTGGGTGCTGGACGCCGCCCAGATCCTGGTCAGCTTGCTGCTGGCCGGCTGGCTCGGGCCGCGCCTGTTCGGCATGCCCCGCCATGCCGCCCTGTTGATCGGCGCCGGCAACGGTATCTGCGGCGCGGCGGCGGTGCTCGCCGCGGAACCGGTACTGCGTGGCCGCGACCGGGACGGCGCCATGGCGGTGGCCGCGGTGGTGGTGTTCGGCACCCTGAACATGCTGCTGCTGCCGGTGCTGTTCCGCCATTGGCCCACGTTGTTCGGCGACCCGGCGGCCTTCGCGCTGTTCACCGGGGCCACCGTCCAGGAAGTGGCCCAGGTACTGGTGGCCGCCCAGGCCATGTCACCGGCGCTGGTGGACACCGCCCTGCTGGTCAAGATGGCGCGGGTAATGATGCTGGCCCCGGCACTGATGCTGTTGGCCGTGGCGGTGCGCGGCGGCCCGGACGCCGGCGAGGCCGGCCCGAAGCTGCCGGTGCCGCCGTTTGCGCTCTGGTTCGTGCTGGCGATGGTCGTCAACGGCCTGGGGCTGATTCCCGACGCCCTGCGCCCCGCCCTGGCCGGCGTGGACGACCTGCTGCTGACCCTGGCCATGGCCGGCCTGGGCCTGAGCACCCACCTGGGTCTGTTGCGCCAGGCCGGCTGGCGGCCGCTGGCGCTGGGCGCGCTGCTGTGGGCGTCGATCCTGGCGGTGGCCGGCACTGCGCTGGCCGCCGGCTGGGTGACTTAACGGCGTCGTTCAACCAGGCTGATCTCCACGCCCAGCTCCTTGAGCACCGCCAGCACCGTTTTCAGGGTGGGGTTGCCGCGCTCGCTCAATGAGCGATAGAGCTGCTCCCGGGACAGCCCGGTCTCCCGGGCCAGGCCGGACATGCCCCGGGCCCGCGCCACCACCCCCATGGCTCGCGCGATATAGCCGGCATCGTCGGTGGCCAGCGCCTCGTTGATAAACGCCGCGGCGGCCGCCGGATCCGCCAGTTGCTCGGCGGGATCGAACGGCAAAAAACGCTCAGTCATTTTCACATCTCCAATCGCGCAGGATGCGCTCGGCACGGGTGATGTCCCGTTGCTGCGCCCCTTTGTGACCGCCGCAAAGCAACAGAATCAAGGTGTCGCCGCCACGGTAAAAGTAAACCCGGTAGCCGGGCCCCTGGTGCAGACGCAGCTCTCGAACTTCCGGCCCCACCCACTTCGTATCCACCGGCAGGCCTTCACTGAGCCGGTGGATCGCCGATACCAACCGGCCCTTGCCCACCGGATCGCGCAAACGCGTGAGCCAGCGATGGAAGTGCCGGGACTGTATTACTCTCATGCTGTCGTCCTTAAACTACATGAAGTTTATAAACCACACAAGTGGCAGAAGCCACTCCCCCAGCCTGGCCTCCAGCCTCCACCGCCGGTATCGGACATCGACCAGCCCGGCTGTCAGCCATCGGCTAGCCGGCCTGTCACGGCGGACGTTAGACTGCGGGTTTGAATGGCAAGGAGCGGGCGTGATGGGGGTATCCGGAAACGGCTGGCCGGTATGGGTGTGCCTTCTGTGGCTGTGCACCGGGGTGGCCGGCGCGTCATCAGGCGATGGCTCTTCGTCCGCGCCCGGCGCGGCGCCCGCCGTGGAAGCCGATCCGCCGGTGGAGGCCGTGCGTCGCGAGCAGCGCGCGTTGCGGGAGCGGGCGGAGGCGCTGCGTCAGCGGCAGGCGGACAACGATGCGCTGATGGAACGGCAGGACGCGCAACTGCGCGCCCTGGAACAGCGCCTCCGGCAGTTGCGGGAGGGGCGCGAAACGGCGCGCTGACGCGCGGACAAAAAAAACCGCCCGGGGGACGGGCGGATCAAGGGGTAAGAATCAGCGTGTTTGTTGCGGTAAAGCCGGGTTTTCCTAAAGCTTCGCGGTGACCTTGGCCACCTGCTCGCCCTGGTAACGGGCCAGGGACAATTCCTTCTCGCTGGGCTGGCGGCTGCCGTCCGGGCCGGCCAGGGTGCCGGCCCCGTAGGGGGACGCGCCGTGGGCTTCGCTGATGTCCATCTGCGCCTGGTCCGGGTCGGCATAGCCCAGCGGCACCAGCAGGAAGCCGTGGTGCGCCAGCGTCAGCCAGGTGGACACGATGGTGGTTTCCTTGCCACCGCCGGTGCCGGTGGAGGTGAACACACTGGCCACCTTGCCGGCCAGGGCGCCCTTGGCCCACAGGCCGCCGGTCTGGTCCCAGAAAGTACGCATCTGGCCGCTCATGTTGCCGAAGCGGGTGGGCGTGCCGACGATCACCGCGTCGTAATCCTTGAGCTCACCGGGGCTGGCCTCCGGGGCTTTCTGATCGGTCTTGCCGCCGGCCGCCTTGAAGGCGTCCTCGGGCATGGTTTCGGGCACCCGTTTGATGGTCACTTCCACGCCATCCACGGCACGGGCCCCCTCGGCCACGGCGTCCGCCAGTGACTCGATATGTCCGTACATGGAGTAATACAGCACCAGAATCCGTTTCATTGCGTTCTTCCTCTCCATCGTCTGCGGCAGAGTCTGAGACCTTACCGATAACGACGACGTGAAGGCACCACGGTGAGCCGTACGGATTGATCGAATTCTTTTATAGGTCCGGCCGCACCAGGCCCCGTTCCTGATCGCCGAACAGGTGCCCCAGGGCGGCGTTCTGCACCCGCCGCCCCCTCCGCTGCTGCCAGTGGCCCAGGCCCGGCAGGTAATGCAGGGCCACATGGCCGGTAAAGCGCGGCACCAGCGTCACCAGCGGGAACCAGGGGCGGACGTCATCCGGCAGGCCCAGCTGGCGCATTTTCTCCCGGTTCAGAAAGTAGCGGGTGATGCTCAGGTGGCGCCGATAGGCCCAGCGCCGCCGTAGCGCCGGCAGACGCCGGAAATGCTGCGACAGGGGCTCCCGGGACAGGGCCCGCCCCAGTTCCCGGCTGGTCCAGTCCGGGCGGCTCTGGGTCATCATGGCCCGGTGGAGCAGGACGATGCCGTCGCGCTCCCGGTCCACCAGCCAGCGCTGGTCCACCCCCATCAGCCAGCCGGCGTATTTCCACAGGTGCATCACCGCCCGGGATTCCCGCGCCGTCACCGGAATGCCCATCTTGCGCAGCCCGCCCAGCATCACCACGCAGAACCCCAGGTAGGTGGCGGCCATGTCCACCTGATTGAGCGGCAGGCCCCAACGGGCGTGGTCCCATTCATCGCGCCGATCCAGGTTGCGCCGCACCAGGCCGTGCACCATGCGCACATGCAGGGTCCCCCGGTAGCCCTCCCCGCCAGGCAGCAGCCCGCCTTCCTCGGTGCAGTCGATCCACCATTTGCCGGTTTCCGCCACCCGCCGGGCGGTGCCCTGGCTGAGCGCGCCGGTCAGCACCAGGGACTGGTTGAACCCGGACAGCAGATAGCCGCCCATCAGCGCCAGATCCCGCAGCACATAGGGCGCCGTCCGGCCGGTGGATTGGATGAAGCGGGCGCCCTCGTCCACCAGCGCCGGGTCCAGCCAGGCCGGCGCCGTCACCTGGTCCATGAACGTTCTCAGTGGTGCCGGACAGTCCGGCACCGCGTCCACGCCCTCGCGCACCGCGGTTTCGAACAGCGGCCGCGCCCGGGCCGGGCCGCAGGCGTACATCCAGTCGATCAGGGCGTCCATGGCCGGGTCACCCGCCCACAGGTCGTCCAGCGCCGCCTGGTACTCGTCGCGGCTGGGCGCCAGCTCCCGGCCCAGCAGCCGGCGCAGCCAGGCCGGCGTGGGGGTGGCGGTCTTCTCGAACGGCCGCGCCCGGGTGGGGGCGGTGGCGGGGGCCGGTGCGTTCATGGGGTTCTCCTGTAGCCGCTTGCCGGGGACACTTGCTCAGGGGCGAACGTTAATGCGAATATCCATTCGCATTCAATTCGCGTTTTGAGGTCCCATGCGAAAACAGCCCCAGCAGAAGCGCTCCCGGGAGATGGTCCGGGCCCTGGTGGACGCCACCGGCCTGTGCATTCAGCGCCACGGTCTGGACGACACCACCACGGCGCGCATCGCCGAGCAGGCCGGGGTCAGCGTGGGGTCCCTGTATCAGTATTTCGGCGACAAGAGCGCCCTGATCGAGGCGCTGATGGACCGGCTGGCGGAGGACATCGCCGGCGGCCTGCGGCGGCTGCCGCTGATGGCGGTGAACGACCTGAACGAGATGGTGCACCGCTCCATCCGGTTCGGTTTTTCGGTGCTGCGCTCCCGGGACGGCCTCTATCTGGAACTGGTGCGCAACTGGCACCGGCTGCCCACCCACCGCATGGTGGATCTGCTGCAGCAGCACTTCATGGAGCTGTCGCGGCTGTATTTCCTGCGCCACTATCGGGACTACCCCATCGAGAACCTGGAGGTACGCGTGTTCATCGTCACCAACAGCGTGCTGTTCACCATGGTGCGCCATGTCAGCCAGGGCGATGTGATCGGCGAGGAGGCGCTGGCCCGGGAGCTGACCCGCATGGTGGCCGGCTACCTGGCCGAACCGCCGGAGACGGCGGCGCCGTGAGCCCGGACCTGGCGCTGACCTATTGCCGCATGATCGCCCAGACCCTGGAGCTGGACGACGCCGGCCTGACCACCCTGCTGGAGGGCACCGGCGTCGACGCGGTCGCCCTGCAACGGGGCGAAGGCTTTATCGATTGGCCCGGCGCGCGCCGGCTGATCGCCAACGCCCTGGCGCTGTCGCCACGGCCGGATCTGGCCCTGCGCACCGGCCTGCGCGCCCTGCCCGCCATGCACGGGCCCATGGGCATGGCGGCCATGGCCAGCGCCACCCTGCGCGACGCCATGGGGCTGTTCGCGCGCTTCAACAATACCCGCACCCGGGTGTTCAGCACCCACCTGCGGGAAGACCGGCAAGCCATCACCCTGCGCCTGGACTTCATCGAGCCCGGGGACTACGCGGTGCGGTTTCTCACCGAATCCGCTCTGGCCTCCGCCTTCGCCTGTCACATCGTGCTGCGCGGGCGCCCCATCGAGGACGGCGCCGTGCATTTCAACTATCCGCCGCCGGAGTACGCGGCCCTTTACCGGGAAGCCTTCGCCGGCATCCGCGTGGTGTTCGACGCGCCCGCCGTGGCCCTGACCCTGCCGGCCCACTACGGCGACGAGCCGGTGCCCAGCCACGACCGGGAGCTGCTGTGGATGGCGGTGCGTCAGTGCGAGGCCCGCCAGGAAGCGCTGCGCCGGCACGGCTCGCTCAGTGACCAGGTGCTGACGCGCCTGCGCGGCGAGCCGGAGCCGGGCCTGGACGCGGTGGCCGAGGCCCTGCACATCAGCCCGCGCACGCTGATCCGCCGGCTGAAGGCCGAGGGCACCCGCTTCCAGGCCCTGCGCGACCGCACCCGGGCGCAACGGGCCGCCGAGCTGCTGGGCCTGCCCCATTACACCGTGGCGGCGGTGGCCCGGGAGCTGGGCTATACCGACGTGGCCAGCTTCCGGCGCGCGTTCCGCCGCTGGTACGGCACCCGGCCCCGGGACTTCCGCCGCCCCTGAGCTGTCACTTTTTATCCCCCTGTTGGCAATTTCCATGTCTGCCCGTCGGCAGCGTCCTGGTAAACACTGTGTGCACGTAACGAGGCGGAGACCCGTGATGCACAGCGACGCGACCGAGATCCTGGAGAAACAAAAGCTGGCCCGGCTGAGGGTATCGCCCACCCTGGCCTGGCCCACGGTGGCGATCCTGGTCGGCAGCGTCGGTACCATCGCCGCCAGCTGGGTGCTGACCATGAACCAGCTGTGGCCCCTGTGGGTGGGCATGGTGGTCAACGGCGTGGCCGGCTACGCCCTGTTCACCCCGGCCCACGAGGCCATCCACCGCTGCGCCGCGCGCAGCCCGAAAGTCAACGACTGGCTGCTGGCGGCGGCCACTTTCGTGGCGGTGCCCTTCGGCCGGGGCCGGTTGTTCCGGCTGCTGCACATGCGCCACCACCGCTTCGCCAACGAGGAGAACGACCCGGACCACTGGATGGCCCGCAGCCTGTGGACCTGGCCGCTGTGGGGCCTGTGGCCGTATTTCTATGTGGTCTACTTTCTGCGTGACCCGGGCCGGCTGCCGGGCCTGAAAGTGTCCGAGGTGGTCCGGGAAATGCTGGTGGCCGGCGCCATCATCGCCGCCCTCTGGGTATGGGCGCCGTTCTATATGCTCACGCTGTGGCTGATTCCCACTTATCTGGCGTTCTTTCTCATGTGTCTGGTGTTCATGGTGCTGCCGCACTACCCGCACACCGGCCGCCAGGACCAGAACCCGAACCATACCGCTCTGATGCGCATGGGGCGGGAAACCTGGCTGACGCCGTTGCTCATGTATCAGAACTACCACCTGATGCATCACCTCTACCCGACCATCCCGTTCTATCGCTACGGCAAGGCGTGGAAAGCCCGGGAGAATTACCACCGGACGCACTCCGCCGAGATGATCGTCGGGCCCTTCGACCTGGGTCCGCGTACCCGCGCGGGGGGATGACTGGTAAAGTGGGTCGGATTCCATTGCAAGGAACCGATCATGGCCAACCCAAACGACGCCCTGCGGCAACTGGCGGTACTGATCGACGCCGACAACGCGGCGCCGGCCATCGTCGAGGGGCTGTTCGAGGAAATCGCCAAGTACGGCACCGCCACCGTGAAGCGCATTTACGGCGACTGGACCAAACCCAACCTGGGCGGTTGGAAGCAGGTGCTGCTGGATTACTCGATCCAGCCGGTGCAGCAGTTCGCCTACACCACCGGCAAGAACGCCACCGACAGTTCGCTGATCATCGATGCCATGGACCTGCTCTATACCCGGGCCCTGGATGGCTTCTGCCTGGTCAGCAGCGACAGTGATTTTACCCGCCTGGCCGCGCGGCTGCGGGAAGGCGGGCTGATGGTCTACGGCTTCGGCGAGCGCAAAACGCCCAAGCCCCTGGTGGCCGCCTGCGACAAGTTCATCTACACGGAAATCCTGCGCGCCGACCACGACGGCGGCGAAGCCGCCGGTAGCGACGGCAAGCCCGCCGGTAAGGAACAGGCCGCCGCCGGCGGCAACCAGGAAAAACCGCCTTTGAAGCTGATCACCCGGGTGATCGACGACATCGCCGACGAGGAAGACTGGGTGCACCTGGGCGCGCTCGGGCAGAACATCAACAAGCGCAACCCGGCCTTCGACACCCGCCTCTACGGTTTCAAGAAGCTCAGCGACCTGCTGCGCGCCTACCCGAAGCAGTTCGAGGTGGCGCCGGTGGGCGGCGGCAACAACGCCCTGCGGGTCAAGAACGTGCGCAAGAACGGCGGCAAGGGCGGCTAGCGCCGGGCGCCGGCATCGCGGCGCCGGCGCCCCGCCGGTTCAGTCCCGCCGGGGGCGACGCATCCTGCAGGTGGTCGGCATGGCCACCTCCGCGGCGGGAATCAGCGCCACCTTGGCGAAGTTGTAGTCGGTGCCCTCGGCGCCGTAGGGCATGTCGCCCTTCATCACCGACAACACCATCGGCTGCTGCACCTGATGGTCTTCCTTGCGCATGGTGTAGGTGCCGGTGTCCATGTCCACGGACAGTCCCTCCATGGCGAACGCGATCTTCACCGGGTCCACGCTTTGCACCTGGTCGGCGGCCTTCTTGAGCATCTCCATCATCGTGGTCAGACGCGGATAGAACAGGAAATAATCCCAGTCGGTTTGTTCATACATGTCTTTCTGGCGCTGGCCGATTTCCGGATCCTCTGTGTCGCCGTAGTAGGCGTAGATCTGATAGATGTGATCAACGCCGCGTTCGCCAACCTGGGTCACGGTGCCGGGACTGCCGGCGTAATAGGTCAGGAACGGCGCGTCCACGCCGAAGTCCGCCAGGGTCTTGGCCAGCAGCACCATGTCCTGACCCCAGTTGCCGCTGATAATGGCATCGGCGCCGGAGGCCTTGATCTTGGTGGCGTAGGGCGTGAAGTCCTTGACCTTGGCCAGGGGGTGGAAGTCATTGCCCACGATTTCGATGTCCGGGCGTTTTTCCTTCAGCATGTCCCGCGCCATCTGTGATACCGAATGGCCGAAGCTGTAATCCTGGTTGATCAGATACACCTTCTTGATGTCCTTCTGACCTTGAATCCAGTTGGTCAGGGCGTTCATCTTCATGTCGGAACCGGCATCGAAGCGGAAATGCCAGAACGAGCAGCGTTCATTGGTGAGCACCGGATCCACCGCGCCGTGGTTCAGATACAGCATTTCCTCACCGGGGTTGCGGCGGTTGTGCTTGTCGATGGCGGAGATCAGCGCCGAGCCCACCGAGGAACCGTTGCCCTGCACGATATAGCGGATGCCGTCGTCCGCCGCCTTCTGCAGTTGCACCAGGCTTTCCTGGGGGCTGACTTTATTGTCCAGCCCGACGATGCGGAACGGATGGCCGTTCATGCCGCCTTCCGCGTTCAGGCGTTCCGCCTCGAATTTCATGTGCGCCACCAACGGCAGCCCGACGCCGGCCATGGGGCCGGTCAGGGGATCGATAATGGCGATGGTGACCGGCTCCTTATCGGCGGGCGCGGCCTGGGTGGTGGCACTGAACAGGAAGGAAAAACAAAGGACGGCGGCCGTGGCGTTGCACAGCATTTTCTTCGCGAACATGGTTCTCTCCCGAATTGTTATTTTATCGATTAAAACCACATACCCGGCAGTATGTGCACAGGAGAAACGCCGTGTCCAGTCACCCCGTGACGGGGTGACCGGTTCAGCGCACCAGCCAGAGGCTGAGAGCGGGAATATAGGTGATCGCCAGCAGCGCCACGATCAGCACCAGCATGAAGGGGATGGTGGCCGCGAACAGCTCGGTGATGGACTTGCGGAACCGGTAGCTGGCGATGAACAGATTCATGCCCACCGGCGGCGTGATGTAACCAATCTGCATGTTGGCCACGAAGATAATGCCCAGATGCACCGGATCGATGCCATAGCGCAGCGCCACCGGCAGAATCAGCGGCACCATGATCACCAGGGCGGCGAAGATATCCAGCAGCGCGCCCAGCACCAGCAGCAGGATATTAAGCAGAATCAGAAAGGCGATTTTGCTGTGCACGTGCGTCTGGATGAACTGGAACAACCGCTCGGGCACCTCGGCGTACACCAGGTAATCGGCGAACGCCTGGGCCACCGCCAGGATCAGCAGAATACCGCCCACCATCACCATCGCCTCGCGGGTGATGCCGGGCAGCCGGCGCAGCGGAATCTCCCGGTACAGCCACACTTCCACGATCAATACGTAAAGCGCGGTGACCGCCGCCGCCTCGCTGACCACCAGAAAACCGGAGAAGACCCCGCCCAGCACCACCAGGGGCAACGGCAGTTCCCAGCGCGCGTCCCACAGAGCGGCGCGCAGTTCCGCGCCGCTGAACGGCTGGCGCGGCACCGCGGTGGCGGCGTTGGCGTCACCGGCGCGGGTGGCCCACAGGCAGTACAGATACAGCAGCACCACCATCAGCAGGGCCGGCCCCACGCCGGCCAGATACAGGTCGACGATCTCCACCGGCGGCATGGCCAGTTGTTGAGACAGTTGCTGGGCGATGATGCCGTAGATCAGCAGCGGCACCGACGGCACCAGCAGCAGCCCCAGGCTGCCGGATGAGGTCACCAGCCCCAGGCTGAAGCGCTGCGGGTAGCCGGCTTTCACCAGCGCCGGCAGCAGCAGCGCGCCCAGCGCCACGATGGTGACGCCGGAGCCGCCGGTCAGCGCGGTGAAGAAGGCACAGGCCACCAGCGCCACGAAGGCCATGCCGCCGGGCATCCAGCCAAAGGCGGCCTGGCTGAGCCGCATCAGCCGGTCGGCGGTACGCGATTCGCTGAGCAGAAAGCCGGCGAAAGTGAACAACGGCAGCGCCATCAGCACCACCGAGTCCGCCAGCTGATAGATGTCGATGTGCAGCACCGCCAGCGGCGACCCCAGCGCGTAGAAGCCCAGGGCGGCGGCGCCCAGCAGCACCGCGAACAGCGGCGCGCCCAGCAGCGCCAGCAATACCAACACCAAGGCGCCGATCAGGATCATGGCGTGGGCTCCCGCATGCGCGGCCGCCGGCCCACCAGCCCCAGACCGAACAGAATCAGATAACGCAGGGCGATCACGCCGAAGCCCAGCGGGATCACCGACTGCAGCAGCCAGCTGGGAATACCGGCGAAGGCGGCGCCGCCGAACTGACGCTCCTCGATGACGAAGCCCAGGCCGTACCAAGCGGTGAGCAGACAGATGCCGGCGGTGAACAGATCCACCAGACCGGTGATCCAGGGCAGCAGCCGCTCGGGCAGAAAATTGGCGGCCAGGTCGATGCGGATGTGCTCGTCCTTGCGCGAGGCGATCATGGCGCCGAGCAGGCCGATCCACAGCACCGCGTTGCGCAGCAACGGGTCCGCCCACACCAGGCTGGTGCCGGCCAGGTTACGCAGCACGATCTGCGCCACCGCCAGCCCCACCATCATCAAGACGATAAGGACGATCAGGCCGTCCTCGAAGCGGTGGATCCAGCCGAGCAGACGACGCATCAGGAACCGCTGTTCCGGTACGCCTCAAGAATCGTGTGCAGCCGGTCGAGCATGCCCTGGCTGAGCTGCCCGTCCTCCACCAGTTGCTGCGTGGCCTTGTCGGCATAGCGCTTCCACTCGGCGCGCTGCGCTTCGCTGGGGCTGACCAGCTCCAGGCCCTGGTTCTGGATCGCCTGAAAGGCGTCCTTGTTCTGCGCCCGGCTCTGCGCGTCGATTTTGTCGAAGGCGCCTTCCAGCACCCGGCGCACCACTTTCTGGTCGGCTTCGGAAAGCCGGCTGAAGTGGCGCTTCTCGATGGCCAGCAGCCCGTAGGTGTAGAGCAACGGCAGATCGGTGATGTAATTGACCCGGGAATACCACTGCAGCGTCAGGGCCGCCACCGGCGGCGCCGCGAAGGCGTCGATGGCGCCGGTCTGCAGGGAGGTGAGCACGCCGCCGATATTCAGCACGATGGGCGACAGATTCAGCGTGGCGGCGGCGTTGGCGGAGGCGCTGTCGCCGGAGGGCAGCCACAGTTTCTGAGCGCGCAGGTCGTCCAGGCTGCGCACCGGCTGACCGGACATGATGTAGGCGAACCCACCGTCCACCAGCCCGAAACTGACCCAGCCGTTGTCTTCCAGGCCCTGCTTGATCAGCGGGTCCAGCTGCTCGCGGGCGGCGTCCACTTCCGCGTAGTTATTGAAGGTGAGCGGCACGTTGAGAATCTGGCTGTCCCTATAATAGCGGGCGAACGCGCCACCCTGGGCCATCTGCCCGTGCAACTGACCGACGCGGATCTTGCGCTGCACCGCCTGGTCGTCGCCCATCACGCCGCCCGGATAGATCTTCAGGGATACCCGCCCGTCGGTGTCCTGCTCGATGGTGTCGCCGGCCTGTTTGAGCGCCTTGACCACGGCGGTGCCGTCCGGATACAGGGTGGAGATCTTCAGGGTGGTGGCGAGGGCCAGCATGGGCATCAGGGCCAGTAAGGCCACGGCGGTTCTCAGCATGGTTTTCTCCTGGTGCTTGGAAGCACTAAAAATACTCATCGGCGCTGTCCAGCAACCGGCGCGCCTCGCGCTTGGCGTAGGCATTCTGCAAGGTGAGGTCGGGCACGTCCACGTCGGCGTCCAGCACCCGGCGCAGCTGCTCGTCGTGAAGATCCCGGTCGAACACCAGCCGCGCGTAGTACTCGGCATAGAGCACCCGGGCCAGCAGGTTGTCGCCGTCGGACAACTCGATGGCGCGCTGGAAGGCGTCCCGGGCGGCGTCCGGCTGGCCACCCAGACTGGCCGGCAGCAGGCTGTTGAGCACGCCCAGGTACATGTAGGCCTGGCCGTACTGGTAATCCTCGTCGAGCGCCACCACCCGCTCCATCAGCAGGCGCACCCGGGACAGTTCCGCCACCGCGTTCCAATCGTCGGCATGGGTCTGGATGTAACCGGCCCAGGCGCCCCCCAGAGTGAACAGCACCGGCACATCGCCGGTGTCGGCCTCCGCCAGCAGGCTTTCAAAGGCGGGCACGTCCATCTTCCGGGCCCGGCAGTAGTCGTCCTGATGCACGCAGGCGGCACGCAGGGCGTAGTCCAGCGCCCGGGCGTTGAGACGGGCGGCGCGGGCCTCGTCGTCCACGAACAGACCCGCATAGGCACCGTACAGATCGGCGCCGGTGAGCAGCAGGGATTGGCGTTCCGGCCAGTTCACGATCAGGCCGTCGATCATCAGCAGGTAGCTGGGCAGGCCGGCTTCCACCGTGGCCAGGTCACCGTTCTGGCGCACGCCCTGCCCCAGGCTGTCACCGACCCGGGCCAGGCCGCAGCCCTGCAGCATCAGCACCAGGCCGACCATGGCCACCAGGGCTCTTGTTCGTTGCTTCAAACGTCTCTCCATCCGTTCAGCCGCGCCTTTTTTTGCCGCGCCCTTTTTTTAACCGCGATAGTAGCGCATGCGCCGGTACAAACCGACCAGCGCGCCGATCGCCGCGCCGCTCAGCAGACCGGTGAGGTGGGCGGTATTGGCGACGATGCCGGACAATCCCACGTAGCAGATCACCAGCCAGGCCAGCATCAATAGCACAATCTCACGGCGCAACTGATACCCCGCCGCCGGGTTGACCTTGCCATACAGCCATAGATAGCCGAGCAGCCCGTAGACCACGCCGGACAGCCCGCCGAAACGCGGACCGGTGTCCAGGTACTGGGCGAAATTGGACACCGCGGCCACCACCAGGGTGAGCCACAGCAATTGAAAGCTGGACTGGAAACGCTCGATCAGGCGCCCCAGATCGCACCACCACAGCAGGTTGAAAATGATGTGCAGCGCGGAGAAGTGCAACAGCATCGGGGTGAGCAGGCGCCAGGGCTGGCTCACCAGGATCCGCGGCTGGTCCGGGAACATCAGCGCCTCATAGAGCACCGGACCGATCACATAGGGCGAGAGGAAGATCAGCGCGCAGGCGATCAGCCCGGTGCGCGTCACCGGCCCCAGGCTGGCGAACCAGCCACCGCCGGTAAACACCTTCTCGCGGGGCAGGCCGGTGACCGGCTCGCTGGCCCGCCAGGCGTCGTCCTGCCAGCGGCGACCGGCCGGGTCCGCCAGGAAGTCCCGGGCCAGTTCGCGGGCCTCCTCGAGGCGGGCCGGGTCGGTCAAAAACAGGGTGTACTCGCCCTGCCCCTCTTCCAGGCGGGTGTGGATGCCGCGCCGGGCCAGCACATCGGCCAGACGTTTCGCCACGGCGGCGTTGTTGATGCGTACCAGTTCAAGCATGCGTGTCCTCGTCGTGCCTCAGCCCCGATCGCGGGCCAGGGCCTCCACCCGCTCCCAGAAACAGGGCCATTGCCCGCCGCAGCTTAGCAGTATTTTCTGGAAGGTCCCCACCAGACCGTAATAATCATGGACCCCGTTGAGCCGGGCGTTGTTCAGATCGCCCTGGAAAAAGCCGGCGTAGGCGTCCAGCCCGGGCACCTTCTCCGCGCGGGCCCGGACATCCCGCCGCAGGGCCTCGATGCGCGCCGCCTTGGCCGCCGCCATGGTCGCCTCGTCCAGGTCGCCGGCATACAGCCGGGCCAGGTCGTCCCGAGCCTCGCCCACCAGCGCCAGGAAGGCGTCGCGGGCCCGGTCCCGCTGGCGCCACCAGGCCAGATCCACCTTCAGGTCGTGGTGGGCCAGATAGCGCAGAGTGCCTTCCCGGGCCACCATGGTGGCCAGGGATTCGTTGAAGCGGGTGTCGTCACGGATGTACAGCCGCCGATGGACCAGTTCGTGCAGCACCAGCTCCACCAGCGACGGGCCGGAACGGTCGATCATCGGCGTGGTCAGCGGGTCCTCGAACCAGCCCAGGGTGGAATAGGCGATGGCGCCGCCCACGTCCGTGTCCCAGCCCGCCCTGGCCAGCCTGTCGGCCTCGGCGCGGGCCGCCTCTTCGCGAAAATAGCCCCGGTAGCTCAGGCACCCCACCAGCGGATAACACCAGGTTTTCGGCGTCAGCGAGAAACGGGGCGCCGCCTGCACGTTCCAGACCACCGCGTCGCGATCCAGCGGCACATAGGTGCGGTAGACGTCCTCCGCCGGCAAGGCCAGTTCCCGGCCGGCGAACTCCAGCACGTCGCCGGCCAGCAGCAGCTGCCGGCGCACCGGCGCCGGCGTGGCCGGGTCGGCCACCACCCGCGCCACCGGCTGGCGCTGGTGCATCAGGCTGAAATGGCCCTTGATGGCCTGGCCGTAATAGCCGACCTGACAGCCGGACAGCAGCAGATACAGGATGCAGGCTGCAGGATACAGCGCGAGGCGCGGGCCGAAACCAGCGAAAGCACCTTGCCCCGCGCCGCCGACCCTGCAAGCGCGGGCACGGCTTTGGGGGCGGCATGGCACGCTCCGCGCTGTATCCTGCATCCTGAATCCTGTATCCGTCATCACGCCCGGGACATGAATTTCCGTTCCGCGGTGTTGATCTTCACCTTCTCGCCTTCCTGCAGGTATTCCGGCACCTGCACCACCAGCCCGGTTTCCAGGGTGGCGGGCTTGGTGCGGGCGCTGGCCGAGGCGGCCTTCATGGCCGGGGCGGTTTCGGTGATGGTCAGCACCACCGACGCGGGCAGCTCCAGGCCGATCACCGCCTCGCCCACCCGCAGCGCCACCACGCCGTCGCCCTGCTCGGTGATGAACGGCAGTTCGTCGGCGATGTCCTCGCCCTTGAGCGGGTACTGGGAGAAGTCCTCGTCGTCCATGAACACGTAGTCGTCGCCGTCCACATAGGAAAAGTGCACCGGCCGGCGCTGCAGCGACACCGTGGTCACGTCCTCGTCGCCCTTGTAGCGCTCCTCGAACTTGGAACCGCCGCCCACCTGCTGGGCGCGCACCCGGTACAGGGTGGCGGCGCCCCGCGCGGAGGGCGACTGCACGTCGATCTGGCGGATCACGAACAGGCCGCCGTTGTGTTCGATCACATCGGATTTCTTCAATTCGCTGGCACGGGTCACGGACCATCCTCATGCGGGGAAAGGGCGGCCATATTACCGTAGGAGCGGGCGGCCGGTGTACCGGTTCAGCTCAGGGCGGCGACGATCTGTTCGCGGGCGGCCCGGGCCCGGTCCCGGGCGGCCGCGGCGGGCACCGGGGTGCCGAAGGTAAGCTCCACCACCACCCGTTCCCGGCCCATCAGCCGCCACAGGTTGTGGTGAAATTCGTCGTCATCGATGAATGCCAGGCCGGTGTCCACCCGGCCGGCCTCGTCTCGGTAGCGCACCGCCACGGTCTGCACGGTGGCGTGCTCGGCGGCCACGAACAGCGGCGGGAAAAAGCGGCGCACGCCGGTGCCGTCGGTGGTGGTGCCCTCCGGGAACACCAGGATGCTGCGGCCCCGCGCCAGATGGGCGCGGATTTCCTCGGCTTTCTGCCGCGACTCGCCGCCGCCCCGGCGGATGAACAGGGTGCCCACGGAACGGGCCAGCCAGCCGATCACCGGCCACCGCGCCACTTCCGCCTTGGACAGAAAATGGCAGGGCCGGGCCGCCGCGATCACCGGAATATCCAGCCAGGACACATGGTTGGCCACCAGAAACACCGGACCGCCGCGCAGGGCCCCGTGCACGCGCAACTCCACGCCAAGAATGCTCAGCAGCCGCAGGCACCAGCGCTGCTTGGCGTGCAGAATCTCGGCCCGGTGCGGGTCGTGGGCGGCCCGCCGCCACAGCGCCTCCAGCACCCCGGCCAGCAGATGCACGGCCACGCGCAACGCCCGCCACAGGCGCCGCGCCAGCACCCGTGGCCCGGCCGGCGCCTCGGCGGGCGCGGAAAGATCCGGTTCGGTCATACCATTGCCACCGCCTCGGCGGGCTGCAGGAAATGCTGCACGTAGCGCGCCGGCAGGCGGTCCACCTCCATCAGAATAAAATAATCCAGACAGTTGAAGTCCGGGTCCCAGCAGGGCTCGCCGCACACCCGCGCGCCCATGCGCAGGTACGCCTTCAGCAGCGGCGGCATTTTCACGCCCCGTTCGGCCAGCGCGTCGCCGGGCACCGGCTCCAGCCGGCAGCGCGGCGTCACCCGCAGCGCCGACGGCGCCAGATGCGCCTCGCGAATGCGCCGGTCGATGGCCGCCACATTATAGCCCTCGCCCAGCGCCACGCTGGCGCAGCCGATCAAATAGCGCACGTCATTTTCCAGCATATACCGGGCCAGACGGGCCCAGAGTACCGTGATCACCGCGCCGCCGCGATGCTCCGGGTGAATGCAGGTGCGGCCGATCTCCGCCACCCGGCCATCCAGGCGCTCCACCAGCGGCATGTGAAACTCGCCGGCGGAATAGAAACCGCCGGTGCGCGTCAACCGCTCCCCCGGCAACACCCGGGTGTAGCCCACCAGCTCGCCGGTCTGATTGTCGCGCACCACCAGATGCAGGCAATGCCGGTCGAAGCGGTCCCGGTCGAGGCCGAACGGAGCATGGAAGCTGGCCCCGTACTCCTCGGAAAAAATCCGGTAACGCAGCCGTTGCACCTTGAGAATTTCCCGCCGCGAGCGGGTGAAATAGGCGCTGAACCGGGCCCCGCCCTCCAGGTCCCGCTCCCGGGACCGGACCAGAAACGGCGGGCGCAGAGCTTTGATCCTTCCAGCGGCGTGCGCAAGCATAACGAGCTCCAGGCTGATTTTTCCGCCAGTCTGGAAGCCCCCCATTGCGGTCCCGTGACAACCCCGTGACCATCCGGCGACAAGCCATCGTGCAGGTCGGGCTTACAATCGCCCTGGCCATTTTCCTACAGATCGAATCCGACTCCTCCGATACAGCCCGACCGTGCCCCGGCTCATCCTGTGCTCCACGGCCTCGCCCAATATGGCAAGTGCCGACAAGTAACCTTTAAGTTACAAGAGCAGGCAGGTATGATCGAGCTGTATCGTTACCGGACCGCCGCGGGCCGCGTACCCGTCACCGCCTGGTTCAAGCGTCTTCGGGATCCTCGTGGTCGGCGGGCGCGCGTTTACTGGGAAGATTGGCAAAGGAGAAACCTATGAACCCTTCTGTCGCGGCGTCCGTCTCCCACACGGACGCGACCATCGCGGAACTGCGAGCCAGTCGCGCCTTCGCGCTTGAGTATCTTCAGGCGGCGTTGGAAGAACTGGACGATCCCAGCCATCGGGGTGCCGGCTTGCTCGCCCTGCGCGATATCGCCGAAGCCTATGGCGGAATGGCGCAGATTGCTCGCGAATCCGGTATCGCTCGCGAGGCGCTATACAGGGCTCTGTCGCCGACGGGCAATCCCACACTAAAAACCTTGCTCGCGGTGCTACACGCCGTGGGAATGCGGCTTTCAGTGGTCGAGGCCACCTCTCGCGTGGACGCGGGTTAACGCAAGGAAGACTCATCATGCGCGATGAACAGCCGGCGGCGCCGCGTTATCCGCAGCCGGTAAAGATGCGGCCCGGCGAAACCCGGCACTGGTGCCGCTGCGGGCACAGCGACGCGGCGCCATTCTGCACCGACGGTCGCTGTCCGGCGGAGGACCGGCTGGCCTACACCGCCGGCAAGGAAGAGATCGTGCTGTTCTGCGGCTGCGGCGCCACCAGCCGGCCGCCGCACTGCGATGGCGCCCATGTGGGCCTGCGCAAAAAGAAAAAAGAACGGAACGGACGGGCCTGGTGGCGACGCTGGTGGCGCGCCCGCTGAGGGAAAAGGCGATGCCCGGCACCGCCGCGCCGGTTATTGGAGAGGCGGTTCCGAGAGGGTGTTCCGGAAAAATGTCAGAACGCGCCGCCAGCTGTCCTCCGCGGCGTCCGGTTCATAGCGCGCGCGCAACGGACTGTAATCGGCCAGCCGTTTGAAGTAGAAGGTCTGATGGTCGTTCATGTAGGAATGGCCGGCGTCCGGGTAGGTTTTGACGTCATGGGGGACGCCCAGCTCGGTGAGGTGGCGGGCCAGGCGTTCGCCATGGCCGCCGTAGATCAGATCCTTCTTGCCCCAGCCGCCCACCACCGGGCAGATGCCGGTCAGCGCCTCGGCGCGGCGCGGCACGCCGCCGTAGAACGGCGCCACCACTTGCAGCCCGCCGCGGGCGGCGAACAGCAACGCGAAGCGCCCGCCCATGCAGAAGCCCATCATGGCCACCGCGTGAACCGGCTCGTCGTCCTGTTCCAGTACCCAGCGGCGACAGGCTTCCAGGTGGTCGAAGGCGTCGCCGTGGCCGCGCTCATGGTCGCGCAGGGTGCGCGCCACGCACAGGGCGCGAACGCCGGGGCGGTCATAAAGGTCCGGCGCCAGCACCGGGTAGCCGTTGTCGGCCAGCCGCTCGGCGATGCGCGCCTGGTCCTCGGTAAAGCCGAAGATGTCGTGGATCACGATCACCGCCGCGTTCAGGCCGTTGTTGCGCGCGGGGCGGTACCAGCGGGCACGCATGCGGTGGCCGTCGGGCAGGATGACATGGGTAAGCAGGGGCTGGGCGGTCATGGCGGTTCCTTGCCGGGTTCGGGGTTTGCCCAAGCGTATCGCCCCTCCGCCTTGCCGGGCAGCCCGCGCGGCTCGATTGGCCCGAACGGCTTGCCACGGTTCGCGACTGACGTCGCTCCCACGACGCTTCGTAGCAGCGGCTTCAGCCGCGATCAATTAGCCGTGAAACATCAGCCGGTGTTGCGCATGCCCGCGGCGATGCCGGCGATGGTCACCATCAGCGCGCTTTCCAGCACGTCGTCGCCGTCCCGGTCGCGCAGGCGGGCCATCAGCTCCGCCTGCAGCAGGTGCAGCGGATCGGTGTAGGGATCACGGACGCGGATCGACCAGCGCATGACCGGGTTGTTGACCAGCAGGTCCTCGCGATCGGTGAGCCGGTGCAGGGCGTCCACGCTGGCCGCCAGCCGCTGGCGCAGGGTGTCGCCCAGGCGCTTCAGGTCCGGGTCGTCGGTGAGACGCTCCTCATACCAGGCGGCCACCCGCGGGTCGGCCTTGGCCAGCACCATCTCCAGCATGTCCACCACGCCCTGGAAGAACGGCCAGCGCTCCGCCATCTGCCGCACCAGCGCGGTCTCGTCCTCGCTGTCCAGGGCCGCTTCCAGGGCGGCGCCGGTGCCCAGCCAGGCGGGCAGCATCAGACGGATCTGGGTCCAGGCGAACACCCAGGGAATGGCGCGCAGGGTCTCCACGCCGCCGCCGGGTTTGCGGCGCGCCGGGCGGCTGCCCAGGGCCAGGCGGCTCAGTTCGGTTTCCGGGGTGACGGTGCGCAGGTAACCCACCAGCGCCGGGTCGTCGCGCACCACCTGCCGGTAGCCCTGCACCGACACGTCGGTGAGCTTCTGCATTTCCCGACGCCAGCCGTCTTCCGGTTCGCCCGGGGGCAGCAGGGTGGCCTCCAGGGTGGCGGCCACGTACTGCTCCAGGTTGTAGGCGGCCACCGACGGACGGCCATATTTGAAGCGGATCACCTCGCCCTGTTCGGTGACCCGGATGCGGCCGGCCACCGAGCCCGGCGGCTGGGACAGCAGCGCCATGCGCGTGGGCGAGCCGCCCCGGGAGATGGAGCCGCCGCGACCGTGGAACAGGGTCAGCGGCACGCCGTGGTCGCGGAACAGGCCGGTGAGTTTTTCCTGGGCACTGAACTGCGCCCAGGCGGCGCCCAGAAAGCCGGCGTCCTTGGCGGAGTCGGAATAGCCGATCATCACTTCCTGGCCGTCACTCACCCGCTGACGGTAAAGCGGAATGTCGAGCAGTGCGGTCATGGTGTCGCCGGCGTTGTTCAGGTCGTCCAGGGTTTCAAATAGCGGCACCACGCGCATCGGGTGGCGCACGCCGGCGATCTTCTGCAGCAGCATCACGGCGAGCACATCCGACGGCCCGCGGGCCATGGAAATCACGTAGGCGCCCAGGCCCTCCGGGCCCTGCTCGGCGATCACCTTGCAGGTCTCCAGCACCTCGCGCACGTCGCCGTCGCACAGGTCCGCCCGGTAGAAGGCGTCGTCCACCAACGGCCGGCGGCTTTCCAGTTCCTTGAGCAGAAAGGCCTGCTTTTGCGCTTCGTCCCAGTCGCCGTAGCCGCCCAGGCCCAGGTAGCGGGTAATGGCGTCCAGGGCGGCGGTGTGGCGGGTGGATTCCTGGCGCACGTCCAGACACAGCAGGGTAATGCCGAAGCAGTTGAGCCGGCGCAGGGTGTCCTTGAGCTCACCGTCGGCGATGGCGGCCAGGCCCACCTGGCGCAGGGAGCGGTCGATCAGCAGCAGCTCGTCGAGCAGCTGGCGGCCTTCGGTAAAGCCTTCGCCGTCGGGCACCGGCCGCCCTTCCACCAGGGCCTCCATGCGCCGGCGGGTGATCTTGAGGCGGTCACGCACGTCGCGCAGCACCACCCGGTAGGGTTCGTGGCTGGGGCCGGTGCGCGCCAGCAATTCTTCGCTGGCGCGGTGCATGGACAGATCGGCGAGCAGGTTTTCCACGTCGCGCAGGTACAGGTCGGCGGCCATCCAGCGGGCCAGCAACAGCACCTCCCGGGTGACCGTGGCGGTGACGTTGGGGTTGCCGTCCCGGTCGCCGCCCATCCAGGAGGCGAAGCGGATCGGCACCCAGGCGGACGGCGGTGTGTCCAGCCCGGCCAGGGCCAGCTCCGCTTCGATATCACGCATTGCCCGCGGCACGGCGCGCCACAGGGATTGCTCGATCACCGCGAAGCCCCACTTGGCCTCGTCCACCGGCGTGGGCCGCTCGCGGCGGATTTCGTCGGTGCTCCAGGCGGACAGAATCAGCTCGCGCAGACGCTGGCGCAGGCCGTGTTCCTCCTCGGTGGTCAGATCCGGGCGGTCGCGCTCGGCCAGCAGATCGGCCATCTGGTCGTATTTGCGGATCAGGGTGCGCCGGGTCACCTCGGTGGGATGGGCGGTAAGCACCAGCTCCACGGACAGCGGCGTCAGGGTCTCGCGGATGCGCTCCGGCGGAACGCCCTGCTCTTTCAGTTTCGCCAGCACCTGGCGCAGGCCCTGGTCGGTGTCCGGGTCGCCGGGGTAGCGTTCATGGCGGCGATGCAGCCGTTCCCGGTGGTGCTGCTCGGCGATGTTGGCCAGGTTCAGAAACTGGCTGAAGGCGCGCGCCACTTCCAGCAGGGTGGCGTCGTCCAGGGGCCCCAGCAACTCGCGCAGACGGGCCAGTTCCACCTCGCCCTGGGAGCGGCTTTCCACCGCCGCCTGGCGGATCGTTTCCACGGTGTCGTAAAGCCGCTCACCGGCCTGTTCGCGAAGCACCGCGCCCAGTTCCTCGCCCAGCAGGCGAACATCCTCGCGCAGCGGCGCGTGTTGGTCCTGATCCATGTCACTCCCCATTCTGCTCTGCTCCGGCGATCCTGTTTTTGCCACCGAATGGTGCATGCTACTGCATTCCATCCTGCCCGAGCGGCCCGGGCTCGACCGTGAAGTGCTTTTTTACAACAATCGTCAAACCGGTATCTTTATTCCGTACCGGGGCTGAAGCAACATAGCGCCCAGCAAACCGAGGAACCGTCAACCGCCATGGAAACCCCGAGCCGCATGTCCACGGAGCAGGGCGTGATCATCCTGCAATACGTCGCGAGGGCGCTGTTCGCCGTACTGGCGGTGATCTACTTCAACCATTCCTCGGCGTTCTTCTTCACCCTGCCGGCGGTGACGCCCTGGGTGCTGGCGGGCACCTATCTGGGCCTGCAGCTGCTGTTCCTGGTGGCGCGCATTCCCCATGCCGCCCTGCTCGCCTCGCTGCTGGACCTGGTGATCCTGGGCATCGTGATCCTGATCGACGCCGGCGAGCCGCCGCCGACCATGGCGCTGCTGTTCCTGGCGGTGCTCAGCAACGGCCTGCTGCACGGCCTGAAGCGCTTTCTGGTGATGCTGGCCGCCGCCGAAGTGGTGCTGGTGATCGTCATGCCAATCCGCATCAGCTACGGCGAGGCCGGCGACCCGTTCGACCCGGCCGCCTCCGCCAGCCTGTTTCTGCTCGCCGCGCTCACCGTGTGCATGCTGTATTTCGGGCTGATGATCTGGCGCAACCAGGTGCTGGCACGGCAGTCCATGGAGAACGCCTGGCGGGATCCGCAGACCGGCTTTATCAGCCGTGCCGCCCTGACCAGCACCGCCGGCTGGCTGATCCCGCTGCACGACCGGCTGTCGTCGCCCCTGACCCTGGTGCTGGTGCACGACGAGGACCTCAACGGCCTGGCGGACACCGTCGGCCAGCGCCTGCGCCGCAGCGATATCGTCGCCCGCTACGACGAGGACCATCTGGCCCTGCTGCTGCCCTGCACCGCCGCCGGCGCCGCCGAGCAGGTGCTCGGCGATCTGCGCCAGGCGCGGCCGGGCCTGCGCGCGGCGGTGATGACCCTGCACAGCGCCAACGCCGCCCTGGAGCAGGCCCTGCATCATCTGCAGACCGCCATGCCGCGCACCCGCAGCGACGACGCCCACTGGCTGGCCCACGCCTCGCCGCTGACCTGAGCCTTCCGGCTTAACCAAAGCGTAACCATTTCCTCACACGATGCCGCGCGCCGTGGCGTATGCTCGTGGTTGAGTCGAGGATCGGGGAAGTCATTATGAAACCATATTGGATCGCGCTGCTGGGCGCCCTGTGCGCACCGGCCTGGGCCCAGCAGGCCCAGCCACGCATTATCGGTGGTGAGACCGCGCCCGCCGGGGAATGGCCGTGGATGGTGCAGCTCGACATTCAGTTTCGCGCCACCAATGAGGTCGGCCTGTGCGGCGGTGCCCTGCTAGCCCCGGGCTGGGCGGTGACGGCCGCCCACTGTCTGATTGAGGAAGACAATCAGGGCGTGCCCCCCGGCGACGTGACCGTGTTATACGGCAGCCCCATCCGGAACGATGGAGCGCCCTATGCAGTCAGCGCGTACTATGTGCCACAGGGCTTCAATCGGGCGGTGACTCCGGCATTCGACAACGATATCGCACTGCTACGGTTGAACAATGGCCCGATTCCGGATGTCTTTCCCAGCCTGATCGGCAGCGCGCAGTTCCAGGATCTGCAGAGCCGCTCCGCCGCCGAGCGGGATGAGGCCCTGACCGCCCTGGGCTGGGGCGTGACCCGGCCCGGCGGCGACACCCCCGCCTCGCGCCTGCAGGAAGTCCAGCTGGACTATGTCCCCACCGGCACCTGCCTGAACCAATGGGGCAGCGGCAATTTCAATACCGCCACCATGGTGTGCGCCGATGAACGGAATCCCCTGGACGGCCAGCAACAGGACACCTGCATCGGCGACAGCGGCGGCCCCCTGTTCATCGGCCAGGACAGCGATCCCTACCTGGTCGGTCTGACCAGCTACGGCCAGGTCAACTGCGCCGACGAGCTGCCCTCGGTGTACACCAATGTGGGCAGCCAGATCGGCTTCGTGGAAGCGGCCACCGCCGATGCCGGCGACCCGCTGGTGGATCTGGCCCTGGAAGACACCGGCGAGCGGCTGTACGTGGCGGCGGCGGGCACGCTGTCCCGCACCCTGACCCTGGCCAACCGCGGCCAGAGCAACAACGTCACCGGCGCCCGCATCGCGGTGAGCGATGGCGGCGATCTGGACGTACGTCTGGACGGACAAAGTTGCTCACTGCTGAACAACCCCTGCTACACCGCCCCCGGCACCCTGGGCACCACGCTGCTCAACCGCACCGATCAGGTGGCCCTGAGCGCCAGCTATACGGGCCTGACGACGCCGGCCCAGGCCACCCTGACGCTGAACGCCGGCGCCGACCAGGAAGAATACCGGATCAAGAATAACCGCCAGCAGGTGACGCTGATCTTCTCCGACCAGGCGGACCTGGCGGTGAGCGCCCGCCTCACCTCGTCCAGCCGCGACGCCAATGACCAGGGCGTGGCCGAGGTCCAGGTGACGGTGCGCAACCTGAGCACCGTGAACGGCGCCGACGCCAGCCAGGTGACGGTGACGCCGTCGCTGCCCGCCGGCACCACTATCCGGAACAGTTCCGTGCCCTGCGACACGGTGTGCCAGGTGGGCAGCCTGGCCGCCGACCAGAGCACCGAGTTCACCCTGACGCTGGTGACCGGCACGCTCCAGGAAGACGACCTGGGCCTGACGGTGGCCGCCAACGGCGGCGACTTCCCCACCGACAACAACGACACCACCCTGCCGCTCACCTACACCGCCTCCACGGCCGGTGGCGCGGTCGACGGCGGCGGTGGCGGGGGTGGCGGCGGTGCCTTGGGATGGATGGGGATGTTGCTGGCCTTGCTGGTGGCGGCTCGCTATCGCGGCTGAAGCCGCTCCTACATCACCATCTCTTACCGGCCATGTAGGAGCGGCTTCAGCCGCGATAAGGCGCGATCAGGCGCCGCGCAGCATCCGTTCCAGGTAAGCGAACAGATAGTCCGCATCGGTGAGCGGCGCCCGGTAGGCCAGGTGGCCGTCCGGGCGCATCAGCCACAGGCGGCTGGCGTCGCCGAACGCCGCCTCGAAGGCGCCCTGTTCATCCCGCCAAAGATGCACCGCCCGGGCCATGGCGCCCCGGGGCGGGTCCAGCTCCAGGTCGCCCCGGCTGATCACGGTCACCCTCAGCTCATTCAGGTATTCGTCCGGCAGCCGCGACAGCAGGGCGTGCAGGATCACCCGCGAACGGTGGTCCGGCTCCTCGCCCAGCTGCACCAGCAGATGGTGCAGCGGCTGGCGCAGCAACGCCTGCACCCGCCGCTCGCCGCCGTCCCGTTGGGACACCAGGGCGGCGTCGGGCACCCGGTCACCGGGCAAGGGCCCCTGATGACGCCAGCCCATCTCCGCGTCCGGCCCCGCGTCCACCAGTGGCGAGTGGCGGTAATGCACGTCCAGCTGGCTGGCGCGACGCACCAGCCGGCGAGTCATCTGCGGCCGGCCGCCGGCCAGCTTGATCAGTGAATCGCGGGCGCCCCGCAGCGCCCGGGCACGCACAAGCGAAGCCCGCGACAGGGCGTCCACGCCGCGCAGCATGTCCTCGGCCACCGGCCGGCGCTCCTGCTGGTAGCTGTCCAGCAGCTTGCCGCCGCCGTAGCCCCGGCAAAACAGCACCAGCTTCCAGGCCAGGTTGAAGGCGTCGCCGATGCCGGTGTTCATGCCCTGGGCTCCCAGCGGGCTCTGCACGTGGCAGGCGTCGCCGGCGAGCAGAATACGGTTGCGCCGGTAATGGCTGACCAGGCGCCGCTGAATGGTGAACCGGCTCATCCAGCGGGCCCGCTCCGGCACCGGCACCTGCTCGCCCAGGGCGGCGCGCAGGCGCTCCTGGAAGGCCTCCAGCCGGGGCTCGCCGTCCTCGTCGTCCGGATCGCCGTTCTCGCTGATCACCAGCCGCCAGCCCTCGGGCATGGGAATCGCCGCCAGATTGCCCTCGGCGAGCATGAACCCGTGGAAGGCGTCGTCGGCCAGGTCCGGGGGCGTCCAGTCCACGTCGGCGAGCAGAAAATGTTCCCGGTAGTCGTGGCCCTCGAAGGGCAGCCCCAGCAGGTCGCGAACCCGGGAATGGGCGCCGTCGGCCCCCACCAGCAGCTGGGTGCCGAGCACCGTCTCCTGGCCGTCACGGCGCACCACCGCGGTGACCCCGGACCCGTCCTGGCTCGCTTCCAGCAGTTCGGCGCCACGCCACAGCTCGCCGCCGAGGCGCCGGTAACGCTGTTCCAGCACCGCCTCCAGGCGCGGCTGGGGGCAGCACAGCAGTTCCGGAAACGGCGAGGTCAGATCGCCGAACTCCAGGTCCAGCAGCGGGCCTTTTTCGCCGTGCACACGGATGCGCGCCAGCGGCCGGGCCTCGGCGCGTACCGCCTCCAGCACGCCCATGGCGTCGAAGATTTCCAGGGTACGGGCGTGCAGCCCCAGGGCCCGCGAATGGGGCTGCCGCTCCGGCAGCTTGTCGATCACCCGGCAGGGCACGCCGGCGCGCAGCAGATTGATGCCCAGGGTCAGCCCGGTGGGCCCGGCGCCGACGATCAGCACCTTGGGGGCGGTGGAACCGGTGTTCATGACCATGCCGTTACCCGAAACAGTGATACCATGGCGCCAGGCCGCCTGGTCTGATGAAACGCTGTCATTCGCGATGGACTCCTTACCTGCACTGTCGCCACATTCACCGTAGCCGCGATCTTCCCACTGTACTGTGAGCCGCAAAATCATCCACGTGGATTGTGATTGTTTCTACGCCGCCGTGGAGGTGCGCGACGACCCGCGCCTGCGCGGCCGTCCGGTGGCGGTGGGCGGCGACCCCAACCGTCGCGGCGTGATCGCCACCTGCAATTACCCGGCCCGGGATTTCGGGGTGCGCTCGGCGATGGCGTCTTCCCAGGCACTGCGCCTGTGCCCCGAGCTGGTGATTCTGCGCCCGGATTTCGACAAATACCGCCGGGTGTCCGGGCAGATTCAGGATATTTTTCGCACCTTTACCAACATTATCGAGCCCCTCTCCCTGGACGAAGCGTTTCTGGATGTGTCGGAGAGCCCGCTGCACGCCAATAGCGCCACCCGCATCGCCGAGGCGATCCGCCAGAAGGTACGCACCACCCTGGGCATCACCGTGTCCGCCGGGGTGGCGCCGAACAAATTTCTCGCCAAGGTGGCCAGCGACTGGAACAAGCCGGACGGCCTGTTCGTGATTCCCCCGGACCGGGTGGAGGCGTTCGTGGCCACCCTGCCGGTGAAGCGCATCTCCGGGGTGGGCCGGGTCACCGAGGACAAGCTGGCGGCACTGGGCGTGCAGACCTGTGGCGATCTGCAGGGGCTGAGCCGGCTCGATCTGGCGCACCATTTTGGCAGCTTCGGCGAGCGGCTTTATCACCTGGCCCGGGGCGAGGACGACCGTCCGGTGCAGACCAGCCGGCGGCGCAAGTCAGTGAGCGTGGAAAAAACATACCATGAGGACAAGCGCAATCTGACGGACTGGCTGCGCGAGCTGGACGATCTCCTGGAACGGCTGGAGCAGCGCATCGCCCGGCTGGACGCGCACTACATCATTCAGGGGCTGACGGTGAAGGTGCGCTACAACGACTTTCGCATCGTCAGCGCCGACCAGGGCGGGGAGCGGGTGGAGCGGGCGCCGTTCGAGCGGCTGTTGACGCAGCTGTGGGAGCGGCACCCGGCGCCGGCGCGGCTGCTGGGCGTGGGGGTGCGCCTCAAGGACCTGAAGGAACCGCGCCAGGCCGACCTGTTTCCGGAGGAACGGGCGCGGGCGCTGCGTGATCGGCGCGGGCCAGGCACTGGCGCATGATCTCGCGGCCGCGCCGGGCCACCGGCTCCATCTGGGTGTTCAGGTAGTCCTCCAGCACGCGCACGCTCTCGTCGCGCCGGGTGACCGCGTCCGGGCCGGGGTGCGTGGCCAGTTCGCGCACCGCGTCGTCCAGCTGATTGAGGTACTTGAGCAACATGCCACTCTCCGGGGCTTTCACGCTGATGCGGTCATAGTGACCCAAGTGGACGCCATTTGGCATCCGGCGAACGGTGGAGCGGGGATGAAATCCTGTAAAAACTGATTTCCGTCAATCCCCGGCCCGCCTGTATGCTTCGCCCTGTATCGCTTCTGACTAGGATTGTTATGACCGCCACCGTATCCACCATCGTCGCCCCGGAAGGCAGCCTGGAAGTGCTCAGCCAGCAGGAAGTGGAGCGCCTGCGCGACACCTCCGCCAAGGGTCTGCATGATCTGCTGCGGCGCTGTGCCCTGGCGGTGCTGAACGCCGGCACCCCCACCGACGACAGCCGCCAGGTACTGGAAACCTACAAGGACTTCGAGATTCAGGTGATCCAGGAAGACCGCGGGCTGATGCTCAAGCTCGACAACGCCCCCGCCGGCGCCTTCGTGGACGGCCGCATGATTCGTGGCATCCGCGAGCACCTGTCGGCGGTGCTGCGCGACATCGTCTACGTGGCCAACGAAATCCAGCACGGCGGGCGCTTCGATCTGGACAGCACCGACGGCATCTCCAACGCCGTGTTCCACATCCTGCGCAACGCCGGCACCCTGCACGCCGGCGAACGCCCCAACCTGGTGGTGTGCTGGGGCGGTCACTCCATTTCCCGGGAGGAGTACGACTACTCCAAGAGCGTGGGCTATCAGCTGGGCCTGCGCGGCCTGGACATCTGCACCGGCTGCGGCCCGGGCGCCATGAAGGGCCCCATGAAGGGCGCCCACGTGGCCCACGCCAAGCAGCGCAACCGCAAGGGCCGCTATCTGGGGATCTCCGAGCCGGGCATCATCGCCGCCGAGGCCCCCAACCCGATCGTCAACGAACTGGTGATCATGCCGGACATCGAGAAGCGGCTGGAGGCGTTCCTGCGCATCGCCCACAGCATCATCGTGTTCCCCGGCGGGGTCGGCACCACCGAGGAGATCCTGTACCTGCTGGGCGTGCTGCTGCATCCGGACAATCGGGACATTCCGCTGCCGGTGATCTTCACCGGCCCGGCTCACAGTGCCGAGTACTTCCGCCAGATCGACACCTTCATCCGCTATGCCCTGGGCGACGACGCCGCCAAGCGCTACCGGATCATCGTCGACGACCCGGAAGCGGTGGCCCTGGCGGTGCGCGACGGCGTGCGCAAGCTCACCGAATACCGCCGCGAGCAGGACGATGCGTTCTACTACAACTGGCGCCTGTCGGTGCCGGTGGACTTCCAGCGCCCCTTCCACCCCACCCACGAGGCCATGGCGGCGCTGGCGCTGGACACTTCCCTGCCGGTGTTCGACCTGGCCGCCAACCTGCGCCGGGCGTTCTCCGGCATCGTCGCCGGCAACGTGAAGGAGACCGGCATCCAGGCCATCGAGGAACACGGGCCCTACCGGCTGAGCGCCGAGCCGGGCCTGATGGCCCAGCTCGACGTGCTGTTGCAGTCGTTCGTGGCGCAGAGCCGCATGAAGCTGCCGGGCAGCCACTACCAGCCCTGCTACGTGCTGGAGTAATCAGCGCGGCTGCATGCGGATGCCGCCGTCCAGGCGGATGGTCTCGCCGTTGAGGAAGGTGTTTTCCACCATGTGGCAGACCAGGGCGGCGTACTCCGGCGGGTCGCCCAGCCGCTTGGGGAACTGGGTCATCTCGATCAGCGGCATCTTCACCTTGTCCGGGGCGGCGTTCATCAGCGGCGTGTTGAAGATGCCCGGGGCGATGGTGTTCACGCGGATGCCGAACTGGGCCAGGTCCCGGGCCATGGGCAGGGTCATGCCGACCACGCCGCCCTTGGTGGCGGCGTAGGCCACCTGCCCGACCTGCCCGTCGAAGGCCGCCACCGAGGCGGTGTTGACGATCACGCCGCGCTCGTTGTCGTCGCCGGGTTCGTTCTCGGCCATCAGCGCCGCCGCCAGGCGGGCCACGTTGAAGGTACCGATCAGGTTGATCTGCACCACCATGTTGAACACGCCCAGGTCGTGGGGCTGGTTGTCCCGGCCCACGGTCTTCATGGCGGAGCCCACCCCGGCGCAATTGACGCACAGATGGAGTGCCCCGAACCGGTCCCGGGTGGCGTCGATGGCGGCTTTCACCGACGCCTCGTCGGTCACGTCGGTCTGCACGAACGCGGCCGCCTCGCCCAGGGCGGCGGCGGTTTCCGCGCCCTTCTCCTGATCCCGGTCGAGGATCATCACCCGGCCACCCCGGGCCACCAGCGCCTCGGCGGTGGCGCGGCCCAGTCCGGAGGCGCCCCCGGTAATCACGGCGACTTTACCCTGGATGTTCATACTCTCTCCTTGTCGGTAAAAAAACGCAAAACCCGACTATAACGAAGGTCAAGCCGCCCGACATTGTTGCTTCCGCTCAACGCCGTGCGCATTCTGGTAATCCCCCCAAGGGAAAGAGAAGAAGGGATCTTCTATGAGTCTGCCCGACAGTCACCCGCGCGACGGTGGCCTGGCCGCCCGTCTGGCGGAGACCCGGCGCTTCAGCGAGACGCTGTGCGAACCGCTCAGTGCCGAGGACATGGGCCTGCAGGCCTGCCCCGAGGTGAGCCCGCCGCGCTGGCACCTGGCGCACACCACCTGGTTCTTCGAGACCTTCATTCTCAAGCCGGGGCTGTCCGGCTACCAGCCCTTCGACGAGCGCTTCGAATACCTGTTCAACAGCTATTACAACGGCGTCGGCGCCCAGTACCCGCGCCCGCAACGGCATCTGCTGTCGCGGCCCGGCATCGACACGGTACGGCGCTGGCGCGCCCAGGTGGACGAGGCCATGCAGACCCTGCTGGCCGGCGAGAACGATCCCGGGCTGCTGGCTCTGGTGGCGCTGGGCATCGAGCACGAGCAGCAGCATCAGGAGTTGCTGCTCACCGACATCAAGCACAGTTTTTCCTATAACCCCCTGTGGCCGGTGTACCGGCCCCGGGACGACGACGGCGCCCGGGCGGCGGAATTCCGCTGGCTGAACTACCCCGGCGGCCTGGTGGAGATCGGCGCCACCGAGGGCTTTTATTTTGACAATGAGACGCCCCGTCACCGCCAGTGGCTGGAACCCTTCGCCCTGGCCAACCGCCCCAGCACCTGCGCCGAGTATCTGGCGTTCATCGACGACGGCGGCTACCGGCGCCCGGAGCTGTGGCTGTCCGACGGCTGGGACTGGGTACGCGCCAGCGGCGCCACCGCGCCGCTGTACTGGTTCCTGGAGGACGGCGCGCCGGAGTATTACACCCTGGCCGGGCGCCGCCCGATCCAGCTGCACGAGCCGGTGGCCCACCTCAATTACTACGAGGCGGACGCCTTCGCCCGCTGGTGCGGCAAGCGCCTGCCCACCGAGGCGGAATGGGAACACGCCGCCGCCGACCGGCCGGTGGCCGGCGGGTTCGTCGGCAACGGCCGCTTCCACCCCTCGGTGGCCGCCGCCGGCGACGAGGCGGACGCGCCGCTGCAACTGTTCGGCGACGTTTGGGAATGGACCGGCAGCGCCTACCTGCCCTACCCCGGCTTCGCGCCGGCGGCGGGGGCCGTGGGCGAGTACAACGGCAAATTCATGAGTAACCAGATGGTGCTGCGCGGCGGGTCCTGCGTCAGCCACCGGGACCATCTGCGCGCCAGCTACCGCAACTTTTTCTATCCCCATCTGCGCTGGCAGTTCAGCGGCGTTCGTTTGGCCCAGAGCATGGAGGCGCCCCGTGGCCCATCCGCAACAACTCTTGCCTAATCTGACCTTCCTGGATCTGCAGCCGCCGATGACCGACGCCGCCCGGGAGGTGGCCACCTCCCTGTCGGCGCCCCGGCCCACCCTGGACCCCAAATACTTCTACGACGAGCGCGGCTCGGCCCTGTTCGACGCCATCACCCGCACTCCCGAGTACTACCCCACCCGCACCGAGGCGTCGCTGCTGGCCGACCACGCCGACGCCATGGCGGCGGAGCTCGGCTCGGATCTGGTGATCGCCGAACCCGGCGCCGGCGGCTGCGAGAAAGTGCGTATCCTGCTGGACCGCTGGCGGCCCAGCGGCTACATGCCGCTGGAGATTTCCCGGGAATGCCTGCTCGACGCCACCCGGGCGCTGGCGCCGCGCTACCCGGCGGTGCGCTTCAACGCGGTGTGCGCGGATTACTCCCAGGCGCTCAGCTTTCCCGCCGACGACGGCGGCCGGCCGCGGCTGGTGTTCTTCCCCGGGTCCACCATCGGCAACTTCGAGCCGTCGGCACGGGGCGATTTCCTGCGCGGCCTGCGCCATCTGGCCGGCGACCAGGGCTACCTGCTGATCGGCGCCGACCTGCAGAAGGACCCGGCGCGTCTCAATGCCGCCTACAATGACGCCGCCGGCCACACCGCCGCCTTCAATCTCAACGCCCTGCACCATCTCAACCGGCGGCTGGGCTGCGGTTTCGACCCGGACGCCTTCGTCCACCGGGCGTTCTACAACGACCGGGAGCAGCGCATCGAAATGCACCTGGAATGTCGCCGGGATCAGTCCATCACCGTGGGCGACCGGCGTATCGATTTGCCGGCGGGCAGCCGCATCCACACCGAGAATTCCTACAAGTTCACCGTGGAGGGCTTCTCCCGGGAGCTGATGGGCGCCGGTTTCACGCCCCTGTCCAGCTGGGTGGACGATGATAATCTGTTCAGCATCCATCTGGCCCGGGCGGCCTGATCCTGTATCCTGCTGGAAGTATCGCGCCGGCCGTGCCGGCGCCCGGGGAAGGAACAACCATTCATGCTGGAACTGATCAACGCGGCGCGGCGCCGGAAGCGGCCGCCCACCCACGACCTGTTCGACGTGGTCAGCCTGGAATTCCGGGTCGGGCTGCTGGACATCGACCTGAACCTGCAGCTCAGCACCGGCAAGTACGTGAAAATCATGGACCGCTGCCGCCTGGAGCACGCCGTGGTCACCGGGCTGCTGCATCGCACCGTCACCGCCCGCGCCAGCACCGTGGTGGCCAACACCGAGATCGCCTACATCCGCGAACTGCGCCCCTACCAGCGCTTTGACGTGCACACCCGGCTGCTCGGCTGGGACGATAAGTACAGCTACTACGACCAGCGCTTCGAATCCCAGCGCAAGCTGCACACCCACGCCCTGCATCGGCTCGCGCATCTGTACGGCGGCAAGCCGATCAGCCCGCCGGCGTTTCAGGAAATGACCGGCCTCAACCGGGCCTCGCCGCCCCTGCCGGAATACGTGGAAGACTGGAAAACCCTGCTGCAGAACAAACGCCGCCTCACCGAGCGGGACGTTGATTCGGAGCGTTATTGATCGCGGCCAATCGCGGCTGAAGCCGCTCCTACGGGGCCGCGCCTAGGCCAGCACCACCCCGAACGCCAGGCCGGTCAACAGCAGGCCGGCGGCACGCTCCACCCAGGGGCCGTGGCGGGCCAGCCCCGGCGCCCGGCCCCGGGCGACCATCAGACGCGCCACCAGCAAATCCCAAAACAGCACCACCAGAAACATCCACAGGCCATAGAGCACCTGCACGCCGGTGGGCGTGGCGCGCGCCGCCAGCAACGAAAACAGGCCCATATAGAAAAGCCCGTTCTTCGGGTTGAGCAACGCCGACGCCAGCCCGGCCAGAAACCCGGCCCGCCCGTGGAGGGCCGCGCCGCCGGTTCCGGCGTCGCCGGCGGGCGCCCGGGACGCGGCCCGCCAGAATCGTACCCCCAGGTAGAACAGCCAGGCGGCCCCCGCCCATTGCACCGCCCGGAACAGTGGCCCCGCGGCGTCCAGCAGGGCGAACCCGCTCACCGCCAGGGCGATGAAGACACCATTGCCCAAGGCCACGCCGACGCACACCGCCACCGCCGTCCGCCAGCCACGCACCAGGGCGCTGCGCGCGATCAGGATAAAATCGGGGCCCGGGCTCAACAGGGCGAGAAAATGGGCGGCGGCGATGGCGATGAACGAATCCGGCATGGGGCCTCTCCGTGGGCGGAGCCGGCACCTTAGGGAAAATCGCCCCGGAAGGATTGAAGAAAAGTGCGCTCAGCGCGGTCGCCGATAGGCCCCCGGTGTCATCGCCACCCGCTCCTTGAAGACCCGCTGGAAGTGGCTTTGGTCAGCGAAACCCAGATCCTGGGCCACCTGGCTGAGCGGCGCGCCCGCCCGCAGCAGGCTTCTGGCCCGGTCCACCCGCCGGTCCAGCCGGAAGGCATGCGGGGTCATGCCGGTGGCGTCCTGGAAACGCCGGGTCAACTGGTAGCGGCTCAGCCCCAACCGCGCCGCCAGCGCCGGTATCGACGGCGCCTCCGCCGACGGCTCCGCCAGCCAGCGACGGGCCGGCTCCAGGTCCGGGGTCGTCGGAGGCGGCCCGGCGAGGGGCTCGCCGCGCCAGAGCCCTTCGCTCACGAACGCCGCCAACGCCGCCGCCTTGACGTCCGGAGCCCGGTTGGAAAACAGACAGTCGTTGAGACGGCGGAAGCCGGCATAGGCGCGAACGTTCCGGCACACCTGGACCTCCGTGGGCAGCGCCCCGGCCCAGTGGCGCATCCAGCCCGGATCCAGATACAGCATCTGGTAGCCCCAGGTGCGCCCGGGCAGGGGGTTACAGGCATGGGGCAACCAGGCGGGAATGCTGATCAAGGTGCCCGGTTCCAGAATCCGGCCGGCACCGGGGCAGCTGAAATCGCTGCGCCCCCGGTCCACCACGCCGATCGACCAGGTGGAATGGCTGTGGGGGCGATAGCAGGCGCGGCTGTCCGTGGCGCGGCGGCTTTCCGCGAACGGCAGGCGCGGGTCGCGCCATAATCGGGCGGAGGCTGGGGGCATGATGAATCCGCGGGAAACGAAGACGGTGTATCGCATTTTAGCGCGGCGCCCGGGGGCAAGATACCGTCGACCCCTCCCTGGCTTCCCCGTTACAATCCGCCCATGAGCAAATCCCGCATCGGCACCCCCTGCATCGGCGTCTGTTCCACCGTCTTCGGCGACACCGTCTGTCGCGGCTGTCGCCGCTTCAGCCATGAAGTGGTGGACTGGAACGCCTACTCGGAAGAACAGAAACGGCTGGTCTGGCGACGCCTGGATCAGTTGCTGACCCTGGTGGTGGGCAATTATTTCCAGGTGGTGGACGCCGGCGCTCTGGCGGCGCAGCTGGACTATCAGAACCTGCGTTACCAGACCCAGCTGTCGCCGGAGGGCTGGGTGCCGGAGCTGCTCAAGGCGGCCGGCCGGCAGCGTATCGATTACGCCGTGTTCGGTCTGCGCGCGCTGCCCGACGCGGAGGGCCTGACGCCCCGGGATCTGTACGACCTTATCAGCAAGGAATGCCACGCCCTGAACCAGGCGCACTACGACCGTTCCTTCGGGCGGCCGGTGGGCATTACCGGGGAGCTGGTGCGCCACGCGGCGCGGGAAAAGGGTCTGTTTTAAGAAAAGAGATCGCGACTGAAGTCGCTCCTACCAGGGCGCCCGTAGGAGCGACTTCGGCCGCGATCAGCCGCAGCGGTCGCAGCGGCCGTGCATCTCCAGCGGCTGGGCGTCCGCGTGGAAGCCCTCCCGGTCCAGGCTGCGGTTCAGCTGCCGGCGCAGCGGGCTGTCCATGGGCGCCTCGCGCACCACGCCACATTCATCACAGACCAGAAACAGCGTCCCGGCCTCGTGGCCGTGGTCGCAGGCCAGATGGTCGCAGGCCAGGTAGCGGTTGGTGGACGCCAGCCGGTGGGCCAGGCCGGCGGACACCAGAAAATCCAGGGCCCGGTAGATGGTGGGCGGCTTGGCGCCGGGCTGGTGCTCGCGCTGCAGCTCGTCGAGCAGGTCGTAGGCGCTGACCGGCGCTTCATGGCCGAGCAGCAACGCCATCACCTGGCGCCGTTGCGGCGTCAACCGCAGGCCCCGGGCCTCGCAGCGCCGCTGCGCGATGTCCAATTGTGCTTCCCGATTGTCCGCCATGGTTGCTCCCGCCGCGCCCGTCTCAGGATGGGTGACGCCGGGCGGGCCCCCGGCGCGACGTTATATTATCCGGTCACCGGCGCCGTTCATACCGCCTCGGCCAGCCCCCAGTCCGGAAACGGATCGTCCAGGGTGCGCCAGTGGTCCGGCCCGGCCAGGGTGTCCGCTTCGCTGAGCAGGCAGGCATCCAGGGCCGCCCGGGTGATCGCCGGGTCCATATTCTGGCCGATGAACACCAGCTCCTGACGCATATCGCCGAACGGCTCCTGCCATTTCTCGCGAATGAAGGCCACCGTTTCCGGGTCCTGCGGCCAGCGCGCCTCGGGCACCGCCTTCCAGAAAAAGCCGGCCACGCCGTGGTGGGCGATGCCGCCGGCCTGGCTCCAGGTGCCGGCCAGTTGCGGCCGGGTGGCCAGCCAGAAGTAGCCCTTGGAACGCAGCAGCTTGCCGTTGTCCCACTCACGATGCAGGAAATCGTGGAAGCGGCGCGGGTGGAACGGCCGCCGGGCGGTGTAAGTAAAGCTGGAAATGCCGTATTCCTCGGTCTCCGGCGTGTGTTCGCCGCGCATCTCCTTGAGCCAGCCCGGCGCCAGGCTGGCGCGCTCGAAGTCGAAGCGGCCGGTATTCAGCACCTTATCCAGGGGCACCGCGCCCTGGCGAATCGGCACGATCTCCGCCTCCGGATTCAGGGCGCGCAGCATGCCGATCACCGTGCGCCGCTGCGCCTCGTCGATCAGGTCGGTCTTGCTCACCAGCAGCACGTCGCAGAATTCGATCTGGTCCACCAGCAGGTCCGCCACGTTGCGCTCGTCGTCCTCGCCCAGGCTCTCGCCGGTGTCGCGCAGCTCGGCGGCGCGCTGGTAATCGTTGGCGAAATTGGCGCCGTCCACCACCGTCACCAGGGTGTCCAGGCGCGCCACCGACGACAGGCTCTGGCCGTCCTCGCCCTCGAAGGTGAAGGTCTCGGCCACCGGCAACGGCTCGGAAATGCCGGTGGACTCGATCACCAGGTAATCGAACCGCCCTTCGGCGGCCAGCCGCCGCACCTCCAGCAGCAGGTCCTCGCGCAGGGTGCAGCAGATGCAGCCATTGCTCATCTCCACCAGCTTTTCCTCGGCGCGGTTCAGGCTCACCTGCTGGTTCACCAGGCTGGCGTCGATGTTGATCTCGCTCATGTCGTTGACGATCACCGCCACCCGGCGGCCGTCGCGATTATTGAGGATATGGTTGAGTACCGTGGTCTTGCCGGCGCCCAGAAAGCCGGACAGCACGGTCACCGGCAGGCGGTGGTCGGTCATGGGAAATCTCCCGGAGCAAAGCACTTGGTGTGCTTATGTTATAACGTAACAATAAAAAGGCAAGGGAGAATCCTGATGGCGTCGCCGGCCCGGTCATTTTCTTTCCCCGCCGCGCCGGTCAACATGGGTCGTTTGCACGCCCACCACGGAGACCTTCCATGAGCTTCAACGGCAAAACCATCGTGCTCACCGGCGCCTCCAGCGGCATCGGCGAGGAAGCCGCCCGCCAGCTGGCGCGCCGGGGCGCGCGGCTGTGCCTGCTGGCCCGCCGTGAGGAGGAGCTGGCGCGGGTGCAGGCCGACATCCACGCCGACGGCGGCCGCGCCTGGATCTATCCCACCGATCTGACCCACCCGGACAGCATCGACACCGCCGTGGACGCCCTGCTCGCCGAGCACCCGCGGGTGGACGCCCTGGTCAACAACGCCGCCCACTCGATCCGTCGCCCGATCGTCGACGCCCTGGATCGCATCCACGACTACGAGCGCACCATGCAGCTCAACTACTTCGGCGCCCTGCGCATGACCATGGGGCTGATCCCGCGCTTTCTGGAGCAGGGCCACGGCCACGTGGTCAACGCCTCCACCCTCTCCGCCCAGGTGCCGATCCCGCTGTTCTCCGCCTATCTCGCCAGCAAGGCGGCGCTGGAATCCTATTCCCGCTCCCTCAATGCGGAGCTCGGCCACAAGGGCATCCGCGCCACCATGGTCTACTTCCCCATGGTGCGCACGCCCATGTCCAGCCGCACCTCGATCTACAAGCACATGCGCATGATGAAGGTGGAGGACGCCGCCGGCTGGCTGCTCAAGGCGCTGCGCGACCAACCGGCACGGGTGGGCAGCCCCCTGGGCACGGTGGGCAGCCTGGTGCTGGCCGCGGTGCCCGGTCCGGCGGTGAAGTACACCCAGCCGTTTTTCCGGCGCATGGACAAGCGGCTCAAGGCGAAGCTCGGGAAATTCCAGCCGTAGGGCCCGGCGGAGACCGGGGAGCATTGCGCGGGATTCGGCCCACCTCTATAATTGATAACAATTATCATTATTAAAAAAACGCCGACCGCCCCATGTCCGACCGACTCGCCGCGGCGCTTTACCGCGCCCACCAACAGGACCTGCTTACCTATGCGCGGCGTCTCGTCAACGACAGCAGCACGGCGCAGGATATTACCCAGGACGCCTGGCTGCGTTTCAGCGACGCCGTACGCGACACCTGGCCGGACAATCCGGTGGCCTACCTTTACCGCATCGTCCGCAACCTGGCTCTGGACAGTCAGCGGCGGACACGTCTGGAAACCGATCTGTTCGTGGACAACGCGGAGGACATCGCCAGCCGGCAACCCGGCCCCTGGCCTTCCGTGGAAGAGGCGGTCATCACCCGCGACGAACTGAATCGCCTGGAACAGGCCCTGGCGGAACTGCCCGCGCGTACCCGTCTGGCGGTGGAGATGCATCGAATCGGCGGCTATAAGCTGCGCGAAATCGCGGCCCATCTGGATGTTTCCCTGTCCATGGCACAATACCTGGTCAAGGAAGGCATCAAACATTGCCAGAAGCGGCTCTGAGCACCGCCTTGGAAAAGTCCGCGCACGCTTCGTCATAGCCATGGAAACAACGCCCAAGGCCGGGTGCCCCGGCGAAGAACGGATCAGCCATGTCCAACCATGATCACCATACCGACCCGGAAGCGGACGACCAGGCCGCCAACTGGGCCGTGCTGCTCGCCGACGACCCGGACAACGAGGCACTGCGCGCGCGCCTCCAGGCCTGGCTGGATGCCGCCCCGTCCCACCGCCGGGCCTGGCACCGGGCACGCCGCACCTGGGAAGGCCTGGGCCGGGTGGAAGCCGGCACGCGCCGGGCCTGGCCGGAGCCGCAGACCCTGCCGGCACGCCGGTGGCGCTGGCGGCATCTGGCCGGGTTGGCGGTGGCCGCCGCCCTGCTGGTGGCGGTGCTGCCCACCTTGAGCCTGCGGCTCAGCGCCGACCACCTGACCGCCACCGGCGAGCAACGGCGGGTGACCCTGGAGGATGGCAGCCAGGTGTATCTGGCCCCGGAAAGCGCCATTCGCCTCGCCATGGGCCCGCGGCAACGTCGGGTGGACCTGTTGCGCGGCGAAGCCTTCTTCGAGGTCAGACCGGAACCGGACCGGTCGTTCCTGGTGGTCAGTGGCGACACCCGCACCACGGTGCTGGGCACCGCCTTCAATGTGCGCCACGGCGGCCAGGGTACCCGTGTCAGCGTGGCCCACGGCCGCGTCAACGTGGAGAACGATGGCCTGCGCCGGACCCTGACCGCCGGAGACCGGCTGACCATCACCGCCGACCATGTCGCCGGGCTCGACCGGGTGCCGCCGGGGGATGTGGCGGGCTGGCGTCGGGGCCAACTGGTGGCGCGGGACCTGCCCATCGGCGCGGTGGTGGAGGCCCTGCGCCCGTACTATTCGGGCACCATCATTGTCACCGACGGCTTCGCCCGGCAACGGGTCACCGGCCTCTACGGGCTGCGCGAGCCCGCCGCCACTCTCGGCAAACTGGCCGCCGCCCACGGCGGCACCCTGCACCGGCTGACCCCCTGGGTATTGGTGCTGAACGACTGACTTTGGAAAAACCGCGACGTGATTCGTCCTATTCCCAGACCGGAATGACAATCAACCCATAGGACAACGCCGCATGACCCTTCTTGCCCTGATACCGCCGGCCCGCCGACGGTCTCTGGCGGCCTGGCTGACCGCCCTGAGCCTGATCGCCGCGACCGGCGCCCTGGTCCCCCTCGCCGCCCGCGCCCAAACCGGCACCGAGGCCGCGGGCCAGACCCACTCTTTCGACATTCCGGCCCAGCCACTGGACGCCGCTCTGATTCAGTTCGGCCAGCAGGTCGGCCTGGAAGTGACCGCCAGCAGTGCTCTGGTGGCCGGCAAACAGGCCCGCGCGGTGCAGGGCCGGCTCAGCGTCGGGCAGGCCCTGGAGAGGATGCTCGCCGGCACCGGCCTGGACTATCAACTGCGCCAGGGCATGATCACCCTGAACAAACCGCAATCCGCGCGGCTCGCGCCGGTAACGGTGAAGGACGGCTGGGAAACCGCCACCAGCGCCGTGCAAGGCTACACGGCCCGGCGCAGCGCCACGGGCACCCGCACCGATACGCCGCTGATCGAAACACCGGCCTCGGTACAAGTGGTGCCACGGGACGTCATTGACGAACAGCAAGCGGTCAGCCTGAAGGACGTGTACGAAAACGTCAGCGGCGTGCAGCAGGCCGGCAATACCCTGAACGCCCAGTCCGAGGTGCTGCCGATGATTCGCGGTTTTGAATCACCGGTGCTGCTGCGCAACGGCCTGCGCGCCACCAGCGCCGGCGCCGTGGACCTGGTCAATGTGGAGCGGGTGGAGGTGCTCAAGGGCCCGGCCTCGATTCTCTACGGCGCCCTGGAACCGGGCGGCGTGATCAGCTACGTGACCAAGCGTCCGCAAGCGGAATCCCGCCACGTGATCAGCCAGCAACTGGGCAGCGACGCCTTCCGCCGCACCACCCTGGATTCCACCGGCACCCTGAATCCGGCTTACAGCTGGCTGTACCGCCTTAACCTGGCGCACACCGACAGCGATTCGTTCCGCGACGATGTCCGCCTGAAGCGCACCGCGATCGCGCCCAGTTTCCTGTGGTTCCCGAGCGACAATACCGAGGTGCTGTTCGATTTCGCCTACACCCGGGAAGAGCAACCCTACGACTCCGGCGTGCCGCTCTCCGCCAATGGCAAACCCCTGGTGCCGGACCGCACCTTCTTCGGCGACGACCACCTGGCCGGCCGGGACCACCGGGACTATTACGCCAGCTATCAACTGACGCATCGCTTCAGCCCCACCTGGACGCTGCGCAACCAGCTGCAACTGCACCGCGCCGACAACCGCAATGAATCCCTGCGCAACCTGCGGGTACTCAACAACGACAGCGACCTGGCGCTGCGCTACCAGAACGAAGAGCGCCGGGAAGACGAAGTGCAGTTCGTGCTGGACGGCATCGCCCGCTTCCGCACCGGCGACGTGGGCCATGAGCTTCTGATCGGCACGGAAATCACTCATCTGGACACCGACTGGGAGCGCTTTCGGCTCAACGCCCTGGTGGTGCCGATCAGCGCCGACCCAAGGGTGCGCTACACCCCGCCGGGCAATCAGAATCCGTCCGACGAACCGTCGAACACCCGCTGGTGGGCGCTGTACCTCCAGGATCAGCTTTCCCTGCTCGAGGACGGCCGCCTGAAGGTGCTGCTCGGCGTCCGCTTTGATGATGTGCTCACCACCGGCAGCGTCGACGGCGTGGACTCCCCGGACTTGGACGACCGGGCGGTGACGGCCCGGGGCGGTCTGCTCTATCGGTTGACGGACCAGCACTCCGTTTACGCCAGCGCCAGCCAGTCCTTCCAGCCACAACGCGCCTTCGCCGTGGATCGCCGCGGCACCCCGCTGGACCCGGAAACCGGAGAACAGCTTGAAGTCGGCTTGAAAAGCGGTTTCGGCGAACGGCTCTCCTCCACCCTGTCGTTGTACCGCTTGGAGAAGGACGACGTGGCGGTCCTGGATCAGGACTACTTCGACAACACCGGAGAGAGCGCCTACTTCCCCGGTGTCAGCCAACGCGCCCAGGGCGTGGAACTGGACATCACGGGCCGCCTCACCGAACGACTCAAGGTACTGGCCAATTACAGCTACACGGACACCGAGGTGCTGGACAACAAAGGCGACCCCGATCAGAAAGGCGAGCGGCTGGGCGGCGTGTCCCTGCACCTGGCGCGGCTGTGGCTGGCCTACGACTTCGGCGGCCCGCTGGACGGTCTGGGCCTGGGTGGCGGCGCCCGCTATGTGAGCGAAAGCACCGCCCAGTTCGACACTGAACTGCCGCTGGACGGCTACACCGTGGCCGACGCCGGCCTCTGGTACCGATGGAACAACCTGCGCGCCAGCCTCAAGGTCAACAATCTGTTCGACGAGCGCTACATCGCGCGGGCCTCCACCGCCGCCATCGCCCACCCGGGGGCGCCGCGCTCGGTACTGGCGGGCTTTTCGCTGGCGTTCTGAACGGCTTGAAAGTTGCCACCCTGTGCCCGGTGCCGGGCGTCTCCCCCAGCGGCTCCTGAGCGTGGCGCCAGGGACGGCCGGCATGGCAGGCGAAAAAAAGGGGGGATCACTCCCCCTCGAGTTCCTTCAAACGCCGCTCCAGTTCAGCGATCCGCTCGCGCGCGTCATCGCCTTCCGGAATATTCCGGCCGCTGTCACGCCACTCCACCGCCGCCTTGAACCCCTCCACCTGGGCGTAACGCCTGAACCACATCCCCTCCGGGTTATGCCGGGTGATGCCGTCGAACACCGTGGCCATCATCTGCGTTTGCTCCAGCCCCATGGTCAGCATGACCTGGTTCACCACCAGCTTGTGCATGCTCAAATGGCTGCACGGCACCGCCGCGATGCGGTCCGCCACTTCACGGGTTTTGGCTTCCAGCTCTTCTTCCGGCACCACATAATTGGCCAGCCCCCACTCGCGGGCCTGCTCTCCGGAAATCAGATCGCCGGTAAACATCATCTGCTTGGCCCGGATCGGGCCCAGCCGGTAGGTCCACATGGCGGTGGTCGGACAGCCCCATACCCGGGTCGGCATGTAGCCGATGCGGGCGTTGCTCGCCATGATCATCAAATCACAGCACAGCGCGATATCGCTGCCGCCGGCGGCGGCGGCACCGTGAATCTTGGCGATGGTGGGTTTTCGGGAACGCCAGAGGCTCATGAAATCCTCGGTATTCCGCTTCATGCGGGCGTAATCCACCATCGGGTCCCAGGGCGTGGATTCCTGCTGGCAAGGGTGCTCTTCCTGCCGCTCGGCATAGTGCGCCAGATCGTAACCACCACAGAAGCCTTTACCAGCGCCCTCCACCACGATCACATGAACCTCGTCATTGTCCTCGGCCCAGCGTACCGCGCGCCGGATATCATCACCGGTCTGGTCGATAATGGCATTCAGCCGGCCCGGCCGGTTAAGCAGCAGTCTGGCGACTCTCGGATTGTTCTCGTCCTGCGCGATCCGAACGGTTGTCAGCTCCAGCATGATTCTCTCCAATAGGCGGGATTCTCGTTTCTTGACAGTCAGTCATGACTGACTGCAAGCTATCATTCAGATTTTGGGAGCGCAATCTCAATGAATAATCCCAGTCACGGAGCCCGTGCGGGTCAGTCCATGAAGGACCGGATCACCGATGCGGCGGTGGAATTGCTGATTAACGAGGGGGTGGCGAAGACCACCACCGTGGCGGTGCAAAAACGTGCCGCGGTCAGCCGCGGGGCGCTGCTGCATCACTTCCCCAGCCGGGCGGCGCTGCTGGCATCAACCATCGAGCGACTGGTGCGTCTCAATGAGCAACAAATCAATGAATCCTTTTCCGGCGACGGGACTATCGAGAACGCGTTGATCGTACTCAGCGACAACATGGCGAAACCGTCGTATCTGGCCGAAATGGAGCTGTGGGCGATTTCACGCAACGATCAGGAACTGCGCGACGCCCTCTACCAGGCGGAGAAAGCCGCCCGCTCCGATCTGGACCGCGTGGTCGGCAGGCTGCTCGATCCCTGGAAGAAGCATGAGGAGTATCAGCTACTCGCCGACCTCTGCGTGGAATTCATCCGGGGCGTGGCGTTCTCGGACATATTGCGTAAACGCCCGGAATACCGGAGCCGGATGATCTCTGAATGGGTCCGGTTGATCGAAGCCGCGATCAGCGACTAGCCGGGCATCTCCGGCGGAGACATTGGCCATTCGCTGGGCCGGCTCGTAATCGACAATGATTTCAGAACAACAAAGGAAACGATGCAATGAGTCAGGCCGTTCCCCATGAAGACGCCCGGGCCGCCGCCCTGCTTGATCAGTCACCGAGCCCGCTGGCGCTGCTGCGCGCCAGCGCCGCCCGGCGGCCGGATCACCCTGCCCTGGTCTACCTGCGCGACGCCAGCGACGCCCGGCCGGTGAGCCTTAGCTACCAGCAACTGCTGCGGGAAGTGGAAACGCTCTGCCGGGCGCTGCGGGCACGCGGGCTGTCCCAGAACGACGGCGTTGCCCTGCTGCTGCCCCTGATTCCACAAGCCGTGTCCAGCCTGATCGCGGCGCTGACCGTGGGCGTCGCCTTCCCGGTCAACCTTCTGCTCTCCCCGGACGCCATGGCCTCCCAGTTCCGGTTGGCGCGAGTAAAGACCGTGATCGTCATGGGCCCCCACCCGGCTCTGGATGTTCACGCCAGAGTCAAAGCGGCCATCGAACAACTGGAAGCGGAGGTGGACCTGGTGGAGGTGCCGGTGGGCGAACCGGGCTCCGGCGTATCCGGCTGGTGCGAGTTGCTTAAGGACGGCGAAGGCGATGACCAGGTCACCGCCAATCCGCACGCCCCCGCGGCCCTGGTGCACACCGGCGGCACCACCGGCGCCCCCAAGCTCGCGGAGCTGACGCAGCGCAATCTGGCCGCCGGTGCCATCATGGCCGCCGGCGGGCTGGGATGGAGGGACACGGACCGTATTCTCTCCGGCCTGCCGCTATTCCATGTGGGCGGCGCCGTGGACATACTCCTTTCCGGCCTCACCGCCGGGACCACCATAATGTTTCCAACCGCTCTGGGGCTGCGCAACCCGGAGGTCATCGCCCGTTTCTGGTCACTGGTCGACGAGACCCGGGCCACCATCGTGGGGGGCGTACCCACGATGCTCTCGGCCATGGCGTCCAGTCCGCGCGGCGAGGCGACGCTGACCACCCTCAGGGGCCTGGTGACGGGCGGCTCCCCTCTGGCCCAGGAATTGAAAAGGAACGTGGAAAAACTCAGCGGACGTCCGGTCTACCAACTCTACGGCCAGACGGAAACCGCCGGCATCACCACCGCGCAGAACACCTCCGGCGGATTCGTGCCCACCACTGGCGGGCGGCCCATTCCAATGATGAGCGTGGCGATTGGCGGCCCCGGGGAAAGCTTCCGCCCTGGCGATCAGGGCGAAGTGTTCGTTTCCGGTCCAAACGTATTTCAGGGCTATCGCACCAACAACGGCCTTCAGGCCGGGCCCCGGGACGGCTGGATCAGTACCGGCGATATCGGAGAGGTCACGGCGGATGGCGAGCTTAGATTGGTCGGCCGCAGCAAGGAAATCATCATTCGTAGCGGTCACAATATCGACCCGCTTTTGATCGAAGAAGTGGCCATGCAACATCCGTTCGTTGCCCAGTCGGCGGCGATCGCCATGCCGGATGCCTATGCGGGAGAATTACCCGTTCTTTATGTGGCGCCCCCGCCCGGCGCAACGGGGGACCACACGGAGATCCTGGAGTTCGTCAACCAGCGTATCGCTGAACCGCCAGCACGCCCGAAGCATGTCTTCGTCATGCCGGAACTGCCGCTCACACCGCTGGGAAAGATTGCCCGCTATCGGCTGCGTCAGGACGCGGCCGAGTATCAGGCGCGCCGCACCCTGACCGGTCCGGGCGTGGAAAGTATCCGGTGCGACGACAATGCCGCCAAACGGATCACCGTCACCTGGACGGCGGAAGCCACGGACAACCAGAAAGCCAGCGCCGCGACCCTGCTCTCGGAAGTGGGCCTGGTCCTTGACTGATATCACGAGGTACGGCCCGGCGTCTGGCTGTGAAAGGCAGGCATAGAAAGGATGGTGCGCCAGGAGGGACTTGAACCCCCACACCTTGCGGCATCAGGACCTAAACCTGACGTGTCTACCAATTCCACCACTGGCGCAGGCGCGCCATTGTAGCAGCCGGCCGAGGGAATACCACTGGTGGGGCCGGCCCGTGCCGGCATGACCCGCCATTGGCAGTTTATGCCAACAGCGTTATCCTTGGAATCGTCATCCACTACGGAGCGCCCACCGTGCCAACGCGCAATGTGGTTCTCAGTGATCATCAACATGAGTTGGTGGAAACACTGGTCCGGTCGGGCCGGTATCAGAATGCCAGCGAGGTATTGAGGGAAGGCCTGCGCATGATCGAACTGCGCGAGCAGCAGGAGGCGGCCAGGCTGCAGCTACTCAAGGACGCCGCCGCCCGAGGGTGGTCCGACATTGAGGCCGGGCGCTATCAGGAGGTCGCCGAAGACCGTCTGGACGACTACCTGGGCCAGTTGGGACAAAGCGCCGCTCGGGAAAGAACCCGCGATTGACCATGCGCTATGTTCTCTCCGCCGCCGCGCAGGACGATATCCGCGACATTCTTGGCTGGACGCATGAGCGGTTTGGAGAAGCGGCCCGTCTGCGTTATCAGGCGCTGCTGGCTACCGCCTTGCGAGACCTTGCCCATCAACCGGCGAGGCCCGGCAGTGTGGAGCGCCCCGAACTGGGCCCTGGCGTCCGCTCCTGGCACCTTCACCTGAGTCGCGAGCGGGCGCGCACCGATACGGGTATGGTGCGGCGCCCCCGCCACTTTGTGATCTACCGTGTCGAGGCGGAGCGCATTCTGGTCGGCCGGGTCCTCCACGACGCCATGGAACTGGCTCGGCATCTGGATGCGGGCGCGCCCTGGAAATAGCCGCTCAGCCCCCTGAAGGGCTGAGCAGGTATGAGCAAGGCTGAGCGAAGCACGGGTTTTACTGCTCGATGCGGTCCAGCCGGTTGTTGACCTGCAGCCGGTACTGATCGAAGGCCTTGATGGCGTCCTCGATGTTGGAGAGGCGCTGGTTGAGCTGGTCGGCGCTGGCCTGGTTGCCCTGCAGTTTGGCCAGGGCCTGTTTCTGGGCCTGGTTCTGCTGTTCCAGCTGTTTGACGGTATCGACCACCACGTCCACCTGGGTTTCCAGCTGGCTGATCTGGGTGCGCCACTGGCCGTTGGCGTCGTTGACCGCCTTCACCGCGCTGTCCACCTTCTTCTGCAGGTCGGCGATCTGGTCGCGGGCCTGCTTGATGCTCTGGTCGTAGCCGTCCACGGTTTTCTTCAGGGCGGCGGTGGCGCTTTCGTTGTCCTTGAGGCTTTTCTGCACGCTGGCCAGGTTCTTCTGGTTTTCCTCGATCCAATCCTTGTTGCGCTTGTTGCTCACGTCCCAGAGCTTGCGGATCTCGGCGCTGTTGGTGTCGATGGCCTTGCTGTGTTCGCTGAGGGTGCCGCGCAGCTTGCCGGAGGACTGGTCCAGGGATTCGTCGGTGGCGGAGAGCCGGGCCTGCAGGTTCTCCAACTGCTCGGAGGACAGGCCCATGCGGCTTTCCATCTGCCCCTGAAGGCTGCTGATCTCGCGGTAAAAGTAAGTGCACGCTACCGCCAGCGCCACGGCCAGCACCAGCGTCAGAATGATCCAGCCGCCGGAGCCACCGCCTTCGTCGCGGCGCGGCGGCGGCGCCCGGCGCGGCGCCGGGCGTTCACCCCGCCCACCGCCGTTGCCGCCCCGGCCTCCGCCATTACCACCGGTACCGCCACCACCGCCGCCGCGGGCCGGACGGTCCTCACCGGCGGGCCGGCGCCGGGGTTCGTCCACGTTCACGTCGTCGATATCACCCAGTTTCACGTCACGCTCTTGGGTCATTGGCGAATTCCTGTGCGAAGTGAGAAAACACGCATGTTACCCGCCCGCCGGGATCGGCGCACGGTGGTGGGGGCTTGGTGCGGTAAAGACAGAGGAAAGTTCCACCCCGCCCGTCGCAACCTTTCCGCTCAAGGAGAAGGAGGGAGAGAACAAAGGGTTGTTGTTAAAAACGGTTACTTATAGCTGGAAGTGCCGGGCGCCTTCCAGCGCCGCTTCCGGCGTCGCCGGGGGTTCGCTCTCAAGGCGCGGGCTCGCAGGCGTAGCAGCGCTACGTCAAGAGACCGCAACGCGGAGAGCGGGCCCCCGGCGGCGCCCCGAAGGGCGGCCGCCAACGGCGGCCGCGGATGCGGCGATGGAAGGTGTTCGGTACTTCTTTACCCGAAGTTCTTGGCCGCGAAGTCCCAGTTGATCAGGTTCCAGATGGAAGACAGGTACTTGGGACGGGCATTGCGGTAGTCGATGTAGTAGGCGTGTTCCCACACGTCCACGGTCATCAGCGGGGTCTGGCCGTTGTCGTGGGCGATCGGGGTGTCCGCGTCGTCGGTGTTGACGATGTCCACGCCGCCATCGGAGGTTTTCACCAGCCAGGTCCAGCCGGAGCCGAAGTTGCCGGCACCCTTGGCTTCGAACTCTTCCTTGAACTTGTCGAAGGAACCGAACTTCTTGTTGATGGCGTCGGCCAGGGCGCCGGTGGGCTCGCCACCGCCGTTCGGGCTCAGGCTGTTCCAGTAGAAGGTGTGGTTCCAGACCTGGGCCGCCTGGTTGAACAGACCGCCCTTGGCGCTCTTGATGATCTCTTCCAGGGATTTCCCTTCGTCATCGGTGCCCTTGATCATGTCGTTGAGCTTGGTGACGTAGGCGTTGTGGTGCTTGCCGTGGTGGTACTCGAGGGTCTCCGCGGAGATGTGCGGTTCGAGAGCGTCTTTCTCATACGGAAGCGGCGGAAGTTCAAAAGCCATGGTCAATTCCCCTGACGGTTGGTCGAATTTAGCATTCGGACTGCGAATTTAGGCAGCATCATAACAAGCAGCTTAACCGCGAACCACTGAGGCCAGGCCCCTGTAAGCGGTACGTTTTACGCGATTTGACCCCTTGTTGAGAATGATTGCTTTTTCCATAAATTCGCGGGTATGTATTCAAAAACCCACATGGGGACCCGACCGGGTATCTCAAGTAGAATGGCCGCGTTTTTTCATCATCTATTTTGTGATCGCGGAGAAATGACATGGCCAACGAATCCGTCGTTATCGTCAACGGGGCGCGCACCGCCATGGGCGGCTTCCAGGGTGCGCTGGCGCCGATGAGCGCGCCGCAGCTGGGCGCCGCCAGCATCCGCGAGGCGGTGGCCCGGGCCGGCCTGCAAGCCGCCGATATCGAGGACGTGGTGATGGGCTGCGTGCTGCCCGCCGGCCTGAAGCAAGGCCCGGCCCGCCAGGCCATGCGTCTGGCCGGTCTGCCCGACGGCACCGGCGCCACCACCATCAACAAGCTGTGCGGCTCCGGCATGCGCGCCACCATGTTTTGTCATGACATGATCAAGGCAGGCAGCCACGACATCGTGGTCAGCGGCGGCATGGAGTCCATGAGCAACGCGCCCTACGTGCTGGACAAAGCCCGCGCCGGTTACCGCATGGGCCACGGGCAGGTGTTCGATCATATGTTCCTGGACGGTCTGGAGGACGCGGAAACCGGCCGTCTGATGGGCGCCTTCGCCCAGGACGTGGCGGACCAGCGCGGCATCAGCCGCGAGCAGATGGACGCCTTCGCCATTGAATCCCTGAAGCGTGCCCAGGCGGCCATCGCCAACGGCTGGTTCGCCGACGAGATCGTGCCGGTGACGGTGCAAACGCGCAAAGGTGAAACCGTGGTCGACACCGATGAACAGCCGGGCAACGCCAACATCGACAAAATTCCCGGGCTGAAGCCGGCCTTCAAGAAGGACGGCACGGTCACCGCCGCCAACGCCAGTTCCATCTCCGACGGCGCCTCGGCGCTGGTGCTGGCTCGCGAAAGCGTGGCCGAACAGCGCGGCCTGAAACCGCTGGCGCGGATGCTCGGCCATGCCACCAACAGCCGTCACCCCAGCGAGTTCACCGTGGCCCCCATCGGCGCCACCGAAAAACTGCTGAAAAAAGTGGGCTGGAGCGTGGACGACGTGGATCTGTTCGAGATCAACGAGGCCTTCGCCATGGTGGCGATGATGCCGATGCTCGATCTGGGCATTCCCCATGACAAGCTCAATATCCACGGCGGCGCCTGCGCCCTGGGGCACCCCATCGGCTCCACCGGATCGCGCATTATCCTGACCCTGATCCACGCCTTGAAGCGCACCGGCGGCCGGCGCGGCGTGGCCAGCCTGTGCATCGGTGGCGGCGAAGCCACGGCGGTGGCGGTGGAGCTGATCTGAGGGCGCGGTAATATCCGGTTGCAACATCAACCCCTCTGACCAATACGCAAACGTCCCGCGGACGCCTAGAATCGACCGCTCAGTCACATTCTGGGGAGTTCTATGTCCGCCCTGCCCGTCATTACCGCCATGGGTGGCATCAATGCCGCCGGCCGCACGTCCCTGCATCATGGCTTTCGCCGTTTGGTGTTCGATGCCCTGGAACCGGCCCGGCAGGACAGCACCCTGGGGGCCCTGGCGGCGCTGACCGGCACCACCGGGCGGGACGCGCTGCTCAACGGCACCCTGATCCGCGGCCTGCCGGCGGACCGCCGCCTGAATCTGGCGGTGAACGGCCACAGCGACGGGCCGGTGACCCTGGAAATGCGCAACCTGGATCTGCCCGAGCCGCTGCCGGAAGGCTGGCGGGTGGAGGCCATCAACCGCCAGCGCAGCCGGGTGACCGTGCCCGCCGGCGCCGGCCTGCGCGTGCCCACGCCCATCGCCCGCCGGGTCAGCGCCGCCGGCCAGTTGCCGGACGGCTTCGACCCGGGCGCCCTGTACGCGTCGCGCAACCACCCCCGGGCCCTGCAGATGGCGATCTATGGCGTCAGCGATGCCTTCGGCATGCTCGGTATTCCCTGGGAACAACTGCGCGGCCGGCTGGCCCCGGATCAGGTGGCGGTGTTCGCCTCCAACGCCATGGCGCAGCTGGACGACGCCGGGCTCGGCGGCATGATGCGCGCCCCGGCCCTGGGCCAGCGCACCACGTCCAAACAATGCCCGCTGGGGCTCGGCGAAATGACCGCCGACTTCATCAATGCCTATGTGCTGCGCAGCGCCGGCGGCACCGGCGGCCTGCTGGGCGCCTGCGCCACCTTCCTCTATAACCTGGAGCGCGCGGTGCACGCCATTCGCGCCGGGCGCGCCCGGCTGGTGGTGGTCGGGACCAGCGAAGCGCCGCTGGTCCCGGAGGTGATGGAAGGTTATCGCGCCATGGGCGCGCTGGCCGAGGACGAGGCCCTGGCGGCGCTGGACGGCGCCGACCGGCCGGATCTGCGCCGCGCCTGCCGGCCGTTCGGCGACAACTGCGGCTTCACCATGGCGGAGTCCGCCCAGTTCGCGGTGCTGATGGACGATGAACTGGCCCTGGAACTGGGCGCGGATATTCTCGGCGCCGTGCCGGACGTGTTCGTGCACGCCGACGGCGCCAAGAAGTCGATCTCCTCACCGGGCATCGGCAACTACCTGACCCTCGCGCGCAGCGCCCATCTGGTACGCCAGCTGATCGGCGAGGACGCCCTGCGCCACGACACCCTGGTGCACGCCCACGGCACCGGCACGCCGCAAAACCGGGTCACCGAATCCCACGTGATCAACCAGGTGGCGGAAGCCTTCGGCATCCGCGACTGGCCGGTGGCGGCGATCAAGGCCTATGTGGGCCACTCCCTGGGCAGCGCCGGCGGCGACCAGCTGGCGGCCACCCTGGGCACCTTCAGCGACGGCCTGCTGCCGGGCATCGCCACCGTGGACCGCTTCGCCGACGACCTGTACGCGGACCGCCTTTCCCTGGCCCGCGAACACCGCCAACTGCGGCCCTCGGCGGCGCTGCTCAACTCCAAGGGGTTCGGCGGCAACAACGCCACCGCCGTGGTGCTGTCGCCGGAGCGCACCACCGACCTGCTGGCCCGCCGCCACGGCGACCGGACCCTGGACGCCTGGCGCGACCGCAGCGCCGCCACCCGCCAGGCGGCGGCGGACTACGACCGCCGCGCCCTGGCCGGCCAGGTGGTGCCGGAGTATCACTTCAACGATGGCGTACTGAACGGCGACGATCTGACCGTCACCGACAAGGCCATTCGTCTGCCGGGCTGGGAGCAGCCGCTGACGTTCCAGGACGACCACGGCTTCGACGAGTACCGCTGATCGCGACTGAAGTCGCTCCTACACAGCGTGCCGTAGGAGCGGCTTCAGCCGCGCCAGGCTTTACATTCCTACCTGAAACGCCGGGGCGGCCCAGCCGCCTCGGGAGTCCCCGGCGCCGGCGTCGTCCATGGGTTCGCCACCGCTGATCACCCGGTCGGCGTCGCCGTAGCGCAGCCAGGTCAGGGTCGGCACCCGGCCCACCGGCGGCTGATCGTAATCGCAAACCCCGTCCGGGAAGACCTCGGCGACCCGCGCCGCGAACGCCTCGGAGCTGAGCACGCCGGTCAGGGGGTTCACCGGGTAATCCGCCGGGTCCACCGGCCGCAGGGCACACTTGTTGGTCAGGGTGGTGACGTCGTCACCGGCCACCGTGCGCGGCGTGCCGAAGCGGGTCTGCACCAGCAGTTGCTGCAGGTCCACCACCGGATCGGTGAGCGCCAGCAGCGGGTCCGCCAGCCCCAGCAGCGGGTTGAGAATCGGGCCCAGCAGGCCGTCCAGGCCCAGGGACCCGCCCACCGTGTCCACCAGCCCGTCCACGTCCAGTCCGCACAGCTGGCCGGTGACCGCGTCCACCACCACGCCCAGTTCCGAGGGCGGCGGCAGCAGGCCCGGGTCCAGGCCGGGGAGAATCGGATCCGGGTACAGCAGGTTGCCGGTGAACGGCACGATGGGCCCGTCCGCGCCCAGCAGCGACGACACCGACAGGCAGCGGTCGCGGGCCTGGATCGGTTTGTGCGCCACCACCTTGTCGGCCAGCGGGGCCTCGCCGTCGTCCGCTTCGATGTCGGTCAGCCAGCGGTCCATGACCAGCAGCGCCTCGGTGGTGTAGACGGTGTCGCCGGCCAGCGGCACGGCGCCGTACCAGATCACCTGGTTGTCGGCGTGGCCCCGGGCCGCCTCCAGCCGGGCGCGCATCTGCCAGGAATGGTAGGCGTCGTGGGCCAGGCCCGGGTCCGGCCCGCGCAGGTCGATGATCGGCACATCGCCCAGGTGCTCGGCGGTGTTGATGGCGCCGGTGCGGTAGGCGTTTTCCAGGGTTTTCGGGTCGGCCACGGTGCGCGCCGGCTGCGGGTCGATGTCCACGTCCAGGCCACCGATGTCCCGGTTCAGATTGATGAACTGGTCGCCGCTGATCAGCCCCTGCTGCAAGGCGCGCAGCCCGTACTGCACGCCGGTATTGTCCAGCGGAATACCGGTGAAGCCCCGAGACAAGAGCGATTCGTTGGGGCTCCACACTTCCGGCGGGCGGGTGCCGAACTGGTTCTTCATGTAATCCAGCAGGCCGCAGCGCAGGCCGTCCGGGGCGCTCTCCTTGTCGTAAACGGTGATGCCCTCCTCCAGCCCCGGGCAGTCGCTCTGGTCCGGGTAGGCGGACGGGAAGAACGCCAGATCGGACACCACCGGATTGAGCGGCAAGTGCCCGTAGAACGCGGACCACTGGGCCACCGGGATCACCCCGGAGCCGAGCAGCCGGCTGACCACCGAGACGAAGTCCTCGGGCCCTTCCGGAATCTGGTTGCCGAAATAGCGGCTGAGCAGGTTGTAGTCGGCGAACTGGGTGGCGGTGGTCCACACGTCCGGGTAGGAACACTGCACGATCAGCCCCTGGTAGATGCCCGGGTAGGCGTTGGCGATGTGCTGCTGGGCGATGGCGCCGCCGGAACAGCCGGTGCCGATGGTGTAGCGCAGTTCCCCGTACTGCTCGACGATGCGCTCCTTGGCCATCATCAGGGATTCGGCGGCGGTGACCAGATTGACGTTGTGCCCGAGATTGGCCTGGGCGGTGGACAGGGTCATGAAGCCGCGTCCCAGGGCCACGCTGATGCTGTCGCCGAGCAGCAGCTCGGCGCCGTCCGGAGCGGTGCCGGCGATGTCGCCATTGGGCGGATCGCCCATGGCGAAACTCACGCCCACGTTGCCGCCGTGGTGAATCAGCAGCTTGCCGTTCCACTGATCCTGGGGCGCGGTGGCGGTCCACGGCTCACCGGGCCGGTAAAGGGTCATGATCTGGTAGCGGTCGCGGTTCTGCACGCCGGTTTCCACGCGCACGATGAACGGCACTTGCACGCCGTCGTCGGTGGTCACCGTGGCGATGTCGCCGGCCGGCGGCGGCTGATCCGGATCGTACTCCAGGAAGCTGGCGGGCAGACCCGGGTTCATCGGGTCGAAGCCGGTGATCAGCGCTTGCAGACGGTCGGCGGGCACGTACTTGAAGCGGTATTCCGCCGGCTGATTGCACTGCGCGTCCACCGCCGCCTCATTGGTACAGCGCCAGGGTTGAATCTGCGGGCCGGAAAACACCGGGCCGCCGTTGGGGTGATTGATCACGGTGCGGTCGAGCACGGTGTCGTCGGCCAGCACCACCCGCAGCCGGTTCTCGCCCAGGGCGAGACCACTGACCAGCCCCTTGAGGGCGCCCTCCCCGTCCGCCACCAGATCCGCCCGGGCGGGCTCGCCGTCCACCAGCAGGCGCGCGCCGCGCAGATTGGCCGGATCGTCCGCTTCCACGCGGATCAAGGCGTCGCCACCGCTGATCAGGTCGGCGCGGTTGGACAGCACCTGCACGCGGCCTTCGCCGGCGGTGGGCTGGGGTTCGGGCTCGGAGGGATTGGGAGTGCCGCCGCCACCACCGCCGCCACCACCACCACTGGAAGAACCGCCACCGCCACCACAGGCGGTCAGCGCCAACAAGGCCGCCAGCAGGGCGGCCGTGGTCATTGTTTTCATTGTTATGGCTCCTGATTTCGGGCCGATGGCCCGGCAGGCTTCCAGTGTCGATGGCGGCGCATACGAACACTATTGCGCAATCGTTGTTGCCCCGTTACCCCCGTTACCGTTCTGTTACCGGCAAATTTAAAAAGGGGTAAAAAACCGGGAACCCCACAAAAGCGTATAAGGTGTTGACTCTCTTTCCTGGTTACAGTGGCTCGCAAAGGATGCCCGCAACCAAGCACGGAAGGAGAACCCCGATGGCTGAAACCCCTCGCAAACGGGACTTGCCCCTGATTCTGATCGGCCTGTTGGTCGCCCTGTTCGGCCTGGCCTACCTGGCCGGAGGCGCCTGGCTGGCGTCGCTGGGCGGCAGCTGGTACTACCTGATCGCCGGCCTCGGCCTGGTGTTGTCCGGCGCGCTGCTGGTCGCCGCCCGGCGCGCCGGCGTGGCCCTCTACGCGCTGGTCTTTCTGGGCACGGTGCTGTGGACCCTGTGGGAGGCCGGCACCAACATCTGGGGCTGGATTCCGCGCATGGACGTGATCATCGGCCTGGCGGTGCTGGTCGCCCTGGTGGCGCCACGGGTGCGGGACGGCTTCGCCCGGGGCGCCAGCTATGGCGTGGCCGGGCTGCTGGTGGTGGCGGTGCTGATCGGCTTCGGCCTGATCTTTGTGCCCTTCGGCAGCACCCACCCGAACCCGGTACCGGGCCCGGACAGCGCCGCCCTGGGCACCAACGTGGGCCAGGCGCAGACCGCCGACAACCCGGCCCGGGGCGACTGGCCGGCCTACGGCGGTGGCCACAGCGCCCAACGCTATTCCGCCCTGGACCAGATCAACCGCGACAACGTGGCGCGGCTGGAGCGGGCCTGGACCTATCGCACCGGCGACCTGCTCGAGGAGCGCTGGGGCGCCGAGACCACGCCCCTGAAGGTGGGCGACGACGTGTTCCTTTGTACGTCACGGAATATCGTGATTTCCCTGGACGCCGCCAGCGGCGCCGAGAACTGGCGCTACGACCCTCAGGTGTCCCGCAAGGCCGTGCCCTATACCGCCGCCTGCCGGGGCGTGACCTACTACGAGGTGCCGGCCGGCGCCCGCGAGCGCGGCGAAGAGAAGGCCAGCCGGGCCACCAGCGACAACGACGAAGCCGGCGACGAGCCGGTGCCGGGCGACACCGGGCCGGCCCCCACCGAAGTGGCGGCCCCGGTGACCAACGGCGACGACACGGAAATCGCCGCCGCCGACGGCTGCCGCGCGCGCATCTTCTCCGGCACCCTGGACGGCCGCATCCTGGCGCTGGACGCGGACACCGGCGAACCCTGCGCCGGCTTTGGCGACCACGGCGAAGTGGACATCAAGAAAAACATGGGCGAAACCCCGCCGGGTTATGTGTCCATCAACTCGGCGCCGGTGATCGTGCGCGACACCGTGGTCACCGGCCATCAGGTGCTGGACGGCCAGCGCCGGGACGCGCCCTCCGGGGTGATCAAGGCGTTCGACGCGGTTACCGGCGAACTGAAGTGGGCCTGGGACCCGGGCCGCCCGGAGCAAAGCGAGCCACTCACCGGCGACGCCATCTATACCCGCGGTTCGCCGAATATGTGGACCACGGCGGTGGGCGACAACCAGCTGGGCCTGGTCTATCTGCCCATGGGCAATTCCGCCGCCGATTACTGGAGCACGCCGCGCAGCGAAGCGGAGAACGAATGGGCCACCTCCCTGGTGGCCATCGATGTGACCACCGGCAAGCCGGCCTGGCACTTTCAGACCACGCACAAGGACGTGTGGGATTACGACCTGGGTTCCCAGCCCACCCTGCTGGATTTCCCCACCGATGACGGCCCGGTGCCCGCTATTCTGCTGCCCACCAAGCAGGGCGATGTCTATGTGTTCAACCGCCGCACCGGCGAGCCTTTGGTGGGCATCGAAGAACGCCCGGTGCCCCAGGGCGGCGCCGAGCCGGAACAGCGCAGCCCCACGCAACCCTACTCGCTGTACCACACGCTGCAGCAACCGCGCCTGACCGCCCACGATATGTGGGGCATGACGCCCTTCGACCAGATGTACTGCCGCATTCAATACCGCCGGGCGGACTACCGGGGCATGTACACGCCGCCCAACGCCGACCAGCCCTGGATCGAATTCACCGGCTACAACGGCGGCTCCGACTGGGGCAGCGTGGCCCTGGACCCAAGCCGGGGCGTAATGATCGCCAACTACAACATCACTCCCAACTACAACCGGCTGGTGCCCCGGGAGAAAGCCGATCAATACGGCTGGGTACCCCGCGAGGAAATGGAAGGCCGCGACCACGGCGGCGCCGAGGGCCAGGGCGACCCGCAGGCGGGCACCCCCTACGCCATCGACGTGAACGCCGGCTGGCGCGTCAAATGGACCGGCCTGCTTTGCAAGCAGCCGCCTTATGGCGGCATCCGCGCGGTGGACGTGAAAACCGGCGACACCCTGTGGGACCGGCCCTTCGGTACCGCCCGCGCCAACGGCCCCTGGGGCATTCGCAGCGGCCTGCCGTTCACCATCGGCACCCCCAATAACGGCGGCGCCGTGGTCACCGCCGGCGGCCTGATCTTTATCGCCGCCGCCACCGACGGCCTGATCCGCGCCATCGACATCGACACCGGCGAAACGGTCTGGCAGGACGTGCTGCCCGCCGGTGGCCAGGCCAACCCGCTGGTCTACGAGGCGGACGGCCGTCAGTATTTGATGATCGTCGCCACCGGGCACCATTTCATGGAAACGCCCAGCGGGGATTACGTCATTACCTACGCGTTGCCCGAGAAATAGTTGAAAGTGACAAGTTAAAAGTTGAAAGGTCGTGGCCGGCAACGGTGGGTGCCGGCCCGGCCCGCGTTTCAACTTTCGACTTTCAACTCGCCCGACTCCACGCCCTGACTTTGCATCCTGTATCCTGAACACTCGATCCCGTTGCCGACCGCCGATATCCATGCCCAAACGTCAGTCCCGCCCCCTGCGTCTTATGTGCCTGCTTCTGCTCTCCGCCTGGTTGCTCACCGCCCTTTACCATCGCTATAAACCGCTGCCGGAGGACGTGGGCCGGGCCTGGCCGGCGCGGGCGGCGGAGGACGTGGCGTTGCTGGCCGACGACACCTGGGTGAACGAAGGCGCCGGCGACGATCCGGAGCGCCATCACCAGCAGGCGATCTTCGACGAATTCTTCCGGCTGATCGGTCAGGCGGACCGGCTGATCGTGGTGGACATGTTCCTCTACAACGACATGGCCGGCGCCACCACCGGCAACCTGAGGCCACTGAGCGAACAGCTCACCGAGGCCCTGGTGACGCGCAAGCGGCAGCGTCCCCACGTGCGCGCGGTGCTGATCACCGATCCGTTCAACACCCTCTATGGCGGCGTGGAGGCGCCGCAACTGCAGCGGCTGCGCGACGCCGGCGTGGAAGTGGTGTTCACCGATCTGACCCGGCTGCGCGATTCCAATCCGGTGTGGTCCGGATTATGGCGGCTGTGCTGCCAGTGGTTCGGCAACGACACCGACGGCGGTTGGCTGCCCAATCCCACCGGCGACGGCAAGGTCACCCTGCGCACCTATCTGTCGTTGATCAACTTCAAGGCCAACCACCGCAAAACCCTGGTGGTGGACGAAGGCGACCGCTGGACCGGCCTGGTCACCTCCGCCAACGCCCACGACGCCAGCAGCGCCCACTCCAACATCGCGCTGCGCTTCAGCGGCGCGGCGGCGCTGGACCTGCTGCAATCGGAGCTGGCGGTGGCGGCCTTTTCCGGCGCCCGGCTGGGGGACAACTGGCCCACCCCGCCGGCGGCCGGCGCGGCGGACAGCGCCGAGGCGACCCTGCGGGTGCTGACCGAAGGCGCCATCCGCGACGCCCTGCTGGCGGCGGTGGACGAGGCGGAAAAAGGCGACCGGCTGGACGTGGGGGTGTTCTATCTGTCCCATCGGCCGCTGGTGGACGCCCTGGCCCGGGCCCGGCAACGGGGGGTGACGGTGCGGCTGCTGCTGGACCCGAACAAGGACGCCTTCGGCCGCGAAAAAAACGGCGTGCCCAATCGCCAGGTGGCGTCGGAATTGCACGCCGAAGGCGTGGCGGTGCGCTGGTGCGCCACCCACGGCGAGCAATGCCACACCAAGATGCTGCTGCGCGACGGCCGGCGGCCGCTGCTGATCGCCGGCTCCGCCAACTACACCCGGCGTAACCTGGACAATCTCAATCTGGAAACCAGCGTGGCGCTGCGCGCCGCCGCCGACCACCCGGCTCTGGCCGCCGCCCGCGCCCTGTTCGAACGGCGCTGGAGCAATACGGACGGCCGCCTGTTCAGCCTGCCCTACGCGGCCTATCAGGACGATTCGGCGTGGCGCAAGGCCCTGTACCGGGTGATGGAGTTCACCGGCTGGTCTACGTTCTGAACCCAAGCCGGGCGGCCACCGCGCCGTTGATCAGCCAGGCCAGGGCCACCAGGGCCCAGGCCACCGGCCAGCGCTGCGCCTCCGGCAGCAGGTCGCCGGCGGGCACCGCCAGCAGGAACAGGGGCGTCTCCAGGGCCGCCAGCAGCAGCGGCGCGATCACCGCGGCATTCCGGTGCAGCGTGACGGACCCCGCCGCCAGCAGCGCCCGCGCGCCGCTCAATGCCAGCCAGATCATGATCACACCGCCCGCCAGTACCGCCGCCATGGTTGTGTCCTCGCCGTGAAAGGCGCCCATGATGGGGCGCGGGCCCGCGTCCGGCAAGTCCGTGCCCGGCGCCGCCGGAAAACGGAACGAGTGTAAACTTCTTAAAAGAACGCTAAATGTGGCAGCTCATGGCTTCGAAAAACGGCGAACCCGCGCATACTGGGGACTCCAATTCGCCGTTAAGCATGGAGTCAGCAATGAACAGCGATACCTTGAAAGGCAAGTGGAAACAGATGATGGGCGACGCCAAGAAAAACTGGGGCAAGCTCACCGACGACGATCTCCAGCAGATCGAAGGACGCAAGGACAAGCTGGTGGGCAAGATCCAGGAGCGTTACGGCTCCACCCGCGAAGACGCCGAGCGTCAGGCGGACGACTGGCTGGGCAAATACTGAGCCCGCCGGCGGGATCGGATCCGGTCCCGCCACCGTCAAGCGAGCCGGGCGGCGCCAAGCCGCCCGGCTTTTATTTTGTCCCCCGACCCTACTCGGATAAGGCGTCCACCAGTTCCTGCTTGCTCATGCGGCTGCGCCCCGGCAGATCCCGGGCCTGCGCGCGCCGGTACAACGCCTCCCGGGATTCCTCGCTGAGCGCCGCTTCCTTGCCCGCGGTTTTCCCGCGCGCGGTCTTTTTTCGCGCCGTTTTCTTGCTCGCCGTTTTCTTGCTCGCTGATTTTTTCCCGGGCGCCGGCTCCTGGGGTTCCAGCCCTTCCTTGAGACTGCGCTTCAGCGTTTCCAGCAAATCCGGCGGCGAGGACGACGCACCGGAGCCGGTTTTGCGGGCGCCACGCTTGCGCTTCTTGCCCAGCACATCCTCGCCGGCCTTCAGCTTGCGCCGCGCCAGTTTGATCAGACGCTGGCTTTCCCGGTCTTCCAGGGCGGCCTCGTCCAGGCGTTCGGCGCGCAGCGGCTTCAGCGCGCTCTGGAACCGCTTGACCGCCGCCGTGGCCGGGGACCCGGGATCGCCCAGCCCCACATCCGCGGGGGTGCGCAGTTCGTCCTCGAAGCGCAGGGTTTCGGCGCGCAGGATGCCGCCCTGGCTGAGCAGCGCCACCAGGTATTCCTTGCCACGCATGACGAAGGTGGCGACGCCGGCGCGGCCGGTGGTCTCCATGGCCCGGGCCAGCAACCGGTAGGCCTTGGTGGCGCCTTTTTCCGGCGTCAGAAAATAGGCGCGCTCGAAGCGCATGGGGTCCAGTTCCTCCACCGGCACGAAGCGCTTGAGATCGATTTCCTGGGACTTCTCCGGCGCCAGCGCATCCAGCTCCTTGTCGGTGACCGTGACGAACCGGTCCTTCTCCACCGGATAACCGCGAATCAACTGATCCCATTCCAGCGGCTTGCCGTCCTTGGAACACACATAGCGGCGCGCCAGACGGGTGCCCTTTGCGTCGACCATGTGCAAAGACACCGGCTTGGAGCGGTGCGCCGGAAACAACCCCACCGGCAGGCTGACCAGACCAAAGGCCAGGGTGCCGGACCAGAACGGACGCGGGCCGGCGGGCCCGCCGCGTTTCTTTTTCGCCATACCAGGCTCCTTGCCGTCGGCGGTTTGCCTTACCGCTGCTTCAGACTGGCCTCCAGGGCCCGCGTCAGGTCGCTGGAGGCACGCCGCCGCTTGGGCGGCGCCTTGCGCACCTTGCCGCCGCGCCGCTTGGTGTCGATCAGATCCATCACCCGTTGCCGGTATTCGTCCTGGTATTCACCGGGGTCGAAATGGGTCTCCAGCATGCCGATCAGTTGCTTCGACATGTCCAGTTCGCGGCGGTCCAGGGCGGCGCCACCGGGGGCGGACAGCGCCGTCTGGCTGACCACCTGCTCGCGGTGCCGCAGGGTCACCAGCATCGGGTGCCCTTCGTGCACGCGCAACGCGCCCAGGTACTCCTTGTCGCGCATCACCCAGCGGGCCAGGCCCTCCCGATTGTCCCGTTCCAGGGCCGTCGCCAGCGCGTCCAGGTCGCTCCGGTCGTCGCCGTCCGGCCCCAGGTAATAGGGCCGGTCGTACCAGCGGTGGTCGATGGCGCCAAGGGGCAGCGCGCTCAGCAGCTCGATATCCCGGCTTTTGTCCGGATTCACGGTGGCCAGATCGTCGTCGGTGAGCAGCACCCGGCGGCCGTCGTCCGCCTGCCAGGCACGCAGGCTGTCCGCGTAGGGCACCGGCTTGCCGGTTCCCGGATTGACCAGCACCTGGCGCACCGGGGCCTTGTCGGTGCGATGCAGCAGACGAAAATGCACGCTCCGATCCGCCACCGCCGAGTAAAGTTTGACCGGCACCCGTTCCTTGCCGGCCACCAGCACGCCCTTCCAGATCGCCCGCGCGCTCATGGCGCCGCCTCGCCGCAATCCGGACAGACCACCCGGTCCTCCACCGCCTCGAAGCGGACACAGACCGGGCATACCGGTTGGTCGCAATGCACGCAGAAATAGCCGGCTTCGTAATGAAAATGGTGCTCGCAGAAGCGGCAGTGTTCACTGCCGGGCTCCAGCCACCAATCCGCTCGGGTCGCCATGGGCCCTCCCTTATTCCAGCCTCAATCCAACGCCAGCTCGCGCTTCATGGCGCGCGTCAGGCCGCGCCGGCAACGGTCGAAATCCGCCCAGGGGTCATCCTTCAAGGCCGCCAGACGCCGTTTCAGATTGTCCACGTCATAACGATTGGCGCGGCCCACCGTGGCCAGTTCCTCCCAGCGCAGGGGCACCGCCACCGGGGCCCCCGGCCGGGCCCGCACGGAATAGGACGCCACCGCGGTGTTACCGCGACCGTTACGCAGGTAATCAAGAAACACGCGCCCCTGCCGGCGGGCCTTGCTCATATTGACGGTGAGCCGGTCCGGGTCCTGCCCGGCGCGGCGCTCGCAGACCGCCCGGGCGAACGCCTTGGCATCGTCCCAGCCGGTGCCGCGCCGCAGCGGCACCACCAGATGCAGGCCCTTGCCGCCGGTGGTGCGCACGAACGGCGTCAGGCCCAGGCCCTCCAGGGTGTCGCCCAGGGCGCGTGCCTGCCTGACCAGTTCCCGCCAGGGCACATCCGGGCCCGGGTCCAGATCGAACACCAGCCGGTCGGGCGTCTCCACCCGGTCCACCCGGCTGCCCCAGGGGTGCAGTTCCATGACGCCGGCCTGGACCAGCGCCACCAGATGGGCGGCGGTTTCCACGTACACGTACTCGGCCCCGCCGTCGCTTTCGCGCAGACGCACCCGGGGCAGGCTGTCGGGGATCGGGCGGCGCGGGTGACGCTGGAAAAAGCACTCGGTGTCGAGCCCCTGGGGGCAGCGCAGCAACGCCAGGGGGCGCCGCTCCAGCTCCGGCAGAATGCGCTCGGCCTGGGCCTCGTAGTAGCGGGCCAGCGCCACCTTGGTGAGCCCCTGCTCCGGGTACAGCACCCGGTCCGGATGGGTGATGCGCACCCCGGCCACCCAGGCTTCGTCGCGGCGCGGCGAAGAACCGGCGGCGGCGCCGGCGGGCGCGGTGTCCGGATCACGCTCCGGATCGTCCCAGTGCACCTCGTCCGCGCTCTTGTCCTCGCGGCGCCCACGAAAAGCCGGGTGACGCAACAGCCCGTCGCGGGTGCGCTCGGTGTATTCCACCTCCACCACCAGACGCGGTGTCACCCAGTGGGTGCCCTTGGCGCCGCGCGGCGGCCCGTGGAACGGGGAGCTCCGGGTTTCCAGGGCGCGCAGTTCCCGGTGCATCGACGCCAGTTGACGCTGGTTGAAGCCGGTACCGACCCGGCCGGCATACACCAGCTTGCCGTCCTGGTCGTGCGCCCCCAGCAGCAGCGAGCCGAAGCCGCTGCGGCTGCCGCCGGGATCGGTGAAGCCCCCGACCACGAATTCCTCGTAACGGGCGCACTTCACCTTCAGCCAGTCCTTGCTGCGCTTCTGCCGGTAGACGCCGTCGGCGCGCTTGGCGATCAGGCCCTCCAGCCCCATGCGACAGAGCCGCTCCAGCAACGCCTCACCGCCCTTTTCCAGGTGGTCGGTGTAGCGCACGGTTCCTTGCGCGTCGGCGCCGGCCCCTTCCAGCAAGGCGCGCAGGGTGGCCTTGCGTTCCCGGTTGGGCACCTCGGACAGGTCCTGGCCGTTCAGGGCCGGCAGATCGAACACCTGATAGACCAGGGCGTCGGTGTCGCCCTCGCTGAGCGCTTCCTGCAGCGCCCGGAAGCTGCTGACGCCGTCGTCCATCAACGCCACCACCTCGCCGTCGAGCACCGCGTTGTCGATCTTCAGGGCGTTCAGGGCGCCGGTCAGCGCCGGGAAGCGGTCGCTCCAGTCCTTGCCGTTGCGGGTGATCAAGCGGACCCGGCCGTCCTCGAAGTGGGCCAGCAGGCGGTAGCCATCGAACTTGATTTCGTAGAACCAATCGCCGTCGGGCACCCGGTCGGTCAGGGTCGCCAGTTGGGGGGTGAAACGGTCCTGTTTCAGGGCGCGGGCGCCGGCGGGAATCGCGGGCGATCTGGCGCGCCGGGCTGTCGTCCTTTCCATGGTGACATCCTCGTCTGCGACGCTGCCCTTACCATCCGCCGACGCCGCGCCGACGGCAACGGCTGGGCGGCCCGGTTCGGTAAAAGATTGTTTGAGATTTTTCCGGCAAAAAAAAACGGCCTCCCGAAGGAGGCCGTTTTCCGGACATCGGGGCCGGGGCCCCGATCGCACCGAACCGTCGGCTTAGCCGAACTGGTTCATGGTGTTGTCCTTACCACCGGCTTTCAGCGCGGCTTCACCGGAGAAGTACTCTTTGTGGTCATCACCGATGTTGGAACCGGCCATGTCCTGGTGCTTCACGGTGGCGATGCCACGGCGGATTTCCTTACGCTGAACGCCCGCGGCGTAGGCCAGCATGCCTTCCTCACCGAAGTAGCCTTCCACCAGCTGGTCGGTGGACAGCGCCGCGGTGTGGTAGGTCGGCAGCGTGATCAGGTGGTGGAACACACCGGCTTCACGGGCGGCCTTGGCCTGGAACTCCTGGGTCCAGCGATCGGCTTCGGCGGCCAGTTCGCTGTCGTCGTACTTGGCGTTCATCAGGTCGCCACGGTCGTAGCCGGATACGTCCTTGCCTTCTTCCTTCCAGGCATCGAATACCTGCTGACGGAAGTTCAGGGTCCAGTTGAAGGACGGGCTGTTGTTGTACACCAGCTTGGCGCTCGGCTCTTGCTCGCGGATGCGGTCGACCATGTGCTTGATGTGGGCCACGTTCGGGGTCGGGGTTTCGATCCACAGCAGGTCGGCGCCGTTTTGCAGGCTGGTGACACAGTCCAGAACCACGCGGTCGATGTTGGTGTCGCGACGGAACTGGAACAGGCCGCTGGACAGCTTGGTCGGCTTGATCAGCTTGCCGTTGGTTTTCACCAGCACGTCACCGTTGGCGACCTGGGACGGATCAGTCACTTCGTCGCCTTCCAGGAACGCGTTGTACTGGTCGGCCAGATCACCTTCCTCGGTGGACACGGCGATCTGCTTGGTCAGGCCGGCGCCTTCGGAGTCGGTACGGGCAACGATCACGCCGTCGTCCACGCCCAGCTCCAGGAACGCGTAGCGAACGGCGTTCAGCTTGGCGATGAAGTCGGCATGGGGAACGGTCACTTTACCGTCCTGGTGGCCGCACTGCTTCTCGTCGGAAACCTGGTTCTCGATCTGGATGCAGCAGGCACCGGCTTCGATCAGCTTCTTGGCCAGCAGGTAGGTGGCTTCCGGGTTACCGAAGCCGGCGTCGATGTCGGCGATGATCGGCACAACGTGGGTTTCGAAGTTGTCGATCTTGCCAATGATTTCCTTCTGCTTGGCCTCGTCACCGGCGGCCTTGGCATCGTCCAGGGCACGGAACAGGTGGTTCAGTTCCCAGGCGTCCGCTTGCTTGAGGAAGGTGTACAGCTCGCGGATCAGGTCGGCGACCACGGTTTTCTCGTGCATGGACTGGTCGGGCAGCGGACCGAACTCGGAACGCAGCGCGGCAACCATCCAGCCGGACAGGTACAGGTACTTGCCCTTGGTGGCACCGAAGTGCTTCTTGATGGAAATCATCTTCTGCTGACCGATGAAACCGTGCCAGCAACCCAGGGACTGCGTGTACTTGGAGTTGTCCGCGTCATAGGCGGCCATGTCCTCGCGCATGATCTTGGCGTTGTACTTGGCGATGTCCAGATGGGTCTTGAAGCGGTTCTGCAGGCGCATGCGAACAGCGGATTCCGGGTTGATGTCGTGCCAGGTCTTATTGGCGCCAACCACGGAGTTCAGTGCTTCGATCTCTTTCAGGTACTGTGACATGGTCGATCCTTGTCAGTAGAAGAATGAACATCGACGACGCCGCCGCCACCGATTGCGCGCATTCTAGGAGCCGGCTTTTTATAAAAACAATCAATATCGATGATAGCCGGTATTTTCCTTATGAATGTTTATCGAAAACGGGCACTTAGCGACGAAAACGCCCGGCGCCCCCGGGCCACGGGGGCCGGCGACCCGCCGGTCACCGTCGCCGGGGGCGCCTCAGCGCAGAATCAGATGGGGCACGCCGGCGTGGCGGATCAGGCGGTCGGTGGTGCTGCCGATCAGAAACTCGCGAATCCGTGAGTGGCCGTAGGCCCCCATCACCACCAGATCCAGGCCGTGGGCTTCCTGGTAACGGTGCAGCTCCGCTTCCACGTCGCCGTCCAGGGTCGCCACCGTCACCGGATGGCCGCTGTTCTCCAGGCGCTCGGCCGCCCGCCGCAGATCGTCCCGGTCGGCCCCGGCGCCGTTCACCTGCACCAGATGGCAGGCCAGGCCGCGCAGCAGCGGGCTGCTGGCGAGCAGGCGCACGCCCTCGCGCATGGACGGGCTGTTGTCGTAGGCGATCATCAGCGCGGCGGGCTCCCGGAACGGCCCCACCGCCATCAGCACCGGCCGCTCCACGCCCCGGATCAGCTTCTCCACGTTGTCGCCGATCTGCTGAACACCGGTGTGGCCGGTGCCCTGCTTGCCGATCACCAGCAGCCGGGTCTGATCGCCCAGCTCACGCACCGCGTCCAGCAATTTGCCGTGGCGCTGGCGCAGCACCGGCGCCGGGTGGCCGGCGGCCACCAGCCGTTCGCTGGCGGCGTCCAGCAGCGCCCGGCCCTGTTCCAGGGCCAGCCGGTTGCGGCGCGCGTCCAGGTCCGCCAGTTCCTTGAGCAGGGCTTCCCGGGTGCCCAGCCCGATGCTGCCGCTCAGGTTGGGCTCGCTGGGGTAGCGCTCTTCATCCAGGACGTGCAGCAGCATCAGCGGCGCATCCAGCCGGCGGGCCGCCCAGGCGGCGTGGTCACACAGGGTCTCCGCCGCGGCGGACCCGTCGATACAGGCAATCACATGACTCATGGTCGATCCTCGAATCCGGGGTGGCTCAGTGGCCGCCCATGATTTTTTCCACGGCGTCCGGCTTGTCGTGAACGGCGTATTTGTCCACCAGGGTGGCGCTGGCCTGGTCCAGGCCGATCACTTCCACGTCGGTGCCCTCGCGGCGGAACTTGATCACCGCCTTGTCCAGCGCGCCGATGGCGGTGATGTCCCAGAAGCGGGCGCGGTGCACGTCGATGGTCACCTTTTGCAGGCCTTCCTTGTAGTCGAAGGCGGCCAGGAAACGGTCCGCGGAGGTAAAGAACACCTGCCCCACCACCTGGTAATGGCGCTGATAGCCGGCGTCGTCCGCGTCGCTGGTCACATAGAACACCCGGCCCACCTTGTTGGCGTAGAACAAGGCACTGAGCAGCACCCCGACGCCCACGCCGAGGGCCAGATTGTGGGTGAACACGGTGACCGCCACGGTCACCAGCATCACCACGCTGCTGCTCGGCGGGTGCCGGCGCAGGTTGAGTATCGACTCCCAGCTGAAGGTGCCGATGGACACCATGACCATCACCGCCACCAGGGCGGCCATGGGAATGCGCGACACCCAGTCGCCCAGGAACACCACCAGCACCAGCAGCACCACGCCGGCGATCAGGGTGGACAGGCGGGTGCGGCCGCCGGACTTCATGTTGATCACCGACTGGCCGATCATGGCGCAGCCGGCCATGCCGCCGAGGAAGCCGGAGGCGATGTTGGCCATGCCCTGGCCCCGGCACTCGCGGTGCTTGTCGCTGTCGGTGTCGGTCAGGTCGTCGACGATGGTGGCGGTCATCATGGATTCCAGCAGCCCCACCACCGCCATGGTCAGCGACACCGGGAAAATGATGCGCAGGGTCTCCAGGGACAGGGGAATGTCCGGCAGCAGGAACACCGGCAGGCTGTCCGGCAGCTCGCCCTTGTCGCCCACGGTGGGCATCTCCAGGCCGAAAAACACGGCCACGGCGGTAAGCACCAGGATGCACACCAGCGGCGACGGCACCGCCCGGGTCAGCAGCGGGAACAGATAGATGATGCCCAGCCCGGCGGCGGTCATGGCGTAGACGTGCCAGGTGACGCCGATCAGCTCCGGAATCTGGGCCATGAAGATCAGGATCGCCAGGGCGTTGACGAAGCCGGTGACCACCGAGCGCGACACGAAGCGCATCACCGTGGCCAGCTTGAAAATGCCGAACACGATCTGCAGCACCCCGGTGAGGATGGTGGCGGCCAGCAGGTATTGCAGGCCGTGCTCGCGCACCAGGGTCACCATCAACAGCGCCATGGCCCCGGTGGCGGCGGAGATCATCCCCGGCCGGCCGCCGGCGAAGGCGGTCACCACCGCGATACAGAACGAGGCGTACAGCCCCACCTTGGGGTCCACCTCGGCGATGATGGAGAAGGCGATGGCCTCCGGGATCAGGGCCAGCGCCACGACGAGGCCGGAGAGCACGTCGCCCCGGACATTGGAAAACCAGTTTTCTTTCAACGGCAGCAAAACGGAATCCTTCTGACAAAAATCCGCACGAAACGCGACCATGGCCACGCCGGCGCGGCAAACCAATAACACACAAGAATGACGGCCGAGGGGCCGGGTACGCCGTCCAGGAAGACGGCCGACGGGGTCACTCAGGGTGACCGGGGGGTGGGAACGCTAGGGCGGATTGGACGCCATGGACATATCGAAATCGGGGTCGGTGCCAAACAGGGCGGCGAGTCTAGCACAGCGACCCGGGCCCCGCGACCGCGCCGCCGGTGAGGTGTAGGAGCGGCTTCAGCCGCGATGGTCCGACCCCGTCGCGGGACCACCGCGGCTGAAGCCGCTCCTACTGGCGTGGCGGGGCGATCAGATCTCCCGGGTTTCGCGGAAGCGGATCTCCGGGTGGCGCTCCTGGGCCAGCTGCAGATTGACGCGGGTGGGCGCCAGATAGGTCAGGTGCCCGGCGCCGTCCCGGGCCAGGTGGTCGTAGGCCTTGCGCTCGAAGCTTTCCAGCTCCCGGTCGCTGTCCGCCTCGGTCCAGCGGGCGGTGCTCACGCTCACCGGTTCGTAGCGGCAGTCCACGCCGTACTCCCCTTTCAGGCGCGCCGCCACCACGTCGAACTGCAGGGTGCCCACGGCGCCCAGGATCACGTCGTTGTTGCGCAGCGGGAAGAACACCTGGGTGGCGCCCTCCTCGGCCAGCTGGGTGAGCCCCTTGTGCAGCTGCTTGCTCTTCAGCGGGTCATTGAGCACCACGCGCTGGAACAGTTCCGGCGCGAAGTGCGGAATACCGGTGAAGCGCAGGTCCTCGCCCTCGGTGAAGGTGTCCCCGATCTGAATGGTGCCGTGGTTGTGCAGGCCGATGATGTCACCGGCGAACGCCTCTTCCACGTTGTCCCGCTCGCCGGCCAGGAAGGTCAGGGCGTCGCTGATGCGCACGTCCTTGCCGGTGCGGCATTGCCTGAGCTTGATGCCTTTCTGGTAGCGGCCGGAACAGATGCGCAGGAATGCGATGCGGTCCCGGTGGCGCGGGTCCATGTTGGCCTGGATCTTGAACACGAAGCCGGTCATCTTGCCCTCGTCGGGCTGCACCTGACGCTCGCCGCCGTCCCGGGGCAGCGGCGCCGGCGCCCATTCCACCAGGCCGTCGAGCATATGGTCGACGCCGAAGTTGCCCAGGGCGGTGCCGAAGAACACCGGGGTGAGCTGGCCGGCGCGGAACCGCTCCAGGTCGAAGTCATGGCTGGCGCCCTGCACCAGTTCCAGGGTGTCGCGCAGCTCCTGGGCGTAGTCGGCGCCCACCGCCTCATCCAGCTCCGGGTTGTGCAGGCCCTTCACCTCGCGCACGTCCTGGATGGTGTGGCCCTGGCCGGTCTTGTACAGCACGGTGGTGTCGCGCAGCAGGTTGTAGACGCCCTTGAAGCTCTTGCCCATGCCGATCGGCCAGGTCACCGGCGCGCACTCGATCTTGAGCACGTCCTCGATCTCGTCGAGCACCTCGATGGGGTCGCGCACGTCCCGGTCCAGCTTGTTGATGAAGGTGAGGATCGGCGTATCGCGCAGCCGGCACACCTCCATCAGCTTGACGGTGCGCTCCTCCACGCCCTTGGCGGCGTCGATCACCATCAGCGCCGAGTCCACCGCCGTCAGGGTGCGGTAGGTGTCCTCGGAGAAGTCGGCGTGGCCCGGGGTGTCGAGCAGATTGACGGTGGCGTCGGCGTAGGGGAACTGCATCACCGAGGTGGTCACGGAAATGCCGCGCTCCTTTTCCATCTCCATCCAGTCGGAGGTGGCGTGCAGGCCGCTCTTCTTGCCTTTCACCGTGCCCGCCAAGCGAATCTGATTGCCGTACAGCAGCAGCTTTTCGGTAATGGTGGTCTTACCGGCGTCCGGGTGGGAGATGATGGCGAAGGTGCGCCGTTTGTGGATCTCGTCGCTGGGGTTCATACAAGCCTCGGTTTGCGTCGGCGCGCATTGTACGCCTGACCGAAGCATTCTTGTAGAAGCGCCTAGCCGGCGAGGCGGGCCCGCAGGCGGCTGATCGCCTGGCTGTGCAGCTGGCAGACCCGGGATTCGGTGACCCCGAGCACGGCGCCGATTTCCTTGAGGTTGAGCTCCTCCTGGTAATACAGCGCCAGCAGCAGCTTCTCGCGCTCCGGCAGGGTGTCGATGGCGGCGGTGAGCTGCTCGCGGCGCTCCCCTTCCAGCAGCGCCGCGAACGGATTGAGCGGCGCGCCACTACCGGCCTCCGGCTCGCCGCGCTCCTCCACCATCTCTTCGTAGGGCAGCAGATAGCCGTTGTTGGTGTCGGTGAGCAGCTGCTGGTATTCGGCCAGGTCCATGCCCATCTCGGCGGCGATTTCCCGCTCCTCGGCGGGCCGGCCCAGGCGCTGTTCCAGCCGGTGCACGCACTGGTCCAGGGCGCGGGCGTTGCGGCGCACGCTGCGCGGCAGCCAGTCGCGGGTGCGCAGCTCGTCGATCATGGCGCCGCGAATACGCTGGCTGGCGAAGGTGGCGAAGCTGGCACCGGCGTTGGCGTCGAAGCGGCGCAGGGCGTCCAGCAGGCCGACGGTGCCGGCCTGGATCAGATCGTCCAGGTCGATGCCGGACGGCAGCTTCACCTGCAACGCCAGCGCCTGGCGGCGTACCGCCGGGAGATGCTGTTCCAGCAAGGCGTTCTGATCGATTTTTCCCTGAGCCGTGTACATGGAATCGCCGGCCTCCTCATGATTTCGGGAGTGTTTCCGATAACCGTCATTATTCGGCCCGAGCGGGCCACCGGATGCGGCGAATAAGCGAGGTTGCGACGGGCTATTCGCCGCTTTGCCCCACCACCGCGCCGGTCACCGTGAGCCGCAACCGGTCCACCCGCACCGGGGCGGCGCCATCGGCCAGGCGAAACCGGAACCGCAACGGCGCGTCGGCGCGCCAGCGCGACGGCGCAGGGGCCCGCCCCCGGGCGCCGTGCAGCCGCACGCAGCGGTCCGCCTGGCACAACCAGGCCCGGGGCGGCGGACCGCCGTGCACCCGGTACGCCCAGCTGAAGCGTGCCGGGACCAGCCCGGCGGCCGGCGCCGGCGGCCTCAGAGCCTCGCTCCGGTAGTCACGGTCCGCGCCAGCCACCCGCACCGCCGCCGGCGAGGCGGTCCAACTGACGGTGGCGGCGCCGGCGGCGGTGGCCAGACACACCAGCAGCGGCGGCACCAGCCACAGGGCCCGTCTTGCTCGTCCCCGCCGCCTCATCGCCCCACGCTCACGGCGTCGGCGCCAGGTCCCGACCCAGCGCGCGCAGACTGTGGCGGGCCCGCAGCAGCGCCAGCAAACCATCCAGCAGGGTCTCCGGCTTGCGCCGCCGGCGGCCGCCGAGCAGCGCCAGCAGCTGGCCACGGGCGTCCAGGGCCCAGTCGCCGTCGTCCAGGTCCAGGCGCAGGGCCAGGGCCGCCAGCAAACCGGCGGCTTCCGGCGCCGCCACGCCCTCCTCGTCCAGGGCCTGACGGGCACGGCGTTCCAGCGCCGGCAACGCCTCGGCGCTGAGCGACGCCAGCAGCAGGGACAGGGTGCGCTCCCGGTCCTGGCCGTGGGGCGCCAGCCAGTAGCGACGGCCGATCACGGCGCCGCTGTCGAGATCGTGGACGGTGCCGAACCAGGCGCACAGCCGGGCACTGAGCGGCGCCTCGCCGCCGCCGGCCAGGGGCGCGGCCACGTCCAGGCGGCGCAGCCGCACCTGCACGGCCCGGCCGCGATGGCGCAGCAACCGGCTGTCCCAGGGGCGCGCCTCGGCCTGGCAGTCCGCCAGGGTGTGGCGGTCGCTGTGGCGCCACACCCGGGCGTTGCCGCGCACGGCGGCCAGCCAGTGGCGCTCGCCCAGGCGATGCCAGAGGGCGGCATCGGGCAGCGCCGGCAGCAGCCGGCCGCCGTCGCCTTCCGCCCGGGTCGGACCCAGCGGCAGGCCGGCGGCGTCCAGCGCCAGCCGCAGGCCGGCGTCGGCGGCGCCGTGCACCATCACCTCCGGGGCCAGGGTGGTCAGGCCGTCGGCGGCGCCATGGTCGAGCAGCCCGCGAAAGGCGGGCACGCCCTCGCGCAGCAGACGGGTGGCCGCATCCAGAGCACGACTCTGATCAAGCAGGCGATCCGCCCAGCGGCGGTCGCCGACCCGGGCGGGCGCCCCGGCCACCGCCGTGGAGGCCAGGGCGTCTTCCACCAGGGTCTCCGGGTGGGCCGGGGACAGATCCTCCGGGTTCTGGCCATTGCTCAGGAAATGCAGGCAAAGGTCCCGGCGCAGGGCCACGTCGAGCAGCGGCCCCAGGGGGCCGCCGTCGTCGCGGCGGGCGACCACCGCGTCGCGCAGGGGCGCGCCGGCGGCCCGGGCCAGGCCCTGGTAGACCGCCACGGTTTCTTCCAGGGCGTCGCGTCCGGCGCCGGCGGGCAGCAGCAACAGCGGCCGGGCGTTGCCCCCCAGGCGGCGCAGCACCGCGCCCAGATCCGGGTCGCGCAGGCCGCGCCCCCGGGTGTCGACGATGGCCAGGCCGCCGCCGGCGAACACCGAGCCCCGGTCCAGATCCAGCGGCCGCCAGCTCAGCCCCAGAGCCTCGGCGGCCCGTTGATGGGCCGGCGCCGGCTCGTCCTCGTACCACAGCCGCGTACGGCCGCCATAGCGACGCGCCAGCTTCAGCGCCAGGCTGGTCTTGCCGATGCCCGCCGGGCCCAGCAGCACCAGCACGCCGCCCTGCTCCAGTCCCTCGCCCGCCGGCAGCCGGCGCGCCAGCTGCCGGTGCAGCCAGGCGTCGGCGTCGCCGCCGGCGGCTTCCCGGGGCCAGCCGGCCAGCAGGTCGTCGCACAGGGTGTCGCTGAAGCCGGCCCCCGCCAGGCGCCGGGCCAGGCGCGCCGGCGGGGAATCGGGTCCGGCTTCCGCCCGCTCCAGGCGGGCGCGCAGATCACGCACCTCGCGCAGCAGCTGTTCGGTGGCGTCCGCCGAGGCCGACGGCCGCGCCGTCGGGCGCGAAGGCGCCGGTTCGGCCGCGGGGGCCTCCTCCAGCACCGCCAGGATTTCCACACCGTCGGCGGTGCGGCGGTTGGCCAGAATCAGAGCGTCGTCGCCCAGGGCGGCGCGCACCCGGCCCATGGCTTCGCGCTGGTTGCTGCCGGTGAAACGCTGCATCTAGCCTCCGATCAACTGGGTGACGCGCAGATGGCGGTCGTCGGGAATTTCCGCCTGGGACAGCACCGCCAGATGCTTGAGACGGCGGCGCAGGAAGCTGGCCAGCAACGGGCGCAGCCCGTGGGGCACCACCAGCACCGGCGGATCGCCGGCGTTTTCCTGGCGCTCCAGGGCGTCGGCGGCCTGGTTCATCAGGGTGTCGGCCAGGCCCGGTTCCAGGGCGCCGCCGCCGTTGAGGGCCTGACCGAGCACCTGCTCCAGCCGGTCGTCCAGGCCGATCACGCGCAGTTCGTCGCGGCCCGGGAACCACTGGGAGGTGATGGCCCGACCCAGGGCCAGACGCACCCGGGCGGTGAGATCGTGGGCGTTGTCGCCGTCGCCGGCGGCGTGTTCCGCCAGGGTATCCAGGATGGTGCGCAGGTCGCGGATCGACACGTCCTCGTCCAGCAGGCTCTGCAGAATGCGCTGCAGGGTGGTGAGCGACACCCGCTTGGGCACCACGTCCTCCACCAGACTCTTGCCGTCCTCGCCCAGTTTGTCGAGCAGCCGCTGCACTTCCTGGCGGCCCAGCATCTCGCCGGAATGGGCGTGCAGCAGATGGTTGAGGTGGGTGGCCACCACGGTGCTGGCGTCCACCACCGTGTAGCCGTACACCTGCGCCTGTTCGCGCTGGCCCTCGTCGATCCACACCGCCGGCAGGCCGAAGGCCGGATCGCGGGTGGGGGTACCGGTCACTTCGCCGCTGACCTGGCCCGGGTCGATGGCCAGCCACTGGCCGGCGAACGCCTGGCCGCGACCCACCTCGGCGCCCTTGAGGGTAATCACATAATCGTTGGCGCCCAGCTCCAGGTTGTCGCGGATGTGCACCACCGGCGGCAGAAAGCCCACGTCCTGGGCGAACTTCTTGCGCACGCTCTTGATGCGGCCGAGCAGCTCGCCGTGCTGGCGGTAATCGACCAGCGGAATGATCCGGTGCCCCACTTCCAGGCCCAGGGTGTCGATCAGCTGCACATCATCCCAGCTGGCCTCGGGCGCCTCCGGCTGCGCCGGGGCGGTCCGCGCCTCGATCTGCTCCTCGGCGAGCTGGCGGTCGTGGCGGCGGCTCAGCCACCAGCCGGCGCCGGCCAGCAGGCCGGTGAACAGCAGGAACACGAAGTTGGGCATGCCCGGCACCATGCCCAGCAGACCGAGCACGCCGGCGGACAGGAACAGCACCTTGGGATTGACCAGCAGCTGGTCGATCATCTGCTGGCCCACGTCCTGCTCGGTGTTGACCCGGGACACGGTGACGCCGGCGGCGGTGGAGATCACCAGGGCCGGAATCTGCGCCACCAGACCGTCTCCGATGGTCAGCAGCGTATAGGTACGGCCGGCGTCGGCGAACGACAGGTCATGCTGCATCATGCCGATGATCAGGCCACCGATGATGTTCACCGCCATGATCACCAGGCCGGCCACCGCGTCGCCGCGCACGAACTTGCTGGCGCCGTCCATGGAACCGTAGAAATCGGCCTCCTGGGCCACCTCGGCGCGGCGGGTTCTGGCCTCCTCCTCGCCGATCAGGCCGGCGTTGAGATCGGCGTCGATGGCCATCTGCTTGCCGGGCATGGCGTCCAGCATGAAGCGCGCGCCCACCTCGGCGATGCGCCCGGCGCCCTTGGTGATCACCATGAAGTTGATCACCACCAGAATCAGGAACACCACCAGGCCGACGGCGAAATTGCCGCCCACCAGGAACTGGCCGAAGGCTTCGATCACCTTGCCGGCGGCGGCGCCGCCTTCGTGGCCTTCCATCAGCACCACCCGGGTGGACGCCACGTTCAGGGCCAGCCTGAGCAGGGTGGTGAACAGCAGCACGGCGGGGAAGGCGGCGAAATCCAGGGCGCGCAGGGTGAACATGCTGACCAGCAGCACCATCAGCGACAGGGCGATGTTGAAGGTAAAGAACAGATCCAGAGCGAACGGCGGCAGCGGCAGAATCAGCATCGCCATGATCACCAGGATCAGCAGCGGGCCGGCCAGCACCTTGCCGTCCACGCCGGCCAGTCCGCGCGCCGGGCCCAGATACTGGGCGAGCGCCTTCACGGGGCCACCTCCAGTTCCGCCGGCACGGTCAGGTCCTCGGGCCGGGCCGGGGTCTCACCGCCCTCCTCCCGGGCGCGCTTGAGACGGAAGGCCCACACCAGCACTTCCGCCACGGCGGTGTACAGCGGCCCGGGGATCTCCCGGTCCAGATCCACGTGACGATACAGGGAGCGCGCCAGGGGCGGTGCTTCCAGCAGCGGCACCGCGTGTTCGGCGCCCAGCTCGCGGATGCGCGCCGCCACCGCGTCGGCGCCCTTGGCCACCACGCGCGGAGCGTTCATGCGCTGCTCCTCGTACTTCAGCGCCACCGCGTAATGGGTGGGGTTGGTGACGATCACGTCCGCGTCCGGCACCTGGCTCATCATGCGGTTGCGGGCCATGGCCTGCTGCTGGCCACGGATCTTGGCCTTCAGATGGGGGTCGCCCTCGCTTTCCTTGTGCTCGCGCTTGACCTCTTCCTTGCTCATGCGCAGCTTCTTGGCGGTGCTCCACAGCTGATACGGCACATCGATCAGGATCACCGCGATCAGCGACAGCACCATCAGCCCGCAGGCCAGCGCCGCCATGCGCAGAGCGTCGGCCAGGGCCTGTTGCAGGGGCTGGTCCATCAACGACATGAATTCGCCCCGATGGGCGACCATGAAGCTCACCGCCACTACCCCTACCAGGGTGGCCTTGGCGATGGCCTTGGCCAGCTCCGCCAGGGCCTGGGAGGAGAACTGCCGTTTCAGGCCCTTGATGGGATTGAGCTTGCCGGGCTGGGGCTTGAGGGATTTGGCGGAAATCAGGAAACCGCCCAGCAGATTGGGGGCGATCAGGGCGGTGACCGCCAGCAGCAGAAACAGGGGCAGCAGCCCGAACAGGGCACGGGCGCCCAGGTCGCCGGCATGCACCAGCATCACGGTGCTGTCGAACGCCTGCTGGCGGTCGAACAGAAACGCCTGCTCCATCACCGTGCCGACCCGGTCGAACAGGGCCGGGCCCAGCCCCCACAGGCCGCCCACCCCGGCGAACAACAGCAGCACCGTGGTGAGCTCCCGGGAACGGGCCACCTGCCCGTCTTCACGGGCTTTCTCCCGTTTTCGGGGCGTGGCCTCTTCGGTCTTTTCCTGATCTTCGGTCTCGTCGGCCATGACGACACTATCCGCGCGCAGTTTCTCTCGCGGATAGTGTCGGCCAACGGGGGCATGGCCGAATGGTTGATTAAGGGGTGGATTGGGCGGTTATTCGGAAGCCGCTAGAAGCCCAGCTCGTCGAGCAGGTCGTCCACCTGGTCCTGGCTGCTGACGACATCCTCGCCCTCCGGCTTGATCTGCGGGCCGTTCATCAGGCCGGCCTGCTCGCGGCGACGGGCGTCCTCGGCGGTACGGTTGTCCATGCGCTCGCGCATGGCTTCACGCTCCTCGCCCTCGGGCACGCTCTCCAGCAGCACCTGCAGCAGTTGCCGCTCCACTTCCTGGATCACTTCCATCATCTTCTTGATCACCTGGCCGGTCAGGTCCTGGAAGTCCTGGGCCATCATGATCTCCAGCAATTCCTTGCTGGTGTCCCGGGCCATGGCCGGCACCGCGCCCAGGTACTGGCGGGTCTCGGTGACCAGTTCGCGGGCGTCGTCCAGTTCCAGGGGCTGCTGGAACCAGGCGTTCCATTTCTCATCGAGGGCCTGGGCGCCGCGCTCCATTTCGTCCTGCAGGGGCTGGGCACGGTCCACCGCGTTGAGCGCCCGCTCCGCCGCCTGCTCGGTCATCGACGCCACGTAGTTGAGGCGCGCCCGGGCATCGGGGATCGCCTCGGCGGCCTTCTCCACTTCCTTGTCCAGCCCCAGCTCGCGCATGCTTTCCCGCAGCATGCGGGTCAGCTGGCCGATGCGCTGCACCAGATCGTCGTTGTGCCCCGGCTCGCCGGTAACGGACCGCGCTTCACCACTCATAATCGCTTCTCCTCGATCGCAGGGCCGGGGCGGTCATTTGCCCAGCTTCTCGAAAATCTTGTTGAGCTTTTCTTCCAGCGTCACCGCGGTGAACGGCTTGACGATGTAGCCATTGGCGCCGGCCTGGGCGGCGGCCACGATGTTGTCCTTCTTCGCCTCGGCGGTGACCATCAGCACCGGCATGGACTTCATCGATTCATCGGCGCGAATCTGCTTGAGCATCTCCAGACCGTCCAGGTTGGGCATGTTCCAGTCCGAGACCACGAAGTCGAAGCCGCCGCCCTTCAGTTTGGTCAGGGCTTCCTGGCCGTCCTCGGCCTCGTCCACGTTGGTGAAACCCAGCTCCTTGAGCAGGCTGCGAACGATGCGGCGCATGGTGGGAAAGTCGTCCACCACCAGAATACTCATGCCCTTATCCATGTTTTCCTCTCACTGCGTCGGAGCACCGGGCGGCGGCCCGGCGCGATTGGGGTTGGATCAGAATTCTTCCCAGTCATCCTCGGTGGTGACCGGCTCACGGCTCGGCTCCCGGGCGGCGGGCTGGCTTGCCGCGCGGGGCGCGCGCGGCGCGGCGGCCGGGGCCGGCTCCCGCGCCTCCGGCTCCTCGTCCAGTTCCTCCACCAGCGGCACCGCGTCCGGGGTCATCACCGGCGCCACCTCGTGCTGGTCCTCGGAGAGCCGGAAGATCGCCACCGCCTGCTCCAGGCGTTTGGCCTGCTCTTCCAGGGAGGCCGCCGCGGCACTGGCTTCTTCCACCAGGGAGGCGTTCTGCTGGGTGACCTCGTCCATCTGGCTGACCGCCTGGCTGACCTGCTCGATGCCGCCGCTCTGTTCCTGGGAGGCGGCGGAGATCTCGTCCATGATGTCGGTGACCCGCTTCACCGCGGCCACCACTTCCTTCATCGTTTCGCCGGCCTGCTCCACCAGATTGGAGCCTTCCTGCACCTCCACGGCGGAGCGTTCGATCAGTTGCTTGATCTCCCGGGCGGCGTCGGCGCTGCTGCCGGCCAGATTGCGCACTTCACCGGCCACCACCGCGAAGCCACGGCCCTGCTCGCCGGCCCGGGCCGCTTCCACCGAGGCGTTGAGCGCCAGGATATTGGTCTGGAAGGCGATGGAGTCGATCATGCTGGTGATGTCCGCCACCTTGCGGGAGCTTTCCGTGATGCCCTGCATCTTGGTGCTGACCTGTTCCATCACGTCGCCGCCCCGGGACGCGGTGCCGGAGGCGTCATTGGCCAGGCTGCTGGCCTGACGGGCGTTGTCCGCGTTCTGCTTCACGGTGGCGGTGAGCTCTTCCATGCTGGTGGCGGTCTCCTCCAGGGAGGCGGCCTGCTGTTCGGTGCGCGAGGACAGGTCGGCGTTGCCGCGGGCGATCTCGGAGCTGCCCACCAGGATCGAGTTGCTGCTGGTGCGTACGTCATCGACGATCTTGCCCAGGCTGTCCTGCACATCACGCATGGCTTTGAACAGCTGCCCCACTTCGTTGCGACCGTACACGTCGATGCGCTCGGACAGGTCGGCGCGGGCGATGCGCTGCAGGGTGCGCACCGCCTTGTCCAGCGGCTGCACCACGATCTTGCGCAGTCCCACGTAGATCAAAAGCATCACCAGGGCGGCCAGGGCCAGGGCCACCAGCGCGACGATGGCCAGCATTTCAGACTTCTGCCGATAGTTGGCCATGATCTCCGCGCCGCGCTCGTCGGCGTAGCGCGTGAAATCGGTGAGCCGTTTGTTCAGGTTGGTACCCGGGCCCAGCAGCTGCTGACGCAGCGCGCGGTAGTCACTGAGACTGCCGCTTTCCAGGCTGGTCATCTGCTGACGGCTGAGCTCCACCACCCGGCTATAGGCGGTGGTCAGCTCGCCGGCCAGCTCGGCGCCGGTCTCGGTGGTTTGCTCGGAAGCGGCGAACTGGTCGAAACGCGCCTTGGAACGGTCCAGCAGCCCGCCCACGTTCTGCACCTGGTCGGCGGCGATCATGCGCATGCCCATGTCCAGGTAGTCGGCGGCGAGATCCATCTCGATGCGCGCCTGGTTGAGCAGCGTGGTGGCGCGGCTGATCTGATTGAGCTGTTCCACGTTGACGGTATTCAGCGTACGGATGGAGTCGTCCACCATGCGGTTGGTGACAAACCGTATCGCCACCAGCACGGCGATCATCAGGGCGCAGAGAACAAGGGCGCCGGCCACCGCCGTGTTGAGCTTCAGATTACGAGGGATTTTGAACATTCCAGCGTTCCTCTCATCAGGGAGTCCGTTATTTTCATTGTCAAACCCGCTGGGCGCGCCCGGAGGCCGCGACCAGGGCCATCATTCGCTCCGCCACACGGTCCAGCGGCAGCACCTCGGTGGCGGCCTCACGGGCAATGGCCTCCCGGGGCATACCGAACACCAGTGAAGTCTCCTGATCCTGGGCCAGGGTGTGGGCACCGGCGCGGCGCATGGCCAGCAGGCCGTCGGCGCCGTCCTTGCCCATGCCGGTGAGCAGCACGCCGATGGCGTTGGCGCCGGCCTGCTGCGCCGCCGAGTGGAACAGCACGTCCACCGACGGGCGATGGCGATTCACCGGCGCGCCGTCGTCCAGCCGCACCACATAGTTGGCGCCGCTGCGCACCAGTTTCAGATGCTGCTCGCCGGGGGCGATATAAACGTGGCCGGGCAGCACCCGCTCGCCGTCCTCGGCTTCCTTCACGCTCACCCTGCACAGGCGATCCAGACGCTCGGCGAACGAGCGGGTGAAGCCGCCGGGCATGTGCTGGGCGATCAGGATCGCCGGCGAGTTGGGCGGCAGCGGTTCCAGCACCTGGCGGATCGCTTCCGGGCCGCCGGTGGAGGCACCCAGAATCACCAGCTTCTCGCTGGACACCATCACCGGGCGCAGGGCCGCCTTCTGCTCGACGGCGCGGGGCGCCAGCCGGCGCGGCCGCGACTGGGCGGCGGCGCGCACCTTCTCGGCGATAAGCTCGCCGTACTCCCGCATGCCGGTACGGATGCCCAGGGCTGGCTTCTGCAGAAAATCCACCGCGCCCAGTTCCAGCGCGCGCAGGGTGACCTCGGAGCCGGCCTGGGTCAGGGATGAGACCATCAGCACCGGCATCGGACGCAGGCGCATCAGCCGCTCCAGGAAATCCAGGCCGTCCATGCGCGGCATTTCCACGTCCAGGGTCAGCACATCCGGGTCGTGCCGTTTGATCAGATCGCGGGCCACCAGCGGGTCCGGGGCCACCGCGACCACTTCCATATCATCCTGTTCATTGATGATTTCGGTCATCAGATCCCGGATCAGCGCCGAGTCATCGACGCACAGCACCCTTATTTTTGTTCCGCCCAAGACCTGTCTCCCCCTGTCACCACGCCGGTTGCGTTCCGGTCGCTGATTACCGTTTCTATCGGCGGCGTGGTGAGGAACTTTAGTGCCCCGTGGCCGTCAGGCCCCACCCTGATCGGGCCGGCGCACCGGCCCGCCGCGTCCGCGACTCAGAACTCCGTCCAGTCGTCGTCCGAGCCGTCCCGTTGCGTCGAGGTTCCGCGCGAGGCGGCGCCTTTCCGTTCGACGGTCGGTGACAAGGCCCGGTCGTCACGGTCGGCGCCGACGGACCTGGTCGCCGGCAAGGGCTCGGCGGCGGCGCGCACCGGCGTGTGCCGATGGGCCTGATCGACCCGGAAGATCGCCACCGCCGCTTCCAGCCGCTTGGCCTGCTCCTCCAGGGACGCGGCCGCCGCGCCGGCCTGCTGAACCAGCGCCGCGTTCTGCTGGGTGACTTCGTCCATCTGGTTGACCGCCTGGCTGACCTGCTCGATGCCCGCGCTCTGCTCCTGGGAAGCGGACGATATCTCATCCATGATGTCGGTCACCCGCCGTACCGCGGCGACCACCTCGGTCATGGTCTGCCCGGCCCGTTGCACCAATTCCGAGCCCTCCACCACCTCCGCGGAGGAACGTTCGATCAGCTGCTTGATCTGGCGAGCGGCGTCGGCGCTGTTGCCGGCCAGATTGCGCACTTCACCGGCCACCACCGCGAAGCCGCGACCCTGCTCGCCGGCCCGGGCCGCTTCCACCGAGGCGTTGAGCGCCAGAATATTGGTCTGGAAAGCGATGGAGTCGATCATGGCGGTGATGTCCGCCACCTTCTTCGAGCTTTCGGTGATGCTCTGCATCTTGTTGGAGACCAGCTCCATGACCTCGCCGCCACGACCGGCGGTGCCGGACGCATCATTGGCGAGGCCGCTGGCCTGACGCGCGTTGTCGGCGTTCTGCTTCACGGTGGCGGTCAGCTCTTCCATGCTGGTGGCGGTTTCCTCCAGGGAGGCCGCCTGCTGTTCGGTGCGCGCCGAAAGGTCCGTGTTGCCTTTTGCGATTTCAGAGGTTCCGGTGAAGATGGAGTCGCTGCTGTCACGCACGCTGGTGACGATTTTCGACAGGCTCTCTTGCATATCCCGCATGGCCGCGAACAGCTTTCCGATCTCGTTGCGACCGGGCACCGAGATCGGCCGCGACAGATCGGCCCGGGCGATGCGTTGCAGGTTTTCGGCGGCGGCTTCCAAGGGCGACACCACCACCTTGCGCAGCACCCAGTAAATCGAGATCAGCAGCAACAGCGCCACCAGCACCGTGAGCCAGCCCACCTGGTCGAAGAAGCGATTCTGGTCCCGGTAGTTCCCCATCACCTCGCCGCCAACCTTGTCCGCATAGCGGGTAAACTCGGTGAGGCCCACATTCATGGCTTTGTTCACCGGAATCTGTTGCTGACGAATCTCCCAGCTCCGCGCCAGATCTCCGGCTTCAATGGCCTGATATTGACGGTTGTAAAGATCGATCAGGTTGCTCAGATTGCGCCGCAACCGGTCCGCGCTTCCATTACCGTCGTCCGCGTTGAGTGCCGCTTCAAAATTCCTGAATCGCTGTTCGCCGCGCTTCAGCAGATCCGGGACGCGCTCCAGCTGCTCCCGCGACTGGGCTTGCTGGCCCCGGTCCGCGAAGTCCACCGCCAGGTCCATGACCGAACCGGCACGGCTGAACAGAAAGGCGGCACGGCTCAGCTCGTTGAACTGCTCCACGTTCAGCCGGTTGAGCGAGACAATCGAGCCATTGGCCATGTCATTGCCGGCCAGACGCAGGGCGGAAAGCACACCGATAAGAAGGGCGCAGCACAGTAACGCCCCGGCCACCGTGGCGTTGATATTCATATTCCTTAGAAACTTCATCATTCACTCATGCTCCATGTGCACGCATTCGGGAGGGTGTGGGCAAAGCACGGTCGCGCCTTGCCCGGGCTGGCCTTCTCAGGGAAGAAATATCGGCGGAACGGACTCAGACTTTAGGGCTGACCGGGCGGTAGACGGTCTGCCCGCGCAGCTGAAAACGGTCACTGATGTAGGAGAAGCTTTCGGAATGCCCGGCGAACAACAGGCCGTCCGGCTTCAGCAAGGGCGCGAAGCGCGCCAGGATGCGCGCCTGCGTATCGCGGTCGAAGTAGATCATCACATTGCGGCAGAAGATCGCATCGAACGGCGGCTCCACCCGCCAGCCGGGCGTCACCAGATTCAACGGTTCGAAACGGACCCGCGCCGCCACTTCCGGGCGAACCCGGGCAAAGCCGGCGCGCGCGCCACTGCCACGCTGGAAGAAGCGGCGACGGCGCTGGTCGTCGAGTTTCTGTACCTGGGCCAGCGGGTAAACGCCGAGCCGGGCCCGGTTCAGGGCCTCGGTGTCGATGTCGGTGGCCAGCACCTCAAAGCTCGCCTTCTCCCCCAGGGTTTCCAGCAATGTCATCGCCAGCGAATAGGGCTCCTCCCCGGTGGAAGCACCGGCGCTCCATATCCGAATCGGCCCGGGGCGGCCTCGCACGTGCTCGGCCAGCAAGGGGAAGTGATGGGCCTCGCGGAAAAAGGCGGTGAGGTTGGTGGTCAACGTATTGGTGAACGCCTCCCATTCTTCGCCCTCCGGATTGCGTTCCAGGCGCGCCAGGTAGTCGCGAAAGCTCAGCAGACCCTGTTGCCGGACGCGCCGGCCCACGCGGCTGTAGACCATGTCCCGCTTGTGGGCCGCCAGAACGATGCCGGCCCGGCGGTAGATCAGTTCGCGAATGCGTTCGAAGTCCGCATCGCTGAACACCAGGTCCCTGTGGTCCGCGGCATTGACGGGCCCGGTGGCGTGGCGTTCCACGTTATTGTTCAAGGGGGACTCTCCAGGGTCGCACTGCGTGCTGGGGAGGCACCGACGGTTTTCGCCGGCACCGGGCTCTGGCCATCGCCAAGACGGAACACCTCCATGGAATGCGTCAACAATCGCACCTGCCGTTCCAGGGAGGTGGCGGCCACCGCCGACATCTGCACCCGATCGGCGTTCTGACGGGTGACGCCGTCCATCTGGGCCACCGCCGCGTTGATCTGGGTGATGCCGGCACTTTGCTCTTCGGAGGCGGAGCGGATTTCCGCCATGATGTCGTTGACCCGGGATACCGATGTGGACACCGAGGTAATGGCCTCTTCGGCGCGCCGCACCAGTCTGGCGCCGGTTCCGATTTGTTCGCCCGACCCGTCGATCAGATCACGGATTTGCCGCGCCGCGTCGGCGGACCGGCCCGCCAGGTTGCGGACCTCCTCGGCGACCACCGCGAACCCCTTGCCGTGTTCCCCGGCACGGGCGGCTTCCACCGAGGCGTTGAGGGCCAGGATATTGGTCTGGAAGGCGATCGAGTCGATGGTGCCGATGATCACGCTCATGCGCTCCGAACCGGCGGTGATGCGCTCCATGGTGTTCACCACCTCCCCCATCACCTCCACGCTTTCCGACGTGGATCGTGAGGCGCTGGCGGCCAGCTCGCTGGCCTGCCGGGCGTTGTCGGCGTTCTGGCCCACGGTGGCGGTCATCTGTTCCATGCTCGCCGCCGTCTGTTGCAACGAACTGGCCTGCTGCTCGGACCGGGATGACAGGTCCTCATTGCCCTCGGCGATGTCGCGGGCGGCCGGGCCCACCACGGCCATCCCGTCCTGCACATGACCGACGATGCTGCCGAGGCTGCGCCGCATCAGCTTGAGCCCCATCACCAGCATGCCCAGCTCGCCGCCCTGGCGGGCCGGGGGCCGGGCCGCGAGATTGCCGGCCGCCACCTGCAACGTGAAGCGGCCCGCCGTCAGCACCGGGGCCAGCACCGAGCGCGTGACCAGGCGGAAGCCCGCCCCCAGCAACGCGATGCCGACCAACGGCAGGGCCACCCAAAGGGCGCCTGGCGCGCCGCCGTCCGCTGTCGAATACCAGGCGGCGCCGGCGGCAAGCAGAATCATCGCGCTGCAGGCGGCGAACAGGTATCCCATGCGGCTGCTCACCGAACGGGGATCCCAACGTTTCAGGGACGCCCAGGGCCCCCGGCGACGCACTTCGCCGTTGTGCAGGTACAGATGGCCGCCGCTGCCGTCACGGAGCGCGGCATAATCCCGTTCCGCGGCGGCGATGGACGCCGGGTCCGCCTTCAGCCGCACGGAAACGAAGCCGACGATCTCCCCGTTCTCGATGATCGGCGTGACATGGGCGCGCACCCAGTAATAATCGCCATTCTTACGGCGATTCTTGACCAGGCCGATCCAGACATCGCCGCCCTTGATGCACGACCACAGATTTTCAAACGCCGCGGCGGGCATGTCCGGGTGGCGCACAATGTTGTGCGGCGCGCCCACAAGCTCTTCGTTGCTGAAGCCGCTGACCTCCACGAAGGCCGGATTGGCGTAGGTGATACGCCCCCGGAGGTTGGTTCGGGAGATCAGAAAGTCTCCCGACTCCAGCTTGTATTCGTGGCCCGTTACAGGCTGATTGTCGCGCATCAGCTACCCCGTCGCTCCGCTCTTGATTGCTCGAGTCCCGCCGGCGGCTTATTCGCCGGCTTCCTCGACCAGCGCCATTTCTTCGCTGGTCAGCAGTTTCTCGATGTCCACCAGTACCAGCATGCGATCGTCCAGATTGCCCAGACCGTGGATGTAATCCAGCGGCAACGACAGGCCGAACTCCGGCGCCGGTTTACGCTGCTCGGCGGTAAGCGTCATGACGTCGGACACCCGGTCGACGACGATGCCCACCACCCGCTCGGCGATGTTGACCACGATCACCACGGTCTGCTCGTCGTAGTTGGCCTCGGCCAGCCGGAACTTGATGCGCAGATCCACGATCGGCACGATCACGCCGCGCAGGTTGGCCACGCCCTTGATGAAGTCCGGCGCATTGGCGATCCGCGTGACGTTCTCGTAGCCACGGATTTCCTGCACCTTGAGGATATCGATGGCGTACTCTTCGTCGCCCAGGGAAAACACCAGGAACTCCTGGCTGCCGGTTTCCACGGCGACGGTGTGCTGCAATGCGGTGGCGTTGCTCATGACGGTTCTACCTCCTCTACGAGCTGGGATACGTTGCCGAAGATGCGATTGTCTTTTTTGCTTTGTGCCAGGCGGTGCAGGTCCGAGACATCAAGAATCAACGCCACGCTGCCGTCGCCGAGAATGGTGGCCGCGGACACACCGGGCACCTTGCGGTAATTGGTTTCCAGGTTCTTCACCACCACCTGCTGCTGGCCCACCAGATCGTCCACCAGCACCGCGTAGCGGCGGCCCTCCCCTTGAACGATCACGGCGATGGCGCGGGTCGGGTCGGTGATGGCGCCGGCCACGTCCATGGCATGGTGCACCGCCACCACCGGCAGGTAGTCCTCGCGCACCTTCAGCAGGGTGTCGCCACCGGCCAGGGAATAGAGGTCGTCCGCCCCCGGCTGCAGCGATTCGATCACCGCGCTCACCGGCAGAATGAACATCTCGCGGCCCACGCGGATCGACATGCCGTCGAGAATCGCCAGGGTCAGCGGCAGCACGATGCGGGTGGTGGTGCCCTGCCCCGGCTTGGAGAGAATTTCCACGTGGCCGCCCATGGCCTGGATGTTGCGTTTGACCACATCCATGCCGACGCCACGGCCGGACACGTCGCTGACCTCCTCGGCGGTGGAAAAGCCCGGCGCGAAGATCAGCTGCCAGACCTCGTCGTCGCCCATGGCGTCCGACACCGCCAGGCCGCTGCTGCGCGCCTTGGCGAGAATCCGCTCGCGGTTGAGACCGCCGCCGTCATCGGCCACCTCGATCAGGATGTTGCCGCCCTGATGCTGGGCGGACAGGGTCAGTTGCCCGGTGCGGGGCTTGCCGGCGGCCTCGCGCCGGTCCGGCGTCTCGATGCCATGGTCCAGACTGTTGCGCACCAGGTGGGTGAGCGGGTCGATGATCCGTTCGGTGAGGCCCTTGTCCAGTTCCGTGGACTTGCCCTCGGTGACCAGCTCCACGTCCTTGCCAAGCTTGCCGGCCAGATCGCGCACCAGGCGGGGGAAGCGGCTGAACACGTAGTCCATCGGCACCATGCGCACCGACATCACCGCCTCCTGCAGGTCGCGGGCGGTGCGTTGCAGCAGGTTGAGGCCGGTGACCAGGGCACCGTCCTTGACCGTATCGGAATCCTCGGCCACCTGATTGAGCATGGACTGGGTGATGATCAGTTCGCCCACCAGGTTGATGATCTGATCGACCTTGGCCACCGGCACGCGGATCGAGGTGGACTCGCCGGCGGCCTGGGGCTTGGCGGCCTTCTTCGGGGCGGCCCGGGCCCTGGAGTCGGTGTCGGCATCGGCGCGCGGCGCGGCGGCGGCCGTCTCTTCCCCGGCGCTTTTCGCCTGCACGGCGCTTTGCTCTGCCACGGCGCCGGCGCCGCTTTCTTCGTCGGGCTGCGGGTCCCCGCCGTCATCGGGGGCGCTCAGGGCCTGGATGGACAGTTGTTCGGGCTCGACGACAAAGCACATCACCGCTTCGATGTCGTCGGCGCTGAGCGAGCTTTTCAGGGTCACCCGGTATTCGGTGTCGTCACCGTCCTGGCCCTCGATGTCGCCGAGCTGGCCCAGCTCCTCGATCAGCAGGTTGCGGTCCTTGTCGGCGACGCCCAGCAGCGCCACCCGGAAGCGGCCGCCGGCCGGCGCCGGCGCGGCGGTCTCCGGGGCGGGCGCGGGCGCCGTGGCGGCGCCCGATGCGGCGGCGCCCGCGCCCTCCACATCGGCGCTTTCGCCGATCTCTTCCAGGGCCAGCCGCCGCAAGGTCTCGCAGATCCGCTCCAGGGCCTCCGGGTCGGGCTCACCGCCCTGTCGATAGGCGTCCAGTTGATCGTTCAGCATATCTTTGGCTTCCAGAAAGGTGTCGACGATGTCGCGACGCAGCTGCAGTTCGCCGCGGCGTGCGTGGTCGAGCAGGTTTTCCAGCAGGTGGGTGGTGCGCTGCAGCGCTTCGAATCCGAAGGTGCCGGCGCCGCCCTTGATCGAGTGAGCCGCGCGGAAAATCGCGTTGAGCCGCTCCTGGTCGGGCTGATCCACGTCCAGGTCGAGAAGATGGGTTTCCATCTCCGCCAGCAGCTCGTCGGCTTCCTCGAAGAAGGTGTCGTAGAAATCGGTGATATCCATGGTCAGTCCGAAACCCCTTGCGAAGGAAGATCGATGGCGTCCGGGCGGCTGCCCGCCTGCAGACGCGCGGCGGCACGGTCGGACAGCACCACCAGGGTGATGCGTCGGTTGACCGCGTCGCCGGGATTGCTGCCCGGCACCGGCACACGGTCGCCCATGCCGGTGACGCGCAGCAGCTTGTCGCTGTCCAGGCCGCCGGCCACCAGCTCGCGCCGCGAGGCGTTGGCGCGGTCACTGGACAGTTCCCAGTTGCTGTAACCGGTGTCGCCCCGGGCATAGCGCAGGCTGTCGGTATGGCCGCTGATGCTGAGGCGGTTGGGCACGTCATTGAGCAGCGGCGCCAGGCTGTGCAGCAGGCGGCGCATGACCGGCGATACCCGGTCGCTGCCCAGCTCGAACATGGGCTGGCGGTCGGTGTCCATCAGTTGCACGCGCAATCCTTCCTCGGTCATCTCGAAACGCATCTGTTCACGCAGGTCGCGCAGCCTCGGGTCCCCCTGGATCACCGTCTCCATGCGCTGGCGCAGATCAATGAACCGCTGGCGCTCCTCCGCCGGACGGCTCTGCCGTTTCAGATCGATGCGCGCGCGCTCCCCGTCGGAGTGGGCCGGGTCCGCGCCGCCACCGGGAATCACATTGGTACTGGCGGAATTGCGGTCGCCGTTGGTCAGCGCCACCTTCAGCGGTGTGCGGAAGTACTCCGCCAGCCCCTGCAGTTCCGACGGCGTGGCGGTGGACAGAATCCACAGCACCAGGAACAGCGCCATCAGCGCGGTCATGAAATCCGCCAGGGCGATCTTCCAGGCACCGCCGTGATGGGCCGCGTGCACACGCCGGGGCCGGCGGATGACGATGGCGCGACGTGAGTTGCTCATCCCTCTCCGGCGCCTCCGACCTTGGCCGAACGCACATGCTCTTCCAGTTCATCGAACGAAGGACGTTCGGCGCTGTGCAGAGCCTTGCGACCAAACTCCACCGCCAGTTGAGGCGCGTAACCGTTCAGATTGGCGAGCAGGGTGACGCGCACGCACTGCAGCATTTTCACCCCTTCCGCCACCTGCCGGTCGATGCGGCTGGCCACCGGATTGACGAAGCCATAGGCCAGCAGAATGCCGAGAAAGGTGCCGACCAGCGCGTGGGCGATCATGATGCCCATTTCGCCGGCGCCGGAATCCGCCGAGGCCAGGGCCTTCACCACCCCCAGCACCGCCGCCACGATGCCGAACGCCGGCAGCGCGTCGCCCACCTTCATAAGCGCGTCGGCGGGAATGTGGGCCTCATGCTCGAACGCCTCGATCTCATGGGTCATCAGTTCGTCCAGCTCCATGGGGTCGACGCTGCCGCTGACCATCAGACGCAGATAGTCGGTGAGGAAGCCCATGATCAGGGGGTCCTCGGAAATGCGCGGGTAGCTGGAAAAGAGCACGCTTTCCTTCGGGTTCTCGATGTCCTTCTCGACCCCCAGCACGCCCTCGCGGCGCATCTTGGTCAGCAGCTGGTACTGCAGCGCCATCAGCTCCATGTAGATGCTTTTATCGTAGCGCTTGGTCCGCTTCAGACGGCTGGCGGAACGGAACGTGGCCTTAATCGCCTTACCGTTGTTGGCGGCCACGAACGCACCGATGGCGGCACCCACGATCATCAGGATTTCGGTCGGCTGATAGAGCGGGCCCAGGTTGCCGCCCGCCAGGGAGAAACCGCCGAACACGGAAATCGCGACGATAAGAAAGCCAAGAGGTATCAGCACAACGGGTGTCCTTCCTGCCGGGGGTGACTCGCATTACTGTGTCTATCGGCAGACGGGCGTGGGGCTTGAGGGATTTTTACGGTCGGACGCCCGGTTCCGGACGTCCGATGGCGGGTCCACCGATCAGGCGCTGGCGACCTTGTCGGCGGCGGGTTTCTTGCGGGTCTTGCCGGCCCGGGAGGGCGGCTGACAGATGCCGCACACGAAATCCTGGCTGGGCGTATGGGCATGGTTGACGAAGTGCCCGCCACAACAGGTGCAGGCGGACAGTTCAAACAGATCGCTCTCGAAAAAGCGCACCAGCGTCCAGGCCCGGGTCAGCCCCAGCACCGGTTCCGCCTCGTCCAGCGCCATCTGTTCCAGATACAGACGGTAGGCTTTGACGAAGCCTTCCATGCGGGCGCAGCCGTACTGCTCGGTGAGCTGCCGGTAGTAGCCGTAAAACAGCGACGAATGGATGTTCGGCAGCCAGGTGATGAACCAGTCCGTGGAGAACGGCAGCATGCCCTTGGGCGGCGACGCGCCGCGCACTTCCTTGTACAACCGGATCAGCCGGCCCCGACTCAGGGCGATCTCCGACTCCAGCACCTGCAGTCGCGCGCCCAGTTCAATCAGTTCGATGGCGAGCTGCACCTGGTGCATCTCGTCGACCAGACTCTTCTCAGTCATTTGAGCCCCTCAGCACTGACAGGCGGCCATGAGCAGCGAGGCGTGGGTCTGGCCCAGGCCCTGCTCGCGCTTTTCCCGGGTCAGCTCACTGACCTGCCCGGCATCGTCCAGGTGCAAACGAAACAGCAACTGATTGGTGCGCGCCAGGCGGGCCAGCTGTTTGGCGGACAGCGACACCAGCACCTTGCCCAGGGCTTCATCGATCTTGAGCCGGAACAGGCCGGTGGTGAAATCCTCATTGAGAAGCCGCTGTGCCAGCAGCATGTAGGACAGATTCAAATCCTGGATTTCATTGAGAACATGGTCGAGGTTCATGACTGCGTAACTCCTTCGATAACCCCAAACCGAGAGCGAGGCCCCGGTTCCCCTGGTGAAGTAAGTGGCGACCGGGCGTTGCCATCGGGCGCCGGGTCCCGATCCGTCGGCCGGACTCCATTCTCCACCCTGAAACTAGTACCTTATCACTAGCTGCAAAATAGTTAATAAGTGTGCGACTTGTTGATCTTGTGATTGAAACGTATCACAGGATTAACACTTTGCTCATGCTTTATTGTGAACATAATCACAATGTAGACGATTTTTGTGACTTGCGTCACAAAAATTATTGGGGTTAGATGGTTGACTTATTCGTAGTTTAGGAATGGAACAACAGTACGAAGAAAGGATGGCGCGATCGTGCCATTATCGAGCGTCGCGGGCCGCTTCCCGGTCCTCCAGGTCCCGTACCCACACCAGCAGTTCCGCGATCACCTGATACAGCGCGGGAGGAATACAGGCGTCCACGTCCAGCTGCATCAGCAGGGCCACCAGTTCCGGCGCGTCGTGCACGAACACCTGGTGGCGATGGGCCTCGGCGATGATGCGCTCGGCCAGTTCCCCGTAGCCGCGCGCCAGCACCCGAGGCGCCGACTCGCCGTCCCGATAGGTGAGCGCCACCGCGCGACGCCGCTGAACGTCCTGGGGATCGCGCTCAGTCATCGGCGCCCGCCTCGTGGATGGTCAGGGTCACGCCGTCTTCCATCAACGGCGTCAGCCGCTCGCGCAGACGCTGGCCGCCGGCCCGCAGCCGCCGGGCGGTCTCCTCGGTGGCGGTCAGCTCCAGATCCAGGCGCTGGCCGGTGAGCGCCAATCGCACCCGCACCTCACCCAGGGTGGCGAGGCTCAGGGTCAGCTCGGAACGCCAGGGCGTCGCCGGTTCGTCGTCCGACCGGGAGCCGCCGCCATCCGCCTGCCCGCGGGGCGGCGTGTCGCGGGGCGGGATCTGCACCACCAGGGCCATGAACAGGCCCGACCAGACGTCCCCTTCCCAGCGCAGCACCGGCGAGGCCAGCAGCTCCAGTTGATGGCGCAGCACGCTCTGCAGCGCCTCCCGGTGCCCCTCGGGCAAGAGCGGGCGGGTGTTCCGCTCGCCGTCGCCGGCCTGGCCGCCGTCGTCCGCGCCGACCTCGGCGCTGGCCGACGACGGGGAGGCCGCAGCGGAAAGCACGGAAGCGGACGCGGCGGGGGTGGAAGGCGCGGGGGTGCCAGGCGCCGGTGTGGCGGTTGCCGGGGAGGAAGGCGCCGGGGCCGAAGCGGTCGCGGCGGCGGGCGCGCCCGGCCGCTCCCGCGCCGGGCCCGGGGTCAGGCCGGCGCCGGCGAGCGCGTCCCGGAACAGTCGCATCTGCGGCTCCCGGGCCAACTGTTCCAGGCTCCGCTCACCGCGAAACCAACCTTGCAGGTGGGATTCGTAGAACAGGCCGCTGTGCTCCAGACTGCCACGCAGGCGGGCGGCCACATCGGCGGGCGCGGCCTCGCCCAAGGCCAGCAGCGGCGCCGACGGCCGCAGCGCCGACGGCGGCGCCGGATACTGGCTGAGCAGATCGCCGATGGTACGGGCGGCGGCACTGAAATGGGTCCGGGTGGAGCCCCCCGCCGGCGGCGCGGCCGGTGCCGCTGGCGCGGCGGCGGGGCGTTCGCCGGCGGCGGCCCCCCGGGCGGTGTCGCCGGTGGGCGCCGGGCGCGGGTCCAGGCGCGAGTCGCTGCGCACCGCCGGCGGTGCCTGGCCGGGCTGCAGCGGTCGCACCGGCAGCGGCAGTTCCCGGGCCACGGGCACATCCACCCGCTTGCCCAGCACCTGGTGGAGCAGGGTATCGAGGATCGGCGTGATGCCGCTCACGGACGCCCTTTTTCGAAGCGCGGCCGGCCGTCCACCACCGCCGCCTCCTGGGGTCCGTAGGAACGCGTCAGATCACGCTGGCGACGGGACAGGCCGATCAACTGATTGAGCTCGTCGCGACGGGTCAGCAGGCAACCCAGGATGGTCTGTTCCCGCTCCAGAATCATCCCCAGCACCGCGCTTTTGCGCTCTTGCTGGGCGCGGCTCAGGCAGGCTCCGGACTCGCAGCGGGCCAGCCATTCCACGTCCACCACATAATGACTTTCTTCCTCGATCAGCGCGCCCCAGTCGCCCTCGCGAGCCAGGGTTTCCATATGCAGCGTGCGCCGTGCCAGGCCTTCGTAGACCCGCATCACTTGCTCGGCGGTGATGGTAGCGTGCGTCATTCGCCCCCCCGGGATGGTCGCGGCTCGATCTCCCGCCAGGCGGAGGCGATGTCGGCGAGCAGGCGGCCGGCCTCGTCCAGGCTGGCCTGATCATTGCGCAGATTGGCTTGCAGCAGCAGGCGGGCAATGTAGTCGTAGAGCGACGCCAGCCGCTCGGCGATCTCGCCGCCTTGGTCCCGGTCCAGGGCCGCCAGCAGACCGTTGTTGACGATGTCCAGCGCCTTGGAAATGGCCTGGCCCTTTTCCGCCGTGCGTCCGGCCTGCAGATGCATGCCGGCGGTGCGAATGGCGCTGGCCGCGCCATCGAACAGCAGGGTAATGAGCTGATGGGGGCTGGCGGACAAAACGCCGCTTTCCACTCCGACCCGGGCGTAGGCCCCGGCACCGCGACCGTAGGCGGCGGCTCCACGCGATGTTGTCATAGTCTGCTTCCTTCGCCGTGGCGGTTATTGGCCCAATTGGGCGTTCAGGGCATCGAATTGCTGGGTGAGGTAGGAACTGGTGGAGTTCATCTGCGCGATGATGCTGTCCAGCTGCTGGAACTGCTTGCGGTAACGGTCCAGTGTCGAATTAATGCGCTCCTCGGTGCGGGAGTAATGCGCCTGCAGGTTCTCGATACTGGATTCCAGCCCTTCGGTGGCGTCTTCCAGGGTGCCGCCGTCGTCGACGATCCCGGCCAGCGCCGCTTTCAGACCGGCGGCCAGGCCCTCGTTCCCGGCGCCCTCGGGGCCGCCGGCGAAGAAAGCGGACACCGCGGACAGGTGGTTCTCCAGGGCGTCGTCCAGTTCCTCATCGTCGATCTCCAGGGTGCCGTCCACGGCCAGCGTGATCCCCAGGTCGCTGAGGGTGCGCATTTCGCCCTCGGGCAGGGCGGCGCCGATCAGCCCGCGCAGCTGGGCATCGATACCCCGCAGGGTGGTGTCGCCGAGCAGTTCGCCGCGGCTGCCGGTCTTCTGGTCGTAGCGGGTCAGGCCGTCGATGGTTTCCTGGAGCTTGTTGTAGCTGTCCACGAACCCTTTCACCGCCTTCTTGATGCCGGTGCTGTCGCGGGTCACATCGATGGTGGCGCTGCCGGTTTCCACCAGATTCAGGGTCAGCCCCTGGATGGCGTCCTCCACCCGGTTGCTCTGGCTGCTCACGGCGATGCCGTTGACGGTGAGTTCGGCGTTGCGCGCCGATACTTCGGTGGCGGGGTCCAGACTGAGCGCGGCGCCCGGCCCGCCACTGAAGGTGACCTCGGCGATGGCCGCCTCGGTGCCGGTGTCCGAGGAGGACAGCACCAAGCGGTAGGGCGTGCCGCTGCCGTCGTTCATCAGCGACGCCTGCACGCCGCCACCGGCCTCGTTGATGGCGTCGCGGATGCTTTCCAGGGAGCTTTTCTTGTCGCTGATTTCCAGGTCCAGGGTGTCGCCATTGGCCAGCGTGATGCTGAGACTGCCGGCGCCCAGCCGTTCTTCCGGGTCGGCCACGCCCTGGGTGGCGATGCTGTAAGCCCGCGCGCGCTGGGTGACCTCGATGTCGTAGTTGCCGGTGAGCGCGTCATCGCCCTGCACCACCGTCAACGCATCGCCGCTCACCTGGTTTTTCACCGCCTGGAACTGCTTGGCGTCGGCCAGCTTTTCGCTGGCGTCCTGAAAGGCGGTAAGCGCGCTCTCCAGCTTGCCATAGGCGGAAATCTTCGCCTGATAGCTTTGCTGTTTCTGGGTGATCGGCGTCAGCTGCTGGCGCTCGGACGCTTCCAGCTGATCAAGCAGCCCGTTCAGGTCCAGGCCGGAGCCGATACCCAGGGAGGAAATTGAGGCCATCTGGGTTCCTTACTGTAGTCTCCGGGAATGATTGTCGCCGAGTCGGCCGCCCCGGTAGCGGCGGAATAAAGACCGGCAAGGCTCGCTTTTCCCTGATATCGGCGTGATAGCGTCGGAACTTTAATCCGCCGGCGCCGCCAGCGAGGTTTCCGGCTCCCCCCTTTTTGCCAGGGCGTCACCCTCCACCCAGCCGCCGTCGTCCGCGCGCAGCCGCAATCGCGACGGCAGGCCGCGCGAGTCCAACGCCGCCACGCGACCGATCAACCCGTCCGGATAGCGCACCAGGCTGCCCACCGGCCACACACCGAAATGGTCGCGATAGCGCGTCACCCATTCGACGTCGAACCGGCGCGGGTGCCGGTCCAGCCAGGCGTAGATGGCGTCGATGGACCAGGGTTCGCGGCCGGGCCGCTGCCGGGACAGGATGTCGATCACGTCCACCACCGACGCCAGCCGGGCCAGTTGGCTGAGCTGATCGCCGCGCCGCTGATTGGGGTAGCCGCTGCCGTCCAGCCGCTCGTTGATGTCGCCGACCACCGCGTCCAGCACCGGCCGGGAGACCCAGCCGCAGTCGCCGAGCCGCTGTTGCAACAGCGGCACATGGCCCTGCAGCCAGCGATGCTGGCGTGCGTCCAGCACCGGCAGGGCCAGCAAATCAGGGGGCAGCAGTGCCTTGCCCAGATCGTGCACCATGGCCGCCGCCGCCAGTGCCTTGCACAGCGCGCGGGGCATGGCTTCGGCCCGGGCCAGATCGAGCAGATGCACCGCCACGCCCAGGCCGTGACGCACCAGCAGCGGCTCCCGGTCCAGGCAGCGGGTGGCGAACAACAGCGCTTCCCGGTCCTCCTCCTGCAGATCCAGCAACCGGTCCGCCTGGCGGGACAATTGGGCACCGTCGATGGAGTGACCCTGGCGCAGGGTCAGCATCTGGTTGTCCAGCCAGGCCGCGCAGGGGGCCAGCCGGTCCGCCATCGGCGGCACCGGAAAACGGGAGCGGGGATTGGCCCGCAGCGGCGCCGGGGCCGCGCGGCGGAACAGGGACGACGGCGCCAGGTCGGTGCGGTGGCCGTCGGCGGTGCGCGCGGACTCCCGCTCCACTTCACGCACCAGGAACCACAGACGGCGCTCCTGCTCCTGATCGATCTCCTCGAAGGCGAAGCCCACGGTGACCGTGCCCCGCTCCGCGTCCACCCGCTGATGCGGGGATCGGGCGGTGATTTCGAAGCGGCTGCCGTCCGGAAACGCCAGGTCCAGGACCATTCGCCGGTCGCTGTCCAGACCGGCGGTGAGCCCGCTGGCCTCCAGTTCGACCCGACAACCGGTGAGCGACAGGTCCTGCAGGTCACCGAGACTGCTGGCGCCGCTTTGCGGGTCCAGCACCGTTACCGCGGCCTCCATGCCGAGGCGCAGCTCGGCGCGGAAGGCGGCGCGGCGCTGTTGCCATTCCAGATAGTCCGGATAGGGACAGCGCAGCCACCAGCGGCCTTGCTTGTCCTCCACGGACAGGGCCTTGAGCACCGGCGAGCGCACCATGCCGCCTTCACCCTGCCCCACCAGCCGGAAGCCCACGCCCCGGCGCAGCTTGCCGATGCGCTCGCCGAGGGTGGAGATGTCCAGCAGCAGGGGCTGACCGGGCCGGAAGGTCTCCAGCACCACCGGCAGCGGGTCGCTGTCGCGGTGCTCCAGCGACAGACCCGCGCCGCCGGGGCCGGACAGGATGGTCAGCAATGCCTCGATGCGGCCCGGATGCCCGACCCGCTCAAACCCCTCGGGGGAAGACGTCATGGAAAAACCCTCGTATCACGCGTGCCCCCAGTGTATCGGCTACCGGGCTGACTGCTTTATATGCAATTGCGACACGACCGCCGTACTACCCGCGTGAAGGCGTTTTTTTTTGCCCGACCCTAAAGCTCGGAGCCTTGCCGCCGAAAAACGGGGTAACGGCCCGCGCCGTTGCTCTCATACCCAAACGGTGAACACAGAGAAGGACATAGCCATGTCAGTGATCAACACCAACATCACGGCCATGATCGGCCAGCAAAATCTGGGTAAATCCCAGAGCGCCCTGCAGACCTCCATGGAGCGTCTGTCCTCCGGCCTGCGCATCAACAGCGCCGCCGACGACGCCGCCGGCCAGGCCATCGCCAACCGCATGAGCGCCCAGACCACCGGTCTGGCACAAGCTCAGCGTAACGCCAACGACGGTATCTCCGTGGCGCAGACCGCCGAAGGCGCTCTGAACCAGGTGAACGACAACCTGCAGCGCATCCGTGAGCTGACCGTTCAGGCTCAGAACGACACCAACTCCCAGAGCGACCTGAACTCCATTCAGGACGAGATCAATCAGCGCCTCGAAGAAGTGGACCGTATCTCCAAGGAAACCAACTTCAACGGCGTAAAAGTACTGGCCGAAGACAACCAGTTCTCCATCCAGGTCGGCGCCAACGATGGTGAGAAAATCACCATGAACCTGAAGGAAATCAATGCCAAGACCCTGGGTCTCGACACCTTCAACGTGAACAAGAGCCTGGCCAGCGCGGCCACCGCCGGTGACACTCTGGAAATCGGCGGCACCAGCTACACCATCACCACCGGTACCTCCGGCGCCACCGGCGCGGACTCCACCGACGTGAACATTGGCTCCATCAGCGCAGGCGCCACCGCCGGCACCCCGGTCGCCAGCGGCACCAACAGCCTGGTCATGGGTGAAGACGGCGCCGCCTACGTGAAAAACGTTTCCGGCTCCACCACCAGCTACTACAAAGCCGACCTGACCGTTACCGCGGGCACCACCAGCAGCTCCGCCGCGGTCAGCTACACCGTGGCCGCCGACGCGGAAGCGCAAACCCACATTACCGAAGACTCCACCGAAACGGCCACCAGCAACCCGCTGGCCGCTCTGGACGGTGCTCTGAGCGATGTGGACAGCCTGCGCTCCGAGCTGGGTGCCATGCAAAATCGCTTCGACTCCGCGATCAGCAACCTGAGCACCACTGAAACCAACCTTTCCGCGGCCCGTTCCCGCATCGAAGATGCCGACTACGCCGTGGAAGTGTCCAACATGACCCGCGCTCAGATCCTGCAGCAGGCCGGCACCTCGGTCCTGGCTCAGGCCAACCAGGTTCCCCAGGGCGTACTCTCCCTGCTGGGTTAACCTTCGGGAAGGGGCACTCCGGTGCCCCGGCTCCCGGCTTTCTCAAGGCCCCGCTCCGGGCACTGCTGTCCCACAGTTGGCGGCCTCACAGGGCGAACCTCATTTGAGGTTCGCCCTTTTTACTTCGCCCCGGGTCCGGATTGA
>NZ_JADDOL010000009.1 GCF_016906305.1 Alloalcanivorax marinus
CCATCTCATCATCCCTGTAGGCTCCCTTTCGAACGTCCTGTTCTCAAGGGTCCCGGAAGGGCGTCGCGCCCTGAGTCGCTCAGCAGTGAGCCTCGACGCCACGGTGATTTTCCGGCAAGCGCGATGAAGCATAAAAAAACCGCCCCGAAGGGCGGTTTTTTTTTATGGGCCGGTGGGATCAGGCGTCGTGGTTGACGTCTTCACCCTGGTCCGGCGTTTGCGCCGCCTGTTGTTCGCGGCGGCGCTGGCGCGGGTCGTTGCCGGCGCGGCCGGCGGGGATTTGCGCCGGGGCCGGTTTGGCGAACGACGGCCGGGCGGGCGCCTCGGAGGCCGATTCCGGAGCCGGGGCGGGGGCCGCCGGTTGGGCCGGAGCCGGACGCGGCGGTGCCGCCTTCGGATTGCGCTGGCGCGGGTCGTTGCCGGCCCGCTGCGGCTCGCCGTCCGCCGCCGGTTCGGCGGCCGGGGAGGGCGCCGGCGCCGGGTCGCGGTTCGCCGGGGTCACGTCCAGCGGGGCCTGATCGGCGTCGGCGTCCACCTTGGGCGCGCTCTGCTCGTCGGCGGCCTTGGGCGCCGCTTCCGGGGCCTTCGGCTGAGCCTGGGCGGCTTGCGGCGCGGGCTCGGCGGGTTTCTGCTCGGGCTCCACGGCTTTCGGCTGCGACGGCGCCGGTTCGGAGGCCGGGGCCTGGGGCGCGGTGTCCGCCGCCTTCGGTTCGGCTTGAGCGGCCTCCGGCTTGGGCTCAGTGGCCTTCGGCTCGGGTTCAGCCGCCTTCGGCTCAGGTTCAACAGCCTTCGGCTCGGGCGCATTGCCCTCCGGCTTCGGTTCGGCCGCCTCGGACTTGGGCGCGGGGGCTTCCGGCTCATGTTTCGCCTTCGGCTCGGCCTGCTTCGGCGCGGCGTCCGCGGCGGGGGCCGCCGGGTTGCTGCGGGCGGCCTCCCGGCGGGCGTCCTGTTCCGCTTTCACCGGCACTTCCGGTGCGGCGGCGGGCGGCGCGCTGTCGGCGGGGGTGCCGGCCTGCTCCGGTTTCACTTCCGGCTGGCCGGTTTCCACCGCCTGGGTGTCCCGGGCGCGCTGTTCGCCGGCGGTCGGCTTGCGGCGCGACTCGTCGTCGGCGGCGGCCGGTTGCGCTTCGCTTTGCGCGCCTTCCTCGGCGGGGACCAGCTTGGCCCGCGGCGGACGGCTGTCGCCCCGTTCCTGGTCACGGCCCGGGGTGTTGTCCTCGGAGGTCATGCGCGGCGGTTGCCCGGGGGCGTCCTGGGACGCGGCGCGCTCAACCTGGCCGGCGTCCTGGTCCTGGGGCCGGGCGTCGGCCTGACCACGGTTGTCCGGCTGCGGGCGGTCGCCGCCCTCGGCCTGTTCCGGCTTGCCGGGGCGCTGACGTTCCCGCAGGGGACGGTCGTCCCGGGAGTCGGTGCGGCGCTGGGCCTTGGGGCCGTCGTCCTTGCGCGGACCCTTGTCCTGGGGCTTGTCCTGGCTCTTGGCTTTGCCGCCCTTGTTGTCGTTGCGGTTGTCGGCGCGGTTGTCGCCTTTGGCGTCCGCCTTGTCGGTCTTCGGCTCGGAGGGCTTGCCGTCGCGCTGGCCGTTATCCCGTTGCGCATTGTCCCGTTGCGCATTATCCCGTTGAGAATTGTCCCGGGCGTTGTCGCCGTTACCGTTGTTGCCACCGCGGCCGCCACGGCCGCCGCGACGGTTGCGGCCACGGCCACGGCCGCCGTTGTCGCCATTGCCGTCGTCACGGGCGTTCTTGCGCTGGTCGTCCCGCGGGCCGCCGCGCTTATCGTCACGCTGGCCGTTGCGGTTGTCCTGGCGGTTGTCTTTCTGGTCGCCCCGGTTGTTGCCGCCCTTGGCGCGGTTCTGGCCGCCACGGCGACGGTCGTCGCGCTGGCCGCCGCGTTTGTCGTCGCGGCCGCTCTGACGCTTGGCGTTCTGCTGGTCCCGGCGCTTGGCGCGGGCCGCCTGCTCTTCCGGGGTGCCGTTGAACAGCACCGCCAGCCAGGTGAAGAAGCGGGCCAGGAAGTTGGTGGGCTGCACCGTCGGCGCCGGAGCCGCCTTGGCGGATTTGGCGGCCTGTTCCGGTTTGGCCGCTTCCGGTTTCTCGGCTTGCGGCTTGGGCGGCGGCGGCGCGGTGTCCGGGGCGATCAGTTTCACCGCCGGTTCCTGGGTCTTGATCTCGGTGTCCTGGGCGGACTGGGCGGCCGGGTCCTGGTGGCCTTCCACCAGCTCCAGTTCGTGGCTGACCAGGTCCGTGGTCTGGTCGTCACGGATCCGTTCCACCTCGAAGTGCGGCGTTTCCAGGTGCGGGTTGGGGATCACCAGCACGCGCACCTTGTGGTTGGCCTCGATCTCGCGCAGTACCTGGCGCTTCTCGTTGAGCAGGAAGGTGCCCACCGGCACCGGCACCTGGGCCTGGATCTCGCCGGTGCGCTCCTTCATCACCTCTTCTTCGATCAGGCGCAGGATGCTCAGAGCGAGGGACTTCACGTCGCGGATGTGGCCCAGGCCGTCACAGCGCGGGCACACGATGCTGGAGGTCTCGCCCAGGCTGGGGCGCAGCCGCTGACGGGACAGCTCCAGCAGGCCAAAGCGGGAGATACGGCCCAGCTGAATGCGCGCGCGGTCCGCCTCCAGGGCGTCGCGCATGCGGTTTTCCACCTCGCGCTGGTTGCGCGCCGGGCCCATGTCGATGAAGTCCACCACGATCAGGCCGCCGATGTCGCGCAGACGCAGCTGGCGGGCGATCTCGTCCGCCGCCTCCAGGTTGGTCTGCAGGGCGGTTTCCTCGATGTCCGCGCCCTTGGTGGCGCGGGAGGAGTTGATGTCGATGGACACCAGCGCCTCGGTGGGATCGATAACGATGGAGCCGCCGGAGGGCAGCTTCACTTCACGTTCGAAGGCGGTCTCGATCTGCGACTCGATCTGATAGCGGGAGAACAGCGGCGTGTCGTCGCTGTACAGCTTGATCTTGTGCTGGAAGTCGGTCATCACCTGTTGCACGAAGGCCTGGGCCTCGTTGTAGACCTTCTGGGAGTCGATCAGGACTTCCCCGATGTCCTTGCGCAGGTAGTCGCGGATGGCGCGGATGATGACGTTGGATTCCTGATAGATCAGGAAGGGGGCCTTGCGGGTCTCGGACGCCTCGGCGATGGAGCCCCACAGCTTGAGCAGGTAGTTGAGGTCCCACTGCAGCTCCTCGGCGGAGCGGCCCAGGCCGGCGGTGCGCACGATCACGCCCATTTCGTCGGGGATCTGCAGGCTGCCCAGGGCTTCCTTGAGCTGCTGGCGTTCCTCGCCCTCGATGCGGCGGGAAATGCCGCCGGCGCGGGGGTTGTTGGGCATCAGCACCAGATAGCGGCCGGCCAGGCTGATGAAGGTGGTCAGGGCGGCGCCTTTGTTGCCACGCTCTTCCTTGTCCACCTGGATGATCACTTCCTGGCCTTCCTTGATCACCTCTTTGATGTTGATGCGACCCTGGATGTCCTTGGGGTCCTTCTGGAAATACTGACGGGAGATTTCCTTGAGAGGCAGAAAGCCGTGGCGCTCGGCGCCGAAGTCCACGAAGGCGGCTTCCAGGGAGGGTTCGATGCGGGTGATCTTGCCTTTATAGATGTTGGCTTTTTTCTGCACGCGGGTGCGGTGTTCGATGTCCAGGTCGTAGAGTCTCTGGCCATCCACCAGCGCAACCCGAATCTCTTCGGGGTGCGTGGCATTGATCAACATACGTTTCATTGTGCTACCACAAGGTTCGTGGCGGCGAGCAGCGGGCCGGTATCCATACCGGTATCAGACCTTCTGGCCCGGGCGTCGGAAGAAATGCCTGGCAGGCATGAACGTCCCGTAGGAGAGGCGCGCTAGCGCGATCACGACGGTGCTGATTGCCTGTTGTCGACCTTTCCCTGTGCTCCGGGCTGGTTGAAGTTGCGCCGTTGGCGTCGCTCGCGAGGCGATAGTCGTATCGGCTTCGCGGTTGGTCCGGCGCGTCGGGCGCCGGAACCTGTGTCTGTATACCGATGCGGTCCGTCCCCGGGCGCGTCGTGCGCGGCCACGGGGGCGGGCCGTTTTGTCTTCGACCTGATGCTGCCACCGCCGGTGTTGGTTGTCGGTCGACCGCCGGGGGGAGTTGTGTTGCCGCCCCGGGGGTCGTGCAGCGTCCGGACCCGGAGGGTCCGTTCGGTTCTTTTGTCGGGCGGGCTGGCAGGGTGTTCGGGTCTACCGACGGCGAATGGTCGCTGCGCGTCGCCGTTGGCCAGCCCTGGCCGACATCGGATCATAGCAGCGAAACCGCAATGGGATCAATCAGATACATTGCTGATGCGTGAAGGGTTCGAGTCCGCACGCAAGGCTGGCGGAGCGCGCCCACAGGGCCTAGAATCGCCGCATGTCAGAGACCCCCGCCGCCGATCGCGTCACTTTCATTACCATCGATGAAGGCCGCGACGGCCAACGCCTGGATAATTTCCTGTTCGTCCACCTCAAGGGCGTGCCCCGTTCGCGCATCTACCGGATCATCCGTGCCGGCGAGGTGCGCGTGAACAAGAAGCGCGCCAAGCAGACCACCCGGCTGGCCACCGGCGACGTGGTGCGCATCCCGCCGGTGCGCACCAGCGAATCGGCGGCGCCGCCGGTGGTCAGCGACGGCCTCGCCGAGCGCCTGTCCCGGGCGCTGCTGTACGAGGACGAGCGGCTGATGATCTTCAACAAGCCCGCCGGCCTGGCGGTGCACGGCGGCAGCGGCGTCAGCCTGGGCCTGATCGAGGCGCTGCGCGTGCTCTATCCCAAGGAAACCCAGCTGGAGCTGGTGCACCGGCTGGACCGGGACACCAGCGGCTGCATCATGGTGGCCCGTCACCGGGGCTTTCTGCGCAAATTGCAGCGGCTGATGCAGCAGGGCGGGGTGGAAAAGCGCTACTGGCTGCTTTGCCAGGGCTTCAAGGGCGGCGAGCGCCGCATGGAGGCGCCGCTGCTGAAGCTGATGCAGGGCAACGAGCGGGTGGTGCGGGTGTCCCGGGAGGGCAAGCCCTCGATCACCGATTTCACCCTGCTGGAGCGCTTCGGCGACACTGCCCTGGTGGAAGCCACCCTGGGCACCGGCCGTACCCACCAGATCCGCGTGCACGCCCAGTTCGGCGGCTTCCCGCTGCTGGGCGACGACAAGTACGGCAGCGAGCGCGGCGACCGCAAGCTGGCCGAGCTGGGCCGGCGCCGGCTGTGCCTGCACGCCCGGTCCCTGGCGTTCCGGCACCCGGAAAGCGGGGAGCGGGTGCGGGTGGAAGCGCCCCTGGACGAGGATTTCGAGGCCATTCTTGGTGCCCTGAAGGCGGACAAACGATGAGCGGGCGCTACGATCTGGTGATCTTCGACTGGGACGGCACGGTGATGGATTCCACCGCGCGCATCGTCGAGTGCATGCACCGGGCCGGCGCCGACCTGGCGTTGCCGGTGCTGGACGACGAGGCGGTGCGCGGCATCATCGGCCTGGGGCTGCCGGAGGCGATCCGTGTCCTGTACCCGGACATCGACGACCATGGGGTGGGGCGCATGTGCGACTGCTACGCCCGCCATTTCGTGGCCGCCGAGCGGGAGCCCAGCCCGCTGTACCCGGGCGCCCTGGAGACCCTGGCGGCGCTGCGCGACGGCGGGCTGCGGCTGGCGGTGGCCACCGGCAAGAGCCGCAAGGGGCTGGACCGGGTGTGGACCGGCAGCGACCTGGGCCACTGGTTTCACGCGTCCCGCTGCGCGGACGAGAGCGTGTCCAAGCCGGCGCCGGCCATGGTTGAGGAATTATTGGCGGAATTGGCGGTCCGTCCGGAGCGGGCCGTGGTGGTGGGCGACACCGCCTTCGACCTGGAAATGGCCCTGGCCGCCGGCGTTGACCGCATCGGCGTCAGCTATGGCGCCCACCCGGTGGAGCGGCTCAGCCCGTTCCAGCCGCTGGCGGTGATCGACGCCTTGCCGGAGCTGCTGCCGCTGGTCGGCATCGGCGCCCACATTGACCACGAGGAACGAGTGTGACGATGGAACCCTATAATAAGGAACCGGACCACAAAGAGTGGAAGCTGATCGAGAAGCTGCTGGGCCAGGCCCAGGCGGAACAGCGCAAAAGCCGGCGCTGGGGGATCTTCTTCAAGAGCCTGGGCTTTGTCTACCTGTTCGCCATGCTCTATCTGTTCGCCGCCAACCGGCCCGGGGACTCCCTGGCGGTGGCCGAGCCGCACGTGGCGGTGGTGGACGTGACCGGGGCCATCATGAGTGATTCGGCGGCCAGCGCCGACCTGATCACCACCGGCCTGCGCGACGCCTTCGAGGCGGACAACAGCAAGGCGGTGCTGCTGCGCATCAACAGCCCCGGCGGCTCGCCGGTGCAGGCCAATTTCGTCTACAACGAGATCCGCCGGCTGCGCGCGGAGTACCCGGACAAGAAGCTGTACGCGGCGATCACCGACATGGGCGCCTCCGGGGCCTATTACATCGCCTCGGCGGCGGACGAAATCTACGCCGACCCGGCCAGCATCGTCGGCTCCATCGGCGTGATCATGGCCGGTTTCGGCGTGCAGGAAGCCGCCGAGAAGCTGGGCGTGGAGCGTCGCGTCTACACCGCCGGCGAGAACAAGGACATTCTCGACCCGTTCGCGCCGGTGCGCGAGAAGGACCGGGAACACGTGCAGACCATGCTGGATGAGATCCACCAGCAGTTTATCGGCGCGGTGAAGGAAGGGCGCGGCGACCGTCTGAAAGTGGAGGGTCACCCGGAGCTGTTCTCCGGCCTGTTCTGGACCGGCGAGCGGGCCCTGTCCCTGGGGCTGGTGGACGGTCTCAAGAGCCCGGGGCAGGTGGCCCGGGACGTGGCCGGCGTGGACGAGATGGTCAACTACACCGTCAGCGGCTCGGCCCTGGACAAGGTGCTCAAGCGCTTCGGCGTCTCCGTGGGCGACGGCCTGGGCAAGTCCCTGGGCCTGGACGCCGGCGCGCCCAATATTCGCTAGGGCGGCGATGACGGGCGGGCCGTGCCGGTCCCCCGCGAGTTGAAAGTGAAAAGTGAAAAGTTGAAAGGGCGGGCAACTCATACGCCCTTTCCGCGGCCGCTGGCCGGCAAAGCGCGTTGTTTGCCTCACCGTATAAAACGCGGGCAGGGCCGCGCCGACTGACGGTGCTCTCCCGCGTTTTAACTTTTAACTTGTAACTTTGAACTCGTCTCAGGCCGGCAGGACGATCCCTTCGGCGGCCAGAAAATCCGTGAGCATGATCAACGGCAAGCCGATCAGGGCGTTGGGGTCGCGGCCTTCCAGCGCCTTGAACAGCACGATGCCGAGGCCCTCCGATTTGAAGCTGCCGGCGCAGTTGAACGGCTGCTCCTGCTCGATATAGCGCTCGATCTGGTCGTCGCGGAGGGTGCGGAAGTGCACCTGGAAGCGCTCGCAGCCGGTCTGGTGACGGCCGGAGGCGGCGTCCAGCAGGCACAGGCCGGTCAGGAAGGTCACCCGCCGGCCGCTGGCGCGCCGCAGCTGGGCCCGGGCGTTGGCGTGGTCACCGGGCTTGCCGAGCACCTCGCCGTCGATCACCGCCACCTGATCGGAGCCGATGATCAGGGCGTCCGGATGGGACGCGGCCAGCGCGTCCGCCTTGGCGCGGGCCAGCCGCAGCACCAGGCCGGTGGGGCGTTCACCGGCCCGGGCGCTTTCGTCGATGTCCGGGCTATGATGGTCGAACGCCAGCCCCAGCTTGCCGAGGACTTCGCGGCGGAACGGGGACGAGGAAGCCAGGATCAGGGGTCGGGACGGTGCTTTCATGGACTACTCCGCGGGTCAATCGCCGCGAAGTGTACCGACGGTGCCGCGCGCCTGCACGAAAAAACCCGGTTTCTCAATCAGTTAACAATCCGCCGGCCGCCGCAATTTCGCTTTGACAGAGGGCGGGGCCGCGCCTAGAATTGCGCGCTTATGTTTTCAGGGCAACTGCCACCGTATCTGGAACCGCGCAAGTTCGCGGATCAGGAACGCGTCATCGAAGGCGAAGCCCGGGTCGGGGATCTGCCCCGTCTGCGGGAATATCGCGACAGCCAGGATCAGCCGGTCCGGGTCTCCCTGGCCTTTGGCCGCGATGAAGACGGCCGTGGGCGCGTTCAAGGTCGTGTGGAAGCCACCCTGATACTGGTTTGCCAGCGTTGTCTGGAACCGGTGCACCACCCCGTCGTCGCCGACGTGGATCTGGTGCTGGTGTGGAGCGAGGATCAGGCCAAGGCGCTGCCGGCGGACCTGGATCCCTTGCTGGTCACCGAGGAGCGTTTGAGTCTGGCGGAGTTGCTCGAAGAGGAGCTGCTGCTGGCCCTGCCCCTGGTGGCCCTGCACGACGAGTGCCCGCGTCCGGCCTCCACCGGCTCCGAACCGGAACCGGAAGGTGACCCGGACGATACGCAAACCAATCCGGATAATCCGTTTGCCGTGCTGGCCCGCCTCAAGGGCCGCCGCAAGTAACAGGCCGAGGAGCAAGCAATGGCTGTTCAACAGAATCGCAAGTCCCGTTCCAAGCGCGGCATGCGTCGTGCCCACGACGCCCTGTCCGCACCGACCCTCACCGAGGACAGCAATAGCGGTGAAGTGCATCGTCGTCACCATATCTCTCCGGACGGCATGTACCGTGGTCGTCAGGTGATCCGCACCGACGAACTGGACGACGAAGAAGAGTAAGTCCGTCGTCGCCCGTGGGCGACGTCACAGGACCGAACCGGAACGGGAGCCCTGAGGGCTCCCGTTTTGTTGTTGCCCGGTTCCCTCGGGGCCATGACCACCTTTATCATGGCCGTCGCTTCGTCAAGTCAGGATACTTGCCATGCCAGCGGTTGTGACCCTGGCCGTGGACGCCATGGGTGGCGATCACGGTCTGCCGGTAACCGTGCCCGCCGTGGCGCGGATACTGGCCCGCCATGACAATCTGCACGTCATCATGGTGGGCGAACCGGGCGCCCTTGCCCCGGAACTGAAAAAAGAAAAGCTGGACGCCCACCCGCGCCTGAGCGTGCAGGCGGCCTCCGAAGTGGTGGCCATGGACGATCCGGTGGCCGTGGCCCTGCGCCAGAAAAAAGACTCCTCCATGCGGGTGGCCATCAATCTGGTCAAGGAAGGGCGCGCCCAGGCCGCGGTCAGTGCCGGCAACACCGGCGCCCTGATGGCGGTGAGCCGCTTCGTGCTCAAGACCCTGCCCGGGGTGGACCGCCCGGCCATCTGCACCGCCATTCCCACCGCCTCCGGCCACTGCCACATGCTCGACCTGGGCGCCAACGTGGACTCCGAGCCCGAGCATCTGCTGCAATTCGCGATGATGGGGCAGGCCGTGGTGCGCGCCGTGGACGGTCAGAAAAGCCCCAAGGTGGCGCTGCTGAACATCGGCGAGGAAGACATCAAGGGCAACGAGCAGATCAAGGAAGCCGCCGCCCTGATGAGCCAGGCCGGGGATCTGAACTACGTGGGTTTCGTGGAAGGCAACGGCATCTTCCTGGGCGACGTGGACGTGGTGGTGTGCGACGGCTTCGTCGGCAATGTGTCGCTGAAAACCATGGAAGGCGTGGCCAAGATGATCGGCGGTATGATCCGCGAGGAAGCCGGCCGTTCGTGGCTGCGCAAGCTCAGCGGCCTGTTCGCGCTGCCGCTGCTCGGCGGCCTGAAGAAGCGCATGGACCCGGACCGCTACAACGGCGCCAGCCTGGTGGGCCTCAATGGCGTGGTGGTGAAAAGCCACGGCGGCACCAGCGTGGAAGGCTTCGCCAGCGCCCTGGAAGTGGCGGTGCTGGAAGCCGAGCGCAATGTGCCGGCGCTGATCCGCGACGCTCTGGCGCCGCTGGAATAGAACCCCGGTTCATACTTTGTTGCAGGCCGGGAACGGACAAGCCCGGCCCGGACGGGCATACTGCCGGCCACGAACAAACGGGCGAACACCGATAGAGGATCCCCATGTCGAAAACCGCATTCGTCTTTCCCGGCCAGGGCTCCCAGAGCCTCAATATGCTGGCCGATTTCGCCGACCGCACCCCGGTGCGCCAGGCCTTTCAGGAAGCCTCCGGGGCGCTGGACCTGGACCTCTGGGCCCTGTCCCAGGAAGGTCCGGAAGCGGCCCTCAACCGCACCGAGAACACCCAGCCCCTGCTGCTCGCCGCCGGCGTCGCCCTGTGGAAGCTGTGGGAGCAGGCCGGCGGCCCGCGCCCGGCGCTGCTGGCCGGCCACAGCCTGGGTGAGTACACCGCGCTGACCTGCGCCGGCGTGCTCAATCTCGGTGACGCGGTGCGCCTGGTGCGCACCCGGGGCCAGCTGATGCAACAGGCGGTGCCGGACGGCGCCGGCAGCATGGCGGCGATCCTGGGCCTGGACGACGATCAGGTGCGCCAGGCCTGCGCCGACGCCGCCGACGGCGAGGTGGTGGAAGCGGTCAACTTCAATGCCCCCGGCCAGGTGGTGATCGCCGGCCAGGCCAGCGCCGTGGAGCGCGCCGTGGCCGCCTGCAAGGCCGCCGGCGCCAAGCGCGCCATGCCCCTGCCGGTGAGCGTGCCGTCCCACTGCGCGCTGATGAAGCCGGCGGCGGACCAGCTCGCCGAGCATCTGGCCAACACCAATTTCCACGCCCCGGAACTGCCGGTGATCAATAATGTGGACGTGGCCCGGGAAACCGACCCGGCGCGCATCCGCGATGCCCTGATCCGTCAGCTCTATTCTCCGGTGCGCTGGGTGGAAACCGTGCAGGCGCTGGCCGCCGACGGCGTCACCACCCTCTATGAATGCGGCCCGGGCAAGGTGCTCAGCGGCCTGGTCAAGCGCATCGACCGTTCCCTGACCGCCAAGCCGCTGGAAAACGGCGCCGCCTTCGACGCGGCCCTGAGCGGCGATCAGGCCTGATTGAGGACAAGGACACAGCCATGAGTGAAGAACGCAAGGTCGCCCTGGTCACCGGCGCCACCCGCGGCATCGGCCGCGCCATCGCCGAGCAGCTGGCCGACGCCGGCCTGTTCGTGGTGGGCACCGCCACCAGCGAGAAGGGCGCCGCCACCATCGCCGACTATCTGGGCGAGCGCGGCACCGGCGTGGTCATGAACGTGGCCGACGACGGCTCCGTGGCGGACACCGTCAAGCACATCAGCGAAGCCCACGGCGCGCCGCTGGTGCTGGTCAACAACGCCGGCATCACCCGCGACAACATCATGCTGCGCATGAAGGCGGACGAGTGGAGCGAGGTGATCAACACCAACCTGAATTCCCTGTACCGGGTGTCCAAGGCCTGCCTGAAAGGCATGACCAAGGCACGCTGGGGCCGGGTCATCAACATCAGCTCGGTGGTCGGCACCATGGGCAACGCCGGCCAGGCCAACTACGCCGCCGCCAAGGGCGGGGTGGAAGGGTTCACCCGGGCGCTGGCCCGGGAGCTGGGCTCGCGCAATATTACCGTCAACGCGGTGGCGCCGGGCTTTATTCAGACCGATATGACCGATGCCCTGCCGGAAGCGCAGCGCGAAGCGCTGCTCGGCGGCATCCCCCTGGGACGCCTGGGTTCACCGGCGGAAGTGGCCAGCGCGGTGGCCTGGCTGGCCAGTGACGGCGGCGGTTATGTGACCGGTACCACGATCCATGTCAACGGCGGCATGTTCACCGGCTGAGAAAAACAGGCGAACGGCGGGACACGGCGGCAAAAAAACGCTATCGTGCCCGCATCCGAAGCTAAACATTTGGAAACTTATCCGTGAAGACGGGTATCGAGAGCGGCTTGCAAGCGCGTTTGGCGTTCACCTAGAATAGCCGCTCATAGGTGCTCGCACACCATCAACAGGAGAGTTATAACATCATGAGCAGCATCGAAGAACGGGTCCAGAAAATCATCGTCGAACAACTCGGCGTCAAGCCGGAAGACGTGAAATCCGAAGCTTCCTTCGTCGAAGACCTGGGCGCCGATTCACTGGACACTGTTGAGCTGGTAATGGCCCTCGAAGAAGAATTCGAGACGGAAATTCCCGACGAAGAAGCTGAGAAGATCAGCACCGTTCAAGCTGCCGTGGATTACATCAAGGCGCATAGCTGATACCGATCGCGGCCGACGAACAGACAGCCAGAAAACCGCAGGCTCATCGGGCTTGCGGTTTTTTTTCGGTTAGCGTCCTACCGTGCCCCCGGCGCGGTGACGCGGCTACAGTGGGAATCGCGCCGCCGCGTGGCGCGCTTCCGAGTCGGGAGGAAATCAGGTGACACGACGTCGAGTAGTAATCACCGGTCTGGGCATGCTGACGCCGTTGGGCGCCGACGTGAACAGCACCTGGGAAGGCATTCTGGCGGGCCGCAGCGGCATCCGTCCGATCGAGCATTTCGACACCGAAGCCTTCGCCACCAAATTCGCCGGCCTGGTGCCGGAGTTCGCCTTGGAGGAGTACCTGTCCCCCAAGGAAGCGCGCAAGATGGACCTGTTCGTGCAGTACGGCATGGTCGCCGCCATTCAGGCGATCCGTGATTCCGGCCTGGAGATGGACAAGGAAAACGGCGAGCGCATCGGCGCCGCCATCGGCTCCGGCATCGGTGGCCTCACCAACATCGAGGAAAACCACCAGAAGCTGCTGGAGTCCGGCCCCCGCAAGCTGTCGCCGTTCTTCGTGCCGAGCACCATCATCAACATGATCGCCGGTAACCTGGCGATTCTGTTCGGCCTCAAGGGCCCCAACTTCGCCACCGTCACCGCCTGCACCACCGGCACCCACAACATCGGTTTCGCGGCCCAGCAGATCCAGCTCGGCGCCGCCGACGTGATGATCGCCGGTGGCGCGGAGAAGGGCTCCACGCCGCTGGGCATGGGCGGTTTCGCCGCCGCCCGGGCGCTGTCCACCCGCAACGACGATCCGCAGGCCGCCAGCCGGCCCTGGGACCGGGACCGGGACGGTTTCGTGCTGTCCGACGGCGCCGGCGCCCTGGTGCTGGAAGAGTACGAGCGCGCCAAGGCCCGGGGCGCCCGGATCTACGGTGAGCTGATCGGTTTCGGGGTGAGCGACGACGCCTACCACATGACCGCGCCCTCCGAGGACGGCGCCGGCGCCGCCCTGTCCATGGGCAACGCCTTCCGGGACGCCGGCGTGGACCCCGCCGAGGTCGGCTACGTGAACGCCCACGCCACCTCCACCAAGGTGGGGGACCTGATCGAGATCCACGCGGTCAAGAAAATCTTCGGCGACCACGCCCACAAGCTGGCCATGAGTTCCACCAAATCCATGGTCGGCCACCTGCTCGGCGCCGCCGGCGCGGTGGAGGCGATCTTCACCCTGCTGGCCATGCGCGACTCGGTGGCCCCGCCGACCATCAACCTGGACAACCCGGACGAAGGCTGCGACCTGGATCTGGTGGCCAACCAGGCCCAGGCGCGGACCATCGACATGGCGCTGTCCAACTCCTTCGGGTTCGGCGGCACCAACGGTTCACTGCTGTTCCGCAAGGTGTGAACGGCGCGGTCGCCAGCGACGACCGGGGCCTCGCCTATGGCGACGGCCTGTTCGAGACCCTGCGGGTCTCCGCCGCCGGCGACACGCCGCTGTGGCCGCGCCACCGGGCGCGGCTGCTGGACGGCGCCGCCCGCCTCGGTATTCCCGTGGACGGCGCGGCCCTGGAACGGTGCCGGGCCGACGCCCTGGCCGGAGACACCGGCGCCGGGGTGCTCAAGCTGACCCTGACCCGGGGCCCCGGCGGCCGCGGTTACCTGCCTCCCGATGACCCCACGCCCACCCTGTTCGCGCGACGCGGCGGCCTGCCGCCGTGGACCGCCGCCCAGCGCGAGCAGGGCGTGCAACTGGGGGTGTGCGATACGCCCCTGGGCCTGGACCCGCTGGCCGGTTGCAAGCATCTCAACCGGCTGCCCCAGGTGCTGGGGCGCCGGGAAGTGGCGGCGGCGGGCTGGGACGAGGGGCTGATGCTGGACGAATGGCGGCGCCCGGTGGAGGCCACCGCCATGAACCTGTTCGCGGTGTTCGGCCGTACCCTGTGGACGCCGTCCCTGGAGCGCGCCGGCGTGGCCGGGGTGGCCCGCGCCTGGCTGCTGGAACGGGCCGCCGCCGACGGCTGGTGCATCGATGTGCGTATGCGGCCGTTGTCACATCTGCGCGCCGCCGACGGGGTTTTTCTCAGCAATGCGGTTGTGGGCGTGCTGCCGGTGCGTAAACTGGCGCAATGGGTCTGGCCGGTGCCCGAGCCGGTACGACGATTTCAACGGGATCTGGATCACCTCTTTCAATAATGCGCCGAAAAATTCGAGTGTTCGGTCTGCTGGTACTGCTCGTCCTGATCGGCGTGCCGCTGGCCGGTTTCTGGGTGAGCAGCTGGCTGCACCGCCCGCTGCCGATGAACGAACCGGTGGTGGTCAACGTGGAGCGGGGGGCGTCCTTCAACGGCATGCTGGCCGACCTGCGTGGCCGGGGGCTGCTGGGTGACCCCGGCGAGGCGCGCCTGCGCCGCTGGGGCGCGCGCCTGTACAGCGCCTTCACCGACCTGGACGGCCGCCTGCACGTGGGTGAATACGAGCTGGCCCCCGGTGACTCCCTGCTGACCCTGCTGGAGATGATCGACCGGGGCGAGGTGCTGCAGCGCAGCGTCACCCTGGTGGAGGGCTGGAACTTCCGCGAGTGGCGGGCGCTGCTGGCCAGCAAGGACGGCATCGAGCACACCCTGGGTGAACTGAGCGGCGAGCAGATCATGGCCCGCCTGGGCCTGCCGGATACCCACCCGGAGGGCTGGTTCGCGCCGGAAACCTATTTCTACACCCGTGGCACCACGGATCTGGCCCTGTTGCGACGGGCCCTGGAGCGCCAGCGCCGGCTGCTCGACGACGCCTGGCTGTCCCGCGATGACGATCTGCCCTACAACAGCCCCTACGAGGCGCTGATCATGGCCTCGATCATCGAGAAGGAAACCGCGGTGCCCGACGAACGCGGCCGCATCGCCGGGGTGTTCATCAACCGCCTGCGGCGGGGCATGCGCCTGCAGACCGACCCCACCGTGATCTACGGCATGGGCGAGGCCTACGACGGCAATATCCGCCGTTCCGACCTGCGCCGGGCCACCCCGTACAACACCTATGTGATCAGCGGCCTGCCGCCCACGCCCATCGCCATGCCCGGCCGCGACTCGATCCTGGCGGCGGTGCGCCCGGCGCCCACCGAGGACCTGTTCTTCGTGGCCCGGGGCGACGGCAGCCACAAGTTTTCCAAAACCCTGGCCGAGCACCAGCGGGCGGTGCGGGAATTCCAGCTGCAGCGCCGCGCCGACTACCGCTCGCGCCCGGAGCCGTCCCGATGACCGGCCGCTTCATCACCCTGGAAGGGGGCGAGGGCGCCGGCAAGAGCTCCAACCTGGCCTGGCTGGCGGAGCGCCTGCGCGAGGCCGGCGTGCCGGTGACCGTGACCCGGGAGCCGGGCGGCACCGACCTGGCCGAGCGCATCCGCGCGGTACTGCTGGACCCGGGCGCCGAAACCATGGCTGACAGCACCGAACTGCTGCTGGTGTTCGCCGCCCGTGCCCAGCATCTGGAGGCGCTGATCCGTCCCGCCCTCGCCCGTGGCGACTGGGTGCTTTGCGACCGCTTCATGGACGCCACCTGGGCCTACCAGGGCGCCGGACGGGGCTTTGACCCGGCCGCCATCGCGGCCCTGGAATCGCTGGTGCTGCGCGGCCTGACGCCGGACCGCACGCTGCTGTTCGACGTGCCGGTGGCCCAGGGCATGGCCCGCGCCGGCAAGCGCTCCAGCCCGGACCGCATCGAGCGGGAGACGGTGGCCTTTTTCGAGCGGGTGCGGCAATGCTACCTTGAGCGGGCGGCGGCGGAGCCAGAGCGGTTCCGGCTGATCGACGCCGGCGCCGAACTGGACGCGGTTCGCGCCGAACTGGATACCCATCTTCAGGAGATGCTGCGGTGGCGGTAAGCGCATCGGCGAAACGGGCGCCGATTCAGGTGCCCTGTCCCTGGCACCGGGACGAGATGCAGCGGCTGCTGGACCAGCACGCCCGGGGCCGGCTGCCCCATGCCTTGCTGCTGGCCGGCGCCGCCGGCATTGGCAAGTACCGGCTGGCCCAGGCGCTGGCCCAGGCGCTGCTGTGTGAGCGACCCGCCGCCGGCCTGGCCTGTGGGGAATGCGACGGCTGCCACCTGAGCGTGGCCGGCACCCACCCGGATTTCCAGACCCTGGCCCCGGAGCCGGGCTCCAACACCATCAAGATCGACCAGGTGCGCCGGCTGCTGGAATTCGCCGGCCGCACCGCCCAGTACGGCGGTGCCCGGGTGGCCCTGATCGCCCCGGCGGAAGGGCTCAACCGCAGTGCCCAGAACGCCCTGCTGAAAACCCTGGAGGAGCCCGGCGAAGGGCTGGTGCTGATTCTGGTCAGCGACCAGCCGAGCCTGTTGCTGCCCACCATTCGCAGCCGTTGCCAGCAGCGCCACCTGCCGTTGCCACCGGGGGAGGCGGCGCTGGCCTGGCTGACGCCGCAGACCGGTGAGCACGAGGCGGCGGCGCTGCTGGCGGCCGCCCAGGGGGCGCCGCTGCGGGCCCTGGCGCTGCAGGAGGCGGACTGGTTCGCCGCCCGGGAACAACTGGCCGGCCAGCTGCTGGCCGTGGCCCGCGGGCGCGCCTCGCCGGCCCAGGCCGGGCAGGTGCTGGCCGGCCAGGACCCCCGGGTGATGGCCGGCGTGCTGTACGGCTGGCTGGCCCGGGCGGCGGTGTTGGCGGCGCTGGGCGAGGAGGGCGGCGAGGCCGACCCGGCCACCGTCACCGACCCCAAGGTGGAACCGTTGCTGCGGCAGCTGGCCGCCCAGGTGCCGCCGGCCCGGTTGCTGGCCGCCGCCCGGCGGGTGATGGAGGGGCGGCGCCAGTTGCTGGCCGGCGCCAACCCCAACAAGGAATTGCTGATGGAGCAGTGGCTGCTGATCCTGGTGGGCGTTGACGCCTCCGCCAGCGGCTTCTAATCTGCTTGAACGCCGAATCGGCGTGCAAAAAAAGGGCGCCGGGGCGCCCATAGGGGGGGAAACACACATGAAAATGCCCGGAGGCCGCAGCGGCATCCTGTCCCTGAGCATCAAGGACAAGGCCGCACTGTATTCCGCCTACATGCCGTTCATCACCAACGGCGGCCTGTTCATACCCACCGACAAGGACTATCAGCTGGGCGAGGAAATCTTCCTGCTGCTCAACGTGATGGACGAGCCGGACAAGATTCCGGTGGCCGGCAAGGTGGTCTGGATCACCCCCCAGGGCGCCCAGGGCAACCGCACCGCCGGCATCGGCGTGCAGTTCTCCGACCAGGACGACACCGCCCGCCGCACCATCGAGAACCATCTGGCCGGCGCGTTGCAGTCCGACCGACCCACCCACACCATGTAATCCGTCCAGCGGCCGCCGTCAGGCCGGCTCCGGATCAGCGCAGTTGTTCCAGGCTGGTGTCACGCATCCAGCCTTTCACCGTCTCCAGGTGGTATTCCTCCTGCTTCAGGGCGTGCCGGAAGTGGGTCGCCATGCTTTCCTGGCCGGCGGTTTCCGCCAGTTCGATCAGCAACTCCCAGGCCGCGTTGTCGGTGAGCTCGACGGACAGCAGGGCGTCCAGGCTCTGCATGAAGTTGGTCCGCGCGTCGGTGATCACCTGCAGCGGCCCCAGCCCGACCACGCCGGCCACGTTGGCGCTGGGCGTCATGGTGGTCGGGTCGGCGCCCAGGGACTCCACCGCCTGAACCACCAGATCCATATGCTCGGCCTCTTCGTCGCGGAAGCGGGCCAGTGCCTGACGTACCGGCTGCTCCAGGCCCAGGGCGGTGGCCTTGGCGATCAGCGCCTCATAGAGGCGTACGCCGGTGCGTTCGAACGCCAGCCGCTGGCCCAGCTTGTCGAGCAGCAGCTCCGGATTCTGACCGGTCATTTTCTTGGCGCCGGCCTTGAGCACACCCTTGGCGGAGCCCGGCGGCGCCACCGAGCCGGCGCGGCCGGCTTTCAGGGCTTCGGCGGCGCGGGCTTCCGACAATTCGCGCGGACCGCCGGCCACGTCGGCGGGGGTCTGCTCCGCGATCCGGCGCATGTCCTGACTTTTTTCCGGCGACATCTGAACGCCGGTACGGTTGATACCGAGAGGGGCGGAATCGGTCATGACGGATCTCCTTATCCGTTGCTCTTGCGGCGTGCCTGTTCCGTACCCGGTGACCATTGGTAGCCGGCGGATACGGTGTCGGCGGGAACGCCGTTCACATTCATGGTGTCACGATAAAGCAGTGATTGGTCGCTTTCCTGGTCGCGGGGTACGTAGTCGATGCCATGGGCGCGCAGGTCCACTTCCTCGGACACCACGCGGCGCACGAAGTCGCGCTGGCTTTTGAACTCCACCAGAGCGGGCAGGGTGCCTCCCAGCACCTCTTCCGGATCGCGGCGCTCGTACTTTTTGAACAGCTCGCGGACCAGCTGCAGGTGGCCCAGCTCGTAGTCCAGAAAACGCTCCCAGATGCGTTTGACGCGCGGATTGTCCTCCTGCTCCAGGCAGCCCAGGTAGTTGTAGGCTTCCATGGCCTCATGGATCAGCCACTTCTCCAGGAACGTCTCGCCCGGGTCCATCAGGGAGCCGTACTGGGTGACGTGCTGTTCCTCCACCGACGCGATTTCCGCGTACAGGGCCCGCGCCACCGGATCGGCGAACAGCGGGCCGATGTTCATGTAGTAGTCGTGGGTCTGGTATTCGGCGGCGGTGATCATGGCGGCATGGATCTTGGTGATCAGATCCGCCTGGCCGCCGTCGTAGTGCTCGCGCAGATCGTCGTGCGGATCCCGATGGTGCTGGCTGGTCGGACGACCGGGGATGATGTCGGTATAGCTCTGCAGGATGTTGTTGGCATCCTTACCTTCGAGCCGGTCCAGCATGGCGGCATAGCGGTAAAGATGGTCGAAGTCTTCCAGCAGACCGAACCGGTAGGTCTGCGCCTGGTAGGGATCCGGCTCGTTCTGGGCCACCGCGGCGGTGACCTCGATGGCCACCTGCTCATAGGCAATGGTGGTTTCCAGCGGGGAGTGGTCGGCGGACAGCAACCAGTTGATGGTGGTTTGCTGATGATGCTCGACCCGTCGTACCCGTGCCAGCGGCAGGCGCAACTCCTTGTGGAAACGGGCGCCCATGTGCTTCAGCCGCAGGGCGTCGGTCTCAATGCCATTCATGAGAATGACGCGCACCCGGGTAAAGGCGTCGTCGTCGAGTTTGCTGATCGGCGTGCTGTTGATGTCGTTCCAGCTGAAGCGCTGTTGTTCGAGCGGTGTGCCCTTGGCGTCCAGCAGGTTGGTGATGGTGGCCATGGCGCCTCCCTGGCGTTTGCAATGGCGATGGGTTGCTGCGATGGAAGGAAAACGCAGGTGACGGAAACTTCCCTGTCTCCGTCACTTCCGGCGAACACACGTCCCTGAGTCGCCGGATGCCGATGGCCATCCCTGGCCGCCCTCACACGCTGAGTGTGATTCGTCCGTGAAGACCGGCACGCGCAAAGGCATGATAGACAGCGTGTTTCCGAACAAGCAACGTCCGTTGCGAATCTTAAACGACATTTTTACCAAGTGATCTGAACGTACCGCGCGCCCCTCAATACAAGGCCTGAGCGGCCACGACGCCTGGGCCCGAAAGCTGAAAAAATTTGATCTTCTAGAACTGCGATCAAGCGAACAAAACGCCAAAAGCATCACGAAAATCCCGCTTGTTGAGGCTGGAAAGTCATACTTTTGACTGGAGGGGACGTACCAGAAAAACACCGGTCCGGGGAAGGCGCGGACCGTCGGTTGTAAAACCTCCGGGTAGGGGGCTTTGACTGCGGCGCCAGCGGGACTAGCTTGAGTTCACCGGTCGTTCACAGCGCCCGGTGAACCAAAGGACTGGAAACTTCCAAAGGATTGGAAACTTCAAGGATCGAAAACTTCAAGGAGAGACATCATGGCTGAACATCGTGGAGGTTCAGGAAACTTTGCCGAGGACCGCGAACGCGCTTCCCGCGCCGGCCAGAAAGGCGGCGAGGAAAGCCCCGGCAATTTCAAGAATGATCCGGAACGGGCCGCCGACGCCGGTGAGAAAGGCGGTGAAGTGAGCCCGGGCAATTTCAAGAACGACCCGGAGCGTGCCGCCGAAGCCGGTGAAAAGGGCGGTGAGATGAGCCCCGGCAACTTCAAGAATGACCCGGAGCGTGCCGCTGAAGCCGGTCAAAAAGGCGGTGAAAACAGCCCCGGCAATTTCAAGAACGACCGGGAACTGGCCGCCGAGGCCGGCGAAAAAGGCGGTGAGCACAGTTCCGGCAACTTCAAGAACGACCCGCAACGGGCGGCGGAAGCCGGCCGCAAGGGCGGTCAGCGCAGCCACGGTGGCGGCCGCCGCTCCTGATACGGTGTCGTGAACGTACCGCGCGGAGCAACGCCGCGCGGTGAAAGGGCCGCCCGGTGCCAAACCGGGCGGCTTTTTTTATGCGCGCCGTTTCCGCGCCGTTGAACAGGGGCGCGCGGCCTTCTTTTCTGGCCGGTCCGGGCCGATGTGCGGGACTGGCCAAGGCGGCCCGGCGTCGCTACCCTTGGCATCGCCCGTTCCCGCCGTGGAACCCGCTTCAACCGGCCGACAAGGAGCCCTCCGCGATGCCCGACGTTTCCCTCGACCTGGTGGATTCCCACTGCCATCTGGACCGGCTCAACCTGGACGCCTACGACGGCGATTTCCAGGCGATGATGGCGGCCACCCGCGCCGACGGTATTTCCCATATGCTGTGCATCGGCGTCGATCTGGAAACCTTTCCACGGGTACGCGACCTGGCCGAAAGCCATCCGGACGTGCACGCCACCGTGGGCGTGCATCCGCTCTACAAGGAATCCCGCGAGCCGGACGCGGACGAACTGGTGCGCCTGGCGGACCACCCCCGGGTGGTGGCCATCGGCGAGACCGGTCTGGATTACTTCTACGCCAAGGAGCAGCGCGAATGGCAGCAACGCCGCTTCGTGGCGCACATCCAGGCCGCCCGCCGCACCGGCCTGCCGCTGGTGATTCATACCCGCGGCGCCAAGGAGGACACCCTGGCGCTGCTGCGCGAGCACGGTGGCGGCGAGGTGCGCGGCGTGCTGCATTGCTTCACCGAGGACACCGACATGGCCGAACAGGCCATGGCGATGGGGTTCTACATTTCCATTTCCGGCATCGTCACCTTCCGCAACGCGGAGGCCCTGCGCGACACCGTGCGCGCGCTGCCCCTGGAGCGCCTGCTGATCGAAACCGACTCGCCCTGGCTGGCGCCGGTGCCGTTCCGGGGCAAACCCAATGAGCCCCGCCATGTGGCGCGGGTGGCGGAATGCGTGGCTGACTTGAAAGCGCTGCCGGTGGCGGAGGTGGCGCGGGTCACCCGCGATAACTTCTATACCCTGTTCAGTAAGGCGGCGGCATGAACGGACTCAGCGACCCGATGCAACTGGCGCTGGCGGTGGCCCTGGCGGTGGTGGTCACCGCCCTGGTGGCCTTGTTGGTGACCCGGGCGCCGCTCAACCGGCTGGCCCGGGAGCGGGACCAGGCGCTGCACGACGGTGAGGCGCGCGGCCGCGAACTGGCCCGCGAGCAGGAGCGGGCCGGCGCCCTGGAGCGGCAGCTGCAGGACATGCAGGGCCAGTACGCCCAGGCCCGCGCCGACAAGGCGCGCCTGGAGGAACGGCTGGCCGGCCAGCAGGACAAGCTGGCGTTTCTGGAGCAAAGCCGCGAGCAGCTTAAACAGGAGTTCGAGAACCTGTCGGCGAGGATTTTCGAGCACCGCAGCAAGCAGTTCGAGGAGAAGAACCGGCAGGGGCTGGACACGCTGCTCAATCCGTTCCGCGAGCAGCTGGCCGAATTCCGCCGCCGGGTGGATCAGATCCACAGCGACGACACCCGCGCCCAGGCGGCCATGACCGAGCAGCTCCAGCATCTGAAAAGCCTGAACCAGCAGATGCATCTGGATGCCCGCAACCTGACCCAGGCGCTCAAGGGCCAGGTGAAAACCCAGGGCAATTGGGGCGAGATGATCCTGGAACGGGTGCTGGAAAGCTCCGGCCTGACCAAGGGCCGCGAGTACGATACCCAGGTGGCCCTGAAAAGCGAGGACGGCGGCCGCCGCCTGCCGGACGCCATCGTCCATCTGCCGGAGGACAAGGACGTGGTGATCGACGCCAAGGTGTCGTTGGTGGCCTACGAGCGCCTGGTCAGCGCCGAGGACGACGACACCCGGCGGGAAAGCCGCGACCAGCACCTGCAATCCCTGCGCGCCCACATCAAGGGCCTCAACATCAAGGATTACGGCAATCTGGAAGGGGTGCGCAGCCTCGACTTCGTGCTGCTGTTCATCCCGGTGGAAGGGGCCTTCATGACCGCCATGGAAGCGGACCCGGGGCTCTACACCGAAGCCTATGAGCGCAATATCGTGCTGGTCAGCCCGACCACTCTGCTGGTCACCCTGCGGACCATCCAGAACATCTGGCGCTACGAGTACCAGAACCGCAACGCCCTGGACATCGCCAACCGGGCCGGCCTGATCTGCGACCAGATCACCCGTCTCAGCGAGTCCCTGGCGGACGTGGGCGACAAGATCGACCGCGCCCACGATTCCTGGGAAACCGCCTACAAACGGCTCACCGAGGGGCGCGGCAACCTGCTCGGCCAGGCCCACAAGCTGCACGAGCTGGGCGCCAAGGCGCGCCGGGCGCTCCCGGCGAGGGTGGATGACGGTGACGACGAGGAAGAAGGCGAGGACCGGGGGCCGGACGCTTGATCCTGAACGGCTGGCACGGTGTGGCCGCCGGGCCTCAGCTCAGTTCGTTCTCCAGGCTTTTTTCGAAGTCGTCGGCCAGATCACGCAGCGCCTGTTCCATCTCCCGGTAACGCTGGCGAATGCGCCGGCCGGCTTCGGTGACCTCGGCGCCGCCGCCGTGCTTGCCGCCGGGGGCGGAATGCACCAGTGGTTCCCGGAAGCAGCGGTTCATGGTGTCCACCAGCAGCCAGGCCCGCCGGTAGCTCATGCCCAGTTCGCGGGCCGCCGCGGAAATCGAGCCGGTGCGTTCAATGGCGTCCAGCAGTTGCGCCTTGCCGGGGCCGAAGGCGATGTCGTCGTCGCGCATCAGACGGGCGCGCAGCTTGATGTAATTGGCCATGGACGTTCGGGTCTGCCTCGTCGCCGTACACAATGAACGCAGAGTGTAGTCCAGCGGCGGGGGCGCTGGCACGAGGGCGTGGTGTTTACTACCCTTTACTTTTGTGGTGCGCCGCGGAGCCGGTTTTGCGTTAGGCTCGGGGAAAACTGTCAATAGAATTGATGGATCTTTCCGAAGGGGAGCGAGGCGTTCATGAGTACAACCGCACCGGCGCGTTTCGGAGCTCTGGTTCTGGTCTGGGTGTGCACCGCCGTGGCGGCGGTGGCGGCGTGGCGCTGGTCGCGATCGCCCTGGGCCTGGGCGGCCCTGGCGGTGTTCGGCGTGCTCGGCCTGCGTGGTCTCTGGGACCTGATCCAGTCCCGCCATACGCTGCTGCGTAACTACCCGCTACTGGCCCATTTCCGCTGGTTCTTCGAATTTCTGCGGCCGTTCCTGCGCCAGTACATCGTGGAGAACGACCGGGAAGGGCGGCCCTACAACCGGGATATGCGGTCGCTGATCTACGAACGGGCCAAGGACCAGGTGGACGTGAAGCCGTTTGGCAGCGACCTGGACGCCTACGACGCCGAGTTCCAGGTGCTGGCCCATTCCATGGCACCGCGGCGGAAACCGGACGCGGATTTCCGCGTGCGGGTCGGCGGCGAGGCCTGCAGCCAGCCCTATGAGGCGGCGTTGCTGAACGTGTCGGCGATGAGCTTCGGTTCACTGAGCGCGCCGGCCATCGAGGCGCTCAATCTGGGCGCGCGGCGGGGCGGCTTCTATCACGACACCGGCGAGGGCGGCATCAGTCCCTACCACCGTCGGCACGGCGGCGACCTGGTGTGGGAGATCGGCAGCGGCTACTTCGGTTGCCGGGACCGGGACGGGCACTTCGACCGGGGGCTGTTCCGCGAGCAGGCCACCCTGGATCAGGTGAAGATGATCGAAATCAAGCTCAGCCAGGGCGCCAAGCCGGGCCACGGTGGCGTGCTGCCGGCGGCCAAGATCACCCGCGAGATCGCCGACACCCGCAAGATTCCCATGAACGAGGATTGCCGCTCGCCGGCCTGGCACAGCGCCTTTTCCACGCCCCGCGAGCTGCTCGAATTCGCCGCCGCCCTGCGCGAGGATTCCGGCGGCAAGCCGGTGGGCGTGAAGCTGTGCGTGGGCCATCCCTGGGAAGTGCTGGCGCTGTGCAAGGCGATGCTCGATTCCGGCATCGAGCTGGACTACATCGTGGTGGACGGCACCGAGGGCGGCACCGGCGCGGCGCCGGAGGAGTTTTCCGACCATCTGGGGCTGCCGCTGCGCGAGGGCCTGCTGATGGTGCGCAACGCCCTGGTCGGCACCGGCCTGCGCTCGCGGGTGCGGCTGGCGGCCAGCGGCAAGGTGTACAGCGCCTATACCCTGGCCGCCAACCTGGCGCTGGGCGCGGACTGGTGCAACGCGGCCCGCGCCTTCATGCTCAGCCTGGGCTGCGTGCAGACCAAGAGCTGTCATAACGACCGCTGTCCCACCGGCGTGGCCACCCAGAACCCCAGCCGCCAGCGCGGTCTGGTGGTGGCCGACAAGGCGCCCCGGGTGGCCAACTTCCAGCGCCACACCCTGGAACATCTGGCCGAGATCATCGCGGCGGCGGGGCTGGAGCATCCCGGCGAACTGTTGCCCCGGCATCTGATGCACCGGCGCGGCACCACCGAGCTGATGACCCTGGACAAGATGTACGACTTTCTGGAACCGAATGTGCTGCTGGACGCGCCGGAAGACACCGTCTACGGCGAGTGGTGGCACGCCGCCGACCCGGACAGCTTCCGCCCGCGCCGGCCGGTGGGGCCCCTTCATCACAAATAGAAGCCCTTACAGCGCAGTCGGAAAGGCCGTTCAGCGGGTCAGAAAGTCGGCGAAGGTGAGCACGAACAGAAACAGAATCCACAGCAGGCTCATCACCGCCACCAGCCGTACCAGCACGGTGCCCTGGCGCAGGCGCATGAAGGTGGTGGCGATCACCGCCACCATGGTGGCCGCCACCGCCAGCCGGGCGGGAATGGCCCAGGGGCCCAGCGGCAGCAGGGTACCCGCCAGGTTGGCCGCCAGCAGCACCAGCAGCACCACGTAGAGGGCCACGAAGCGGCCGGTGGCGGAGGCCGGGGTCCGGTCAGGGCGTGGCGTGTTCATATCAGCGCCCCACCAGATACAGCGAGCAATAGACCAGCACCCAGACAATGTCGACGAAGGCCCAGTAAAGCCCGGCGATGCGAACCTGCCGGGCGACCCGGGCGCCGTCCCGCCAGCGCCAGGTCAGTACCGCCATCACCATCAACACCGCCAGTCCGATGATCATGTGGGCCGCGTGCAGGCCGGTGAGCACGAAATAGAAATTGTAGAACAGCGCGGCGTTGTGCGGGTTGGGGCCGTCGTAGGCGAACGGCTGCTGCAGAAACGGCATCAGCCCGGCCTGGTATTCGCTGTGGTACTCGTAGCCCTTGATGGCGAGAAACACCAGCCCCAGCGCGATGGTGGCCAGCAGGCCGAGCAGCGCCGCCCGGCGCCGGCCCTGATCGGCGGCCTGTTCGGCCAGGGCCACCGCCAGACCGCTGGTCAGCAGAATCACGGAATTGGCCCCCGCCAGCAGCCAGTGCAGCTCGCGGGCGGCGGCGGAAAAGGTGTCGTAGTACTGGTGGTAATAGACCGCCAGCGCCAGGAAGGCGCCGGAAAACAGCAGTGCCTCGGTGACCAGGAACAGCCACATGCCCAGCAGGTCCGCATCGAACTGCTGCTCCAGATTCTCGAACTGGTGCGCGACGATCACGGTGTGTTCAGGCGTCCGTGTCATAGGCGTAGGCCTCGTGCTCGACCCGTGGCGGGCGCTCGAAATTCTCCTCCGGTGGCGGTGACGGTACCGTCCATTCCAGGCCCCGCGCGTTCCAGGGATTGGCGCTGGCGTGGGCGCCATAGCGCAATGACCACAGCAGGTAAATCAACGGCAACAGGTACCCCACCGCCAGCATGCTCGCTCCGGCGGAAGAAAACACGTTAAGAAGTTGAAAATCTTCCACGTAGGCGTGGTAGCGGCGGGGCATGCCGGCCCAGCCCAGGATGTACTGCGGGAAAAAGGTCAGATTGAAGCCGGCGAAGACGGTGATCGCCGATACCCGGGCCCACATTTCCGGGTACAGCCGGCCGGTGATCTTGGGCCACCAGAAATGCAGCGCGGCCATGTAGGCGGACACCGCGCCGCCCACCATGATGTAGTGGAAATGCGCCACCACGAAGTAGGTGTCGTGCATCTGCACGTCCAGGGCCAGGGTGGCCACGAATACGCCGGTGAGGCCGCCGATCAGAAACAGGCCGAGAAAACTCATGGCGAACAGCATCGGCGCGTCGAACCGTACCCGGCCTTTGTACAGCGTGGCCAGCCAGTTGAAGATCTTGATCGCCGAGGGCACCGAGACCAGAAAGCTGAGCAGCGAGAACGCCACCCCGGCATAGATCGACTGGCCGGACACGAACATGTGATGGCCCCACACCAGAAAGCCGAACAGGGCGATGGCGAGGATCGAAAAGGCCATCACCCGATAGCCGAAAATGCGCTTGTGGGCGAAGCAGGAAACCACCTCACTGACCACCCCCATGGCCGGCAGGATCATGATGTACACCGCCGGGTGCGAGTAGAACCAGAACAGATGCTCGAACAGCACCGGGTCGCCGCCCAGGGACGGATCGAAGATGCCCACCCCGAACACCCGTTCCACCGCCAGCAGCACCAGGGTCACCGACAACACCGGCGTGGCCAGCACCATCACCAGGCTGGTGGCGTACTGCGCCCATACGAACAGCGGCAGGCGAAACCAGGTGAGCCCGGGCGCGCGCATGGTGTGCACGGTGACGATGAAATTGATGCCGGTGAGGATCGAGGAGAAGCCGACGATGAACACGCCGGTGGCGGCGGCCAGCACCGCGCCGTTGGCGAACAGGGTGCTGTAGGGCGTGTAGAAGGTCCAGCCGGTGTCGATGCCGCCGGCCACCGCCGCGATCAGGGTGAACAGGCCGCCGATGATATACACGTACCAGCTGAGCAGATTCAGGCGCGGAAAGGCCAGGTCGCGGGCCCCCACCATCAACGGCAGCAGGAAGTTGCCGAAGGTGGTGGGGATCGACGGAATCAGGAAAAACCACACCATCACGATGCCGTGCAGGGAGAACAGCCGGTTGTAGGCATCGCTGCTGAGCAGGTCGCCGTTGGGCGTGATCAGTTCCAGCCGGATCAGGGTGGCGGCCAGCCCGCCGAGAAAGAAAAAGCCGGTGATGCTGACGAAATACAGCCAGGCGATACGCTTGTGGTCCTTGGTCAGGAACCAGCTGGCCAGGCCGTGGCCCGCGTTCAGGTAATGGTGGCGTGGCGCGGGGCCGGTGCGGGCGTCGCGGATCATGGCGCGTCGGTCTCCTGTTGGCGGGGCGCGTCGGCCCGGGACGATTCATCCAGGGACTGCAGATAGGCAAGCAGTTTGAGCAGGTCTTCCTCGCTGATCTGGTCCTTGAAGGAGGGCATGATGTCCGGGTAGCCGGCGGCCACCTGGCGGCTGGGGAACATCACCGAGTCCCTCAGATACTGGGCATCGGCGGTGACGGTTTCGCCGCTTTCCAGGGGCACCGGCTTGCCGTACAGACCGGCCAGATCCGGCGCATCGACCCGGGAGGCGGCGCCGTGGCAGCCGCTGCACCCGTACTGCCGGAACAGCCGTTCGCCTTCGCGGGCCGGGCTTTCGCCCCGGTCGCGGCGCTCCAGCCAGGCCTGGAACCGCTCCGGCGCCATCACCACCACCTTGCCGACCATGCCGGAATGGGACAGGCCGCAATACTCCGCGCAGAACAGATCGAAGCGGCCGGTCTTCACCGGCGTGAAGCGCAGCCGCGTGTAGCGCTGGGGCAGCACGTCCTGTTTGATACGGAAGGCCGGCACGAAGAAGCTGTGAATCACATCCTGGGAAGTGAGCCGCAGCTCCACGGTCTGGCCCACCGGCAGATGCAGGTCGTTGATCTCACGGATGCCCTCCGGGTGCTGGAATTTCCACATCCACTGCTTGCCGATCACGTTGACCTGGCGCACGTCCTCGCCGGCGCGCGCCGGCGGATCGAAAATGTCCACGTACAGCGCCGCCCCCCAACCGAAAAACACCAGGAAGCCGGCCAGCACCGGCAGCGTCCAGCCGATCTCCAGCCAGCGGTTGTTGAACAGCTTCGGCGACGGGGTGCGGTCCACCCGGGCGCCGGCCCGGTAGCGCACCGAAAACACCAGCAGCAGGGTGAACACCAGCACCACGATCAGGCCGCACACCACCACCATGGTCCAGAACAGGGTGTCCACGGAGCCGGCCACGCTGGAGGCGGCATCCGGAAACAGCAGCAATTGCCAGCGATCTTGATCGGCGGCCATGGTTCAGGAGCCCTCCTGGTCGTCGCGGCCCGGTCCGTGCCGGCGCCGGCGCCACATCAGCGTGCCCACCCCCAGCGCCAGCGCCAGCGCGGTGACCAGGCAGGCCAGGTTCAGCACGCGCAGCACGTCCAGGGTGTAGGCGCCTTTTTGCGGATCGAAATGGAAGCAACGCAGCGCGATCTGATCGACGAACGAGCCCAGTTCGCCGTCCCCGGCGCGGGTCAGGGCCAACTGCAGATCGTGGCCGGAGAAGGTCAGGCCCAGCAGATAGGAGGCGATGCGGCCGCCGCCGTCCAACACCGCCAGGCCGGCCGGATGGGCGTACTGGTCGGTGTCGGCGTCGTACTGGTAGCGAAAGCCGATGGCTGCGGCCAGTCGCCGGATCCCGTCCCGGTCGCCGGTGAGCACGTGCCAGGGCGAGCCGGTGGCCGGTCCCTGGTAGCTCTCATCCAGCATGGCGGCGGCATGGGCGGCGTCGGCGGGCCCCTCATCCGGGTCCAGGCTCACGGTGATCACCCGGTAGTCCCGGTCCGGCCGGTATTTCACGTCGGAGAGCTGGCTGCCCAGCCGGCGCAGGGACAGATCGCACAGGTTCGGGCAGTCGTACCAGGCCAGCTCCAGCAGGGTGGGGCGCCCGTCCAGCAGTTGGCCCAGGGTCACCGTGCGGCCCTGCCGGTCGCGCAGCCGCAGGTCCAGGGGCACGCGCTCGCCCACCCGCTGGTCCACGCCCACGCTGTTCAGGGTGCGGGCCTCGCGGGTCTCCGCCCGGGCGCCCGCCGCCGGCAGGCAGAGCGGCAACAGCGCCGCCAGCAGCAACGGCAACAACCGGTTACTCATGGTCCGCCTCCCGGTCGCCGTGACGGCGCGCGTACAGGTCCATGGCCCGTTCGATGGGCAGATGCACGATGCCGGCGTCCCGGTCCACCCAGCCGTAGTCGTGCAGCCCCGCTTCGCTGATCGCGCGCAGGCGCGCCAGGTCCCGGCCCGGCGCGCCCTGCAGATAGGGCGTGCGATCATCGGTCAGCGGCAGCTCGGCGAAGCCGCCCACGCTGGGCGCGCCGCCGCCCCCGCCGCGCAGGGCGAAGCCGGCGGCGATCAGCGCCAGCACCAGCAGCAGAAAAACGGCCACCGCCAGGCCGGCGATCAGCGGCACCCGGGGTGCCACGTCGCGGGTTTCGTAGCCGGGGTCACGGATCATCGTCTTGCCTCCCGCGGGTCCGCCGGCAGCCGCGCGCCGATGCGCCAGACCAGCAATGCGGCCACCGTGGCCAGGGCCAGCGGCGTGCGCCAGCCCGGCGTCCATTGCTCCGGGTAGTAGGCGGGCAGCACCAGCCACACCAGCTCCAGCACATGGCCCAGCAGCACCAGGGCGGCCAGTATCGCCAGGGGGCGCCCGCGCCGCTTCCAGTGCGGTGGCAGCAGCGCCACGAACGGCAGCGCGCCGCAAAGCACCATCATCGCCGCCGCCAGCCACTGCCAGCCGCCGTGGCCGCGGTGCAGATACCAGCGGATCTCGTGGGGCAGGTCGCCGCTCCAGATGATCAGATACTGACTGAACGCCACGAACACCCAGAACAGAATGGCGGTCAGCCACAGATGCACCAGATCCCGGCGGGCGCTTTCCAGAGCCGGGTCCCGGTCCGAGTACAGGCCGGGTGTCAGCAGCGGCACCGTCAGCGCCATGGACAGCAGAGTACCGATCACGATCAGTCCGAGAATGTCGGAGTACCAGGCCGGCTCCAGGCTCATGATCCAGTCCACCGCGAAGAAGGTGACGGTCAGTGCCCACAGCACCAGACCGCCGGCACTGGCACCGGTGGGGCGACGCTCGCCGCGCCACACGCCCAGACGCACCGCCAGCAACAGCCACGCCAACGCGTACAGCGCGAACCGGCCGTAAAAAAACGGCAGATTCAGATAGAAGCGCTTGTGCGCCACCGTTTCCGGCAGTCCGCTCAGGTCGCCGCTCCAGACCAGCAGCCGGGGGGCGAGCAGCAGCAGCGGCACGAACAGCAGCAACGTCCAGGGCAGGGTGGCGGCGGTGGCCTTGAGCACCGGCCGCGCCGGCTCGCCCCAGCGGCCGCCGGTCAGGTTGTGGGTCATCAGCACCGGCAGCGCGCCCAGCGGCAGCGCCAGGCCGGCCAGCGCCGCCACCAGCCAGGCGCGCAGAAAGGCGTCCACTCCGAACAGCGGCGCCAGCGCGCACAGACCCAGGCCGGCCACCGCCAGCGTCGGCCACCGTCCGGGCGTGCTCATGGCGTCACCTTGCGGGGCGCGGGCAGCGGCCAGCGGTCGGCGGGCACGTCCTCCGGACGCGCGTGCTGGCTGAACTGCAGGCTGCGGATGTAGGCGATGATGGCCCAGCGGTCGCGCGGCGCCACCCGGCTGGCATAGGGGTACATGGCCCCGTAGCCGTCGCGGATCACCCGGTAGAAATGGGCATCGTCGGCGTCGCGCAGGCGCGCGCTGTGGTAGCTGGGCGGCGCCGGAAAGCCGCGCTGCACGATCACGCCACGGCCCTTGCCGTTGCGGCCATGGCAGGGCGCGCAGAACACCTCGAACTGATGGCGGCCGTGGTCCAGGGTGGCCCGGTTGATCGGCAGCGGGTTGTGCGCCGGTATCGTCGCCGGCTCGCCGCCGTCCCGGGCCACGGTGCCGTCCGGAATCGGGCGGGCGGCGCGGCCGTCGCTGAACGCGGGGGTCGGTTCATAGGTATCCACCCGTGGCTGGTTGGCCATGTCCGGCTGCTCGCAGGCGACCAGGATCAGGGCCAGCAGCGGGGCCATCAGTGCGTGTCGTCCCAGGCCGGCGCGCCTCATGCCGGTACCTCCCAGACGCGTTCGGCGCCGTGCTGCTTCAACCGCTGGTTGAGTCGTTCCGCGTCGAAGCGCGGGTCCGCCGCTTCCACGCAGAGGAAAAAGCCGTCCCGGGACGCGGCGTCAAACTCCGCCACGTTGAACAGCGGGTGGTAGGGCCGGGGAAAGCCGTTCAGCAACAGCATGGAAAACAGCGCCCCCAGGGTGGCGCCCACCATGCTCATGGCGAAGGTGACGATCATGTAGGCCGGCCAGCTGACCACCGGTTTGCCGCCCACATTGAAGGGATAGTCGAGGGACGCGTAAATCTGTAGCGCCAGGGTGCCGGCGCCGGCCAGCACGGCGCAGATCAACGCCGTCAGCGGCACCCGCCGGTCGCGCACGCCCAATGCCTCCGGCAGCCCGGCCACCGGGTGAGGCGTATAGGCATCCAGCCGGCTCAGGCCGCACTCGCGCAGGTCGCGGCTGGCGGCGATCAGCCGGTCGGCGTCGGGAAAGCGGGCCAGCAAACCGTGCAGACGTTCAGCCATGGCCGCCCTCCCGGCGCCGGTGCAGCAGGGCGCGCATATCGTGCATGGACACCGAGGGCATCAGGCGGATGAACAGCAACAGCAGCACGAAGAACACGCCGATGGAGCCGGCGTAGGTGAGCCAGTCCCAGGCGGTGGGCCGCACCGTGTCCCAGGCGCTGGGCATGTAGTCCTTGTGGGTGCTGGTGATGACGATCTGAAAGCGCTCCAGCCACATGCCGATATCGGCGATCACCGCCAGACACAGCAGCCCGGGCACGCTTTCGCGCAGACGGCGGAACCACAGCCCCTGGGCCAGCACCACGTTGCACAGAATCATGCCCCAGTAGTAGGGCGCGTAGGGGCCGGTCCAGCGGTCGAAATAGACGCCGCGATAAAAGGCCTCGCCGGTGTAGAAGGCGGTGAAGATTTCCTGCAGGTAGGCGTAGTCCACCACCAGCACGAAGCACAGCATCATGATGCCCAGCCGGTTGAGATGGGCGCGGGTAATCAGATCCCGGAACCCGAACAGGCCGCGCAGAATAATGGCGATGATGGCCACGGTGGCGAAGCCGGAATAGAGCGCGCCGGCCACGAAGTAGGGCGGAAAAATGGTGAAGTGGAAGCCGGGGACGATGCTCACCGCCAGGTCCAGGGAGATGGTGCCGGTCACCGATACCACGATGGGCGCGGCGATCACCGCCAGCACCCGGTGGGCCTGTTCGTAGCGGGCCCAGTGCCGGGCCGAGTTGCGCCAGCCCAGGGCCAGCACGCCGTAGAACAGCTGCTGGAAGCGCCGCCGCGCGCCGTCACGCAGGCTGGCCAGGTCCGGCAGCAGGCTCAGATACAGAAAACTGGCGGTGAACAGCAGGTAGCTGGCGATGGCGAAGAAATCCCACACCAGCGGGCTGCGCCACTGGGGCCACAGGTCCATCAGGTTGGGGTAGGGCAGCAGATAGTAGGCCAGCCAGGGACGCCCCAGATGCAGCAGCGGATAGCTGCCGGCCAGCACGATGGCGAACATGGCCATGGCCTCCGCCGAGCGGCTGATGGAGGCGCGCCAGTCCTGGCGGGTCAGCCACAGCACCGCCGAGATCAGGGTGCCGGCGTGGGCGATGCCGATCCACCAGATGGTATTGATGATCGGGAAGCCCCAGGCCACCGGAATGTTCAGGCCGAAGGCGCCCACGCCGACGCTGAGCACGTACACCACGCCGAGCAGAAACAGCAGCGACACCAGCGTCGCCAGCCCCAGGGCCAGAAACCAGGACCGGGGCGTGCGCCGGCCCAGCACCGTGGCGCGCACCCGGTCGGTGAGGGCGCCCCGGCCCAGGTCCGGCACCAGCCCGTCGTCGCGGGCGCTCATGCCGGGGCCTCCGGGTCGTCCGATGCGGGGTCGCGGTGTTCGCGGATCGCCGGGTTGGGATTGCGCACTTCCGCCTGGTAGGTGGTGCGCGGCCGGGTGTTGAGTTCGCCGAGCATGGCGTAATCGAGCACGCTGGCCTTGGCCCGGGATACGGCGCTGCGCGGATCGTTGAGGTCGCCGAATTCGATGGCGCCGGTGGGGCAGACCTGCTGGCAGGCGGTTTTCAGTTCGCCGTCGCGCAGCGGCCGGCCCGCGTTGCGGGCGTCCGCTTCCGCCTGATTGATGCGCTGCACGCAGTAGGTGCATTTTTCCATCACGCCCCGGCTGCGCACCGTCACGTCCGGGTTGTGGGCCGCCGCCGGGGTGGCCAGTTTGGCGGCGGTGTCGGTGTAGTGGTACCAGTTGAAGCGCCGTACCTTGTAGGGGCAGTTCTGTGAACAGTAGCGGGTGCCCACGCAGCGGTTGTAGACCATGTCGTTGAGGCCCTCGCTGTTGTGCTGGGTGGCTTCCACCGGGCACACGTATTCGCAGGGCGCTTTTTCACAGTGCATGCAGGGCACCGGCTGGAAGCGCGTTTCCGGCGCCTCGGCGGGGCCCTGAAAATAGCGGTCCACGCGAATCCAGTGCATCTCGTGACCGCGCCGCACCTCCTCGGCGCCGACGATGGGAATGTTGTTCTCCGCCTGGCAGGCGGTGACGCAGGCGTTGCAACCGGTGCAGCTGTTCAGATTGATGCTCATGCCCCAGGCGTGGCCCGGATAGTCCCACTCCGGGTACAGGGACGGGGGCGGCTCCGGGTGCGCCGGCCGGGCGAACGCCGGGTCCTCCAGGAACCCGTCCAGGTCGGTTTCCTTGAGCACGTCGCGGCCTTCCACCCGGTGATGCTGCTGGGTATCGGCCAGCTCGCTGAACCGGTCGGTGCGCAGCAGGGTCAGGCCACCGGCCTGCAGGGCGCCGGAGGCCGGCATCAGGCGATAGGCGTTGACGCCGACGCCGTCGCCCACCCGGCCCACCGCCGTGCGCCCCTGGCCCAGATACAGGGTCACCGCCCGGGGCGGCTGGCCGGGCTGGATCCACACCGGCACTTCCAGACGCCGGCCGTTGCGCTCCAGGATCACGTGCTGGCCCCGCCGCAGGCCCTTCTCCGCGGCCAGCGCCGGGGCGATCAGCGCGGCGCCGTCCCAGGTCAGTTTGGTGAGCGGACGCGGCAGCTCCTGCAGCCAGCCGTTGTTGGCGTAGTGGCCGTCGTGCAGCGCCGGGTCCGCCCGCCACTGCAGCACCAGGCCGTCATCGGCGGCCACCGGCACGGTGAGGTCCGTCGGCATCGGCAGGGCCGCCGGCGCGGCGGGCGCTTCCTCGATCCAGCCACGCTGCAGGGCCGCCCGCCAGCGGCCTTCGAAGTCGTCGTCCGGCCACTGGCGGCGCCAGTGGGCGCGCACCAGCTCGCGGGCGTCGGCGCGGTAGTCGCCGTCGAAGGCGGCCAGCACCTGCTGGGCGCTGAAGCCGCCGAACAGCGGCACGATGGTGGGCTGCAGCACGCTGGCGGTGCCGTCGAAGGCGCGGGCGTCGTCCCAGCGTTCCAGGGGGTGGGCGGCGGGCAGGTGCCAGAGAGCGGCGCGCCCGGTTTCGTCGTGGTACTGCCCCAGGTGCACGCTGAACGGCACCCGCGCCAGCCGGTCGGCGAACTCCAGCGCCCCCGGGGCGCTGTACACCGGGTTGGTGTCGAGCATCAGCAGACCGTCCACCCGGCCCTGGTCGATGGCTTGCGCCAACGCCGGCAGATCGCCGTCCGCCGGCGTCAGTGGCGGCGCCGGCAGCACGGTGTGGCCCACCGCGCCCAGTTGCTGGTTGAGGGCCAGGGCCAGGCGGTGCAGGTCGGCGGACTGGGCACGGCCGGGAATCACCGCGGCGCCGTCGCCGGCCTGGCGCAGGTCGTCGGCCAGTGCGTCCAGCCAGGCCGGGTCCACCCCGGCGGGGTCATCGGCGGCGGCCAGCCCCGGCACGCCCAGGCGCCGGCCCAGGGCGGCGGCGAATAGCGGCACGTCCGGCGCCGCCAGCGGCAGCCGATGGTCACTGCTGGCGCCGGTGACCGAGGGGGTACTTTCCACGCAGTAAAGGCGGTTGGGCAGGCCGTGGTCCTGGCGTTGCGGGTCCGGGTGGCGCCGGCCCATGACATGGCGGGCGTGCACCAGCTTGGCCGGGCCCTGGTCCAGACAGTCCGCGTCCAGGTCGAGAATCACCCGGGCCCGGTCCAGCCGGTAGCGCACCGCCGGCCGCGGATCCGGGTCGCCGGCGCCGTCCAGCGGCGCGTGGCGGTACCAGCGCAGCCCCGGGTAGCGGCGGCGCAGCCGCTCGATCAGCGCCCGCTGGCTGGGCGAGGTGAGCGGGCCGGTGAGCAGGCACAGGCCGCCCTCCCGCGCCCAGCGCGAGCGCCGGCGGTCCAGCTGTTCGAGAAAGGCGCCCTGGCTGCTGGCGCTGCCCCGGTAGCGGATCGTGCGGGAGCGGTCCGGGTCATAGAGGCCGAGCAGCTCCGCCTGGGCGATGCTGTCGGTGGCGCCCAGGCTGGCCGGGTGTTCCGGATTGCCCTCGATCTTCACCGGCCGGCCCTCGAAGGTTTTCACCAGCACCCCGCGGGCGTAGCCGTCCAGGGGCAGGGTGGAGGCGTACCAGCGTGGCCGGCCGGGCAGCAGGTCCTCCGGGCGCCGGGTGTAGGGCGCGATCTGTTCCGGAGGCTGCGGGCCGCAGGCGGTGAGGCCGCCCAGGGCCAGGGAGGCGGCCATCAGCCCGAGCAGGCCGCGCCGGGTGACGCGGCCCTCCCAGAGCGGCGCCAGACGCGGGAAGTCTTCCTCGATCAGGCGCTGAAACGCCGGGGTGTCGGCGAACTCCTCCAGGCTGCGCCAGTAATCGCGACCGCGCCGTTGCCCCAGGGCCCGGCGCAGGGCGGCGACTTCCGCGTCGTTCTCCCGGGCGATCATTGATGACATAGGCTGCAGTCCGTGAGCCGGTCCGTGGAAGGCGTGTGGTAGCGGGCCATCAGGCGATCGCCCAGGGCGTCCCGGTCGGTGCCGGCCTCCGGCGCCCAGCCCATTTCGAACACCGCCCGGGGCGGCCGCAGTCGCGGCCCCGGGTTGCGGTGGCAGTCCAGGCAGAATTGCATGAACAGGGTTTCCCGCTTGGTGGTCAGCGGCTCCCGGTCCACACGACCGTGGCAGGCCTCGCAGGGCACCCCGTGGTTGACGTGGCCACTGTGGCTGAAGCGCACGTAGTCGGGCAGGTCGTGAACCCGCTGCCAGTGCAGGGGCTCGCCGTCGCGCAGGCTGTCGCGCACCGGCGCCAGCATCTCCGCATCGGTCCACAGCTGGGAGTGGCAGGTCATGCAGATCTCGCTTTCCGGCACGCCGGCGAAATCGCTTTGCGTCACGCCGGTGTGGCAATAACGACAATCCAGGCCCAGCTCACCCACATGGTGCTTATGGCTGAACGGCACCGGCTGCGCCGGCCGGTCGCCGATCTGGCTGTAGTAGGGCGAGCGGTAATAGCCCGCCGCCACCACCACCAGGGCCACCAGCAGCAGCGCCGCCAGCGCCAGCACCATCCAGGTCAGGGCATTGGCCCCGGGCCTGAATATCTGCGGCATCGGTCAGGCCCGGTCCCAGCAGCGCAGCGCCCCGCAGGCCTCCAGGAAGCGGCCGGCGTCGGCGGCGTCGTCCAGCGGCAGCACCCCCTGGGTGCCGGCGCCGTCCGGGCCGGACAGATCCAGCAGCGGCACCGCCGCGCTGGTGAAGCCGATGTACTTCTTGTGGGCCAGGGCGTCGCTGACGAAATCCCGGGCCGGCGGCAGGCCGGCCAGCTCGCGGGCACCGTCCTCGCTGACCACCAGGGCCACCGCGTCGAACAGCACCGAGGGACCGCCGTCGATTTTCTCGTCCGCTTCCAGCCAGTCGCCGTCGCTGGTGCGGACCCCGCCGATGGCGGGCGCCACGTAGGCCACCCGGGCCCCTTCCGCCAGAGCGGCCTTTTCCAGGGCGGTGAGGATCTTGCTGTCGGCGCCGTCGCTGACCAGCACGCCCAGCTTGCGGCCGGTGAAACGGCCCGGCTGATTGAGCACGATGCTCAGCGGCGTGGAGCGGGGCAGATCCTCGCGGGTGGGCTGGGCGGCTTCCGCCGGCTCCGGCAGCGGGTCGATGCGCAGCCCGTTGGCCACGCCCTGTGCCAGGCCGCCGTCGATGTTGCGCAGGTGGGAAACGATGCGGGCGCGGATCGGCGGCGTTTCCACCTTGCTCAGTTCAAACACGAAGGCATCGATGATGTGGCCCTGCTCCACCTCGGTCTGGCTGAGATAGAACTGGCGCGCCTGGCTGTAATGATCGGCGAAGCTTTCCGGGCGCAGCCGCCGCTTGGCGCCGGCCTCCTCGGCGGGAAAGCTGTGGTAGCCCCGGTCCGGATCCTCCCGTGGGCCGGCCGCCTCCCGGTCCCAGGAATTAGGCTCGTAGTTGGCGCGGCCCTTGGGGTTGTGCATGGACATGTGGCCGTCCTGCATCAGGGTGTGGAACGGGCACTGCGGCGCGTTCACCGGAATGTCGGTGAAGTTGGGCCCGCCCAGCCGCTTGAGCTGGGTATCCAGGTAGGAAAAGTTGCGCCCCTGCAGCAGCGGGTCGTTGGTGAAGTCGATGCCCGGCACCACGTTCTGGGTGCAGAACGCCACCTGCTCGGTTTCCTGGAAGAAATTGTCCACGTTCCGGTCCAGCACCAACCGGCCCACCGGCGTGATCGGCACCTGCTCTTCCGGAATGATCTTGGTGGGGTCCAGCACGTCGAATTCGAAACGGTCCGCGAACGCTTCGTCGAAGATCTGCAGGCCCAGCTCCCATTCCGGGTAGTCGCCGGCTTCGATGGCGCCCCACAGGTCGCGGCGGTGGAAGTCCGGGTCCGCGCCGTTGATTTTCAGCGCTTCGTTCCAGACCACCGACTGCAGCCCCAGCTTCGGTTTCCAGTGGAACTTCACGAAGCGGGACTCGCCGTCCGCGTTGACCAGCCGGAAGGTGTGCACGCCGAACCCCTCCATGAAACGGAAGGCGCGGGGGATGGTCCGATCGGACATGATCCACATGGCCATGTTCATGCTTTCCGGGGTCAGCGACATGAAATCCCAGAAATTGTCATGGGCGGTCTGCGCCTGGGGAAAGCCCCGGTCCGGTTCCTGCTTGGCGGCATGGATCAGGTCGGGAAACTTGATGGCATCCTGGATAAAGAACACCGGGATGTTGTTGCCCACCAGATCCCAGTTGCCTTCCTGGGTATAGAGTTTGACGGCGAAGCCGCGTACGTCACGGGCCAGGTCGCCGGAGCCCTTGTTGCCGGCCACGGTGGAGAAACGGACAAACGCCGGGGTGCGCTGGCCCTTCTTTTGAAAGGGATCGGCGCGGGTGATGTCGCTCAGCGATTCGTAGCATTCGAAAAAGCCATGGGCGCCGAAGCCGCGGGCATGCACCACCCGCTCGGGAATGCGTTCGTGATCGAAATGGAACAGCTTCTCGCGAAAATGGAAATCTTCCAGGGCGCCGGGGCCCCGTTCGCCAATGCGCAGCGAGTTCTGGTTGTCGGCCACCGGCACGCCCTGGCGGGTGGTGAGGGGCGGGGTGTCGCCGGTCTGGACCTGATGGGTTTCGCCGCCGTGGCCGCGCTGTATTTTCTGATCGCCGAGTTTGGCGGCTTTTAATTCGGACTGGGCTGACTTCCTGGCCATGCTGCCTCCTGCTGCGGGTTGCTTGCCATTACCGATCCTTGGGTGTGGACAGCCTAGGGCCGCGCCAGCGGCTTTCACAAGCCGCTCACGGACGATCAGGACACGCCGGGCCGGCCGCGATCCGTTTTTTGATTTCCTTACGTTTTTTTAAAGCGCTTTTTCATCGCGCCGAGGAATAAAAAGCCGCTTTCCGTACGGGTTTTCCCCTACGGTCGGGCGCGCTTTTGCCGCGAAGGACGATTTCCGGAGTGGAACGTAAAAAACTAAAAAAACGCTGTTTGGCCGGGTACATCGCTGGTCTCTGAATGACGGGCGCGTTACAACGGGGGCACCACGCCTCGGGAAGAGGATGGACCGATGTCACTGACAAGGAGCAACACAATGCGCATTCATCAACGTTTCGCCCTGGGCCTGATCACCGCCGCCGTGGCCGGCGCCACCCAGGCTTCAATGAGTATCCCGATGCACGCGGTGAACGCGGACGGGGTCGGCGAACGGGTGGGGCAGGTCACCGTATCGGAAAGCGACCACGGCCTGGTGTTCACGCCGCAACTGGAAGGGCTGGATCAGGGTATCCACGGCTTCCACGTTCACCAGAACGCGTCCTGCGAACCCGCCGAGAAGGACGGCAAGATGACCGCCGCGGCGGCGGCCGGCGGTCACTACGATCCGGAGAAAACCGGCCATCATGGCACCCCCTGGGGCGACGGCCACCTGGGCGACCTGCCGGCGCTGTACGTGGACGCCGACGGCAAGGCCACCTTGCCGGTGCTGGCGCCGCGTCTGGAAATGGACGATCTGGAAGGCCGGGCGGTGATGATCCACGCCGGCGGCGATAACTACTCCGACCAGCCCAAGCCCCTGGGTGGTGGCGGCGCCCGCGTGGCCTGCGGGGTCGTACCCGACTGATCCTCTCTCCCTCCACCCTGGCCGGACGACCGCTCCCGCGCGGGCCCGTCCGGCCGTCATTGCAGGGCGGTGGTCCCACCGCCATGTCCTGCCTCCGAATCTTGCCCTTCGCGGTCGCATGACCGCGCCCGCCGGCTCCGCGCCACTCGCGGCCTTTGCTGCCGCTATTTGCATATTTTGCCAATTTTTGCTGTGCGGAAGGCCCGAATGGCGTACCGATTAGGTCACAAATAAGAATGATGGATTAGTAATATTAAGGCGTGAGTATGGTCTTTCACGTCCCTGCCGATCTAGTATCCGCTCCGTACGAATATCGGAGTAGGTGGGATCGTCATGCGTCATTCATTCATCGTAATCGGCCTGTTGGTCAATCTGTACGCCGGCGTCGCGGCCGCCGCCGAGGCCACGCCCCGGATCATTGGTGGGGAGGACGTCGGAAGCGCGCCGTCCTGGATGGTGGAGGTCAAGCGCAGCCTGTCCGGCAACGCCAATTACGCCGGCACCCGCTGCGGCGGTGCCCTGGTGGCGCCGCGCTGGGTGCTGACCGCCGCGCACTGCGTGCGCACCAACGGCGTGGATTTCGAGGCTGGTACTTTATTCGTGGCGCTGGGTCATCTGAACCGCTACGCCACCCCGGCGGAAACCATCGCGGTACGGGCCGTGCACGTGCACGACGGCTACCGGAGTGACATCTACCAGAACGATCTGGCGCTACTGGAACTGGAAGCGCCCTCCGCCCAGGCGGCCCTGGATCTGGCCAAGAACGCGGAGATGGAGCGGCTGCGCCGGGGCAACCCGGACGAGGCGCTGCGCGCCCTGGGCTGGGGGCAGACCGAGAACACCTCCATGTCCACCCTGCTGCAGCAGGTGGATCTGGACTATGTCAGCCCGTCCCAGTGCGCCCGCCACTGGAACAACCTGGGCAGCGGCCAGCTGTGCGCCGGCGAGATGAATCCGGTGGCCGGCGTGGACCAGGACACCTGCCGGGGCGACAGCGGCGGCCCGCTGGTCTATCGGGACGGTGACCGGACCTGGCTGGCCGGCGTCACCAGCTACGGCTCCAGGCAGTGCGCCTCCGGGGTGCCGGCGGTGTACACCCGGGTCAGCGCCTACCTGAACTGGATCGAGCGCACCTCCGGTGGCGCCATGGTGGATCTGGAGAGCGAAACCGCCGGCGGAGCCCTGTACGCCGGCCCCGGCCAGACCCTCACCCTGGAAACGCGCATCAGCAACCGCAGCCTGGTCAACGCGGCCCGGGGCGTGGGCCTGCGCATCGACCACCAGGGCGGTTTGAACGTCTGGGCGGACGATCTGAATTGCCGCGAGCAGACCGGCTACAGCCTGTGCCAGGGCTGGAACAACCTGGACACCGGCGCCAGCGGCGCCGCCCACCGCCTGCACCTGACCCATACCGGCGCCGGTGCCGTGGCCGGCCTGGCGCGCATCGTGCCGATCAGCGACGAGCACGATTACTACACCGCCAATGAGGAACGCCTGAGCGTGGTGTTTTCCGACCAACCGGACCTGAAACTGGAGGCCACCACGGTGCGCGCCGGGGGCGCGGTGCGGGTCACCGCCACGGTCACCAACCAGGCCACCCACCGGGACGCCCCCCGCGCCTGGGTGGACTTCCAACTGCCGGCCGGCTGGGACTGGCAATCGCTGCCCGAGGGCTGCGTGGCCGGGGCGACGGTGCGCTGTGATCTGGGCGACCTGGCCCGTGGCGCCACCACCTCGCGCACCCTGGCGCTGCAGGGCGCCGGCGACGGCCGGGTGTTCATGAGCGCGGGCAACGCGGCGGGGGATTTCCCCGCCGGGGATGCCAACGCCTTCGTGACCCCGGCCCGGGCCGGCGCGGAGAGCGCCCGCAGTGAGGAAAGCGGCGGTGGAGGTGGTGGTGGCGGCGGTGCCGCGGGCCTGTGGCTGGCGCTGGTGCTGGCCGGGCTGGGCGCGCTGCGCCGTCGTCGCTAGCGAGCGGTCAGTCCACCACGGAAAGATGCTGCCGGCGCTGCTCGGGGACGAGCGCGCCGGCATTGCCTTTCCAGGGTACCGCGCCGAAACCGGACGGCACCGCCTGCAACAGGTAGGGGGCCTTGATCACGTCGAAGTAGGGAGAGTGATCGAAGTCGGCGGCGTGAAACAGCCGGGGCTGCAGGCGCAGCAGCCGGGCGGCGGCGTCCTCCGGCTGTTTGACCAGCGGGTGCACCGGAAATTGGATGAAGGCGAACGCCTCGCCGGCGGTGGTGCCGGTGATGGCGCGCAGCAGATCGTTGGCCCAGCGGTTGAGCAACCGCCGGCGCAGGCGCGCCGCCAGGGTGCGCCAGGGCACCAGCCACAGCAGCAGCAGGGTGCTCCAGCCATGCTGGGTGCCACTGCCAAGCCGGCTGATGGCGAAACGCAGGGCGTCCTGGCACTCCTCCGGGGACAGATTCTGGGCCCGGCAGACGCGCAGATGCAGACCGTGCAGATTGCTCAGGTCGCGCACCCACAGCCCCCGTTCCAGGCTGGCGTCCAGCACCAGCTGGGTGTCCGGACCGCAGGGCAGGTAATCGGCCAGCAGCGCGCGCAGGGCCGGGTCGGCCACTTCATGGGGCCGGCCTATATAAAGCAGGGCGCGGGAAAAACGGCTGCCGGTGAGCACCTTGAGGCGCCGGTCCAGGGCGCTTTCGCCGTCCACCAGCAGCACGTCGCAGGGGCGCAATTGGGCGCGCTGGCTTTCCAGGTCGCCCAGCGGCCATTCGCCATGCTCGGGCTGACGCTGCAGCCGTTCGCAGAGCCATTGGTAGAATCGTGGTGAGTGCATGCGGCGATCCTACAGCAGAGCCAGAGCGCGATCCATGACCGAATAGTCAGTGTAGAAGTGGGGCGACAGGCGCACCCCGCCGCCGCGCTCGGCGCACACCACGCCGCCGGCGTGCAGCCGGGCACGGGTGTCCGTCGGCGCCTCGCCGGGCAGCCGGAAGGTGACGATGCCGGCGCGGCGGGCCGGATCCGCCGGGCTCAACAGCTCGGCGCCCCGCGCCGCCAGGCCCTGGTGCAGATGGGCCACGCGGTCGGCCAGGGCCGCCTCCACCCGGTCCATGCCCAGTTCCTCGAACAATGACAGGGAGGCGTCCAGGGCGTGGGTGGCCAGCATATTGGGGCTGCCGCACTCGAAGCGGGTGGCGTCGGCGGCCACCTGCCAGTCCTTGCGCGTGTAATCGCCGGCGGCGGCGATCATGTGCCAGCCGAACTGACGCAGGGTGAGCTGGTCGCGCACCGCCGGGCGGCAATAGAACAGCGCCAGCCCCTCCGGGCCGAGCATCCATTTGTGGCCATCGGCGACCACGAAATCGGCGCAACAGGCGCCGGCGTCGAAGGCCACCGCGCCCAGGCTCTGGATCGCGTCCACGCAAAACAGCACACCGCGCTCGCGGCAGGCCCGCCCGATCGGCGCCAGGTCCAGGCGGATGCCGCTGCCGTACTGCACCGACGACAGGGACACCAGCCGGGTGCCTTCACCGATGGCGTCGATGACGCGCTGCTCGGCCCCTTCGCCGCTCACGTCCACTTCCACCACCTCCACGCCCCGGTCGGCCAGGGCCTGCCAGGGAATGCGGTTGGACGGAAATTCCTGGTCGCTGATCAGCACCCGGTCTCCCGGTTGCCAGTCGAGCCCCTGGGCGATCACCGACAGCCCCTCGGAGGTGTTTTTCAGCAATGCGACCTCGCCGGGTGCCACCTGGATCAGCCGCGCCAGTCGCTGGCGCAGGCGCGCTTCCACCTCCAGCCAGGCCGGGTAGTCCCGGGCGCCCACCCGAATGTTCTGATCGGCGAAGGCGACCACCGCGTCGCGGGTGCGGCGCGGCCACGGCGCCACCGCCGCGTGGTTGAGATACAGCACCTCGTCCTGGAGGGGAAATTCCGCTTTGAGATCGACCATCAGGGGCTCCTTGAGTATGATCCGGCCCGGCACCGACGCGGTCGGCGCCGCCCGCGGCGCGGCGGGACGTGGCCCGATTGTAACGGTCATGGCGGGGGCGTGCAGGGCTTCGGGTTGTGATAGGGTAACGGTACCGTCCCCGGGTGGCGGGAATAAGGAGAAGTCGATGGGAGATCTGGAAAAAGCGACGCGCAAGGCACGGGAATTCCGCCAGCGGGAGCAGGAGATTCTCGACGCCGCCCTGGCGCTGTTTCTGGAGCAGGGGGAAGACCGGGTCACGGTGGAAATGATCGCCGACCGGGTGGGCATCGGCAAAGGCACCATCTACAAGCACTTCGAAACCAAGAACGAAATTTACCTGCTGCTGATGCTGCGCTACGAGGAGGATCTGGCGGAGGTCTTCAACAGCATCCACGGCAGCCACGACAAGGAAGCGCTGGCCCGGGAATACTTCCGTTTCCGGATCGGTGACCCGGCCCGCTACCAGCTGTTCGACCGGCTGGAAAACAAGGTGATCAAGGATCACGCGGTGCCGGACCTGGTCGACAAGCTGCATCGCATTCGCGAAGCCAACTTCAATCAGCTGACCCACATCGTCGAAGCGCGCATCCAGGAAGGCTCCCTGGAGGACGTGCCGCCCATGTACCACATCTGCGCGGCCTGGGCCCTGGCCCACGGCGCCGTGGCGCTGATGCAGTCGCCGTTCTACCAGCGGCTGATCGACGACAAGCCCGACTTCCTGGACTTCCTGGTGGAAATCGGCATCCGCATGGGCAACAAGGGTCAGCGCGGTAAATAGGGACATCATGAGCAAAGCCGAGGAACTGCTGGCGCTGCTGGAAAAGGCGGAGCAGGACGAACAGGGCCTGCCGCCGGTTCACAAATGGAACCCGGAGCGCCGCGACGACATCGACATGCGCATCGCCAGCGACGGCACCTGGTATTACCAGGGCTCGCCCATCGAGCGGCACCGCATGGTGAAGCTGTTCTCCACCATTCTGCTGCGCGAGGGCGACGACTATTTCCTGGTCACGCCGGTGGAAAAACTGCGCATCCAGGTGGACGACGTGCCGTTCGTGGCCACCGAGGTGGAGACGGTGAGCGGCGACGGCCCGGACAAGCTGGTGTTCACCACCAACGTGGACGCCCACGTGGTGGCCGGCGCCCGCCACCCGCTGCGGGTGGAGACCGATCCGGACAGCGGCGAACCGCGCCCCTACGTGCACGTGCGCGACAACCTGGAAGCGCTGATCGCGCGCACCGTGTTTTACCGCCTGGTGGAGCAGGCGCGCCGGGAAGAGCAGGGCGACGGTGCCCGCCTGGTGATCGACTCCGACGGCCAGACCTTCGAACTGGGCCGGCTTTAGGCCGGCTCCCCGGGGCGGGGCAGGCCGGTGCCGCACTGCTTGCAGAAGCGGGCGTCCGGGTCGTGGTCGTGGCGATGGCAGTTGGGGCATTCCCGCTCGTAGCGTTTAGCCATATGGGCCCGGGACATTTCCGCGGTGACGATGCCAGTGGGCACCGCGATGATGGCGTAACCGGTGATCATCGCCAGGGACGCCACCGCCTGACCGAACGGCGTCTGCGGCGAAATGTCGCCGTAGCCCACCGTGGTGATGGTGACGATGGCCCAGTAGATGCTGCGCGGAATGCTGGTGAAGCCGTTGGCCGGGCCCTCCACCACGTACATCAGACTGCCGAAGATGATGATCACCACCACCACCGCGAACATGAACACGCCAATCTTGCGCCGGGTGCGCACCAGGGTGCTGCCCAGCTGATTGGCCTCGTCCATCAGCTGGGCCAGCTTGAGCACCCGGAATACCCGCAGCACCCGCAGGGCGCGAATGGTCAGCAGATAATTGGCGCCGGGCAGCAGCAGGCTCAGGTAGGTCGGAATCACCGACACCAGATCCACCACGCCATAGAAGCTGCGCGCGTAGCGAAGCGGCCGGTCGCTGACCCATAGCCGAACGATGTATTCCAGGGTGAACAGCAGAGTGAAGAACCACTCCGCCGCGTACAGAAGGGTGCCGTGGCGCTGATGAATGGACTGCACGCTGTCCAGGGTCACCGCCAACACGCTGGCGATGATGGCCAGAATCAGCAGTTGGTCGAACCAGCGCCCGGCGGGCGTGTCCGTGCCGAAGATAATGTGGCGCCAGCGGTCACGAAGACTGGCGGAGCGAGCGTTCATGGCCGTCCTTACCGGCCGCCCGGCGGGCGGTATCGAAAGCGGTTCGCGGGTGGTGGAGGGCGCCTATTCTGGCTTGTTCGCGGCGTCGTTACCACTTAGGCTTTGACCATAACAAAACAGTAAACCGGATTGTTTCTCGGGGGGAAGTCATGGCACGCCTGCAAGCGTGGTTCATTGCCCTGTATCCGCTGACCGTTCTGTTGCTCTGCGCCCATGCCCTGTCGCTGTGGTGGCGCGGCGGTCACTGGTTGTGGCTGGGCGTGGTGCTGGTCAATGCACCGATTCTGGCGCTGATCGCCGGGTTGTTACGGGTGGGCCCTGCGCGCGCCACGACCGGGCTGCCGCCGCTGATCCTGTGCGCCTGGGCGGGCGCCGCCCTGACCCTGGCGGGCACCCTGGCCCTGGGTGATCCGCGGCCCCTCGCCTGGCTCTATGCCGCCCAGGGCCTGGTGGGGCTCTGCGTCTGCCTGTTCATATTCCAACCGCAACGCGGCGACCGGCGGCCGGGCCCCCGGCCGGGTCAGGTGCTGCCGCCGTTGGCGTTCAGGGACCTGCGGGGCCGCCCGGTCAGCAGTGTCGCCCTGCGCGGCAGGCCGGCGGTGTTGTTGTTCGTGCGCGGCCCCTGGTGCTCGCTGTCCATGGCGCAGCTTCGCGAGTTGATGCGCCGCCGTCCCCAGCTGGAACGGCGCGGCGCGCGCCTGGTGCTGATCAGTGCGCAGCCGCTGGCGCGTACCGCCCGCCTGGCCGCCCGGCTGGGCGCGTCGCTGGAATGGTGGGTGGACCCGCAACTTGTCTCGGCGCGTACCCTGGGGCTGATCGAGCCGGGCGGCACGCCGATGGGGCTGGAGCTGTTCGGCCACCCCCGCGATACCGTGCGGCCCACGGTGCTGATCACCGACGCCGAGGGGGAAATCCGCTACGTCAACGTGGCCGGCCCACACCGGGTGCGCCCGGAGCCCACCGCCTTTCTGCGGGTGCTGGACACGATGACGCCGGCGCCCCGCTGAGACGCGCTTCGCGCACGCTCGTACCAGCGCCGGGGGCCTTGGTAAAAAAAGGTTTCCGGTAGACCGTGTCGGACACCCTTCGCTACCGCCGGCTACGCTTCATTACACAGGTGCAACCGCGCCGCTCTACATCCCTTTGCACCCCCCTTCCATAGTCGCTCAATGCGCCATCCCTCATCGGGGGCGATAACGACGAGAACAGACGGAGGGGTAAACCTTGGATACCGATATCAAGAAACTGATCGGCGGCGGCGTACTGGCGTTGCTGCTCACCGCCTGTGGGGGCGGGGGCGGTGGTGGCGGTGGCGGCGACGCCGGCGGCACACCGACACCGTCCACCCGCGAACTGCCCCAGGAGATGGCGGCGGTGGTGGACGAGAGCAACGAATTCACCAATGAATTCTGCCCGGAAACCAGTGGTGGCCAGGCGCCCGGCGCCAGCGTCGACCCCGGCGCCTGTGTGCAGGAGGCGGAAGCCGCGGACGGCGGCGTGCCGGACCCGACCAGCGTGGTGGCGCAATTCTGCCCGGTGGCCTCGGAGTCCTTCGACCTGGGCGGCCTGTTCGATCCCACCGCCTTCCTGGACAACCTGCAGAATCCCCAGGACCTGCTCAGCGGCGGGTCCCTGACCTTCCCGCTGGCCTGTCTGCAGGAATCCGCCGGCAATCTCGGCCAGCTGCAGGACCTGATCGGGGGCAGCAACCCGATCACCGAGCAGCTGTGTCCGGAAGCGGCCGCGGCGGGTGCCTTTGATCCGGCCACCTGCCTGGCGGAAATCGCCGGCGGCGCCGGTGGCGGCCTGCCCCAGTTCCCCGGTGGCGGGGGCGGTGGCGCGCCGTCCATTCCCGGCGCGGACGGCTTCTGCCCGACCACCGCCGCCGGCGGCTTCGGCCCGACCACGGTGCTTGACTGCCTCAACGAAGTCAGCCGCGTGTATGTGACCATCGTCGATCAGATCCGCATCCCCAACCCGATCACCGAAGCGGTCTGTCCCCTTGAGCACAGCACCGGTCTGGTGGACCCGGTGGCCTGTCTCAAGGAAGGGCTCGCTGGCAACGGCCTGCCCGGCCTGCCCGGTCTCGGCGATCTGCCGGGCCTGCCCGGTGGAGGCGGCGGTGAAGGCCCCGGCGTGCCGCCGGAACTCACCGACGCCCTGGGCGCGATCTGCCCGGACGCGCTGGGCGGCGAAATCGGCCCGACCACGCCCATCGACTGTCTGACCGAAGCGGGCGGCAACCTGGGGGCGCTCACCGACCTGTTCGGCGAGCTGGGCGGCGGCAACCCGCTTACCGACGCGCTCTGTCCGGCGGCCTCCGGCGCCGGCAGCCTGGACCCGGCCGCCTGCCTCACCGAGGCGCTGCAGAAACTGCCCGCCGGTGGCGGCGGTGGCACGCCGCAGATTCCGGGCACCGGCATGCTGCTGGACCAGATCTGTCCGGACGCGGCGGCCGGTGAACTGGGCCCGACCACCCCCATCGCTTGCCTGAGCGAACTGGGCAGCGGCTTTGGTGGCCTGGAAGACCTGCTCGGCATGGTGGGCGGCGATAACCCGCTGCTCGACCAGCTGTGCCCGGCGGCCTCGGAGGGCGGCAGCCCGGATCCGGCGGCCTGCTTCATGGAAGCCCTGGAAGGCCTGCCCGGCGCGCTGCCGCTGCCCGGCGGTGGTGACGGCGGCGGCCTGCCCGGTGCCGATCAACTGCTGGACCAGCTGTGCCCGGCCACCGCCGAAGGCGAAGTGGGTCCGACCACGCCCATCGACTGCCTCACCGAGGCGGGCGGTAATCTGGGCGGCCTGACCGATCTGCTCGGCGGCCTGGGCGGCAGCAACCCGCTCACCGACGCGCTCTGCCCGGCGGCGTCCGGCGCCGACAGCCTGGACCCGGCGGCCTGCATCACCGAGGCCCTGGGCAACCTGCCCGGTGCCCCGGGCGGTGACGGCGGCGTGCCGGAAATCCCCGGTCTGGGCGATGGCCTGGCGCAGATCTGCCCGAACGCGGCGGAAGCGGGCCTGAGCCCCACCCTGCCGCTGACCTGCCTGATGGAGGTGGGAGGCAACTTCGGCCAGCTGCAGGACCTGCTGGGCGGCGGTCTCGGTGGCGGTGAAGGCGACGCCGATCCGGTGACCGGGCAGATTTGCCCGGAAGCCGGCGCCGGCGGTCTGAGCCCGACGTTGCCCCTGGAGTGCCTGCTGGAAGCGGGGCAGAACCTGCCGGATCTGCTCACCGGTCTGCTCGGCGGCCTGGCGCCCTGACGCCGGTGGTTTAAAAAGGTGTGGTAACAAAAAGCCCCGGCCTTGGCCGGGGCTTTTTTGTGCCGAAGCGGCGCGACGTCAGTCGCGGACGCGGCGGGGCAGGGTGTCGCGCACCTTGTCGGCCAGGTTGACGATGGCCTGTTCGGTGGTGTCCCAGCCGATGCAGCCGTCGGTGACCGACACGCCGTATTCCAGCTCGTCCAGATTGGCGGGGATCTTCTGATTGCCTTCCTTGAGATGGGATTCCACCATCAGCCCGACGATGGAGGTGTTGCCCTCCAGAATCTGATTGCCGATGTTTTCCATCACCAGGGGCTGCAGGCCCGGGTCCTTGTTGGAGTTGGCGTGGGAGCAGTCGACCATGATGTTGGTGGACACGCCGGCCTTCTCCAGGGCGCTTTCCGCCAGGGCCACGGACACCGAGTCGTAGTTCGGCTTGCCGCCGCCACCGCGCAGCACCACGTGGGCATACTGGTTGCCCTTGGTGGTGGTCAGCGCCACCCGGCCGTCCGGGTCGATACCCAGAAAACGGTGGGGATGGCGGACGCTGAGCATGGCGTTGACCGCCACGTCCAGGCTGCCGTCGGTGCCGTTCTTGAAGCCCACCGGGCCGGACAGGCCGGAGGACATTTCCCGGTGGGTCTGGGATTCGGTGGTGCGGGCGCCGATGGCGGACCAGGAAATCAGATCCTGAATGTACTGCGGGGTGGTCGGATCGAGGGCCTCGGTGGCCGCCGCCAGCCCCAGATCCGCCACGTCCAGCAGCAGCTTGCGGGCGATGTTCAGGCCGTCTTCCACCTTGAACGAGTCGTTCATGTAGGGGTCGTTGATCAGCCCCTTCCAGCCCACCGTGGTGCGCGGCTTCTCGAAGTACACGCGCAGCACCAGGAACAGGGCGTCGTCCACCTTGGCGGCCAGCGTCTTGAGGCGCTCGGCGTACTCCATGGCCGCCTTCGGGTCATGGATCGAACAGGGCCCGATCACCACGAACAGGCGCGGGTCCTTGCGATCCAGAATATCGCGGATCTGCTGGCGGCCCCGATACACGGTGTCCGCCGCCTGGTCGCTGAGCGGCAGCTTTTCCTTCAGGGCCCGGGGCGTGATCAGCACGTCCTGGGATTCGATATTGAGGTCGTCGAGTTGTTGATGGCTCATGGTCTGGCTGCTTATTGGTGGTCGTGGCCGGAAGACCCGCAGTCTAGCCGAATACCGCTAAGGTTTCAGCCCGGGAGGCCGATAACGGCGAGGCTCCGTTTTGCTTCCCATCAGGATTGACATGAAACCTTTCGCTTTCCAGGGCCTGCGTCTGCAGGCCAAGATTCTTTTGCTTTCCCTGGTGCCGCTGATGGTGGCGGTGCTGGCTCTGACCACCTGGTCCGCCCTGGAGCGGGCGCGGGCCACCGATCACAGCCTGGCGCAGCAGCGCCAGGCGATGATCGCGATGCGGGAGCGGGGCATCCGCAGCGCCGCGGAAGTGGCCCGCTCGGCGATCCGGCCGCTACTGAACATGGCGGACGAGGAGGAAGCCCAACGCCTCGCCAAGCGCATGATCCTGGGCATGAAATTCGACGGCGACAGCTACCTGTTCGCCTACGACTTCCGAGGCAATAAAGTCGCCAACGCCAACAACCCCAGCAGCAATTCCTGGGACCTTCAGGACGCGAACGGCCAGTACATCGTCCGCGACATGGTTCAGGTGGCCCGGGACCAGGGAGAGGGCCCCTACCAGTACAAGTGGCTGCACCCCGGCACCGGCAAGGTGGAGACCAAATACGGCTATCTGGTGTCGGTGCCGGAATGGAATTGGGTGATCGGCACCGGCGTCTATATCACCGACATCGACGAGGACATGGCGGTGATCGAGGCCGCCGCGCGGGCGGAGCTGCGCCGCTCGGTGACGGTGGGCGTGCTCGCCGGGGTCGCCTTGCTGCTGGGGGTGGGCGTGCTCGCCGTGTGGCTGGTGCGCCGGGTGGTCCGGCCGATCCGCGATACCGCCCGGGCCATGGAGGACATTGCCCGGGGCAAGGGCGACCTGACCCGCCGCCTGACCGTCTCCGGCGACGACGAAGTGGGCGAGCTGGCGCGCCAGTTCAACGCCTTTGTGTCGCGCATGCAGGACGCCCTGCGCGAAGTGCGTGACACCACCGGCTCGGTGAACCGGGCCGCCGACGAGATCGCCTCCGGCAGCGAGGAACTGGCCACCCGCACCGAGCAGTCCGCCGCCAGCCTGCAGGAAACCTCCGCCTCCATGGAGGAAATCACCGCCACCGTCAGCCACACCGCCGACTCCGCCGAACGCGCCAGCACCATGGTGGGCGACGCGGCGCGGGTGGCCGGGGAGGGTGGCCGGGCCATGCAGGAGGTGCAGACCACCATGGCCTCCATCGACGAAGCCGCCGGGCGCATCGCCGAGATCATCGGCCTGATCGACGGCATCGCCTTCCAGACCAATATTCTGGCGCTGAACGCGTCCGTGGAAGCGGCCCGGGCCGGCGAACACGGCCGGGGCTTCGCGGTGGTGGCCCAGGAGGTGCGCAACCTGGCCGGGCGCAGCGGCGAGGCCGCCGCGGAGATTCGCGGCCTGATCGACACCTCGGTGACCCGCACCCGTCAGGGCTCGGAACTGGTGCGCCGGGCCGGCGCCACCATGAAGGAGATCGTCGACAGCGTGACGCCGGTGAGCGAGCTGATCGCCGACATCAGCACCGGCGCCCGGGAGCAGAGCCGTGGCATCGGTCAGGTCAATACGGCGGTGGCGGAAATGGATTCCATGACCCAGCAGAACGCCGCCATGGTGCAGCAGACCTCGGCGGCGGCGGTGACGATGCGCGGCCATGCGGAGCGCCTGGACACGCTGATCAAGTCGTTCGTGCTGTAGGGCTTGTCCGCGGGCCGGCTCAGGCGCCGGCCAGCAGCTCCGCCACGTACTCCGGCACGCGTTGCGACGCCGGGCCGTGGCGATGCTCCGCGAAAGCGGTGGCCTGCTCCGAGGGCTCCAGGTTGAGTTCCACGGTGTGGGCACCGTGGCCGCGCGCTTCGGCCACGAAACCGGCCGCCGGATAGACGTTGCCGCTGGTGCCGATGCTGATGAAGCGCTCGCAGCCGGCCAGGGCGTCGAAGATCCGCTCCATCTCCAGCGGGATTTCCCCGAACCACACCACGTGGGGGCGCAGGCAGCCGGCCACGCCGCACACGCCGCAGGTCAGCTCCGGACTCAGGGTCTCCTCCACCGGCACCAGCGCGCCGGTGGAGCGGCAGCGTGCCTTGAGCAGCTCGCCGTGCATATGAATCACGTTGCGGCTGCCGGCGCGCTCGTGCAGATCGTCCACGTTCTGGGTGACCACCAGCACCTGACCGGGCAGGGCCCGCTCCAGCTCGGCCAGGGCGCGATGGGCGGCGTTGGGACGAATCGCCGGGTCGCGCAGCTGGGCGCGGCGCTGGTTGTAGAAACGCTGCACGCCGTGGGGGTCGCGCTGAAACGCTTCCGGCGTGGCCACGTCCTCCAGGCGGTGGTTTTCCCACAGTCCGCCGCTGTCGCGGAAGGTGCGGATGCCGGATTCCGCCGAGATTCCGGCGCCGGTAAGTATTACAATCTTTTCCTGCATGGGTGACCGTCTCCCGTTACCGTTCAACGTTCGCGGAGTGTTATGGATACGATTATCTCACGACAGGAAGTGCTGTCGTTACCCGCCCGGGGCGCCGTCAATCTGCTGCATTTTCATCAGGGCATGGTACTGGTGGTGGGCGCCGACGCGGTGGGCCTGTACCGGGACCGGCGCGCGGTGGAGGACCCGCTGGCCAACGGGCTGGTGGGCTACGAACCGATCCCGGACGCCCTGCGCCCGGTGTTCGTGGATCCGGACGGCTTCGTCAGCGAACAGACCTCCGGCTTTATCGGCCTGAGCTCCGGCGCCGCCCTGTTCGTGCGTCCGGATGGCGTGGCCCTGTATCCGTCCGGCCTGGACGCGCTGCATAATCGCGATTGTTGCTGGCTGATCCCCTTTCCGCCCCTGAACGCCTGACCCCGGCGGCACACTATTATTCTGATGGAGCATAGGCATGGCCGAAGAAAGTACACGACTGCGTCTGCGCCAACTGACCGGGGACGATTACCCGGCCCTGGCCCGTCTTATGGACATGGTCTACCACGACATCGGCGGCGCCTGGCCGGAGGAGACCGTGGCCACCCTGATCCGGCTGTTCCCGGAAGGGCAGATGGTGATCGAGGACAACGGCAACCTGGTGGCCACGGCGCTGACCATCAAGGTGAGCTACGACCGGTTCTCCAACCCGCACCGCTATGAAGACCTGATCACCGACGACAAGGTGCGTTCCCACAGCCGCAAGGGCGACGCCCTGTATGGCCTGGACGTGTTCGTGGACCCGGAATATCGCGGCTATCGGCTGGGCCGCCGGCTCTACGAGGCGCGCAAGGAACTGTGCCGCGAGGAAAATCTACGCGCCATCCTGGCCGGCGGGCGTCTGCCCGGCTACAAGGACTACGCCGACACCATGTCGGTGACCGAATACATCGCCGAAGTGGAAAGCCGGGCGATCTACGATCCGATCCTGACCTTCCAGCTGTCCAACGGCTTCGACGTCAAACGGCTGCTCAAGAAATACCTGCCCGAGGACGAGAGCTCGCGGGGCTACGCCACCCTGCTGGAGTGGGACAATATCCTCTACCAGCCGGACGACGACGGCGACTGGCCGCGCCGTTCGGTGGTGCGTCTGGGCGTGGTGCAGCGCCGCATGCGCGCCGCCCGCTCGGTGGAGGACCTGCTCAGCCAGGTGGAGTTCTTCGTTGATTCCCTGTCCGATTACCGCGCCGACTTCGCGGTGCTGCCGGAGTTTTTCAGCGCCCCGCTGATGGGCCTCAAACCGGACCTGAACTCGGTGGAGGCGGTGCGCTACCTGGCCAGCTTCACCGAGGAAATCCGCGACGCCATGGCCGACATGGCGGTGAGCTACAACATCAACATCATCGGCGGCTCCATGCCGCTGGAAGAGGACGGCCGTATCTACAACGTGGCCTACCTGATGCGCCGCGACGGCTCCGTGGAAGAGCAGAAGAAAATCCACATCACCCCCCACGAGCGCAAGGACTGGGCGATCCAGGGCGGTAATGATCTGCGCATCTTCGACACCGACGCGGGCCGCATCGGCATCCTGATCTGCTACGACGTGGAATTCCCGGAGCTGGGCCGGTTGCTGGCGGAGCAGGGCATGGAGATCCTGTTCGTGCCGTTCTGGACCGACACCAAGAACGGTTACCTGCGGGTGCGCCACTGCGCCCAGGCCCGGGCCATCGAGAACGAGTGCTACGTGGCCATTTCCGGCAGCGTCGGCAACCTGCCCCGGGTGGACAACGTGGACATCCAGTACGCCCAGTCCGCGGTGTTCTCGCCCAGCGACTTCTATTTTCCCCACGACGGCACCATCAGCGAATCGGTGCCCAACACCGAGATGCTGCTGTTCGCCGACGTGGATCTGGAAAAGCTCAAGCTGCTGCACAGCGAAGGCTCGGTGACCAACCTGCGCGACCGCCGCAAGGACCTCTACAACCTGGTGTGGCGCGGTCGCAAGGCACTGGACGCGGAATGAGCGCGCGGTGAAAACCGGCGGCGGTTCGTGTAAAAGCGGGTAAAACCTTTTTTCCGTCCTCCCCGCGGGGCGCTTCGCGCGCCCCGAAATCCCCTGCAAAGCAAGCGGTTACTGGCTTATCGGCGCGGTTCCGGCGCTTTTTGCACGGGCCGTGATCGAGCGCCTAGGCTGGAATCTGGTCATCACGCACAGGGAGGCGCTCACCGTGACTGAATCCACCACTGACCCCAACCGGGGCACACCCGGCCGCCCGCAACAGACCGACACCGAGCAGGTGCTGTGCTCCGTCAACGTGGACGGCAATCTGCTGATCGGCCCGGCGGGCAAGCCGCTGATCGATTTTCTCGAGCAACACCGCATCGACCTGCCGCACGTTTGCTATTTGCCCAGTCTGGGGCCCATCGAGACCTGCGACACCTGCTGGGTGGAGGTGGACGGTGAGCTGCAGCGGGGCTGCGCCCTGACCCTGAAGGACGGCATGAGCGTGCGCATCGATTCCGAGGCCGCCCGCGATGCCCGCCATGAGGGCGCCGACCGCATCGTCGCCCGCCACGAGCTGTATTGCTCGGTGTGCGAGAACAACAACGGCGACTGCGAAGTGCACAACGTGGTGGAGCGCATGGAGATTCCGTACCAGCGCTATCCCTACAAGGAGAAACCCTACGAGCTGGACGACAGCCATCCGTTCTATCAGTACGATCCGGACCAGTGCATTCTTTGCGGCCGTTGCGTGGAGGCCTGCCAGAACATCCAGGTCACCGGCACCCTGAGCATCGACTGGGAGCGGGACGATCCCAGGGTGCTGTGGGACGGCGGCGAGGTCGCCAACGAATCCAGCTGTGTGTCCTGCGGTCACTGCGTCACCGTCTGCCCCTGCAACGCGCTGATGGAAAAGACCATGGTGGGGCAGGCCGGGCCCCTCACCGCGTTGCCGGAATCGGTGAAGCGCCCGGCCATCGATCTGGTCAAGCGCGTGGAACCCACGGTGGGCTTCCAGCCGATTTTCGCGCTGTCCGAGGTGGACGCCGCCTGGCGGGAATCCGAGATCAAACGCACCAAGACCGTCTGCACCTATTGCGGCGTGGGCTGCGCTTTCGAGATGTGGACTCGGGACCGCACCATTCTCAAGGTGCAGCCGGTGGAAGAGGCGCCGGTGAACGGCATCTCCACCTGTGTGAAGGGCAAGTTCGGCTGGGACTTCGTCAACGCCGAGGACCGGCTGACCACGCCGCTGATCCGCGATAACGGCGAGTTCCGGCCGGCCAGCTGGGAAGAAGCCTATGCCCTGATCGCGCGCCGCTTCCTGGAGATCAAGGAAGCGCACGGCCCGGACGCGCTGTCGTTCGTGGCCTCCAGCAAGTGCACCAACGAGGAATCCTATCTGGTGCAAAAGCTGGCCCGGGCGGTGATCGGCACCAACAACGTGGACAACTGCTCGCGCTACTGCCAGTCGCCGGCCACCCAGGGCCTGTGGCGCACGGTCGGTTACGGCGGCGACGAGGGTTCCATCGAGGACCTGGAAGGCGCCGAGCTGCTGGTGATCGTCGGCTCCAACACCGCGGAAAGCCATCCGGTGATCGCCACCCGCCTGAAGCAGGCGCAGAAACATCGTGGCCAGCGGCACATCGTCGCCGACCTGCGCCGCCATGAAATGGTGGAGCGGGCCGACGAGCACATCCACCCCCGCCCCGGCACCGATCTGGTCTGGATCAGCGCCATGATCAAATACATCCTCGACCAGGGCCTGGAAGACCGGGCCTTCCTGGACGAGAAGGTCAATGGGCTGGATGAGTACCTGGACAGCCTGGCGCCTTTCACCCTGGAATACGCCGAGGCGGAGACCGGCATCGCCGCCGACCGCCTCGCCGACCTGGCCCGCCAGATCGCCGACGCGGGTTCCGTGTGCGCGATCTGGGCCATGGGCGTGACTCAGCACGTGAACGGCTCGGACGTATCCACGGCGCTGGCCAACCTGATGCTGGTGACCGGCAACTCCGGCCGGCCCAACACCGGTTGTTACCCCATGCGCGGCCACAACAACGTGCAGGGGACCAGCGACTTCGGGGCCATGCCCGGGCGTTTTCCCGGTTACGAGTTCGTGGCCGACGACCAGGTTCGGGCGCGCTACGAGGCGGGTTGGGGCGTCACCCTGCCCAAGGAGAAAGGCTACAACAACCACACCATGGTGCAGGCCATGCACGACCGGAAAATCCGCGCCATGTACGTGCTCGCCGAGGAGATGGCCCTGGTGGACGCCAACGCCCGCCACGTGCAGGAGGGCTTCGACCAGCTGGATTTCATGGTGGTCCAGGAAATTTTCTTCACCCGCACCTGCGAACAGGCGGACGTGGTGCTGCCCGGCGCGCCGAGCGTGGAGAAGGAGGGCACCTACGTGAACACGGAGCGGCGCTTCCAGCGGCTCTACGAGGTGATGCCGCCGTTGACCGGGTGCAAGGCGGACTGGCGGATCCTGACCGAGCTGGCCCAGGCCCTGGGCGCCGACTGGGACTACCAGAATCCCTCCGAGATCATGGACGAGGCCGCGTCGCTGGCGCCCATGTTCGCCGGCGTCAGCTACGACCGGCTGGAAGGCTTCGACAGTCTGCAATGGCCGGTGCGCGCGGACGGCGCCGACACGCCCCATCTTTATCTGGACGGCTACCCGTTCGAGGACGGCAAGGCCAGGCTGTATCCGCTGGACTTCCACGCGCCGTCGGAGCCGGTCAACGAGGAATACGACCTGCACGTCAACAACGGCCGGCTGCTGGAAACCTTCCACGAAGGCAACCTGACGCACCGTTCCCGGGGGCTGCGCAGTCAGGTGCCCGGCAACTTCGTGGAGGTGTCGCCGCAGCTGGCGGAGGCGCGCGGCATCAAAACCGGCAGCCTGGTCAAACTGATCAGCCGCCACGGCGAGATCAGCGTGCATGTGCTGGTCACCGACCGGGTGGCCGGCAATGAGGTCTACGTGCCGGAGAACGCCACCGACAACGAGCACGCCATCAACATGCTGGCCTCCAACCACGCGGACAAGGACAGCCATACGCCGGCGTTCAAGGAAATCTCGGCGCGCCTGGAAGTGGTCCAGGTGGAGGGGCCGGCGCCGCTGCCGGCGGACAATTTCCGTTTCTGGACGGCGACACCGCAAAGCGGCGTGCTCACCGAACGCAAATGGCAGCGCCAGGACTATGTGCAACCGCCGGCAGCGGCGCGCAACCCGGAGAAATTCTGATGGCCAAGGCAATCCACTACGAGGTGCCGGCGCCGGCCATGCCGGACGAGGCCCGCGAGGAACTGGACAAACTGCTGCGCAACCTTCATGAACGCGGGGTGCTGCGGCTGCTGAACGATCTGCTCGGCGCCTTTCCCGAGGTGTCCGGAATCCTGATGCGGGGCATCAACAACGAGGACAGCCGCAACGCCATCCAGAACCTGTCGCTGCTGGCCATGGGCCTGGGCCGGATTCCGCCGGAGCGCTTCGCCACGGTGACCCGGGCCCTCACCGAGGCCCTGGACGCCATGGAGGAGAACGCCGGCGACCGCGCCCCCGGCGGGCCCGGGGTCACCGGGACCTACCGGCTGCTGCACGACGATGATCTGTGGCGCGGGCTGGGGCCGTTGCTGGAAGGGATACGCCGGTTCGGGGCGCGGCTCGGCGAGCCGGAAGAGAAGCCCGCCGCCCGGCGTCACGACCTGGAGTGACCGGGCGCGGTTCAGCGCCACTCCTGGAACGCCTCCACCACCCGGGCGGCCAGCGCCTCGGCGGCGGGGGACAACGACTCGCCGCGCAGCAGCGCGATGCGGTACTCGCCCAGCGGCGGCAGACCGTGCTCGGCGCCCAGCCGCCGCAGGGGCGGGCGCACCAGGCTGCGCGGGAAGGGGGAGATGGCCAGGTCGGCGAGCATGGCCGCTTCCTGGCCGGCGCAATGTTCGCTGCTGTAGGCCACACGGTAGTCGATGCCGGCCTGGTCCAGCGCCGCCAGGGCCATGCCCCGCCAGGCGCAGCCGTGGCTGGCCAGCGACAGCGGCAACGGTGACCGTTGCGCCGCCACGCCGCCTTCCCGGCCGGCCCACACCAGAGGCTCGCTGTGCACCACTTCCCCCAGGCCGGGCGCCAGATCGTCGTTGCCTTCGGTGACCAGCACCAGATCCAGCTTTTCATCGATCATGCGGCCCACCAGATCGCCGCTGCGACCGGCCACCACCTCCACCTGCACCGCCGGGTGGCCGCTGGCGAAGCGGCTCAGCACCTGGGGCAGGATGCGGGTGCCGATGTCGTCCGGCGTGCCCAGCCGCACCACGCCGTCCAGCGCCGGCGACAGAAACCGGGCCACCGCTTCCTGGTTCAGCTTCAGCAGCCGCCGGCCGTAGCCGAGCAGCATTTCGCCCTCCGGCGTCAGCCTGACCTGGCGCGCCTCGCGCACGAACAGCGGGTGGCCGAGGGTTTCCTCCAGCCGCTTGATCTGCATGCTCAGCGCCGAGGGGGTACGGAACACCTGCCGGGCGGCGCGGGTGAAGCTGCCGCTCTCGGCGATGGCCACGAAGCTGCGCAGCACGTCGGTATCCAGCAGCGGTGGGGGAGAAGGGGCGGAGGCCGTCATGGCGGTACCTTTCAATAAATCTGAAAGGTGAGTGTAGATCTTTTCGTTGGATTGAACAAAGACCGGCGGCGATGCTGGGCGTTCTTCAAGCACACGCAGCCCGCGAAGGAGTCCGCCATGAGTCTGCCCGATACCGAACACGCACCGCGCCCGCGCCGTCCGCGGGAACCGGAGTTGTATATGCCGGCGATGCCGCCCCTGGGCCTGATCCACGCCCTGGAAACCCGCGTGGGCGGCTGGTTGAAACGTCGGCGCCTGCGCCGCCTCGAACGTCACCAGGACGCCGCGCCGGTGGTACCTGGCGGCGGTAGGAGCGACTTCAGTCGCGATGAAGACGGCACCGGCGCTGATCGCGACTGAAGTCGCTCCTACATCCGACCGACCGGTGAAGCGCATAAAAAAAGCGCCCCGAGGGGCGCTTTTTGGTTTCCGGCGAGGGGACCCGCTTACATGTTCGGGTAGTTCGGGCCGCCGGTGCCTTCCGGGGCCACCCAGACGATGTTCTGGGTCGGGTCCTTGATGTCGCAGGTCTTGCAGTGCACGCAGTTCTGCGCGTTGATCTGGAACCGCTTTTCGCCGCTGGTTTCGTCGGTCACCACCTCGTACACGCCCGCCGGGCAATAGCGCTGCGCCGGTTCGTCGTACTTGGGCAGATTGTACTCGATGGGGATGCTCGGATCCTTGAGGGTCAGGTGGCAGGGCTGATCCTCTTCATGGTTGGTGTTGGACAGGAACACCGAATCCAGCTTGTTGAAGGTCAGCTTGCCGTCCGGTTTCGGGTAGTTGATCTTCTTGCACTGATCCGCCGGCTTCAGGGTGTCGTGATCCGGAGTGGTATCGCGCATGGTGAACGGCAGCTTGCCGTTGAAGATGTTCAGGTCCACGAACGCGAAGGCGGAACCCAGCAGGTTGCCGAACTTGTGCTGGGCGGGGCCGAAGTTGCGCTGCTGGTGCAGTTCTTCGTAAACCCAGCTGTTCTCGAAGGTGGCCTTGTACTCGCTCAGCTCGTCGGCGGCGCGGCCGTCGGCGATCGCCTTGGCGATGGTCTCGGCGGCCATCATGCCGGACTTCATGGCGGTGTGGTTGCCCTTGATCTTGGCGAAGTTCAGGGTGCCGGCGTCACAGCCCACCAGAATACCGCCGGGGAAGGTCATCTTCGGCAGCGACTGCAGGCCGCCCTTGGAAATGGCACGGGCGCCGTAGCTGACGCGCTTGCCGCCTTCCAGATACTTCTTCACTTCCGGATGGGTCTTCCAGCGCTGCATCTCGTCGAACGGCGAGACGTGCGGGTTGGAATAGGCCAGATCGGTGATCAGACCCAGGGTCACCTGATTGTCTTCCAGGTGGTACAGGAAGGCACCGCCCGGGGAGCCGGATTCGCTCAGCGGCCAGCCGGCGCTGTGCATGACCAGGCCCTTCTTGTGCTTGGACGGATCGATTTCCCACAGTTCCTTGATGCCGATGCCGTAATGCTGCGGGTCCACGCCTTCGCGCAGGTTGTATTTCTCCATCAGCTGCTTGCCCAGATGGCCACGGCAGCCTTCGGAGAACACGGTGTATTTGGCGTGCAGCTCCATGCCCGGGTCGTAGCTGGGCTTGTGCTCGCCGTCGGCGGCGACGCCCATCTGACCGGTGGCGATGCCTTTCACGGAGCCGTCTTCATTATAGAGAATCTCGCTGGCGGCGAAGCCCGGGAAGATCTCGATGCCCATGCCTTCCGCCTGTTCCGCCAGCCAGCGGCACAGGTTGCCCAACGAAATCACATAGTTGCCTTCGTTGTGCATGGTTTTCGGCGCGAACGGGCCGGGCACCTTGCTGGCCTTGTCGGCACCGGTGAAATAGTAGATTTCGTCGGCGGTGACCGGAGCGTTCAGCGGCGCGCCTTTTTCTTTCCAGTCGGGGAACAGTTCATTCAGCGCGCGCGGCTCGAACACCGCGCCGGAGAGAATATGGGCGCCCACTTCGGAGCCCTTCTCGACGACCACCACGCTGAGTTCCTGGCCGCTTTCCTGGGCGATTTGGCCGAGCCGGCAGGCGGTTGCCAGACCGGAGGGGCCGGCGCCGACGATCACTACGTCGACTTCCATTGATTCGCGTTCCACAGCCTGTCTCCTAGCTTTCGGTTGCGTTACGGCCCTTATAGTGCCTTGTAGGGGCCGGCCGGGACCTCGCCGTGACGCCGTGAGCCTGAGGCCGTGTGGCCTGGCCGGTGCGGGCGGAGGTTCTTGGGGTGGCGCGAGTATATAAGCATCCGACGGACGGCACCACCAATTGGGCAGATGTGAAACTCTCTTTCACAAATGCTCAAACGAGTGTTTGGATTATCCGTCGCCAGGTGATTGATTTTCAACAAAATGGGCGACCGGCGGGTCATGAATAATGAACACAATTGGCAGAGAAATCATCCGCTTACACATTTTCGGCCTATTGACCTTGCCGGGGTTGGCGTTCAAGATACCGGACCTCGCGCGGGGCCCCGTGTTCGGCGTCGTCTCGCCTTTTTCGTCGTTTTCGTCCCTCCCGGGGACCGGGTTGCCACAAGGCTCGGTGGGCTTCCAAACCCTGGTTTGTGGCAGCCGCGGCAGGGAACGATTCAAGTCACCAAGTGGAAGATTCCGAGGATCCTATGAAGGTTCTTGTACCCATCAAGCGAGTCATCGACTACAACGTTAAGGTTCGTGTCAAAGCGGACCACTCCGGTGTCGATCTCGCCAATGTCAAAATGGCCATGAACCCCTTCTGCGAAATCGCCGTGGAAGAAGCCGTGCGCCTGAAGGAAAAAGGCGTGGTGTCCGAAATCGTGGCCGTGAGCATCGGTCCGAAGGCCGCCCAGGAACAACTGCGTACCGCCATGGCGCTGGGCGCCGACCGCTCCATCCTGGTGGAAACCGACGAAGACGTGCAGCCGCTGGGCATCGCCAAGGCCCTCAAGGCCATCGTTGACGAAGAGAAGCCGGAACTGGTTATCCTCGGCAAGCAGGCGATCGACGACGACAACAACCAGACCGGCCAGATGCTGGCCGCGCTGACCGGCATGCCCCAGGGCACCTTCGCTTCCGAAGTGAACGTGGAAGAAGGCAAGGTCAAGGTTACCCGCGAGATCGACGGCGGCCTGCAGACCGTTGAACTGAAGCTGCCGGCGGTGGTGACCACCGACCTGCGCCTCAACGAGCCGCGCTACGCCTCCCTGCCCAACATCATGAAGGCCAAGAAGAAGCCGATGGACGTGAAATCCCCGGCGGACCTGGGTGTCGACATGACCCCGCGCGTCACCATCGAGAAGGTGGAAACCCCGGCCGAGCGCAAGGCCGGTGTCATGGTGGGCTCCGTGGATGAGCTGGTCGACAAACTGAAGAACGAAGCGAAGGTGATCTGATGAGTGTTTTAGTCTACGCCGAACACGACAATGCCGCGCTGAACAAGGCGACGCTCAGCGTCATCGCCGCCGCCAAGGAAATTGGCGGTGACATCACCGTTCTGGTCGCCGGCAAGGGCTGCAACGCCGTGGCCGAGCAGGCCGCCAAGGCCGAGGGCGTGAGCAAGGTGCTGTGCGCCGACAACGACGCCTACGAGCACCAGCTGGCCGAGAACATCGCCGAGCTGGTGGCCGAAGTGGGCGCCGATTACAGCCACATCCTGGCCGCCGCCACCACCACTGGCAAGAACTTCGCGCCGCGCGCCGCCGCGCTGATGGACGTGGCCCAGATCTCCGAGATCTCCGAAGTGGTCGATGGCGACACCTTCAAGCGCCCGATCTACGCCGGCAACGCCATCGCCACCGTGAAGTGCGGTGACGACAAGAAAGTGATCACCGTGCGTCCGACTTCCTTCGACGCGGTGGCCGAGGAGGGCGGTTCCGCCTCCGTGGAAAGCTGCGACGTGGTCAAGGACGCCGGCATCTCCTCCTTCGTGGGCGAGGAACTGGCCAAGTCCGACCGTCCCGAGCTGGCCAGCGCCGAGATCGTGATCTCCGGTGGCCGCGGCATGGGCAACGGCGACAACTTCGAGATCCTCTACAAAGTGGCCGACAAGCTGGGCGCCGCCGTGGGGGCCTCCCGCGCCGCCGTGGACGCCGGCTTCGTGCCCAACGACATGCAGGTCGGTCAGACCGGCAAGATCGTGGCGCCGAACCTGTACATGGCCGTGGGCATCTCCGGTGCCATCCAGCATCTGGCGGGCATGAAGGACTCCAAGGTGATCGTCGCGATCAACAAGGACGAGGAAGCCCCGATCTTCCAGGTGGCCGACTACGGCCTGGTGGCGGATCTGTTCGAAGCGGTGCCGGAGCTGGACAGCAAGCTCTGAGCCCGATTCGACCTCGGTTCCGAAAAGCCCGGCCTCGCGCCGGGCTTTTTCGTTTCCGGTGCACCAAAGCGGCGCACGTTCCCTTCGCAAAGCTTTACAATTTCTGGCACGCGCTTTGCTCATACTGAGACAGGGACCGGCAAGGAGCCGGGCCGTGCCAGTGAGAGCGCCATGGGGCCACTATCCCTGCCGGACGTGTCCGGTTACGACGAGATGATTCTGCCGGGCGGCAAGGTCCGGGACGCCTACAAAGGTTATCACCGCTGGCTGCTCGGCCAGGCCCACGACGGCCTGCTGCGCAAGCGCAAGGAGGCCGAGCTTCAGTTTCACCGGGTCGGCATCACCTTCAACGTCTACGGCGAGGAGAGTGGCACCGAGCGGCTGATTCCCTTCGACGCGCTGCCCCGGGTGATCCCCGCCGCCGACTGGCGGCGCCTGGAGCAGGGCGCCATCCAGCGGGTGCGTGCCCTGAACCTGTTCCTGCACGACATCTACCACGACCAGACCATCGTCCGCGCCGGGCTGGTGCCCGCCGAGCAGATCTTCGGCAACGCCCAATACCAGCCCTGCATGCAGGACCTGGACCTGCCCAACCGGGTCTACTCGCACATCAGCGGCGTGGACGTGATCCGCGACGGCGCGGGCACCTGGTACGTGCTGGAGGACAACCTGCGCACCCCGTCCGGGGTGAGCTACATGATCGAAAACCGGCGCATGATGATGCGCCTGTTTCCGGAGCTGTTCGCTCACCAGTCGGTGGCGCCGGTGGAGCACTACCCGTCGCTGCTGCTGGAGACGCTCCAGGAAAGCGGCGCCGTGCCCAATCCCACGGTGGTGCTGCTGACCCCGGGCCGGTTCAACAGCGCCTATTTCGAGCACGCCTTCCTGGCCCAGCAGATGGGCATCGAGCTGGTGGAAGGCGCCGATCTGTTCGTCAAGGACGGCTTCGTGTTCATGCGCACCACCGCCGGCCCGCAGCGGGTGGACGTGATCTACCGGCGCATCGACGACGATTACCTGGACCCCCTGGCGTTCCGCCCGGACTCCATGCTCGGCGTGCCGGGCCTGCTGTCGGTGTACCGGGAAGGCAATGTGATTCTGGCCAACGCGGTGGGCACCGGGGTGGGCGACGACAAGTCCATCTACCCCTATGTCCCGGACATGATCCGCTTCTACCTGGACGAAGAGCCGATCCTGGCCAACGTACCCACCTGGCAATGCCGCGACCCCAAGGCGCTGGACCATGTGCTGGCCCACCTGCCGGAACTGGTGGTCAAGGAGGTCCACGGCGCCGGTGGCTACGGCATGCTGGTGGGCCCGGCGGCCAGCCACGCCGAGATCGAAGCGTTCCGCGAACGCCTGCGGGCGCGGCCGGCCAACTACATCGCCCAGCCCACCCTGTCGCTCTCCACTTGCCCGATCTTCGTGGACGAGGGCATCGCGCCCCGGCACATCGACCTGCGGCCCTTCGTGCTGAGCGGCAAGGACACCCGGCTGGTGCCCGGCGGCCTGACCCGGGTGGCGATGAGCGCCGGCTCCCTGGTGGTGAACTCCTCCCAGGGTGGCGGTACCAAGGACACCTGGGTGCTGGAGGACGGATCATGCTGAGCCGCACCGCCGCCGACCTGTATTGGCTGTCGCGCTATTTCGAACGCGCCGAGAACACCGCGCGCATGCTCGACGTGGCCTGGAACCTGTCGCTGATTCCGTTCGCCGTGGACGCCCGCGAGGAGATCACCGCGCCGCTGGTGATCACCGGCAGCCTGGCCAGCTATCAGGCCAGCCACGACGACATCCGCGTGGATGAAGTGATGCATTTTTTCACCCTGGACGACGGCAACCCGGGGAGCATCTTTCACTGCCTGCGCGCCGCCCGCGAAAGCGCCCACGCGGTGCGCGGCAAAATCACCGCGGAAATGTGGGAAAGCGTCAACAGCACCTGGCTGGAACTGCGCGAGATCCGCGAGCTGGGACTGGAGGGCTACGGCGCCAGCGAATTCTTCGACTGGGTGAAAAACCGCTCGCACCTGTTCCGGGGCGCCACCTACGGCACCAGCATGCGCAACGACGCCTTCCGGTTCCTGCGGCTGGGCACCTTTATCGAGCGGGCCGACAACACCGCCCGCATCCTCGACGTCAAACATCAGATCGGTCGCGCCGCCGGCGACGGCGCGGTGGACTTCTACCGCTGGCACGCCCTGCTGCGCTCGGTGGGCGCCTACGAGGCCTACCGGGAAATCTACAGCGAGCCGATCAACGCCGAGCGGGTCTCCGAGCTGCTGATCCTGCGTCCGGAGGTGCCGCGCTCGCTGCGCTCCTGCATGCAGATGCTGTGCGAACTGCTGCCCGCCATCGAAGGCCACGCCGGCCAGCAATCCAAACGGCTGGCCGCGGTGCAGTTCGCCCGCCTGCAGTACGGCGACCTGGACCATATCGTGGACACCGGGCTGCACGAATACCTCACCGACTTTCTGCGCCGCGTCAACGAACTGGCGGACACCATCCGCGAGGAATACCTGGAGGTGGTATGAAACTCTCGATCCGGCACCGCACCGAGTACCGCTACTCCGAACGGGTCCGCCACAGCACCCAGTACCTGCGCCTGACGCCGAGGCCCTCGCGCCGCCAGCGCATCCTGGACTGGCACCTGGACCTGCCGGAGCACGCCACCCGCGCCGCCGACGGCTTCGACAATATCCTGCACGTGCTGACCCTGGACCACCCGCACCAGAGCATCGAGCTCACCGCCCGGGGCCAAGTGGAGATCGTCGACGAGGACCGGGAAGACGACGACGCCCGCCTGTCGCCGCTGGTGTTCGCGCGCACCTCGGCGCTCACCGCCACCGACGAGGCCCTCGCCGACCTGGCCCGAGACTATGAGGGCGCCGGCTCCCTGGACAGCCTGGAACGGCTCAGCCAGCGCATCCTCGACGACATGCCCTTCGCCGCCGGCGTCACCGACGTGGCCAGCGACGCCGCCGCCGCCTACCGGGGCGGGCAGGGCGTCTGCCAGGACCACACCCACGTCTTTCTGGCCTGCTGCCGCGCCCTGGGGATACCCGCGCGCTACGTGAGCGGCTATCTTTACAGCGACGACAGCGAACACGTGGCCAGCCATGCCTGGGCCGAGGTCTGGCGGGACGACCGCTGGCACACCTTCGACGTCACCAACCAGACCCGCCGCCCCCGGCATCACCTGAAGCTGGCGGTGGGTCTCGACTATCTGGATGCCTGCCCGGTACGCGGCGTGCGTTACGGCGGCGGCGTGGAATCGCTCAACGCGGTGGCCCACGTGCGCCTCACCGGCGCCGAGCAATAGGGCGGGCGGCAACGGGAGTTCGGCAATGACCTATTGCGTGGCCATGGCGCTCAAGGACGGGCTGGTGTTCGCGGCGGACTCCCGCACCAACGCCGGCGTCGACCAGATCGCCACCTACCGCAAGCTGCACAAATTCGTCATCGAAGGCGAACGCGTCATCCTGATGATGACCGCCGGCAACCTGGCCACCACCCAGAGCGTGCTCAGCCTGATGCGCATGCGCCTCAACAGCGACCGGCCCAACCTGTTCGGCGCCGCCACCATGTACGACGTGGCCACCATCGTCGGCGCCACCGGCCGCGAAGTGGTGGCCCGCGACGCCGGCCAGGGCCAGGGCGTCGACTTCGGCAGCAGCTTTATCGTCGGCGGCCAGATCCAGGGCGAACCCCCGCGCCTGTTTCTGATCTACCCGGAAGGCAACTTCATCGAATGCACCCCGGACACCCCGTACTTTCAGATCGGCGAAACCAAATACGGCAAACCCATCCTCGACCGGGTGATCGACTACCACACCTCCCTGGACGACGGCATCAAATGCGCCCTCATCAGCATCGACTCCACCATCCGCTCCAACCTCTCGGTGGGCCTGCCCCTGGACGTCCTGCGCTACCGGCGCGGCAGCTTTATCGCCAGCGAACACTTCAACCTGGACGAGCACCACGAAGGCTTTCACCAGCTCGGCGAAGCCTGGTCCGTGGGCCTGCGCGATGTGTTTCATCGCATTCCGAATTTGAAGTGGTGAAAGGTGACTCCTACTTGTTCAAGCACTGTCAGAAGGGAGAAACCTGGGAGGCTTATACGAAAAAGCCCGCTGGGAAGCGGGCTCGGGCCACCTAGAATGAGTTGTACGGACCAAGAGCGCCGGCCAGGGCGAGAACGAATACCACCAGCAGGCCGAGAATGATGGCGGCGGGAATGGACGCCAGAGCCCACTTCACCATAAAGGTCACCATGGAACTGAATGGCATCTGGATGTCGGTGACGACGACTCGCTGGGGTGGCGGTTGGTCCTTGGTGCGGCGAGCCTCGACAGCCCGTGTGATGGCGGCGATGACAATGATCGCCACGGCGACCAGCAGCAAACCCAGAACGGTACTTACCGTCATGTGTCCTCCTTGAGTATTGTTATGGATTAAGGAGTCGACAAACCTAGGGCATGCGGGTTTTTTCGGAAATGACCGGTGAGCCCGTCGGCACGGGTCAAGCAGTTATTGGCATGGCCCGTCAGGAGGTGTCTGTCATGGAAAAAACGGCATTATCCGAGAAAACGTATCCGAAAAGCTGGGCAGGATTTTTAGATGCGCTGGCCCGAAGGGGTGCACTGGATCACGACCTTCTCACCACCCATGAACGCGAAGCGCACGACAAGCATCGCGATCCTCTTGAGGATGAGCCGGTACGCTGTCTGAGGCCAAACGGGAACGTTTTTTGATTCGTTCGGAATCACTAATCAAGGACGGTGCGCGTGTTCACCCGGCCGCGATGCGCTCCGCCAACGCCAGCGCGGCGGTGAGGCCGGGGGATTCGATGCCGAGCAGGTTGATCAGGCCGTCCAGGCCGTGGAGGCGATGGTCCTGGATCAAAAAGTCCGGGTGGGGCTGGCCGTCGATCATCAGCTTGGGGCGCACGCCGGCGTAGTCCGGCTGCAGGGCGCCGGCGGGGAGCGCCGGCCAGTAGCGGCGCACGGCGGTTTCGAAGGCGGTGCGGCGGGCGTCGTCGACCCGGTAGTCCGGGCGGTCCACCCATTCCACGTCGGGGCCGAAGCGGGCGCGGCCGGCCAGGTCCACGGTGAGGTGCACGCCCAGGCCGTGGGCTTCGGGGAGCGGGTAGATGAGCCGGTCCGTGGGGCTGGGGCCGGCGAGGCGGAAGTAGTTGCCCTTGGCGAAGCGCTGGTCCGGGCGTTGCGCGTCGGGGAAGCCCCGCATCTTTTCCACCAGCGGCACGGCGCCCAGGCCGGCGGCGTTGAGCAGTCGGTCGGCGCGCAGCGTGAACCGTTGGTCGCCGGTCTCAACGTCCAGGTCGAAGCGGCCGGGGTGGCAGTCGATGTGGGTGACCCGGTGGCGGGGGCAGAGCAGGGCGTCGTGGTCTTCCGCGTCGCGGGCCAGGGCGGCCATCAGGCCGTGGCTGTCGACGATGCCGCTGTGGGTGGAGTGCAGGGCGGCGGTGCCGCGCAGCCACGACTCCTCCCGGGCCAGTTGGCGGGCGCTGATCGGTGTCAGCCCGGTGGCGCCGGCGGCGCGGGCGTTGTCCAGCAATTGCGCCAGGGCGTCCCGCTGATCGGGGCCGGCCACGATCAGCTTGCCGCAGCGGCGGTGGTCGATGCCGCGGGCGGCGCAGTATTCGTAAAGCAGGGCGTTGCCGCGCAGGCAGCTTTCCGCTTTGAGGGAGCCGGGCGGGTAGTAGAGGCCGGCGTGGATCACCTCGCTGTTGCGCGACGACAGATGTTCGCCGAAGCGCGCCTCGCCTTCCAGGATCACCACCGTTTCCCCGGTCCGCGCCAGGGCCCGGGCCACCGCCAGGCCCACCACGCCGGCGCCCACCACCACGGTGCCGACGCGCTCCATCAGGGTTCCGCGCCGTCCGTGGTGGCCCGGCTCTGGCGGTCGCGGATGGCGTTGTCGTAGAACAGGTAGCGGGAGGTTTCGTAGAAACCCCGCGCCAGATCGAACAGATGGTTGAAGGTGTCCGGGTCGGTTTGCGATCGGTCCTGTTCCGGGTTATCGCTGTAGAGCGTGTGCAGGCTGGCGGCTTCGCCGTCGTGGTTGAGCCGGGCCAGATGATCGGCGGTGACCGCGCCGATTTGCGGGCGGGGCCCTTCGCGCAATACCACGAAGGCGGTGCGGTCGCCCTCCGGGGCGGGCTGCTGGATGTCCCGGCCCAGGGTGGTGTTGTCGTAGTCCAGGCCGATCAGGCCGGCCACCGTGGGCATCACGTCGATCAGGCTCACCGCTTCGCGGATGCGGCGCGGTTCCAGCAGCTTGGGGGCGTAGATCATGTGCGGCACATGGTGGCTTTCCAGGCGCAGTGCTTCCTGGAAGCGCGGCATGTGCGGCAGGGTGGTGATGCGGTTGTTGTGGTCGCCGAAGAACACGAACAGGGTGTTGTCGAAGTAGTCGCTTTGCCGGGCCAGGTCCATGAAGCGGCCCACGTTGTAGTCGAGCAGGCGCACCGCGTTGTACTGGGCGGCGTTCTTGAAGCCGTTGCCGTTCAGTTGTTCCTCGCTGAGGTCGTCGCGCACCTGGAAGTCGTCGTTGTTCGGCGGAATGGTGAAGGGCCGGTGGTTGCCGGCGGTCTGGATAAAGGCGAAGAACGGCTGGTCGTCGGGAATCGCGTCCAGGATGGCGTGGGATTCCTTGAACAGGGCCAGGTCGGAGATGCCCCACACGTCCACGTTGGGGCTTTGCCAGTCGCCTTCCTCGTACAGTTCCAGGCCGTCGATGCTGCGGGTGAGCAGGCCCTCCAGATTGGCCCAGCCGGCGTTGCCGCCGACCATGTACAGTTTCCGGTAGCCGTCCAGTTGGTCGACGATCATGCGCTGGTGGCCGATCAGCGGATTGCGGCTGGCGGTTTCTTCCGGAGCCACGTCGGGGATGCCGGTGAGAAACGCCCAGATGCTTTTCGCGGTGCCGGTGACCGGCACGTAGAAATGCTCGAAGAACCAGCCGCCCTCGGCGATGCGGTCCAGGTTGGGGGTCGGGTCGAACGGGGTGCCGTAGGCGCCCACCCGGCTGGCGCCCAGGGATTCCAGCATCACCACCACGATATTGGGTGGCCGGTCGGTGTCCAGGCGGTGGGGTTGCACGGTCACGTGGCGGCGGTAGTTCAGGTCGCCGCGGCGGTCGGCGGGCAGCGCCAGAAAGTCCGCCATCATCGGGTAATAGCGGCGCACCGCCTCCAGGTCGTAGGGCTCGGTGTCCAGCTGGCTGGTGTCGTAGAAGAACAGCACCGGGTTGAGCCCCAGCGCCGCCACCGCCTTGTCGCCGGAGGCGAAGGCGTCGCTCCAGCGCAGCGGCACCGGGTTCTCCCAGTTGATGTCGGTGGCCCGGCCGAGCAGCCCGAAGGCCAGCACCAGCACCACCACCACGCCGCCGGCCCACAGGGAGCGGGTGCGGATGGGCGGCTTGTCGCGCAGCAGAAAGCGCGCCGACAGGCGCGCGAACAGCCAGACCATCAGCGCGCTCAGGGCCAGCCAGCCCAGGGTGATCCACACCACCGGGTAGCTCTCCCAGACCATCTGCGTGGACATGCGCGTGTCCTGGAGAAAACGCAGGGCGGTGATGTTGAGCCGGTCGCCCAGATAAACATAGTGGCCGAAGTCCAGAATGTAGGTGAGCAGCAGCAACAGCGTGGCCAGGCCCAGGTAGACCAACGCCAGACCCCGGGCGGCCCGGGAACGGACCAGATTGAAGCGCGGCAGCCAGGCCAGCACCGCCAGCGGCAGCACCATCAGCAGGGTCAGGCGCAGGTCGAAGCGCAGGCCCACGCTCAGCGTCCGCCAGACCTGGCCGGCGGGGGCGTCCACGGTGTCGCCCACTTCGGAGAAGAACAGATAGAACACGGCGCGCAGCAGCACCATCAGAATCAACAGCGCCGCCGCGCAGGCGGTCAGAAAGCGAAGCCGGCGGGAATGCCACCACCCCATCATGCGCGTGCCTCCAGAAACGATCAGGTTCGGTGTCTCGACAAGCCGCCCATGCTACCGGCCGGGCCGACCGCCGTCATCGCGCCGTGCCCGGCACGGCGGCTACCGCCTACCGACCCCGGCGCGGCGGCACGGTTCCCGCGGATTTCCCTTGATGGCGCCGGGGGTGCGATCATCGGGGGTCCGAACCCGATGCCGAGTCCATCCCATGCCGAGTCGATCCCACGCCGAGTCGATCACGGTGCTGAGCGAACACCGGGCGGACACCACGGTGATCACCCTGCGGCCCCATCTGTCCGCCGATTGGCGCCAGGTGAAGCGTTTCATGGCGCTGATCGCGGCGGTGGTGTTCGTGGTGGCCGCCGCCTGGAGCGCCGCCGGCATCTGGCTGGCGCTGCCGTTCGCCGGCTTCGAGGTGGGGTTGCTGTGCTATCTGATGCACCGGGTGTGCTTCCGGCTCAGCTATCTGTACCAGCGCATCACCATCGAGCCGGGCCGGGTGCTGATCGAGCAGGGCGTGCGTGGTCCGCCGCGCCGGCGCTGGGAACTGAGCCGGCCGGACGCCCATCTGCACGTGATCCTGCCGGCCCGCTCCGTCGACCTGATGCGCCTGACCCTGCGCGACGACCGCACCGGTCTGGAAGTGGGCGCCTTCCTGCACGCGGACGCGCGGGAGCAGGCCCGCCGGGCGCTGCGCGACGCCGGCCTGATGGAAACCTCGGACCGCTGGTGGCAGACCGCCCGACCCTGAACCCGCCCCTGTTAAGCAAGGAACCGTGATGAAGTACATCTTCGAAGTCCGCATGAAGGACGGTTACACCGTGGAGGAGTACGCCGAGGCCTGGATCGAGGCCAGCCGCGTGATCCAGCAGACCCCCGGCGCCCGGGGCACCGATCTGCACCGCAAGATCGGCGAGCCGGATACGCTGCTGGCCATCGCCCATTGGGATTCCAAGGCGCACCGGGACGCCAAGGACGACAGCCGCAGCGCCCGGGTCAAGGCGATCCTGGAAAAGCACGCGCGCACCTGCGAGATCACCCCGCTGGGCGAGTTCGAGGAGCCGGAGTGGCGGGTGCCGCCGCAGCCGGGCAGCGGTAACGAGAGTGGTCATGAGCGGTAATGCGCGCCGGATCGCGGCACCGGCCCTGGCGGCCATGCTGTTGCTGGCCGGCTGTGATTACCGCGACGCGCCCCAGGGGGCGCCGCTGCGGGCCCTGGCCGCCGAACCGGAGAGTTACCAGGGCAGCCTGGTGGCCACCAGCGGGGTGGTGCGGGGCTTCGACGATCCGGAGCATTACTGGATCGAGGATGACGACCTCAACCGGGTGGAACTGACTCCCTTGGAAGAGGCCCGGGGCCATCTTGACCAGCGGGTTCAGGTGGTGGGCACCTTTCATTACGAGGCGGGCCGGGGGCGCTGGCTGGAGATTCGCAGCCTCGGGCCGCTTTGATCGTGGATCGCGGTGGAACCACCGCTCCTACGGAAACGGGGTAGGAGCGGCGGTTCCGCCGCGATGGCGCGGCTGGAAATTCAGCCTTCCACCTTGAACTTCAGGCCGGCGTGCTCGGTGAGTCGCCGGATCAGCTTGTCGCCCATGGCCGGCGCCGTGGTCCAGATGCCGCCGCCGGTGTCGGTGGCGTCGCGCAGCAGGCACAGGGCGCTCTCGCTGATCATTCGCGAGGTGGAGCCGTAGCCCGGGTCCTTGTCGCCGGACACGCTCACCGCCAGGTGCTCGCCCTGGTCGTTGCCGCCCAGGAACAGCACATCGTAGAAACCGTTTTCCCGCTCTTCCTTGCTCGGTCCCTCGCCGGGTTTGGGGGCGTCCTCGCCGGCCAGGGAGCGGTCCTGGGCCACCGCCTCGGCGGTGGCCTTGCCCTTGTCGCCGTCGCCGGTGAGGATCATCTCGTCATAGGTGAAGTCCTCGCCGTAGGCGTGGCCGAGCAGAAAGTTGGAGCGGTGCACGTTGCGGGTGTTGATGGCGGCCATGATGAACGGCGCCGCCCAGGTACCCAGGGCGTCGTCGTATTCCGGCTTCGCCGCCGGCGGCTGGGCCGGCCCGCTGAAGCCCGGGGTCAGCGCGAACGGGTCCACCAGCAGATCGCGGATGGCCGGGTCCTTGGCCGCCGCCAGGGTGGCTTTCAGGCTGGCGGCGGTGCCGCCGGAGAAGGTGCCCTTCATCTTGCGCACCCGGCCCTTGACCCGGCTCATCGGCGCCAGGCCTTTCGCCTTCGCCTGCTGTTGCAGGAAGAACACGCCCAGGTCGAAGGGGATGGAATCGAACCCGCACGAGAACACGATGCGCGCGCCGGTCCGTTGGGCGGTGTCGCCGTAGCGGTCGATCATCTGCCGCATCCAGGCCGGCTCGCCGCACAGGTCCACGTAGTCGGTGCCGGCTTCCGCGCAGGCCTTCACCAGCGGCTCGCCGTACAGCTGGTAGGGGCCCACCGTGGTCAGCACCAGCCGGGTGCGCTCGGCCAGGGCCTGGAGGGTCTCCGGCTGGTCCGCGTCGGCGGTGACCACCGGCACGTTTTCACTGATGCCCATTTCCGCGCGCACCGCTTCCAGTTTTTCGGCGTTGCGGCCGGCCAGCGCCCAGTTCAGGTCGCCACCATAGGTTTGATCCAGGTATTCCGCCACCAGTCGGCCGGTGAAGCCGCTGGCGCCGTACACGATCAGATCGAACTCTCTCCCGTTGCTCATGATCGGCTGTCCATTTCGTAATGAGTGTGGCCGTCACTATAGCCCCCCGACGGGGGCCCCGTGCAGGGGCGGGAACGGCCTTTTGATGGCGAGGACGGTCGTTTTATTTAAAGTCCCGGGAGCGCACCACCAGCTCGTCCAGGGCGTCCCGGGCGTCGGCCAGCTGCCCGGCCATCAGGTGCACGATGCGCTCCGGGCTGATCTCCACGGTGCCGGTGACGATCACCAGCGGGCTCTTCAGCAGGGTCTGCCGGTAGCGTTCCTGGATCGAGGTCCAGACCACCACATTGGTGTTGCCGGTTTCGTCCTCCAGGGTCATGAACAGGGTGCCCTTGGCGGAGCCCGGGCGCTGGCGGTTGGTGACCAGGCCCGCCACCCGCACCAGCTGGCCGGGGCGGGCCCGCTTCAGGTCCCGGGCCCGGTAACAGCGCTTGAAGCGGGGCAAATGGCGCACCAGGGCCATGGGGTGGCGGCCCAGGGTCAGCCCCAGGTGGCGGTAGTCCTCGATCAGTGAGGTGTGCTCCGAGGGGGCGTCCAGGTAGACGCCATCATGGTCGTCGTGAACGGCGTCGCCCTCGCCCTGACCGCCGAGCAGCGGCCGCCGGGCCTCCAGGCCCTGCACGTCCCAGTGGGCCTGATGGCGGTGGCCGCTCAGGCCACGCAGGGCGTTGCCGGCCACCAGGGCCTCGCGCTCGCGGCTGCCCAGGGCGGCCCGCTCGCACAGGTCGCGCACGCCGCGAAACGGCGCCTGGTCGCGGGCCGCCACCAGCCGCCCGGCGGCGTCCTCGTTGAAGCCCTTGATCTGACGCAGCCCCAGCCGCAGGGCCGGCTGCACGCCCAGCTTCTCCCGGTGGGTATCCTCCAGGGTGTGGTCCCAGTGGCTGTGGCGCACGTCCGGGGGGCGCGTTTCGATGCCGTGGCGGCGGGCGTCCTGCAGCAGTTGCGAGGGCGAATAGAAGCCCATCGGCAGGCTGTTGAGCAGGCCGCAGAAGAAGGCGCTGGTGTGGTGCCGCTTGAGCCAGGCGGACACGTACACCAGCAGGGCGAAGCTGGCGGCGTGGGATTCCGGAAAGCCGTAGCCGCCGAAGCCCTTCATCTGCTCGAACAGGCGGCGCGCGTAGTCGCCGCTGTAGCCGTTGGCGCGCATGCCCTCGATCACCTTGTGCTCGAACTGCATCAGCTCGCCGCTCTTGCCCCAGCGTGCCATGGCCCGGCGCAGCCGGTCCGCCTCGCCGCCGGAAAAGCCGGCGGCCACCATCACCAGCTGGATCACCTGCTCCTGGAAGATCGGCACGCCGTAGGTGCGTTCCAGCACGCCTTTGACCTTTTCGTCCGGGTAGTCCTCTTCCTCCAGGCCGTCCCGGCGCCGCAGGTAGGGGTGCACCATGTCGCCCTGGATCGGCCCCGGGCGCACGATCGCCACCTCCACCACCAGATCGTAGAAGGCGCGTGGGCGCAGGCGCGGCAGCATGTTCATCTGCGCCCGGGATTCCACCTGGAACACGCCCACGCTGTCGCCCTGGCAGAGCATCTCGTAGGTGGCCTCGTCGCCGGCGGGAATGTCCTGCATGGCCAGAGGGCGGCCCCGGTAGCGGCCGACCTGGTCCAGGGTCTTGCGGATCGCGGTGAGCATGCCCAACGCCAGCACGTCCACTTTCATCAGCCCCAGGGACTCCAGGTCGTCCTTGTCCCACTGGATCAGGGTACGGTCGGGCATGGCGGCGTTTTCCACCGGCACCAGGGTGTGCACCGGGTCGCGGGTGATCACGAAGCCGCCCACGTGCTGGGACAGATGGCGGGGAAAGCCCACCATCTCCTGGACCAGCTCCCGGTAGTGGCGGCCCAGGGTGGAGCCGCCCAGGCCCAGCTCCCGGAATCGTTCCACCAGGGAATCCGGCCGGTCCCACCAGGCCAGGTTGCCGCTGAGGCGCTCGACCACGTCCTGGTCCACGCCCAGGGCCCGGCCCACGTCGCGCACCGCCGAGCGGGTGCGGTAGCGGATCACGGTGGCGGCCAGGGCGGCCCGGTCGCGGCCGTACTTGCGGTACAGGTACTGCATCACCTCCTCGCGGCGCTCGTGCTCGAAGTCCACGTCGATGTCCGGCGGCTCGTCCCGCTCCTGGGAGATAAAGCGCTCGAACAGCAACTGGCTGCGCCCCGGGTCCACCTCGGTGACCCCCAGGCAGTAGCACACCGCGGAGTTGGCGGCGGAGCCGCGCCCCTGGCAGAGAATGCCCTGGCCGCGCGCGAAGGCGACGATGTCGTGCACGGTAAGAAAATAATGGGCGTAGCCGAGCTGGCGGATCAGCCCCAGTTCCTTGTCGATCAGGGCGCGCAGGCTGTCCGGCACGCCCTCCGGATAGCGGGCCTCGGCGCCTTGATGGGCGAGGGCGGCCAGGTACTGGTCCGCGTCCTGGCCCGGCGGCACCACTTCCTCCGGGTACTGGTAGCGAATCTCGTCCATGCCGAACTGGCACTGATCGGCGATCCAGGCGGCTTCTTCCAGCAACGCCGGCGGGTAAATCTCCGCCAGCCGCGCCGGCGCGCGCAGGTGGCGCTGGTCATTGCGAAAGCGGCGGTCGCCAAGCCGCTGCACGGTGGTGTTCAGCCGCAGGGCGGTGAACACCTCCTGCAGGCGCTGCCGTTCCGGCACGTGGTAATGCACGTCGTTGCTGGCGGTCATGGCCAGCCCGTGACGCCGGGCCAGGTCGTGCAGCGCGCGGTAGCGCAGGGCATCGTTGCCTTCCTGGAGCAGTTCGCAGGCCAGCCACAGCCGCTCGCCGAAGTGCTCGCGCAGCAGCGCCGCGTGGGCCTCGTCGCGCTCGTCGCCAGCGGGCAGCCACAGGCACAGGGCGTGGCGCTCGATGCGCGCCAGATCCCGCCAGTGCAGCTGGTAGTGGCCCTTGGGCGCGCGCCGGCGGCCCCGGGTGATCAGGGTGGCGATCTCCCCGTAGGCCTGCCGGTCGCGGGCCAGCAGCACCAGACGGAGCTCGCCCCGTTCCTGGTCGAGGCGAAAGTGGCTGCCGACGATCAGCTTGAAATTCAGTGGCTTACCTTCGTTTTTGCAAGCGGTTTCGAGGTCTTTCCAGGCCTGCCAGGCGCGCGCCACCCCGGCCAGGGAGCCGTCGTCGGTGATCGCCAGCGCCCGGTAACCCAGCCCATGGGCCCGCGCCACCAGCTCCTCCGGATGGCTGGCCCCGGTCAGGAAGGTGAAGGCGGAAGTGCAATGGAGTTCGGCGAACGACATCAGAAGAACCCCTGCAACCACCACCCCTTATCCCGCTCGTCCTGAAACACCCAACAACACAATCCGTCCGGGTGATGGGCCACGTGGTAGCGGCGGGCGGCCTGGTGGTGCCAGGGCTGGCTGAAACGTTCCTCCTGGGGAAACAGGGTCAGGGGCCGGTCCCGCCAGTGGGGCACGCTGTCGCGCACCGCCAGGGGGCGCGGCGGGTCGAGCAGCCACAGGGGCCGGTCCTCCGGCGGGGCCGCCGTGTCCGGCGGCGGCGCGGGGCGCGCGGCTTTCTCGAAGGGCGGCCGGCCCCGTTCGGTTTCCTCGGGCAAATGGCCCGGCGCGCGCTCCGGCCGGTACAGCCGCAGAGCCGGCTCGGCGGCCAGCTTCTCCAGCAGCCCGGACAGCGGCGCCCGCGCCCCCGGGTCCGGGAACAGATCCGCCAGGCCCGGGTTACGCGGGCGCGGCCGGCCGCCGTCCAGACCCAGGCCCAGCACCGGGGCGTCCAGCACCTGATGTTCCAGGCGCCGGCGGGTCAGGTCCAGCCAGGTGGCGGCGTCGTGGCCGGCCTGGGCGCGCCGCACCACCAGGGTGTCCCGGTGGCCATTGTTCAGGTGCAGGTGCCAGCGAATCGCGGTCAGGCTCTCCTGATGGCGCTCCAGGTCGGCGCTCAGCCGCGTCAGCAGTTCGCTCATGGGGCCGTGAAGGTGGTCGAGGCGGTCCAGGGGATCGTCGAACTCCAGCCGTTCACGGAACGGCCGGGGCGGCGTCAGCGGCCGGCGCGGGTCCGGCTTCTCGCCCAGCAGCCGCTGCAGCCAGTCCAGGAAGCCGGCGCCGAAACGTTTGCCCAGGGCCGCCCGGGGTAGCGGATAAAGATCGCCCAGGGTACGGAAGCCCGGCGCCCGCAACCGCTCGCGCAGGCGCGCGTCCAGATCCAGGTCGTCCAGATCCAGCGCCGCCAGCCAGGCCTGGAACCGAGCCGGTTCCGGTACCGTTTCCAGGGGCGGCGGGTCGCTGAGGTGCCAGGCGGCCAGCGGCGTGGGCCCCAGGCCCAGGCGGGTGGTCAGCGGGCAATGCAGGCGGTAGCGGTCCACCCGCGCCATCAGCCCTTGAAAACCGCCGTGGAGTTTCAGGCAGCTGCCCACCTCCAGCAGCAGGCTGGCCGGCGGCGCCGCGCACACCTGGGGGGTAAGCGCCAGCAGGTGCTGGCCCTGGCGCCGCAGGGCCGCTTCCCGGGCGCCGTCGTCCGCCTCCAGCACTTCCAGGTCCTCGCACAGGGCGCGGGCGGTGGCCAGCCGCAGGCCGCCCTCGACGCCAGCGGCGCGGGCCGCCCCGTTGGCCAGCTGCACCCGGTGCTGGTGCACCAGCACCCGGGGCCGCTCCACCGGGCCGTCCCCGGCCTCCAGGGCCAGCAGGGGAAAATGCAGGGCCAGCCACAGCGGGGTCATGCGGTCTCTCTCCTTGGGGCGGCTCTCATGGGCACGACTTTCATGGACGCAGCTTTCATGGACGCAGTTCGGGCGGCGGTGGCGCCGGCAAGCGCGGTGGCGGTGCCACCAGGGCGGGACGCGGACGCCGGGTCAGGGCCGGCAGGGTGGCGGTGGCCGGCGGCGCCCGGCGCAGGTGCTCGGGCAGCACCGACAGCCGGCACTGGTCGCCGGGGCGCCCGCCGGGCTGCTTGTGCACGGTCACCGTCAGCTCGCCGGGGGCCGGGCAGTCCAGGGCCAGCCGCAGGGGCGCCGGGCTGGGCTGGCGCGCCGCCCGCCGTGGCCGGGCCAGCATCAGCAGGCAGCGGCCCTGCTGGGCGCCCAGATGCAGCCGCCGCAGGGTGCCGGTGGGCAGGGCGCCGCCCGGGGCCCACAGCAGCAACAGGCTGAGCGCGTCGCTGGCGGCGGCCTCGTAGCAGGCGCGCAGCAGCCCGTCCCGCTCGCCGCGCAGCACCAGAAGCTGAGCCAGCGGCACCCCGGCCCGGGCCAGGGTGTCGGCGCTGGGCCGTTCCGGGGGGTTGGCGATCAGCCGCGCGCCGGGCTCGTCACCGGCCAGCAACGGCAGCACCAGATGCAACAGGGGCGGGCAGGGCAGTGGACACAGCAATTCCACCAGGCCGTGCCGGGGCCAGCCGCCCAGGCTCAGCAGCCGGTCCAGGGCGGCGAAGCCGGTGGGCCGGCCGCCGTGGGCGGCGCCGTCGGGGTCGCGCCCCCACCAGGTGTCCCGGCGGGCGAGCAGTTGTTGCAGAGAGGCGGAGGACATCAGGAAAGACACTCGGATACTGTACATAAGGACAGTATCCGAGATGGCTTCCGCCTGCAAGGTGAAGGCTTGTGGCCATGTCCCCCACGGTCAATCCGTCCTGTGCGGGTAAACATATTGTATTCCCCGGGACGGTTGAGTAGCTTCAAAGGCTTGTTTCCGAGCGCCGAGAGACCCCATGACACCACAACACCGCGCCCGCCGTGTCGCCGCCGTTTGGCAGCGTGGCCTGAGCCGGCGCCGCTTTCTGGCCTGGACCCTGGCGGGGACCGCCGGGGTGGCGGCGGTGGCCGCCGGTGGCTTCGCTTTGCTGCGCCGTTCGCCGCTGGACGAGCAGGCCAAACCCGCCTGGGCCGAGGGGCTGAGCCGCCAGGAATACCATCTGTTCGACCGGGCCCGGGTGGCGCTGCTGCCCACCGAGGGCACCGACCTGCCGGGCACCGACCAGGTGCCGGTGGTGGCCAATGTGCGGACCACCCTGGGCTATATGGCGCCGCCGTTGCGCGACCAGCTGGCCACCGGGCTGAGCCTGTTCGACAACGCGGCGGTGGTGTTTCACGGTCGTCGTTTCGTGGACCTGGACCCGGCCACCGCCCGCGACTATTTCGACGCCTGGAGCCGGGGCAACGCGATCCAGCGCACCCTGGCCACGGTGATCAAGCAACTGGTGTACAGCGCCTACTGGAGCGACCCGGCCACCTGGCCGCCCATCGAGTTCGACGGGCCGGTGTCCGAGCGGTGGGGGCTGGCCTATCTGGGTAACGCGCCCCTTCCTGATGAAGGGCCGAATGAAGAGCCCGGCAAAGAGCGCACGGAGGAAAGCACATGACGGCAACGCAAAACGGCCAGCCGCTTCGAGCGTCCGGCCTGGCGGTAACCCGCGCCGAGGATGTGCGCGAGTCGCGGCTGACCCTGGACGCGGACGTGGTGATCGTCGGCTCCGGTGCCGGCGGCGCGGTGACCGGCTACGAGCTGGCCCGGCGCGGCAAGAAGGTGGTGATTCTGGAGGCCGGCCCCTACATCCCCTCCAAGGACTTCACCGAACGTTTCACCCACAGCCTGGAAACCCTCTATCAGGACCACGGTGGCCAGACCAACAAGAGCGGCGATCTGCTGGTGCTGCAGGGCGCCTGCGTGGGCGGCTCCACGGTGGTCAACGGGTGCGTGTGCTTCCGCACCCCGGACTTCATTCTGGAGGACTGGCGGCGGGATTTCGGGCTTGCCGAGCTGACCCCGGAGGCGATGATCCCGTACTTCGAGCGGGTGGAGCGCAACCTGGCGATCCACGAAAACGGCGAACACGAAATCGCCCGGCACGGCCGGCTGATCCGCGCCGGCGCCCACAAACTGGGCTGGTCGGTGAAGCCGTTCAAACGCAATATCCGCGACTGCGCGCTCACCGGCCACTGCCTGTCCGGCTGCAAGACCGAGCGCAAGCAGTCCATGCTAGTCAGCTATCTGCCCTGGGCCAGCGCCCACGGCGCGCGCATTTTCGCCGACACCCGGGTCACCGAGGTGCTGGCGGAGAACGGCCGGGCCCGGGGCGTGCGCGCCCAGGTCACCGGCCACGACGGCGCCAAGGTGGCGGACCTGACGGTCAACGCGGAGCGGGTAATCCTGGCCGCCGGCGCGGTGCAGACGCCGCTGCTGCTGCTGAAAAGCGGCCTGGCCAACAGTTCCGGCCAGGTGGGGCGCAACTTCGCCTGCCACCCGTCCTTGTACGTGTCCGCCCGCTACCCGGAACCGGTGCACCCCTGGCGCGGCGCCATGCTGGGGGTCTACGTGGACGAATTCCTGCACCCGGACAAGGGCGGCTTCGTGCTGGAGGACGGCGGCGCCGGCCCGGTGGAACTGAGCATGACCGCCGAGCCCGGCAGTGGCGAACCGTTCATGACGTTCATGCGCGACAGCAAGTACCTGGCCGGGCTGGTGACTCTGATCCACGATCACAACGTGGGCACCATCCGCTGGGAAGACGGCCAGAAGGTGATCGACTACCAGCTCGACAACGCCGACTTCCCGTCCATGAAACGGGCCCTCAAGGCCGCCGCCCGGCTGCACCTGGCGTCCGGCGCCGAGGAAGTCTATGTGCCGTCCAGCGACCGCCGCGTGATCCGCTCCGAGGCGGACATCGACCGCGCCGTGGACGGCCTGGAAAACGCCCCCCAGCATCTGCGCATGGTCAGCTACCACCCCCAGGGCAGCACCCGCATGGGCGCCGACCCGGCCACCAGCGTGGTCAATGTGGACGGCGAATGCCATGACGTGAAAGGGCTCTATATCGCCGATGCCGGCCTGCTGCCCACCTCGATCATCGTCAACCCGCAGGTCACGGTGTATGCGCTGGCCACGCGGATCGCGGAGAGGATGGTCGGTAAGGGTTGATCGCGACGGAAGCGGAATGCCGCCCAGTCGCTCCTACGAAAGAGGGCGAGGTTACTGCCCGCGCGTGATGACGACCCGATACACCTCCCCGGGCACCCGGTAGCGCAGAATGTCGCTCTCCCGGGCCAGGCAGGTGCCGTGTTGGGGGTTGAGGCGGCACCAGCGCACCTGCTGGTCCACGCTGGGGGGCACGCTGAAGCGGGTCAGGTAGTTGTCGCCGGCGCGCAGGGCAATGAACAGCTGGTTGGCCTGCCAGCCGCAGCGGGGGTCGTTGAACAGGTCCAGGGCCACCCGGAACACCAGGCTCTGGCCCCGCCGCTCCGGCGTCACCAGGGTGCCGGCCTGGGTCACCGGGCATTCCGGCTTGCCGGCCCGGTAGACCACCTCCACGCGCACCTGCTCCGGCGGCAGCGGCGGGTCGATGCGCAGTTGATAGGCGCGCAGATCCCGGGGGGCCGGGTTGGGGCTGGGCTGATAATCGCCGGCCGGCGCGGTCACGCAGCCGCCCAGGGCGAGGGCGGCGGGCAGAACACCGGCGAGCAGGGCGCGGGGTCCCATGGGCGTCTCCTGTGGGCTGTCAGTCGTCGTTGTCGCCGTTCTCGAAACGCGCCGAGAAGGCTTCCACGAAGGCATTGCGCAGGATACCGAAAAGCGCCGCCCAGGTACCGGTTTCGCTTTGCTCCACCTGGCCGCTGATCGGCACCCGGGTGGCGAACTGGTCCTGGCGCTGGTTCTTGAACAGGGTCTGCACGGCGCCGGCCAGGGCTTCCCACAGGCCGCCCAGCACCGAGCCGTCCGGTCCGCTCACGTCCTGGCGCCAGTCGAACACGTCCAAATTCTTGAGCAGCGGTTTCAGGTAGCCGTCCAGCTGGCCGTCCCGGGCGCTCAGTTCCACCACCAGATCACCCTGGCCGGACTGCACGTCCAGATTGGCGTAGGCGCGGCTGAAGTCGTTCAGTCGGGTCAGGTCCACGTCGGTGACGCGCAATTGAAAGTCGAAGTCGCGCAGGTCGCTGAACGGGTCGAAGGCGGCGGAGGTTTCCAGGGGCGCCTCGCCGAGCACCCGGGCGCGCGCCTCCAGCGTGGCCACCCGGGTGCCCTGGCTGTCGCGGGTGTTGGTCAGGTTGGTGACCCGGGCATTGACATCGGTGGCCTCGATGGCCACCGGTGGGTCCGAATGATCATTACGGAACACCAGACGCCCGTCCTCCACGCGCACTTCGTTGAGGGTGATCGGCACCAACTGCTGCAGCCGCGCCCGCCAGTCGGTGCCGGCGCCGGTCTGATCGGCGCCCTCGTCGCCGCCGTCCACGAAGGTCACGGTGGGCCGCTCGAACAGTACCCGCGCCACCAGGGCGTGGTCTTCCCACAGGGCCCGCCAGCTCACCGCCAGATCGATGGCCGGGGCGTCCAGCAGCGGTTGCGGCACGGCGCCGTCCACCCGCGCGATGGTAAAGCCCTCCAGCCGGTAGGCGCCGCGCCACCAGGCCAGGTCCACGTCCTCGATATGGCCCCGGTAATCGCCCATGTCGGCCATCTGCTTGTTGAGGTAATCGCGCACCAGCCAGGGCAGCGCCAGGTGCAGCACCAGCAGCAGGGCGACCAGGGAGAGCAGAACGGTGAGAGCGATACGGCGACGTCGTGTCATGGGCAATGCCTGTCCTTGTGCTATGCGAACGAGGAGCGGCGTTGGCCGCGATCCCGGGTTATCATCGCGCACCCGCACGATTTTCGCGAGGACTGTGCATGAGTGAAAGCAAAGCGCGCCCGCTGCGCGACGAATTCGGCTATCTGTGCCCGGTGGACAGCCGCTGGGCGGACAACGACATCTACGGCCACATCAACAACGTGGTGTATTACAGCTATTTCGACTCCACCATCAACCGTTACCTGATCGATCACGGTGGACTGGACATCCACGATGGCGAAGTGATCGCCTATGTGGTCAGCTCCGGGTGCGACTATTTTGAGGCCGCCGCCTATCCGGACGCGCTCTGCGTGGGCCTGCGCGTGGACAAGCTGGGCAACAGTTCAGTGCGCTATGGTCTGGCGTTGTTTGGGGAGGAGGGCGCCGCCAAGGCGCTGGGGTTCGTGGTGCACGTGTTCGTGGACCGCGCCAGTGGCCGGCCGGTGCCGATTCCGGAAACGTTGCGCGCGGCGCTGGCGGCGTTGAGCAAGGCGGATTAGCGCGACTGCCGCCATTCGCTGGGGCTGACGCCGAAGGCCGCCTTGAAGGCGCGGCTGAAGGTGGCGCTGTCGGTGAAGCCGTAGTCCAGAGCGATGTCCAGAATGCCGCGGTGGGCGTTGTCCGGCGCCGCCAGGGCCTCGCGGATGGCGTCCAGCCGCACCTGGCGGATAAAGCGGCCCGGGGTGAGCTGGTGCTCTTCGAACAACCGGTACAGGGCGCGCCGGGACACGTGCAGGGCACCGGCCAGTTCGTCCGGGCTGAGCTCCGGATCGTCGATGTGCGCCAGCACATGGCGGTGGGCCACGTCCAGGCTGATGGCGCCGCCGGCCCGTTCCGGGGCGGAGGCGCCGTGCAGCAGCGCGGACAACATCATCTGCACCGCCTGGAACACCGGGCTGGCGCTGCCGCCGGGGCCGTCCGGCTGATCCATCAGCGCCATCACCGCGGCCAGGGCGGCGCGGGCGGTGGTGCGGTCGTTGAGCGTATGGGCGCAGACCCGCTGGCTGAGCCGTTCCCAGCCGGGAATCGCCTCGTAGGGCAGCATCAGCACGGCCAGCTGGGCGTGGTCCTGCATGGCCAGCTGGTAGGGGCGGGCGGTGTCGCAGATGGTGACGTCGCCGGTATTGAGCAGGGTTTCCCGGCCATCCTGTTCCACGGCGGTGCGACCGTTCTGCTGCCACATGACCTTGAGCAGGCCTTCCTCGGCGCGGCGCGCGCCCAGGCCGGTGCGGCGCACCCGGCAGGAGTCGGAGCGGATCACCGCCACCGCCCGGTGGTCGAAGTTGCACAGCTGCACGTCGGCGCGGAAGTCCTGCTGCTTGTTGGCGCTCATCTCCAGCCAGGGGAAATTGCAGTTGACGAAGTTCTGCCAGGGGCGAAAGCCTTCGATCACCTGATGGCCGGGCGAGGGAACCGGGTTGTGACTGCGTATTGCCTGCACGGTGCTCTCCGTTAGGCTGTGGGCCGTTAGGCGACGGGGCCGTCAGGCGATGGGGTCGTTCGTGTGACATGCACGGTGCGTGCCTGTCACGAAGCGGCCCGGGCCGGCCCGTTATTATTCGACTGAGGTCGAATATAACAGATTGAAGGCACCGGACAACAAAGGCGCCGGCTCGCCCGGCACGCAGCGTCAACATCTTTGCACCCGCTGCCATGCGGGCGCGGCGGGCGGCGGCGGACAATGCCAGGATCAGAAAAACCGACATCCTGGAGGCATTCCGTGACAGCTCAGCGAGGACACTTTATTGCCGGACGCGACGTTCCGGCTTCCGACGGCGCCACCATGAAGGTGGTCAGCCCGGCCAACGAGACGCTGCTGGCCGAGGTGGCGCGCGGCACCACCGACGACGTGGACGCGGCGGTGGCCGCCGCCCGCGCCCAGCTCGACGGCGGCGACTGGAGCGCCCTGTCCGGGGACCAGCGCGGCCAGCTGATCAACCGGCTGGCCGACCTGGTGGAGCGCGACGCCGACCTGCTGGCCGACCTGGACGCCTCCTGCATCGGTCGCCCGGGCATGGAGCCGCGCCTGCTGGATCTGCCCAACACCATCGCCACCCTGCGCACCTGCGCCGGCTGGGCCGACAAAATCGAGGGCCGCACCATCCCCACGCCCGGCTACATGGGCACTCCTACCCTGTCCTACACGGTGCGCGAGCCGGTGGGCGTGGTCGGCGCCATCACCCCCTGGAACACGCCGTTGATGATCACCAGCTGGAAGCTCGGTCCGCTGCTGGCGGCGGGCTGCACGGTGGTGATCAAGCCCTCCGAGGAAACGCCCCTGTCCGCCCTGCATCTGGTGAAACTCTGCCAGGAGGCCGGTTTCCCGGACGGCGTGGTGAACGTGGTCACCGGCGAGGGCGCGGTGGTGGGCGAGGCCCTGTGCGTGCACCCGGACGTGGACAAGATTTCCTTCACCGGCAGCCCGGAAGTGGGCGCGCGCATCCAGACCACCGCCGGCGCCCGCTTCAAGCGCGTGGCTCTGGAGCTGGGCGGCAAAAGTCCGCAGATCGTGTTCGAGGACGCCGACCTGGACGCCGCCGTGCAGGGTTGCGCCATGGGCATCTTCTTCAACAGCGGGCAGGTGTGCGCCGCCGGCAGCCGCATTCTGGTACACAACAGCCGCCTGGCGGACTTCGCCGAGCGCCTGGCGGCGGTGGCCGAGGGCATTCAGGTGGGCGACCCCTCCGCCGGCGAGGTGCAGATGGGGGCCCTGGCCAGCGCCGATCAGAAGGCCAAGGTGGAGGACTACATCCGTCGCGGCGTCCAGGAAGGCGCCAAACTGCTCAGCGGCGGTGAGATGCCCACCGACAAAGGCTGCTATGTGCGGCCCACGGTGTTCGTCGGCGGCAACGATCTGAGCATCGCCCGGGACGAGATTTTCGGTCCGGTGGCCACGGTGATCGGCTTCGACGACGAGGCGGACGCCATCCGCATCGCCAACGATACCCGCTATGGCCTGGCCGCCACCCTGTGGACCGGCGACGTGGGCCGCGCCCACCGGGTGGCCCGGGCGGTGCGCGCCGGCGCCATCGGCATCAACGGCTGGGCGCCCATCGACGCCCACCTGCCCTGGGGCGGCATGAAGTCCAGCGGCATCGGCCGCGAGGGCGGCCTCAGCGGCGTGCTGGCCTACACCGAGGAGAAAGTGATCACCGTCGTTACCGGTTGATCCAAGGTCCCTCCACTAAAAAGCCCGGCTCAGGCCGGGTTTTTTTTGCTTTCAACTCCCATAAAAAACCCCGGCCGGAGCCGGGGTGGCACAACGCTACAAGGTGCGGGCAGCGTCAAAAACCGAAGGCGACGATCAGCTGGGTGTAGAGGTTGTCGTCGTCGCCGCCGAGCTGGGTGCCGCCATCGGCGGCGGAGGCGTCCGGCTGGTACAGGCCGATCAGCGGGATGATCGCCAGGTTGGCGGTGACGCCCCATTCCGCGTACAGGTCGAACTCGCGGGCATCCAGATTGACGCCAGCGTCCTGGTCCAGGGTGGCGAAGTCGTAGGCGAGCAGGCCGATGGACAGGTTTTCCCGGGGCGTGGCGCCGAGAGCGATGTTGTGCACCTTGGTATTGGTGTTGAACGGGCCGGCATAGTTGGCCGCCACTTCACCCTGGAACCAGGTGCCCAGGCTGCGGCCGTTGCCGTAGAACAGCGGGTCGAAGCCCTCGGAGAAACGGCTGTAGCGATAATGGACGCTGGGCTGCCAGGGCGCGTCGGCGAAGGTCCAGCCGGCTTCCAGGTACCAGGCGTCCTCGTCGCCCTGGTCCTGATCCTGCCAGGCGTATTCGCCGGACAGGAACAGATTGTCCACGCCGGCGTCGCCCTGGTAGCGCAGGCTCCAGGTTTCCTCGCCGTCCCGTTGTGGATACAGAAACGCGAAGTCTTCCTCCACATCGTCCACCTTGATGTAGGTGAGGCCGAAGGTGCCGGCGTCGCCCACGTGTTCCAGGTTGCCGACTTTCATGGCGGCTTCCGCCTGGGCCGGGTTGTCCGACTCGATCCACATGGCGTCGCCGCGCCAGCCGCTGTCGCCGCCCAGGCTCAGCACGGCGGTTTTGTCGAACGCCTGGCGGGCGGCCAGATAGTAGGCGCCGCCCCGGTTCAGGTCGCCGCCGGCGATGCCGTTGCCAAAGTTGAGGGCGTCGCCGGAGATCAGGAAGCCGTCGCCGATCTTGATGGCCTGGCGGCCGGCGGAGAACGCCAGGCCGTTTTCGCCCAGCGCCGGGAACAGGTCGCCGGAGCGCCAGCCCAGATAAGCGTCTTCCACATCGGTCTCGCGCTCGCTGCCGTCGCTGAAGCCGGCGGCGTCGCCGTCGTCCCAGGTGCCGCTGCTGAGCGCGTTGACGGCGCCGAACAACTGGCCGCCGCCGAGCTGCTGCTCCAGGGCCAGGCCGTATTTCAGGTAGCCTTCCTGCCAGCTGGAGGAGCCTTCGCTTTTGCTGCCGGCGGTGGCGTAGTTTTCCTGGCTGTGGAAGACGCCGCCGACGCCCTCGAGGGTCAGGTCCAGCCGGGTCTGGTCGTTGGCCACCAGTTCCAGCGCCTGGCTGTGCGCCCCCAGGGCGGTCAGTGAACAGGCAAGCAGCGCCCGTTTCACGGCTTTTGAGTAAGCGGTGATCATGGTTGTGTCTCCATTCAGGTGAAGCCCGCGCTGGCGGCGCGGGCGGCGGGATCAGCTCATCGGCTGTCTCCGTTGTTGTGGTTGTCGTGGGGCATGCCGTCGTGGATGGCGATGCCCTGGTCGCGCATGCGCTGGATCAGCCGGGCGCGGGTGTCGGGCAGGTTGTGCAGCCGGGTGGCGCGGATGCGCGCCACTTCGGCGCCGGTGTAGGGCGCCGCGTCTTGCGGGGTGCTGGCGCCGGCCATGCCGTCACGGGCCAGGATCCAGTTGAGCAGCTCGGCGAGCTGGTCGTTGTCGAGCGCCGCCTGGGCCACGCCGGGCACCCGCACCAGAAATTCCCGGCCGCCCTCCACGCGCAGGAAGTTGCCGACGAACCCGGTCATGCGCGGCACGTCGTTGCGCGGCGCCCCCTGGCCCTCGGGCAGGTGACAGCCGGCGCACTGCAACTGGTAGTTCACCGCCGGGCTGTAACCGGCCCGGGACAACGGAATCTGCGGTTGCTCGTTGCCCGGCGCCGGCGTTTGCGACGGGTCCGGCATGGCCCGGGCGTGGACGCCCGGGGCCGCGACGGTGGTCGCCAGCAGGACGGTGAACAGCAGGCCAGGTCGCATGCGTCTCAACCGGCCTTGGCCACGCCGCGGATCACCGCCACGGTGCAGTTGTAGACGTTGGCGTCGGCGCCCAGGCACCAGTTGATGTCGTTGTTGTTGAACGGCCGGTACATGGGTTCCTCGCTGTCGTTGCGGGTACAGGCGCACTGGGCGCAGCTGTGCTTACCGCAGCAATCGTTGTAGGAAATGATGTAGTCGATGCCGTCCGCCGGATTACGGCAGGTGCCCACCCAGGTCACCTCCGAGCCCTGGGTGCCCGGCGGGCAGCTGTTCACGGTGCCGCCACAGCAACTGCAAAGAAAGCCGTCCACGGAGCAGTAGCGCCAGTAGTCACAGCTGGTGGGGTCACCGGGGTCGCCGGCTTTCGGCGATTCGGCGGCCAGTGCCTTGGCGGTGCGGTCCACCGGCAGCAGCACCGGCATGGCGGCGCCGGCCACCAGGAAGGAGCCGAGGCGGCCCAGGAAGCGCCGCCGGGAGGTGGTGCTGGCCACGTGGCGCGTGGAGCGCTCGAAGAATTGATCGAGGAATTTCATGGTCAGGCGCTCCCTTTTTCGGTGGGCAGGTTGTCACCGGGATGGTGAATGTGCGGGGCCTGGCCACGGAGATAATCCTGCAGGGTGGCGGCGCCCAGGAATTCGGTTTCGAACAGGCTGTCCAGGTGCTCCCGGGAGTTCACCAGGCCCTTGGCCTTGAGCGTGCCTTCGCGGTCGATCAGCACCGCGTAGGGCAGTTTGCCGATCTGGTAGGTCATGCCCACCTGCGGGTCCACCACGTAGTGGGAACGCTCCAGTTTGAAGTCGGCGATGATCTTGTCCTGCTCGGCCATATCGCCGTCGCTGACGTAGATCACCTCCAGGTCGTCCCGGGAACGCTCGATGGCGCGCACCGCCGGCAGCAGGGATTTACAGATCGGGCAGGTGGGCGACAGGAAGAACAGCATCTGCGCCCGTTCGCCGGAGTAGCCCACGTTCACCGGGCGGCCCTGGCGGTCCTCGGCGGTCAGTTTCGGCGCCGGCTGATTCACCGCCACGCCCTTGTCCACCATCAGTGCCCCGGCCGGGGCGATACGGGCGTGCAGCACGCCGATCTGGCGGATCAGGCCCACCACCACCAGGGCCATGGCGATCAGCAGACACCAGAGAAGTACATTGGAAACGATCAAGGCTTGCATGGAAGTCCCCTTATTGTGTGTTGGGTTATCGTCCGGACAGACCGAGCAGACGCGGCTGGTTGGCCAGCCACACCTCGATCGCCGCGTACAGCAAAACGGTCACCGCCGTGGCGGCCAGTACCACGAAGCCGTCGAACACGCCCAGCGCGCGGGGCGCGGCGGGGGCGGCGGCCATCAGGGCCAGCCCGGCGAGCAGCAGGTTGCGCAGCAGCAGCCGTGGATGCAGCGGCTGCGGGGCGCCGGGGCCGGCGCAGCCGCAGTCCAGATCGCGGCGGCCCCGGCTCAGGTTGATGCCGATGGCGGCGGCGTACAGCACCACCAGGGCCAGCGCCGCCAGGGCCGCCGGGCCGCGCGTGGCGGGCCACAGCAGCGCCAGCGCCAGGGTGCCTTCCAGCAGCGGCAGGGCGCGCGCCGCCGGGCCATGCAGGGCGCCGGGCAGCAGCCGGTACTCGGCCACCTGGCGGCGGAACCAGGCCGGCGCGCGCAGCTTGTGGCTGGCGGCGCTGGCCAGGATCACCGCCAGGGAGACGGCGCCGGCGGCGGTCAGAATCGGGTCCAGGCTCATAGCGCCTCCTAGTGGGTGATGACCAGGGTCGGGGTCTTGCTGACGCCGTCCATGGTGTCCACGTATTCGCCCTTGGTCAGGTCGAAGATGTCCAGGCCGCCTTCCACGTTGGTGCCCAGCAGCAGCGGCTTGTCGTCGGAGGTGGCGTTGAGGCTCCACACCAGGCTGGGGGTCTCCAGGGTGCCCACCTTCTTGTGGGTTTTGAGATCAAACGCCCAGATGGTCTGGCTCGGGTCTTCCCATTTGTGCGGGGCGTGATCCGGATGCATCAGCACGTACAGACGGTTCAGCGCCGGCGCCACCGCCATCAGCTGCCAGCCGCCCGGGGCCCAGCCGTCCTGGCGTTCCTGCTCGGTGGTCAGCCACCACTCGGGGAGCTTTTTCGGCTTCTTGCCGGACAGGTCGACGCCGCGCACCCGGCCTTCGGTGGTCACGAAGTAGTAGGTGTCGCCGTCCCCGGCGGCCCGCTCCACCAGTTTTTCCTTCTCCGGGTCGAAGAAGGGGGTGGCGTTGCGGTCCACTTCCTGGCCGCTGTCGTCCAGGGTGATCATCTGCAGCTTGCCGTCGCCGCACAGGGACGCGAAGCGACGCTTGCCCACCGGGTAGTTGAGAATGCAGCCGGGAATGGCCAGCTCGTTGACCACCTCCTGCTTTTGCGTGTCCACCACGGTCACCGAGGTGGCCGGCGTGAAGTTGTAGATGTACACGAAGCGATCATCGGCGCTGGTGCTGAGGCCGTAGCGCTCGGTCAGCGTGGAGGCGCGCTTGGTGGGGATTTTCACTTCCCACTTCGGCGACAGGCTGGAAGTGTCCCAGGCGGTGAGCACATCGGTGCGTTTACCGCGCACATAGCGCTCGAAGAAGATGTCCGCGGTGTACACGGTCTTCTGGTCGTGGGACAGCACCGCCGGCGCCGCGCCGCCGGTGCTGAGCATGCCGAGCACCTTGCGCTGGTCCGGATCGACCACCACCACCCGGGTGGCCACCATGTTGTTGAATTCGAAATCGACGATGTAGCTGCGGTGCGGGTCCGGCGGGAACGGCAGGGTGGTGTTCTGCCCGAGCTTTTCCACCGGCAGTTGCGCTTGGGCGGTGGCGCTCACGGCCGCCGCCGCCAACAGCAAGCCCGTGCACAGGGGTCGTGAAAGTCGCATAGCTGCTCCGGTTGTAGGTGTGGTTATGGGCTGAGTGTGTGCCTCGCCGCCTCGGGTTGCATGGTTCTGAGTGCCAACCGCTTGTTATTTCTTGCCAGGGATGGGCCGCCGGGACCGGCTGGCACTGAGGGTCAACAACTTTGCACTCGCTGCCGGGCCCCGGGCGGACGGGATCATCGAGAATGTCCCGAGCCCTCCCTCAAGGGGCCGGACCGCACAACAACAATAGCGAGGACCGACATGACCACAACCCTTCACGCCGGCGCCCGGGCGCTGGCCGTCGCCTGCCTGCTGCACGCCTGCACCTTCTCCGAACAGGCTTCGCCGCCGCCCACCGGGGCGGCCCTGGATGCCACCCGGCTCAACGCCGCCGCCGGCGAACCCGGCAATTGGATGACCCACGGCGGCACCTACGCGGAGCAGCGTTTCAGCCGCCTCGACCGGATCAACCGGGACAATGTGGGCCGGCTGGGTCTGGCCTGGACCTACAAGCTGGACATCGACCGGGCGGTGGAGGCCACGCCCATCGTGGTGGACGGCGTGATGTACACCACCGGCCCGTTCAGCATTGTCTACGCCCTGGACGCGCGCAACGGCGAACTGCTCTGGAAGTACGATCCCGGGGTGGCCAAAACCCGCGCCCGGGACGGTTGCTGCGGCCCGGTGAACCGCGGCGTGGCGGTGTGGAAAGGCAAGGTGTTCGTGGGCGCCTATGACGGCCGGCTGATCGCCCTGGACGCGGCCAGCGGCAAGCCGGTGTGGAGCGTGGACACGCTGATCGACGCCAACCGCAGCTACACCATCACCGGCGCCCCCCGGGTAGTGAAGGGCAAGGTGCTGATCGGCAACGGCGGCGCCGAGTTCGGCGTGCGCGGCTACATCACCGCCTACGACGCGGAAAGCGGCGAGCAGGCCTGGCGCTTTTTCACGGTGCCCGGCGATCCGGCCCTGCCGCCGGAGAACGAGGCCATGGCCCGGGCCCGCGACACCTGGTTCGGCGACCAGTACTGGAAGCTGGGCGGCGGCGGCACGGTGTGGGATTCCATGGCCTATGACCCGGAGCTGGACCTGCTCTATATCGGCACCGGCAACGGCAGCCTGTGGAATCGCCAGGCCCGTTCGGCGGGCAAGGGCGACAACCTGTATCTGAGCTCCATCGTGGCGCTGCGCCCGGAGACCGGGGAGTACGTGTGGCACTATCAGACCACGCCCGGCGATCAATGGGACTTCACCGCCACCCAGACCATCACCCTGGCGGACCTGGAGATCGGCGGCGAAACCCGCCAGGTGCTGATGCAGGCGCCCAAGAACGGGTTCTTCTATGTGCTCGACCGGCGCACCGGCGAACTGCTTTCCGCCGAACCCTACGCCCCGGTGAACTGGGCCGACGGGGTGGACCCGCGCACCGGCCGGCCGCGCATCAATCAGGAGGTGGCGGACTGGAGCCAGGGGCCCCGAGTGCTGGTGCCCGGCCCGCTGGGCGCGCACAACTGGATGCCCATGGCGTTCAGTCCGGACACCGGCCTGGCCTACATTCCGGTGCAGGAAGCGCCGGCCCTGCTGGTGCCCGACAACGAGGCCACCTTCAAGGGCCGGGGGCGCTTCCAGGTGGGCAGCCAGCCGGTGGAACTGCCCGAGGACCCGGCCACCCTGGCGAAGACCGTGGCCGCCTACAAGGGCCGGTTGGTGGCCTGGGACCCGGTGGCGCAAAAGGAAGTGTGGCGGCAGCCGTTCCCCAGCATCTGGAACGGCGGCGTTCTGGCCACCGCCGGCGGCCTGGTGTTCCAGGGCAACGTGAACGGCAAGGTGGCGGCCTACGGCGCGGACGACGGCGAACCGCTGTGGGAGGCGCCGGCCAACACCGGCGTGGTGGCCGGCCCGGTGACCTACGAAGTGGACGGCGAGCAGTACGTGACCTTCATGGCGGGCTGGGGCGGAGCCTTCCCGCTGGCGTTCGGCGGGCTGGCCTCCAACGCCAAGGTGGTCCCGGAGGCGCGCATTCTTACCTACAAGCTGGACGGCACCGGGACCCTGCCGGCGCCCCGGCGCGTGGCCCGGGCCCTGCCGGACACCTACCGGCGCTGACCGCCGACGCGGACACCCTGGACCGGGGCCGCGACCTGTACAACGACAACTGCGGCATCTGCCACGGCTTCAGCGCGCTGGGGGGCGGTGTGATCCCGGATCTGCGCTATCTGGATGAGCAGGGTCACCAGGCGTTTCCCGCCATCGTCGCCGGCCTCTACGCGGACAAGGGCATGCCGTCCTTCGCCGGTGACCTGAGCCTGGAGCAGGTCGAGGCGATCCATCAATACCTGATCAAACGCAGCGGCGATCTGCGGCGCGAGCTGCAAAGCGCCCCCTGAGCGCCGCCCACGGTCAGCGCGGCTGCCAGTGGGCGGCCGGGCGGGCCAGGCGGCGGGCCGCGTAGGCCGCCGGGTCGGCGGCGCCGTCGCCGTCGGAGAAGTACAGTTCGGCGACGAAATAGAACTCCTGGCCGAACGGAATGCGGTCCAGGGCGAAGCCCACATTGGGCCGCTGCCCGGGGAAGCGTTCCGGTTCGTCGTCCAGGGACGGGTCGTCCTGGTAGATAAAGCGGGCGCCGGTATCGAAGCCCTCGGCGAAATACAGCCGCGCCAGCAGATCGAAACCGTCGCCGGTGCCGAACCACAGCCAGTTGTCGGTGGGCACCGGGGTATCGACCATGGCCTGTTCGGTGTCGTCCAGACGGCCGTCCACACGGGCCTCCCTGTCGCCGGTCCAGCTGGTGCGCAGGCGCGCGCCGGTCAGGTTGTTGCCGTCCACGGTGGCCCGGGCGCCGGGTTCGCGCAGCACGGTGGCGGCGAAACCGGGCAGGGTCAGGCGGCTGTGCACCGCCACCGCCCGGTCGCGGACCAGAAAGTAGTTGTGCAGCTTGAGCACCGGCAGGCCGGCCACCCGCACCCGGGTGGTCACATAAGCGCGGGTGGCCAGGGGGCCGTCCACCACCTGGCGGATTTCCGGGTCCAGGTTTTCGTTGGTCAGGGTGAGGCGGGCGCCGGCGCTGAACACCCCGGCGCTGAGGCGCAGCTTGAGGCTGTCCAGCAGGTTCAGCGGCTGGCCGTCCGGGCCGGTGCGGCCGGCGTAGAAGAAATCCCCCCAACGGAACAGGTTGTCGTCCTCGAACGCCAGCTGGAACGCCGGGGTGCGCAGGGCCAGCGGCTCCCGTCGCAGGCGCTCGGGGGCGTGGCGGGCCGGCGGCCGCCGGGCCAGGGCGTAGAGGCTGCGGGCGTGTTCGCCGGTGCCCACGGTAAGCACTCCGAGCACCTCTTCGGGCAGTGGCGCGGGGGCGGCCCGGGCGGTGTCCGGCAGGTCCACCAGCAGGTGATCCTCGGCGGCGATGCGGTCCGCCGGCTGCGAGCGTTCGGCGTCGCCGTCCTCCTCGAACCAGGGCGCGCGGCCCTGGCTCCAGGGCAGCCACTGGTGGGGCAGGCTGACGAAGTCGCCGTCCCGGTACACCGCCAGATCCACGGTGGCCGGGTCGCGGCCGGCGAGCCCGGCGATGGCCGGGCCCTGCAGTTCGACGATGGCCGCCGTGGCCGGGGCGCCAAGCAGCGCGAGGGTGAGCAGCGTGAAAATACGAAGGAGGGTGAGCATGGGCATCCTGGCACCGGTGGTTCCGTTACCGGACAGGCTGAGGCAAAGCGCCGGCCCGGTCGAGGCCGGGCGGCGGGCGGTCAATGGCTGCGGAGCCGTTGGCGAGGTATCGGTCTCCAGCGGGGCCGCTCAGGTGCGATCTCCAGCGTTGGGCCGGAGGGTCGCGGTGGGGGAGGTGGGCGGCACTGAGTGTGCCGCCCCGGATCATTCCGCCAGTTCAGGTCGATCGGCGAAATGCGCCAGCGCCTCCGGGTTGGCCAGGGCGTTGCTGTTGCGTACCTCCCGGCCATGCACCACGTCGCGGACCGCCAGTTCCACGATCTTGCCGCTCACCGTGCGCGGAATCTCCGGCACCGTGAGAATCACCGCCGGCACGTGGCGCGGGCTGGCGCCGGCGCGGATGGTGGCGCGGATTTTCTTTTGCAGCTCATCGGTCAGCTCGACACCGTCGGCGGGCACCACGAACAGCACCACCCGCACGTCGCCCTGGAACTGCTGGCCGATAACGATGGCCTCGCGGATTTCCTCCAGGGTTTCCACCTGCCGGTAAATCTCGGCGGTGCCGATGCGCACGCCGCCTGGGTTGAGCACGGCGTCGGAACGGCCATGGATGATCAGGCCGTCGTGGCCTTGGTGGGCGACGATCTCGGCGTAGTCCCCGTGGGCCCAGACGTTCTCGAAGCGGTCAAAGTAGGCGTCGTGGAAGCGTTCCTCGTCGGGATCGTTCCAGAACGCCACCGGGCAGGCGGGGAAGGGCGCGCGGCACACCAGCTCGCCTTTCTCGCCGACCACCGCTTCGCCGTCGTCGTTGAACACCGCCACGTCCAGGCCCAGGCCCAGGCATTGCAGTTCGCCCCGGTACACCGGCACCACCGGGTTGCCGAGGGCGAAGCAGGAGAGGATGTCGGTGCCGCCGGAAATGGAGCTCACCAGCAGATCCGCTTTCACCTGTTGATAGAGAAAATCGTAGCTCTCGTGGAGCAGCGGCGAGCCGGTGGACATCAGGGTGCGCAGGCTGGACAGATCGTGGCTGTCCTTGGGCACCACGCCGGCTTTTTCCACCGCCTGCACGAACTTGGCGCTGGTGCCGAAGTGGGTGATCTTCTCGGCGTCGATCAGATCGAACAGGCGGGCCGCGTCCGGGTAGGCCGGGTTGCCGTCGTACAGCACCAGGGTGGCGCCGGTCTGCAGGCCGCTGACCAGCCAGTTCCACATCATCCAGCCGCAGGTGGTGAAGTAGAACAGCACGTCGTCGGCGCCCAGGTCGCCGTGCAGGCGGTGTTCCTTGGCGTGCTGGATCAGGGCGCCGCCGGTGCCGTGCACGATGCACTTGGGGGCGCCGGTGGTGCCGGAGGAATAGAGAATATAGAGCGGGTGGTTGAACGCCAGCGGTTCGAACTCCGGCAGCGGGCCGGCGGCGTCCAGCCAGTCGCGCCAGTTGAGCGCCTGGCGCACCCGGGTGGTGTCGCCGCGACCGGGGATGACCACCAGCAGTTCCGGTTTGAGGTGATCATGGAGGTCGTGGATACGCTGATCCAGCTCGATCCATTTGCCGTTGTAGTGATAACCGTCGCAGGCGAACAGCACCTTGGGCTCGATCTGGCCGAAGCGGTCGAGCACGCCCTGGACGCCGAAGTCCGGCGAGCAGGATGACCAGATGGCGCCGATCCAGGCGCAGCCCAGGGCGGCGATCACGGTTTCGATGCGGTTGGGCATGAAGCCGGCCACCCGGTCGCCGGGCTGAATGCCGGCGGCGCGCAGCTGGGCGGCCACCTGGCCGGCGGCCACGCGCAGGTCGTTGTAGCTGATTTCATCGCGCCGGCCGGCTTCGTCCACGCTGATCAGGGCCGGGTGGGTGTCGTCGCGGGCCAGCAGGTTCTCGGCCATATTGATGCGCGCGTCCGGAAACCAGCGGTTGTGGCGAAACACCGGGCTGGGTTCCAGGACCCGCTCGCCCTTGTGCCCTTGCAGCTCGCAGAAATCCCAGACCAGATTCCAGAACGCCTCGGGGTCGCGCACCGACCATTGGTGCAGGGCGCGGTAGTCGTCCAGGGTCTGGCCGGTGAGAGCTTCCGCCTGTTCGCGGAAGGCGCTGAGCTGGCTGTGCTGAAGCCGCTGAGCGTCGGGCTGCCAAAGCGGGGATGGGGCTGTTGTCATTCTTCCTCCGTTTCAAAGTCCACCAACAAGGTGCCTTCAGAAACGCTGTCTCCGGCTTTCACGAGGAAGGCCCGCACGGTGCCGGGGGCACTGGCGCGCAGGGTATGTTCCATTTTCATGGCTTCCAGCGTGATCACGGCCGCGCCGGCGTCCACGGGGTCGCCTTCGGCCACATGGCAGGTCACGATGGTCCCGCTCATGGGCGCGCAGAAATCCCCCGGGCCGCCGGCTCGCTCGCTCTCCCGAGCCGGGTGCGTTTCGATCTGATAGTTCTGTCCGTGGACGAACACCGTCAGGCGCCGGTCATCAAAGGAAAAGAGGGCAAGACCGGAAAGCCTGTGCTCACCCCAGTGCAGGTCGAAGCGATCATCGTGCCGATGCAGCGTCCAGGGGGCGGAACGATCCGCCACGCTGGCCCGATCGTCGTCGAGCACCACGGTGAGGGCGTGTTCATCCACGCGCAGCGGCACCAGGGTACGCCGCCGGCCCAGCGGACGCCAGGCGTTCAGCGCGGTCCAGGGGTCGGTACCGTCGGCGGGCGCGGTGGCCACCAGGGCGGCGCCGGCCACCGCCAGCAGGGCCGGGTCCGTGGCCGGCGCCTCCAGCAGGTGCGGATGACGCTCCAGCAGGCGGGTGTCCAGCTCGGCGTCGGCGAAGGCCGGATCGCAAAGCACCCGGCGCAGAAAGGCGGCGTTGTGGTGGGGGCCGGCCAGCGCCAGCTGGTCCAGAGCGCGCACCAGCCGGCGCCGGGCCTGATCGCGGTCGTCGCCGTGGGCGATCAGCTTGGCCAGCATCGGATCGTAATAATCGGAAACACTATCGCCTTGCTCCACGCCGGCGTCCACGCGCACGCCGTCGGGCCAGCGCAGCTGCGTCACCGGGCCGGAGGAGGGCAGAAACTGCTGGTAGGGATTTTCCGCGTACAGGCGCACTTCCATGGCGGTGCCCTGGATGCGCAGGTCGTCTTGGGTCTTGGGCAGGGGCCGGCCCCCGGCCACCGCCAGTTGCCAGGCCACCAGATCCTCGCCGGTGATCAGCTCGGTGACCGGATGCTCCACCTGCAGGCGGGTGTTCATCTCCATGAAGAAGAACTCCCCCTCCGGCGAGAACAGAAACTCCACGGTGCCAGCGCCCCGGTAGTCGATGGCGCGGGCGGCGCGCACCGCCGCCTGGCCCAGATCATGGCGTTGTTGCTCGCTGAGACCGGGGGCCGGGGCCTCCTCGATGATTTTCTGGTGACGGCGCTGCACCGAGCAGTCGCGCTCGAACAGGTGCACCGCGTTGCCGTGGCCGTCGGCGAACACCTGCACCTCCACGTGGCGGGCGGTGGGCAGGTAGCGCTCCAGCAGTACCCGGTCGTCGTCGAAGGCGTTGCGCGCTTCCCGGCGCGCGGCGGCCAGGGCCTCGTCGAACCCGTCAGCGCTCTGCACCGCGCGCATGCCCTTGCCACCACCGCCGGCCACCGCCTTGATCAGCAGCGGGAAGCCGACCCGGTCGGCCTCCGCTTTGAGGGTGGCGTCGCCGGCGCCTTCCCGGTCGAAGCCGGGCAGCACCGGCACGCCGCTTTCCGCCATGCGCTGGCGGGCGGCGGCCTTGTCGCCCATCAGGCGGATCGAGTCCGGCGAGGGGCCGACGAAGATCAGGCCGGCCTCGGCGCAGGCTTCGGCGAAGGCGGCGTTCTCCGAGAGAAAGCCATAGCCGGGGTGGATCGCGTCGGCGCCGCTTTGCCGGGCGGCGGCCAGCACCGCCTCGATATTCAGGTAGCTGTCCCGGGCGCTGGCCGGGCCCAGGCGCACCGCCTGGTCCGCCTCGCGCACATGGGGGGCATCGGCGTCGATGTCGGAGTACACCGCCACCGTGGTCAGGCCCAGGGCGCGGCCGGTGCGGATAATGCGCCGGGCGATTTCGCCCCGGTTGGCGATCAGAAGGGTGTCGATGGCGGGCATGGTCAGTTCCGGTCCGGTTTCCAGTTCGGTGCGCGTTTTTCCAGAAAGGCGCTCAGGCCCTCCTGGCCCTCGGCGCCGGTGCGCAACTCGGCGATCAGGTCGGCGGTGTAGTCGATCACCGCGTCGTCCACGGCGCTGCCGTCAGCCCGGTGCACCAGCTCCCGGGCGCGGCGCTGGGCCCCGGGGGCGCCGTCCAGCAGGGCGGTGATCAGGCGCGCCACGGTGGTGTCCAGGTCCACCGCCGGCACCACCTCATGGACCAGCCCCAGCTGGCCGGCGCGGGGCGCGTCGATCACCTCGGCGGTCATGAAATAGCGGCGCGCCTGGCGCGGGCCCATGGCGCGCACCACATAAGGCGCGATCACCGCCGGCAGAATGCCGAGCTTCACCTCGCTCAGGCAGAAGCGCGCGTCGTCGGCGGCCACCGCCATGTCGGCGGCGCAGATCAGGCCCAGGGCGCCGCCGAAGGCGGCCCCCTGGACCCGGGCGACCACCGGCTTGGCGGCGCCGTCGATGGTGCGCATCAACGTCGCCAGACGGCGCGCGTCGGCGCGGTTGCGGTCCGCGTCCAGTTCGCCCATGGCGCGCATCCAGTTCAGGTCGGCGCCGGCGGAGAAATGCCGGCCCGCGGCGTCCAGCAGGATCACGCGGGTGTTTTCATCGTCGCCGGCCCGCTCAAACGCCTCGATCATGGCCTCGATCAGGGTGTCGTCGAAGGCGTTGCGTTTGTCCGGATTGTTCAGGGTGATGCGGGTCACCGGGCCCTGGTTGGTGCTGGTTATGGTCATGGTTCGCTCCTCCGCCTTTACATCCGGAAAACGCCGTAGCGGGTGTCTTCGATGGGCGCGTTCAAGCTGGCGGAAATCGCCAGGCCGAGCACGTCGCGGGTGTCCGCCGGGTCGATAACGCCGTCGTCCCACAGCCGCGCGCTGGCGTACCAGGGTTGCGCCATGGTTTCGTACTGCTCGGTCATGTCCGCCTGGAAGCGGCGCGCTTCCTCCTCGTCCCAGTGCTCGCCTTTCTTTTTCAGGGCCGCGGCCTTCACCTGGGTGAGCACGCTGGCGGCCTGCTCGCCGCCCATCACCGAGATGCGCGCGTTGGGCCACATGAACAGGAAGCGGGGGTCGTAGGCGCGTCCGCACATGCCGTAATTACCGGCGCCGAAGCTGCCGCCGGTGATTACCGTGAACTTGGGCACCCGGGCGCAGGCCACCGCGTTGACCAGCTTGGCGCCGTGTTTGGCGATGCCTTCCGCTTCGTATTTCTTGCCCACCATGAAGCCGGTGATGTTCTGCAGAAACAGCAGCGGAATCTTGCGCTGGTTGCACAGTTCCACGAAGTGGGCGCCCTTCAGGGACGACTCGGAATAGAGCACGCCGTCGTTGGCGAGAATGCCCACCGGAAAGCCGTGGATGCGGGCGAAGCCGGTGACCAGGGTGGTGCCGTAGTTGGCCTTGAACTCGTCCAGGTCGGAGTCGTCGACGAGGCGGGCGATCAGTTCCCGGGCCGGCATCGGCGAACGGGTGGTGGGCGGAATCAGCCCGTACAGTTCATCGGCCGGATAGGCCGGCGGTCGCGCCGGGCGCACCTCAAGCTGATCGGGCTTGCGCCAGTTGAGCCGGGCGACGCAGCGCCGCGCCAGATCCAGCGCGTGGGGCTCGTCGTCGGCCAGGTGGTCGGCCACCCCGGACTGCTCGCCGTGCAGGGCGGCGCCGCCCAGTTCCTCGGCGGTGACGTCCTCGCCGGTGGCGGCCTTCACCAGGGGCGGGCCGGCCAGGAACACGGTGGAATGCTCGCGCACCATGATCACTTCATCGGCCATGGCCGGCACATAGGCGCCGCCGGCGGTGCAGGAACCGAGCACCACGCTGATTTGGGGAATGCCGGCGGCGGACAGATTGGCCATATTGAAGAAGATGCGGCCGAAGTGCTCCCGGTCCGGGAACACCTCGTCCTGGCGGGGCAGGTTGGCGCCGCCGGAGTCCACCAGATACAGACAGGGCAGCCGGTTCTCCGCCGCCACCGCCTGGCAGCGCAGGTGCTTTTTCACGGTGAGCGGGTAGTAGCTGCCGCCTTTCACGGTGGGGTCGTTGGCGACGATCATGCATTCCACCCCGGCCACCCGGCCGATGCCGCCCACGCAGCCGGCGGCGGGCACGTCCTCGCCGGGGTAGACGCCGTCGGCGGCCAGCGCCGACAGTTCCAGGAACGGCGAGCCCGGGTCCAGCAGGTGCTGGATGCGCTCGCGCACCGGCAGCTTGCCGCGCTCGCGCAGGCGTTGTTCCGCGGCCTCGCCACCGCCGGCGGCGATGCGGTCCAGTTTTTCCCGGAGCGTTTCGCGCAGTGCCAGGTTGTGGTCCCGGTACGCGGCGTACTCCGGCGCGCTTTTGTTGAGTTGGCTGATGATTTTTGGCATGGCTCAGGCGGTCTCGTTGAACAGCTCGCGGCCGATCAGCATGCGACGGATTTCGCTGGTGCCGGCGCCGATTTCATAGAGCTTGGCGTCGCGCAGCAGGCGGCCGGTGGGGTAGTCGTTGATGTAGCCGTTGCCGCCCAGGCACTGGATCGCGTCCAGGGCCATTTGCGTGGCGTTCTCGGCGCAGTAGAGGATGGCGCCCGCGGCGTCCATGCGCGTGGTGCGGCCGCTGTCGCAGTTGCGCGCCACCTGGTAGAGGTAGCTGCGGCTGGCGTTGAGGGTGACGTACATGTCGGCGATCTTGCCCTGCATCAGCTGGAACTCGCCGATCGCCTTGCCGAACTGCTTGCGCTCGTGCACGTAGGGCAGCACCACGTCCAGGCAGGCCTGCATGATGCCGGTGCAGCCGCCGGACAGCACGGTGCGCTCGTAGTCCAGGCCGCTCATCAGCACCTTGACGCCTTCGCCCACCCGGCCGAGCACGTTTTCCTCCGGTACCTCGCAGTTCTCGAACACCAGCTCGCAGGTGTTGGAGCCGCGCATGCCCAGCTTGTCCAGCTTCTGCGCCCGGGAAAAACCGGGGAAATCCCGTTCCACCAGAAAGGCGGTGATGCCGCGCGGGCCGGCGTCCGGGTCGGTCTTGGCGTAGATCACGTAGGTGTGGGCGTCCGGGCCGTTGGTGATCCACATCTTGTTGCCGTTGAGCACATAGCGGTCGCCTTTTTTGTCGGCGCGCAGGCGCATGCTGACCACGTCGGAGCCGGCACCGGGTTCGCTCATGGCCAGGGCGCCGATGTGCTCGCCGCTGACCAGCCCGGGCAGGTAGCGGGCGCGCTGATCGTCGTTGCCGTTCAGCCAGATCTGGTTCACGCACAGATTCGAGTGGGCGCCGTAGGACAGCCCCACGGAGGCGGAGGCCCGGGAGATTTCCTCCATCACCAGGGTATGGGCCAGGTAGCCCAAGCCGGCGCCGCCGTATTCCTCGCCCACGGTGATGCCGAGCACGCCCAGATCACCGAGCTTTTTCCACAGGGCATTGGGGAACTGGTTGTCGCGGTCCAGCTGTTCCGCCAGGGGCGCGATTTCGTTGCGGGCGAAGGCGCGGGCGCTGTCGCGCAGGGCCTCCAGGGTGTCGTCCAGTTGAAAGTCCAGGCCGCCGTTGAACATCTGTGTCTCCTGTCGGGGGAGCCGCGCGGATTGTTGTGAGTATGCGGGCTCGGCGTGTCGGTAAAGTCGGGCTCGTCAGAGCGTGGTCAGGGCCTGCCGGGTGCGGGCCTCGGCGTCGTCCAGTTCGGTTTGCAGCACGCGGATGTCCGCCAGCTGCCGTTCCAGTTGCGCCCGTTTGTCGGCGATCCGTTCCAGCAGGGCTTCGAGCTGCTGGCGGTTGTCGCTGGCCGGGCGGTACATGCGGATCAGGTCGCGGGATTCCGCCAGGGAAAAGCCCAGCCGTTTGCCGCGCAGGATCAGTTTCAGGGTGGTGCGGTCCGCCGGCGAGTAGATGCGGGTCTGGCCGCGGCGCCGGGGGCTGAGCAGGCCCTGGTCTTCGTAGAAGCGGATGGTGCGCGTGGTGACGTCGAATTCCCGGGCCAGCTCACCGATTGAATAGGTCGTGGTCATGGTCGGGAGAGTAGGGGAAGTTTACGTTAACGTAAAGTACCTCCAGCAGGGGGAGCGCCGTTGCGGGTGCCGGGCAAACTTCCCGGGGGAGGGAAATGGGAGAGGGGGCGGGGCTCTGGTCTGGTGGGGTGGGGGGTGTTACCTTTAGCGCCCGCTGGTTCCAAGGGTAGGGAACGGTGATTTACCGTAAAGATCGCAAGGTCCTCAAAAGAGTGGATTTCGGGGCCGCCAAGAACTCCCTGATGGGGGTGCTGGCGGCCCTTGTGGTTTACGCGCTGGTGATCGCCTGGGGCCGGGTGTACGAGGCGTTTCAGCTGGAGACGCTGCTGGTCGGCGGCGCGGTGGTGGTGGTGACCGCCTTCCGGCTGTGGCTGGTGGCTCGGTTCGACGCTCTGTACGGCGCCGGGCCGGCCCGCTGGCGCAAGCTGTTCGCCTTCGGCCTGATCCTGCATGCCCTGGTGTGGGGCCTGCTGCCGGCCTGGCTGGTATGGCGGGTGGGCACCGGCTTCAACTTCTTCGTGGTGATTCTCTACAACGTGGGGGTGACCACCGCCCTGGGCAGTTCCTGGATGGCCGGGCTGAAGGTGCGGCAGTTCTATATTCTGCTCATGTTCCTGCCGGTGATCGGCGCCCTGTTCCTGGGCGGCGGGCTGCGCGAATGGCTGCTGGCGTTGCTGGTGGCGGCCTATACCTTCTACCTGTTCCGCTTGTACCGTGGCCAGTACGAGCTGTTCTGGCATGCCGTCACGCGGGAACGCCGCAGCGGCGGCGCGGAGCGGCGCCGGGAGCTGCCGGCGAGCACCGATATCCAGCTCAGCCTGGTCTATCGGCTGGCCCATGAGCTGCGCACGCCGATGAATTCGGTGATGGGCATGATGTCGCTGCTGGAAGACACCCGCCTGGACGATGAGCAGAAGGAATATCTGCAGGTGGCGGGGCAGAGCGGCAAGCTGATGATCACCCTGATCGACGATGTGCTCGATTATTCCCGCATTCTCACCGGCCGCATCACGTTGAGCCCCGATTACTTCGACCTGCGCGGCGCCATGGAACAGATCCTGGAGGCATTCGGGCCCATGGCCCAGGCCAAGGGACTGGAACTGGCGGCGGTGGTGGACCGGCTGCTGCCCAAGCGGGTGCGCGGCGACCGGGACCGGCTGATGCAGGTGCTCACCAATCTGCTCAGCAACGCGATCAAATTCAGCGAGCGCGGCGAAGTGCGCATGGACGTGGACTTCACCGCCGAAGGCGAGCACGACGGCGTGCTGCGGGTGCGGGTCAGCGACCAGGGCGCCGGCATGGACACGGACACCCTCAAGCATCTGTTCGAGGACCAGTTTCTGGACGGGGCGGTGGACGCCTTCGCGGTGCGCCACACCGGTTTCGGTTTGCTGGTCTGCAAGGGCCTGATCGAAGCCATGGGCGGTGCCATCGGCGCGGAAAGCGTGGAAGGCGAGGGCTCCACGTTCTGGTTCACGGTGCGCCTGGGCATGCAGGCGGACATGAGCGAAAGCTCCAAGCTGAGCGGCGCCATGGCCGATATCCAGGGCGTGGTGGTGGGCGCCGGCGCCGGCTCCCTGGCCTGCCTGCAGGAAGAGTTCGAGGCCCTCGGCAGCCAGTGCCAGGGCGCCCGCGACTACGATCACGCGCTGCAGGCCCTGCGCGCCGGCCACCGGGAGCAGGCGGAGTTCGATCTGCTGCTGGTGGACACCCACGGCCGCCGCGAGCTGGCCCTGAATCTGTGCCGCAACGTACTCGAGGACCCCAGCCTGCGGCCGGTGAAGCTGATGCTGATGTGCACCATCGAGGAACGGGGCGAGCCCACCGTGCAACGGCTGGTGGACAAGCACGGCCTGGTCACCCTGGTGCGTCCGGTGCACCGCACCGGCCTGCGCATCGCCCTGGGCCGCCTGCTGGGCGTGCCGCGTTCGCAGCCGGTCCAGGACCTGCCCACGGAAACCCCGGAGGAGCGCCGGCGGCGCAAGCTCTATCGCCTGCTGCTGGTGGAGGACAACGAGGTCAATCAGCTGGTCACCCGGGGCATGCTCAGCAAACTGGGCTACCAGGTAAAAACCGTGAACAACGCGGAAACCGCTCTGGCCCTGCTCGACCAGGAAAACTTCGACCTGGTGCTGATGGACTGCATGATGCCGGATCTGGACGGCTTCGCCGCCACCCGGGATCTGCGTGAGCGCGAGCAGCGTGAACAGCGCCCGCGCACCCCGGTGATCGCGATCACCGCCAACACCGCCGAAGGGGCCCAGGCCCGCTGTCTGGCCGCCGGCATGGATGACTTTCTCGCCAAACCCGTGCATCTTCAGGAACTGGAGACGGTGCTGCGCCGCTGGCTGTCCCGGGAAGACGACAGCGCGGCGGAGGAACCGGACAGCCAATAGGACAGCGAACAGAAGGACCACCAATAACAAGAGGAACGTGCCATGAGTCGACGGGCCTTGCTGTTGGGCGCCACCGGGTTGGTGGGCGGACATTGCCTGCGAAAGCTGCTGGAATGCGACGACTATGAGGAAGTGCGGGTGCTGACCCGCCGGGCCGTGGGCCTGGATCATCCCAAGCTGGTGGAGCGGGTGATCGACCCGGCGGACATCGAGCAACATGGGGATTTTTTCGCCGTGGACGATGTGTTCTGCGCCCTCGGCACCACGCTCAAACAGGCCGGCTCCAAGGAGGCGTTCCGGCGCATCGATCTGGACCTGGTGATGCGCATCGGGCGCCTGGCCCGGGACGCCGGCGTGCAGCGTTTCCTGCTGGTGTCGGCGGTCAACGCCAACGCCCATTCGCCGTTCTTCTATGCGCGCATCAAGGGGCAGCTGGAGCGCGAGCTGAAAGCCCTGAAACTGCCGCTGCTGGCCCTGTTCCAGCCGTCGCTGCTGCTCGGTGAGCGGGAAACGCCGCGTCCGGTGGAAGCGTTCGGCATCCGCTTTTCCAAGATCGTCGACCCGATTACCCGCTGGACCGACGCCCACTGGCTGCCGGTAAGCGGTGAACGGGTGGCCGAGGCGCTGCTGGGCATGGCACTGATGGGGCCGGACACCGGCACCTATCGGGTGCGTTTCCGGGATTTCGTGGTCTATGCCGGCAAGTACCGGGACAAGTATCTGCGTTCGGCGTCCTGATCCGGGCGCCGTCGTCCATTACCCCGCCATCCGCTACTCACAAAGGAGAAACCATGAGCTTCGTCACCTGCGACCTGTGCGACGACAACGCCGACATCGTATCCGTGGTCACCGGGCTGCACTGGTTCAGCTACGGCGGCCGGGCCGCCTTTGGCGGTGAAATCGTCACCGTGAAGTGCTTCGAGGACAATTCCCGGGTCAAGGAGCATCTCGGCACCGACGGCAAGGGCAAGGTGCTGGTGGTGGATGGCGGCGGCAGCCTGCGCAACGCGCTGATCGGTGACATGATCGCGGAGAACGCGGTGAAGAACGGCTGGGAAGGCGTGATCATCCACGGTGCCTGCCGCGATGTGGACGAACTGGCGAAACTGGACATCGGCGTCCTCACTCTGGGCTGCGTGCCGATCAAATCCGTGCGCCGCGACGAGGGTCAGCTCAATATCGACATCACGTTCGGTGGCGTCACCTTCCGCCCCGGCGAATACGTTTACGCCGACAACAACGGCGTCATCACCGCCCCCCGCGCGCTGCTCTGAGCGCCGCCGGGGCCGCGTCCGCCGGCCCCGGTTTTTCCCACGTTTTGCGAAAATTTATAGTTTCCGGCCGCCGCCCGGGAGCCAGTCGGTTGTCCGACGTATAGGATGTGACGGATTATTGTGCCGGGCGCTTGCCAACCAGGCGACGCCGTTATGTTGCATGCTCAAGGGGTGGACCTACATGGAGCGTTGTCGTCGTGGGCTGGTGCTGTTGCCGGCTTTGATGTGCTGGCTGTTTTCCGCCCAGGTGTCGGCCCAGGGGTTCGGCTTCCAGGACGTGATCGATAAAGCCCGGGAAAAGGCCGGGGAATCCTACCAGGCGCCGACACCGGTGCCTCAGTTCCTGCAGGAACTGTCCCAGGAGCAGTACCAGGGCATCCGTTTCAAATCCGAGAACAGCCTGTGGCGCGAAAGCGGCTCCCACTTTCAGGTGTCGTTGATGTCGCCGGGCCTGTATTTCAAACACGCGGTGAAGCTCAACGTGGTGGACGCCCAGGGCGTCCACGATCTGCCCTATGACAAGAACAACTTCACCTACACCAGCGAGGAGCTGGCCCGCCGGGTGCCGGCGGACCTGGGCTATGGCGGTTTCCGCCTCACCTATCCGGACGCGGACGCGGAAAACGGCCGCCGCGCCTTCATGGTGTTCGCCGGCGCCAGCTACTTCCGCGCCATCGGCAAGAACAATCACTTCGGGCTGTCCGCCCGCGGCATCGCCGTCAACACCGGTCTGCCGTCCGGGGAACAGTTTCCATCGTTCACCGAATTCTGGCTGATCCGCCCCAATGCCAAGGCCGACACCCTGACGCTGTACGCGTTGCTGGATGGCCGCAGCCTCACCGGCGCCTATCAGTTCGACATTCGTCTCGGTGACGCGGCGGTGATGGACGTGAAATCCCGGCTGTTTATCCGCAACGATATCGAAAAGTTGGGCGTGGCGCCGCTCACCTCGATGTTCTTCTACGGCGGCAACACCGCCCGGCCGGTGGGCGAATGGCGCCCTCGGGTGCACGATTCCGACGGCCTGCTGATGCACGACGGCGGCAGCGGGGAATGGCTGTGGCGGCCACTGCTCAATCCCAAGAACCTGAAAATCGACTATTTCAGCGCCGCCCAGGTACAGGGCTTCGGCCTGATGCAGCGCCAGACCCGCTTCGACGACTTCCAGGATTTCGGCGCCCACTATCATGAGCGGCCCAGTGCCTGGGTGCAGCCCAAGGGCGAGTGGGGCAAGGGCCGGGTATCGCTGGTGCAGCTGCCCTCCAACAACGAGGTCAACAACAACATCGTCGCCTTCTGGACGCCGGACGAGCCGGTCCGTCAGGGCCAGACCCTGGCCTACGACTATCAGCTCAAGGTGGGCGCGCCCACGGTCAGCGGCAGTGACCGGGCCAGCGCGGTGAAAACCTTCGTCGGCGACGGCAACCGGGCCGGCGGCGGCAACGTGGAAGGCGCCTACCGCATCGTGGTGGATTTCGCCGGCGGCCCGCTCAAGGACGTGCCCGGCAACGCGCCGGTGACCAGCGACGTGATCGCCGAGGGCGATGGCGAAGTGATCGAGCATTTCGTGGAGTTTCTGGCGCCGGTGAATCGCTGGCGCGTCTCCATCCTGGCCCGGCCCGCCGCCGATCAGCCGCTGTCCTTGCGCGCTTTCCTGAAGAAAGGCGAGGACACCGTCTCGGAAACCTGGTCCTACGAGATCCCGGTCAACAACGATATTCTCGGCGGAGATTCCCGATGACCGACAACATCGTCGAGGACGCCCTGGGCCGGGTGCTGGCCTATCTGCGGCTGTCCGGCGTCACCGTTGGCACCGGCACCACCCGCGCCGCCCTGCGGCTGGTGGACGAGACCCTGGAAGCCGGCGAGGACGGCTTGCTGGAGCGCCTGATGGCGGCGGTGCCGGAGCGTTTCGGCCTGGATCATCCCGAGCCGCCGATGCTGGCGCCGCCGGTGCGCCACGGCTCCATTCACTACGCCCGGCGCTCGTGAGCAGGTCCGTGACCGACGACACGCCCCGTCCGCGCCGCCACCGCTGGAAGCCGGTGGCGGTGCTGCGCCGCACCACCCTGATTGTGCTGGTGATCGCGCAGACCCTGGCCGGGCTCTACGGCATGCAGTCGGTGTTGCCGTACCACGGCGGCAATCTACTGGAAAAGGGCATCCTGTTTCTGTTCGCGGTGCTGTTCGCCTGGATCTCGGTGGGCTTCTGGACCGCCTTGCTGGGGTTCTGGCTGCGCCGCCGCGGCGGCGACCCCTGGTCCCTGGTGCGTCGCTACGACGCCGCCACCGTGGCCGCCACGCCGCTGGCGCGCACCGCCGTGGTGATGCCGATCTACAACGAGCCGGTGGACCGTACCCTGGCCGGCCTGCGCGCCACCATCCAGTCGCTGCGTGAGACCGGCGAGCTGGACCATTTCGACTTCTATCTGCTGTCCGACAGCCGCGACGCGGAACAGTGGCTGGAGGAACGCACCGGCTGGTACCGGCTGTGCGAGGAGCAGGGGCTGCAGGGCCGGCTGTTTTACCGGCACCGTCCGGTCAATCTCAATTTCAAAAGCGGCAACGTGGCGGACTTTCTGCGCCGCTGGGGCCGGGATTATGAGTACATGGTGGTGCTGGACGCGGACAGCGTCATGGGTGGCCACACCCTGACGCGGATGGTGCGGCACATGGAGCTGGCGCCTCAGATCGGCATCCTGCAGACCAGCCCGTCGCTGATCAACGCCCACTCCGCCTTCGCCCGTTTCCAGCAGTTCGCCAACCGGGTGTACGGCCCGCTGTTCACCGCCGGGCTGGCCGGTATTCAGCTGGGCGAGGCGGCCTACTGGGGCCACAACGCGATCATTCGCTGCAAGCCGTTCATGGAGCACTGCGGCCTGCGGCACCTGTCCGGCTTCGGTCTGTTCCGGGGCCCGATCATGAGCCACGATTTCGTGGAGGCGGCCTATATGGGGCGCGCCGGCTACGAGGTGTGGATGGAACCGGAGCTGGACGAGAGCTACGAGGAATCGCCGCCCACCCTGGTGGACGAGCTGACCCGGGACCGGCGCTGGGCCAAGGGCAATCTGCAGCATGCCTGGCTGTTTCTGTTCGCGCCGAAACTGCGCTTCGCCCACCGCATGGCGTTTCTCAACGGCATTCTGTCCTACCTGTCGTCGCCGATCTGGCTGGCGTTTCTTGTGCTCACCAGCATCGAGGCCACCCGCCTGACCCTTTGGCCCATTGATTACTTTCCCGAACAGCAGAACAGCATGTTTCCGGCCTGGCCGGAGTGGCATCCCCACTGGGCGGTGGGGCTGATTCTGAGTACCTTCTTCCTGCTGTTCCTGCCCAAGTTCCTGGCCATTCTCGACGTGCTGCTCAGTGGTAAACGGCGCCAGTACGGGGGCGCCTGGCGCCTGTTTTTCTCAGTGTGCCTGGAGCTGCTGGTGTCCATGCTGCTGGCCCCGATCCGCATGCTCACGCACAGCCGCTACGTGCTGGAATCCCTGTTCAATGTGTCGCTGCACTGGGGCGGGCAGAACCGCACCGATGAGACCGGCTGGCGCGAAGCCCTGGTCAGCCACGCGCCGGGCACGCTGCTGGCCGTCGGCTGGGCGGGCCTGGCCCTGTGGCTGGATCCGTTCTTCTTTTTCTGGTCGCTGCCGGTGGCGCTGCCACTGATTCTGGCCGCGCCCACTTCGGTGGTTCTCAGCCGCATGGCCCTGGGCGAAGCCCTGCGCCGGCACCGTTTTCTGCTGACGCCGGAAGAACAGCGGCTGTCCCCCCAGGTGGACGCCATCGCCGATCCTCGGCCGCTGAATCCCGGCGCGCTGAGCGCCTTCGACGCCGCCGTGGTGGACCCGCGCCTGAACCGTATGCACCGGGCCCTGGCCCGCCGTCGCCGTTGCCTGGACCCGGAAGCCCGGGAGGAATGGGTGCAACGGTGCCTGAAGCACGGCCCGGACGGGTTGAACCGCCGTCAGCTCAACGCCCTGGCCCGGGACGGCGAGGTGCTGGCGCGCCTGCACACGGCGGCCTGGGTGGCGGCGCCGGACAGCTACTGGGGCGAACGCATCGGGCTGGTGAAGCGCCGGGATTATGGGTAGGCTTGCGGCGTTCCTATAAAAAAACGCTTCCAAGGATGAAGCCATGAACGATGTGCGACCCGGTTTGGCTGAACCGGTCAGGGATTGCATGAAGCCGGATCCCTTTTCCCTTTCCCCTGTCATGTCCGTTCACGAGGCCGCCCGAGCCTTGCTGGCGCGGGATCTTTGCGGGGCGCCGGTGGTCGACGACCGGGGTGTGCTGGTGGGGATTTTTTCCGAGGCCGACGCGCTGAAAAGCACGCTGGACGCCGATTATCACGGCATCGGAGCGGGCTGCGTGGCCGATTACATGAGCCGTGAAGTCCAGGGCGTGGCGGTGTCCGCCACGATTCAGGAAGCAGCGGAAATGCTCTTGCGCCATCACCGGCGGATTCTGCCGGTGGTGCAAGGCCCGCGGCTGGTGGGACAACTTAGCCGTGGGGATGTGCTGCGCAGGGTGGTGCCGGCGAGGGCGGCGACCTCCTGACGCGGTGTTCCATGAGTCAGTGAAACAAGGAAAGACCATGAACCAACCGTATCAATCCCCCGAGGCCGATCTGGGGACGGCCGCCGTGGAAACCTATCAGCCACGCATGTTCCAGACCGCCGGCCGCCTGGGCCGGGCGCGCTATTTCGTCTATGTGATGGCGCTCACCATGATCCTGTACGTGGCCATGGGGCTGGCCATGGCGGCGGGGCTGGGCGTCGACCCGTCCGGCGGCGGCGCGATGATGATTCTGATGATGCTGGTGGTGGCGGTGGTGGGGATCTTCATGACCGTGATGAGCATCATCTACGGCATTCGCCGTCTCAATGACATGAACATGAGCGGCTGGCTGATTCTGCTGATGTTCGTGCCGATCGCCAACTTCGTGATCGCCATCATGCTGCTGTTCGTGCCCGGCTCCAAGGGCGCCAACAACTACGGCCCGAAGCCGGCCCCCAACAGCACCGGCGTGATCGTGGCGCTGGTGGTGCTGCTGGTGTTGTTCCTCGGCGGTTTCGTCGGCCTGGGCGCGCTGATGGGCTCCATGAGCGCGGGCATGGACCCGGCCATGTATCAAAGCTACTGAACGCGGCTCTGGCCCAAAAAAAAGGCTCCCGGACGGGAGCCTTTTTTATCGCCGGATGCCGCCGGAGCGGCGGCGAACAGGGTTACGGCAGCAGATGCTTCACCGCGTCCCGTTCCTCGGCCAGCTCGGTCTCGGTGGCGGTCATGCGCTCGCGGGAGAAGTCGTTGACTTCCAGACCCTGAACGATTTCCCAGTCACCGTTCTTGCACACGCAGGGGAAGGAGTAGATCAGGCCTTCCTGAATGCCGTAGGAACCGTCGCTGTAGATGCCCATGGACACCCAGTCGCCTTCATCGGTGCCCAGCGCCCAGGAGCGCATGTGGTCGATGGCGGCGTTGGCGGCGGACGCGGCGGAGGACGCGCCCCGTGCCTTGATGATGGCGGCGCCACGCTGCTGCACGGTGGGGATGTACTCGTCCGCGTACCAGCCCTGATCCACCTGCTCGGCGGCGTTCTTGCCGTCCACTTCGCAGTGGTGCAGATCCGGGTACTGGGTGGAGGAGTGGTTGCCCCAGATGGTCATCTTCTTCACGTCGTTGACGGTCTTGCCCAGCTTCTCGGCCAGCTGCGCCATGGCGCGGTTGTGGTCGAGGCGGGTCATGGCGGTGAACTGACGGGGGTCGATGTCCGGCGCGTTGCGCTGGGCGATCAGGGCGTTGGTGTTGGCCGGGTTGCCCACCACCAGCACCTTGATGTCGCGGCTGGCCACCTCGTTGATCGCCTTGCCCTGGGCGGAGAAGATCGCCGCGTTGGCTTCCAGCAGATCCTTGCGCTCCATGCCCGGACCGCGCGGACGGGCGCCGACCAGCAGGGCGTAATCGGCGTCCTTGAAGGCCACCTTGGCGTCATCGCTCTGCACGATGCCGGCCAGCAGCGGGAAGGCGCAGTCGTCCAGTTCCATGGCCACGCCTTTCAGCGCTTCCAGGGCGGGGGTGATTTCGAGCAGCTGCAGGATAACCGGCTGGTCCTTGCCGAGCATGTCGCCGGAAGCAATGCGGAACAGCAGGGAGTAGCTGATTTGGCCAGCGGCGCCGGTGACAGCAACGCGTACAGGTGCTTTCATGAAAAAATCTCCTTGGAGTCGTCGGGAGAAGCGAAGGAGCCTCCGAATCACTCCCCGGCGGTGGCGCCGGACCGGCCGCCATCGTCGGGGAGTGACTCCAGGTTCCCTGGACGCGGCGCATTATAGAGGAGCGGCGGGGCGAGCGCACGGATCGTCGCCGGGAAGGTGGCGTCAGGGTTCGGAAGGATCCTGCTGATGGTCCCGGTAATGCACCGGCGTGACGCCGAACCAGCGCTTGAAGGCCCGGTTGAAGGCGCTCTGTTCCGAGTAGCCCAGGTCCAGGGCGATCTGGTTCACCGAGCGGTCGCTGTGGCGCAGCCAGTCGCAGGCCAGCCGTCGGCGTTCGTCTTCCAGCAGGGTGGAGAAGTCGGTTTGCTCGGCGCGCAGGCGCCGGCGCAGGGTCCAGGGTTTGACGCCCAGGCGCTCGGCGATGGGCTCCAGTTGCGGCACGCCGTCCACCAGCCGTTGCTGGATTTCCAGGCGCACCTGTTCGAGCAGGTTGTCGCGGGCGCGGTACTGGCTCACCGCCCGCTGCACCCGGGAGCGGGCCAGGCGGTGCACTTCCGGGTCCGCGTCGCGCAGCGGGCGGTCCAGCACCCGGGCGTCCAGCACCACCGCGTTGAGTGGCTGGTCGAACAGGATCGGGCAGCCGAACACGCGCTGATATTCATCGTGCCGCCCGGGGTCGGCGTGCATCAGGTGCACGGCCAGCGGGTCGTAGTGTTCGCCCAGGATCCAGCGGCCGAACACCACCGCGCCGGCCAGGGTGGCGTCCACCCGGTGACCGCTGAGCGCGGTGTTGTCCAGGGTGTCCCAGATCAGCCACAGATCGTCGTCGCGCCATTCGAAGCGCAGCTCGAAAAACTCCGAGGTGACCCGGGTGAAGGGAATCAGCAGTTCGATGGCGTCGCGCAGGGTGGCGCTGGACATGCTGGCGTAGCCCAGCTCGCCCATGAAGCGGGGGCGGATGCCTTCGCCCATGTGCAGGCCGAACAGGGGGTCGCCGCTGCGGGCCACGGCGTATTCCAGCAGCTTTTGTTCCACCTTGAGCGGCAGACGGGCGTGGGGGGATTCCAGCTCGGCCTCGTCGACGCCCAATCGCACCAGGGCATCACTGAGATCGACGCCGGCGTGCAACGCGGCGTCGAGCAGATGCTCGATCCAGAACGAGGCGACGGTCAGGGAACCGAACGACAGGGAAGCAGCGTGGGCCATGGGCGCTTTTTTGTTATGCAAGCCACCGGAGCCCTCAGGAAACGCCAAAGCACCGACTCAAGTCAATGACAGGAGTGTTCGCCGGGGGGGTCATCGGCCGGGCCGCCCGGCCCGGCCGGCGCCTTCAGCCTTCTTTTTGCTCGCGGGCCAGTTTGTTGACCTTGCGGCTGATGCGGTTGAGTTTCTTGTCCAGGCTCTCCATTTCCTCGCGGGTGGGCAGGCCCAGGCCGTGGGCCAGACGCACGCGCCATTCGTCCAGCGGGCTGTCCTGGCGGGCGGCGGCGTTCTTGCCGGTGCCCTTGGCCTGTTCGGCGCGTTTGCTTTCGCCGGCTTCCACCAGGGTCCGGAACCAGTCGCGGCCGGATTCGGCCAGTCGATTGATCGCGCCCAGCGCGGCTTTGTTAAGCTTGTCCGCGGCGGTGTTCAGGTCATTCAGGGTCTCGTTCATGAAAAGGGTCTCCTTTTCCAAATGAAGTGGGAACGATGGTACCGGGGCGCCGCCGGGTGTTCGGCGATATTGTTCGACAATTAAACAACGTGTTCCGGCCGGGCCGGACCATTGGGAGATCAGCTATGCGAGTCGTTTTGCCCCAGGGCAGCTATCAGTCGGTGGCCGGTGACGGTGTCCGGGAATTCCGTGGCGTGCCGTTCGCGTTGCCGCCGCTGGGCGAGCACCGGTTCAAGGCGCCACGGGCGCTGCCGGACGGCGACGGCGAGCACAACGCGGATCGCTACCCGACGCCGTCCCTGCAGATGCGTAATCCGGCCATGGGGATCGATGAGAGTGGCGAGGATTGTCTTTATCTGAATCTGTGGGTGCCGGAGGGGGAAGGGCCCTTTCCGGTGATGCTCTGGTATCACGGCGGTGGGTACATCGCCGGGTCCGCCTCCCAGTTGCTGTACAACGGCGCGCGGCTGGCCGCCGACCAGCAGGTGATCGTGGTCAACGCCGCCTACCGTCTGGGCGCCCACGGCTTCGCCGACTTCAGCGCGCTGGCGCCGGAGCTGGAGGCCGACACCAATCTTGGCCTGCGCGATCAGGTGGCGGCGCTGGAGTGGGTGCACCGGCACATCGAGGCGTTCGGCGGCCGGCCGGACCAGGTGACGATCTTCGGCGAGTCCGCCGGCGGCTTCAGCGTCGCCAGCCTGATGGCCACGCCCCGGGCACGGCCGCTGTTCCAGCGGGCCATCGTCCAGTCCGGCGGCGGTGATTTCGCGTTGGCCCCGGAAGAGGTGGCCAAGGTCACCCGCGCCTTCGTGGAGGCCCTGCCCGGCGACGGCAGCGCCGCCGACAAGCTGCGCGCGGCGGACGCCAAGGCCTGGGTCAAGGCCCAGGGCCAGGCCCTGCGTACCCTGGTGCGGCGCGGCTTGCGCGACACCACCCCGCAGTTCGCCATGAACTTCCTGCCGATGGTGGACGGCGACCTGCTGCCGCGTCTGCCGGTGGACGCCATCGCCGCCGGCGAGGCGGCGGACATCGCGCTGATGGCCGGGGTGTGCCGCGACGAGTATCATTTCTTCCAGTACGCCGGGCCGCTGGCGGGCTTCCCCAGCGTGGAGGAACTGCGCGGCTACGACGACGAGGAAATTCTGCGCCGCTTCGAGCGCGCCCTGCCGGGCAACGGCGAGCGCGTGCTGGCGCATTACCGGCGCACCGTGACCCCGGATCCGGCGCGCAGCAACATGGATTGGTTTTCCGCCATGGAAACCGACCGCCTGTTCCGCGTTCCCACCTTGCGCCTGCTGGATGCACAGGCCGCCCATCGCGCCGACACCCGGGGCTATCAGTTCACCTGGCCCAGCGATCAGTTCGGCGTGCCCATGGGCGCCTGCCATGTGGTGGACGTGCCGTTCGTGTTCGGCGTCACCGACACCGTGCCCGGGCAGTTTCTCACCGGCGGCGGCGCCGAAGCGGCGGCGCTGTCGGACCGGGTGCGCGCCGACTGGGGCGCCTTCGCCCGCGGCGAAGCCCTGGCCGGGCCGGCCTGGCGGGAGCGCCGCACGGTGCGGCAGTACGGCCCCGGCGAGCCGGAAGCACCGCTGTTCGAGGCCGACGACGAGGCCCTGTGGGCGGACCTGATCCCGGCACCGCGCGGCTAGCGCGGTACCCAAAGACCGTTATGTATCATAGAATATAGCCCGTAATGAAGGAGCACCCCATGACCGTGGCCCAGGCCATTGAAAGCAAGGTGCGCGACGCCTTGCCCGTCGCCCACCTGCAACTCGAGAACGAAAGTCACAAGCACGGCGTGCCGCCGAACTCGGAAACCCACTTCAAGCTGGTGCTGGTGTCCGACGCGTTCCAGGGGCAGATGCCGGTGCGCCGCCACCAGGCGGTGTACGGCCTGCTCGGTGAGGAACTGGACGGCCCGGTGCACGCCCTGGCCCTGCACCTGTTCACGCCGGACGAGTGGCGCGCCCAGGGCGGTGAGGTGGCGGCCTCCCCGGACTGCCGGGGCGGCAGCCAACACGACCCGGAGTTCGGCCGATGAGTGGCGCCATCGTGGTGGCGGCCCTGTACCGCTTTACCCGCCTGGAAGGCCATGAGCAGCTGCGCGAGCCGCTGCTGGCGCTGATGCAACAGCACGACGTCAAAGGCACGCTGCTGCTCGCCCACGAGGGCATCAACGGCACCATCTCCGGAGACCGGGCCGGCATCGACGCGGTGGTCGGCTGGCTGCGCGCGGACCCGCGCCTGGCGGACCTGGAGTACAAGGAATCCTTCACCGACGCCCACCCGTTCCTGCGCAGCAAGGTCAAGCTCAAGCGCGAGATCGTCACCATGGGCGTCGAGGACGTGGACCCCAACCGCAGCCGGGGCACCTATCTGGAAGGCGAGGACTGGAACCGGGTGATCGCCGACCCGGAGACCCTGGTGATCGACACGCGCAACGACTACGAGTACGAGGTCGGCACCTTCGAAGGCGCGCTCAACCCCAACACCAAAAGCTTCCGCGAATTTCCGGACTATGTGCGTGAGCACCTGGACCCGGCCCGCCACAAGCGGGTGGCCATGTTCTGCACCGGCGGCATCCGCTGCGAGAAGTCCACGGCCTATCTCAAGGAGCAGGGCTTCGAGGAGGTCTACCACCTCAAGGGCGGCATCCTCAAATACCTGGAAACCGTCCCCAAGGAGCAGTCCCTGTGGCGCGGTGAGTGCTTCGTGTTCGACGAACGGGTCACCGTGGACCACGACCTGAAACCCGGCGTGTACGACCAGTGCCACGCTTGCCGCCGGCCGATCTCTGAACAGGATAAGGCGTCGCCGCTGTACCGGCGGGGCGTGTCCTGCCCGCACTGCCATGACGAATCCTCGGCGGAGCAGAAAGCGCGCTTCGCCGAACGACAAAAGCAGATCGACCTGGCCCGGCGCCGGGGCGCGCCCCATCTGGGACACGACCCGCGCGGCCGGGACCATCCTTCCCCCGACCAGAAACGCCCGAGCCCCGAGGAGTAACGTTCGAATGCGCGTGCTGTTGTTGCTGGCCAGCCTGATCCTGTCCGTCGCCGCCTCCGCCGCCGAGCCGGTGCGGGTGGCGGTGGCCGCCAATTTCGCCAAGCCCCTGGAAACCCTGGTGGCCCTGTACGGCAAGGATCACCCCGACGTCACCATCGAGACCACGGTGGCGTCCACCGGCAAGCTGGCGGCGCAGATCCGGCAGGGCGCGCCGTTCGACCTTTTCCTGGCCGCTGACGACCGCCGGCCGATGGAACTGGATGAAGAAGGCCTGGGCGTGACCGGCACCCGCCGGGTCTATGCTCTGGGCCGGCTGGCGCTGTGGAGCCCGGAGCAGGGCTTGGACCTGGGCCCGGCGCTGCTGGAACGCGGCGACCTCAGCCTCATCGCCCTGGCCAACCCGCGCCTGGCGCCCTATGGCGCCGCCGGCCAGGCGGTGCTGGATACCCTGGCCCTGCCGGCGTCGGTCAAGGTGGTGCAGGGCGAGAACGTGGGCCAGGCCTACCACTTCGTCAGCAGCGGCGCCGCCCGGGCCGGCTTCGTGGCGTTCAGCCAGGTGCGCGGCGCCGGCGGCAGCCTGTGGCTGCCGGACGGCGACCTTTACCCGACCATTGAGCAGCAGAGCTTGCTGTTGAAGGATCGGGCCGAGGCGCGCGCCTTCTATGAGTTCCTGGGCAGCGACGCCGCCCGCGCGCGCATCGAGGAAGCCGGCTACGGCGTCGCGCCCCGGTGACGGTGTCGCCGGCGGACTGGCAGGCGCTCTGGGTCAGCGTCAAGCTGGCCCTGATCAGTACCACTCTGTTGCTGATGCTGTGCACGCCGCTGGCCTGGTGGCTGGCGCGCCGTCGCCGCCGGGGCCAGGCGCTGCTGGAAGCGCTGCTGGCCTTGCCGCTGGTGTTGCCGCCCACGGTGCTGGGGTTCTATCTGCTGCTGTGGCTGGGCCCGAACGGCCCCGGCGGGTGGGTGGCCGGCCTGTGGGGCGCCCATAGCCTGGCGTTCACCTTTACCGGCCTGGTGCTGGGTTCGGTGCTGTATTCCCTGCCGTTCGTGCTGCAGCCTCTCAAAAACGCCTTTCTCGCCATCGACCAGGACACCCTGGACATGGCCGCCACCCTGGGGGCGCCGCCCTGGGACCGGTTCCGCAATGTGGTGCTGCCGCTGGCGCGGCCGGGCTATCTGTCGGCGGCGGTGCTGGGCTTCGCCCACACCCTGGGCGAGTTCGGCGTGGTGTTGATGATCGGCGGCAGCCTGTCCGGGGAAACCCGGGTGGCCTCGGTGGCGCTCTATGAACACGTGGAAGTGGGCGACTACGGCCAGGCCCACCAGCTCGCCCTGGTGCTCGTGTTGATGTCCCTGGTGTTGCTGTGGGGGCTGTTCCGCTGGCAGCGCCGGCCGGGGACGCTGACCTGATGGGGGGCCGGCCATGAGTCTGCAGGTGGACCTGAAGCTGCGGCGCGGTGACTTCCGGCTGACGGTGAACGGCCGGTTGCCGGAACGGGGCGTGACCATTCTGTTCGGCGTTTCCGGCGCCGGCAAAAGCAGCCTGCTGAAAGCCATCGCGGGGTTGCAGCCCTGCCAGGGGCTGATCCGCTTCGGCGATCAGGTGTGGCAGGACGAGGGCGGCAGTCTGCCGGCGCACCGCCGTCCGGTGGGGCTGATGCTGCAAAAACCGACCCTGTTTCCTCACCTGGACGTGGCCGGCAACCTGCGCTTCGCCGCCCGCCGCTCCGGCGCCGACGCCGGCCGCTGGCGGGAGGTGGTGGCCCTGACCGAATTGCAGCCGCTGCTGACGCGGGGCGTGGCCGGCCTTTCCGGCGGCGAGGCCCAGCGCGTGGCCCTGGCCCGGGCCCTGCTCACCGAACCGGATCTGCTGCTGCTGGACGAGCCGCTGTCGGCGCTGGACGCCGAGCGCCGCCAGGCGCTGATGGCCGTGATCGCCCGGGTCGCCGAACGCCTGCCGGTGCTGTACGTCACCCATCAGCTGGACGAGGTGATGACCCTGGGCGACCAGCTCTGGTGGCTGGACCAGGGCGGCCTGCGCGAGCAGGGCGAACTCACCGAACGGCTGGCCGGGCTGCACGGTCCCCTGGCCGCCGGTGGCCAGGCGGCGGTGGTGCTGCACACCCGTCACCGCCACTACGATCCCCAACACCATCTGCTGGAACTGGCCCTGGGCGAGCGGGTGCTGCGTCTGCCCGCCGACGGCCCCCGGGGCGACGCGCCACGCCTCAAGGTGGCGGCCCGGGACGTGAGCCTGACCCTCACCGCCGCCCGCGATTCCAGCGTGCTCAACATTCTGCCCGCCCGGGTGGACGGGCTGCGCGACCTGGGCCACGGGCAATGCCTGGTGCGCCTGGACTGCGAAGGGCAGTGGCTGCTGGCGCGGCTGTCCACCCTGTCCCGGGACAGCCTGGATCTGCGCCCGGGCAGCACCGTCTACGCCCAGATCAAAGCCGCCGCCCTGGTCTAGCTGCGCGGCGGCTGCGCGGCGCGGCGGCGATCTGCTAACCTGCCGGCATCCTGAACGGAATAATAACGGGCGGCAAACCGCCTTTTGGGATCACCATGGACAGGGGGAAACAAGGATGGAAAGCGTCAATACGCTGATCATTGGCAGTGGCTTCGGCGGTTCGGTGATGGCCTGCCGGCTGGCGGAGCGCGGCGAACAGGTGGTGGTGCTGGAACGCGGCCGGCGCTGGCGTCCGCAGGACTACCCCAGTGTCAGCCAGGACCACTGGTTCTGGGACGAGGACGAGCCCGAGCGGCAGAACGGCTGGCTGGATTTCCGCTACTTCGGTGACATGAGCATCGCTCTGGGCGCCGGCGTCGGCGGCGGCTCCCTGATCTACGCCAACGTCAGCATCGAACCGCCGCCCCAGGTGTTCGAACGGGGCTGGCCGGACGCCATTACCCTGGCCACTCTCAAGCCTCATTTTCGCACCGTCGGACGCATGCTCAATGTGCAGACCCTGCCGGACCGGCAGTGGACCCCGCGCACCCGCCTGATGCACGAATCCGCCGACCTGCTCGGCCACGGCCACCGTTTCCGGGTGGTGCCCCAGGCCGTCACCTTCGACCCGGACTGGCACGCCGGCCTGGACGACGCCTTCGACTACCGCCACAGCAAACCCTGGACCAATGAACAGGGCCAGCGGCAGGGCACCTGCGTGCACTGCGGCAACTGCGACCTGGGTTGCCCGGTGCAGGCCAAGAACACCCTGGATCTGAATTATCTGGCCCGCGCCGAGCAGAAGGGCGCCGACGTGCGCCCGCTGCAGCAGGTGCGCTGGATCCGGCCGATGGAAGGCGGCGACTACGAAATCGGCGTGCGCGACCTGGATGCCCGCGCCTGGCGCCGACTGCGTGCGCGCCGGGTGATCGTCGCCGCCGGCAGCGTGGGCTCCACGGAACTGCTGCTGCGTTGCCGCGACCAGTACAAAACCCTGCCGCGCCTGAGCCGCGCCCTGGGCCGGGGCTGGACCAGCAACGGCGACTTCATGACGCCAGCGTTTTACCCGGACCGGGACATCGCCCCCACCCGCGGACCCACCATCACCTCGGCCATTGATTACCTGGACGGCAGCGACGGCGGGGCCCGCTATTTCGTGGAAGACGGCGGCATCCCCGACCTGCTCGGCAACTGGCTGGACCGGGCCGGCCGGCACCCGCGTCTGGCCCGCACCCGGCTGGGCGCGGCCCTGCTGGAATACGGCCGCGACAGCAATCCCTTCGCCGGCATGATGCTGTGGTTCGGCCAGGCCATCGACGGCCCCGGCGGCCGTTTTTCCCTGGGCCGGCGCTGGTACGCGCCGTGGAAGAGGGACCGGCTGCGTCTGAAGTGGGATTACCGGTTCGCCGAAAAAGCGGTGCAGGGGCTGGCCGACCGGCACCTGCGGCTCACCGAGGCCACCGGCGGCCGGGCGATGACGCCGGCCACCTGGCGCTGGTTCCGCAACCTGGTCACGCCCCACCCGCTGGGCGGCTGCAATATGGCCAACACCGTGAAGCAGGGCGTGGTGAACCACGCCGGAGAAGTGTTCAACTATCCGGGGCTGTTCGTGGTGGACGGCGCCACGGTGCCTCGGGCCCTGGGGCTCAATCCGTCGCGCACCATCGCCGCCCTGGCGGAACACGCCGCCGAGCAATGGCGGGGCTAACGCAACATCGAGACAGCGGGAAAGCAGGCATGAACGACGACAACCGATTTCACGTGGTGGTGACCGGCGAAACGCTGGGTGGCGCGGACCCGGAGCAGGTGGCGGCGCGCCTGGCGCGGCTGTTCAAAATGCCGGACGGCAAGGCGCGGCAATTGCTCGGGGGTGGCCCGAGAACGGTCAAAAGAGACGCGGACGAAGCCACCGCGCGCAAATTCCAGGTGGCCCTGCGGCAGGCCGGCGCCCGCTGCGAACTGCGGCCGGTGGGGGCGTCCGCTAGGGGAGTGTCGGAGGAAGCGTCCGCCTCCGGTTCAGGCGCCGGTCAGGCGGCGACCGAGGCTGCCAAGGACACCCTGGCCCGGGGCGCCGAAGGCGCCGACCTGGAAACCGTGGGCACTCTGCGCACCGGCGGCACCGGTTTTACCGGGCCCTTCCAGGTGGCGCCGGTGGGGGCGGACATGGACCCTTCGGAGCGGCCCGCGCCACCGCCGGCCCCGGACACCGGCCATCTGTCCATGGCCGAGCCCGGCGCCGTGATCGAAACGCTGAAGCGGGAGGCGCCGGCGGCGGTGCCGGACACCGGGCATCTTTCCCTGGTCGAGGAAGAGCGGGGCTGAGGGTCAGCCTTCCGGGCCCTGGAAGTGCAGCAGGATCTCTTCCAGCACGTCGGGGATGCCCCGGCCCATCTGGCGCACCAGTTTCTCGTCGCGCCATACTTCGTCCAGCTCCGGATCCTCGTCGACGCCGGAAATCAGGATCATGGGCAGCAGCCAGTTGGCCATGGTGTCGTCTTCGTCGTCCTCGGTGAACCACTGCTGCTCGTGCAGGAACACGCCGCTGAGGAAGCCCGCGCACCAGGACGCCAGGTCATTGCCGTCGTCTTCCTGGTAGGGGTCCAGCAGGCAGGGCAGGGTGATGCGCTCGCCGGCCAGGGTGTCGGTGAGCAGGCGCGCGCGCAGTTCGTCCAGGGCCGCCGCCACGGTCTCCGGCAGGGGCATTTCCAGGGCCTCGCCGAAGTCCGCCGGGCCCTGGTAGGGGCCCACGGCGAAGGCGCACAGCAGACCGTGGGTTTCCACCCAGGAAGGCGCTTCCTCGCCCTGGTCGGCGAAATAGCGGGTGATGGTGTCCTTGAGCTGGGGATTGGCGATGGCGGTCATGATGTCCTGGGGATGGCTGGCTCGGGCGGCCAGGATACCCGTTCGCCGCCGCCGCGCCCAGCCGTGGCCTTGCCCGGGCGGGCCGGGCCTTCTACTCTCGCTCTTCAATACGGATTATCCGGCCTTCCATCACTCATTATTGTTCAAGGAGAACCCGCCATGCCCTCGTCGTCGTTAGCGGATCAGGTAGTCTGGATTACCGGTGCGTCCTCGGGCATCGGCGAGGCGGCGGCGGCGGAATACGCCCGTTACGGCGCCCGGCTGGTGCTCTCCGCCCGCCGCGAGGCGGAGCTGGAGCGGGTGCGCGCCGGTCTGGTCAATGCGGAGGAGCACCTGGTGCTGCCCCTGGACCTGGCCGACGAGGCGGCCATGGGGCCGGCCACCGAGCGGGTGCTGAACCATTTCGGTCGCATCGACCAGCTGGTGCACAACGGCGGCATCTCCCAGCGGGCCCTGGCCCGGGACACCAGCCTGGCGGTGGATCGGCGCATGATGGAAGTGAACTACTTCGGCACCGTGGCGCTGACCAAGGCGGTGTTGCCGGCGTTCCTGCGCCAGGGCGGCGGCCGCTTCGTGGTGGTCACCTCCCTGGTGGGCGAGCTGCCCACTCCCAAGCGGTCCGCCTACAGCGCCAGCAAACACGCCCTGCACGGCTTTTTCGAGGCGCTGCGCGCGGAGGAATACGACAATGGCGTGCGGGTGACCCTGGTGCTGCCCGGCTTTATTCATACCCGGTTGTCCTACAATGCACTGGTGGGCGACGGCAGCGAGCAGGGCACCCTGGACGACGCCCAGGCCAACGGCATGGACCCGGCGGAGTGCGCCCGCAAACTGGTGGAGGCCGTGCAGCGCGGGCGCGATCAGGTTATCATCGCCGGCCGCGAGGGCGCGGGCGTCTACCTGAAGCGTTGGGCGCCGCCGCTGTACCGTCGCGTAATCCGCAAAATCAAGGTGACCTGATCCGAGCCGTTCTATGACCGCCGACGCCCTGGACGCCAAGCAACGCACCCGTTTCAACAAGCTGCAGAAGAAGCTGCGGCGTGAAACCGGCCGTGCCATCGCCGATTTCAACATGATCGAGGAAGGCGACCGCATCATGGTGTGCCTGTCCGGTGGCAAGGACTCGTACACCATGCTGGAGATTCTGCGCAATCTGCAGCACTCGGCGCCGGTGCACTTCGAGCTGGTGGCGGTGAACCTGGATCAGAAGCAGCCCGGCTTCCCCGAGCACGTGCTGCCGGAATACCTGGAGCGGGAAGGGGTGGCCTACCACATCCTGGAAAAGGACACCTATTCCATCGTCAAGGAGAAGGTGCCCGAGGGGAAGACCACCTGCGCGCTCTGCTCGCGTCTGCGTCGGGGCAGCCTGTACGGCTTCGCCGAGGAGATCGGCGCCAACAAGATCGCCCTGGGCCATCACCGGGACGACATCGTCGAGACCCTGTTTCTGAACATGTTCTTCGGCGGCAAGATGAAAGCCATGCCGCCCAAGCTGCGCAGTGACGACAACAAGCACATCGTGATCCGGCCACTGGCCTATTGCCGCGAGAAGGACATCGTCGAGTTCGCCGCCTTCAAGCAATTTCCGATCATTCCCTGCAACCTGTGCGGCTCCCAGGAGAACCTGCAGCGCCAGGCGGTCAAGGACATGCTCAATCAGTGGGACAAGCGGTTCCCCGGGCGCATCGAGAACATCTTCTCGGCGATCGGCAACGTGGCGCCGTCGCAGCTCGCCGATACCCGCCTGTTCGACTTCGAACACCTGGAGGACGGCCAGCAGCGCGGCGGCGCCGCCGCGCACCGGCTGGACGTGGTCAACCTGTTCCAATAACGATCGACGGTGATCGTTCATTTTCCGTGACCGATGCGTCACGACGGCGGCGTCCCACCGCATGATTCACGGCGGGGTTTCCGGTAAAATGCCGCCGCTTTCCGGCCAGCACGCGTTGCCCTGGCCTCGTATCGACTCTCGACCTGAAAGGTAGGAGCACATGACCGATCGCATCCAAAAAGGCGGCCTGGACGTCGCTAAAGAACTCCATGATCTGGTGGCCAACGAGATCGCCCCGGGCACCGGCGTGGATCCGGAGCACGTCTGGGCCGAGCTGGAAAAAATCCTCGCCGACCTGGCGCCGCGCAACAAGGCGCTGCTCGCCAAGCGCGAGGACATCCAGAAAAAGATCGACGCCTGGCACCTGGATCGCAAGGGTCAAACGATCGATCCGGCGGAGTACAAAACCTTTCTGCAGGAGCTGGACTACCTGCTCCCCGAAGGCGGTGACTTCAAAGTGGGCACCCGGAACGTGGACGAGGAATTCGCCCACATCGCCGGCCCGCAGCTGGTGGTGCCGGTGCGCAACGCCCGCTTCGCCCTGAACGCGGCCAACGCCCGCTGGGGCAGCCTCTACGATGCCCTGTACGGCACCGACATGATTTCCGACGAAGGCGGTGCCGAGAAAGGCGGCGCCTACAATCCCAAACGCGGCGACAAGGTGATTGCCTACGCCCGGGATTTCCTCGACAAATACTTCCCGCTGGCCAGCGGCTCCCACAAGGACAGCACCGGCTATGCGATCCAGGACGGCAAACTGGTGGTGCGCCTCAAGGACGGTGAATCCGGCCTGAAGGACGAGAGCCAGCTGCAGGGCTACCGGGGCGATGCCGCCAAGCCGGACGGCGTGCTGCTCAAGCACAACAACCTGCACGCGGAAATCCAGGTGGACGACCAGCACCCGATCGGCGCCGAGGACCCGGCCCACGTCAAGGATGTGCTGATGGAATCCGCCGTCACCACCATCCAGGACTGCGAGGACTCGGTGGCCGCGGTGGACGCGGAAGAGAAGGTCGAGGTGTACCGCAACTGGCTGGGCCTGATGAAGGGCGACCTGAAGGAATCCTTCGAGAAAGCCGGTCGCACCATGACCCGTGAGCTGAACCCGGACCGGGAATACACCGCCCTGGACGGCGGCACCCTGGTGCTGCCGGGCCGCTCCCTGATGCTGGTGCGCAACGTGGGTCACCTGATGACCAACCCGGCCATTCTCTTCAAGGGCGAAGAGGTACCGGAGGGCATCATGGACGCCATGTTCACCGTCCTGGCCGCCATGCACGACCTGAAGAAAACCGACGGCGCGCGCAACAGCCGCACCGGCTCGGTGTACATCGTCAAGCCGAAGATGCACGGCCCCGAGGAAGTAGCCTTCGCCGTGGAGCTGTTCGAGCGCGTGGAAGACGCCCTGGGTCTGGAGCGCAACACCCTCAAGATCGGCATCATGGACGAAGAGCGCCGCACCACCGTGAACCTGAAGGAGTGCATCCGCGCCGCCAAGGACCGGGTGATCTTCATCAACACCGGCTTCCTGGACCGCACCGGCGATGAGATCCACACCTCCATGGAAGCCGGCCCGATGGCTCGCAAGGGCGACATGAAAGGCATGCCGTGGATCAACGCCTACGAGGCCTGGAACGTGGACATCGGCCTGGAATGCGGTCTCAAGGGCGTGGCCCAGATCGGCAAGGGCATGTGGGCCAAGCCGGACGAAATGGCGGAAATGATGGCCACCAAGGCCGGCCACCCGAAAGCCGGCGCCAACTGCGCCTGGGTGCCGTCGCCCACCGCCGCCACCCTGCACGCCATGCACTACCACGAAGTGAACGTGCAGGACGTTCAGGACCAGCTGGCCAGCCGCCAGCGTGCCTCCCTGGACGACATCCTCACCATCCCGCTGCTCGACCGCGAGCTCAGCGACGAGGAGATCCAGCAGGAACTGGACAACAATGCCCAGGGCATCCTCGGCTACGTGGTGCGCTGGATCGACCAGGGCGTGGGCTGCTCCAAGGTGCCGGACATCAACAACGTGGGCCTGATGGAAGACCGCGCCACCTGCCGGATCTCCAGCCAGCACATCGCCAACTGGCTGCACCATGGCATCGTCACCGAGGAACAGGTGATGGCGTCCATGAAGCGCATGGCCGAGGTGGTGGACCAGCAGAACGCCGGTGACCCGACCTACCGGAACATGGCGCCGGACTTCAACGGCAAGGCCTTCCAGGCCTCCTGCGACCTGGTCTTCAAAGGCTGCGAGCAGCCCAGCGGCTACACCGAACCGGTCCTGCACCGCCGCCGCCTGGAACTCAAAGGCGAAGCCTGACCCCCCCAAGCCCGGCTCCGCCGGGCTTTTTTCTGGGGTCGGACCACCGTAACCCCCTGATTCCCCTCGTTTTTGCTCCTCCAAAACCTGCCATTCGCTGCTTGGAGCCGTCTTTTCGGGCATGAAAAGCACGAGTAACAGGACAGCCGCCCCGTCCTAAGACGGCCATTCAGGGCGGCAAAACCTCTGTTTAAGCCTTCTGAACGACCTGCCGGGAAGACATAGTCCAGCTATATCAAGGGGTTATCGTGGTCCGACCCCGACAGGGGGGGCTTCCATGCCGGCGGTGACGAAGGCGGTCATTTGTTGGAGGACTTCTTCGGAGTCTTCCGGGTGGCAGATGCCGGGGGCCAGTTGTTCGAGGCGGTGGGTGTCCGAGAAGGCGTACATGTAGGCGCCGATCATCAGGATCACGCGCCAGTGGGCGTCCCGTTCGCTGATGTTCGGCAGCGCCTTGCGGAAGGCGTCCACGAACGCCTTGGTGGATTCGTTGTAGGCCTCGTCGCGCAGTTCGTAGGAGATCTCCGGCGGTTCCGTGTGCAGGCGCGCCTGCAGGCGGATAAAGGCGCGGCCGGAGACGGTGGCGCGCAGTTCCAGGGTGGGGATCAGGAAGGCGCGCACGATGTCGACGACCTGAAGCGGGCCCTGGCGTTCCAGTTCGCTCAGGCGTTCCAGGCGCTGGTCGGAAATGCGCTTGCCGCGACGCAGAAAGACCTCCTGGAACAGGCCGTACTTGGAGCCGAAGTAGTAATTGATCAGCGCCTGGGTGACCTCGGCGGCGTCGGCCACTTCACGCAGGGTGGTGCCGGCGTAGCCGCGTTCCGCGAACAGCAGTTCCGAGGCGTCCAGAATGCGATCGCGGACCTGGCCGTTGGAGCCTTCCGGGCGACCGGGGCGGTTGCGGGCCGCGGCCTTGGTTTTTTTCTTCGGGGCGACACCGCGTCGGCCCTGGACTTTGGGGCTGGGCATGGGACTCCGGCAAGAATTAAAGAGGTGAATAAATACAGCGCCGCCGCGTATTCTAGGGCCTGTTCCCCCCATTTGCATCACGCCGGCGCCGCCGCGATTCAGGTCTCCAGCTGGCGGGACAGCGCCGCCCAGGGCATCACGTCCGCGTTCTTTTGGGCCATGTCGAACAGGTTGGCGCGGTGGGGCGCCAGCGCCCGGTCGCCGACGCAGTCCTCCAGCACCAGCGGCCGGAAGCCGTGGCTCATGGCGTCCACCACGCTGGCGCGCACGCAGCCGCTGGTGGTGCAGCCGGCCACCGCCAGGGTGCCGACGCCGCGCTGGGTGAGCCAGGCCGCCAGGCCGGTGCCGAAAAACGCCGACGGCACGGTCTTGCGCAGCACCCATTCCCCGGCCACCGGCGCAAGCCGGTGGACGATGGCGCTGGCCGGGTCGCTTTCCTTGAGACCCAGCAGACCCGGCACCTTGAGCGTGAACACATTGGCGTCGGCGTCGTCGTCGGCGAACACGATGCGCGTGTGCACCACCGGCCAGCCGCGCCGGCGCGCCTCGGCCAGCACCGGCACGGTGGCCTCGATGGCGTCGGTGATATTGCCGCCGCCGAACCGGTCCGGGTCGGCGAAGCCGTTGACGAAGTCCACCAGCAGCAGCGCGGGCCGGCCGTGCAGACCCAGCCGCCCGCCGAACCCCTGTTGTCGATACACCGCCTGATCGTCGCTCATGCGTCGGCCTCCTGCTCCACAACCCGGCCGTCGCGCACTACCGCCTCACCGTCCAGGAAGACGGTGCAGCCGCGCATGGGGATGTCGATGTGGCAGGCGGCGGTGCGGTCGCCGCCGGCCTCGTTGTTGGGGCCGGTGGACCACAGGAAGTTGCCCTCGAAGGCGCGCGCATCCATGCCAATGGTCGCTTCCCGGTCATACAGCGCCAGGGTCGACCAGCGTGCCCGCTTCTGCAGGCCCCAGCCCACATGGGAGAGGGCGTAGGATTCCGGGTCGTCGAAGGCGTCCATGTAGTCGCGCAGCAGGTCCGCGTCCAGGCCGCCCTCGATGGCGGTCACATAGCCATCGCGCACGGTCAGGCGCACCGGCGTCTGCACGTAGCATTTCTGCGGCAGCAGAATATCGCCCCGGTCGAGCACCACGGTGCCGTGGGCCTGACCCTCGTTGGCCCAGGTCACCACGAAGCCGCTGGGCCAGTGGTCCCAGCGACCGGGCTGGTCGACGAAGCCGTATTCCTGAATCACCGGGTAATCCCCCAGCGGGCAACGCAGATCGGTCCCCGCCGCGGAGGTCACGTGCATTTCGCGAGCCCGTTCCAGCCGGGCGGCGGCCCGGTTGACCCGGGCCCGGTCCGCTTCCGTGGGCACCAGCCGGGCGAGGATCTCCGGCGGTTCCACCGCCAGCAGAATGCGCGTGCCGGATTTGAGGATGTCGAGCTGCTCCGGTGAGAACAGCAGGGTCATCAGGTCCAGCACCAGATCGCTTTCCTTGAGCGCGGCGATGGCCGCCCGGTTGCCGCTCAGCGGGGTGCTGCCCAGATAGGCGAGCGGGTCGCGGCTCAGCGACTTCTCGCCGTTCACCGGTGGCAGCTCCAGGCGGTTGGCGCGGGCCCCCAACTGACCCAGCGCCACCAGGGCGGTACGCAGGGTCTGCGGGTGGGTACCGTCGCTGGTCAACAGGGTGACGATGTCACCGGCTTTCAGTTGCGAGAGGGTCAGAACCTGTTTCCAGGCGTCGATCATTTGCGTGTCGCTGACCGCCATGACAGGACTCCTTTACCGAAAAAACAAAGCACGAAAAATCAAAGAGGCGTGCCGAGAAAATCGCCGAAGGCGCGGTAGAAGGCGTCTTCGTCGTCCCAGGGAATCATGTGGCCGGCGCTGGTGACGCGGGTGACGCGCAGTTCGGGAATCAGGGTTTCGATCTCCTCCACGTCCGCGTCGCTGATCACGTCGCCGCGTCCGGCCGCCATCAACAGCACCGGCACCTGGATGTGCGGCATGTCCTGGTGAATGTCTTCCTGGTGCATGTCGTCGTAGCTTTTCACCACCGCGCGTTCGTCGCAGGTGTGCAGCCATTCCGCGCGCAGGCGCAGCTGTTCCTCGCTCCAGGTGGGGCAGAACTCGCGCATGGCGTCCGCGTCCATCCCTTCCAGAGCGGCGCGGATGGAATCCACGTACCAGGGCAGGGCGGACGGGTAGGGGCGCCGTCCCGGACCCGACACCGGCGGGTCGATCAGCGCCAGCCGGTCGAAGCCGGCGCCGGGATGGCGGCGGGCCAGGCGCACGGCGATGCGCCCGCCCATGGAGTGCCCCACCACCATGTACTGCCGCAAACCCAGCGCCTTGGCGAAGGCGGCCACGTCGTCGGCCTGGGCATCCAGGCCATAGTCCAGGGTGTCGGAGGCTTCGCTGAGCCCGCGACCGCGCACGTCCAACACATAGGTGTCGAAGTGGCGGCCGAAACGTTCGGCCACGAAACCCCAGGTCACCGCCGGGCTGGTAATGCCCGGCACGATCACCACCGCCGGGCCCTTGCCGCCGTAGCGCAGGTAGTGCTGGCGGATGCCGTTGGCGTGCACGTTGGCGCCGTAAAGATATTCGCTCATGGGCCCCTCCTCAGTAAGCGCCGGACAGCAGGGCGCCGGCGCCGGGGACGACGGGTTCCAGGTCCAGGGCCTTGAGCATCTGGTAGGTGGTGGCGATGGCGGCGGTGACCACCGGCTTGCCGGTGAGCGCCTCGACTTTCGGCACCGCCGCCAGGGACGGCATCTGCACACAGGCGGACAGCACGATGGCGTCGGCGTCGGAGAAGTCCATGCTGGCGACGATGTCCGGCAGCTTGGCGGTGTCGTGGCGGGCCACGTCCAGGTTGTTGGGGATTTCCAGGGCGCGGTACTCCAGCACCTCGGTGCCTTCGCGCTGGATGTAATCCACCACCATCTCGGTGAGCGGCTTCATATACGGCGCCACCACCACGACCTTCTTGGCCCCCAGCACCTTGAGCGCGTCCACCAGGGCGCCGGCGCTGGTCACCACTTCGGTTTCCTGGCCGTTTTCCTTGGTGCGCTCGCGCAGGCGCTTCTGGGATTCCCGGTGGTAGCCGGGGCCCATGGACATGATCGCCACCAGACAGGCATAGCCCATCACGTCCACGGCGGCGTCACTGAGTTCCAGGGCGCAGCGGTCGGACTCGCCGTCCATGGCCGCCAGCTCTTCCTTGCTGACGGTCTTCATGCGCATGCGGCTGGAGTGGAAGGTAAAGCGCTCCGGGCGGATCAGTTGCCGGGCGGTGAGCATGGCCGGAATCTCGGTCTCCATGGTGATGTTGGAGCTCGGTACGATCTGGCCGATGCGATAGAGGTTCTTTTTATCCGCGCTTTGCATGGCTGGGCTCCGATCAGGCGCTGACGGTGGCGTCGAATCGCTCGGCGCAGGTGGTGGCGTCGTACTCGTAGATCCACTCGGCGCGGATGCCCACCGCGTTGGGGTCTTTCTTCTGCGCTTCACGGAACGCTTCGTCGCGCTTGCGCAGTTCTTCCGGGGTGGACAGGTGGTAGCTGCGGCCGCGCTCACGGGCCTGCAGCTGCACTTCCGAGGTGCGCGGGCGGCGCTCCTGCTCGTAGGCGCGCAGGGCGGCGGCGGGGTCGCCCTGATAGTGAGTCAGCGCCTCGGCCAGCACATAGGCGTCCTCGATGGCCATGGCGGCGCCCTGGGACAGGAACGGCAGCATCGGATGGGCGGCGTCGCCGAGCAGGGTGGCCCGGCCGGTGGACCAGCGCGTCAGCGGGTCGTGGTCGAACAGGCCCCATTTGAAGGTCTGGCTGGGGTCGGTCATCTTGAACAGCCGGATCAGATCGTCGTTCCAGCCTTCATAGGCGGCCAGCAGTTCCTCGGTGCTGCTCGGTTCGGTCCAGGATTCCTCCACCCAGTCGGCGGTCTCGGTGACGGCCACGATGTTCACCGCCTGGCCGCCTTTCACGTAGTAGGTCACCACGTGCGCTTTGGGACCCATCCAGAAGGCGGCGTCCGGGCCCACGAAGGGCAGCGGGTGCTGGTCCACCGGCACCAGCGCGCGCCAGCACATGTGCCCGGTGAACTGGGGCTGGTCGTGCCCCCACAGGGAGGCGCGCACCGGAGAATGGATGCCGTCGGCGCCCACCACCAGGTCGGCCTTGAACTCGCCGCCGTCGTCGAAGCGGGCCAGCACGCCGTCGTCCTGTTCCTCGATGCCGGTGCAGCGGGCGTTGAAGGTCACTTTGTCCGCCGGCAGGTCGGCGGCCAGAATGCCGTGCAGATCGGCGCGGTGCACGTGGTAGAACTCAGCGCCGTAGACCTGCGGAAAGGTGTCCTTGAGCGGCGTGCGGAACAGGGTCTCGCCGGTCTGCCAGTTGATGCCGCGCATGGACTCGGGCAGAAAGCCGATGTCGTCCAGGGCCTCGGTGAGGCCCAGGGCCTTGAGCACTTTCACCGCGTTGGGGGTCATCTGCACCCCGGCGCCCACTTCGCCGAACGCCGGGGCCTGCTCGAACAGGTGAAAATCGATGCCGCGACGGCCCAGGGCCCGGGCCAGGGCCACGCCGCCGATGCCGCCGCCGATGATGCCGACACGAAGTTGCTCAGACATGGAATACTCCTTATTAAATATTCAACTAATTAATTATGGCGAGCCACGCCAACGGACGCGCCGCCTGTGTGTCTTGATCGATAGGGGGGCCGCGCTCAGGCCCCCAGATAGGCGCTCAGCACCTCCGGATCCTCCAGCAGGGTGGCGCTGTCCGCCTCGGTGCTGATGGTGCCGGTTTCCACCACATAGGCCCGGGACGCCACCGCCAGCGCGTTGTGCACGTTCTGCTCCACCACCAGCACGGTGACGCCGTGGCCGTTGATCTCGCGGACCACCTCGAACACCTCGTCGGCCATTTTCGGCGACAGGCCGAGGCTCGGTTCATCAAGCAGCAGCAGGCGCGGTTCGGACATCAGCGCCCGGGCGATGGCCAGCATCTGCTGTTCGCCACCACTGAGCGTGCCGGCCATTTGCTTGTAGCGCTCACGCAGCCGGGGGAAGCGGTGGAAGGCCATGCCCACGCGCTCTTCCACGCGCTGCTTGGAACCCACCAGGAACGCGCCCAGGATCAGGTTTTCGCGTACCGTCATGGCCGGCCAGACGTGGCGCTCCTCGGGGCAGTGGGCGATGCCGGCGGCCACCACCTTCTCGGCGGGCCGGCCGGCGATCTCGTCGCCGTCCCAGACGATGCTGCCCCGGCTCGGCTTAAGCAGGCCGGAGATGGCCCGCAGGATGGTGCTCTTGCCGGCGCCGTTGGCGCCGATCAGCGCCACGGTTTCGCCTTCGCCCACCGCCAGATCCACGCCGTGCAGGGCGGCGATCTTGCCGTAGGCCACGTGCAGGTCGCGCACCTGCAACAAGGTTTTGTGATTGCTCGCGGTCATGCCCGTGCCCTCCCCAGATAGGCTTCCACCACCTGTGGGTTGCTTTTCACCTCGGCCGGCTTGCCCTCGGCCAGTTTGCGCCCGAAGTCCATCACCATGACCCGGTCGCTGACGTCCATCACCAGGCTCATGTTGTGTTCGACGATGACGATGGACGGCACCTGCTCGCGGCGCAGCCGCTTGAGAATGCCCCCGAAACGCATGGCCTCCTGGCTGTTCAGCCCCGCCGCCGGTTCGTCGAGCATCAGCAGGGTGGGCCGGGCGGCCAGCGCCACCGCCACTTCCAGCAGCCGCAGTTCCCCGCAGGAAAGCCGGTAGGCCGGCGTGTCCATGCGCGCGCCCAGGTCCAGCAGCGTCACCAGCCGGGCGGCGTTGTCGCGGGCGTCCCGTTCCGCCGCCCGAACCGGCGCGGTGGGGAAGAAGGTGGCCAGCAGGCTCTGGCGGGCGCTCAGGTAATGGCCGGCGAGCACGTTCTCGAACACGGTCAGCGGCTTCAGCACATTGGTTTTCTGGAAGCTGCGCACCAGCCCCCGGCGGGCGATCCGGTAGGGACTCTGGCCGGTGATGTCGTGGCCCTGGAAGGTCACCCGGCCGGTGGTGGGCGTGTAGAAGCCGGTGATCAGGTTGAAGCAGGTGGTCTTGCCGGCGCCGTTGGGGCCGATCAGGCCGAACACCTCGCCCCGGTTCACCTGGAAGTCGATCTCCTGCACCGCCTTGATGCCGCCGAAGGTCTTGCTCAGGCCTTCCACGGTGAGCAGTGGCGCGTCCTGTTGGGTCGGGTTCATGCCGGACCTCCCTGGGCGCGGGCGGCGCCGTCGGCCGCGTCGCTCGGGTTGCGCTCGCGACGGTGGTTGAGAAAGCCCATCAGGCCGTTGGGCAGGAACAGTACCACCGCCATGACGATCAGGCCGAACAGGGACAGCCGCAGCTCCTGCAACTCGCGCAGGTACTCGGTGAGCAGCGTCACCAGCAGGGCGCCCAGCAGGGGGCCGATCAGGGTGCCCTTACCGCCGATCAGCACCATGATGATCATGCTCACCATGAAGGCGAAGCCGAACACGTTGGCGCCCACGAAGGTGATGTAGTGGGCGTAGAAGCCCCCGGCCAGCCCGGCCAGGAAAGCACCCAGCACGAAGGCGCGCATGGCGTAGACAAAGGGACGGATGCCCACCGATTGCGCCACGAAGCGGTTCTCGCGCACGGTCACGGCGGCGCGGCCGTTGTTGGAGTAGACGAAGCGATAGGCCAGGTACAGGGAGACCGCGGTCAGCCCCAGGGCCAGATAGAAGTAGAAGCGCTTGGCCATCAGCGGCGAGGCGTCGGCCAGCAGCGCCGGCTGCGCCACCCCGGACAGACCCATGGGCCCGTTGGTGAAGTCCACCCAGTTGTTGGCGATCAATCGCAGCACCTCGGCGAAGGCCAGGGTGATGATCACGAAGTAGGGGCCGCGCAGGCGCAGCGTGATGGCGCCGATCACCACCCCGAACAGGGCCGACACCACCCCGGCCAGCGGAATGGTGGCCCAGGCCGGCAGCCCCAGCCGCAGGGACAACAGCGCGGCGGTGTAGGCACCCAGGCCGAGAAAGGCGGTGTGGCCCAGGGAGAACTCGCCCACGTAGCCGACGATCAGGTTGAGGCTGGTGGCGAGCACCGCGTAGAGCAGCACCATGATGCCGATGTGCAGCAGGTACTGGTTGCCCACCAGCAGGGGAAAGGCGAGGGCGATCAGGCCCAGCACCAGCAGGGTATTGCGTTCGAATTTCATGCTCAGGCCCTCTCCACCTGGGTTGAAAACAGCCCGTAGGGTTTGAAGATCAGAGTCAGGATCACGATGATGAAGCCGATGATGTCCACGGTTCCGGTGGAGATGTAGCCGCCCCACAGGGCCTCGGCCACGCCCAGGATCAGGCCGCCGACGATGGCCCCGGCGAAGCTGCCCATGCCGCCCAGGATCACCACCACGAAGGCCTTCAGACTGACCAGGCCGCCGGCGCTCACGTGGGTGGAATAGATCGAGCCCAGCAGCATGCCGGCGGACGCCGCCAGCATGGTGCCCAGGGCGAAGGTGCTGGCGTACACCCGGGCGGTGTTGATGCCGGCCAGCCGGGCCGCCATCGGATCCTGGAAAGTGGCGCGCATGGCGCGCCCCAGACGGGTATGGCGGATCACCAGATGGGCGGCGAGAATCAGTACCGCGCAGGCGGCCACCGCGAACACGCGCAGCTCGGTGAGCACCACCGGACCCAGGAACACCGGTTTGTTGGGCAGCGGCCCCTCGATGGTCAGCGGCGCCGTGCCCACCAGCAGCAGGGCGGTGTTGGTGAGAAAGATCGACAGCCCGATGGTGAGCAGAATGCTGGGCTCCTCGCCCTGGTCGCGCACCCGCTCGATCAGGAAGCGGTCCACCAGCCAGCCGCAGGCACCCATCACCGCCAGGGTCAGCGCCAGCCCGGCGAAGAAGTTCAGGCCCAGCACGGTGGTGGCCAGCCAGCCCATCACCCCGCCCAGCATGTACAGCTCACCGTGGGCGAAGTTGACCACCCGCATCAGCCCGAAAATCAGCGTCAGGCCCAGGGCCGAGAGCGCGTAGAACGCCCCCGACACCAGACCGTTGGCGACAAACTGCAACAGCATATCCATGGATTATTGTCCGTCCTTGGCGCCGTCCGCCCGGGGGTCGGCGATGCGGGTGGTGGCGACCACGTCGGTGTGGCCGTCGCGGATTTGCACCAGCGCCGCGTCGAAGCCGTAGCCCTGGCCGTCGCGGGTGAACCGGTACCGGCCGTTGGGGGCCTCGTAGTCGGTGGCATGGAGCCCGTCGACGATGGCGCTGGCGTCGGTGCCGCCGGCCCGGTCGATGGCGTCCATCATGATGTTCAGGGAGTTGTAGCCGGCGGCGGCGTACTTGCCGGGGGCATGGTCGTAGGCGGCGCTGTAGTCCTTCACGAAGCGCTCGTTGCGCTCGCCGGGCAGGTTGGACACATAGGGCACGGCGGCGTAGATGCCCTCCGCCGCGTCGCCGGTGATCTTGATGAAGTCACTGGTGGCCCAGGAGCCCACACCGAACACGTCCATGTCGATGCCGAACTGTTTGATCTGCTTGACCAGGGTGGAGCCGTCCTGGGTCTCGGCGGCCACGAACACGCCGTCGGCGCCGGAGCCGCGCAGCTTGGTGAGCAGGGTGTAGAAGTCGGTGGCGCCGTGGTTGAAGTATTCGATCATGGCGGTTTCGACGCCGTGGCCGGAGAGCTCCTGCTCGAAGGCCTTGGCGCTGCCCCGGCCCCAGTCGTCGTTGACGCCGATATAGGCCACCTTCTTGAGGCCCAGGTTGTCGACGATCAGCCGGGAGAACGCCTTGCCCAGCAGGGCGTCGGTCTCGGCGGAGCGGAAGAAGTAGGGGTTGCCCTTCTCGGTGAGGCTGGCCTCCGAGGACACGCCGGTAAGGAACGGCGTTTTGTACTTGCGCGCCACCGGCATCACCGCCGAGGTGGCGGAGCTGCAGAAGGCGCCCACCAGGGCCACCACCCGGTCACGCTGGATCAGCTTTTCGGCGGCGTTCACCGAGTTGGCCGGGCTGCACTGGCCGTCCTCGATGATCAGTTCCACCTGCTTGCCGAGCACGCCGCCGGCGGCGTTGCGCTCCTTCACGGCCAGCCGCGCGCCGTTGGCGTCGGCGGTGCCGTTGTAGGCCACCGAGCCGGTGAGCGGCTGGATCAGCCCGATCTTGACGGTGTCCTGGGCCGGAGCCGCGGCGGAGGCCATGACGGCAGTCGCCATGATGGGAGCCAGAATCAGTTTTCTCATCGTCGTTATCTCCTGTTGAATTTTGTTGTTAGCGCGACTGACCGACATATTAATTAATCGGTTAGTAAATTTACAAGCGCCGCGGCTTCCATAGCAATTTGCGGACCAGAATACGGGACGGCAGGGCGCCCTTGCGGCGCGCGGCGACGCTACTCGCCAGGCATTTTTTGGTGCATTGGAACGAAAACCGCCCCAGGGCGGGGCGGCGGCAAGGAGCGGACGCGGGCTATTGGCCTTCCAGCTCCACTTTCACTTCCAGGGGCAGGGAGAGCCGTTCGCTGTGGCGATCGGCGCCGCCCAGGCCGGCGGCGGCGCTGTCCTCGGTGACGGTAATGGCGCCCAGGGGCTGCCATTGGCCGGGCACCATCATCAGGGTACTGGCGGCGCCCTGAAGCTCGGCGGTGCCGCCGCCGGCGGGCCGCTCGAAGCGCTGGGCGATGTCCAGCCGCACCCGGCCGTCGCCGGTGAGCATGGGGCGCACCTCGATGCCCTGGCGCAGGCTCATCAGCGCCGGATACTGGGTGCCGGTGAGCGCCACAAGGGTGCCCTGACCGATGGCCGCGGCGTGGCCGGAGAGGGTGTTGATGCGGTAATCGTCCTGGCGCTGACGGGTGACGGTGGCGGCGCCGGCACTGACCCCGCCGGGGCCGATCCGCACACCGCCACCGTCGGTTTCACCGCCGGCCCGGCGGCGCAGATGCACGGACACGGTACGCGGCGCCTCCGGCATATCGCCGAGGGCGGCCAGGATTTCGTCGAAGTTGGCGCTGCTGGTGCGGATGATCAGCTTGCCCTGATAGGCGTTCACATAGCCGCCCTCGGGGAGCAGGGGGCGGATCACCGGCACCAGGGCCTGGGCGTCGGCGCGCTGGATTACATGGATCGACAGGGCCTGGGCCTGGCCGGTGCGGGGCAGGGCGAGCAGAACGCACATTGAGGCGGCCAGGATCGCCAGCGCCAGCCATTTCAGCGGCGGCGACCGGTGCGCGGGGACGGAGCGGGCAGGGGCCATGATCAGCATTCCTTTGGCTGAAAAAAGCGCGGGAAAAGCCATCATAGCCCCAACCCCGGCGGGATCAACAGAGCGCCGGGCCGCTCACGGTGGCGTGCCCGGGCGCCCGGAAGACCGGGAGGGCGACACCAGCCGCCCCTGTTCCCAGCGCGCCGGTACCAGCTTGCCCTGGCGGTCGCGGATCCAGCCTTCGCCGTCCGGCTGGTTGTCCCGGTAGGGCGTGATCTCTTCCACCCGGCCCTGTTCGCTGTATTCCACGAAACGGCCCTGGCGCTGGCCGTCGCGGTAGTGGCCTTCCAGCCTGGGATAGCCCTCGGCGGTGGTTTCCCGGTAGGGCCCGTCCAGGCGATCCTGGTCGAAGCGGGCGTACACCTGGACACCGTCGTCGCGACGCTCGAACACGTCGCCGTGGCGCCGGCCGTCGCGGTAGGGCACCCGGGACAACAGCTCACCGTCGGCGTCGTACTGCGTCCACTCGCCGACCCTTTGGCCGCGCCGGTAATGGCGCTCGGCGAGCAGCTCGCCGTCGGCGGAGTGCAGGGTCCAGTCGCCGTCCAGCTCGCCGTCGACATAGTGGGCGTCGCGCACCCGGCCATCGTCCTCCAGGGTATGCCAGTCGCCCACCGGCTGGCCCTGGCGGTAGTGGCCGGACTCGACCACCTCGCCGTCGGCGTTCTCGGTGCGCCAGGGCCCGTCTTCCTGGTCCTGGCTGTAGTGTTTGTGGGTCCAGCGCTGGCCGTCCGGGCCACTGCGTTCACGCCAGTCGCCGTCCAGCCGGCCCTTTTTGTAGTGCATGACCCGGACCAGTTGGCCGTCGTCGTCGTAGGCTTCCCAGGTGCCGGTGCGCAGGCCGTCGCGCATCTGGCCCTGTTCGCGGCCACCGTTGCCCAGCGGGGCGATGGCCGGTCCTTGCTGCACACGCTTGACCCAGTGTTCCAGCCTCACCACGGTGTCGCCGTTGAAGCCGATCCGCCACTGGCTGTTCTTTTGCGGGTAACGCAGACTGACACTGCTTGGCGAACCGTCCCGGTTGTGGTCGGCCATCAGAGACAGCCACTGCGGCGCACCGTCCCGGAAGCGGCCCTGATCGTCCCGAAAGAAGTGGGCTTCGCGGCGCGAATAACTGCCGTCGCTGCGCCGGTTCCAGGCCATCAACACCCCGGGGGCGGTGAAGTCCGCATGGCCGATGCGGTTGCCGTCCCGGTCGTAGCGGTTGTAGAAGTTGTCGTAGCGGCCGTCGCGGTAGCGCCGTTCCTCATAAATCTGACCGCCCTCCGGGCCGCCGTCGTCGTCGCCGTAGTAGCTGATCTGCATGCCGTCCGGGCGGCCGTCCTTGACCTGCCGCTTCAGCAGCAGGTTGCCTTCTTCGTCGTACTGCTTTTCGACGCCGTTGATCTTGCCGTCCCGGTAGGGTTTGTATTTCTCCACCTGGCCGTTTTCATGGTAGGTGATCCGCTCGCCGTCCGGGCGGCCCTGCTCATCGTTGTGGCCCTTCTCCTTGACCTGGCCGTCCGGGTACAGATAGCGGAAGTCGCCGAGCCATGGGTCGTCCTTGCCGGGCCCGCCGCGCACCCCTTCCGCGTAGAGGGCGTCGCCGTCCTTGTAGTGGGCCTGGTACAGATAGCCGGGGCCGTCCGGATTCTCCGGCAGGGGCACCTCCACGTAGTAGAAGGCGTTGTCCGGTTTGTCCACTGGATAGCCGTATTCGCTGAAGTAGCGGCGCTCCGCCTGGGCACCGGCGCCGAGCAGCAGGGCGCCCAGCGTCAGCAGGACGGCCAGGGGCCGCAGCCGGGGGCGGGCACGGGTGGGAGTGGTGGTCAGGCTCATTCCGGCACCTCCGGGAAGTCGGCCCGCAGATCACGCTGCTGCTCGCCGTCGGCGCGCAGCAGCCGCACTTCCTTCACCGTGCCCCAGAAACGGCGCACGCCCTGGTCGTCCTCGCCAAGCGGCTCCAGGGCCAGGCCGGTGTCGTCCAGGGCGGCGTAATCCAGCCCCTCGATAGCGCCGCAATCGTCGCCGAGCACCACGCCGTCCTCGCCGTCGAAGCGCGCGCAGCCCGGCTGCTCGCGGGTCAGGGTGACGGTGTCCACCTCGGTGGGGCAGCGCGCCTGGAAGCTCAGCTCGCGGCCGTAGAAGTAGCGGATCTTGTCGTCTTCCGTGCGCAGCTCGAAGCCCGGGTCGATGTCCTCGCGGACACTGCCCTGGTCCCAGACGAAATGCAGGGGCGTGCCGTGGAAGTCGGCGCCGTCCTCCGGGGTCAGGGTGCACAGCCGCAGGCCCGGCGGGCCGGTGACCCGCAGCCGGTTGTCGTCCAGGCCTTCCAGGGTCAGGCCCTCCAGCAGGGCCCCGGTGTCGTCCGGCACCTCCGGCAGCGGAGACGGCTGGTGCCGCACGCCACCGGGGTGGAGCCCGGGCCGCCCGTCCCCGGGCAGCGGCCGCACGGTGAAGGTCAGCGGGCGCTGGCTTTCCTTGAGTGGTGTCAGGCGCAGGGCGGCGATGGGCGCTTCGGTGATCAGGGTGAGGTGGTCCAGGGGCGGCCCCAGGGTCAGGCGGCCCACGAAGACCTCGGCGGAGGTGTCCGCCTGCTGGTCGGGCCGGTAGACCACCGCGTAGGGCAGGGGCTCGCCGTCCGCGTCCAGGGGGCGGGCGCGCCAGTGGCCCAGATCGCCGCCCAACCGCAGGTCCACGCGGCGGTCCTGCCAGTCGAGAATCTTCGGCGCGTCCGGTGCCGGGTCGTCACGCTTCAGGGTCATCGGTTCGCCGTCGGTCCAGACGCGCGCGGTACCGGTGATCTTCACCGGCTGGTCGGCGTCGAACTGACCGTCCCCGGTGAGCACCAGCAGATCGCGGCCGATGTCCGAGGGGATCGGCGAGGCCAGGCCGTAGAAGCCGCCGCTCTCGCTCAGACGGTTGAGCAGCAGGCCGTCCGGCGCCCCACCCTCGAAACCGGTCAGGTGGAAGCTGGCCTGTTGCTGCAGCGGGGTGGCCAGGGTCCAATCGCCTTCGGTGAGCAGCCGGGTCTCTTCCAGCTCATCGGGGCGGTAGAACAGGCTCTGCTCGAGGCTGTCGAGCAGGGTGTCCACGTAGGCTTCGTCGCGCATCGGCTGGCGCCGGTCCGCGGGCAGGATGCGCGGCTCCCGCAGATCGCGCTCGGTGCGGTCCGTGTACATTTCCACCTGCATCGGATCCACGTCCCAGTCCTGCACCGGATAGGGATAGTGCTGCTGGCTGATCAGCACCAGACGTTGCTCCAGGCGCGCGTCCTGTTGCGGCAGCGGCAGGCTGCTGTGCAGGCGCAGGGCCTCGGGCATGCCGGAGGGCCAGCGGGCGATCATGCGTGCCTGGCCGGTGACGCCGTCGCCGTCCAGGGTCAGGGCGATCAGCACCCGGTCCCCGTCCCGGGCCAGCACCCGATAGTCGGCGGTGACCTTGGGCAGGCCCCCCAGGAAGGCGCTGGCCTGCCAGGTGTCGCCGGGCCGCGGATCGTCGGGCAGCGGCACCGCGGTGGCGGTGGCCTGGTCGAGCAGCTGTTGCACCTTGTCGCCGAAGCGCTCCACCATTTCCTGGTGGAGCGCCGGGTCGGCGATGCGGGTTTCGGTGATTTCGCCGTCTTCCACCCGGCTCAGCGTGCCGGTGTCCAGAAAGCGGCGCAGGGGCTTGGCGCGCTCACCCAGCATCGCCAGGTTGCGGGTGTCCAGTTCGCCGCTGCCGAGCCGCATCCAGGGCAGGGTGGTGCGGATCCACAGGCCGCCGCCGGCGTCGTCGTCCACCCGGTTGCGGACCACGGCCTGCAGCCGCATGTCCTGTTCATAGTCGCTGTCGTCGCGCTTCAGGGTCTGGTGGGCGATGAGCAGAAAGTCGTCTTCGTAATCGGCGTCGGGGGCGCGATTGTCCTGGCAGGCCGCCAGCAGGAAAAGGCAGAAAAAAGGCAGTAAAAACCGCATAATGAGAGCTCTCCGTCACGCTGCGAAGTGTAGCGAATGCCGCTGCGTCACGGGGCGCTGTAAACGAAAATTGTGAAAAACACCCGGCAAAAAAAGAGAGAGCTGATGGTGGGGAACAGCCGGTCCGTGACCAGCAATCAGGACGATCTGCATCCGGCCCTGGAGGTCACCGTGCGCCGCCACCTGGACCATCCGTGGCGGGCGCCGCTGGCGGACCACGACCGGGCCGCGTTCCAGCGGGCGCGGGAGTGGGTGGCCGATCGTGACCGGCCGCTGATCCTGGATTCCGGTTGCGGCACCGGGCGCTCCTCGGTGCAATTGGCGCGGCGCTACCCGCAGGCACTGGTGTTGGGGCTGGATCAGTCCGCCCACCGTCTGGCGCGGGCGCCACGGCGCTTCGATATACCGGACAACGTGCTGTTGCTGCGCACCGACTGCGGCGGTTTCTGGCGGCTCGCCGAGCAGGCCGGCTGGCGGCCCTGGCGGCATTACCTGCTGTATCCGAACCCCTGGCCGAAGAGCGCCCATCTGAAGCGCCGCTGGCACGGCCACCCGGTGTTCCCGCATTTGCTGGCACTGGGCGGCACCCTGGTGCTGCGCACCAACTGGGCGCTCTATGCCCGGGAGATGGCCGCCGCCCTGGCCCTGGCGGGCCGCGCCGCGACCCTGGGGGAGCCGGACGTCGGCGCGTCGCCGCTCACCGATTTCGAGGACAAGTACCGCAACAGCGGCCAGCGGCTCTGGGAGCTGGTGGCCGAGGCCGGGGCCTCCACTCGGTGAAAGGCCGGGTCAGTTAAAGGTCAGATAGAGTTTGTAGGCAATGGTGGACAGCATGCAGAGGGTGCCCACCGCCAGCAGCGCCACGCCCCAGTTGTACTGGCGGCCGGCGAAACCCACCGCCATCAACGTCAGTCCCACCGCGATCAGGGCGATCAGCCCGTCGAAAAACGCCATCGCTGTACTCCCGCTCAGCCCAGTTGGGGCAGCTGCGCCAGCGCCGCCTCGGCGCCGGCGGCGTCGTAGTCGCCGTCTTCCAGCTTGCCATCAAAGAAGTCGATGTAGGCCTGCATGTCGAAATGGCCGTGGCCGGAGAGGTTGAACAGAATGGTCTCCGCCTTGCCTTCCTCCTTGCAGCGCAGTGCCTCGTCGATGGCGCCCTTGACCGCGTGGGTGCATTCCGGCGCCGGCACGATGCCTTCGTGGCGGGCGAATTCCACCGCCGCCTCGAAGCAGCCCAGCTGCTGATAGGCGCGCGCCTCGATCAGACCCAGCGACAGGGCATGGGACACCTGCGGGCCCATGCCGTGGTAGCGCAGACCGCCGGCATGGAAGCCCGGTGGCGTGAAACTGGAGCCCAGGGTGTGCATCTTGGTGAGCGGCGTCAGGTGGGCGGTATCGCCGAAATCGTAGGCGAAGCGCCCCCGGGTGAGCGTGGGGCAGGCCGCCGGTTCCACGGCGATGATGCGCCGGCGGCGGCCGCCGCGCAGCTGCGCGCCCAGGAACGGAAAGGCGATGCCGGCGAAATTGGAGCCGCCGCCGGTGCAGCCGATGATGATGTCCGGGTCGTCGCCGGCCAGTTCGAACTGCTCCATGGCCTCCAGACCGATCACGCTCTGGTGCAGCATCACATGGTTGAGCACCGAGCCCAGGGCGTACTTGGTGCCCTCGTCCCGGGCCGCCAGTTCCACCGCCTCGCTGATGGCGATGCCCAGGCTGCCGGGGTGGTCCGGGTTCTCCGCCAGGATGGCGCGGCCGGACTCGGTCAGGTCGGACGGCGAGGGGATGCACTCGGCGCCGTAGGTGCGCATCAGCGCTTGGCGATAGGGCTTCTGCTGGTAGGAGACCCGCACCTGGAACACCTTTACCTGCAGGTCGAACAGGCTGCCGGCGAAGGCCAGCGACGAGCCCCACTGGCCGGCGCCGGTTTCGGTGGTGAGCCGTTTGATGCCGGCCTCGGCGTTGTAGTAGGCCTGCGCCACGGCGGTGTTGGGTTTGTGCGAGCCCGCCGGGCTCACGCCTTCGTATTTGAAGTAGATCTTCGCGGGCGTATCCAGCGCCTTTTCCAGGCGGCGGGCGCGGATCAGCGGGCTGGGGCGCCACAGCCGGTAAATATCACGCACCGGCGTGGGAATTTCCACGTGCCGCTCGCTGGTCATTTCCTGGGCGATCAGGGTGTCCGGAAACAGCGGTGACAGGTCCGCCGGCCCCACCGGCTGGTGGGTGCCCGGGTGCAGCACCGGCGCCATCGGTTCCGGAAAGTCCGCCATGATGTTGTACCAGTCACGGGGCATCCGGTCCTCGGACAGCAGGTATTTGGTGCTTTCGGTCATGACTCCCCCTTCGAGTGGTTTTTGTAGACCCACCATGATGCTGATTTTCACGGGCGCCGCCAGTGCGGCGGCGCTCAGTCCAGCAGTTTGAACATCTGCCGGTGGGGGATGTGGGCGTCCATGAAGATGCCGCCGGACACACTGAAGCCGGCGGTTTCGTAGAAGCTGGTGGCGTGGGTCTGGGCGTACAGGAAGATCTCGCCCATGCGCGCGGCGCGGGCGGCTTCCTCGGCGGCCACCAGCAGGGCGCGGCCGACGCCGCTGTTGCGGTGGGTTTCCAGTACGCAGAGGCGGCTGATCTGGCCGCTGCCCAGCAGGCGCAGGCAGCCGATTGGCCGTTGTTGGTCATCCAGCGCCAGGAAGTGGCGGGCGGCGTGGTCGGCGCCGTCCCATTCCAGTTCCTCGGGAACACCCTGTTCGCCGATGAATACGCGCTCGCGCAGCGCGCTCAGTTCATCGCGGTGTTCGTCCCAGGACGTTTCGATGATGGTAAAACTAAAGCCCATGGCGTTCTCGTTAAAGCTCGGCAAAGTAGCCCTGGTCCATCCAATGGTCCAGCAGGGCGCGGCCGTCGGCGTCGAGCACCGCGGCCAATTCCTTTTCGGTGTAGCGGCGTTGGCGGGCAAGCAGCCCGGCCAGGGCGAGCTGGCCGCCTTGCAGGGGCCAGGGCTCGCCGTTGAGCCAGGCGGTGTCGTCCGCCACCAGGAGACGCACGCCGCCATGGCGAACCAGGACGGCGTCGGAATCGGCGGCGCGAATGTGCGCCGGGTCGATCAGAAAATCAAGTCCCGATTGACGCGGGGTGCTCAGCCAGCGGGCCAGGGCGTTGCGGGCGGCGGCGCGGTCGAACAGGCCCAGCGCCTGCTCCAGCATGGCGTCGCGCTCGCCGGCCTCGAGCCGGCCCGGATCCCCCGGCGCCACCCGGCCGGCATCCCGGTACAGGGTGGGCGCGGCGTCGGCCAGGGTCTCGGCCACCATCTCCGCCAGCAGGTCCCGGTAGTCCGGCGCGCGGAAGCCCACCGACCAGGTGATGCAGTCGCTGTCCAGGGCCACGCCGTGGTGAGCGACCCCGGGGGGCAGATAGAGCACGTCCCCGGGGCCGGCGATGTGCTCCTCGCTCACCGGCATGTCGGCCAGCATCTTCAGCGGCACATCGCCGCGCAGCCGACTGCTCTCGTCGCACTCCGGGCCCAGCTGCCAGCGTCGCCGGCCGGCGGCCTGCACCAGAAACACGTCGTACTGGTCGTAATGGGGCCCCACGCTGCCGCCCTCGGCGGCGTAGCTGATCATGATGTCTTCCAGCCGCCAGCCGGGCAGAAACCGGAAGTCGTCCAGCAGCAGCGACACCTCGGTGAGGTAGTGGTCCACGGACTGCACCAGCAGGGTCCAGTCGCGCTCGCCCAGCTCCGCGAAGCGTTCCGCTTCCAGCGGGCCCTGTTCCAGACTCCAGGGGCCATCGCCGGCGCCCTGGATCAGCCGCGACTCCACCTCCGGTTCCAGCGCCAGGCCGGCCAGGGTGTCCGCGTCCGGGTGCGCCAGCCCGGCGGCGGCGCCGGGCATGAACAGGGGCGCGCGCTGCCAGTGGCGGGCCAGGAAATCCTCCGGCGCCAGGGGCAGCGTGAAGCGGGGCAGGGTGAGGGCCACGTTACTGGACGTCGCGGGCCTGTTGGCCGGCGTTGCCCACGTAGCTGCCCGGGGTCATCGCCTTGAGACGTTCCTTGGCGTCGTCCGGAATCGCCAGGCCGTCGATGAAGGCCGCCAGGTTTTCCTGGGTGATGGCCTTGCCCCGGGTCAGTTCCTTGAGCTTCTCGTAGGGCTTCTCGATGCCATAGCGGCGCATCACCGTCTGGATCGGCTCGGCCAGCACTTCCCAGGCAAGGTCCAGATCGTCCGCCAGCCGCTCCCGGTTGACTTCCAGTTTGCCGATGCCCTTCAAGGCGGCCTCGTAGGCGATCAGGCTGTGCGCCAGGCCCACGCCCACATTGCGCAGCGCCGTGGAGTCGGTCAGGTCGCGCTGCCAGCGGGAAATCGGCAGCTTGGCGGCGAGATGGTCCATCACCGCGTTGGCGATGCCCAGGTTGCCTTCGGAGTTCTCGAAGTCGATGGGGTTGACCTTGTGCGGCATGGTGGAGGAGCCCACTTCGCCTTCCACCGCGCGCTGCTTGAAGTAGCCCAGGGAAATATAGCCCCACACGTCCCGGTCGAAGTCCAGCAGGATGGTGTTGAAGCGCATCAGGGCGTGGAAATACTCGGCGATCCAGTCGTGGGGCTCGATCTGGGTGGTGAACGGGTTGAAGGTCAGGCCCAGGCTTTCCACGAAGCGGCGGGCGAAGGCCGGCCAGTCCACGTCCGGATAGGCCGCGTAGTGAGCGTTGTAGTTGCCCACCGCGCCGTTGATCTTGCCCAGGATCTGCACCGCCACGAACTGGTCACGCTGGCGCTTGAGACGTTCCACCACATTGGCCATTTCCTTGCCCACGGTGGTGGGGGAGGCGGACTGACCGTGGGTGCGCGACAGCATCGGCACGTCGGCCAGGCCATGGGCCAGCTGGCGGATGGTGCGGATGATCTGGTCCAGCTTGGGCAGCAGGGCGTCGCGGGCCTCGCGCAGCATCATGGCATAGGACAGGTTGTTGATGTCCTCGCTGGTGCAGGCGAAATGGACGAACTCGGTCATGGCGTCCAGCTCGTCGTGCTCGGCCATGCGCTCCTTGATGAAGTACTCCACCGCCTTCACGTCGTGGTTGGTGGTGCGCTCGATTTCCTTGATGCGCTCGGCGTGCTGTTCCTCGAAGTCCCGGGTCACGCCGCGCAGATGCCAGGCGGCCTTGCCGCTCATCAGCGGCACTTCCGGAATGTGCTTGTCGTGGGACAGTTGTTCCAGCCAGCTCACTTCCACATGAACCCGGTAGCGGATCAGACCGTATTCGCTGGTGATGGCGCGCAGGGCCTCGCACTTGCCGGCGTAGCGGCCGTCCACCGGAGAAATGGCGGTGAGGGGATTAAGGCTGGACATGGGGGACTCCTGAAATGGGAAACCGTTGGCGGGCGCAATGATACCGTAATTAACCGGGAATCGCGCGCCGGTCTCGTAACCTCGAAATAACTTTATATGTGAAAGGTAATTATCTGATTTTTATACTGTTCAGAATTTTCAGGCGTTGCTTGCGCTGGAACAACAGCCGCCACCGGCGGCCGTCCAGTTGGTGCCAGAGGAAGGCGGCGCGCACGCCGGCCAGGAACAGGGCGCGGATGCGCGCCGCGTTGTCCTCGTCCTGCAGCTTGGCCGGGTCGCCCTGCACGCGGATGCGGAAGCGGAAGGTGCCCAGGGTATCCAGGTAGATGCCGGCCAGACGATGGCAGAAGGTGACGTTGGCGAGACTGTCGAAATGCTCGCGCTGGCCCTGCAGGGCGATCAGCCGGTGGCGCAGCAGGCTGATCACCTCGTCGTTCTTGCGCAGCTTGGAGGACAGGTGCAGCAGCGCCAGGGCGTAGCTGAGCGGCCGCGCCGCGTCCCGGCTGTGTTCCCGGCCCAGGCTCTGGCGCAGCAGGCGCACGCCGTCCTCCAGGGCCGCCGGGTTCGGGTAGATCTGCTCGAAGTCGCCGGCGTCCATGGCCATGACCCCGCCCAGCAGGGCTTCCACGGCGGTGCTGTCGGCGTCGCCGCGGGTGGCGATGCGGTCGGCCAGCACCGCGGCCTGGAACACCGCCGCCAGGGCCAGCATTTGTTGTTGCTCGTGATTGAACGTCATTGCGTCGCCTCGATCACGGCGCCGCCCAGGCAGGTGTCGCCGTCGTAGAACACCACCGATTGCCCCGGGGTCACCGCCCGTTGGGGGTCGTCGAACGTGACCCGCACCCGGCCGGCGCCGGCGTCTTCCACCCGACAGGCCTGGTCGGCCTGGCGGTAGCGGGTTTTCGCGGTGAGCCGGGCGGGCAGGGCCGGCGGCTCGCCGGCGATCCAGTCCACCGTGGCGCTGGTCAGGGCCCGGCTGAACAGCAGCGGGTGGTCCTGGCCCTGCACGGCCACCAGCACATTGCGCTCCAGATCCTTGCCGGCCACGTACCAGGGCGCGTCGCCGGCGTCGGCGCGGCCGCCGATGCCCAGACCCTGGCGCTGACCCAGGGTGTAGTACATCAGGCCGTCGTGGCGCCCTATCACGTGGCCCTGGTCGTCCTCGATGTCGCCGGGCTGGGCGGGCAGGTAGGTCTCCAGGAAATCCTTGAAGCGGCGCTCGCCGATAAAGCAGATGCCGGTGGAGTCCTTCTTTTTATGGTTGTCGAAGCCGCGCTCGGCGGCCAGCCGCCGTACCTCCGGCTTTTCCAGGTCGCCCAGGGGGAACAGGGTGCGGGCGAACTTGTCGCCGCCCACCGCGTGCAGGAAATAGGTCTGGTCCTTATTGTGGTCCACGGCGCGCAGCAGCCGGCCGCGCTCGCCGTCGTGGCTCACCCGCGCATAATGGCCGGTGGCGATGTAGTCCGCGCCCAGGGACAGGGCACGGTCGAGAAAGGCGGCGAACTTGATTTCCTTGTTACAAAGGATGTCCGGATTGGGGGTGCGCCCGGCCCGGTATTCGGCCAGAAAATGCTCGAACACCCGGTCCCAGTACTCACCGGCGAAATTGGCGGTGTGCAGCTCGATGCCCAGCACGCCGGCCACCTGCATGGCGTCCAGCAGGTCCTCCCGGGCGGTGCAGTAGTCGGTGCCGTCATCCTCGTTCCAGTTCTTCATGAACAGCCCCTCGACCCGGTAGCCGGCGTCGAGCAGGCGCGCCGCCGCCACCGACGAATCCACGCCGCCGGACATGCCGACGATCACGCGGGTGGAGCGGGGATCCCGGGGCAGGTCCCGGGCAAGGGTATCGGACATCGTCAGCCTCGTTGCAGGGGCCAGGGGTGTTGATAGATGGCGTCCAGCGGCAGTCGCCGGCCGCTCCGGTAGTCGTCCACGCAGCGCTGCACCAGCGGGCTGCGGTGCTCGCCGTCGCGGGCCGCCAGCTCCTCCGGGGTCAGCCACACCGCTTCCAGGATGCCGGTGTCCAGCTTCTGGTGCGGGTCGTGGCCCAGGGGCCGGGCCAGGAAGCAGGTGCGGTAATAGACGCCGCCGCCGGGCTTGGGCTGAAAGATGTACCAGCCCAACAGGTCGGTGATTTCCACCCGCCAGGCGGTTTCCTCCAGGGTTTCCCGGTAGGCGGCCTGCATCAGATCCTCGCCGAATTCGGCGTGGCCGGCGGGCTGGTTGAGCACCGCCTGGCCGCCCTTCATCTCGCGCACGAACAACAGGCGGCCCTCTTGTTCCACGACGGTGGCCACAGTAATGTGCGGTTCGAAGCTGTTCATCGAAGGCTCCAGCCGGGCGGTTATGATCGGTCAGCGGGCGCAGATGGTAGCGCACCGCCGGCCGCCGTGACAGCCACGGTGCGCGTCAATGAGTGGGGCCGCGTCCCGGAGAATGCAATACGTGAATGATACCTTCAGCCATCTGGACGACCAGGGCCGCGCCCGCATGGTCGACGTCAGCGACAAGGCGGAGACCGCCCGCACCGCCCACGCCCGGGCACGGGTGCGCATGGCGCCGCGCACCCTGGCCATGATTCTGGACCAGGCGCATCCCAAGGGCGACGTGCTGGCGGTGGCCCGCGTGGCCGGCATCCAGGCGGCGAAAAAAACCTGGGACCTGATTCCGCTTTGCCACCCGCTGATGCTCAGCGGCGTGAAGGTGTCCCTGGAGCCGGAGGGCGACGACGCCCTGCGCATCGACGCCCATTGCAAGCTCAAGGGACTCACTGGCGTGGAGATGGAAGCCCTCACCGCCGCCTCGGTGGCGGCGCTCACCGTCTACGACATGTGCAAGGCGGTGGACCGGGCCATGGTGATCGAGCAGGTGTGCCTGGTGGAGAAGACCGGCGGCCGCAGCGGCGACTTCCGGCGGGAGGAGGCCTGAAGCGATGATCGAAGTGGTGTTTTTCGCCGCCCTGCGGGAGCGGGTGGGCGAGGATTCCCTGCGCGTGACGCCGCCGGAGACGGTGACCACGGTGGCCGCCCTTTGCGACTGGCTGGGCGAACAGTATCCGGCGGTGGGCCGGGCCCTGGACGCCACCCCCCGCCGCATGGTGGCGATCAACGAGCAACTGGCGGAGCCGCACAGCGCCGTGGCCGACGGCGACACGGTGGCCCTGTTTCCGCCGGTCACCGGGGGCTGAGATGACCCGTATCGACGTGGCGATCACCGCCGAGCCACTGGAATCGCGCCTCTCCAGCGAGGGCCGCGACGGCCGCAGCGGCGCCGAGGTGCGCTTCTCCGGACGGGTGCGCGACGAAGCCGGCCAGGTGCGCGCCCTGTTCCTGGAGCACTATCCGGGCATGACCGAGCGCGCGTTGCGGCGCATCGGCGAACACGCCCGAGAGCGCTGGCCTCTCAATGCCATTGAAATGATTCATCGGGTTGGCGAAATCCGCGTCGGCGAGGAGATCGTCCGGGTGGTGGTCTGGGCCGGGCACCGCCAGGCCGCCTTCGAAGCCTGCGCCTTTCTGATGGACGTGCTGAAAAGCCAGGTGCCGCTGTGGAAGAAGGAACTCACCGACGACGGCTGGCACTGGGTCGAGGCCCGCGAGCGCGACGCCGAGGCGGCCGCCCGCTGGATGGCGCCGTCTTCGGAGGGTGCACGGTAATTTCCCGCCATTGGCCCGGCGCCAGCCCTTCCAGGGTCCAGTCGCCGATGCGCCAGCGCACCAGCCGCAGGGTAGGGTGGCCCACCGCCGCGGTCATGCGCCGCACCTGCCGGTTGCGACCTTCGTCCAGGATGATTTCCAGCCAGCGGTCCGGTACCGTGAGCCGCTCGCGCACCGGCGGCCGGCGCGGCCACAGATCCGGCGGCTCGATCAGCCGCGTGGGCGCCGGCCGGCAGGGCCCGTCCTTGAGAGTGACACCCTGGCGCAGCGGCGCCAGGTCCGCGTCCTCCGGCGCGCCCTCCACCTGCGCCCAGTAGGTCTTGGGCAGGTGAAACCGGGGGCTGGCGATGCGCGCCTGGAGCCCGCCGTGGTCGGTGAGCAGCAGCAACCCTTCCGAATCCCAGTCCAGCCGGCCCGCCGGGTAGACCCCCGGCACCGGGATGTAGTCCTTGAGGGTGGGACGCCCCCGGTCATCGCTGAACTGCGAGAGCACCTGAAAGGGTTTGTTAAACAAAATCAGCCTTGCCATGGTCGAAATCGCTCTCCGGGGGTCGCGAAGCCGAGCAAGAATACCACCTGGGTGCTATACTCGCGCGGCGACCGAATACTACGGTTTTTCTCAGAGGGAGTAGTGTAGATGGGATACCAAAAGATCACGGTTCCGGCGGACGGTGACAAAATCACCGTTAATGCGGACCTATCCCTGAATGTCCCCAACCACCCGATCATTCCGTATATCGAAGGGGACGGCATCGGCGTTGATATCTCGCCGGTGATGATGAAAGTGGTAAATGCCGCCGTGGAAAAAGCCTACGGGGCAAAACGTGCGATCACGTGGATGGAAGTGTACGCGGGCGAGAAGGCCACCAAGGTCTACGGCCCCGACACCTGGATGCCGGAAGAGACCCTGGAAGCGCTGCGGGAATTCACCGTGGGCATCAAGGGCCCGCTGACCACCCCGGTAAGCGGTGGCATCCGTTCCCTGAACGTGGCCCTGCGTCAGGAACTGGACCTGTACACCTGCATGCGCCCGGTGCGCTGGTTCGAAGGCGTACCGAGCCCGGTACGGCACCCCGAGCTCACCGACATGGTGATCTTCCGGGAGAACTCCGAAGACATCTATGCCGGCATCGAATGGCCCGCGGACAGCCCGGAGGCCACCAAGCTGATCAAGTTCCTGCGGGAGGAGATGGGCGTGACCCAGATCCGTTTCCCCGAGGGCTGCGGCATCGGCATCAAGCCGGTTTCCCGCGAAGGCACCCAGCGCCTGGTGCGCAAGGCGATTCAATACGCCATCGACAACGACAAGGATTCCGTCACCCTGGTGCACAAAGGCAACATCATGAAGTTCACCGAGGGGTCCTTCAAGAACTGGGGCTACGAGCTGGCCCGTGACCGTTTCAATGCCGAGCTGCTCGACGGCGGCCCGTGGATGGTCATGAAGAACCCGCGCACCGGCAAGGACATCGTCATCAAGGACGTGATCGCCGACGCCTTCCTGCAGCAGATTCTGATGCGCCCCGCCGAGTACAGCGTGATCGCCACGCTGAACCTGAACGGTGACTACATCTCCGACGCCCTGGCGGCGGAAGTGGGCGGCATCGGCATCGCGCCGGGCGCCAACATCGGCGGCTCCGTGGCCCTGTTCGAGGCCACCCACGGCACCGCGCCCAAGTACGCCGGCCAGGACAAGGTGAACCCGGGTTCGCTGATTCTGTCCGCGGAAATGATGCTGCGCCACATGGGCTGGGAAGACGCCGCCGATCTGGTGATCAATGGCATGGAAGGCGCCATCGCCGCGAAGACCGTGACCTACGATTTCGAGCGACTGATGCCCGACGCCACCCTGCTCAAGTGCTCTCAATTCGGCGATGCCGTGATCGAGCACATGGGCGTCTGACCACGCCCGCCCGCGCCGCGCTCCTTATTGCGAGGAGACGGCGTTGCTTTCCTGATCCCGCCGCCGTGCTTCGCCCGGCCGGCGGGAAGACGGGGCTTCCCCTTTCTTCACGTCACCGGGTTTAAGATTGACCGCGTGGTAGCCCTTGCTGGCCTCACGCAGTTCGTACTCGACGCTTTGTCCCGCGTACAGGGTTTTGTATCCTTCTTCCTGTATATAGGAATAGTGGACGAACAGATCGTCGCCGCCTTCGTCGGGGCGCACGAATCCGTAACCCTTGGTGTTGTTAAACCACTTCACTGTACCCGTTGGCATGGTGCTCCCTCTGGCCGCTGGCTGCGAAGTTGTTGTTATCGGCCACAACCACCCCCGGCTCGGTTAGAATAGGTTGGTTTTTGAACAACTGTTCCTTAAGGCCCGCGGGGTGTCAACCCCCGAGCGACCGGGATTGAAAAACGTCGTGATACCCCTCATTTGTTGATTGCCTGCTGACGCCAGCGGGTATACAACCGTTAGAGAAGGTTATGAACAGGCATCAAGACTCCACACCTCGAAACAGCAAAGCGGCGGCGTCCGCGCCGCGGGCCGGCTGGCTGGGCCCGGAAAAGCCCGAGGGGCCCGACCGACACGGCGACGCCGCCGTCGAGGAGGCACGGCCCAAGGTCAAACGGCCGCCGATGTTCAAGGTGATGATGCTGAACGACGACTACACGCCCATGGATTTCGTCGTCGAGGTGTTGGAGACCTTCTTTCGGATGGACCGTGAGCAGGCCACCCGGGTCATGCTCACGGTGCATACGAGAGGTAAGGCGGTGTGCGGGGTGTACCCCCAGGACATCGCCGAAACCAAGGCCGCGCAAGTGGTCGATTATGCCCGCGAACATCAGCATCCGCTGATGTGTCAGGTGGAACGCGCCTGACGCCGTCCGGCGACGGACAGGGCACCAAGCAGTGAGGTAGCCTATGCTCAGCAAAGAACTGGAACTGACTCTCAACGAGGCTTTCCACCACGCCCGCAGCCACCGTCATGAGTTCATGACCGTGGAACATCTGTTGCTGGCACTGCTCGACAACGAGGCAGCGGTGGAAGTGTTGCGCGCCTGCGGCGCCGATCTGGAAGAGCTGCGCGAGGCCCTGACTCAGTTCATTGACGATTCCACCCCTCTGCTGTCCGACGATGGAGACCGGGACACCCAGCCCACGCTGGGCTTCCAGCGGGTCCTCCAGCGCGCCGTGTTCAGCGTGCAGTCGTCCGGCAACAAGGAAGTCACCGGCGCCAATGTCCTGGTGGCGATCTTCAACGAGCAGGAGAGTCAGGCGGTATACCTGCTCAACAGCCAGGACGTGCATCGTCTGGACGTGGTCAATTTCATCGCCCACGGCATTTCCCAGGTGGAAGACAGCGACCCGGCCGCGGAACAGCGCGAGGACGCCGAGGCCGCCGGCGAAGGCGCCCCGGCCAGCGCGCTGGAAAGCTACGCCTCCAACCTGAACGAACTGGCCCGCGCCGACCGTATCGACCCGCTGGTCGGCCGTGCCTTCGAGATTGAGCGCGCCGCCCAGATTCTCTGCCGCCGCCGCAAGAACAACCCGCTGCTGGTGGGCGAGCCGGGCGTCGGCAAGACCGCCATCGCCGAAGGTCTGGCGCGCATGATCGTGGAAGAGAAGGTGCCCGAGCCGCTGCTCGACGCCGTGGTCTACTCCCTGGATCTGGGCGCGCTGCTGGCCGGCACCAAATACCGGGGTGACTTCGAGAAGCGGCTGAAAACGCTGCTGGCGGAGTTGCGCAAGAAGGACAACGCCATCCTGTTCATCGATGAAATCCACACCATCATCGGTGCCGGGGCGGCCTCCGGCGGCGTCATGGACGCCTCCAACCTGCTCAAGCCGCTGCTCGCCTCCGGTGAGCTCAAGTGCATGGGCTCCACCACCTTCACCGAGTACCGCACCATCTTCGAGAAGGACCGGGCCCTGTCCCGCCGCTTCCAGAAGATCGACGTGGTGGAACCGACGGTGGAGGACACCGTGGGCATCCTCAAGGGGCTCAAGAGCCGCTTCGAGAAGCACCACAACGTGAGCTACACCGACGCCGCCCTGAAAAGCGCCGCGGAGCTGAGTGCCCGCTACATCAACGACCGCTTCCTGCCGGACAAGGCCATCGACGTGATCGACGAGGTGGGCGCCTGGCAGCGGCTGCGGCCCGAGAACGAGCGCAAGGCCACCATCGATCAGGACGACGTGGAAGCCATCGTCGCCAAGATCGCGCGGATTCCGCCCAAGCAGGTGTCCTCGTCCGATAAGGAAGTGCTGCAGAACCTGGAGCGCGACCTGAAGATGACGGTGTTCGGCCAGGAAGACGCCATCGAGACCATCTCCGCGGCGATCAAGCTGTCCCGTGCCGGCCTCAAGGCGGACAACAAGCCGATCGGCTCCTTCATGTTCGCCGGGCCCACCGGGGTCGGCAAAACCGAGGTGAGCCGGCAGCTGGCCCGCGCCCTGGGCGTGGAGCTGGTGCGCTTCGACATGTCCGAGTACATGGAGCGGCACACCGTCAGCCGGCTGATCGGCGCGCCCCCGGGCTACGTCGGTTACGACCAGGGCGGCCTGCTCACCGAGGCGGTCACCAAGACGCCGCACTGCGTGCTGCTGCTGGATGAGATCGAGAAGGCGCACCCGGAGGTGTTCAACATCCTGCTGCAGGTGATGGACAACGCCACGCTCACCGACAACAACGGTCGCAAGGCGGACTTCCGCAACGTGATCCTGATCATGACCACCAACGCCGGCGCCGAGGTGCTCAACAAGCGCAGCATCGGCTTCACCGAGCAGGACCAGTCCTCCGACGGTATGGAAATGCTGAAGAAGGTGTTCACGCCGGAGTTCCGCAACCGGCTGGACGGCATCATCCAGTTCAACCCGCTCACCACCGAGGTGATCCTGGGCGTGGTCGACAAGTTCCTGGTGGAACTGCAGGCCCAGCTGGACGAGAAAGCGGTGGTGCTGGACGTGGACGATCAGGCCCGCCGCTGGCTGGCCGAGAAAGGCTACGACAAGGACATGGGTGCCCGTCCGATGGCGCGTCTGATCCAGGAGCAGATCAAGAAGCCGCTGGCGGAGAAGCTGCTGTTCGGCGAACTGGCCGGCAAGGGTGGCCAGGTGCACATCGGCGTCGGCGACGACGGTCTGGTGCTCACCGTGGACGCCTCGGAAGAGGAAGCCACCTGCTGACCCGGCAAAGTCCTTCGACCCCTACCAAGCCCGGCCTCGCGCCGGGCTTTTTTATGGTTCATCGCGCTTTGACGGGAGATCGATGCGGCAGGCATTTATCCGGGACGCGGATCTGTGTGGGGGCCTTCCGGGAACGCCGCGAGTACGTCCC